>JAWLHE010000005.1:0-268620 GCA_041690495.1 Alphaproteobacteria bacterium | reverse complement strand
CCTGCCAGAGCGGCAGGCGGTGGCGCGCGCGCAGCGCCGGATTGTCGCCCAGCCGCCAGCGCCATTCGAACTCCGCCCAGCCTTCCGACCATGACTCGCCCTGCAACAGCGCCCAACCGAGATTGTTGTGCGCCAATCCGAAATCGGGTGCGAGTGCGACCGCGCGCCGGAATGCGGCGATTGCGCCGTCAAGATCGCCAAGCTCGCGGAGCGAGTTGCCGTAATTCAGGTGGCAGTCCGCCTGGTCCGGCGTCAGGGCAATGGCGCGGGCATGTGCGTCGGCGGCAAGATCGGGCTGGCCGAGGCCGCGGCGGGCGTTGCCGAGGTTGGTGAGGGCGGCGGCGAGTCCGGGCCCGGACTGCAGGCCGACCGCGCGCTCCAGTACCGTGACCGCCTCCTCGAGCTGATCAAGGCCGAGCAGGGCGCGCCCCAGATTGGTCCAGGCTGCGGCGAAATCGGGCCGCTGTCCCACGGCGCGCTGAAGGACAACAACGGCCTCTTCAAGCCGGTTCAGGTCGATCAGGGCCGTTCCGAGATTGTTGAGCGCCTGGAGGTGGGTGGGATTGATCAGCAACGCCCTTCGCAGAGGCAGCGCGGCCTCTCCGGACAGTCCCCTCACGATCAGCAGTTCGCCGAGATTGCTGTGGGCGTCGACGAAATCGGGTTTCAGCCGCACGGCCGTCCGATAGCTCTTCATAGCCTCTTCGAGCCGGCCGGCGGCCTTGAGCGCCGCGCCGAGCGTGTTGTGCGCTTCGGCAAAGCGCGGCTGGCTTACGGTCGCCTGTTCTACGAACCGCAAGGCGGTATCGACGTCGCCGCGGCGCAGAGCGACTTCGCCGACCAGGTGCAGGGCGTGGGCGTTGCGCGGCTCGATTGCGATGACGGCGCGTCCGATCGCCTCCGCTTCCGTGAAGCGGCCTGAGGCGTGCCGCGCATAGGCGAGCGCCAGCGCCTCACGGACCTGGCGTGCGTGCGGAAGAGCCTGGGCGGAGAGAGACGCGCGCGTGTTCACGATCCACTTCGCCCCGCGGGAGGCGCACCGGTTAGAGGAAATTGACGAGCGACAGGTCGCGCGTGGACGAGAGCAGGCGGAACGACGCTTCGAGGTTGCTCTGCAGCAGCGTGAAGCGCGAGATCGCGTCAGCCGGATCCACATCCTCGACATTGACGATCTGCTGCTGGAGGACGATCAGGAAATCGGTGTGCCGGCTCTCGGTCTGCTCCAACGTCGACTGCTTGACGCCGAGCAGGCCGAGATGCTCCTGCAGCTGGTCGAATCCGGCATCAAGGTCGTTCATCGCAAGGCGGCCCAACCGACGGTATCCGGCATCCGTGGTCGTCGTGAGATCGGACGTCGCGAGCGCGTAGAGCGCGCCCATGATCGTGGCGAACGCCGGATCGTCGCCGCGTACGCCATACTCGAGATCAAACGAATTGTCGATGCGCGCCGAGATCTGTGCACCGGCGAGATCTCCCTGATAGTAGAAGGTCGGGTCATTCTCGTCGACCATGCCGACGAAGCGGACTTCCTCGCCATTGGCTACGCCGGCGGTGAGCGGAGCGGCCAGGGTGATCTGATTGCCGGGGCCGACCGATGCGATGGTGTATGCCGTCGCGTGTCCCTCGAATGTCACCTGCATACCGGCCTGCACGCCGGCGGGCGGCCCAGCTACCGGGATGACGGTATTGCCGGCGAGAACGGCGCCGGTCGTAGCGTCTTTAGCGCCGGCGATGGCCACGTAGCGTTCCGCGCCCGAGAGGTCGGTATTGGCGAGCGCCGGCGCACCGGCAGCGACGTTGTCGAGCGGCGTGCCGGCGGTACCGACCGATCCCGGATCAATCATCGGCGGCGTGGACAGGGCGATCCCGCCGAACAGGTGGCGGCCGTCGACCGCCGAATTGAGAAGATTCACGATCTCCGCAAGGCGGTTCTCGGCCAGCGACTTCAGGGTCGCGCTGGCTGAACCGGTTGCGGTGGCTTCCGCGCCGATGACCTGCAGCGTCGTATTGCGCACCTCGACGACGATGTCGCTGATGCGCTTGTAAACCGCCTCCATCGTATCCATCCGGGCCTTGGTCATCGAGATGGTCTGTTTGTAGGTCTCGACGGTCGCCTTGCTGTTGTTGAGGCTGATCGATGTCCGCGCCTCGGTGCGCAGTCCGCTGTACACATCGGTCTTCTTGCCGGTCGAGACCTGATTCTGCGCGCGCATCATCTCGTTCTGGATCTCCAGAATGCGCGCGCGCAGGATGTTGTTCTGGGTCGCCGTTGCGATGTTGGTCGATACCATGGATCAGCCTCCTAGTACGCGGCGTCAGACGGCGCGAAGCAGTTCGTCGAACATTTCCTTGACGGCCTGGATCATCTTGGCGCTGGCCGCATAGGAGTTCTGGAGCTCGATCATCAGCGCGAGTTCGCGGTCGACATTGACGCCGCTGTCGTTGCTCAGCCGCGCCTGCAGCGAGGCGGTCAGCGCCGACTTGTTCTCAAGGAAGTCGGACGTATTCGCCCGCTGGGTGCCCTGGAATGCGACGAAAGCCGAGGCATAGCCCTCGAGCGTGAAGCTCGTGCCCAATCCGGTCGTGCCCGGGAAGGTTTGCAGCCCCTCGAACATGTCGATTATGGTGAGCGGAATGGTGACGTCGCCCTGGTTCGGGTTCTCGGTCGGCACCACCGTGCCATCACGCGTGCGCCAGGGCTCGTCTTTCACCGCCTGATTGATCGTGATGCGATTGGCGTAGCCGGTCGTGTTGAGCGGGTCGAACGTGACGCCGTTGTCGTTGAACAGCTCGAGCCCGAGTCCGGTGAGAAGCGTCGTGGTATTCGCGGCGAGCTCGTCGAGCTGCAGCTGGGCCTGCGGCAGGATGGTATCGCGCAGGTCGAACAGGCCCTTGAGGCGGCCTCCGGTCAGGTCCGGCGTGATGTCGTTGCCGTCGACCATTACGCCATCGAGTCCCAGCGGATAAGTGAGGTTTGCCGTCACCTGGGTGATGTTGTTGAAGCTGAGGGTGTGGACCGAAACGTCCAGCAGCGACTGGCCGTTCTTGGTCTGAATCCAGATCTCGCCGTTGCTCCGCTTGAAGTAGCTGATGTCGATCTCCTTCGCGAGATCGTTTAGGAACATGTCCCGGCGATCCTCCAGGTCGGGCGCGCTCTGGCCGAGCGACGTCACCTGGGCGATCTGCGTGTTCAGGTCGTCGATCGCCACCAGCTTTGCGTTGATGATGTCGACCGACGTCTTGATCGCGTCCTCGGCCTCGGTTCGCAGTCCCTGGATACGGTCGGCGACATCGTTCATGCCCAGCGCGAACGTCTCCGCTTTGGAGATCACCGTCGTCTGGGTCGTGATGACGTCCGGGTTGGTCGAAAGTTGCCGGAAGGAGTCCGCGAGGTCGTGGAGATAGTGGGAGATGGTCGTGTTGTCTCCCGGCTTTCCGAAGCTCAGCTCGAACCTGCTCAGGAAGTCGTCCCGCACGCGCAGCGCCTCGGTTTCCGAAAGGCCGTTGCGAACCTCGATCTGCAGCCGGCTATTGACCTGACGCTCGATCAGGCCGACGCGAACGCCTTGGCCCTCGCCGCCGACGATCAGGGGGGTCTGCGGCGCGGACTTGCGGGTGTATCCTTCCGTCGTGGCGTTGGCCACGTTGCGCGAAACCAGGTCGAGCCCGGTCTGAGCGGCACGGAGCCCGCTGGTCGCGGCTAGAAGAGCAGTGGTAAGGCCGCCCATCGGTGAAGTCTCCTGTCGAGTGCCTGGTTACAGACGCTGATTTACCGACAGCGACAGCGGGCGCGCCTGGGCGGCGCGCGAAGGCGGCGGCAACGTACCCGCGCGCGAGTAGCCGATGACGACGTTCTGCTGCGCGCTGGCCGCCTCGATGACGGCTCGCATGACGCGCTCGTTGGCCGCGCGGGCGACGGTGAGGGCGTTTGCGTTCGCCTCGGCCGCATCGCCGAAGCGCCGCAGCACCTCGGCCAGCTCGTCGCGCACCGCCTTATCGACCGCCGCGAGGAGCTCGGGGTCGCGCTTCAGATCGCGCACGAGCTCGGTGTAGGCGCGGGCGAGGCGGGCCTTCTCGTCCTGGAAGGCCGTTATATCGTTGGTTTGATAGGCTTCGAGAAGGCGGGTTTCCTCGGTAACGAGCGTGATCAGCCGTCCGGCGACCACGATCAAGTCCCGCATACGGGCTGCGCTATCCATTGCTCATCTCCTGAAGGGTGATCATATGCCGCGCCACCGACTCAGCGATTCCAACTCCACCGGAGCGCGTGATCGCTTTCGCGTACTCGTCGACCTGGAAGGAGCGAAACAGGCGCTCGCCGGCGCCGCCGCCGAAGGCGCCGTCGGTCGGCAGCGCATCGAACATCGGCGTCAGCATCTGCGCGAGAAACATCTGCTCGAATTCGAGGCCGGTCTTCCGCGCCTGATCGGAAGTCATGGTCCCGCCCGTACGCGGCAGCGCGCGCAACTCCAGCGTGTCGAGGGCCGGCGGAGAAAGGGCGGCGAGAGAATTCATCACAACACCTCGATCTCGGCCTGGAGCGCGCCGGCAGCCTTGATGGCCTGCAGGATGGCGATCATGTCGCGTGGACCGATGCCAAGCGCATTGAGGCCGTTGACCAGCTCCTGGAGAGTGACGCTGCCGGGCAGGACCGCGAGTCGGCGCTGGCCGTTCTCGTCGATCTCGATGTCGGTGCGGTTGACGACCGTGGTGGTGCCGGTCGAAGAGAATGGATTGGGCTGCGAGACCTGGGGCGTTTCCGTGATGCGGATCGTCAGGTTGCCCTGCGCGATCGCCACGGTGCTGATGCGCACGTTCTCGCCCATCACGATTGTGCCCGAGCGCTCGTCGATGACCACTTTTGCCTGCTGATCCGGCTCGACCGTGAGCTGCTCGATGTCGGTCATCAGGCCGACGATGTCGCCCTGGCGCGCCGCCGGCACGCTCAGCATGATCGTGCCGGGGTCAAGCGGCCGGGCCATGGCCGAGCCGATAAAGGCGTTGATCGCCTGGGCGACGCGGCGGGCCGTCGTCAGATCGGGGTTGCGGAGCGCGATGTTCACGCTGCGCAGCGACGAAAGCTGAAATCCGAGCTCCCGCTCGACGATGCCGCCATTGGCGATGCGTCCGGCGGTCGGCGTGCCCTTGGTGACGCTTGCAGCGCTGCCGGCGGCGCTGAAGCCCGAGACGGCGATCGGTCCCTGAGCGACTGCGTAGACCTCCCCGTCGGCGCCGAGCATCGGCGTGACCAGGAGCGTGCCGCCGAGCAGGCTGGTCGCGTCGCCGAGCGCGCCGACGGTGATGTCGACCCGGGTTCCCTGGCGGGCGAAGGCGGGCAGGGTTGCGGTCACCATGACGGCCGCGACGTTGCGCGTCCGTAGGGTGCTGGCGATGTCGCGGGTATTGACGCCGAGGCGTTCCAGCATGCCGATCAGGCTCTGCTGTGTGAACGGCGAGTTGTTGATCGTGTCTCCGGTGCCATTGAGGCCGATCACGAGCCCGTATCCGATCAGCATGTTCTGCCGGACGCCCTCGAAATCGGCGATGTCCTTGATGCGCGAACGCGCCTCGGCGGCGGATGGAGCCACGATGGCCAGCACGCCCAGCACAAGTGCGGCGAGGCGGGCAAATGTGGCGCGGCGCAGCGAAAAGAGACGTCGAATTGCCATGGTCCTTTCCCGGGCGTTCTGCCTTAGGGTGAGGGGGGAACGGGTCGCTAATCCCGTTGCGAACCATGTGCCATTTGGGCCAAGCGACGAAATACCAATTAGTTCAGTGGATTAGTGTTGTCCGCCCCCGGCGCGCGGACGGCGGATGGGCAAAGTCGTCCCGGTTTTCGGGAAAATTCTGCCGCGAACTTGCCTTAACCCGTTTTTAAGGACAAAAAGCGACCCTCGCGTCGCTTTCCAAGGCGACGCGACCGCTCACGAGGCGCGCACGATGAAGATCGACCCGACCGGCCCTGCGCGTTCCGCAGGCTCTGCGCGCCGCGCGGAGCGCAGCGGCAGTACGCGCACGGGCGAGTTCGCGCGCCATCTGGATACATCGACGACGGCATCAGGCGTGAGCGGCAGCGGCCCGGTCGGTCCGATCAATGCATTCCTTTCGATCCAGGAGGTCGACGATCCGCTGAGCGGCGGCCGCAAACGCGCCGCAAAGCGGGCGGAGGACATTCTCGACGAGCTCGATGCGCTGCGCGATGGCCTGCTCGCCGGCACATTGTCGCGCGACTCGATCATTCGGCTCGCCGGCCTCGTCCGGACGCGCCGGCCGGAAGTGACGAGTCCGGAGTTGATCGAGGTGCTCGACGAGATCGAACTCCGGGCCGAAGTCGAACTGGCGAAACTCGATAACCGCCTGGGGGACCGCTAATGGACAGGGTGCGAAGGTCGGGCCGGCAGGCGCAGTCGCGCCTTGAAGCCGCCTCGCCCGATTCATATACTCCGGCACGTTCCGCCACTGAACAAACGTCGCCTGAGTCCATGACTTATCCGCTGCTGCCGCCGGACTACCGGCCCACGGAAGACGAGCCGTTCATGAATCCCGTGATGCGGGAGTATTTCCGCCAGAAGCTCATGCGCTGGCGGGGTGAGCTTCTCCGCGAATCTTCGGAGACGCTGAGCCATCTGCAGCAGGAAAGCCTGCATGAGGCGGACATCACGGATCGCGCATCGCTCGAGACCGACCGCTTTACGGAGCTTCGCACGCGCGATCGCGAGCGCAAGCTCATCGTGAAGATCGACGAAGCCCTGCGCCGCATCGAGGACGGCAGCTACGGCTACTGCGAGGAGACGGCGGAGCCGATCAGCATCAAGCGGCTCGAAGCCCGTCCGATCGCGACCTTGAGTATCGAAGCCCAGGAGCGTCACGAGCGGCTCGAGCGCACCCAGCGCGACGAATAGGCCCGGGAAACATCCAGGGCCCCACCCGGAAACGGGTGGGGCCCTGCACGTTTGCGCCAACGGACTCCTTGCGTCGTCGGACTCAGAACGGGAACAGGATATCGTAGATCTGCTGGCCCCAGCGCGGCTGCTGCATGTCCGTGATCTGGCCGCGGCCGCCGTAGGCGATCCGCGCCTCGGCGACACGGTCATAGGGGATTTCGTTGTCGGACCGGATGTCCTGGGGCCGGATCACGCCCGCAATCTGCAGCACGCGCGTCTCGTAGTTGACCCGGACCTCCTGGCTGCCCTGCACGACGAGATTGCCGTTCGGCAGGATCTGCGAAACTACCGCGGCGACGCGCAGCGCTATCGTGTCCTGGCGGGTGATCTGCCCGGTACCGGTGCTGTTCGACTGGCTGCCGAGGTTGATCAGGGCGGACGGATCGAGGGTTGCGTTGTTGTTGCCGGGCAGGCGTTCCCACAGCTTGCGCTCGTATCCCAGCAGGTTCGTCGTATCGGCGGATTCGGAGTTGTTGCGGGTCCTGGTGGTGCTGTTGGTCAGGCTGGCGGTGTCCGCGATGTTGATGGTTACCGTCAGGATGTCGCCGATCTGGTTGGCGCGCTGGTCCTTGAAGAACGCGCGCGCGCCGGGCCGCCATAGCGAGTTGGCCTGCCGCTCCACGGGCGTCGGTGTCGGCATCGGCATTGTCACCGCCGGCTGGTTCGCCGCCGGGTTCTCGATTTTCGACAGTTTCGGCTCTGCGCCGACCTGCGACAGCCGCGTGATGGTATTGCAGGCACTCAGCCCGGCAGCGAGCAGCA
The DNA here is from genome assembly GCA_041690495.1 of Alphaproteobacteria bacterium. Classification (GTDB taxonomy): domain Bacteria; phylum Pseudomonadota; class Alphaproteobacteria; order CACIAM-22H2; family CACIAM-22H2; genus DATAAP01. Next base: position 260,914 of record JAWLHE010000005.1, on the reverse strand, counting down.
AGGCCGCGCCGAGGCGCAGGGCGGAGGTGGTCGAGGGGTGCTGAAACATGCTGCAGGTCCTCAGTTCACGGCTGAATGCATGCCGAATTGAACGGTCACGAGATCATTGCCCGATACGACCGCCTCGATCGTCTTCTTGCTCTGCAGGTTGACGACGCGGATGCTGTCGCCCCTGGCGCCGTCTTCATTGGCGCGGCCCTGGGCGGTCAGCGTCATGTGACCCGTATGCAGCACGATCGTGACCGTGCTGTTGCGCGACACGATGACCGGGGCGCGGATGTCGCCGTTGCGGATCGGTTCGCCCGCCCGCAGGCGCCCGCGCGGCGTCATGCCAACCAGCCGTTGCGGGTCGATGACGATGTCCCGGCCGACGCGATCCTCGCGGACGCGGATCATCTCGATGTTGTCCTTGCGGATGATCTCGCCTGAGCCGACCATGCGCCGCAGCATGGGAACCGGCATCGTCTCGTGCACGCGGCCATTGAGGGCGAGGCGCTGCGCCGACGGATGGTCGCCGCCGACGAGCAGAAGTGCGGAGAAGCGCCCGCTCCGCCGGTCGAAATGCAGGTCGCGGATATCGACGGTGGGCGGTGCATCGAGTGCCACCGCCACCTCGAGATGGCGCGTCGACAGCTCGATCTCGGACTCGCGCTGCATGCCTTCGGCGCGCAGCGTCTCGGCCAGACGAGCGACGATCTCTGGTTTCTCGACGACCCGGCCGGCGCGTTCGACGACGACACGATCGAACCGGCTCCGCGGATTCCAGGCGATCCGGTAGGCGCGTGCGATCTTCGCCAGCGTCGCCACGTCGAACGTCGTGCGGCGGCCGGGGGCGGGGGCGTGCGCGATCGCGATGTCGGCGCTGGCTCCGACATCCTCGAAGATGTCGCCCAGCCGGATGACGCTGTCGTCGACCGTGACCTGCGGGCGCAGTGCGGCTGCGTCGGCGGTCGACGTCATGGCGACGGCCGTCAGTATCAATGCGAGGAAGAAGGATTTCATTCGCGTCGTCCTAGCGCAGCTGGTTCAGAGTGCCGAGCATTTCGTCCGAGGCCTGGATGACTTTCGAGTTCATTTCGTAGGCGCGCTGCGCGGTGATCAGGTTGGTGACTTCGGCAACAGTGTTGACGTTCGAGGTCTCCAGGAAGCCCTGCAGCACGGTGCCGAGCCCCGCCTTGCCGGCGGTGCCGGTCACGGGTTCGCCAGAGGCGGTGGTCTGGGTGAACAGGTTGCCGCCGAGCGCCTGCAAGCCGGCGTCGTTGGCGAAAGTCGCCAGTTCGAACTGGCCGACGCGCTGCGGATCGGACTGGCCGCTCTTCTTGACCAGCACCTCGCCGGTCGAGTTGATCGTGACGTCGATCGCATCCTTCGGAATGGTGCCGCCGCCTTTGACGGCATAGCCGTCGGCAGTGACGATCTTGCCGTCGGCGCTGAGCTGGAACGACCCGGCGCGGGTATAGCCGGTCTCGCCGCTCGGCAGCTCGATCTGGAAGAAGCCCTTGCCCTGCATGGCCAGGTCGAGCGTGTTGCCCGTCGTCGTCAGGTTGCCCTGCTCGGTGACGCGGTAGACCGCCGCGGCCTTGACGCCGAGGCCGATCTGGATGCCCGACGGCACCACCGCGCCGTTGTCGGCCGACGCCGTGCCCGCCCGGCGCTGCGTCTGGTAGAGCAGGTCCTGGAACTCCGCACGCTGCCGCTTGAACGACGTCGTGTTCATGTTGGCGATGTTGTTGGAGATCGTCTCCACGTTCAGCTGCTGCGCCAACATGCCGGTCGCGGCGATGCTCAGTGATCTCATGGTCGTGGTTCCTGCCTTAGGTAATGTCTTCTCAGCTCACGCGCGCCAGCTTGTCGATGGCGCGGCGCTGCAGCTCGTGCTCGGTGTCGAGCATCTTCTGCGCCGACTGATAGCGGCGCAGGATCTCCATCATGCTGGTGACCTCCAGCACTGCCTTGACGTTCGAGCCCTCGATCATGCCCTGGCGGATCTCGGTTCCCGGGCCGGCCGGAAGGGCCTCCATCTCGCTCTCGTACAGGCCGGAGCCGAGCTTGCGCAGCGCCTGCTCGTTCTCGAAGCTGACGAGGCGGATGCGGCCGATCTCGCCGCCTTCGGTCGTGATCGTTCCCTGCGGCGTGATCTCGATCCGGTTCTCACCGGGGGGGACGGAGATCGGCCGATCGTTGGCGTCGAGCAGGGGGAAGCCCTCGGCGGTGACGATCCGTCCCGTGTCGTCGAGACGGAATCCGCCCTGGCGCGTGTAGCGCGGCCCGCCCGGCGTCTCGACCACGAAGTAGCCGGCGCCGTTGATGGCGAGGTCGAGCGAATTCCCGGTCTGGATCATCGTCCCGTCCGAGACGTCTCGCAGCATGCCTGTCTCGCTGACGAATGAGAGCTTGCCGCGCGAGACGCCGGACGCCGGGTATGGAGCCCGGCCGGCTACCAGCTCGGCGAACATGATCCGGTCCGCCTTGTAGCTGGGCGTCGAGACGTTCGCGAGATTGTTCGCGATCACGTCCATCTGCCGGCGCAGCGCCATCTGATGCGACAGGGCTATGTAGGATGGATTCTCCATTGTCCTTCCGGTGTGGCCGTTCTAGCCGCAATGTCCGGTGGGGTTGTGTGCACGAGGCGTGCCAACCGCCCGAGCAGCGGAAATTGGCCCTTTGTGGCGGCCCTGACGGAGCTTTCGGCAAAGAAGTGGAAAACTTTGCCGGGATTGTTTTGCCGCACGCGCCTCACAACCTGCGATGTCAACTCCTTATTAACCGTCCACGCCTAAAACCTTCGATATCTGTGAGCCGCCCGGTGTTGGTGCGGAAGGGTGTCTATGGTCAGCAACCCGAAGAAGAACGCGAAGCCGGCGGATGCCGAAGCCGAAGAGGCGACGGGAGCTGCGACGGGCGAGGCCGAACAGGTGCCGCAGCGGCGCCGGTTTCCGGGTAAAAAGCTGGTTCTGTTCATCATCGCGCCGCTCATGCTGCTAGGGGGTGCGGGCGCCGGCGCCTATTACGCCGGCTTGCTGTCGAGCGTGCTGGGCGATGACGCCGGCGAGGCGCAGGAGGCCGCGGCGGAGACGCAGAAACCGACCGTCTTCTACAACCTTCCCGAGATGCTGGTGAATCTCAACACCACGGGCCGGCGCGCGAGTTTCCTCAAGCTCAGCGTGAGCCTCGAGCTCGACAATCCTGCGGACATCCCGCGGATCGAGGCGGTGATGCCGCGTATCGTCGACAATTTCCAGATCTACCTTCGCGAGCTGCGCGTCGAGGACCTGCGCGGATCGACGGGGCTTTACCGGCTGCGCGAGGAATTGCTGGCGCGCGTGAACAACGCGGCACAGCCGGCGCGTATCAACGACGTCCTGTTCAAGGAAATGCTCGTCCAGTAAGCGCCTGGATCCGAGCGGAAACAAAATACGCATGGCCGAGACGAACGAAGACGCAGACAAAGTGGCCGCAGAGTGGGCGGCCATGGCCGATCAACCCGCCGGCGACGCTGCCGGCGATGCGGGGGAGGCCGTCGCCGCGCGGGTCTTGAACCAGGACGAAATCGATTCCCTGCTGGGCTTCGATGGCGCCGGAGGGGCCGGGGGCGGCACAACCGGTCTCCAGGCGATCATCAACAGCGCGCTCGTCTCCTACGAGCGCCTGCCGATGCTCGAGGTCGTGTACGACCGTCTCGTACGCCTCCTGACGACCAGCCTGCGGAACTTCACCTCGGACAATGTCGAAGTCTCGCTCGACAGCATCACCTCGACCCGGTTCGGCGACTACCTGAATTCGGTGCCGCTGCCGGCGATGCTCGGCGTGTTCAAGGCCGAGGAATGGGACAATTACGGGCTTCTGACGATCGACAGTGCGCTCATCTATTCGATCGTCGACGTATTGCTCGGCGGCCGCCGCGGTACCGCCGCGATGCGAATCGAAGGGCGTCCGTACACGACGATCGAGCGCAATCTGGTGGAGCGCTTGGTGACCGTCGTCCTGGCGGACATGAATGCCGCCTTCGAGCCGCTGTCGAAGGTCCTCTTCAAGTACGAACGCCTCGAGACGAATCCGCGCTTCGCAACGATCGCCCGTCCCGCCAACGCGGCCGTGGTCGCGCGTCTGCGCATCGACATGGACGACCGCGGCGGCCGCCTCGAGCTTCTGTTGCCCTATGCGACACTTGAACCCGTGCGCGAGCTGCTGCTGCAGATGTTCATGGGCGAGAAATTCGGCCGCGATTCGATCTGGGAGAGCCATCTCGCCAGCGAGCTCTGGAACACGGACGTGAGCATCCAGGCGGTGCTGGACGAGCAGCGCATGACGCTGCAGGACGTGCTCGAGTTCAAGGTCGGCACCCGCCTGATGCTGAACGCGACGCCGCATTCCGAAGTCGAGCTGCGCTGCGGCGAGCGCACCATGTTCGCGGGCCGCATGGGGCGACGGGGCAGCAACGTTTCCATCTGCGTCGACCGCAGCGTCAAGAAGCAAGAGTAGCACGCATGTCTTCGGGAATGAGCATTCTGCTCGATCTGACTGTGGCCGGCCTGCTGGTCACCGTCATTGTGTTCGCCGCAATCCTCAACCGGCGGCTCTCGGCATGGCGCCGGGACCGCGCCGAGTTCGAGCGCATCATCGCCGAGTTCAACCGCGCTGCCGAGCGCGCCGAGACCGGCGTGGAGCGACTCAAGGCCGCGAGCGAGCAGACCGGCAAGACCTTGCAGCAGGCCGTCACAAAAGGCCAGTCGCTGCGCGACGATCTTGCCTATCTGATCGAGCGCGCCGAGCCACTGGCGGACCGCCTTACCGAACGTATCCGCGCCGCCCGCAACATGCGGCGCGATGAACCCGGGATGGAGTCGCCGATCGCGGAGAAGGCGAACGCTGTCGCGCGCGACATCGACGAGCAGGACGAGCGCGCCCGCGCCAAGCGCGAGCTTCTGCGTGCACTCGCGGCGCTTCGCTGATTGGGGACCGGTCGATGCGCATGCGGCTCCTTCCCGTGACAATCGGCGCTGTCTCGATGGTCCTGTCGCTGCGCGCGTTCGATATCTGGGCGCAGGCCGGCACCGCCTTCGCCCAGTCGGAGAAGCCGGCCAGCACGGTTGCGGCGCAACCGCCGGAGCCGGCCATGGACAGCGCACCGGCGGCACAGTCCAAGTCGCCTGGCGCCGCCGGGACCGCGCCGGCGGACCAGCCGGACGATGGCGGCGGTATTCCAGAGTATACCAAAGCGGAGATGCAGGTTCTTCAGGCCCTGTCGGGCCGTCGCGAGATGCTGGAGCGGCGCGGCGCCGACCTCGATCGACGCGAGGCGCTGCTGACCGCCGCAGAGCAGCGCATCGAGGCCAAGGTGCAGGAACTCAAGCAGCTGCAAAGCGCGATGGAGAGCCTCATCCGCCGCTACGACGAGGAGGAGGATGCGCGCAAGAAGAGCCTCGTCAAGATCTTCGAGACGATGAAGCCGGCCGAGGCGGCGCGGATCTTCGAGCAGATGGACCTGCCGATCCTGATAGACATCCTCGATCGCATGAAGGAACGCAACGCCGCGCCGGTACTGGCGCAGATGCATCCGGCGCGGGCCAAGCAGGTTACGGCGGAGCTGGCGCGCCGGCGCCAGCCCGAGCCCCCGGCGACCGCGCAGGGCGGGTGATCAGAGCGAATTTTCGCTTGATTAACTGGGTTTTAAGCCCGATCCGGCCATAACCGTCGGAAATTCATCGGTGTGCGGCAGGCCAGGCCGCGGCCGAAACGGCGCTAGAGGAGAAAAGCTATGGCCGTCGAGATGTCCATGCCGATCCTGATCGTCGACGACTACAAGACGATGCTGCGGATCGTTCGCAACCTCCTGAACCAGCTCGGCTTCAACAATGTCGAGGAGGCCACCGACGGAAGCACGGCGCTGCAGAAGTTGCGAGAGAAGAATTTCGGCCTGGTGATCTCGGACTGGAACATGGAGCCGATGACGGGGCTCCAGCTCCTGAAGGAAGTGCGCGCGGACATGAAGCTCAAGAGCACGCCGTTCATCATGGTGACCGCGGAGAGCAAGACGGAGAACGTCGTCGCCGCCAAGGAAGCCGGCGTCAACAACTACATCGTCAAGCCGTTCAACGCCGCGACCCTCAAGCAGAAGATTTCCAGCGTCATCGGCGATTTCTGAGGAGAGGCGGATGCGGACCGGCAGCCACATGCCGACCAAGCGCACATTGGCGGCCGAGCCGCCGATCGAGATCCGACCTGTCGACCGGGCAGAGATCGAGCAGGTCGTGCAGAGCGTGGTGGCGACCCTGCGCGGCGGCATGACGGCGGCCGAGTTCAGCCTCTATCAGGAGCTCGAAGGCCTGTCTCGCCTCATTCGTCACGCGAAGGCTGAGATCGCGGCACTGCGTCCCCATGAGATCCAGGACAAGCACCTGCCGTCGGCAACGGACGAGCTCGATGCGATCGTCGGCTCGACCGAGCAGGCGACGCATATCATCCTCGATTCTGTCGAGAAGATCGAGGGCGCGACGGGAACGCTGTCGGGTGAAGCGAAGGACCAGATTGCCAGCGCGATCACCAACATCTACGAAGCCTGCAACTTCCAGGACATCACCGGCCAGCGCATCGGCAAGGTCGTTCGAACGCTGAAGGAGATCGAGGCCAAGGTGGCGGGACTCGTGCAGGCATTCGGCGATGATGCCGGTGCGGCGGATATCTCCGCGGCGGATGCGGCGAACGAGCCGCTGGACGGCGACAAGGCCTTGCTCAACGGCCCGCAATTGCCGGGCGCCGGCAACACGCAGGCGGACATCGACGCACTGTTCGGTTCCGATTGAAGTCCGGAGGGGAATCATTGCCCTTCCGGTGACCCTCAGAAGGCGGGTCGGCATATGAAGTGGGTATCTCGCGCAACTTTCGCAGGGTGGGTGGCGCTGGCAGCGGCATTGCCGCTCGCGGCCACATCCGCCGAGCTGCCCGTCCGCTTCGGCAAGCACCCCACCTTCGACCGGATGGTCTTCGATTGGCGCGAGCCCGTCGAATATCGTCTGGACCAGAACGGCCAAAGCGCCGTGATCACCTTCGACCGGCCCGCTGCGATTGACCGGGCTGCGTTGAGCAATGGCCTGGACAAGCTCGCCTCGCATGCCGAAATCGACAGCAGCGGCCAGCGCCTTGTTCTTCGCCTGACGGTTCCGGCGCGCACCCAGCTGCGGCATTTCCGGGCCGGCACCAAGGTCGTCTTCGATTTCACACGTTCGCCGCAGACATCGCCGCCCGAGTCTCGGACTGCGCCGAAGCCGGCCGAGCCGCAGGCAGCCAAGGCGGAACAGTCCATAGCCGCGAGCGAGGCGTCCGGGCCGCGTGCGGCGGCCGCGGCACGCGTGGTCGGCAAGCCAATCCCGTTGCGCGCCAGATCCGACGTCGCGAAGGCGCCATCGCAGTCGGCCTCACTGGCTATCGCCCTGCCGTCGCAGGGCGCCCTCGTCGCCGCGCCCACGGCTACAGCCGATCGTATCGTCGACGTTCCGGTCGAGCCGGTTCGTACGCCGGGCGGGTACGGCCTCAAATTCGTTTGGAAGGAGCCGGTGGGCGCCGCGGTGTTTGGCCGCGGCGCGCATCTGTGGATCGCCTTCGACCGACGCGCCAGGCTCGACACGACGGCACTCAAGGACAAAATCGCCGATCTTGGCGCAGTGGAGAGCGTCGAGGCTGCGGGAGACGGCACGGTTCTGCGCCTGTCGCCGGCCGCCGGTACAGGCAGTGTCGCACGGCGCGAAGGCGATGCCTGGGTAATCGACGTCGGCCGGCCACCGCGCGCGCCTGATGCACCGATCCTCGTTTCGGTGCGCAATGCCGAAGATCCGAAGTCCTCGCGGCTGGTGCTCGAAATGCCGGGTGCGCGTACGATCCTTACCGTACGCGATCCGGAGATGGGCGACGAACTGGTGATCGCTCCAACGGCGTCCGCGGGCAGCGCTATCGAGGACGAGCATCTGTATCCGCAGCTGCGCGTGCTTGCCACGAGCCAGGGCACCGCGATTCAGCGCCGGGCGGACGGTCTCTCTGTTCGTCCGCTCGGGAATTCGGTCGAGATCTCCGCCGGTTCGGGACTCTTCCTCTCCGATCCGGGGACCGGCCCCGCCGTGCGCGCGTATCGCAGGATGCGGACCGGGGCGCTGTTCGATCTGGCAGGCTGGCGCCGCGACGGCATTGGCGGATTCAACCAGAACCGCCAGGCCTTGCACCAGGCCGTGGCCGACGCGGCCGCCGACAGGCGCAATGCGGCACGCCTGGATCTGGCCCGCTTCTTGTTCGCTTACGGCCATATGGAGGACGTCCTCGGCCTTATGCGGCTGATCGAGTCGGAGGAACCCGAGCTGGTCGCAGCCGCGCAGCTTCGCGCCATGCGCGGCGTGGCGGCGCTGATGGCCGGCAATCTCGAAGCGGCCCGTCGCCATCTCGAGCACGAGAGCCTGGATTCCCAGCCGGAGGCGGCGCTCTGGCGCGGCGCTCTGGCGATGGCGGAGGGCGATGCGCTCAAGGCGCGCGCCGAGATGGGTCGCAGTGCCGATTTGTATCACGACTATCCAGCACCCTTTGCGAACCGGCTGAATCTCTGGCACGCCGAATCCCGCCTGCTTACCGACGATGTCGACGGGGCGGAGATGCATATCAACGCCGTCCTTGCCGGCGAGCCGTCGTCATCCGAGCGCGCCCAGGCGCTTTATCTCAGCGGCCGGGTGCAGCTGGCGCGCGACAACCGCGACGGGGCGCTCGCCATCTGGGCCGAGCTCGAGAACACGCCGCCGACACCCGGCCGCACCGCTGCAATGCTCGACCGGATCGATCTTCTGGTGGAGGACGGCAAGATGTCGCCGGCGGAGGCCGTGCCGGTTCTCGACCGACTGCGCTTCTCATGGCGCGGCGATGCACTCGAATTCCGTACGCTGGCCCGGCTGGGCCGGTTCCAGATTGCGATTCAGGAGCATCGCAACGGGCTGAATTCGCTGCGCAAGGCTTTGGCCCTGTTTCCCAAGCACCGTGACGCGGCACGCATCACCGGCGAGATGATGGATGCGTTTGCAGCGCTTTTTTCGGGTGCGGCCACCAAAATCACGCCGGTCGCCGCGATCGCGCTGTTCGACGAGTTCGAGGATCTGATTCCGCAAGGCGAACGAGGCGACGCGCTGAAGCGGAACCTGGCCGATCGCCTGATCGCAGTCGATTTGCTCGATCGCGCGGCCGAGATCCTCGACAGGCAGGTAAAGAGCACGTTGGCGGGCGAGGAAAGGGCGAGGACAGGCGCGAAGCTCGCGCTGGTGCGCCTGCTCGACGGCAGGCCGCAGGCAGCGCTCGAAGCGCTCAAGGCCAGCGAAATTCCGGAAGCGCCGGCCGGGCTGACGCTTGAGCGGCGTCGGCTCGAGGCGCGTGCGCTCGCCGACCTCGGCCACACCACGGCTGCGATCGAACGTCTGGCGGGTGACGACTCGTCCGATGCCGACACCCTGCGCGCGGATATCAACTGGCGGGCGCGCAACTGGTCCGCGGCCGCCGATGCGCTTCAGCGGCTGGTCGGTGCGCCGACCGCCGATGCCGCGCTTTCCGATGAGAAGGCGCGCCAGGCCATTCATCTCGCCGTTGCCCGCTCTCTGTCAGGCGACCGCGACGCTCTGAAGCGGCTCGACGAGCAGCTCGGCGCGACCCTGCGACGGGGCCCGTACAAGGATATCTATCGGGTTATCGTCAGCGAGGCCGACGCCCGGGTCGGCGACGTGAGCGAGATCGCCGCCCGGACCGCCGCCGCGGCCCCGTTCCAGTCATTTCTCGCCGGCTATCGCCAGCGCGTGCTGGCAGCCGCCCCCAGGACCGGCAGCTGAAGTTGCAGCGTAGGGTCCCCCGGGCCGCGCGCAAGCGCGACCGGACGGTATGCGCGGTGCCTCTGCCGGATACGAAGCCTAGCAGCGGGCCGGCAATTGTCTCTGCGGCGATCGCCCCAAGTCCCGGCCAGTGCCGCCGCGGCCGTCCGGTGTTCGGCTGGCGCTGAAGGCGAGGGGCTGACCGGAAGGTCAGCCGAGCCCGAAGCTCTGGATGAGCGAGCCTGCGACGAGATACCAGCCGTCGACCAGCACGAAGAAAATCAGCTTGAACGGCAGGGAGATGACGACCGGGGGCAGCATCATCATGCCCATCGACATCAGGATCGACGCGACCACCATGTCGATGATCAGGAAGGGGATGAAGAGGAGAAAGCCGATCTCGAAGGCGCGCCGCAGCTCGCTTATCATGAAGGCCGGCACGAGCGCACGCAGCGGCGCCTGCTCGCGCGATTCGATCTCCGGCAGCTTCGCCATGTCCACGAATAGCTTGAGATCCTGGTCACGGGTATGGTTGAGCATGAAGGCGTGCAGCGGCTTCATGGTCTGCTCGAGCGCTTCGGCTTCGGTCATCCGGTTCTCGATCAGAGGCGCAATTCCTTCGCGATATGCGGTCTCGGCGGTCGGGGCCATGATGAACGCCGTCAGAAACAGTGCCAGGCTGATCAGGACCGCGTTCGGCGGCGTCTGCTGAAGGCCAATTGCGCTGCGCAGGAACGACAGCACCACGACGATTCGCGTGAAAGACGTCACCATCACCAGGATCGACGGCGCGAGGCTGAGCACCGTGATCAGCGCCATGAGCTGGATGATGCGGCCGGTATTGGTGCCGCCTTCGCCCAGATCGAGGGTGAAGCTTTGCGCTTCCGCCGGCACCGCCGGGAGGCACAGGAGAGTTGCTGCGATTGCGCCGAATCCGGCGAGGCGCGCAAGCATGCGGTACGTCATGGTTTCAGCCCTGCTCCGCGGCGGCATCGACCGCACGGGAGAATTCGTCCCGGGACGTGATCGCGCGTTCGACCACGACGGCGCCGGTGGCGCCCAGCATGATCAGATGCTCGGTCGCATCGCGGCGGACGAGCAGAAGGCGTGTGCGGCCGTCGATCGCCAGCGCCTCGACGACGCTCAGGCGCCGCTTGCCCCTGAGTGACGACAGCCGGCCCGCGCCCATGTAGCGCCGGCCGAGCCACCCGGTCACGGCAATCAGGGCGAGGACGAGCGCCAGTGCCAGCGCGAAGCGGAGCATGAGACCGGCATCGATCATGGCCGAGCGGATCCTTCATCCGTCCGCTCGGCCATCCTGAGCGCCGAGGCGAGCTGATCGAGCGAGGCATGGAGGTCCTCGAGCAGGGGCATCAGGTCGCGGCCCTCTTCGGCCGGAAGCTGCGTTACCGCTTCGCACAGGACCGCGATTCGCTTGTCCAGGTCCTCGAGTTCGATCGTGCGCCCCGCGCGCACCATCCGCTGCGCGGCGACGATCTCGCCGAACACTTCGGCGATCTCCTGGCGCAATCGGCTTGGCTGCATTTCAGGCGCCATTCGGAGCGCCGCGTCCGCGGCTGCGGTAGATATAGGAGAGAATTTCGGCGACTGCGACATAGGCCTCGATCGGAATTGGCGCATCCAGCGGCACTGCGGCCAGCAGGCCGGCGAGATCGGCGTCCTGCTTGACCTCGATGCCATGCTCCCTGGCGAGCGCGATGATCTGTTCTGCGATCTGTCCTTCGCCTTTCGCGGTTACACGCGGGGCGTCGTCCTGCCCGCCGTCGTAGCGCAGCGCGACCGCTACCGGTCGCGCGTCCTTGGCATCGTCGCGGTCAGGAGAGGGAGGTGGGCGCAGAGCCACGATGGTCGTTCCAGGCTGCGTAGGGTCCGGTTTTCTTGCCCGGGGCGCCGCCCCGGAGGCGCATCCGTGCGATCGACAATCGAAGATTATGCTTAAATTTGAATTAAAGGCCGCCCGAACCGGAGTTCGCCCGAGGATTGTGTCCATCCGAAGCCAGCACACGTGGCCGGCAGCGGCGCGGGCATGCGCGCCTCGCGCGAAACACCGGCACGGCAACGATCGCGCAAGTTTTACGTAATTTTAACGAGACTCAATGAGATTCGCCGATGGAATACCCAACCCGGTTCGTTCGATCGGAACGATGGGGGCGTCGATGGACTTCAGCAAGCTTCCGCTCTTCTCGCTCATTTCCCAGCGCATGGGATGGCTGACGGATCGCCAGAAGATTCTCGCGGAGAATGTGGCGAACGCCGACACGCCCGGCTACATCGCGCGCGACCTCAAGCCGGTTGATTTTGCGGCTCTGGCGAATGCCGCCGGCAGGGGGCTGCAGCAGAGCGTCACGGATCCGAGGCACATCGGTGCGAGCGCGGGATCGGCGACCAGGTCGCCCGTGACGGAGGACAAGAAAGCCGAGGCGACGCTGTCGGGAAATACGGTGTCGGTCGAGCAGGAGATGATGAAGGTCGCGGATACCGCGCTGGACTACCAGCTCGTCACTACGCTCTATCGCAAGCAGGTCGGCCTGATCAAAGCCGTGATCGGGCGTCCGCAGTCGTGACGCCGCGCAAGGACTAGAGTCATGGATCTGAGCAAGACCCTGAAAATCTCGGCCGCCGGCATGCAGGCGCAGAGTGCGCGCATGCGAACGATCGCCGAGAACCTTGCCAATGCCGACTCCGTCGCGGATGCGCCGGGTGCCGAGCCGTATCGCCGCAAGGTGCTTACCTTCAAGAACGCGCTCGACCGTGCAACCGGCGCCGATCTGGTGCGCGCCGACCGGGTCATGCACGACAAGTCGGAGTTCCAGAAGCGCTTCGACCCCAACCATCCGGCCGCCGATGCCGAGGGCTATGTTCTCGCTCCGAACGTGAACGCGCTGATCGAGGTTATGGACATGCGTCAGGCCCAGCGCAGCTATGAAGCCAATCTCAATGTGATCGAGGTGTCGAAGACGATGATTCTGCGCACCATCGATCTGCTGCGCGGTTAGACCCGCTGCGCGAAGCCCATCCATTAACGCAAGGTCATTCCGATGAATGTCTCTTTTGCCAATGCCGCAGCGGCCTACGCCGCCGCCGCGCGCAAGGCCGCCGCACCCGGCCTCGAGGCTCCAGGCAAGACCGATGAAGGGTTCGGAAACCTCGTCAAGCAGGCGGCCGAATCGACGATTGCCAGCCTGAAGCAGGGCGAGGCCGCATCGCTGCAGGCGGTTACCGGCAAGGCCGATCTCGGTCAGGTCGTGATGGCAGTGTCCAATGCCGAGGTGACGTTGCAGACCGCAGTCGCCGTGCGCGATCGCGTGATCCAGGCCTATATGGACATCATCAGGATGCCGATCTAGGCCATGGATTCCGCAGACGTCCTGGAGATCGCGCGCGACTCGATCATAATCGTGCTCAAGCTCGGTGCGCCGATCATGCTGGCGGCTCTTATCGTTGGACTTTTGATCTCGCTGTTTCAGGCATTGACGCAGATCCAGGAGATGACGATCGCGTTCGTCCCAAAGATCATCGTCATATTCGCGGTGTTCCTGCTGTCGATGCCGTTCATGCTGTCGACCTTGATCACGTTCACGCAGCAGCTCGCGGGCCGCATCGCCGGCCTTAGCTGAGCACGGGGGTAAGGGAAGGGCCGTGCTCGAGCAGATTCTTCCCGCGCAGGTCTTCGCGCTTTTCCTGGTGTTCGTCCGTATCGGCGCGGCCTTTGCGGTACTGCCCGGCTTTTCCGAGGCATTCGTGGCGATGCGTTTCCGCCTCATGCTCGCGGGCGCGACCAGCCTCGTCCTGGCACCCGTGGTCGGAACCTCGCTGCCGTCGGCTCCCGCGTCGCCGGCAGCCCTGCTCCTTATGATCGGCGGCGAGTCGATGGTCGGCCTGTTCATCGGGCTGACGGCGCGGCTGGCGCTTGCCGCGGTCCAGACCGCCGGCATGATCATCGGTCTGCAGACCAGCCTCGCCAACGCATTCGCGTTCGATCCCACTACCGCGCAGCAGAGCGCCGTCGTCGGCGCCTGGCTCAGCACCATTGCGCTGGTGCTCATCTTCGTCACCGACCTGCATCACCTGATGCTGCGGGCGCTCGTCGATTCCTACGTGCTGTTCGTGCCCGGTAACGCGCCCCCTCTCGGGGATTTCGCCGCGGCAATCACGCGCCTGGTATCGGAGACCTTCCTGCTTGGCGTCAGGATTGCATCGCCGTTCATGGCCTTCGGCTTCATCTTCTTCCTGGCGCTCGGCCTGCTCGCGCGGCTGATGCCGCAGGTGCAGATCTTCTTCGTCGCGATGCCGCTGCAGATCGTCCTCGGCTTCTTCGCGCTGGCCGCGACGCTGGCATTGGGCATGTTCGTCTTTCTCAACGGCTTCGGCTCGGTAATGGCGACATTCGTCGCTCCAACCTGAGGACAGGCGATGGCCGAAGAGACGGACGACTCACAGAAAACCGAAGAACCGACACAGAAGCGCCTCAGCCAGGCGCGCGAGAAGGGCCAGGTCGCGGTCTCGCGCGAGATCAACCACTGGTTCATCATGCTCGCGGGCGTGATCGCACTGATGACGTTCGTGCCGGGCACGCTAAGCCGGCTCGGGCGCTCGCTCGTGGTCTTCTTCGAAGCGCCGCATGCGATTCCGACCGACGCCGGCGGAATCCAGTCGTGGCTAACGGACCTGCTGATCAATGTCGGTATCGCCATAGCACCCATTTTCGGGCTGCTGGTCCTGGCCGGCGCGGCAGCGACGCTCATGCAGATCGGTCCCTTGCTCACGTTCGAGACGATCAAGCCGGCGCTCTCCAAAATCTCGCCGAAGCGAGGCCTGGGCCGCCTGTTCTCGATGCAGGCGCTGATGGATTTCGCGAAGGGCTTCGCCAAGCTCAGCGTGGTCGGCGCAGTCGCCTGGGTCCTGATGCGGCCCGAATTCGACCGGCTCGAGCGCTTCTATGACTTCGACGCGTTTGAGCTGCTCGTCGCGCTTGAACAGCTCTCGCTCAAGCTGCTCGGCGGCGTTCTTGCCATCATGACCGCGATTGCGGGCCTCGACCTGCTTTACCAGAGGATTGCGCATGTGCGGAAGCTGCGCATGTCCCGCGAGGAGCTGCGCGACGAGTACAAGGAGTCGGAAGGCGACCCGATCGTCAAGGGTCGGCTGCGGCAGATCCGCATGGAGCGCGCACGCCGGCGCATGATGCAGGAGGTGCCGAAGGCCGACGTCGTCATCACCAACCCGACGCATTTCGCCGTGGCGTTGCGCTACGACCAGGCCTCGATGGGCGCGCCCGTCCTCGTGGCAAAGGGTACAGATCTCGTTGCGCGCCGCATCCGCGAGCTCGCCGAGGAGCATAAAGTGCCGATCGTCAGCAATCCGCCGCTCGCGCGCGCACTCTATGCCGGCGTCGAGCTCGACCAGGAAATTCCGCCCGAGCACTACAAGGCTGTCGCCGAGGTGATCGGCTACGTCATGCGGTTGCGCCGCGGCCGGCCGCGACCGAATGCGTGAGGCGGCGTCGCGCTTGTGTTAGGTTCGCCGCCAATGAAGGAGATTACAAAGTCGCCGGCCGGGTCGCATTCGACGTCGGTCGCCGTAGCGACGGCCGTGCTGTCGGGCGCGCTTGCCGCCGGCGTCGCCGTCTATCTCGGCGGCACGGCGGGCGCTTCGCACCCCCTGGTAATGCTGCTCGTCGCCGCCACCGCAGCAGTCGCCGGGGGCGGCTGCGCGGCGCTTGCGGCGTCGTGGCGCCGCTCGCTTGGCGAGAAGATCGGTACCATTACCCGCCTCGAGAATGCGGTGCGCGAAGAGCAGGCAAAGGTCGCCGATTTCGTCGAGACGGCTCCTGCCGGCTTCTACTCCGTCGACGAGAAGGGGCGGTTCCTCTACGCCAACCAGACCTTCGCGACGTGGCTCGGCACCAGTCCGGCCCAGCTCATGAACGGCGAGACCCGGCTGCGCGAATTTCTCGTCGACGATACGGTTGCGGACAGCCTGCAGCCGACCGAGGCGCCTGGCGCGCACGAGGCCGAGGCCAAGCTGCGCGGGCGGCAGGGCCGCGAGCTGAACGTCTACATCAGTCAGAGCGTGGCGCGTGGCGCGGACGGACGCCTGCGGACCCGCACGGTCGTACAGGACCTGACGCCCGAGCGCGAGATGGCGAAGGCGCTGGAGCGCTCGGAACAGGGCTTCCAGCGCTTCTTCGAGGAGGCGCCGGTCGGCATCGTCCTGATCGACGCGTCGGGCCGTATCACCGAGGCCAACCGCGCCTTCCAGCGCATGGTCGGACTCGAGCGCGACGAGGCGATCGGCCGTACGCTGGTCGAGCTGACCGCGAGCGACCATCGCGCCGATCTCGGCGAGCGGCTGCAACGCATCATGGCCGGAGCCGATCCCGGCGCTCCGACGCAGATTCAGCTCGACCGCGGAGGCCGCGAGATCGTCGCCTCGCTGTTCGCACGGCGGCTGGAGCGTGGGGGCGCCAATCCGTCGGCGCTGATCCTCCACTTCATCGACGTCACCGACCAGAAGAAGCTCGAGGTGCAGTTCGCGCAGTCGCAAAAGATGCAGGCGGTGGGCCAGCTCGCCGGCGGCATCGCCCACGACTTCAACAATTTGCTGACCGCAATGATCGGCTTTTGCGATCTGCTGCTGCTCCGCCATCAGCCCGGCGACCCGTCCTTCGCCGACATCATGCAAGTGAAGCAGAACGCCAACCGGGCCGCCAATCTGGTGCGGCAGCTGCTTGCTTTCTCGCGGCAGCAGACTCTGCAGCCGAAGGTGCTCGACGTCACCGATGCGCTGACGGAGATCTCGCATCTGTTGCGCCGGCTGATCGGCGAGAACATCGAGCTCCAGATCGTCCATGGCCGCGACCTACATCTGGTACGCGTCGACCAGGGCCAGCTCGAGCAGGTGATCATCAATCTCGCGGTCAACGCCCGCGACGCGATGCCCGACGGCGGCAAACTGGCGATTCATACGGGTAACGTGACGCTCGCGGAGGCGGAGCAGCGCGGCGTCGAGCTCATGCCCGCAGGCGAGTATATCCTGATCGAGGTCGAGGACACCGGCGTCGGCATCCCGCGCGACAATCTCAGCCGCATTTTCGAGCCGTTCTTCTCGACCAAGGAGGTCGGCTCGGGAACGGGGCTCGGCCTGTCGACCGTCTATGGCATCGTCAAGCAGACCGGCGGCTTCGTATTCGTCGAATCGGCTGTGGGCAAGGGCACCAGGTTCCTGATCTACCTGCCGCGCTGGAAGGGCGAAAAGGGCAAGACGGCGGAAGGCGGCGCCGACGATCGCAAGCGCGACCTGACCGGCGCCGGCACCATCCTGCTGGTCGAGGACGAGGATGCCGTGCGGCTGTTCAGTGCCCGCGCGCTGCGCAACAAGGGCTACAAGGTCGTTGAGGCGAAGAGCGGCGAAGCCGCGCTCGAGCTGATCGACGGCGGGGCGGCGACGATCGACCTGCTGGTGACGGACGTCGTCATGCCGCAGATGGACGGCACCACCCTGATCAAGCATGTCCGCGAACGCCGTCCCGACATGAAGGTGATCTGCATCTCCGGCTATGCCGAGGAGGCGTTCCGCAACCGCCTCGACAGCGCCGAAAACGTCCACTTCCTGCCCAAACCCTTCAGCCTCGACCAGCTCGCCGGCAAGGTGAAGGAAGTGATGCGCTAGGCCGGGCTACCGGCCGGCGCGCTTCAGATAGGCGATCAGGTCGGCGCGCTCGCGCGGATCGATCAACCGCACCGGCGCCATGTTGGTTTCCGGCACGAGCGCCTGCGGATCGGAGATGAATGCATCCAGCGCGTCCTCCGTCCATATGAGGCCATTGCGGCCGGCGGCGATCATCGCCGCGGAGTACTCGTAACCGTCGCGCGTTCCCGCACGCCGGCCGAGAACGCCGTCCAGGCGGGGGCCCTGCAGATTGCCCTCGGCCGGGTCGAGCGCGTGGCAGGCGTAGCAACGTTGGAAGGCCCGCGCGCCGCGCGCCGCATCGCCCTCCGCATGCAACGGTCCGGGCACGGAGAGAAGACAGAAACCGGCAAGGAGGATGCGCGGCGGGAGCATCACCGGCGTACCCCGACGCGCCGCTCTCCAGTCTCGCGACGCGACGGACGTAAAAACCCGGCCAAACGATCTGCCATTGGCGGGGCTGGTCAACCGGCCTTCTGCCCGGTCATTTCGTCCGGTAGACGACCAGGCGATCGGCACCCGACTCGGGCGCCCAAACCTCGCCCGGGCGGCCGAGAATCTGGCGCACATTCGCGCCACTGCGGTCGCTCGGGAAAACCTCGAAGTCTTCCGTCTCGGGATCGAAGCGCACCATGGCGTTGGCGCCAAAATCGCTGAGCCAGACGATGTCTCTCTCGTCCACATAGACGGCATAGGTGCGGGGCCGTTGGCCGGGGAGCTGCCAGGTCCGCCACGAGTCCGTCGCGGCATCATAGCGGCTGACATTCCCGGAGTTCCATTCGCTCACCCATATCCTGCCGTGCGAATCCGGCCATACCCGGCGCGCGCCCTGATCCTCGGTCGGCGGCTCGATCACGGTGGCCTCGCCGGAACTGGCGTCGATTCGCGCGATGTGGCTGCCGGCCAGCGAGGCGTAGTAGATCTGCCCGTCGGGTGCCGCGGCGATGCCGTAGGGGCCGCGCCCGCGCGGCGCGTTCCAGACCGTCATGTCGCCGCTCTGCGGATCGAGCTGTCCGTAGACGCCGTTCTGGCCGGTAAACCACAGCCGCCCCTGGCCGTCGAATGCCGCGGTATTGAGGTTGACGTAGCCGCGATCATCGGGGAGCCGGAAGGTCCTGACGGCGTGCGTCCTCGGATCGACGCGCACGATCGCATTGAGTCCGCTATCGGTGATCCACGGGGCTCCATCCGGGCCGACGATAACGCCATGCGGTGCGGAGCCGGCGCCAAGCTCGATCTGTTCGACCCGGCCGGTGGCGGGATCGAGTTTGCCCAGCGCGCCGGCGCGTTGCGCCGTGTACCAGACCGGCCCGCCTGGCTCCGGACTGGGCGCGACGTCGTGCGGTCCGGAGCGGGCGGGAAGGTCATAGGCGCGGATCTCGACGACCGCGGCCTCGACGGTCGAGCTGGCTAATGCTGCCGCGAGCGCGGCGGAGATCAGCGTCCGCATAGGGTGGTCCTCCGTGCTTCTCGCCGGCGCCAGGCGGCGCAGGCCTGGAAACTATAGGCCTGACGACGGAGCCAGGGGAGGCGCCCCCTATGACCCTTGCGGATGAGAACAAAATGTGTACAATCGGCTTTCCTTCGACCCGGGGTTCTTCCGCCCAGGGTCGAAAAGCACAGGGGAACAAATCAGGCACTTCAGGCCCGGATGACGGGTTTGGCAGCGGATCCGGGCGATGTTTGCAAGCCTGGACCCCATTGTGGAATAAGAGGAGAGATCGCGATGTCGGTCACAGCTCTGCGCTCGGTCGGGCGCGACAATTCGGACAAGGACTCCCGGGACTCCATGGACAAGAACAAGGCTTTGGACGCAGCCCTCAGCCAGATCGAGCGCGCCTTCGGCAAGGGGTCGATCATGAAGCTGGGCCAGCGCGATCCGGTCGACGCGAGCGACGTCATATCGACCGGCTCGCTGTCGCTCGACATCGCACTGGGGATCGGCGGCCTGCCGCGCGGCCGTATCATCGAGATTTATGGGCCGGAGAGCTCGGGCAAGACCACTCTCGCGCTGCATGCGATCGCCGAGGCGCAGAAGAGCGGCGGCACATGCGCCTTCATCGACGCCGAGCATGCGCTCGATCCCGTCTATGCGAGGAAGCTCGGGGTCAATGTCGACGAGTTGCTGATCTCGCAACCCGACGCAGGCGAACAGGCTCTTGAGATCGCCGATACGCTGGTCCGTTCGGGGGCCGTCGATGTGCTCGTGGTCGACAGCGTCGCGGCGCTGGTGCCGCGCGCCGAGCTCGAAGGCGAGATGGGCGACTCGCATATGGGGCTGCATGCCCGTCTGATGAGCCAGGCGCTGCGCAAGCTGACCGGCTCGATCTCGCGTTCGAATTGCATGGTCATCTTCATCAATCAGATCCGCATGAAGATCGGCGTGATGTTCGGCAATCCGGAAACCACGACAGGCGGCAACGCACTGAAGTTCTACGCCTCGGTGCGGCTCGACATTCGCCGCATCGGTGCGATCAAGGATCGCGAGCAGGTCATCGGCAATCAGACCCGCGTCAAGGTCGTGAAGAACAAGATGGCGCCGCCGTTCAAGGTGGTCGAGTTCGACATCATGTACGGCGAGGGCGTGTCGAAGACCGGCGAACTCATCGATCTCGGCGTCAAGGCCGGCGTGATCGAGAAGTCGGGCGCATGGTTTTCCCATGACGGTACGCGCATCGGCCAGGGCCGCGAGAACGTGCGCAATTACCTCAAGGAGCACCCGGAGACGGCCGCGGCCATCGAGGCAGCGATTCGCGGCAATGCCGGCCTGGTCGCCAATGCGATGATGGCCGATTCGGTCGGCGCCGACGGCTGACCGGCGCGGGGTCGTAAGCGCCCCGCCCGCCGCACAGGCTTCCCGTCGCCGTTTTCGCTGCCGGTGGCGGGACAAGAGGGGCGGGTCGCCCGGCATTCCTACGTGCCCGGCAGCCCGCCCTCTTCGTTTGCTCGGCGAAGCGCGGCAGCATCTGCCGGCGGCCACCGGAAATGCGCTGCGGCCGGCAACTGGACACGGGCCGTCCGCGACGCTACATGTAAAAAGAAAAAACCGTTGCCTTGCCGAGAGTTGTCGCGGTCCCGTCGAATCCGGGCCGGGCGGCTCAAGCTCGGCTTATTGATACCGGGGCGCTCGCCTGCGACGGCAGGCCCCGGCACGGGGTTCAGTACGATGGCCAGCGCCAACGAGATCCGCAGCGTTTTCCTCGACTATTTCGGCCGCAACGGCCACCAGATCGTGCCGTCGTCGCCGCTGGTGCCGCGTAACGACCCGACGCTGCTGTTCACCAATGCCGGGATGGTGCAGTTCAAGAACGTCTTCACCGGACAGGAGGTGCGCCCCTACAAACGCGCTGCCACCTCGCAGAAATGCGTGCGCGCCGGCGGCAAGCATAACGATCTCGAGAACGTCGGCTACACCGCGCGCCATCACACCTTCTTCGAGATGCTTGGCAATTTCTCGTTCGGCGACTATTTCAAGGACGTCGCCATCGAGCTCGCCTGGAACCTGATCACCAGGGAATACGGGCTGCCGGCGGACCGGCTGCTGGTTACCGTGTTCGCCGAGGACGAGGAGGCGGCCGGGCACTGGAAGAAGATCGCCGGCCTGCCCGATTCGAAAATCATCCGGATCGCCACCTCGGACAATTTCTGGGCGATGGGCGATACCGGTCCGTGCGGCCCGTGTTCGGAGATCTTTTACGACCACGGTCCCCATCTCGCCGGCGGTCCGCCGGGCAGCCCGGATGCGGACGGCGATCGCTTCATCGAGATCTGGAATCTCGTCTTCATGCAGTTCGAGCAGGTGACGCCGGACCAGCGCGTGGCGCTGCCCAAGCCGTCGATCGACACCGGCATGGGGCTGGAGCGGATCACCGCGGTGCTGCAGGGCAAGCACGACAATTACGACACCGATCTGCTGCGGCGCCTGATCGTCGCCTCGTCCGAGGCCAGCGGCGTCGCGCCGGACGGGCCGCATGCGGTGTCGCATCGCGTCATCGCCGATCATCTGCGCGCCTCGTCGTTCCTTATCGCCGACGGCGTGCTTCCGTCGAACGAGGGCCGCGGCTACGTGCTCCGCCGCATCATGCGCCGCGCGATGCGCCATGCGCACATGATCGGCTGCAAGGACCCGCTGATGTACCGGCTGGTGCCGGCGCTGGTCGAGGTGATGGGGGCCGCGTATCCGGAGCTCGGGCGCGCGCAGCCCCTGATCGTCGAGACGCTGAAGCTGGAGGAGACCCGCTTCAAGCAGACGCTCGATCGCGGCCTGCGCCTGCTTGACGAAGCGACGACGCAGCTCGGCGAGGACAGGCCGCTTGCCGGAGAGATTGCATTCAAGCTCTACGACACTTACGGCTTCCCGCTCGATCTGACGCAGGACGTGTTGCGCACGCGCGGCCTCAAGGTCGATATCGACGGCTTCAACGCGGCGATGGAGCGTGCGCGCGAGGAGGCCCGGAGGAGCTGGGCCGGATCCGGCGAGGCCGGCACCGAGCGCATCTGGTTTGCGCTGCGCGAGCGCGTCGGCGCGACCGAGTTCCTCGGCTACGACGCCGACATGGCTGAGGCCAAGGTGGCGGCATTGGTCGTCGACGGCCAGGAGGTGCAGGAGGCGAAGGCCGGAACGACTGTAATGGCCGTCGTCAACCAGACGCCGTTCTACGGCGAGTCCGGCGGCCAGATGGGCGACGCCGGGGTCATGTTCACCGCCGACAAGACGGAAGTGGCGATTGCCGATACGCAGAAGAAGCTCGGCGATCTGTTCGTGCATATCGGCGCTGTCAAGCGTGGCACGATCAGGGTCGGCGACATCGTCGAACTGCGCATCGACACCGAACGGCGCTCGGCGCTGCGGGCCAATCATTCGGCGACTCATCTCCTGCACGAGGCGCTGCGCCGCCGGCTCGGTGGGCACGTCACCCAGAAGGGTTCGCTTGTCGCGCCCGACCGCCTGCGGTTCGACTTCTCGCATCCGACGCCGCTGTCGGCCGACGACATCCGCGCCATCGAGGAGGACGTCAACCGCCGTATCGTCGCCAATGACGACGTCAGCACGCGCCTGATGACGCCCGATGCCGCGGTCGCGGCGGGAGCGCTTGCCCTTTTCGGCGAGAAATACGGCGAAGAGGTGCGGGTCGTGTCGATGGGCCGCGATGACGAGCGCCATTTCTCCACCGAGCTGTGCGGCGGCACGCATGTTCGTCGCACCGGCGATATCGGTCTGTTCAAGATCGTCTCCGAGGGCGCCGTCGCCGCCGGCGTGCGGCGCATCGAGGCGCTGACCGGCAAGGCCGCGCGTGACCACCTGCGCAGCGAGGAGGGATTCCTGTTCGAGGCCGCTTCCGCGCTCAAGGCGGCGCCGCAGGACGTGCCGGCGCGGGTGGCCCAGCTGATCGAGGAGAAGCGCCGGCTCGAGCGCGAACTGGCGGACGCGCGGCGCGCCCTGGTAACGGGCGGCGGAGCCGCCGACGCGCTGGGCGAGGAGGTCGCCGGATTCAAATTCGCCGGGCGGCGGCTGGAGAACGTTCCGGCGCGCGAACTCAAGGTAATGGCCGACGATCTCAAGAAGAAGATCGGCTCGGGCGTGATTGCGTTGATTGCCGTCGAGGACGGCAAGGCGAGCCTTGTGGTCGGCGTTACCGCGGATCTGGCAGGGCGGGTCAGCGCCGTCGACCTGGTGCGGGCCGGAGTGGCGCAGCTCGGCGGCAAGGGCGGCGGCGGCAGGCCCGACATGGCCCAGGGCGGCGGACCCGATGCGTCGCGTGCGGACGAGGCGCTGGCAGCGATCCGTTCAGCCATCGTGGCAACGGCAAAGGCGGCATAGGCACGGGGCGAACGGGATCGGCGGCGTGCGGCGGTCCGCCGGGCGCTCATTGCCACACATGCAAACCGACAACCCGCGCGGCATCGCCGCGATGAGCGCCGCGATGGCGGTCTTCGTCCTTAACGACGCGCTTATGAAATATGCGGCCGAGACGCTGCCGGTAGCGCAGTCGATCTTCGTGCGTGGCGCTCTCGTCACGGCACTGCTGCTGGCGGTTGCCGGCGTGCAGGGCAAGCTGCGCTACTGGAAGACGCTTTTCCATCCGGCGGTGCTGGCGCGCGGCGCGCTCGAGACCGTGGGATCGTTCAGCTACATCGCGGCGCTCGCGCATATCCCGCTGGCGATAGCGCTCGCCATCAACATGGCGACGCCGCTGACCATCCTGCCGTTCGCCGTGCTGCTGTTGGCGGAGACGGTCGGCTGGCGGCGCTGGAGCGCGGTGGTGGCCGGCTTCGTGGGCGTACTGCTGATCGTGCAGCCTGGCGCTGACGGCATCAACTGGTGGGCGGTGCTCGCCTTCGCCAGCACCTTCGTTTTCGCGCTGCGTGACGTTAACACACGGCGCATCCCAGTCGCGATCCCCTCGCTTCTGGTCGCGGCGGGGAGTGCCGCCTTCATTGGCCTGTGCGCGGGCGTCGTTCTGCTAGTTCAGGGGTGGCAGCCGATGGAGTTCCGGCATGCGGCGGCGCTCGCCGCCGCCGCCGTGCTGGTTGGCATCGGCATGCATCTGCTGGTCACGGCGACGCGAATCGCCGAGGCCACCGCGGTCGCAGGCTTCCGGTATACGGCGCTGCTCTGGGGCGTCGTCATCGGCTATCTGGTCTGGGGCGATCTCCCGGGCGCGCTGGCATGGTGGGGCATCGCCCTGCTGGCGGGGGCGGGGGTGTACGCAAGCCACCGCGAGCGTGTTCGCCGCCGTATGGCGAGCGGCGAATGAGCCGCGATCCGGCAGCCGCCGCATGCCTCGTCGCCACGAACCTTTTCCTTTATAAGAGGGGCCCATGACGGCGGGCACTCAGTCCAACGAAACATTGACACAGCGGCTGCGGCTGTGGGCGGACCGCGTCGGGCTGTCGGGCAAGCTCGCCATCGCGCTCACGGTCGCCGCGGTCGCATCCGGATTCGCGACCTATGCGACGCTGACGGGGGCGCAATTCGCGCCCGACCCGCGCACCGTCCTGCTCC
Organism: Alphaproteobacteria bacterium; assembly: GCA_041690495.1. Lineage (GTDB taxonomy): Bacteria > Pseudomonadota > Alphaproteobacteria > CACIAM-22H2 > CACIAM-22H2 > DATAAP01. Next base: position 236,374 of record JAWLHE010000005.1, on the reverse strand, counting down.
TGCTGAATCTCGACCTCATTCTTCTGCTTCTGCTCGGCGCGGTTGTGGCGCGGCGCATCGTTCAGCTTTGGGCGGAGCGGCGACGCGGGTCGGCCGGTTCGAAGCTGCACGTGCGGCTGGTCGTTCTGTTCAGCGCGCTGGCCGCCGCGCCGGCGATCATTGTCGCGATCTTCTCGGCGCTGTTCTTCAATCTCGGCGTCCAGGCGTGGTTCAGCGAGCGGGTCCGGATTGCTCTGAGCGAATCGCTCGCCGTCGCCGAGTCCTATCTTGAAGAGCATCGCAACACCATCCGCGCCGACATCCTCGCCATGGCGATGGATCTGAACGCCCAGGGCCCGACGCTGGTCACGAACCCCCGGCGCCTGTCGCAGATCGTCAATGCCCAGGCCATGGTGCGCAACCTGCCGGAGGTGGTGCTGTTTAGCGACCAGGGCTACGTGCTGGCGCGCAGCGGGCTGACCCTGTCGCTGGCCTTCGAGGTGATTCCGAGCTGGGTACTGCAGAAGGCTCGCGAGGGGGAGGTCGTCATTCTCACGCCGGAGGACGACGAGGCCGGCGGGGCGTTATCCGATCGGGTACGGGCGCTGGTGCGGCTCGAGCATTTCGAAGGCGTATTCCTGATGGTCGGCCGCTTCGTCGAGCAGCGGGTCGTCGCCCATGTAGAGCGCACGCGCGCCGCCGTCGAGGCGTATGAGAGCCTGGAAGGACGCCGGTCAGGTCTGCAAATCACGTTCGCCATGATCTTCGTGCTGGTGGCGCTGCTGCTGCTGCTCGCGGCGGTGTGGACGGGTCTCGTCATCGCGACGCGCCTGGTCCGGCCGATCGGGGCGCTCAGCGCGGCCGCCGAACGGGTGCGCTCGGGCGACCTTGCCGTGCGCGTGGAGGAGGGTACCAGCGATGACGAGCTGAGCTCGCTGTCGCGCGCCTTCAACCGCATGACCAGCCAGCTCCAGACCCAGCGACGCGAGCTGATCGAGGCGAACCGCCAGATCGACGACCGCCGCCGCTTCACCGAGGCGGTGCTGTCCGGCGTTTCCGCGGGTGTCATCGGCCTGGATGGCGAAGGCCGCATCAACCTGCCGAACCGCTCGTCGACCGTGCTGCTGTCGGCCGATCTCGACCTCATGATCGGCCGCGACTTCCGCGAGGCAGTGCCGGAGATGGCGGCGCTGCTCGATGCGGCGCGCGCCGATCCCAATCGGCTGGCGCAGGACGAGGTCGTCGTTCAGCGCGGCGGCCGTCGCCGCACGCTGCTGGTGAGGATCGCCGGCGAGCGGGTCGCCGGCGGGACCATCGGCTTCGTCGTCACCTTCGACGACATCACCGAGCTCGAGGCGGCACAACGCAAGGCTGCCTGGGCGGACGTGGCGCGGCGCATCGCTCACGAAATCAAGAATCCGCTTACGCCCATCCAGCTCTCGGCCGAGCGGCTCAAGCGCAAATATCTCGCCGAGATCACCAGCGACCCGGAGACGTTCCGCATCTGCACCGAAACCATCGTGCGCCAGGTCGGGGACATCGGCCGCATGGTCGACGAGTTCTCGTCATTTGCGCGAATGCCTGCCCCCATCATGCGCCAGGAGAATCTTGTGGAGCTTGTGCGCCAGACGGTCTTCCTGCAGCGGAACGCGCGCCCGGAAATCACGTTCGAAACGGAGCTGCCGAGGCATCCGGTGCGGCTGGCGCTCGATCAGCGCCAGATCGGCCAGGCGCTCACCAACCTGCTGCAGAACGCAGTCGATGCGATCCATGGACGCGACGCTGGCGATACGGAATTGCCGCCGGGTCACGTCGTTGTGCGGGTGATGGAGGAGGACGGGCACGCGGTCGTAATGGTCGAGGACAATGGCAAGGGCCTGCCGACCGACAACCGCGATCGCCTCACCGAGCCCTATGTCACGACGCGGGCGAAGGGGACGGGGCTGGGACTGGCAATCGTCAAGAAAATTATGGAAGATCACGGAGGCGAACTGATGCTCGGCGACCGTCCGGGTGGTGGCGCCGTTGTCAAACTGGTGTTTGCCGCGAGCGCGGCGATCGATGCCGGCGCCGGGGATACGCCAGGCTCATTCAAGGCGGCTGCGCATGGCTCATGACATTCTGATCGTCGACGACGAAGCGGATATCCGCATGCTGATCGGCGGCATTCTCGAGGACGACGGGCATCAGACCCGCGGCGCGGCCGATTCGACTGCGGCCCTCGAGGCGATCCACACGCGCCGGCCGACGCTGGTCATCCTCGATATCTGGCTGCAGGGCAGCAAGATGGACGGGCTGGAGCTGCTCGACGTGATCAAGCATGAACACCCGAGCCTGCCGGTGGTCGTCATCAGCGGCCATGGCAACATCGAAACCGCGGTCGCGGCTATCAAGCGCGGGGCGTATGACTTCATCGAGAAGCCGTTCAAGGCCGATCGCCTGGTTCTGGTGGTAGAGCGCGCCATCGAGGCGGCGCGGCTGCGGCGCGAGAACGAGGAATTGCGCATCCGCGCCGGCGACCCGAGCGAGCTGGTGGGCAGTTCGTCGGCGATGAATGCCGTGCGCCAGGCCGTCGAGCGGGTCGCGCCGACCGGCAGCCGCGTGCTGATCACCGGCCTTGCCGGCGCCGGCAAGGAGGTGGTGGCGCGCCAGATCCATGCGCATTCCCGTCGCGCCGAAGGACCGTTCATCATCCTGAACTGCGCCAGCATGCGTCCGGACCGCATGGAGGTCGAGCTGTTCGGCGCCGAGGCAGGGGCCACAGGCAGCGACTCTCCGCCGAAGATCGGCACGTTCGAGCAGGCCCATGGCGGGACGCTGCTGCTCGACGAGGTTGCCGACATGCCGATCGAGACGCAGGGCAAGATCGTACGCGTACTGCAGGAGCAGACCTTCGAGCGTGTAGGCGGGCGGGCGCGCGTCAGCGTCGACGTGCGCGTCATCGCTTCGTCGAACCGCGATCTCGCTGCCGAGATCGCCGCGGGCCGTTTTCGCGAGGATCTGTACTACCGGCTCAACGTCGTGCCGATCCGGGTGCCTGCCTTGCGCGAACGCCGGGAAGACGTCCCCGAACTCGCCCGCTATTTCATGACGCGCGCGGCGGGCGCTGCGGGCATGGTGCCACGGCCATTCGGCGAGGATGCGATGGCGGCGCTGCAGGCTTATGAATGGCCGGGCAACGTGCGCCAGCTGCGCAACGTGATCGAATGGCTGCTTATCATGACGCCGGGCGACCCGTCGGCGCCGATTCGCTCGGACATGCTGCCGCCCGAGGTGGGTGCGATCGTGCCGACCAGCCTCAAGGGCGAATACAGCGCGGAGATCATGGCGCTGCCGCTGCGCGAGGCACGCGAGCTGTTCGAGCGCCAGTATCTGCTGGCGCAGGTGACGCGGTTCGGCGGGAATATCTCGCGCACTGCGAACTTCGTCGGCATGGAGCGGTCGGCCCTGCACCGCAAACTCAAGTCGCTCGGCGTGCACGGCGTCGAGCGGTCGTCGATGCTGGATTCCTGACATGCGGTTTCGGACATGAGGGCGATCGTCTGCGGGGCAGGTCAGGTCGGTTACCACATCGCCCGTACTCTTGCCGCCGAGGCCAACGACGTGACCGTCATCGACCAGAACGAGAGCCTGGTCGAGAAGATCACCAATTCGATCGACGTCAGGGGCGTGGTCGGCCACGCCTCGCATCCGGATGTGCTGGAGCGCGCGGGGGCTGCGAATGCCGAGCTGCTGATCGCGGTGACCTATGCTGACGAGGTCAACATGGTCGCCTGCCAGGTCGCCCATTCCCTGTTCGAGGTGCCGACCAAGATCGCGCGGGTCCGCGCGCAGACATATCTCGATCCGACCTGGGCACAGCTCTTCGGCCGAGACGCGCTGCATGTCGACATCACCATCTCTCCCGAGATCGAGGTGGCGCGCGCCATCGGCCGACGGCTGCAGGTGCCGGGCGCGTTCGACATGATCCCGCTTGCCGACGACCTGGTGCGGTTGATCGGCGTACGTTGCGATCAGGAATGCCCGATCATCAACACGCCGCTGCGCCAGCTCACTTCGCTGTTCCCCGACCTCAATATCGTCGTCGTCGGCATTGTGCGCGGCACGCGCGCCTTCGTGCCCACCGGCGACGATGCCATGCTGGCGGGCGACGAGGTCTATTTCGTCGCCGAAACCGGCCATGTCGGGCGCGCCATGACCCTGTTCGGGCATGACGAGGCGGCGCTGCGACGCGTCGTCATCCTTGGTGGCGGCAATATCGGACTGTTCCTTGCCCAGGAACTCGAGAAGTCGGCCCAATCGATGTCCGCCAAGATCGTCGAGTACGACAAGGCGCGGGCCGAGCTCATCGCCGAGCGGCTCGTGCGCACCGTCGTGCTGCACGGTGACGCGCTCGACCCCGACATCCTCGAGGAATCGAACGTCCGTTCCGCCGAATCGGTGATTGCCGTCACCAATGACGACGAGACCAACATCCTTGCGTCCCTACTGGCTAAGCGTGCCGGCTGCCGGCGATCGGTGACGCTGATCAACAAGACGACCTATGCGTCGCTGATCTCGTCTCTCGGCATCGACGTGGCCGTCAGTCCGCGCGCGATCACGGTGTCGACCATCCTGCAACAGGTCCGCCGCGGCCGCATCCGCTCGGTGCACAGCCTGCGCGAGGGATTCGGCGAGCTGATCGAGGCCGAGGCACTTGAGACGTCGAGCATCGTCAACAAGCCGCTGCGCGACGCGCAGCTTCCCGACGGCGTCATCGTCGGCGCGCTGGTGCGTGGCAGCACGGTCATTATCCCGCGCGCCGACACGGTGACGCGGCCGGGCGACCGGGTCGTTCTGATGGTGGCCTCGTCGGCGATCAGGTCGGTCGAGAAGATGTTCTCGGTCCGGCTCGAGTATTTCTGAGCGCGGATTTCAAAACGAGGAACCGGATGTCCCGCATCGCCTACGTCAACGGCCGCTACGTTCCGCATCGCAGCGCCATGGTCCATGTCGAGGATCGCGGCTACCAGTTCGCCGACGGCGTCTACGAGGTCATAGCCATCGCTAATGGCCGTTTCGTCGATGCCGGCCCGCATCTCGACCGGCTCGACCGCTCGCTGCGCGAGCTTAGCATCGCGCCGGCGATGTCGCGCCGCGCGCTCGAGCTGGTCATGGACGAGGTCGTCCGCCGCAATCGCGTCGAGAACGGCATCATCTACATCCAGATGACGCGCGGCGTGGCGCCGCGCGATCATGCCTTTCCAGCGGCGCCGCTGACCCAGGTCGTCATGACCGCACGTCACGCCCGTCCACAGCCGGCGAAGATCGCCCAAGAGGGGGTAAAGGCCGTGACCATGCCGGACATCCGCTGGCAGCGCTGCGACATCAAGTCGGTGTCGCTGCTGCCGAACATCCTGGCCAAGCAGCGTGCCAAGGAGGAGGGTGCCTACGAGGCGTGGCTGGTCGACCGCCACGGCATGGTTACCGAAGGCAGTTCGACCAATGCCTGGATCGTCACGCGCGACGGCCAGCTCATTACCCGCTCGGTTGAGAATGCGATCCTCGCCGGGATCACCCGCCGCGCGGTCCTCGACCTGGCACGGGCCGAAGGCCTCGCCGTCGTCGAACGGCCGTTCTCGGTGCAGGAGGCGAAGGCGGCGCGCGAGGCGTTCGTGACCTCGACGTCGTCCTACGTAACCCCGGTGACCCAGATCGACGATCAGGTGATCGCCAACGGCAAGCCGGGTTCGATCTCGCTCAAGCTGCGTGAGCGCTACATGCGCCATATGACCGGCGAGAGCGGGTCGCAGCGTGTTGCCGCGGGCTGACCGGCGGCGATTTAAAAGCCGAGGAACGCGGCCCAAGTCACTGATAAGAGACGATATTTGTGACTGCGAGCCGGATTGCCGAGAGGCAGGCGGTCCGGCGAGCCAAGCATTTTCGGTAGCCGGGCCTGTAAATTATTCCGGAACGGCTTATCTATGACCGGTGTTAGTCTGTCGATCTCGTTCGCGGCCGATCATCCGATCAACGGGGCGGCCACGAGCCTCAATACGGCTCCAATAACGGCTTCGAAAAGAAGGAATCGATCCGATGACGGCGGAGAAGTCGCAGAACGTCCAGGATGTGTTTCTGAACCACATCCGGAAGAACAAGACACCGGTGACAATCTTCCTGGTCAATGGCGTCAAGCTGCAAGGCATCATTACCTGGTTCGACAATTTTTCCGTACTGCTGCGCCGCGACGGGCACTCGCAGCTGGTTTACAAGCATGCGATCTCGACAGTGATGCCGACCGCTCCCATCTCCCTGTTCGAAGGCGACAAGGACTCCTCTGACGGTTGAATTGAGCAGAGCCTCGCATAACGGCACTGGCGGGAACGGCCATGGACGCAGCGGCCGCGCCCTGGTTATCCACCCCGTTCTGAAGACGGCGCGGGAGAACGGGCGCATGCCCGAGGACCGCCTCGACGAGGCGGTCGGACTCGCGCGCGCGATCGATCTCGAGATCGTCCATGCCGAGGTGGTCCGGCTGCCGTCGTGGCGCCCTGCCACGCTGCTTGGCCAGGGACAGGTCGAGCGTTTCCGCGATCTCGTCGAGGCGGAGGAGATCAGCCTCGCCGTGGTCGATGGCACGCTGTCGCCGATCCAGCAGCGCAATCTCGAGCGCGCGTGGAAGTGCAAAGTCATCGACCGCACCGGGTTGATCCTTGAGATTTTCGGCGAGCGGGCGCGTACCGCGGAAGGCCGCCTGCAGGTCGAACTCGCTTCGCTGACCTATCAGAAAAGCCGGTTGGTGCGGACCTGGACTCATCTCGAGCGGCAGCGCGGCGGCTTCGGCTTTCTCGCCGGCCCCGGCGAGACCCAGCTGGAATCCGATCGCCGCATCATCGGCGAGCGCATCGCCACGCTTCGGCGCGAACTCGAAGGGGTAAAGCGCACGCGTGGCCTGCATCGCAGGGCCCGCGCCCGCGTGCCCTATCCGGTCGTGGCGCTGGTCGGCTACACCAATGCCGGCAAGTCGACCCTGTTCAACCGGCTGGTCCATGGCGGTGTGCTGGCCGCCGACATGTTGTTTGCGACGCTCGATCCGACCATGCGGGCGCTGCAGCTGCCTTCCGGACGCAAGATCATCCTGTCGGATACGGTTGGCTTCATCTCGGATCTTCCGACTGATCTGGTCGCCGCCTTCCGCGCCACGCTGGAAGAGGTCCTCGCGGCCGATGTGATCGTCCACGTCCGGGACATCGCCCATCCTGAGACCGAGGCGCAGCGCGCCGATGTTCATCGCGTCCTCGCCGAGCTGGGATTGGGCGAGGAGGTGGAGCGCGGCCCGATCGAGGTGCTCAATAAGGTTGACCTGCTGCCGCAGGGGCAGCGTGAGGTTGTGCAAAACCAGGCTGCGCGCAACCCTTCGTTGGTTCCGGCCTCCGCCCTTACCGGGGAGGGGCTTGACGACCTGCTGCGCGTCCTTGACAGCCGTCTGGCTGCGCAGCGTGAGGTCGTTGACGTGACGGTCGAATCGAGCGACGGCGCGGCGATCGCCTGGCTCTACGAGCACGGCGAGGTCATCGAGCGCGGCGACTCCGACGGCTCTACTCATTTGAAGGTCTCCCTCGACCCCGCCGACCGGGCCCGCTTCATCCACCGTCACCCGCCCGCCCGCTGACCGGCGGAGGGCCCGTTGCTTCGGCCTTGAGAGCCGGGCCGGACTACGCCATGCTAACAGCTTGGTGCCTCTCCGCCCGGGGCGGCGATTCTTTCGACAGGGGGTTTTATGTTCAGGAACAAGACAATCCTGGCCGCTGCGCTGGTCACGGCGCTTGCCGTCGCCGGCCCTGCGGCCGCGAAGACGTTCCGTTTCGCCAATGACGGCGACGCGAACTCGATGGATCCGCATGCGCGAAACGAGACGTTCCTTCTGAGCTTCACGCACAACATCTACGAGCCGCTCGTGCGGCGCGACAAGAGCCTGAAGCTCGAAGGCGCGCTGGCGGTGAAGTGGAGCAATCCGAGTCCGACGGTCTGGCGCTTCGAACTGCGTCCCAATGTCAAATGGCATGACGGCTCGCCGTTCACGGCCGACGACGTCGTGTTCACGATGCTGCGCGCGAACGGCGAAGGGTCCAACATGCGTGGCCACTTCGCCTCGTTCAAGCAGGCGCGCAAGCTGGACGACCTGACGGTCGAGGTTGACACGAAATATCCGGACCCCGTCTTCGCCGACAAGATGGCGCAGATCGCAATCATGTCGAAGGCGTGGTCGGAGAAGAACGGTGCGACCCGTTCCGCGGACCTGACAAAGAAGGAAGAGAATTTCGCCACGCGCAACGCGATGGGAACCGGCCCCTTCATGCTGAAGAGCCGCGAGCCCGACGTGAAGACGGTGCTGGTAAAGAACCCGACCTGGTGGGACAAGCCCCAGCACAATCTCGACGACGTCGAATTCTCCGTGATCGGCAACGACGCCACGCGCGTCGCGGCGCTGATCTCGGGCCAGGTCGACATGCTCTATACCGTGCCGCCGCAGGACGTGAACCGCATCAGCCAGACCAAGGGCCTGAAGATCCTGCAGGGGCCGGAGCTGCGGGTCGTGTTTCTCGGCTTCGACCAGGCGCGCAACGAGCTGCTCGAGTCCAACATCAAGGGCAAGAACCCGTTCAAGGACGTCCGCGTCCGCAAGGCGTTCTACCAGGCGATCGACATCGAGGCGATCAAGTCCCGCGTCATGCGCGGCCAGTCGAGCCCGCTCGCTCTGATGGTGGCGCCGGGCATCAACGGCTACATCAAGAGCATGGACGTGCGTCCGAAGTACGACGTCGAGGCGGCCAAGAAGCTGCTGGCCGATGCCGGCTATGCGAACGGCTTCGAGGTCGGCATGGACTGCCCGAACGATCGCTACGTCAATGACGAGCAGATCTGTCAGGCCGTCGTTGCCATGCTCGCGCGCATCGGCGTCAAGGTGAACCTCAACGCGCAGACGCGCGCACGCTATTTCGCGAAGATACTCGGGCCCGGCTACACGACCAGCTTCTACATGCTCGGCTGGACGCCCGGTGCCACCTACGACGTGCACAACGTCTTCGAGCAGCTGATGCAGACCCGCGACTCGCAGCGGCGCAAGGGTGAGTTCAATGTCGGTGGTTGGGCCAACGCGCGCTTCACCGAGCTCGCCGACAAGATCGAGCAGGAGACGGATAAGGAGAAGCGCGACGCGATGATCGCGGAGGCGCACAAGATCCACACCGATGATGTCGGTCACATTCCGCTGCATCAGCAGGCGATCGTCTGGGCGGTGCGCGACAACGTCACGCTGGTCCAGCCGGCGGACAACTTCCTGCCGCTGCGCTACGTCCAGGTGAAGTAGCGCTCGACGCTTCGGAGCACGGGCCCGCCGGCAATGCCGGCGGGCCTTTTTCTTTTGCGCGGGCGGAGGGCGTGCCGCTCAGTTCGGTTCCGGCCACAGCCAGGCTGCGCCGCGCACGCCGCTCGAATCGCCATGCACCGGCGGCAGCAGCCTGGTATCGACCCGGTCCGAGAACACCCAGGCGCCCCAGCGGCGCGGCACCTCCTCGTAGAGCCGCGCGACCTTCGACATGCCGCCGCCGAGCACGATCACGTCAGGATCGAAAATGTTGATCACGCCGGCCAGCGCGCGCGCGAGGCGGTCGACATAGCGATCGAGAGACGCGTTCGCCGCGGGCTCGCCGGAGGCGGCTGCGGCGGCGATTTCGGCGGGAGCCCTCGCGTCTCCGGTTGCTGCCTCGTGGTCGCGCGCAAGGCCGGGCCCGGAGAGGAAAGTCTCGATGCACCCCGACCTGCCGCAATAGCACCGCGGACCCGGCCGCTCGTCGCCATGGGGCCAGATCCTCGGCCAGGGCAGGGGATTGTGGCCCCATTCGCCGGCGATGGCATTGGGACCCTGGATCAGACGCCCCTCATAAATCAGGCCGCCGCCGACCCCGGTGCCGAGGATGGCGCCGAACACGCTCATGGCGCCGGCGCCGGCGCCGTCCGTCGCCTCTGACAGGGCGAAGCAGTCGGCGTCATTGGCGAGGCGGACGGGGCGGCCCAGGCGCCGTTCGAGATCCTTGTCGAGCGCATGGCCGATCAGGCACACCGAGTTCGCATTCTTGATCAAGCCGGTGGCTGGCGAGATCGTGCCCGGGATGCCGACTCCGACCATGCCGCACCTGCCGGTCTCGCGCTCGAGGGCGTCAACCAGGTGCGCGACCGCATCCAGTGTCTCCTCGTAACGTCCCGCCGGCGTGGTGACTCGCCGGCGCAGCAGCTCCTCGCCGCCGCGGCCGAGTGCGAGCGCCTCGATCTTGGTGCCGCCTAGATCAATGCCCACTCGCAATGGTAGTGCCCCGTAAGAACTCGGCTTTCGCGTTCTGGTTACCAAATCTTAACGCAAATGGCCCCTTAATTGTCTCGCTGATGTCAGAGGTATCGGAACGTAATCCTACCCGTTGCGGTCGGCTTCTGGTGACACGGCACATCCGGGGGTAGACCTGCCGACCGGCGCCGGGGGCGCGGCAGGATCTGCTGGGGCGACAGAAGGTAACGAAATGTCCAAGACCGTCCTGATTGTTGAAGACAATGATCTCAACATGAAGCTGTTTCATGATCTTCTCGAGGCGCATGGCTACGGCACGCTGCAGACGAAGGATGGGCTGGACGCAATGCGGATCGCGCGGGAGCACCGTCCGGACCTCATCCTCATGGACATCCAACTGCCGGAAATCTCGGGCCTCGAAGTGACAAAGTGGCTCAAGGAGGACCCGGAGCTGCGTGCCATCCCGATCATCGCCGTCACCGCCTTCGCGATGAAGGGCGACGAGGAAAAAATTCGGCAAGGCGGATGTGAGGCGTACATTGCCAAACCCATTTCGGTCACGAAGTTTCTCGAGACCGTCGAACGCTTCCTGAACTGAACCGCTGCCGGCCGGACAACCTGCGATGTCGGCACGCGTACTTGTCGTCGATGACCTGTTGCCGAACGTCAAGCTGCTCGAAGCGCGGCTGACGGCCGAATATTTCAACGTCACGACCGCGTTCAGCGGCCCTGAGGCGCTGGAGACCGCTTCGGCGAATCCGCCGGACATAATCCTTCTCGACGTGATGATGCCCGGGATGGATGGATTCGAGGTATGCCGCCGCCTGAAGGCAGACGGGCGCACGCGGCATGTGCCGGTCGTCATGGTCACGGCGCTGTCCGATGTCGAAGACCGCGTCCGCGGCCTTGAGGCGGGTGCCGACGACTTTCTGACCAAGCCGGTCAACGACGTGGCGCTCTACGCGCGCATTCGCTCGCTGGTGCGGCTGAAGATGCTGGCCGACGAATGGCGCTTGCGCCAATCGACCAGTGCGCAGCTCGGCATCAGTATCGGTGATCCGGCCGAGGAGAAAGCCGACGAGGCGCGCATTCTGGTGATCGAGGATAACGGTCCGGCGACCGAGCGGGTTACGACGGCGCTGGCGATCGACCGCCATGCGATCGAGGTGGCGGCCGGCGGGCCGGCGGCGCTGTCGCGCGCCGCAGAAGGCCGTTTCGAGCTGATCGTCGTCAGCCTCGTCATGCGCGACGCCGACGGGCTGCGCTTCTGCGCCGCATTGCGCTCGCAGGAGGCGACGCGCCAGGTGCCGATCCTGGCTCTCGTCGAAGAAGGCGATCACGACCGCCTGGCGCGTGCGCTCGATCTTGGCGTCAACGATTACCTGCTGCGTCCGGTCGACAAGAATGAGCTGGTGGCGCGCGTGCGCACGCAGATCCGCAGGCGTCGCTATCAGGAGCAATTGCGCGCCGACTACGAGCGCAGCATGTCGCTGGCGCTTACCGATACGCTCACCGGGCTCTACAATCGACGCTATGCGTCCAGCCACCTTTCCACGCTGATCGAGCAGGCCAGAACCTCGGGCAAGTCGCTTGGACTGCTGCTCGTCGACATCGACCATTTCAAGAGCGTCAACGATACGCACGGCCATGCCGTCGGCGACGAGGTACTGCGTGCCGTGGCCAATCGCCTCTCGCGCCATCTCCGCGGCTTCGACACGGTGGCGCGCTGGGGCGGCGAGGAGTTCGTCGTGGTGATGCCCGAGGCGAACCTTCAGGTCGCGAGCTCGGTCGCCGAGCGTCTGCGGCGCAAGGTGGCGAGCGGGCCAGTGGCGGTCTCGAACGGCACCATCGAGCTTACGGTGACGGTCAGCATCGGCGTGGCTGTGACCGGCCCGGGCGCCGAGACGATGGACACTCTGCTGCATGCAGCCGATGCGGCGATGTATGCCGCCAAGCGCGGCGGCCGCAACCGCGTCGGCACGACCGAAGACATGTCGCCGCGGCCGGTGGCGGCGAACTCCTGAGCCGTGGGAGCGCCCTCCCGGGGCGCTACTTGATCTTGGATTCCTTGAAGGCGACGTGCTTGCGCGCAACCGGGTCGTACTTGCGCAGCTCGAGCTTCTCCGTGTTCTTGCGCGGATTCTTCTTCGTCACGTAGAAAAATCCGGTATCGGCAGTGCTGACCATCTTGATCAGCATCGGTTTCGACTTTGCCATTTCGGGCCTCTTGAATTAGGTGGGCGAACATACAGGGGCCTTCCCCCCTGTCAAGGGCGCGGTTTACCGCAGGAATCCAGGCGTTTACCGGGCCCTGGCCGCGATCTGGACCGAATGCAGGGCGCGGGCATAGAGCGGCTGGTCGGAGAGCAGCCGCCGCGCCACCTCGACATCGACATCGCGCTCGCGGGTATCGGGCGCGCAGATCTCGCGCAGCCGCTTCAGACCGTCCATGTCGGCGTGGTCGGCGGCGCGCCAACGGGCCATGACCCTGGCATCGGTGAGCCGGCCGGCGCGGATGCGTTCCAGGATGCTGTTGGCGTCTTCGCCCGTGCCGCTGGTGCACACCGCCGGCAGGATGCCGAGATCCTGAAGTGGATATCCCGAGGGCGAGTAGAAGCGCGCCCAGGTCAGGGCCAGCTCGCCATCGTTCGGCAGCGTGATCACCGTCTGGACCGAGCCCTTGCCGAACGAGGTCGAACCGATCACCACGGCGCGGCTGTTGTCCTGCAGCGCCGCGGCGACGATTTCCGAGGCCGATGCCGACCCGCCGTTGACGAGAACGACCAAAGGGATGCGTTCGCCGACATCGCCGGGCGAGGCTTCGGTGGATTGCGCGCTGGCATGATGGCGGCCCCGCGTCGACACGATCTGCCCGTCGGCGAGGAACAGGTCGGCGACCGAAATCGACTGGTCGAGCAGGCCGCCAAGATTGCCGCGCAGATCGAGGATGATGCCTTCGAGGTCGGGGCCGATATCGGTCAGCGCCGCCTTGATCTGTGCAGTGAGGTGGTCGGTGGTGCGATGATTGAAGCCTGACAGCTTGATATAGGCGACATTGCCGTCGCGCCGGTACTTGACTGTCGGCGGCACGATCAGCGTGCGGGTGATCTGGATATTCACCGGGGCCTTGAGATCGGCGCGCTTCACGGTCACGTCGACCGAGCGGCCGATCGGCCCGCGCAGCTGGCGGACGATGTCGCGCGCATCCTTGCCGAGCACGGGATCTCCGTCGATATGCGTGATCCGGTCGTCGATGCGAAGGCCGCTGCGATCGGCCGGCGAGCCGCTGAACACGCTCGAAACCCGCACTAGCCCCTCCGGGTCCATCTCGATGGTGATGCCGATGCCGCTGAACCCGTCGCGACTGGCGCGGTTCTCGCGCGCGGTCTCCTGGCTGGAATAGCGCGAATAGGCGTCGAGCTTGGTCAGCGCGCCATCGAATACGGTCTGGTAGAGAACCTCCGGTGCCGTGGCGCGCAGTGCCGTCGAATGGACGCGGCCGGCGTCGAGGGCGGCGACCGTCACCTGCGCCCAGCGGCGGGCATCGTCCTCTCGCGTCGGCAGGTCGAGCAGGGCAACCTGAACGCCTTCCTCGCGCAGCTCGATCGTGGTGCCGTTCCGGCGCACTTCGAACTTGGTATCGAGCTTGCTCAGATTGCCGAGTCCGGCGTCGGTGAGGCTCGATAACGACACGGGATTGACGTAGCGCTCGTTGATCTGGTCGTAGGCGACCGAGAAGAGCCGCGTCGCGACCGGCGGCATCGAATCCGGATTCCTGCCCTGGGCGGCTTCGCGATGTCCGCCGCAGGCGGCCAGGAGCAGCAGGATGGCGGCCCCCAGCACGTGACGGCGCGGTTGCGCCCGGCGGGGCCCTGAAGGATACCTGAAGTGCAGAGCGGCCGTGTACCGCATCACCCGCGCAGAGCCGCGGCCCAGTGCCAGCCGATCACCGCCCCCTTGACTCTTGGCAGGAGCAGGAGCGTCAGGGCAAGCGTCAGCGGTACCCACAAGGCCGCATGGACCCATTCCGGCGGGTGTGCGGACTGCTCGAGCATCAGCATGGCCGGAACGATCACATGCCCGACGAGGAGGATTGTGAAATAGGGCGGAGCGTCATCGGCACGGAAGCTCGACAGGTCCAGCCCGCAACCCGGGCAGGCCGGGTGAACCTTCAGATACCGCAGAAACATGGCGCCGCGACCGCAACGGGGGCAGAGTTGCCGGAATCCGAGCCGAAGGGCCTTGATCCAGTCGCGCGGGTTGGTTTGCGGCATGTGCGGATCGGGTGCGAGATCAAACGGCATGATGTTCTCTTGGTTCTAATTGAGAGTTCTTAAGAAAGCTAGATTGGCGACGGGCTTACGACCACCGGGTCTTTCCGGGAAGCGGATACTCGCATGATGTAGCGGGAGAGGAGTCGCCCGGAAGTCAATGAAAATCCCGGGAAGTATAGGGCAGCGGCCGGGCGTCAGGGCGGTTCGGTCCGTCGGTCCGGGCGCTGGCGTTCCGGGGCGGGCCAGCCTCATCCAGCTCGCGCAGCCAGCGGGACATATCAACCATATGCTGCGCCACGACGTGAGTCACAAGACCTTCGCGCTGCAATTTGCCCTCTGCGCGGATCAGCTTCGCGCCCAGCACGATCGTGCGGAAGGTCTCGAAGACCTGCGGCCAGACGATCAGATTGGCGATGCCGGTCTCGTCCTCGATGGTCATGAAGATGACCCCCTTCGACGTGCCGGGCTGCTGGCGGACGATGACCAGGCCGGCGACACGAACCCGGTCGCCGGATTTCATTTCAGCCAGGCGGCAGGCGGGCACGGTGCCATGGGGATCGAACCGGCCGCGCAGGAGTTGCATGGGGTGCGCCTTCAGCGACAGGCGGAGCGTGGTGTAGTCCTCGACGACCTGCTCGCCCAGCGACATTGCCGGCAGCGCCGGGGCCGTCGCGGCGACGTCGCTGACGCGCTCGGCCGCCGCGAGCAGCGGCAGAGACGACGGCGGAACGGCTTGCGCCGCCCACAGGGCGGGTCGGCGGCTGAGCCCGGCCGAGCCCCATGCATCGGCGCGGGCGAGGCAGGCGATCGCCTGCGCCGGAAGGCCGGCGCGCCGGGCGAGGTCGTGCGGGTCGGCGTAGCCGGTCCCGCGATTTTCGACAAGAGCCTGTGCATCCTTTTCAGAGAAGCCCTTGACCTGGCGAAAGCCGAGCCGCAGCGCCCGTACCGGACCCTCTGCCGGCTCGAGCGTGCAATCCCACTCGCTGCGGTTCACGTCGACGGGACGCACCTCGACATCGTGGTCGCGCGCGTCGCGCACGATCTGCGCCGGGGCATAGAAGCCCATCGGCTGGCTGTTGAGCAGCGCGCAGGCGAAGACGTCGGGATGGAAGCATTTGAGCCACGCCGAGACGTAGACCAGCTTGGCGAAGCTCGCGGCGTGTGATTCGGGGAAGCCGTAATTGCCGAAGCCCTCGATCTGGCTGAAGCAGCGCTCGGCGAAGTCGCGCGCATAGCCGTTGGCGACCATGCCCTCGATCATCTTGGTGCGGAATTTCGGGATGTTGCCGTTGACCTTGAACGTCGCCATCGCGCGCCGCAGCGCGTCCGCCTCGTCGCCGGTGAAGCCGGCGGCGACGATCGCGATCTGCATCGCCTGCTCCTGGAACAGCGGCACGCCGAGCGTCTTGTGCAGGACTTCGCGCAGCTCCTCCGACGGATACTCGACCGCCTCCTTTCCCTCGCGCCGGCGCAGGTACGGATGGACCATATCGCCTTGGATCGGCCCCGGCCGCACGATCGCCACCTCGATCACCAGGTCGTAGAACTCGCGCGGCCTGAGCCGCGGCAGCATGCTCATCTGGGCGCGGCTCTCGACCTGGAACACGCCGATGGAATCGGCCCTGCACAGCATGTCGTAGACCGGCTTCTCGTCATGCGGGATGGTGGCGATCGTCAGCTTCCTGCCATAGTGGCGTCCGATCAGCTCGAAGCCCTTGCGGATGCAGGTCAGCATACCGAGCGCCAGCACGTCGACCTTGAGCATGTCGAGGTCGCTCAGATCGTCCTTGTCCCATTCGATGACGGTGCGGTCCTCCATGGCCGCGTTCTCGATGGGAACCAGCTCGTAGAGCGGCGTGCGGCTGATGACGAAGCCGCCGACATGCTGCGAGAGGTGGCGGGGAAATCCGATCAGCCCCTGGGCAAGAGCGAGCGTCAGGCGCAAGGTACGGTCGGTCGGATCGAGGCCGATCTCGCGCACCTGCTGCTCCTGGATTGCCTCGCTGCTCCAGCCCCAGGTCGTGCCGGCCAGCGCCGATATGGTATCGCGCGACAGGCCCATGACCTTGCCGACGTCGCGGATTGCGGCGCGCGCGCGATAATGGATGACGGTTGCGGCGAGAGCGGCATGGTCACGGCCGTATTTCTCGTAGATGTGCTGGATCACTTCCTCGCGGCGCTCGTGCTCGAAATCGACGTCGATGTCGGGCGGCTCGTTGCGCGCGGCGCTGACGAAGCGCGCGAACAGCAATTTGTGTTTGGTCGGGTCGACTTCGGTGATGCCGAGGCAGAAGCACACCACCGAGTTCGCCGCGGAGCCGCGGCCCTGACAGAGGATGCCGTTGTTGCGCGCATAGCTGACGATGTGGTGGACGGTGAGGAAGAACGGCGCGTAGTTCTTCTCCGCGATCAGCGCCAGCTCCTGGTCGAGCCCCTTGCGCACCGGTTCGGGAATGCCCTCCGGATAGCGCCATGCGGCACCCTTCCAGGCGAGGAAGACCAGCTCCTCCTGCGGGGTGCGGCCGGTATGCGGCGTCTCGGCGGGATATTCGTAGCGCAGCTCGTCCAGGCTGAAGCGGCAGATCTCGGCGATCTCGACCGTGCGTGCGATTGCCTCGGGATTTCTGCGGAACAGCCGCGCCATCTCCGCCGGCGGCTTCAGGTGCCGTTCGGCGTTGGCAAACAGGTGGAAGCCGGCCTCGCGGATCGTGCATTTCTCGCGGATACAGGTCAGCACGTCCTGCAGGGGGCGCCGCTCGGGCGCGTGGAAATGCACGTCGTTGGTGGCGACGAGCGGAACCCGTGCATCGCGCGCAAGAGCGGCCAGATGCGCGATGCGCGCGGCATCGTCGCCGCGATAGAGATGGCTCGCGGCGAGATAGCAGCGCCGGCGGAACTCGACGCCGAGGCGGTCGAGCGCGCGGGCGAACGCGTCGTCGGGTTTCTCGGGCGGCACGACGATCATGGTCTGGCCGTCGCCATGCGCCAGCACGTCGGCCAGCGCGAGATGGCACTGGCCTTTCCCGGCGCGGCGCTTGCCGACCGTCAGCAGGGTGGCGAGCCGGCCATAGGCGGCGCGGTCGCGCGGCAGGCAGAGCAGGCCCGGCGCGTCGGTGAGGTCGAGCCGCGCGCCGACGATCAGCCGCGTCGCCAGCTTCTCGGTCCTGATATGCGAATGGGCGCGGACGATGCCGGCGAGCGTGTTGCGGTCGGTGATCGCAATCGCGGGATGGCCGAGCAGGGCCGCCTGTGCGACCAGCTCGTGCGGATGCGAGCCGCCGCGCAGGAAGCTGAAATTGCTCGTCACCTGCAGCTCGACATAGGAGGTCATGTCATGACCTCCGTCGCGCGCTCGCCGCGACTAACAAAAAGAGCGTCATGTCCGGGCTTGACCCGGGCATCCATCGTGCCGCCGGCACCATGGACCCGCGGATCAAGTCCGCGGGTGACGCATTCCTTAAACATGCGCGCGTGCCCGTAGGCGGGAGAGGGAAAGAATCACCCGAACAGCCCGTGCAGGAACCAGCGCGTTTCCTGCGGCTGGCGGATGTGGTCGCGGTAGAGCCAGAAGCGGCGACCGCTGGTGTCTTCGACCTGGTAGTAGTCGCGCGTCAGGCCGCGGCCGCGCCACCACTCGCCGGCGATCCGCTCCGGGCCCTGCGCGCGCGCCACGCGATGCACGATGCCGCGCCAGATGAACTGGAACGGCGGCTCGTCGGGCAGCAGCGCGGAGGCCTCGATCGGCTCGGGCCGCGGAAAGAGCCGCAAGGGGCGCGGCGTGTCGGGCAGGGCGACCGGTGACGGCTGTGCCGCGGCGGGGATGCGCCGCACCGCGCGCTCCGGCACGTGGCTGGCGCGCGCCGCAAGCCGCATGACCTGGGCATGGCCGAGGCGCGTGCCGAGTACGTCGAAGAGCTGCGTGAGATCGACCGTCGGCGTCTGCCGATCAGCGAGCGGGACCTGCTGCGCGCCGAGCGGCTCGACTTCGGCGGCAGCGAGCGTCATCGCGTCGATGCCGCAGCCGGGCGCGATCCGCTCGAGCCGTCCGGCGAACAGCCGCGCGAGATGGGCCGCATCGCGCGTCGGCATGCCGGTGCCGACTGCGAGCGAGTCGGTGGTGCCGTCGCTGCGATAGGCGGTCAGCGCAAAGCGGCGGCTGCCGTGCTCGCGTCTCGCGAGCTGACCGCAGAGGTCGTGCAGCAGGCGCTGCGTCGCCGCGGCGATGCTCGCCGCTTCCAGGATCGGCTCAGGGAAATTCAGCACGGCGCGGCAGGCGGAAGGCGGCTGCCGCGGCGACAGCGGCTCGCCGCCGTCGAGCGCCTGGTCGAGACGGTGCAGCAGCAGCGCTCCGAACCGCGCGGGCAACGAGGCGCGCGGAACCCGGTAGAGATCGCCGATACGCCGCAGCCCCAGGCCCTGCAGCAGGGCGATGGTTTCGGCATCGAGGCGCAGGCCGGCGGTTGGAAGACCGGCGAGGGCCGCGCGCTGTGCGCCGGGTGCGATGACGGCCTCGGATGGGGAGGCGATCGCGGCGAAGCGTGCCCAGGCCCAGACCGCCCCTGGCGTGTCGGCGATCGCTGCGCGCGCCGCGAAACCGAAGGTGCGGAGGCGCGCCTCGATATCCCTGATCAGCGCGCTTTCGCCGCCGAAGAGATGGGCGCAGCCGGTGATGTCGAGCCACAGCCCGGCGCTGCCGCACTGGTCCTCGCGGTCGACGGCGGTCCACGGCGTGTAGCGGATGCACCAGTCGGCAAGCCGGCCGAGCGCCCGGGCGTCGGCGGCGGGATCGGCGGGCAGGACGGCGAGCGTCGGCACGAGCGCGCGCGCATCGGCGAGAGTCATGCCGGGGGCGATGCCGTTCGCCTGCGCCGGCGTATTGACGGCGGCGATGCGCTGCACGTTGCCGTCATTCACCGTGGCCAGCGGTCTGGCGCGCCATCCTGCGTTTTTCTGGCACAGCCGGTCGGTCGCGAAGCTCGGAAACCAGACCGAGGCGACGCGTCGCGCGGCGCCACTCCACAAGCCAGCGCTCGACATAGCCTTCTTCTCCGTGACTGCGCCCGCGGCAGCGGACGAGCTCCACGCCCCAGCGCGGATCGATGTTCTCCCCCGTTGCGGACCGGCCGGGCATGGCGGCGACGCGCCAGCGCGTCACCGCCGTCGTGACCGGATTGGTTCCGGCGCGCTGGCGCAGCAGCAGCGCGGTGGCGCCGGAATTGCGCGCGGCGAGCTGCAGGCGCCGGCTGGCAGTGAGCGAGAGGTCCGGCACTTCGCCGAGCACCGCGGCGAGGCCGCGGCAGCGCAGGGCCTCCTCCAATGTCCACAGGATCTCGACCGGGCGCCGCGCCCGCACGACGATCAGCCGGTCGGCCGACAATCCATACGCGGCGAGCCCGGGACCGTAGAGATCGTCGTCATTGGCGATCCACAGGACGGAGCGCGCGCCGCCCGAGAGCTGTGCCAGCAGCATCGCGGAGAACCCCGTCGCGGCGCCGTCCATCGCGGCCCCTGCGACTTCGTGCAGCGCCCCACAGGGCAGGCCGCCCCATGGCAGCGTGCGGTCGATCGCGGCGATCCCTAGCGATGCCACTGCGGACTCCGGCCCGAGGACGGCTTCTGTGTTGAGCTGGTCGCGCAACGCTGCCAGCAAGGCCTGTTTCTGACTCGGCATGGTTGAGATTCATGATTTGTTCTTATCCTACCATCGCGAGTCTTTCTGTCAAATTAACGAGCCTCGGTTGTGGAAAACCGAATCTAACTCTCGACAACACAAGGAAACTTGGACAACTCATCGTTGTAAAATGCATTCCGGCACCGCTCTTGCGGCTGGCCTTCCAACGAAACGGTCCCGAACAGTTTCCAACCTGCCGGGGATCAAGGCTTAGACGGGCGAGAAAAGTGAAAATAAATCATGGTGATCGCAGGTCGCTACGACGCCAGGTTGTCGATAAAATTTACATTAGTTAATGCTTCATGATGCCATCACTTTGAAAAATCGAATCATTTCAACATGGCGCAGAACTTGCCTTTCCGCTGGCGTTCTCCCGGAAGCCCGGGTTCGACAGATCTAAACAATGGGATGGGCAGCAAGAATGACGGGATTTCGCAAGCTTGCAGCGTTGACGGCCGTTGTGACCGGACTCTTTGCCGGCGCCGCGAACGCGACGCCTATGATCGATCAGCAGAACACGGCGACCGCCTATTTCAATTACGGCATCGGCGGGTCTTGGCAGTTCAAACAGGCGGCGCAGATCTTCACCGCGGGCGTCGACGGCTCGCTGGTCGGCATTGCGCTTCAGATCGGGCAGAGCGCCAGCTTTCCGTCCGCCGATGGCTCGCTTACGATCAGCATCGTCGGTACGCGTCCCGGACAGGCGAGCCACGGCACCGGCTGGTTCCCCACTGAAATTCCATTCCCGGCGGGGGAGAACTGGGGCGGCCAGCCCGGCCAGACCCTGGCCTCGTTCATGATCGACGCAGCGGACCTGCCCGTCGTCGCGTTCACGTCCGGTCACTTTGCACCGATGTCGGACATGTTCGCGCTGCCGACGCCGATCGACATCGAGGCGGGAGAGCAATACGCGATCCTGCTCGAATATACCGGTCCCGGTCTCTTGGGGTGGAACTACAAGTATCAGTGGCCGGACGAGAACTCGTATGACGGCGGCCGTTCGTTCTATCGCGCCGGCGGCGGATACGCATGGACCTCGCCGGACAACGACATGGCATTCCAGACCTTCGTCGACGGCCCCGAGCAGATTCCAGAGCCCGGGACGCTTGCTCTGCTCGCCGGCGGCCTGATCGCGCTCGGCGCCACCGCACGGCGGCGACGCGCCTGATCTATCGTCGCTTGCGCGGCGGCGGCTTGCCGCCGCGTTTTGCGCGATGTTGCGGACGCGGCGGGCCGCCGCGTCGCCGCCCGGGCTGGCCTGCCCCGACGATGCGGCCGCCTTCGATCAGTTCGAAGATCAGGCCGCCGGTCACGGGGCTCGCCTCGGCGAGCCGCACCTCGACCGGATCGCCGAGGGTGAAGACGCGGCCCGAGCGCTCGCCCTCGAGGCGGTGGCGGTCGGGATCGTGCCGGTAGAAATCGTTCGGCAGCGTCCCGATCGGCACCAGGCCATCGGCACCGATATTGTCGAGCGCCACGAACATGCCGAATTTGGCGACGCCCGAGATGCGGCCGGGGAAGCGCCCGCCGATGCGGTTCGACAGATAGGCGGCGATGTAGCGGTTGCGCGCATCGCGCTCGGCGGCCGCGGCGCGCCGCTCGGTCGCCGAGATGTGCTCGGCGATGCCGTGAAAATCGACCTCGCCGCGCTCGAATACGCCGCCGTCGCCGAAGCCGTAACCCGCGATCAGCGCGCGGTGGACGAGCAGGTCGGAATAGCGCCGGATCGGCGAGGTGAAATGCGCGTAGCGCGTCAGCGCGAGCCCGAAATGGCCGATGTTGTCGGGGCTGTAGACGGCCTGCGCCTGGGTGCGCAGCACCAGCTCGTTGACCAGGTGCCGGTACGGCTTGTCGGCGGCCCAGTCGATGACGCGCAGGAACTGCTCGGGCCGCATCACCTGGCCGCGGGCGAGCCTGTAGCCAAGCCCGGCGAGCACGTCGCGCAGCGCGTCGATCTTCTCGGGGGTGGGCTGGTCGTGCACGCGGTACATGCAGGGCAGGCGCCGCTCCTCGAGGCTCTCCGCCGCACAGACATTGGCGGCGATCATGAATTCCTCGATCAGCCGATGACTGTCGAAGCGGGGCCGCGGCTCGATCCTCTCGACCTTGCCTTCCTTGCTGAGGACGACCTTCAGCTCCTCGATATCGAGATCGAGTGTTCCGCGCGCGCGGCGCGCCCTGGCAAGCGCATGATAGGCCGCGAACAGCGGATCGATGACGTCGGTCTTTAGCGCCGATGGAACCTTGCCGGCGATGCCGTCGGATGCGGCCTGCGCCTCTTCATAGGTCAGGCGGGCGGCCGAATGCATCATGCCGCGCACGAAACGATGGCGGCGCTTGTTGCCGTGCGCGTCGATCCAGATATGTACCGCAAGCACTGGACGGTCCTCGCGCGGCCGGAGCGAGCAGAGGTCGTTCGACAACCGTTCGGGCAGCATCGGCACGACCCGGTCGGGGAAATAGACCGAGTTGCCGCGCAGCTGCGAAGCGCGGTCGAGCGGATCGTTCGGCCGCACATACCAGGCGACGTCGGCGATCGCCACGATGAGATGGAAGCCGCCTCGGTTCTTCGGGTCGTCATCGGGCTCCGCGAACACGGCGTCGTCGAAGTCGCGCGCGTCCTCGCCGTCGATCGTCACCAGCGGCAGGGCGCGCAGATCCTCGCGATCTTGTATTGGCGCCGGTCGCGCGCGCTGTGCCTGCTGCAGCGCAGCCTCGCTGAACTCGACCGGAATGTCGTGGGTGTGGATGGCGATCAGGCTCGCCGCCTTCGGGCTCGCCATGCTGCCGAGGCGGTCGACGACGCGCGCCTGCGGCGTGCCGAGGCGGCGGCCCGGCAGAACCTCGGCGAGCACGAGTTCGCCGGTTTCCGCCCCACCCGTATTGCCCGACGCGACCGCGAACTCGTTGCGAATCTTCTTGTCGGTCGGGATGATGCGTGCACCGGCCGGCCCGACATTGAAGACGCCCAGCACCTTTTCGGGCGCGCCTTCGATGCGTTTCAGCACGCGCGCGATATGGGCGCCGCGCTCGCGCCGCTCCAGCCTGACCAGCGCGCGGTCGCCCTTGCCGAGTGCCGCCCCGCCCCGCCGGTCGCCACGGATGCGGATGACCGGCGGCGCCCCCTCGGCGTCCCAGTCGAGGGGACGGGCGAGGGCTTCGCCTTCCTCGCGGTCGACGCCGGTGACCTCGACCATCAGCACTTCGGGCAGGGCGCCTTGCTTCGCGAAGCGGCGGCCGGTCGCGCGCTCGACGGCACCCTCGTGCGCCAGGTCCCTGAGGATCGATTTCAGGGCGATTCGGTCGGGGCCCTTCAGGCCAAAGGCCTGCGCGATCTCGCGCTTGCCGACCTTGCGGTCGCTGCCGCGGATGAACTCGAGGACTTCGGCCTTGGAGGGCGGGCCGGCGCGCCGGTTCTGCCTGGTTGGAATGATCCGCTCCGATCTCGATTCGATTGCAGCGGCGGGGAACCATCCGCGACCCTCGCCTTCCGACAAAAGATGACGCTGAACAAGTATCAGGAGTTTCAGCGTTTGCCATCAATAGCACGGGACCGATCAGCCGAACGGCGGCAATCTCAAGACTTCCATCATCGAAACCTGATATTCGGATGAGTCGCCCAGACACGGCGCTATGCGCCGGGGCGGCCGTGGCGCGCCCGCAGGAACGGAAAGCGAGCAGGATGCACCAGACCATTGCTGATCGGTCGATATGCCGGATCTTTGCTGCGAAGCTGGCTGTCTGGCTGTCGGTCGTGCTCGCCGCCGCGGCCTGCCACGCCGGCGGGGCCATTGCGCAGTCGAAGCCGGGAGCTCGGCCAGCGGCATCCAGTCCGGCACCC
Organism: Alphaproteobacteria bacterium; assembly: GCA_041690495.1. Lineage (GTDB taxonomy): Bacteria > Pseudomonadota > Alphaproteobacteria > CACIAM-22H2 > CACIAM-22H2 > DATAAP01. The sequence continues at coordinate 212,288 of JAWLHE010000005.1, read as the reverse complement.
TCCGGTTATGCGGCCGTGGCCAGGGCGATCGCCGGCGCCGCGGAGAAGGAATGGCGCCGCATTGTGGGGACGAGGCTGCCGATCTCGTCGGGTGCGGAGGCGATGGCCTATGGCATTCACGGAACGATGGGCCCCAATGCGGTCATCGCCGGATCGAACGGCGCATGGCGCCGCGGCCATCTCTGGTATTTCCAGGGCGGCGGTCACACGGCCTATGGCGGCAACGAGCGGTATGTCGTCGACCTCAACGCCGGAAGGTCGCGCCGGCTGTTCGCAGCGGCGCGGCTGAAGCCCAGGACGCAGGAACCGGTCGCCGGAATGCCGGCGTACCGGACCTATGCGGGCCAGGTCGCGCATTCGAACGGCCGCACCTATATCTGGGGGCATCTTGCCTATCGCGCGAAGGGTGGCGGCCCCGACGGCGTGTGGGTCGTAGAGAATCCCGAAAGGAACGCCGCGCGAAGGCTCGACATCGAGCCGGGCGGGCCGGTTGGTGCGTGCGAGCTGTCGAACGGCCTGATCTTCGCGCGCTACGGCCGGAAAACCGCGATCCTGTTCGACCCGAGATCCGAGAAGATCGTCTTTCGGCATGCCGACAATCGCGGCACTGCGATGGGCCCGGTCGCGGTCTGCCTGGAGTCGCGCGTCTGGATGTTCGGCGACGAACTCGGCGCGGCCTATGCCGATGTTGATCTCGAGGCGCGCACCATCGCGCCGGAAGTCATCGTGCGGCCGAAGCATGCGCTGCCACTCGGGATGGGCAGCGGCGTCTGCGCGCGCATTCACAACCGTTCCGGCAAGATCCTCTTGTGGAACGGCCGGCGCGAGGTCGTCGCGTTCGATCCCGGGACCAAGCGCTTCACGGATTTCGGCAACAAGGCTTCGCGCGAGGCACCCGACCCGTCCAGCACGGACACCAGCGCCGGCCCCTATACCAAATGCGAGATCATAGACGAGCTCGATGTTCTGGTCGGGCTCGACAACCAGTTCCAGGATGCCTGGGCCTGGAAGATCCCCGCCGCCCTGAAATCGGAAGACGGTCCGCCGCTGCAGTCGTTGACGCGGGAACTGGCGGCGCTGCGGCCGGGCGCCACGATCGCTGTGAAGGCCGGCACGTATTACGATGGTGCGCGCGTCGCCGTCGCGAACGCGACTATCGACGGGCGCAGGGCGAAGATCGCCGAGGCGATCGTCGGGGGAAAGGCGGCCCTGGTGATTGCGCCCAACGCCGACAACGTGACGATCGCGGGATTCGAGGTCTACGGCTCGGCGCTCGGCGAGAACATGGCCGCGATCCGGGTCGAGGCGCCGAACGCGATCATTCGCGACGTCAATTTCCACGACAACGACACGCATATCATGTCGTCGGGTGTCAAGGGCGGCACGCTGATCATCGAGGATTCCAGATTCGCCGACGCACTGGGCAGCGCCAGCGAGCCCGGCCAGACCCACGGCTTCTATCTGGGCTATCACGACAAGGTCGTCGCGCGGCGCTTCGATCTCCGAAGGAGCGGGCGCGAAGGGCACAATTTCAAGAGTCGCGCTTGGTCTTCGCTGATCGAGGACTGCGTCATCGCGCAGGAAGGCGCGCAAAGCAGCCGATCGTTCGACTTTCCGATGGGCGGCACGCACACGATCCGCGGCTGCGTCATCCAGCAGGGAAGGCATGGCAATCCCGACATCTTCGGCTTCGGCCATGAGATCGGGGGGCCGGCCGATGTGCGGCCTGCGCCGTCCCACGCGCTGACCGTGGAGTCCTCGCTCATCATCTGCGATCAGGCCGACTGCCAGCTGGCGACACGGAAGCAGGGGATGCCTGCGCCCGTCTTCCGCAACAACGTCATTGTCGGCGTGAGACTCCCGACGGAAATGGACGGCGGCGGCAACATCGTCCACCGGACGCGCGAGGAAGCCGGGCTTCCGCCCTATCCAGCGATCCCGCGGCGCCCGCAGCGCTAGAAGGGCCGCGGCCGCTTAATCCGCGTCGTCCTCGGCGGGCTCCGGCGTCTTCATTTTCGCCTTCGTCTTCGCCTTGGCCTTGGTCTTGCGCTTCGGCTTCGTCTCGGGCGCGGCCTTGGCCTCGGGCGGCGCCTCGGCGGCCTTGCCCTTGCGCTTCTTCTTGCCGCCGCCCTTGGCGACGCGCTCGGCGATCAGCGCGACCGCCTCGTCGAGTGTGATCTCCTCGACCGTGCGGTCCTTCGGGATGTTGGCATAGACCGAGCCGTGTTTGACGAACGGCCCGTAGCGGCCGACGCCGGCATTCACGACCTTGCCGTCGTCCGGATGCTTGCCGAGCTCGCGCATGTTGCTCGCGGCGGCACGGCGGCGGCCGGTCTTGGGCTGCGCCAGGATGTCGACTGCGCGGTTGAGGCCGACGGTCAGCAGATCCTGCGTCGACTCGAGGGAGCGGTATTCATTGCCATGCTTCAGGTATGGGCCGAAGCGGCCGAGGCCTGCGAGAATCTTTTCGCCATCGGCGGGATGGATGCCGACCTCGCGCGGCAGCGCCAGCAGCCTGAGCGCGGTCTCGAGCTCGAGCGTGTCGAGCGGAACGTCCTTCGGCAGCGATACGCGTTTGGGCTTGACGTCCTCGCCGCCCTCGCCGAGCTGGAGGTACAACCCGTACGGTCCCTTGCGCAGACTCACCATCTCGCCGGAAACCGGATCGACGCCGAGCGTTTTGGTGCCTTCGAAGCCGCTGTCGGCGCCATTGCCATTCTCGACCGCGAGCGGCCGGGTGTAGCGGCAATCCGGATAGCGCGAGCAGCCGATGAAAGCGCCGAATTTGCCGAGCTTCAGTGAGAGGCGGCCCTCGTTGCAGCCGGGGCACAGGCGCGGATTGCGGCCGTCGGGCAGGGGCGGGAAGAAATGCGGCCCCAGCTCCTCGTCGAGCGAGTCGATCACCTGCGTGATCGTCAGGTCTTTGGTGCTTCCGACCGCCTCGGAGAACGCCTGCCAGAACTCTCGCAGCACGTCCTTCCAGTTGGCCCGCCCGCCGGAGATGTCGTCCAGCAGCTCTTCAAGACGCGCGGTGAAATCATACTGGACGTACTGGTTGAAGAAGCTCTCGAGGAAGGCGGTGACGATGCGGCCGCGGTCCTCGGGAATGAAGCGGCGCTTGTCGAGCCGCACATAGCCGCGGGTCTGCAGGACGTCGAGAATGCTGGCGTAAGTCGACGGCCGGCCGATGCCGAGTTCCTCGAGCTTCTTGACCAGGCTCGCCTCGCTGTATCGTGGCGGGGGCTGGGTGAAATGCTGGTCGGATTTGGGCTCGCCACGGGCGAGGCGCTCGCCCTCGCTGACGGCCGGCAGGACTCGGTTGTCCTCATCCTCCTCGCCCGACGGGTCGTCGCGGTCCTCGCGGTAAAGCGTGAGGAATCCGTCGAACACGATGATCGAGCCGGTCGCGCGAAACACGGTTTTGCGGTCCGCCGAGGCGATGTCGACCGCGGTCTGGTCGAGCTCGGCACTCTCCATCTCGCTGGCGAGCGTGCGTCGCCAGATCAGCTCGTAGAGGCGGCGCTGGTCATTGTCGAGATACTTGGCGACGAGCTCGGGCCGGCGCGACAGGTCTGTCGGGCGGATGCCTTCATGCGCTTCCTGCGCGTTCTTGGCCTTGGTCTTCCACACGCGCGGCGCCTCCGGCACGTACTTCGCGCCGTACTGCTCGCCGATCAGCTGGCGCGCCGCCGCGATCGCCTCGCGCGACAGGGTCACGCTGTCGGTACGCATGTAGGTGATCAGGCCGACGGTCTCGCCGCCGATATCGACGCCCTCGTAGAGTTGCTGGGCGATGCGCATCGTGCGGCTGGCGCCGAGGCCGAGCTTGCGCGAGGCCTCTTGCTGGAGGGTTGAAGTGGTGAAGGGTGGAAAGGGGTTGCGCCGCGTGCGCTTCTTCTCGATGCCCGCGACTGTGTACGGATCGCCGGCAAGGATTGCCGCGACTGCGCGCTTGGCGTCCTCCTCGGTACCCAGTGTGAACTTGTCCAGCTTCTGCCCATCGAGATGCGTGAGCTGGGCCGAGAACGTGGCGCCAGCGGGCGTGCGGAACTCGGCAACGATGGTCCAGTATTCGCGCGGCTTGAAGCGCTCGATCTCGGTCTCGCGCTCGCAGATGAGCCGAAGCGCCACCGACTGCACGCGCCCGGCCGAGCGGCTGCCCGGGAGCTTGCGCCACAGCACCGGCGAGAGGTTGAAGCCGACCAGGTAGTCGAGCGCGCGCCGCGCCATGTAGGCCTCGACCAGGTCGCGGTCGAGGTCGCGCGGATTCTTCATCGCGTCGAGCACGGCATTCTTCGTGATCTCGTTGAAGACCACGCGCTTGACGTCGAGATCTTTGAGGTTTTTGCCTTGGCTCAGGACTTCCTTGAGGTGCCAGGAAATGGCCTCGCCCTCGCGGTCGGGGTCGGTGGCAAGGTACAGGCTGTCGGCGTTCTTCAGCGCCTTGGTGATCTCGTTGATCGGCTTGCGGGCGCGGTCGCCAACCTCCCAATGCATGGTGAAGTCGCGGTCGGGCTCGACGGCCCCGTCTTTTTCCTTGAGGTCGCGCACGTGCCCGAAGCTCGCGAGCACGGTGTATCCGGACCCGAGATACTTGTTGATGGTCTTCGCCTTGGCAGGCGATTCAACAACGACGACTTTCATGCGTCGGCTTTCAACCTAAACTTCGTTCTTCGGTAAATGGGCCTAGAACCTTGTTTTCAACCAGAAACCTGGTTTCCTGGATATCTCGTGAGGCGGCCCGCCAACTCCAACTCGAGGAGGATGGTTAACACGACAGCGGGTGCTAATTGGCACTGCCGGACGATTTCGTCAACCGGCACCGGGGTCGGGCCGAGTTTCCCGATAACTTGTTCACGGGCAGTTAACAGCTCAGCTTCGGAGGCCAAAGAGCCATTTTCCGGCTCGCACTGCGGGTGCGGAACGGATTCGTGGAGCCTCGGCAGGGCGGTGGAACCGAGACCGTCCAGGACATCGGCGGCGCTCTCGGTCAGGATGGCGCCCTGCCGGATCAGGTTGTTGGTGCCCCGCGCGCGCGGGTCGAGCGGCGAGCCCGGCACGGCGAACACCTCGCGTCCCTGCTCGCCGGCAAGCCGCGCGGTGATGAGCGAGCCTGACCGTGGTGCGGCCTCGACCACCACGACGCCGCGCGCGATCCCGGACACGATCCGGTTGCGGCGCGGGAAGTGGCGCTCTGTCGGCTTGACGCCGGGCGGCAACTCGCTGACGACGGCGCCGGTTTCGAGAATCTCCGCATAAAGACCGTCGTTCTCCGGCGGATAGACCACGTCGACTCCCCCAGCCATCACGGCGACGGTTCCCGTGGAAAGGGCGCCGCGATGCGCCGCCGTGTCGATTCCCCGCGCGAGCCCGGAGACGACCAGAAGCCCGGCTGCGCCGAGTTCGGCCGCAAGCTGGCGCGCGAATCGCATCCCGTTGGCAGAGGCGTTGCGCGCGCCGACGATGGCGACGGCTTGCCGAACCAGCATCTCGGCCCGGCCGCGCACATACAGGAGAGGCGGCGCCCCTTCGATTGCGGCAAGTGCAGGCGGATAACCGCTCTCGTCATGCGCGATGAGGCGCGCGCCGAGCCGGGCGACCGCCTCGATCTCCGCCTCGGCCTCGGCGACGGAGCGGATGCGTGGAGGCGTACTCCGACCGCCGCGCCGGGCGAGCTCGGGCAACGCATTGATCGCTGCGGCGGCGCTGGCGAACCGCTTCAGGAGCTGAAAATAGGTGATCGGCCCGATGCCCTCGGTGCGAATCAGGCGCAGCCTGTCGCGCCGCTCCCGGTCCGTGAGTGACTCCGCCACCTTCTCGCCTCTGCGGGTCACAACTTTAAGCGGTGAACTGGATCTTCATTTCAACAGACGATCTAGCAAGCGCCGCTGCCCGGGCGCAAGCCAGTGCTTCGCTCCGGCCCGCAGTCGCGGCGCTAGCCCGGCCCGGCCGGCGCGCTTTTCTTCGCCCCGATCTTCGATTCCGTGCCGGTGAGCAGCCGGCGGATGTTCTCGCGGTGCTGGATCCAGACCAGCACCGCAAGGATCGCGGCGAACACCGCCATCTGCGTGTCGCCGATCGAGACCGCGCCCTTCGCCCACAGCAGAGGAAGAAAGAGCGCGTAGAGCGGGGCCGCCGCGGTCGATAGCAACGATGCGAGCGAGGAGTAGCGCGTCACCACGGCTACAAGCAGCCAGGTCAGGCATGCGGCGGCGCCAACCGGGAAATCGATGGCGAGCAGAATGCCGAGCTTGGTCGCGACACCCTTGCCGCCCTTGAACTTGAGCCATACCGGAAAGAGGTGGCCGAGCAGCACGCCGTAGCCGGCCATCAGCGCGAGGTCGGGTCCCCACATCCCGGCGACCAGCACGGCCAATGCACCTTTGCCCCCATCGAGCAGAAGCGTTGCCAGCGCCAGGCCCTTGCGGCCGGTGCGTAGGACGTTGGTGGCACCGATATTGCCGGACCCGATGCTCCGAATGTCACCCAGGCCCGCGAGCCTGGTTAGCACCAGGCCAAAGGGTATCGATCCGAGCAGATAGCCGAACGAAAACGCGGCGAGAAAATAGGGCCACACCAGTGACCAGCTGATCGGGTCGGGCATCGTCGCTCCGTCGGCGTAGAACGAGCTAGGAGCCTAGGGCGAAAACCGTGGCACCGTCGACCAGGGTCCGCCGTATGCGGCCCTGAACCGGACGGCCGTCGAATGCCGAATTCTTGGACTTCGAGCGGAAATCCTTCTCACGGATCTGCCATGCCTGCTCCGGATCGAACAAGATGAGGTCGGCCGGAGCACCCTTCTTCAGCCGTCCCGCCGGCAGGCCGAGCAGCCGCGCCGGCGCATGCGTCAGCCGGTCGAGCAGCGTGAGTGGCGACAGATGCTTGTTGTGGACCAGGTCGAGGCTGATCGGCAGCAGGGTCTCGAGCCCGATCATGCCGAAGGCCGCCTGTGCGAACGGCAGGCGCTTCGAATCCTGGTCATGCGGCGCATGATCGGAGGCGATCGCGTCGATCGTCCCATCCTTGAGGCCTTGAATCACCGCCTGCCGGTCGTCCTCGCTGCGCAGCGGCGGCGACACCTTGGCGAAAGTGCGATAATCGCCGATGGCGATTTCGTTGAGGGCGAAGTAGGGCGGGGCGGTATCGGCCGTCACAGGGAGGCCGCGCGCCTTGGCGCGGCGGATCGCATCGACGGCCGCGGCCGTGGACACATGCGCGACGTGATAGCGGCCCTGCGTGACCTCGACCAGGCGCAGGTCGCGCTCGATCATTATCACCTCGGCGGCGGGCGTGATGCCGGGCAGGCCCAGCCTGGTGGCGATCTCGCCCTCGGTCATGCAGCCGTTCTGCGCCAGCGACGGCTCTTCGGGATGCTGGATGACCATGCGTCCGAAAGCGCGTGCATAGGACAGGGCGCGCCGCATGACTTGCGCGTCGGCGACCGCCTGGACGCCGTCCGTGAAGCCCAGCGCCCCGGCCTCGGCCAGCATACCCATCTCTGTGATCTCGTGGCCGGCGAGGCCGCGGGTCACCGCGGCGTAGGTATAAATCTTGGCCCGGCTTGTCTCGCGCGCGCGGCGCGCAATCGAATCGACCAGCGCCGCGTCGTCGATGACCGGCTTGGTGTTGGGCAGTGCTACCATCGAGGTGACGCCGCCGGCCGCGGCCGCGGCGCTTGCCGTTGCGAAGGTCTCCTTGTGCTCCTCGCCGGGCTCCCGCAGCTGCGTGCGCATGTCGACCAGCCCCGGCGCGAGGCAGGTGCCGCCGCAGTCGAACGCCTCTATGTCCTGTGTGCCGAGCGCGGAGGCGCGGCCGAGATGCTGGCCGAAATCCGCAATGACTCCGTCGCTGACGACGACACCGCCGAGCGAATCGAGGCCGCTCGCCGGGTCGAGCAGGCGCGCATTGACATAGGCGATGGGCGGTCCGCCCTTTACGCCCGGTTCCCCCCGCAGTGCCTTCATCCGCGCGCGTCCGTGTTGGCTAGAAGGTTGCGCGTCAGCATGTCGAGGCACGCCATGCGCACCGCGACACCCATCTCGACCTGCTCGCGAATCAGCGAGCGCTCGACGTCGTCGGCGACCTCGCTGTCGATCTCGGCGCCGCGGTTCATCGGCCCGGGATGCATGATCAGTGCATCCGGTCTGGCGTGAGCGAGCTTGTCGCGGTCGAGGCCGTAGAAATGGAAATACTCGCGGATCGAGGGCACGAACTTGCCCTGCATCCGCTCGGTCTGCAGCCGCAGCATCATAACGATGTCGCAGTCCTTGAGTCCTTCCCGCATGTCGTAGAACACCTCGACGCCGAGCCGGTCGATCTGGGCCGGCATCAGAGTGGGCGGGCCGACCACGCGCACGCGGGCACCCATCGCATTGAGGAGGTGGATGTTGGAACGCGCGACGCGGCTGTGCAGGATGTCGCCGCAGATCGCGACCGTCAGGCCCATCAGTCGTCCCTTGCGTCGCCGGATGGCGAGGGCGTCGAGCAGCGCCTGGGTGGGATGCTCGTGGGTCCCGTCGCCGCCGTTGATGACGGCGCAGTTGACCTTCTCGGACAGCAGCTTCACCGCACCCGAGTCCGGATGCCGCACGATCAGCACGTCGGGCAGCATGGCGTTGAGCGTCATTGCCGTGTCAATCAGGGTTTCGCCCTTTTTGACCGACGAGGCTTCGGCCGACATGTTGATGACATCGCCGCCGAGCCGCTTGCCCGCCAGCTCGAAGGAGGTGCGCGTGCGGGTCGAGCTCTCGTAGAAAAGATTGATGACGGTACGGCCGCGCAGCAGCGCGCTCTTCTTCTCCGCGGCGCGGTTCTGTTCGACATAGGCCTGCGACAGGTCGAGCAGCTGCGAGATCTCGTCGGGTGAAAGCCCTTCGATGCCAAGCAGGTGCCGGTGCCGGAAGCGGCCGAGCGACTCGTCAGGTCGAGGAGAAGGGGCGGAGCCCGTGCGCGTCATCAAAGCGGCCTTATACGCGTAACCCGCGGCCCGGGGCAAGCAGTGCCGGTGCGCTCCCGAATGTCGCGGGCGCTGCGAACCCTTGGGGGGCGTCTCTCATGCGCTGAGGCGAACGGCCATTGCGAACGGATCTACGGCCCAGGCTCGGCCGTCCTTTATATGGTGCGAATTGGCATTGAGCCAGTCGGCGAGCGGCGTCAGGCGTACGCCGCCCGGGTCCGTCGAGTACGACTCGCTGACGAACGGCGCCTGGTCGGCCGGGCGCCGCACGACCTGGGCTATATGGTTGATGCCGCGCATACGCGGGTGGTTCTCTTGCCAGGTGAAATAACCCTCATTGACCCCGATCGTCGCGGATCTGGGCAGATCGGCAGCCGCGATTTCGGGGCCTTCGATCAGGATCGGCGTCCGTGCCTCGACCTCGAGGATGATCCGGTCCGACCAGGCATTGCAGGCAGCGATGTCGGCGATATCGAAGACGTCCTCGCCCGCGTCAACGTTCTGCGCCCACATCGCCTCAGACAGCATCAAAGCTACCCAGCCCGAGCAGTCGATCACCGGCGGCTCGGCGCCGAGCCCCGACGCCTTTGCGCCCAGCCGGTAGCCGACGTGGCCGGTGTACTGGCGGATCAGATCCCACATTCGACGCTCGGCCGCCGGAAATGCAGGTATGGGCGCATGCAGCGCTGCGTCGAGCATGCGGCGCATGCACCAGCCGGTGCGCGATTGGTCATCGGTCTGGGCGGAGAGCTGTACCCATCCGGGCGGATTCAGCGAGATCGGTCGGACCGATGTGCCATGCGGCAGCGCGATCGTCGCGAGCGCCTCGATCGAAGGCTCGGTGCGTAACCTGAGATTCTGCACAGTAACGAGTCGGGCATTGATGCCGGACCGGTCTCCGGCCGACGCAGCGCAATTTCGATACCGGACGCGCATACTGGCGAGAGCTTCCAGGAATGCCGGCCTTCTGTCGACGCTAAACCGGCGGTTGAGAGATTCAGTCCGGCGGTACACGGAAAGTTAACCATGTTCGCGGAACATGAATCAACAACAGCAGCCGGCAACGTCTGGAAACGGGGGAACACGCCATGGGGCATGACACCGCCGACGTGGCGGTCATTGCGGACGTCGCGCAGAAGGCAGGGGTTCTCGGCGTCGAAATCGCCGACATAGCCGGCCATGTCGACGATGTCAGCGCGCGGGTGAAAGCCCAGGCGGCGCTGTTCGCGGAGTTGCGCGCCGCGGCAGTCGAACTGTCCGGCAGCAATGAAAGAATCGCCGCCGCCGCTGCCGAGGCCGAACGCGTCACCACGACCGCCTCCAAGGACATGGACGGCTCTCGCGCCAAGGTCGCCGAGTCGCTCGGCGAAATCGGCAAGTTGGTGGAGGTCGCATCCGGGTTCGCGCAGGATATCGACGGTCTGCGCGAGGCGCTCGAGCGCGTCGGCAAGGTTGCCCAGGGGATCGAGGCGATCGCGAGGCAGACCAACCTGCTGGCGCTCAACGCCACGATCGAGGCGGCGCGTGCCGGCGATGCGGGCAAGGGGTTTGCGGTGGTTGCGGGCGAGGTCAAGTCCCTCGCGAAGCAGACCAGCGACGCCACGGCGGAGATCGACTCGACTCTCAAGGCTCTGACCGAGCGCACCCACAGGCTGCTCGCCCAGAGCGAAGAGGCGATGACCCGTGCCGAATCGGTGCAGGCCGGCACCAGCGCGATCGGCGGCGTGTTCAAGTCCCTGGGCGGCGCCATGACGGATGTGACGGGCAAGGTCGCCGGCATCAATCATGCCGTCGGCGAGATCGACCAACGCTGCGGCCGGCTGAACGAGAGCTTCACGCAGGTCAGCGAGAGTGTTGCCAGATCGAGCGACAATCTCCAGGCCGCGCGCGATCGCATCAACAACCTGCTCGGGATCGGCGAGGCGCTGATCCAGCTTACCGCGTCGACCGGCGTCGAGACGGTCGATACGCCGCAGATCCGCATCGCGACCGAGGCCGCCGCGAAGATCGCCGCGTTGTTCGAGGATGCGCTTGCGCGCGGCGAGATATCCATGGCCGACCTGTTCGACGAGGACTACAAGCCGATCGCCGGCACCAATCCGCAGCAGTTCATGACGCGCTTCGTCGCCTTCACCGATCGCGTCCTGCCGCCGATCCAGGAGCCGATCCTGGCGTCTGATCCCAAGGTCGTGTTCTGCGCCGCGATCGACCGCACCGGGTTCCTGCCGACCCACAACAGGAAATTCTCGCAGCCGCAGGGCCGCGACATCGCCTGGAACACGGCCAACTGTCGCAACCGGCGCATGTTCCATGATCGCGTCGGGCTCGCTGCAGGGCACAATACCAAGCCCTTCCTCGTGCAGACCTATCGCCGCGACATGGGCGGCGGCCAGTTCGCCCTGATGAAGGACGTATCGGCGCCGATCACCGTGCAGGGTCGCCACTGGGGCGGCTTCCGCCTCGGCTATCTGGTCTGATCCAGCGCCAGCCGCGCCACGCGCTCCACATCGGGCAGGACGTCGACGGCGCCTCCGGCGATCTCGCCGAGTCTCACCCAGCGCACCGCCGCCGCGTCGTCCGCGGCGAGGGCCTCGCCGTCGCGCCAGTCTGCGAGCACGGCCAGCAGCACGTAGTGGAACAGGACCTGGCCGCCGCTATCGCGCTCGATCACGTCGACATGGGTGAAGACGCCGCGCGGCTCGGCGCTGACGCCGGTTTCCTCGCGCAGCTCGCGCATTGCCGCCTCAACGGTCGTCTCGCCGCGCTCGACATGACCGCCGGGGAATCCCCATTTGCCGAGATAGGCGCCGCGCGAGCGCTGCGCGAGCAGGACCTGATCGCCGCGCCGCACCACCGCGATGACGCCGACGGCGGGCCGGTCAGGCGTCGCGGTCATGTGGCGGCGCGCCCGCGGCCCATTTCTCGAGACGGCAGCAGCCCGGCTTCCTCAGGATGGGCCATGCGGGCCCGTCACGCCACGCCGCATGCTCAGCGCGTCGATCACTCGGCCGCCTTCTTGCGGTCGAGATGGACATACCCGTCCCGGGTCTGCGGGAAGCGGCGGCCGAGGATCGAGGAGGCGACGAGATTGCGCAGCACCTGCGCGGTGCCGCCGGCGATCGCGAACATGCGGGCGTCCCGCACATATCGTTCCATCGGATTGTTGCGCGAATAGCCCGCCGCGCCGAAGATCTGCAGCGCGTCGTTGGTGACCTTGATCGCGACCTCGGCCGACAGGATCTTGGCGCGGGCCGCGTCGGTGAGGTCCGGGAAGCCGCCCGGCGGCGCGCTTGCCGCGGCCTTCCAGATCAGTGCGCGCGCCGCCTCGAGCTGGACCGACATGTCGGCGAGAATCCATTGGAGCCCCTGGAATTCCGCGATCGGCCGGCCGAACTGCTCGCGCTGTCCGGCATAGCGCAGTGCGTGCTCGTAGGCGCCTTGCGCCAGGCCGAGCGCCACCGTCCCCGCGCCGATGCGCTGGCCGTTATAGGCGTCCATCAGGTCGGCGAAGCCGTGGCGCAGCCCGCGCGGCGGCTGCAGCAGCATGTCGGCCGGCACTTCGAGATTGTCGAAGATCAGCTCCGTCTCGGGAATGCCGCGCAGCCCCATCGCGGGCTCGCGCTTGCCGACGATCAGGCCCTTGGGCGTCCCGGCTTCCGGGTCGCGCGCGACGATGAATCCGCCGATACCCTGCGCCGTGCCTTTTTCGTCGAAGACGCGCGCGAAGATGAGATGCAGGCGCGAGACGCCGCCGCCGGTGATCCAGTGCTTCTTGCCGTTCAGCACGTAGCGGTCGCCGCGCTTGTCGGCGCGCGTCGTCATCTGGGTCGCGGCACTGCCGGCCTCGGGCTCGGTAATGCAGATCGCCGGCTTGTCGCCGGACAGCACCAGCTCCGCCGCCAGTTTCTTCTGTGCCGGCGTTCCGTATTTGACGATGGCGCCGATCGCGCCCATGTTCGTCTCGACGACGATGCGGGCCGACGGCCCGCAATGCTTCGCCATCTCCTCGATGACCAGCACCGCATCGAAATAGGAGCGGCCCTGGCCGCCGAGCTCGACCGGAATGGTCATGCCGACCAAACCGGCCTTCTTCAGCCGCTCGACATGGTCCCACGGGTACGCCTCGGTGCGGTCGATCTCGGCCGCGCGCGGCGCCATTTCGGCTTCGGCCAGCGCACGGGCACGTTCGCGCAGCTCTTTTTGCGATTCGGTCAGCTGGAAATCCATTCGGCGTTCTCCCCTAGGTCAAGGGCGCATCATTCGGCGCGAGGTGGACGCGGTCAAGGCATCTGTCCCTCATGTCAGCAGTGCGAGAATCGCCGGCAGCGTGACGGCGGCGAAGATCGTGTGAACAGTGATGATCGCAGCCATCAGGCCGTGGTCGCCGCCGAGCCGCCGCGACAGGATGAAGGCCGAAGGCGCCGGCGGCAATGCGGCGAACAGCACGGCGATGGCGGTCGGCAGCGACCCTAGTCCCATCCATCGGCAGCCGAGATACGCGATCAGCGGCGACACGATCAGCTTGAGCAGGATCGACACGGCGAGCGAAACGCCGCCCGAGGCGAGGCTGCCGAGGCTGAGCCCGGCGCCGACCGCAAGCAGGCCGAGTGCCAGCGAGGCGCGGCCGAGCGAGTCGAGGACCGGCCCCACGAAAGGCGGCAGCGGGGTTCCGGTCACGCTCATCGCCAGGCCCAGCAGGGAAGCAAGGATCAGCGGATTGGTTGCAAGCTCGGCCAGCGTTCCTCTGACGGAGGCGCCTGTACCGGCATGGCGCGTCAGGGCGATCACCGACACCACGTTCGACAGCGGAATCATCAGCGCGAGCACGATCGCGAGCAGCGTCGTGCCCTGGTGTCCGTAGAGCGTCGCCGCCGCGGCGAGCCCGACATAGGTGTTGAACCGCACGGATCCCTGCACGACCGAGCTGAAGGCGGCACCCTCCAGGCGCAGGGCCGGGCGCAGGACGGCCAGGAGGACGAGCATGGTGAACATCGTTGCGGCCAGGACACCGAAAGTCGGCAGGATCACCGGCCCGGACACCCGCGCCTGCGCCATGCTGACCACCAGCAGTGCGGGGAACAGCACGTAGTAGGTGAGCTTCTCGAGCGGGTCCCAGAATGCCTCGCTGCGGAACACGAACAGCTTGAGCAGAAATCCGACGGCGATCAGGCCAAAAACCGGTGCGAGCGCGACGATCGTGGATGACATGGACAGTGTTTGTCGGAGAGCGGGATGGGTCAGCCGCGCCGGTGGCGCAGGTGGTCGAGGAAACCCTGCAGGATGTACGCGGCGGCCGCCTTGTCGACCAGCTCGGCGCGGCGCGCACGCGACAGGTCGGCCTCGATCATGCCGCGCGTCACCGCCGCGGTCGACAGGCGCTCGTCCCAGAAGGTGATGGGCAGGTCGATACGCTGGGCCAGGTTGTGGGCGAAGGCGCGCACCGATTGTGCGCGGGGGCCCTCGCTGCCGTCCATGTTGATCGGCAGGCCGATCACGCAGCCGCCGACGCCCTGACGGACGATGATAGCGCCCAGCTTTTCGGCATCGGCCGCGAACTTGCCGCGGCGTAGTGTTTCGAGCGGCGTGGCGATGGCAAGGGTCGTGTCGGACAGCGCCAGCCCGATCGTTTTCTCGCCGACGTCGAATCCGAGCAGGCGCGCGCCCTTGGCGAGGCCGGCGGCGAGGTCGGTGGGGTTGCAGATCGGCATTTCCGGGTGTTAGCTTCCGGCCCGCTTTCACGAATTCCCGAAGAGATACTGAATGTCGCTCGACAAAGCCACTGTAGCGCGCATCGCGACGCTCGCCCGGATCAAGGTCGCCGACGTCGATCTCGACCGCATGGCGGGAGAGCTGCAGACCATCATCTCCTGGGTCGAGCAGCTCAACGAGCTCGACACCGGCAGCGTCGAACCGATGACCTCGGTGGTCGAGGTCACGCTCCCGCAGCGCGAAGACGTGGTGAACGACGGCGGCTATGCGGATAAGGTTCTCGCCAATGCGAAGGACCCGGTGCGGGAGGGCGAGGGCGGTTATTTCACGGTGCCGAAGGTGGTCGAGTAATGGCGACGACGCTGACGGACCTGACCATCGCCGAGGCGTGCGAAGGCCTGCGCAAGAAGTCGTTTTCGGCGACGGAGCTGGCGAGCGCGCATGTGGATGCGATGGCGAAGGCGCGAGACCTCAACGCCTTCATCACCGAGACCGCCGAGCGGGCGCTGGCCGGCGCCGCGACGGCCGACGCTCGGCTCGCGAAAGGCGACGGCCGGCCGCTCGAGGGCGTGCCGCTGGCGATCAAGGACCTGTTCTGCACCGAAGGCGTGCTGACCACCGCGGCGAGCCACATTCTCGACGGCTTCACGCCGCCCTATGAATCGACCGTCACCGCGAACCTGTGGAACGCGGGTGCGGTGATGCTCGGTAAGACCAATCTCGACGAGTTCGCGATGGGCTCGTCGAACACGACCAGCTATTACGGCCCGGTCAAGAACCCGTGGCGGCGTCCAAGCGACAACCGGCCGCTGGTGCCGGGCGGCTCGTCGGGCGGCTCGGCCGCCGCGGTCGCCGCGCGCATCGCGATGGGCGCTACCGCGACCGATACCGGCGGCTCGATCCGCCAGCCGGCCTCGTTCTGCGGCGTGGTCGGGCTCAAGCCGACCTACGGCCGCTGCTCGCGCTGGGGCATCGTCGCCTTCGCTTCCTCGCTCGATCAGGCGGGGCCGATCACCCGCACCGTGCGCGACGCGGCGATCATGCTGCGC
Source organism: Alphaproteobacteria bacterium (assembly GCA_041690495.1). Classification (GTDB taxonomy): domain Bacteria; phylum Pseudomonadota; class Alphaproteobacteria; order CACIAM-22H2; family CACIAM-22H2; genus DATAAP01. The sequence continues at coordinate 196,574 of JAWLHE010000005.1, read as the reverse complement.
GCGATGGCCGGGCACGATCCGAGGGATTCGACCTCGGTGCCGCGCCCGGTGCCGGACTACGAGAAAGCGATGACCGGCGACGTTCGCGGCCTGCGCTTCGGCATCCCGAAGGAGTACCGGCTCGACGGCATGCCGGCGGAGGTCGAGACATTGTGGCGCCAGGGCATCGAATGGATGAGGGCCGCGGGCGCCGAGCCGGTCGAGATCAGCCTGCCGCATACCAGGTACGCGCTGCCAACCTACTACATCATCGCGCCCGCCGAAGCGTCGGCCAACCTCGCACGCTACGACGGCGTGCGCTTCGGGCTGCGCGTGCCTGGCGACAGCCTCGACGAGATGTACGAGAACACGCGCGGCGAGGGCTTCGGCGCCGAGGTGCGCCGGCGGGTGCTGATCGGCACCTACGTGCTTTCGGCCGGCTATTACGACGCCTATTACCTCAAGGCGCAGCGCGTTCGCAGCCTGATCGCGCGCGACTTCACCGAGGCCTACAGGAAGTGCGACGTAATCCTGACGCCGACGGCGCCGTCGGGCGCCTTCGCGATCGGCGAGAAGGCCGACGACCCGATCGCGATGTACCTGAACGACGTGTTCACGGTGACGGTCAATCTGGCGGGGTTGCCCGGCATCTCTGTGCCGGTGGGCCTGACGGCCGATGGCCTGCCGCTCGGGCTGCAGCTGATCGGCCGCGCCTTCGACGAGGAGACCCTGTTCCGCGCCGCCGGCATGCTCGAGAGCGCTGCCGCGTTCAAGGCGCGTCCGCCGGCGATGGGAGCGTGACATGCTGATCGAGGGCAAGACCGGCGCATGGGAAATGGTGATCGGGCTGGAGGTCCATGCCCAGATCATCTCGAACGCCAAGCTGTTCTCCGGTGCGGCCACCGCGTTCGGCGCCGAGCCGAATACGCAGGTGAGCTTCGTCGATGCGGCGTTCCCGGGCATGCTGCCGGTGATCAACCGCTTCTGCGTCGAGCAGGCGGTCCGCACCGGGCTCGGCATCGACGGCACGGTCAACGAGATCTCGGTCTTCGACCGCAAGAACTATTTCTACGCCGACCTGCCGGCCGGCTATCAGATCTCTCAGTACACGCGGCCGATCGTCTCCAACGGCCGGTTGACGGTCGAACTCGATGACGGCACGACCAGGGATATCGGCATTACCCGGCTGCACATGGAGCAGGACGCCGGCAAGTCGCTGCACGACCAGCATGCGACCAGGACGTATGTCGATCTCAACCGCGCCGGCATCGCGCTGATGGAGATCGTCTCGGAGCCCGACATCCGCTCGCCCGAGGAGGCCGGAGCGTATCTGCGCAAGCTGCGCTCGATCCTGCGCTATCTCGGCACCTGCGACGGCAACATGGAGGAGGGCTCCATGCGCTGCGACGCCAACGTCTCCGTCCGGAAGCACGGAAGCACGGAATTCGGCACGCGCTGCGAGATCAAGAACGTCAACTCGGTCCGCTTCGTCATGCAGGCGATCGAGTACGAGGCGCGCCGCCAGGTCGAGCTGATCGAATCCGGAGGCACGGTCGACCAGGAGACGCGCCTGTTCGATTCGGCGCGCGGCGTCACGCGCACCATGCGCACCAAGGAGCAGGCGCACGACTACCGCTATTTCCCCGATCCCGACCTGCTGCCGCTGGTGCTCGACCCGGCCTGGATCTCCGAGATCCGCGCGACGATGCCGGAGCTGCCTGACGCGAAGAAGCAGCGCTTCGTGCGCGACTTCAAGCTCTCTGCCCATGAGGCCGACGTGCTGACGGCCGAGCGGGAGAACGCCGCGTTCTTCGAGGAGGTTGCGAAGGGCCGCAAGGACCCCAGGCTCGCCGCCAGCTGGGTCATCGGCGAGCTGTTCGCCATGCTCAACCGCGAGGGCAAGGATGTCGCCCGGTCGCCGGTGTCGGCGAAGAACCTCGCCGGGCTGCTCGACCTGATCGAGAACAACACGATCTCCGGCCGCATCGCCAAGGACGTGTTTGCCATCATGGTGGAGACGGGCAGGGATGCTGCGTCGATCGTCGAGGAGAAGGGCCTCAAGCAGGTCACCGACACCGGCGCCATCGACGCCGCGATCGACAAAGTGCTCGCAGACAACGCCGCGAAGGTCGCCGACTATCGCTCCGGCAAGGAGGCGCTGTTCGGCTGGTTCGTCGGCCAGGTGATGAAGGCGACCCAGGGCAAGGCCAATCCGGCCATGGTCAACCAGATCCTGAAGAAGAAGCTGGCGGGGTGAGCCTCCCGAGATCACTCACTGATTGTCATCGCCGGGCTTGACCCGGCGATCCAGTCTGGATGCCCGGGTCAAGCCCGGGCATGACAGTGGTGGGGTCAGGAAGCCGACGGGCAGGGCGCGCTACGAGTGAAGAAAACGAGGAGGAGTCCGACGATGATCGATCTCTACACCTGGGGCACGCCGAACGGACGTAAGGTTTCCGTGATGCTCGAGGAATGCGGCCTGCCTTACAAGGTGAATCCGATCAATATCGGCAAGGACGACCAGTTCACGCCCGAATTCGTCGCCATCAACCCGAACAGCAAGATCCCGGCGATCGTCGATCCCGACGGGCCGAAGGGCAGGATGATGACGCTGTTCGAGTCCGGCGCGATCCTCATCTATCTCGCCGACAAGACCGGCAAGTTCCTCACGAAAGACGCGTACGACCGCTACATCGTCCTGCAGTGGCTGATGTTCCAGATGGGCGGGGTGGGGCCGATGTTCGGCCAGGCGCATCATTTCATGCGCAACGCCAAGGAGGAGGTCCCCTACGGCATCGAGCGCTACGGCAACGAGACCAAGCGGCTCTATGGCGTGATGGACAAGCGGCTCGGCGAGGCGAAATTCCTCGCGGGCGACGAATATTCGATCGCCGACATCGCCACCTATCCCTGGGTTGCGCGCCACGAATGGCACCGCGTGGCGCTGGCGGACTTCCCCAACGTGAAGCGCTGGTTCGACGCGATCGGCGCGCGGCCGGCGGTCGCGCGCGGCATGGCGGTTCCGGGCTAGGCCCGTCCGCGCTGTCCGGCCCCGCGTGAGGGCCGGCGGATCGTTCGGTCAGCCTGCGGCGGGGCTACCGGCGCGGCGCAGCGTGGCGGCGAAGGGCACCACCTCGGCGGCCTTGGCCGGCCGCTCGCCGCCGGCGAGGCTGCACAGCTCGCGGCGCGCATGCTCCAGGATCGCGAGCTCGCGGGCGTCTTCGCGATCGAAGACCTGCATGCAGGACAGCTTGTTCTCGACCAGGTCCAGCAGCGTGTGGACCGAACGCTTTGACAGTGACATGAAGCGGACTCCTCCCGGACTGAAACCAGTTACCCCAAGGCCAAGCTTTGGCGGCCAATGGTTAACTTCACGTAAAATCAACAGAGATTCTTGTGACCAAGATCGGGAGCGATTCGGTCATACAAGACCGGTTATTCTCGCGGCCGCGGACGGGCGCCGCCGTTCAGTGCATCCGCCTGGCGGGCCATGACCATTGATTGACAGGGTGCGCCGCCCACCTATAGAACCCGTCACGCATACGCCGTGTTAATTCCACCACTCCCGGCGGAGGGGTGGCCGAGTGGCTGAAGGCGGCGGTTTGCTAAACCGTTGTACGGGACCAAAGCCCGTACCGTGGGTTCGAATCCCATCCCCTCCGCCATTCCTGATCGCGCTGACGCGGCGGGTGCTCGTCGCGCCGCGATCGCGACGTAAGCTGACGGACCTCCACCTCCATGTTCGCCTTCTTCGAGCGGCTCGTTCCGCCGACCCAGACGCCGCCGGCGGAAGTGCCGCCCAAGGCGCTGCTCGCCTTCTACTGGCACTTCGCCCGCCAGGCGAAGGGACTGTTCATCGCGCTGTTCGTCGCCGGCTTGACGGTCGCGCTGCTCGACTCGCTGGTGCCGGTGTTCATTGGCCGTGTCGTGACGCTGGTCTCGACTTATGCGCCAGACAGCCTGTGGGACGCGGCATGGCCGCAGCTGATCGGCATGGCCGTGGTTGTCCTGGTCGCGCGGCCGGCGGCGTTGCTCGCCCAGAACGTGCTGACTCATAACGCCATCGCCGCCAACATGACCAACCTGGTGCGCTGGCAGAGTCACTGGCACGTCGTGCGCCAGAACTGGTCGTTCTTCCAGGACGACTTCGCGGGCCGCATCGCCAATCGCGTCATGCAGACGGGACCCGCCCTGCGCGAGAGCATCGTCGTCTCGATCAACACGGTCTGGTACATCGTCGTCTACGGCACCAGCGCGCTCGTCCTTCTGAGTTCCGCCGACCCGCGGCTCGCCGCCCCGCTGCTGGTGTGGGCGGTCATCTATGTCTTCCTGCTGCGCTATTTCGTGCCGCGGCTGCGCGACCGCGCACGCGAGATCTCGGAGATGCGCTCGTGGCTCACGGGGCGCGTCGTCGACACCTACACCAACATCCTGACCGTCAAGCTGTTCGCGCGCGCCAAGGACGAAGACGGCTATGTCCGCGAGGCGGTCGATGAGCACACGGCGAGCTTCCACCGCCAGCTCCGACTCATCACGCTGTTCGCGCTGAGCCTGACCGTTATCAACGTGACCCTGGTCACCAGCACGGCCGCGATCGCGATCGCCCTGTGGGTGCATGGCCAGATCGAGGTCGGCGCGATCGCCATGGCGCTGCCGCTGTCGTGGCAGATCCTCGCCATCGCCGGCTGGGTTGCGTTCAACGTCACCGCGGTGTTCGAGAATGTCGGCACGGTGCAGGAAGGCATCCAGTCGATCGCCCAGCCGCGCCTTCTCGCCGATCGCGCGGACGCGCCGCCGCTGGTCGTATCGCACGGCGAGATCCGTTTCGAGAACGTCCGTTTCGGCTACGGCCGCGACATCGGCGTCATCCAGAATCTCAATCTCGCGATCCGCCCCGGCGAGCGCGTCGGCCTGATCGGCCATTCCGGCGCGGGCAAATCCACGCTGGTCAATCTGCTGCTGCGGTTCTTCGAGGTCGAGTCCGGCCGCATCGCCATCGACAGTCAGGACATCGCGACGGTGACGCAGGAGAGCCTCCGTACCCAGATCGCGGTGGTGACGCAGGACACGTCGCTGCTGCACCGCTCGATCCGCGACAACATCCGCTACGGCCGCCCCGACGCAACCGACGACGAGATCGTCGCCGCGGCGAAGCGGGCGCACGCCCACGAATTCATCCTCGGCTTGGTCGACTGGAAGGGGCGGACCGGCTACGACGCCCATGTCGGCGAGCGCGGCGTCAAGCTCTCCGGCGGCCAGCGCCAGCGCGTCGCCATCGCCCGCGTCATCCTCAAGAACGCGCCGATCCTCGTGCTCGACGAGGCGACATCGGCGCTCGACAGCGAAGTCGAGGCGGCGATTCAGGAGCAGCTCGCGGACCTGATGGAAGGCAAGACGGTCATCGCCATCGCGCACCGGCTTTCGACCATCGCGCGCATGGACCGCCTCGTCGTGCTAGACAAGGGCCGCATCGTCGAGCAGGGCACGCACGCCGAACTGCTCCAGGCCGGCGGCCCGTATGCGAAGCTGTGGGAGCGCCAGTCCGGCGGCTTCGTGACGCCGCCCGATCCGAGCCGCGCGGTGATCAAGGCGCCGCGCCGTGAGGAGGAATAGCCGCCCTGCGCGGATAGTCCTTGCGGAGCGGTCCCCGCCGCGCTTTGCTAGCCGCCAAGCCGAGAGACGGCATCAGGGGAGACGCGATGATCCGGAGCACCGAGCGTTTTCTGACGACGCATACCGGCAGCCTGCCGCGGCCCGACGACCTCATCCGCATCATGTATGCGAAGGAGGAGGGGATTCCGGTCGACGCGAAGGCACTCGCCGCGCGCATCCGCTCCGCCGTGGCCGAGGTCGTGAAGAAGCAGGACGAGGCCGGCATCGACCTGATCAACGACGGCGAGATGTCCAAGCCGAGCTACGCCACCTACATCAAGGACCGGCTCGCCGGCTTTGGCGGCACCGGCAACACCTTCGTTTATCAGGACCTCGCGGCTTTTCCGCGGCTCGAGAAAAAGGTGTTCGGCGATCCCGGCCGCTCGCGGCGCAAAACGCCGGCCTGCAATGCGCCGATTTCGGTGCAGGACAAGGAGGCGGCCGCGACCGACGTCGACAATCTCAAGGCGGCCATCGCGGGTATGAAGGACAAGCGGCCGTTCATGAGCGCCGCCTCGCCTGGCGTCGTCTCCCTGTTCTTCCGCAACGAGCACTATACCAGCCAGGACGAGTACCTGTTCGCAATCGCCGAGGCGATGCGCCACGAATACGAAACGGTGGCGAAGGCCGGCATTCTTCTCCAGATCGACTGCCCCGACCTGGCCATGGGCCGCCACATCCAGTATGCCGACCTCGACATCAAGGACTTCCGCAAGCGGGCACAGAAGCATGTCGAGGCGCTCAACCACGCCACCGCCAGCATTCCGGTCGAGCAGCTCCGCATGCATGTCTGCTGGGGCAACTACGAGGGGCCGCATCACTGCGACGTGCCGCTGGCCGACATCATCGATATCGTCTTCTCGGCCCGGCCGAGCATGATCTCGTTCGAGGCCGCCAACCCGCGCCATGCGCACGAGTACACGCTGTTCGAGCGGGTCAAGCTGCCCGACGGCAAGGTGCTGATCCCCGGCGTGCTCGAATCCAAGTCGAACTTCATCGAGCATCCCGACCTGATCGCTCAGCGCATCGCCCGCTATGCCAACCTGGTCGGTCGCGAGAACGTCATCGCCGGCAGCGATTGCGGCTACGGCACCTGGGTGGGGCAGGCGGCGGTAGATCCCGACGTGGTGTGGGCCAAGCTGGCTGCACTTGCCGAGGGTGCGCGCATCGCCTCGCGCCAGTTCTGGAAGTAGCCTCGCGCCCAAGCTTGCCCGCGTCCCCCGGAACGCTCGGCTGCATCGGTCGTTAGACCGGCCAAGCGACAACGGAACGACGAGGTTGGCCATGGTAACAGAAGCGAAGACCGGTCACAGGGCGCAGCGCACGCAGGATCACGACACGATCCGCCGCTGGGCCGAGGCGCGCGGCGGCAAGCCGAGCATGGTCGAGGGCACGGAAATCCTGCGCTTCGATTTCGGCCCGCGGGAAGAGAACCTGACGCCGGTTTCGTGGGATGCGTTTTTCCGCGTCTTCGACGACCGCGGCCTCGACTTCCTCTATCAGGACAAGACGGAGGACGGGAAGCAGAGCCGGTTCGTCAAGTTCGTCGAGAGCGGCGCAGAAGATTGATCGCTGCCGGCGGGCGCCGGCCTGTTGTCCACAGCCGAATCGGGGCGAGCCGCGTGGGGAAGCCGCGCAATGCTTCCATCGGCGGATGCGAATCGTGTATGCTTCCGTCCATGGCACGCAACACCATCGAAATCGGCCAGATCTACTGCAAGAGCGACGACAATTCGCGCCGTCGCTGGCAGGTGATCGGCATGTATGCCCATCCCGACGGCCTGCACGCGCAGCTCGTGCGGCTGGACGACCCCACAAGGCGCATCACGCTCTCGGCGGATGCGCTCCTCGACCGGCGCCTGATGCGCCGCCAGGCTGACGCGCCGGCACCGACCGACGTCGACTGGCTGCCGCGCGCGACCTGGGCGCCGGGCCCGGCCGCAGCGGGCGACTGAGGGCATTTCGCCGCGGGAACGAGGGTCGCGCCTGGCGGCGGGGCCCGATTACGTTCGCCCATGGGTTGCGATTGCGGCTTCACGCAAATCCCGGTGCCGAGCGCAACGAGCGGGCCACCCCGGCATCTGAATCGCTCGTCCGAACGCGCCAAGGCGACTATGCTCGCCGGCCTTGCGCATGCGGAGGGCGGTCCGTGACCGGAGCAGCGAACGACGCGGTGATCGAAGTCGAGGGACTCGAAAAGCGTTACGGCGCGGTGCATGCCGTGCGCGGGGTCAGCTTCTCCATCGCCGCCGGAACCTGCGTCGGCCTGCTCGGGCCGAACGGCGCGGGCAAGACCACGACCATGCGGATGATCATGAACCTGGCGCGCCCCACCGCCGGCCGACTCAGGCTGTTCGGCGAGACTCCGGCCGCCCTCGGGCGCAAGTTGCGCGAGCGCATCGGCCTCGTGCCGCAGGAAGACAACCTCGACCCTGATATCACCGTGCGTCAGAACCTCGAAGTCTACGGCCGCTATTTTGGCATTCCGGCGGCGATCGTGGCGCAGCGTGTGCCGAGGCTGCTCGAGTTCATGCAGCTTTCGGAGCGCGGCGATGCCAAGGTGATGGAACTCTCGGGCGGCATGAAGCGCCGGCTGGTGATCGCCCGCGCGCTGATCGCCGATCCGTCGCTGGTCGTGCTCGACGAGCCGACGACCGGTCTCGATCCGCAGGCGCGCGTGCTGATCTGGCGCCGCGTCCTCGACCTCAAGCGCGAGGGCAAGACGCTGCTGCTGACGACGCACTACATGGACGAGGCGCAGCGCCTGTGCGACCGCATCATCATCATCGACGGCGGCAAGGTCCTCGACGAGGGTTCGCCGCAGGAGCTTATCGGCCGGCACGTGCGCGGCCATGTCTTCGAGATCTCCAAGCCGCTGCCCGCGGGCTTCATCGAAGATGGGCTGGAGCGCAACGACATCGGCGATGCCGTGCTCTATTACGTCAGCGATCCGCTCGAGGTGCAGCGCCGCCTGCCGCCGCGCGCCAGCTACCGCCAGCGCGAGTCCAATCTGGAGGATGTCTTTCTCCGCCTCACCGGCCACCGGCTCCGCGAGGGCGGGTGAGGGCGGCTTGCATAGTTTTCTGCGTCATGCCCGGGCTTGACCCGAGCATCCATCGTGCCGCCGGCTCCATGGACCAGCGGATCAAGTCCGCGGGTGACGCTTTCCTTTTCTGACGGACTCGCCATGGCCATACACACCGAAATCGCGCTGAACCGCTACAGCCAGTCGGTCTGGCGCCGCAACTTCATCGTCTGGCGCCGGCTGATCTGGCCGTCGTTGACCACGAACGTGCTCGATCCGCTCATCTTCCTGTTTGCCTTCGGCTACGGGCTCGGCGCCGTCGTCGAGCAGATCGGCGGCATGGACTATCTCACCTTCGTCGTGCCGGGCATGATGTGCTACGCGGCGATGTTTGCCTCCAGCTTCGAGGCGACGATCAGCACCTATGCGCGCTTCAGTCTGCAGCGCACCTGGGACGCGATTCTGTCGACGCCCGTGACGCTGACCGAGCTTATGCTGGGCGAGATGCTGTGGGCCGCCACCAAGGGCATGTTCTCGGCCTGCTGCGTCATCGTCATCGGTACGTTGTGGGGCGGTGTGCCGGACCTTGCCGGGGCACTGCTGGCACTTCCGGTCATCGCTCTGGGTGCGATCTGCTTTGCGAGCTGTGGGCTGGTGGCGACGGCGCACGCCAAGACATGGGACCTATTCGCCTATTTCTTCACCTTCTGGGTCACGCCGATGTTCGTGTTCTCCGGCACGTTCTTCGAGGTGACGCGCTTTCCCTGGTTCATCCAGGCGATCGCCTGGGCGCTGCCGATGACCCATCTGATTGCGGTGGTCCGCCCGCTCACCGCAGACGTGCCGCTCGATGCGCTCGCCGCCGCCGGTCATCTCGCCTATGTCGTCGGCCTGTCCGTCGCCGCCTTCATGCTCGCCCGGCGCCGCTTCGGAAAGCGCCTGTTCGACTGAGCGCATTCGAGGTGGGCGAGCTGGGCCGCAATCGGCTTGGTGCGCTCGCTCACGACGTCGCCGGTGTGGGTCGTTGCCGCGGGCTCGACGAAGATCAGCCAGGTCTCCTCGGGCGCGTAGGGGAAGTGTTCGGTGCCGCGGGGCACGACATGGAAATCGCCGGCCTTCAGCACTGCCTCGCTGCCGTTGCGATAGCGCAGGATGAAGGTGCCGCGACGCACCAGGAAGAACTCGTCCTCCTCGGCATGGGCGTGCCACACGAACTCGCCCTTGACCTTCGCCAGCTTGACGTACTGCCCGTTGGCGATCGCCACGACGCGCGGGGACCAGTGCTCGGTAATTTCCGCGAACTCGCGGTCGAGATGGCCGACGGCATTCACATTCAGGGTCTCCTCTGTCACGGTCGGCATTGCGTTTTTTGCGCACCGTGCGATCATGCCGCCCTCGCGGCGATGTCGGCGTGCAGGTGAATGAGCGCGAGCCTGAATGCGAGCGGGCGACCCTGTCTTGAACGATCGTGCGGACCCTCGCGCGGTGACTGGATCAGGCTGGCGCCGTCGCAACCCGGACTGGAGCGGATCGAGGCGTTCTTCGCGGGCCACGCCTACGACCCGCACCGGCACGACACCTACGCCATCGGCTATACGGTCGGCGGCGTGCAGTCCTTCGACTACCGCGGAATGCGCGCGGACAGCACGCGCGGCAACGTCGTCGTTCTGCACCCCGACGAAAGGCATGACGGCCGCGCCGGAGCGGATTCGGGGTTCCGCTACCGGATGCTCTATGTCGAGCCGCGCCTGATCGGCTCCGCGCTCGGCAGCCGGACGCGGAGCCTGCCATTCGTGCGAACGGCTGTGCTAAGCGATCCGCGGCTGATGGCGGCGCTGCGTGCGGCGCTGGACGACCTCGATCGTCCGCTGGAGGCGCTGGAGACGGATCAGGTCATCCTCGGGATCGCCGAAGCGCTCCTTGCCCTCGATCCCGGTGTGGCGAGGGGCGCGAGCCCGGCGACCTCTGCCGACGCGGTTGAGCGAACGCGGCAGTTCCTTGACGCGAACTTCCGCCGGGTCGTTGCCTCCGAGGAGCTTGAGGTGCTGACGGGCCTCGACCGCTACGCGCTCGCCCGCCATTTCCGGGCTCGGCTCGGGACCAGCCCCTATCGCTATCTCACCATGCGCCGCCTTGATCGCGCACGGTCCGCGATCCGTGCCGGGCATTCGCTGGCCGACGCGGCATTCGACAGCGGCTTTGCCGACCAGAGTCACATGACGCGCCAGTTCAAGCGCGCCTATGGCCTGTCGCCGGGCCGCTGGCGGGCGATGCACGTCTCGGTGTGACGGAGAGGTCGCTCGGGCCTGAGTCCGCTCCGGGAGCGCTATGGGCGCCGCTCAGACTCAGACTGTAAATTTTCTCAGCGGCATATGGCACGACCTTGAAGTATCCCGCGCGAGGGTCGGTTCTGCATGTCACCGCGACCGGCGGTTTATGCGTTTCTGAGACAATGACCCAGGCCGAAACGGGCGCAGCCGGAACCGGTCGCAGAACGGACGAGACTCCGGCGCTGCGCTTCCTGTGCGACGAGATGCTGACCCAGCTCGGGCGCTGGCTGCGCGCGGCGGGATACGACACCATCATCGCCGGGCACGGCACCGACGATCGTGCCCTGGTCGCCCGCGCGGTCATTGACCGGCGCATCCTGCTGACCCGCGACCGCAAGCTTCTTGAGATCCGCGACGCCGCGCGCTGCGTCGATCTGCTGGGCGAAGGCGGCATCCGGGCCTGGGTCGCCGCCGTCACGCCGCGCTTCGAGATCGATTGGCTGGCGCGGCCGTTCTCGCGCTGCCTGGTCTGCAACACGCCCCTGCAGCCGGCGCCGCCGCTGGCGCGCGGGCGCCTCCCGCCGGGCGTGCTGGCGGAGGTCCAGGAGATCAACTACTGCCGCCAGTGCGACAAGCTGTACTGGCCGGGCGGCCATGTCCGCCGGATGATGGAGACTCTCGAGCGATGGCGCGCCGGCCGCTTTGCCTGATCAGGACGACGGAACGCGCGCGTCGGTCAGAATCCATTCGCTGCGGGCGCCGCCCGGCGGCGTCTCGACCCAGTTGCGATAGCGCACGTTCCAGCCGACGGCGGGGGCATAGCATGTGTCGGACTTGCCGATATAACCGGCGCCGATCGCCGTCTCGGTATGCTCGATGCACCATGCGTCGAACGTGCCCGCCGGCACGGTGATGGTTTCGCGCCGCGCCACCTTCCACTGCAGCTGCCAGGCCCAGTCGGCATTATAGACCCACACTTCGGCGGTGTTGCCGATCGCCAGCGGCCACAGCCCGTTGATCGCACGGTAGACATCCTCGTTGCCGGTGACCTTGGGGTTGGCGGAGTAGAGCAGGGCATACGAGGTGAACTCGTTGCCGTTCTGGTTGGCGAAGGTGACGCGCAGGCCGTGGACGCTTTTCACCGTGACACTGTTGCCCATGCTGTTCGTGTAGACGGCGCCCGGCTTGGTCGTAAACAGCGCCATCTCCGAGTTCGGCTGCGTGTTGGCGCGCAATGCCGCCACCACCTGGTGCTCATTGGCAAGCCGCCGCAGCGATACCGAATCGGTGGCCGGATCGCACACCGGAATACCGGACGGACGCGTCGCCACGAATCCCGGCCAGCATTCCTGGATAACCCCGAACGCGAAGTAGGGTCCGTACTTCGCGTCGGAGAAGGAAATACTGCGGCGCTCACGTGAATAGCTGACCGCCGCGCCATCGTTGCGGCCATCACCGGAGATGAACATGTATGCCCGCGCGCCAGGCATCTGCCTGGTTCGCACTTCCCAGCGGAACGGCTGCAGCGACGGTGCGCGCGCCGCGAGACGGTCGACCATGCCGGTGCCGTCCTTCCCGTAGTAGACCGCCTCTGCGACACCTTCGCTGTGCCGGGGATTCGTGAAGGCGGTAATCAGCACACGGCCGGCCAGCGCGCCCTGCAGCACGCGCGCCTCGGCATCGAGCGGGCGCGTCGTGCTCTCGCCGTTGAAGCTGGTGGGCGCGGTCGCGGAAACCGGTTGCGCGCTGGCAAGCTGTGCCGGCGGTTCCGTGCCGCACGCTGCCAGCAGCAGGATCCCGGTCGCGATCGACACCAGGCCGAGCGCGGTGACAAGGGCGCGCTGGACCCCGGAAGCGGCCGTCTGCGGGCCGCGCCGCGTTTTCATAACCCGCCTCCGCCCGAGCCGCCGCCGGTGGCACCGGTGCCAAAATCGCGCACCGGGTTCTGGGGCCTCTGCGCGATCGAGGCCGGCGCGATCATCGCCGGAACCGGCCGGTCGCGCCCGCGTACGCCCGGATCGTTGCTCATGCCGCTGCCGCCGTCGCCGCCGCCCGCACCGGCGCCGGCGCCTGCTGCGCCCGATGCAGCACCTGCCGCCGCGCCGGACGCCGCGCCCGATGCCCCGGTGCTTGCGCCGCCACCTGCCGCTGCGCCGCCGCTCGCACCAGCTCCGGTACCGGCAGCACCGCTTGCTGCCGCGCCGCCGGATCCAGCGCCGCCGCCGGATCCGCCGCCCGCACTCGATCCTCCAGAGCTGGAACCGGCGCCGCTGCTGCCGCCCGAGCCGGCGCCGCCGCCGCCGCCGGAGCCGGCGCCGCTGCCGCCGGAGCCGGCGCCGCCGCCGGAGCCGGCGCCGCTGCCGCCGGAACCGGCGCTGCTGCCACCTGAGCCGGCGCTGCTGCCACCCGAGCCGGCGCCGCTGCCGCCGGAGCCGGCGCTGCTGCCACCTGAGCCGGCGCTGCTGCCACCCGAGCCGGCGCCGCTGCCGGAGCCGGCGCCGCTGCCGCCGGAACCGGCGCTGCTGCCACCTGAGCCGGCGCCGCTGCCACCCGAGCCGGCGCCGCTGCCACCTGAGCCGGCGCCGCTGCCGCCGGAGCCGGCGCTGCTGCCACCTGAGCCGGCGCTGCTGCCACCCGAGCCGGCGCCGCTGCCACCTGAGCCGGCGCCGCTGCCGCCGGAGCCGGCGCTGCTGCCACCCGAGCCGGCGCCGCTGCCGGAGCCGGCGCCGCTGCCGCCGGAGCCGGCGCTGCTCCCACCCGAGCCGGTGCCGCCGCCGGAGCCGGCGCTGCTGCCGCCCGAGCCGGCGCCGCTGCCGGAGCCGGCGCCGCTGCCGCCGGAGCCGGAGCCGCCGCCGGAGCCCGATCCTGAGGATCCACCCGATCCGGATCCGCCTCCCGAACCGCTGGACCCGCCCGATCCGCCGCCTCCGGGACCGCTGCCGCCCCCGCCACCACCCGCGCCGCCGCCGCTTTTCGCGCTGGCGGTGATGCTGCCGCCGTCGGTAATCGAATCAAGCGAAACCGGCGTTGCCGAGAGTATGAGCCCGAGTGCGCTGGCTGAAGCCAGCAGCTGCGCGCGCCGTGTGTTCATTCGTTGCCCCTAATGGCTGCCGTCGCGATCGCTCGCATGTTGACAAGCATTGCCGTTGAGCAACTCGCACGCGCGGCGCCATGTTCCTCAGCGTGGCCTTAGCCCGCTCTGCCGCGGCCGCAATCTGCGCGCGATGATCGCGGCGGGCTGGTCTCCATGAAACATGAACAGCGCCCGGTCAGCGCGATGTCCGCAATGCTTTGCCGGTTGCACCGACTTGCGATAGACATCGCCTTGCGATTTCGGCGGATGCTGCACCGCTTTCGAGCGTATCCGCGTCTTAGGTGGATAAATGGATCTCACACTGCTCGGCACCGGCTGTCCCCAGGTGGATTGCAACCGTTACGGTCCGGCAAACCTCATTCGCAGCGGCAAGCTGACCTTTCTCGTCGATTGCGGTTCCGGCGTCACGCAACGCCTGCTCGGCGCCGGCAGCCGCGGCGCGGCGATCGACGCGCTGCTCCTTACGCATCTGCACTCGGACCATGTCGTCGATCTGTTCCAGCTCGTGATCTCGAGCTGGCATCAGGGACGCGACCGGCCGCAGCGCGTGTTCGGACCGAAGGGCACACGGCGCATGGTCGATGCGATGCTGGCAATGTGGAAGTCGGAATACGAGCAGCGGATCGCGCATGAGAAACGACCGTCGACGCGGGCGCTGGACGTCGAGGTGACGGAGTTCGGCGAAGGCGTGGTCTGGGACCAGGGCGGCGTGCGCATCGCCGCTGTCGCGGTCCGTCACCGGCCGGTCAGGTACGCCTACGGCTTCGTGTTCGAGGCCGACGGGCGGCGTCTCGTGTTCAGCGGCGACACGGCCTATTGCCCCGAGCTGATCGCCGCGGGAAGCGGCGCGGACGTGCTGGTGCATGAATGCTTCATCCACCGCGAGATGAAGATCGTGCCGGGAGTGCGCACGGAGGAAGGAACCGCTGCCGTTGCCAGCTATCACACGCTGTCGCACGAGGTGGGCAAGGTCGCGGCGGCGATGTCGGCGCGCTGCCTGGTGCTCAACCATTTCGTGCCGGTGAACTTCGACCGCGCTACGCTGCTGGCCGAGGTCCGACGCGACTATGGCGGCCCGATCGTCGTCGGCGAGGACCTCATGCGACTGGACCTGAAGACGGGAATGCTGCTGCATGCCGGCGCCGCGATCGGACTCGACGCGCTGGCGCATTAGCGAAAGAGGAGGAGTGCGGCCATTCGATAAATGCGCTTCACGGACGGCGCGGGCGCCGTTATCCATCAAGCGGAACGAGAAGATTGAGGACGGAAATGCACATTGCTGCCGCGGCGCTGCGCCGGATCATCCACACGATCTGCGTTGCCGCCGGTTCGAATGACGCCGAGGCAACCGAAGTTGGAGACCAGCTCGTCGAGGCGAACCTGCGCGGGCACGACTCCCACGGCGTCGGCATGCTGCCGCAATACATCCAGAATGTCCGCAAGGGCGCGCTGCAGCCCAACCGGCACATCGAGATCATCAGCGACCGCGGTCCCATTCTCGTCCTCGACGGCCAGTGGGGCTACGGCCAGACCATCGGCCGCGAGGCGATGGCCGCCGGCATCGCCAAGGCGCGCGAGACGGGCATCGCCATGGTGGCGCTGCGCAACTCGCACCATCTCGGTCGTATTGGCACCTGGGCCGAGCAGTGCCTCGATGCGGGCATGGTCTCGATGCACTTCGTCAACGTCGTCGGCTCGCCGCCGCGCGTGGCACCGTTCGGCGGCAGCGACGCGCGGTTCGGCACCAACCCGTTCTGCATCGGCATTCCGGCGGGCGACGGCACGCCGGTGGTGCTCGACATGGCGACCAGCCGCATCGCCATGGGCAAGGCCCGCGTCGCCAAGAACAAGGGCGAGCAGGCCCCCGAAGGCTGCCTGATCGATGCATCCGGTTATCCGACGCGCAATCCCGCGGTTGTATTCGAAGAGCCGATCGGAGCATTGCTGCCGTTCGGCGATCACAAGGGATCGGGTCTGGCGCTGGTGTGCGAGCTGCTGGGGGCGGCGCTCACAGGCGGCATTACGATCCCGCCACATCGCCCGCGGCGCAGCATGATCATCAACAACATGCTCTCGATCATCATCGATCCGGGCGCGGTCGGCGACGCGGCCGCCTTCCGCGCGGAGGTCGAAGCGGTCGCCAACTGGGTGCGAAGCTCACCGCCGGCGCCGGGCATCAAGGCCGTGATGGTGGCGGGGGAGCCGGAACGTCTGGTGCGCGCGCGCCGGCTGGCCGAGGGCATTCCGGTCGACGCCGAGACCTGGCGCGAGATTGTCGAGGCGGCGGACTCCGTGGGCGTCAAGGGCGAGGCGTTGACGACGCCCGGTGCGGCATGATCACCCGTTCGGCAGGTCGAACTCGGCGATCACCGGCGCATGGAAAGAGCCTGCGGGATGCACGCCGTCCACGAATGCGAAATATTCATCCATCAGTTCTTCGTTGACGATCTCCGCCCGACGATGCCTCGCTTTCAGTGTCCTCGAGACCAGGACGTGATCGAGCATCACGCGATTGCCGCGATGCAGCACGGTAAAGCGCCTGTCCTTCGGGATATCGTTCTCGACCAGCGCCAGGGCACGGTCGGATAACGCGTCATTTCCGGTGTCTTCCGGATCGCCATAGACCGCGCGCAACGGCGTTTCGCGCGATTCGGCATTGAGATCGCCGGCGACCGCGATCATTGCATCGGGATCGCGATCGAAGAGCGAGTCGACGAACAGCCGCGCTTCCAGCGCCTGCCCGCTACGTTTCATCGCCGCCAGATAGAAGCCCTCTGCCCAGCCGGCGACGCTCTTCCAGACGAATGGCGCCAATTTCTGTCCCGGCACCAGGGCAGCAAGCGGCGCGCGCAAATGCAGGTTGAGAACGTGCAGGTGCGGCCCCGTCGGCATCGCGATGCACGTGTAAAGGAATGGGCGGTCCCAAGTCACCGGACTCGCGACATCGGGCTTGGGCGTCGCTGTCACCATTCGGTATTGGGGCGGCGGGACCAGCTCGTGAAAAATCTGGCGCTGCTCGACGATCGGCCAGCGGCTGAGGGTGACGAGATTGTGTATGTCGGCCGGTCCCCGGCTGCTCGTCTCGCTCCACGCGCGATGGAACTCCGTATAGCCCGTTCCCGCGAGAACGGAGTCCAGGGCGGCGAGCCGTCGCGGCTTGCGCTTGTCGTCGCTCTGTGCATTCACTTCTTGCAGGCAGAGTACGTCGGCATCGAGGCGGACGAGGAGCGGACGCAGGACGGAAATGCGCGTGGACAGCGGCGGCTCGACGCCCGGACCGTCGTCGAGGCTTTCCAGATTGAAGGTGGCAAGGCGCAGGCGCGGCATCTTCGTCTCTTGGTGAACGCCGGGATCAACGCGGCAGCCGATGCTCCGGTACCGCCGGTGCGCACTGTCGCGGCCTGGTTGACAGCGCGCAAGGGCCGAGCCGATGATTCCGCGACAATCACGCCGCGCGGTCCGCGGCCCCGGTCAGGACCCTCTGCGCATGAATCCCTGGCGGCAGTTCTGGGGCAAGAGCCACCGCATCTACGTCAACGACCGGCACCGGCAGGTGCACTACCGGCAGGTTGCCGATGACATGCTTGGCGTTCTTCCGGGGGCCGGGCTGGCTGTGCTCGACTACGGGTGCGGCGATGCGCTCGATGCCGGGCGCGTCGCAGCCGCGGTCGGTCGGCTGTACCTGTTCGATGCAGTCGGCGAGGTGCGCGACCGCGTGGCCCTGCGATTCGGCGACAGCGAACGCATTGTGGTGCTTGGCGAGGCGGAGTTGGCCGGCCTTGCCGCCGGCATGATCGACGTGATCGTCGTGAATTCCGTTGTGCAGTATCTCGATCGCGGCGAGCTGGAGCGGATGCTGGGGCAGGCTCGACGACTGCTTCGTCAGGATGGCATGCTGGTGATCGCCGATGTCATTCCGCCCGATGCCGGCCCCATAGACGACATCGCCGCACTGCTTGGGTCGGCGGCTCGCCACGGCTTTTTGGCGGCAGCGCTCGGCGGCCTGTTCGCGACCTTTTTCTCGGACTACCGGCGTCTGCGCCGCTCGGTCGGACTCGCGACTTACAGCGAAGCGGAGTTCCTGCGGATCCTGGCCGATGCCGGATTATCCGCACAGCGTCGTCCACGCAATTTCGGCTTCAATGCCAAGCGCATGACGTTCATCGCGCAAACGCGGCGCTGAAGCGGGCGATCGAGACCCGCGCCGCCGCGAGGTCGTCACGGCACGCGTCGCTGGCAAGGTAGCGATACTCGTCGTCGCGCTGGCAGGTGACCGGATCGACGCCGGCCAGCGCATCGTCGGTGACTCCGGCATGGCACATCACCAGGAGGCCCTCTGGCGCGCGGGCGATGAAGCGCCGGAACAGCTCGCGATAGGGCTGCTTCTCGTCGAAGTCGCGCACGCCTGCGAAGCGGCGGTTGGCGGGAATGCCAAGGCGTTCGACCCGTCGCCGCAATCCGTGCCCGAGCAGGCTGATGACCGAGGCGCGGACCACGGCGGTGCCGCGCCGCAGGACCGCGCCGAGCGGCTCGTCGCATACGCGCACATAGGCCCCTGGAAGCATGCCATGCAGCCGGTCGACTACGACGTCGCGGACGACCGGTAGCTGGTGGACATGCAAATGCCCGTCGATGAAGTCCGGGGGGCGGCCGAATGCGGCGGCGAAGCGGTCGAGCTGGCGGTCGACCTCCGCGGCCACCTCGTCGCGATCGAGCCCGCCGGTCAGGGCGATGCGGAGAAGCCGCGCAAGCGGCGGCAGTTTCCCTTCAGGCGCAAGGCGCGGCATCGCCCCGAGCGGGCGCAGGTCGGTGAGGGCAAGGTGTAGGCCGACATCGGCGCGCGCGGCAAAAGGGCGGAGCCAGTTGGCTTGCTCGGGCCAGAACGGGCTGACGGCGAGGCAGCTCGTGGCGCTGAGGCGGCCCGCCTCGATCAAGGCCAGAATGGCGCGGCTGACGCCGGGCGCAATGGCATAGTCGTCGGCGCAGAGCACAAGCGGCTTCATTGCCGGTTCGGGCATCATGATGGTCCCGCTTCCGCTGTCGATTGACCGGGCGCATCGGCTGGCGCACGATCCGGGCCGACCCGCAGGTTCCGAAGGAAGGACCGATGGCCGCGCGCCAAGCCGCAATACCTGTATTATCGGTGATCGTGCCGATGTTCAACGAGGCCAGGAATTTGGACTGCCTGTTCGAGCGGCTGGTCCCCGCGGTCGAAAGCCTGCATATGCCTTACGAGATCGTCTGCGTCGACGACGGCAGCCGCGACGATACGCTGGCACAGCTGCTCGCGCTGCGCGAGCGCAATGCGGCGATCAAGGTCGTGAGCCTCTCGCGCAATTTCGGAAAAGAGATCGCGCTGACGGCCGGCCTGCAGCACGTAAGCGGGCGCGCCGCCGTACCGATCGACGCCGACCTGCAGCACCCACCTGAGCTGATCGGCCGCCTCGTCGAGAGGTGGCGCGAGGGCTACGAGGTGGTCTACGCGGTGCGCGAATCGCGCGACACGGACAGCTTCAGCCGCAGGCTCTCGGCCCGCGGCTTCTACTGGATCTTCGGGCGCCTTTCCGACATCCCGATCCCACGGGACGCGGGCGACTTTCGCCTGCTGGATCGCCGCGTCGTAGACGCGATCAACAGCATGCCGGAACGCTCGCGCTTCATGAAGGGCATCTTCGCCTGGGTCGGCTTCCGCCAGGTCGGCGTTCCGTACACGGTTGAGCCCCGGCGCGAGGGATCGAGCGGCTGGAGCGTGCGGCGGCTGTTCCATTTCGCCGTCGACGGCCTGACCTCGTTCAGCAACTTTCCGCTGATCGCGTGGGGCTATGTCGGTGCGATCATCGCCGGCGTGTCGCTGGTCACCGGAGCCTATTTCGTGCTGCGCACGCTCTTCCTCGGCGTCGACGTACCCGGCTATGCGTCGCTGATGGTCGCCGTACTGTTCTTCGGCGGCGTGCAGCTGATCACGCTCGGCATCATCGGCAGCTATATCGGCCGCATCTTCCAGGAAGTGAAGCGCCGCCCGCTCTACATCGTGCGCGAGACGCACGGCTTTGCGGATGTCGAGTCCAGGCCGGCCGAACCGCCGGCACGAATCACTGGACTGTAGTCTCGGGCTCCTCGATTGCGCCGGGATGGATTCGAACGTCGGTCGGGACCACGACGATCATCCGTTCTGGGTGCTCCTCGCGCAGCCGTCGGCGGTCCTTGACCACACTCAGGATCGCCCCCTCGCGCTCCACGGTAACGATCTTGTCGCCCTCGAAGGCATCGTCGCAGCCGAGTCGCGTCACTGAGATGTAGAAGTCGGTTTCGTAGTCGTTCCGCGCCATCTTCAGGAAAGGCGGGAAGAAGTAGCTGGCGGAGGTGCCACTCGAGCACACGGCGACGCGGTAGACCTTGAAGGGCCCGCCGGCGCGCTCGTGCTCGAGGTGCTGGGCGAGCTCGTGCACCGCCTCGGCGTAGGAGTTGCCCCAGTAATCCAGCTCGAACTTGTCCTCGGCGCCTTTCACGCCGCCAACGAGCTCGTTGTAGTAGACGTACTCGTGCGGGTGCAGCCGCACCATGGCCGCGACCTGCCATGCGACGCCGAGCGCTACGATCGAGGCGACAGCGCCTCGCGCAGGCCCGCCCCGGGCCTGCGCGATCAGGCGGTTCGCAACGATGCCGGCGGCCGCCGCGATCGGTGGCAGTACGA
The DNA here is from genome assembly GCA_041690495.1 of Alphaproteobacteria bacterium. Taxonomy (GTDB): domain Bacteria; phylum Pseudomonadota; class Alphaproteobacteria; order CACIAM-22H2; family CACIAM-22H2; genus DATAAP01. The sequence goes on along the minus strand of JAWLHE010000005.1, from coordinate 175,860 downwards.
ACAGGAAGTGACGCATGCAATCATAGGTGACCGGCCTGCTGACGACGAAATAGACGAAGGGGAATGCGATGGCCGTGAACAGCAGGACGTAGCCGGGCCGGATCGTTCCGGCGGCGGCACGCCGCATCATCAGCCCGGCGACAGCGACCGGTAGTGCCAGGAGAAGCAGGACCAGTACGATCTCCGGTAGCTTCACCGCAACATAGACTGGAAGATAGTCGGGCGGCAGGTTCAACGAGTTGACCAGCCGTCCCTCGAACAGAATATCGATGTCCCACTTGATATGGGAGAACAGCAGCAGGGCATGAAAAGGATTGCCTATCGGGTCCTGCTGTGCCCATGGCCAGCAGAGCAGCATGACGCCATAGGCGGCGATCGCGGCGGGAAGAATGCCTCGCCAGCCGATTCGCGATCCGGTCCGCACGGCGGGGCCGATGCCGTGCTCGCGCGCCTGGAGCAGCAGATATGTTCCCACCATCACGGCGAGATAGATGAATGCGATGACTCCGCCAACGCGCATGCCCAGCGTCACGCCCAGTGCGACGCCGAGCTTTACGATCACGCCCAGCTCCGGCCGGGGCAAGGCATCGCCGAACCTGACCATATAGTAGAGAGACCAGATCATTCCGGCCGCGAACGGGATGTCCTTGGGGTTGTTGAACATGTGCCCGTACCAGGACGGGGTCACGAGCAGGAAAAGGGCGGCGAGGAAGGCCGCGCGCGGTCCGGCAAGCGCGTTCGCCAGTTTCCAGCAGCCGGCGACGCCGATCAGCCCGACGACGGCGTTCAGAAGATGGCTCGTCTCGTACTCGCCCAGCGGCGAAACGAGATTGGCGAGGGCGACGACGCCGTCAAAGACGCCGCCGTAGAGATAAAGGTTATGATACGTCAGGACCGAACGGTCCTCGAACAGGGAAGCGTAATAGGCAAGCACGTGCCTGCCGTTCGCCATGTGGTAATGCGCGTCCCAGGTGATTCCATAGTCGCGGAAGGTCGCCAGGACGATCGTCCCGGTCAGAACGAGTCCGGCAAGCGCCAGCTGGCGCCACATCGTCTGGGCTTCAGGGGCGTGCATTGCGCGCGATAACGGGGCGGCCGGCGGGTGTATGCCAGACGATGATAAATTTTTGGGCGGCGACATCTTGTACGAGTATCGCCCCCGAATCCAAGCGACTTTAGCCGGCGCCCGCTAGCCAATCGTTAATGGCTAGCGTTCACGAAAAGTCCAGTAACGGTTGCTCGAGTAGCTCCAGAGAAGGATGACTAGAGTGGTTAAGATCTGGGCGATCAGATAGTGCAGCTTTCCCGGCCCCGTAAACGCCGCCATCAGGACGCCATTCAGTACGAACCCGACCGCGGCAACGCCTAGGAATTTCGTAAGGGCCTCCCGATGCTCCTTCGTGCTGCGGAAGGTGAAGCGGTAGTTCAGGACGTAGCTGATCGTTCCGCCGACCAGGTATCCGGCTAGCGACGCCGTCACCGGCTCGATCCCGACAAGCTCGCGCAGGCCAATCAGGGTGCCGTAATGCCCGATCGCTGAGAACAGCCCGACGATCGAAAACAACGCGAATTGCCAGACGATTTTCACAGCCGGCCGGAGGGCGCGCTGCGGCGCAGGAGGTCGCGCAGGATTCGTTTCAGGTTCTCGATTTCGGCGGGCGCATAGGAGCCGAGACATGCGGCCTCATGGCGCTTGGCCTTGGCGAGCAGCTCGCCGACGAGCTTGTGGCCGCGATCGGTCATGATGATGCGGATACGGCGGCGGTCGCCGGTACTCGGCAGCCGCTTGACTAGCCCATCGCGCTCCATGCGGTCGATCAGCTTGGTGATGGTCGGCTGCTTGAACAGGACCGCTTCCGCGACCTCGCCGAGCGAGCAGCCGTCGCTGCCCTCGAGCGTCGCGAGCACCCGCCATTCGATCACGGTGAGTCCGTACGGCTTCAGCTCGCGGTGGAATTCCTGGCTGACCTGATGACTGGCTCGTGCCAGAAGGTACGCAAGATAGCTATCGATGAAGCGCCCACCCGTCGCAGGCGGGGCGCTCGGGCCGTCGTGTGACGGACTGGCGCAGGGGCGACGATGCGGAGCGGGGCTCCTGGATCTTTCCATGCACGGAGTCTAGACGAGCGCAAAGTCGGGCGGAATATGAATATTCATTAAATGACTTTTCATATATCTCGGTTGCGGTAAACTCGGCCCAATCGTCTGGTACAGAACGCGGGACCCGGAACAGGGCAGGGAGCACGCGATGCTGGCGGAACGCATAGAAGCCAAGTGGATCGACGCCTTCGCGGCGGTGTTTCGGCTGTGCAAGGTGCATGAGGGAGAGGCCGTCGCGATCCTCTCCGAATCCCAGTCGCGTGCGGTGAACGTTCATCTCGCGGAGCTGGCGCTGTCGCGGCTGGGTGCCCGCCCGTTCCATATCGTGCTGCCGACGCCGAAGCAGACAGCCCCCGTGCCGGTCCGCTCGACCGGCGCATCCAACGCCGTCCAGAACCTCGCGCCGGTTGTGGCCGGCCTTGCCGCCGCCGGGATGGTCGTCGATATCACGGTCGAGGGGATGCTGCATGCGCCCGAGCTGCCGGCGATCCTCAAGGGCGGGGCACGGCTGCTGATGGTAAGCAACGAGCATCCCGACGCGCTCGAGCGGCTCGTCCCCGATCCGGCACTGGAGGGCAAGGTCAGGGCCGGCATCAAGCTCCTGAAATCGGCGAAGACGATGCAGGTGACGTCCGATGCTGGCTCCGACCTGCGCATCGATCTCGAAGGCGCGCGGCCCGGAGGCGGGTGGGGCTGGTGCGACCGCCCCGGCACGGTGTCGCACTGGCCCGGCGGGTTGTGCCTGTGCTTTCCGCGCGCCGGGTCTGTCGACGGCACGCTCGTCATGGCGGCAGGCGACGTCAACCTGACCTTCAAGCGCTATCTTGAATCGCCGGTGCGGCTCCGGATCGAGAAGGACTACGTCATCGACATCGGCGGCGACGGACTCGACGCCGAACTGACGCGCAGCTATTTCGGCGCCTGGGGCGACCGCAACGCCTATGCGGTCTCGCATCTCGGCTGGGGCATGAACCCCCGCGCGCGCTGGGACGCGATGGCGATGTACGACAAACGCGATTTCAATGGCACCGAGCTGCGCGCGTTTGCCGGGAATTTCCTCTACTCGACCGGCGCCAACGAAACCGCCGGGCGGAACACGCTTGGCCATTTCGACCTGCCGCTGCGCAACTGCACGATCCGTCTCGACAACCGGATTGTGGTCGAGCGCGGCGTGCTGCAGGGTGAGCTGGCATGACCGACCTGGCTGCCGTGTACACGAGAGGCACGTCCGGCCCGCCGCTCATGTTTCTGCATGGCGTGGGCGGCGATCATTCGGCATGGCGGCCGCAGCTCCTGCACTTCGCCGACAGCTATCGTGTTTTCGCCTGGGACATGCCGGGCTACGGCGCCTCGCCGTCGCCGGGAAGCATGACGTTCCCCGAGCTTGCACGCGCGCTGGCGGCGTTGCTCGACGCATGGAAGTTGCCGAAGGTTCATCTGGTCGGCCAGAGCCTGGGCGGCATGATCGCGCAGGAGTTTGCCGCCACCTACCCGGATCGGCTCTCGAGCCTGGCGCTGGTCGCGACCAGTCCGGCATTCGGCCGGTCCGACAAGGATTGGCAGCAGAAGTTCCTCGACGACCGCATCGGCGCGCTCGACCGCGGCGCGACGATGGCAGAGCTGGCACGCGCCAACATCAAGCGCATCGTCGGACGTGATCCCGACCCGCGCGGCGTCGATATCGCGGTGTCCTGCACCGCGAATGTCCCGGTGGAGAGCTACAAGCAGGCCGTACGGATGATCATCGGATTCGATCGCCGGGATGCGCTGGCGCGTATCGCCGTGCCGACATACGTGATCGCCGGCGAAGTCGATACTGTCGCCCCGGCGGCGATGATGGAGAAGATGGCCGGGCGGATCGCAGGCGCCCGGTTCGTCACCATCGCCAAGGCCGGGCATCTCGCCAATCTCGAGCAGCCGGTCCTGTTCAACGAAGCGCTCGGCGCCTTTCTGGCCGCGCACACGGGAGGATCATGATGGCCACGGCACTTCGCACCGTCACCGGCCGCAGGGCCAAGCAGAAGGAACTGATCGCGCTCGCCAACCGGCTGGGGCGGGAGAAATTCGAGCCGCGCGCGGCCAGATACGATCGCGAGGCAAGCTTTCCATTCGAGAACTACGATGACATGCGAAAGTCCGGCCTTCTGCGGCTGTGCGTGCCCGAGGCGTATGGCGGGCTGGGTGCGGATTTCGAAACCTATTGCCTCGTCTCGGCCGAGATCGGCCGTTGGTGCGGCGCCACGGCGCTGACCTTCAACATGCATGCCTGCTCGGCGCTGTGGACGGGGCCGCTGGCCGACGATCTCGAAATGAACGCGGCCGAGCGGGCCGAGCTCGAAACCCTGCGCAAGGAGCATTTCCGGCGCGTCGTCGAGGACGGCGCCATCTATGCGCAGCCGTTTTCGGAAGGGAGCGCCGCCGCCGCGGGCAAGGCGCCGTTCGGCACCGTCGCCGCAAAGGTCGACGGGGGCTGGCTCATCAATGGCAAGAAAATCTTCGCGTCGCTCTCGGGTGCCGCGGACTACTACGGCGTGCTGTGCACGGAGGACAAGCCGGAGCGCAGCATGCGCGACACGCTCTATATTGCCGTGCCGAAGGATGCGCAGGGCCTGACCATCGTCGGCGACTGGGATCCGCTCGGCATGCGCGGCACGGTATCGCGTACGCTGGTGATGAAGGACGTGTTCGTGCCCGACAATGCGCAGCTCATGCCGCGCGGGCTCTACTTCAAGGCGGCGATGTCGTGGCCGCACATGTTCATGACCCTGTCTCCGACCTATGTCGGAATCGGCCAAGCAGCTTACGACTTCACAGTCCAGTATCTGCGCGGCGAGGTTCCCGGGCAGCCGCCGGTCAAGCGCCGCATGTACCCGACCAAGCAGATTGCGGTCGCGGAGATGTACGTCAAGCTGCAGCAGACCCGCGCGCTGTTCGAGCGCACCATCGCCGAGGCGAAAGTGAACCCGTCGAAAGAGGAGCGGTTACGCTGCTATGCGACGCAGTACACAATTATGGAGAATGCCAACGATATCTGCCGGCTCGCGATTCGCACCTGTGGCGGCCAGTCGATGCTGAGATCGTTGCCGCTCGAGCGCATGTACCGCGACAGCCGTTGCGGCTCGCTGATGTTGCCATGGACCGCCGAGCTTTGCCTCGACCGCCTGGGCCGCGAGACCCTGTACGAGCCGGGTGAGAGCGACGATTGAGCGAGGCGGCGTCCCGGCCATGAACATCTCGCGCTGGATCGAGCGCCACGCGGCATACGCTCCGACCAAGACCGCCATCAGCTTCGAGGGGCGCGACATCTCGTATGCGGATCTGGCGAGAGAGATCGACCGTCTCGCGAGCGCGCTGTCGCACACGCTCGCGATCGGGCGAGGGGATCGGATCGCCATCCTTGCCTATAACCGGCCGGAGTTCCTGGCGCTGGTTTTCGCCAGCGCGCGGATCGGTGCGATCCTGGTGCCGCTCAACTGGCGGCTCGCGCCTCCCGAGCATCTCTACATCCTGAAGAATGCGGACGCCTCGGCGCTGTTCTGCGATCCCGAGTTCCGGGCCGCTGTCGATGGCGTGCGCGGGGCGCTGTCCGGCACGAAGCTGGTCGGATTCGGCTTTTCCGGACCGGACTGGACGAATTACGCCGACCTTGTCGCGGCGGACGGCGGAAAAGCGCCGGATACCGGCACGCTCGAGGATCCGGCGCTGATCGTCTACACCTCGGGCACGACGGGTCGTCCGAAGGGCGCCGTCCTCACGCAGAGCGCGCTGCAGTGGAACGCGGTGAACAGCATCGCGGCGCACGATCTCGTCAGCACCGACCGCGTGCTGACCTTCCTGCCGATGTTCCATGTCGGCGGTCTCAATATCCAGACCCTGCCGGCGCTCCACGCCGGGGCCACCGTGTTCCTGCAGGCGCGCTTCCATCCCGGCGGGGCGCTTGCCGCGATCGCACGCCAACGGCCAAGCGTCACCTTGCTCGTGCCGGCGGTGATGAAGGCGATGATGGAGCATCCCGACTGGGCCAAGTCCGACATATCGTGTCTACGAATCGCCGGTGCCGGCTCCTCGATCATTCCGCTCGACCTGATCCGCGCCTTTCATCGGCGTGGCGTTCCGGTGTGCCAGGTCTACGGCTCGACCGAAACGGCGCCGGTTGCGATCGTGCTGCGACGCGAGGACGCGATTCGCAAGGAGGGATCGACAGGGACCGCTGCGCTGCATTGCGAAGTGCGGATCGTCGACGACCGGGGACGCGACGTCGCCGACGGTCGTCAGGGCGAGATTCTGGTGCGCGGTCCCAACGTCATGACCGGTTATTGGCGCGACGCCGAGTCGAGCGCCGCAGCGCTCGTCGAGGGCTGGTTCCACACCGGCGATGTCGGCCACCGCGATCAGGACGGTTTCTTCTGGATCGACGAGCGCAAGAAGGACCTGATCATCTCCGGTGGGGAGAACATCTATCCGGCCGAACTCGAGGCGGTGCTGGCCGAGTGCAGTGACATCACCGATGCCGCCGTGGTCGCGCGGCCCGACCCGAAATGGGGCGAGGTGCCGGTCGCGGTGATCGTCGCCAGAGACGGAGCCAGACTCGAAGCTGAGAGTGTCAAGGCGCTGTTCGCGGGCCGGCTCGCCCGGTTCAAGCACCCGCACGACGTGCTGTTCGTTGACAGCCTGCCGCGCAACGTCATGGGCAAAGTGCTTCGCTATCAGCTCCGCGAGATCGTCCGCAGCGCCTCGGCCTCGTCAGCCGGGTGATCGTGAGGGCCGTGTAAGCCCGGCGCGCTACGCCGCTCCACGAGTGCCTGGCGGACCACGGTCACGGACGCCGCCAGCGCGAGCGCGGCCATGATCGCGGCGACGAGCAGATCGGGCCACGCCGTCCCGGTTGCGAAGACGCCGCTGGCGGCCACCACGACGGCGACGTTGCCGATCGCGTCATTGCGACTGCACAGCCAGACCGACCGGCGGTTGCTGTCGCCGTTGCGGTGGCGATAGAGCATGACGGCGACGCCTATGTTCGCGGCAAGCGCCAGCACGCCGATACCGCCCATGATGGAGGCAGTCGGCGTCTCGAGCGAGATCATGCTCCACAGCGTGATTCCGATGACCCACAGGCCGAACAGGCCCATCGATACCCCTTTGACCAGCGCGGCTGTGGCACGGTGGTGCAGGGCCATTCCGAGCACGGCGAGGCTGATTCCATAATTCGCGGCGTCGCCAAGGAAGTCGAGCGAATCGGCCTGGAGGGACATCGAGCCGGCCGCGAATCCCATGGCGACCTCGACGATGAACATGGCCGCGTTGATCGCCAGGGCGACCCACAGCACGCGACGGTAGATCGGGTCCGCGCGGACCGTCGGCGCCGGTCCGCAGCAATGCGCGCTCATCAGTGCTCCTCCGCGCCGGGTTCGGTGATGTGCTCGATCATGTCGACGACAAGGCCGCGGATGTGATCGTCGGCTGCCGAATAGAACACCTGCTTGCCCTGCCGTTCGGCGCGCACGATCCGCGCCGCGCGCAGGAGCCGCAGATGATGGCTGACCAGCGAGAGGCTGAGGTCTAGTCTGGCCGCCATGTCGCCGACCGAGATCGGGTTGTCGAGGCAGGCGATCACGATGCGCAGGCGCGTCGAATCGCCGAGCAGCCGGAAGAGGTCGGCGAGTTGGGCCGCCTGGGCTTCGTTGACCGCCGGGGCAGCAGCCTTCGTCGATCTACGACGATTGAACATGTGTTCAAATGTAGAGAACAAAGGGCGCGCGATCAAGAGCCATCCATCCGTTTCCCCTGGAACCTGAACCGATCGTTAGCGCTTCCAGCTTAAGGATTACCGCAACGCATGGATTCCCCTTGCACTTCAAGGAACCAGGTCCATTATTTACGTTACGGTTTTATGACGTTTCGGTTGCGCAGTTTCGCCAGAAGAAGGACGAAAAGCGGCGGACCGGTCTAGAGAAGGCGTCCGGCGATTTCGGCGACATCTGTCCTGATCCACATTCTCGGTAGCGTGGCGCTCCTGCTATGGGGTTCGCGCATGGTCCGCACGGGCGTCATGCGCGCTTATGGCGGCGATCTTCGCCGTGTTATCGGCAAGGCGCTGCGTAACCGCATGGCCGCTTTCGGGGCGGGCCTGGGGGTGACGGGCATCCTTCAGAGCAGCACGGCAACCGCGCTCATAACTGCCTCGTTCGCCGAGCGCGGGCTGATGGCGACGGCGCCCGCCCTTGCTGTAATGCTGGGTGCCGATGTCGGGACGTCCCTGGTCGTCCAGGCGCTGTCATTCCGCCTGGATTGGCTGTCGCCGGTGCTCATCCTGCTTGGCGTCGTCGCCTTCATGGCAGGCAAGACGTCACGTCACCGCGATCTTGGCCGCTCTGCGATCGGGCTCGGCCTGATGCTGCTGGCCCTGCATTCGATCGTCGATACGACAGCCCCCTTGCGCAGTTCCTCGACTCTGGAAACGATGCTACAGGCGCTTGGTGGCGAACCGCTGCTGGCCCTCCTGGTCGCGGCGGCGCTTACCTGGCTCGCGCATTCGAGCGTGGCAATCATTCTCCTGATCGTCTCGCTGGCGGGAGCTGGGCTGGTCTCGCCGGCGCTGGCGCTGATCTTCGTGCTCGGCGCCAATCTCGGCGGCGCGGTTCCGCCGGTCCTGGCGACATGGCGCGGCGAGGTGAGCGCGCGACGGGTGACGCTCGGCAATCTCGGCTTCCGTCTGGTCGGTTGCCTGGTCGCGCTGCCGTTCATCGGGCTGATCCTGCCGGAGCTGACGGCGCTCGATCCAGACCCGGGCCGCACCGCCGCCAATTTCCACACCGCCTTCAACGTAGCGCTGGCTGCGCTCTTCCTGCCTCTGGTCGGGGCGGTGGCCAGGCTCGTCCAGACGGTCCTGCCCGACCGCATAGCGGCTGAGGATCCGGCCGCGCCGCGCTATCTCGATCCGACCGCGCTCGGCACGCCGCCGCTGGCGATCGCCGCAGCGGCGCGCGAGACGCTGCGTATGGGCGATACGCTCGAGCGGATGCTGCGCGACACACTCAAGGTATTTGATACGGACGATCGCAATCTCGCCGCAAGCGTCAGCAAGAATGACGATACCGTCGACAGGCTTCACGAGGCGATCAAACTTTACCTGACGCAGGTCAGCCAGGAGAACATGGGCGAGGACGAGAGTCGCCGGGCGATGGAGATCATCGCCTTCACGACCAATCTCGAGCATGTCGGCGACATCATCGACAAGAACCTGATCGAGCTCGCGACCAAGAAGATCAAGAACCGCCTGCGCTTCTCGGAAGAGGGCTCGCGGGACATCCATGAGCTCTACGCCCAGGTGCTCGACAACCTTAAGCTGGCGCTCGCCGTTTTCATTGGCGGCGACATTCGCATGGCGCGCCAGCTGCTCGAGCAGAAGGTGCAGTTCCGCGACCGCGAGCGCGAGGCAGCCGATCGCCACCTCGAGCGGCTGCGCCGCGGCCGCACCGAGAGCATTGAGACAAGCTCGCTGCATCTCGATATTCTGCGTGACCTGAAGCGCATCAACTCGCATCTGACGTCGGTCGCCTATCCGCTGCTGGAGCAGACCGGCGAGCTGCGCGCGAGCCGCCTGCGCGAGGCCAAGGCGCAGTCTTACCAGGGAGCCGGGGAGCCGGCGCCGCGCCCGGGCTGACGCGTCGCGTCAATTCCGGTCGGGCGGTCGGTGTCCATGACGGAGCTGACGCCGGCTGTATGCGCGCAGTGCAACATAAAAGCCGATGCCGATCGCAACCACGACGACCGCGAGAATCACGTAGTCCATCGTCGCATCCAACGGAGCGGAGCCGTCGCGGTTCCACCGCGCGTCAGCTCGATCGCGGCTCCCACGGCATGCAGTGAATGCCTGTCTTCAGCAGCGATACGCCGATCGCTCCGCCATGCGCCAGGCCGTTGCGGCGCGCGACGTGAAGGGGAACGCCGAGCGTCAATGATGCGCCGCCGGTGTGTTCGACCCGCATCGTGATACTGGCGGTTTCTCCGAGCGCGATCATCTCCTCGATCTGGCCGGCGAGCGGGTTCTCGCGTTCGCCGCGCGACGGGCGATCGCGCCGGTGCAGTATCACGTCGCTTGAAGGGATGGCCCAGGCGACCTTGGCACCTTCGGCGAATTGAGGGGCGTAGGCTGCTTCCAGCAGATAGCCGCCCCAGCGCAGCATGGTGGCGCTGCGATCCGGCAGATGACCCTCGATCTGTCCCTCGAAGACGTTGCGGAGGTCGAGCAGGCGCGCAACCAGCGCCGTCGCCGGTCGCGCCATGATCTCCGTGGCCGGGGCGGTCTGCAGCGTACGTCCGTGGTGCAGGATCGACAGGCGATCGGCGAGCATCGCCGCCTCCTCGAGGTCGTGCGTCACCAGCACGATCGGCACGTGCACGGCCCGGCGCAGCAATACCAGCTCGCGCTGCAGCTTGCGCCGTGTCACCTGGTCGACAGCGGCGAACGGCTCATCGAGCAGCAGGACCTTTGGCGCGCGCGCCAGCGCACGGGCCAGGGCGACGCGCTGCTGCTGCCCGCCCGAGAGCTCGCCTGGCCGGCGCTCCTCGAGCCCGGCGAGGTGCACGAGCTCGAGCAGGCGCCGCGCCCGTTCCTCGGGCATACCGGCCCCGCCGCGCGGCACGGCAGCCGCGACATTCGCCAGTGCCGACATGTGCGGGAACAGGGCGTAGTTCTGGAAGACGATGCCGACCGCGCGACTTTGCGGCGCGAGATCGATCGCCTTGTCGGTATCGAGCCAGATCTGTCCGTCCGTCACGATTCGGCCGTGCCGCGGCCGGTTCAGCCCGGCGATGCAGCGCAGAACCGTCGACTTGCCGGCTCCGGATGGTCCGACCAGCGCCAGCACTTCGCCGGGCGCGCACGTCAGCTCCACGTCGAGCGGGATGGGCGTTTCGTTGCGCAGCCGCGCCGACAGGCCGTCAGCCATGCCTGTGTCCGGCGCGGCGGTTCGACAGCGCGTAGACCAGGCCGAGCGCCACGACCGAAAGCAGCAGCAGCGTCGCGGCCATCACCGCTGCGGCGCGCTCGTCGAAGGCCTGCACACGGTCGTAGATCGCGATCGAGACGGTCCTGGTGCTGCCGGGAATGCTGCCGCCGACCATCAGGACGACGCCGAACTCGCCGAGCGTGTGCGCGAAGGTCAGCACCAGCCCCGAGAGGATCCCCGGCCAAGCCAGCGGCAGCTCGATCGTCCGGAGAATCCGCGACGGCGCCATGCCGCAGCACGCGGCGGCATCGCGGATCTCCCGCGGGATTGCCTCGAAGGCGCGCTGCATCGGCTGGATCGCGAATGGCAGATTGACGATGACCGAGGCGATGACCAGTCCTTCGAAGCTGAACACGAGTGGCGCACCGGTCAGCCGCTCCCATACCTGACCGATCGGCGACGCGCCGCCAAATGCGACGAGAAGATAGTAGCCGACTACGGTCGGCGGCAGGACCAGCGGCAGCATCAGTGACGCCTCCACCAGCCCGCGGCCCGGAAAGCGCCGGTAGGCCAGCAAGCGGCCAACAATGAGTCCGACGGGCAGCAGGATCAGGACCGTGACCACGCCCAGCCGCAGCGACAGGATCAGCGCCGTCCACTCCATGGGCGCTACGCGCTTTCACCCGGCAGAACGAACCCGTAGCGGCGGAAGATCGCACGTGCCCGCGGCGACTGCACGTGTCCGTAGAATTGCCGCGCAGTCTCGCCGGCGCCATTCAGCAGGACCATCCGCTGACGCAGCGGTTCGTGCCACTCTGCCGGGACAAGAACGTGGACGCCGCGCTCGCCGACCGCGGGCGAGAGCGCCAGGGAATAGGCGAAGATCCCGCCCTGCGCCGAGCCGGTAGCGGCGAACTGCGCGGCCTGCGAAACGTTTTCGCCAAGGACGAGCGTGGGCCTGATCGCGTCCCAAAGCCCTTGGGATCGCAGGGCCTGCTCGGCGGCGCGGCCATAGGGTGCATGCTCGGGATTGGCGATGGCGAAACGCCTGACGCGTCCGTCGGCAAGAGCCGCGCGCAGATCGGCCAGCGATGCGTCGGCCTTGAGCGGCGATCCCTGGGGCACAAAAAGAACGATGCGGCCGACCGCATAGAGCACGCCGCGGTCCCGGGCCTTTCCCGCCTCCGCAAGCTGGTGGACGAAAGCCTCGTCGGCCGAAAGGAACACCTGGAACGGCGCTCCTTGCAGGATCTGGCGTGCGAAGTTGCCCGACGACCCGAAACTCAGCTTCACCTCGCGCTTCGTCGCCCCGCGGAAGCTCTCCGCGATTTCCTCGAGCGCGAATTTGAGGTCCGACGCGGCGGCAATGACCGGCACATCCTGGGCATGCGCGCCGGTGCAGATCATCGCCGATGCAGCGGCGGTCAGAAAGCAGCGTCGGGACAGTCTCGGCATCGCGAATGACATCCGTTATATCCGTGTGAATATAACGAGGCCGGCGACTGCAGGCAAACCGGACTCTTCAGCGGCGCGGCGGGCGCGGTTTTAGCAGCGTCGCGAACGCAGCCATGTCAGTGGCGAGCAGGCGCTCGGCGCGCGCCTCCATGGCCCGGTAGCGGGCGAGGGCATCGGCGCCGGCGGGCGTAAGCCTGGCGCCGCCGCCACTGCGGCCACCCTTGGCGGCGGCGACCAGCGGCAAACGGAAGCAGCGGTTCATGGTCTCGACGAGCAGCCAGGCGCGGCGATAGCTCATGCCGAGGCGGCGTCCGGCTGCGGAGATCGATCCCGTTTCGGCGATTGCCGCCAGCAGGTCGGCCTTGCCGGGACCGATCGCGATCGCGGCGCCGAACAGGATGCGAAGCCGCGGAGCGGTCGGCTTTCGCGGTTCCATCGCCCGCCGGTCGGGCATCCTTGGTTGCGTCCGCCTACTGCATTGTCGGGATCACGAACTCGGCGCCGGCGCGGATACCGGTTGGCCAGCGCGAGGTCACCGTCTTCAGCTTGGTGTAAAAGCGCACGCCCTCGGGCCCGTGCATGTGGATGTCGCCGAACAGCGAGCGCTTCCAGCCGCCGAAGCTGTGGAAGGCGAGCGGTACCGGGATCGGCACGTTGACGCCGACCATGCCGATCTTCGCCCGGCTGGCGAACTCGCGCGCGGCGTCGCCGTCGCGGGTGAAGATCGCGGTGCCGTTGCCGAACTCGTGATCGTTGACGAGCTTCAGTGCGTCGTCGAAGGCGGGCACCCGTACGACCGACAGCACCGGCCCGAAGATCTCCTCCTTGTAGATCTTCATCTCCGGCTTGACCTGGTCGAACAGCGAACCGCCCATGAAATAGCCGTTCTCGTAGCCCTGCAGCTTGAGGCCGCGGCCGTCGACCACCAGCTTCGCGCCTTCGCGCACGCCCTCGTCGATATAGCCGCGCACCTTGTCGTAGTGCGGCTTGGAAACCAGCGGCCCCATCTCCGCCTCGGGGTCGGTGCCCGGGCCGACCTTGAGCTTGCGCACGCGCGGCTCGAGCCGTTCCATCAGCTTGTCGCCGACCTTGCCCACGGCGACCGCGACCGAGACGGCCATGCAGCGCTCGCCCGCCGAGCCGTAGCCGGCGCCAATCAGCGCGTCGGTGGCCTGGTCGAGATCGGCGTCGGGCATCACCACCATGTGGTTCTTGGCGCCGCCGAGCGCCTGCACGCGCTTGTTGTGGGCGGTGCCGGTCCGGTAGATGTACTCCGCGATCGGCGTCGAGCCGACGAAACTGACCGCCTGAATGCGCGGGTCGGCGAGAATGGCGTCGACCGCCTCCTTGTCGCCGTTGACGACGTTGAGCACGCCGGGGGGCGCCCCGGCCTCCGTCATCAGCTCGGCCAGGCGCAGCGGGCAGGACGGGTCCTTCTCCGACGGCTTCAGGATGAAGCTGTTGCCGCAGGCCAGCGCCACCGGGAACATCCACATCGGCACCATCGCCGGGAAATTGAACGGCGTGATGCCGGCGCACACGCCGAGCGGCTGGCGCATCGACCAGGAATCGATGCCGCGGCCGACCTGCTCGGTGAACTCGCCCTTGAGCAGATGCGGGATGCCGCAGGCGAACTCCACGACCTCGAGCCCGCGCGTGACCGAGCCCTTCGCATCCGGCAGCGTCTTGCCGTGCTCGGCGGTGATCAGCGCCGCCAGCTCGTCCATGTTCTTCTCGACCAGCTCCTTGAAGCGGAACATGACGCGGGCCCGCTGCAGCGGCGGCAGCGCACTCCATTGCTCCTGCGCCGCCGCAGCGACCGCGACGACATCGCCTACTTCCGCCGCGGAGGCGAACGGCACTCGCGCCGATATCTCGCCGGTCGCGGGGTTGTACACGTCGCCGAACCGGCGGCTCTTGCCGGACACGCGCTGGCCGTCGATGTAGTGATGCAATGTTTTCGTCATTGGGCGCTTCCTTGGGTATCGTTTGGCCAACTGTAGACCACCCGGCGGCCGGCGCGCAGCCACGAAGATGTGCTCGCGTCCGACCCGGGCGGCGGGGCGCAGGCGGACCAGGCTTGCCGTACCCCGGCCGGCACCGCCGGCCGGCCTCCGGAGCTATGTCAGCGGGATGCCGGCGACGTGCTCGATGAAGGCGGGGCGCTGTTTGAGCCGCTCGAAATAGGCGGCGATGTTCGGCAGGTCCGGCCGTTCGATCGGCAGCGCGAACCAGCGATTGACGACGCAGCCCATCGGGATGTCGCCGATCGACAGGGCCGGACCGGCGACGTAAAGGCGGCGGGCCATATGGTCGTCGAAGATCTTGAGCAGGTCGGCGGTCTTCACCCGCGACGCCTCGATGGCCTTCATATCGCGCTGTTCGGGCGGAGTACGGATCAGCCCCATGAAGGCAGCGAAGATGGCGGGGTTGACGGTGGTGACCATCCAGTCCATCCACTTCTCGGAATCAGCGCGTTTGCCCGGATCGTCGGGCCAGAAATTGTCGTCTCCATGGCGGGCGCCGAGATAGCGGACGATGGTGTTTGATTCCCACAGCACCACCCCGCCCACGTCCTCGATCACCGGCACCAGACCGTTGGGGTTCATCTTGAGAAAGTCCGGCTCGCGGTTGCGGCCAAATTCCATGCCGGCATCGATGCGCTTGTGGCTCAGGCCGAGCTCGCCGACCGTCCACATCACCTTCTGTACGTTGATCGAGTTCTTGCGCCCCCAGATCTTCAGCATCGCGTTCTCCTCTGGTGTCTTCTCGGCGATTCGTCATCTGCCTGCAGGAATGAAACGGACCGCGCGCCAGCGCGATTCAGGCGGGTTCCGCCGTGGCCGATCGGACTGCGGGGATAGGGATCGGCCGCGCGTGTCATGCGGTGTGCGGCGAGCGGGGTAAAGATAATGGCCGGCCGCTCAACCGGCAATCGCGCGGGAAAGCGCAAGCAGCGTCTTATCGCCGCCACGTGCGGCGATCAGCGACAGGCCGACCGGGGCACCGCCGACCGTGCCGGCCGGGATGCTGAGCTGCGGCAGGCCGGCGAGGCCGGCGAGGCAGGTCAGCGCCATCGTGCGGGCGCGGACCTCGCCGAGCGTCGCCAGCGATGCATCGCGCCGGGGGGGCGGGACCGGTGAGGTCGGAAGGCACAGGATGGCGCCCTGGCCGAGCAGATCGTCCGCCAGGTGTCTTGCTTCGTCGCGGATCCGGCGCGGCTCGGCGAGATCGGCATCGGCGACCTTGCTGGCGGCATCGAAGCGCTCCTGGACGTCGGGACCAAGCTTCGGCTTCACGCGGCCGATCCACGCGCCATCGGCCTCCCATGCCTCGCGCGCCTGCAGCAGCCTGAAGGCTTCGCGATAGTCCGCGGGCTCGCGGCGGAAGACGCGGACATTGCGGCGCCTGCCGATCCGCTCGGCCGTTCTGTCGGCCAGAGGCTTGATCGCCGCCACGACATCCGCGTCGGCCATGGCGAACAGGTCATCGCCGACCAGCAGCTCGGCCGGCGTGCCGGCATCGGGTCCGGCGCCGAGCAGGACGTCGCCGACGCGCTGCATCAGCGTCGCGTCGCGGGCGAACCAGCCGACCGTGTCGAAGCTCGGGGCGAGATCGACCACCCCCTTCGTCGGAACGCGCGCATGCGTGGTGCGCAGTCCGAACACGCCGCAATAGCTGGCAGGGATTCGCACCGACCCCCCGGTATCGCTGCCGAGCGCGAAA
Source organism: Alphaproteobacteria bacterium (assembly GCA_041690495.1). Classification (GTDB taxonomy): domain Bacteria; phylum Pseudomonadota; class Alphaproteobacteria; order CACIAM-22H2; family CACIAM-22H2; genus DATAAP01. The sequence goes on along the minus strand of JAWLHE010000005.1, from coordinate 159,628 downwards.
TCGACCAGCCTTCCTGCCACCGCTGCGACCGACCCGCTCGACGAGCCGCCGGTGATGCGATCGGGGGCCGAGGGATTGACCGGGGCGCCATAATGGACGTTACGTCCGGTCATGCCGTAGGCGAGCTCGTCGGTGACCGTCTTGCCGGTCAGCGTGGCGCCGGCGTCGAGCAGCGCCTGCACTGCCCAGGCATTCGCCTTGGCGGGCGAATGCGTTGCCAGCCAGTCGGGGTTGCCGGCGCTGGTACCGTGCCCGGCAACATCGAACAGATCCTTCGCGGCGAATGCCAGGCCATGCAGCGGCCCGTCCGCGGCGCCCTCGACACGGATCTTGCCATGCGGCACGAAGGCCCCGAAATCTGCCGTCATCTTCCGTCCTCTCCGCAGGAGTTCCGATGTTTATAGCGGTGGCACGGCCGCGCGAACAGGGCTGCGCGGCATTGACAGCCCTGGCGTCAGAAGGCTCAATCCCGAAACGTCTTCAGGGGGGAATCGGGGATGAGGCTGCGGCTGGCCGGAATCATCGCGTTTGCGCTCGCGGCAATGACTGGCGGCGACGCCGCGGCACAGGGCGTTCTCAACATCTACAACTGGAACGACTATATCGACGAGCAGACGCTCAAGGCGTTCGAGATCGAGACCGGCATCAAGATCAATTACGATCTTTATGACGCCAACGAGACACTCGACGCCAAGCTTCGCGCCGGCCGCAGCGGGTACGATCTCGTCGTGCCGTCGGCATCGCCGTTCCTAGCGCTGCAGGTTCGGGCCGGCCTCTACCGCAGGATCGATCGCGCGCGGCTTGCGAACTATAGCAATCTCGATCCCGAAATCATGCGCCAGCTCGAACATTACGATCCAGGCAACCAGTATGCCATCCCGTGGATGTGGGGGACGACGGGCATCGGCTACAATTCCAATCGCATACTCAGGATCATGCCCGATGCGCCGGTCTATTCGCTGCGCATTCTGTTCGACCCAGAGATCGTGTCGCGCTTCAAGGCCTGCGGCGTCGTCATTCTCGATTCGCCGACCGACGTGATTCCCGCGGCGCTGACCTATCTCGGCCTCGATCCCGACAGCAAGAGGGCGGATGATCTTGCCAAGGCGGCCGACGCGCTGATGCGGATCCGGCCGTTCATCCGCAAATGGCAGTCGTCGGAGTACATCAACGACCTCGCCAATGGCGACATCTGCCTCGCCTTCGGCTTTTCGGGGGACATCAAGCAGGCAGCGAGCCGTGCGGCAGAGGCGGATCGCGGCGTGGTGATTGAATACGCGATACCGTCCGAAGGCGCGCTGCTGTGGACCGATACCTGGGCGATCCCGGCCGATGCCGCCAATGTCGACAATGCACACCGGTTCCTCGATTTCGTAATGCGTCCGGAAATCGCCGCGGCGAACACCAACTTCATCGGCTATGCGAACGCGATTCCGGCTTCACTCGCGAAGGTCGATCCGCAGATCAAGGACGACCCGACGGTGTATCCGCCGCCCGAGGTTCGTCGCCGGCTCTATACGATTTCACCTGCGGACCGCGCCTATGAACGAAAACGCACGCGCGCCTGGACGCGCATCACCACCGGGCGATAGCGTAAGGTGGCGCATCCCGACATTGCTTCGCCATGGCCGCCGCTGCTCGAGCTGGCCGGCGTGACCAGGGCATATGGCGAGGTCGCGGCCGTCGCGGATGTCAGCCTGGCCATCGGGCCTGGCGAGCTGTTTGCATTGCTCGGCGCGTCCGGCAGCGGCAAGACCACGTTATTGCGACTGATCGCCGGTCTCGATCGGCCGGATTCCGGTGCCATCCGCATCGCCGGCGTCGACATGACCGATTCGCCGCCCTACGAGCGGCCGGTCAACACCGTATTCCAGTCCTACGCCTTGTTTCCGCACATGAGCGTCCGCGCCAACGTGGCGTTCGGACTGAAGCAGGAGCGCATGAAGGGGTCGAAAATCGAGGCACGAGTTGCGGAGATGCTCGAGCTCGTGCAGATGACCGCGTTCCGCGATCGCCGGCCACACCAGCTCTCGGGCGGACAGAAACAGCGGGTTGCGCTGGCTCGCAGCCTCGCCAAGCTGCCCAAGCTGCTGCTTCTCGACGAGCCGATGGCAGCTCTCGACCGCCGGCTGCGGGAGCAGACCCGGCTGGAACTCGCGGCGATCCAGCGGCGCCTCGGCATCGGATTCATTCTCGTGACCCACGACCAGGAGGAAGCGATGTCGCTCGCCGACCGACTCGCGGTGATGGAGGCGGGGCGGATCGTCCAGATCGGCACGCCGCGCGAGATCTACGACCGGCCGAACTCGCGATTCGTGGCGAGCTTCGTCGGCGAGACGAACCTGCTCGAGGGCCGTATCGTCCGCCGGATCGGCTCGTTCGTGACGGTTCGCGTCGCCGATGGCGATGTGGTCGTGCGGGAGCGCGGGGAGCTGGATGAAAGGAAGCCGGTCTGGATCGCCGTCCGGCCGGAACGCCTTCGTCTCTGCGGGGAAGCCGGCTCCGAGGACAATCGCATCGAAGGCCAGGTGCAGCAGGCGGAGTTTCTCGGCGACAGCTCGGTCGTTCACGTCCTCTCGAAGGGCCATCAACGGCTGCGCATCACGGTGCCGCATGGCGGTGCAGTCGCGTGTCCTGCGGCAGGCGATTTCGTGAAGGTAGCCTGGGCACCGGCCGGCGCGGTCCTGCTGACCCGTTGATGACGGTGCGAGAGAACTGCGACTGGTTCCGCGCGGCCGTTCTCGGGGTGCCGTCTGTCTGGCTTGGTCTGTTCGTTGTGGCGCCCTTTGCCGTAGCGCTGACGATCAGCCTGTCATATCCGGTCGACGCCCGGCCGCCCTTCGCCCCTGGCCTGACGCTCGACAGCTACCGCTTGATCGCGAACGACAGCCTCTACGCCGAAGCCTATTGGAACTCGGTTCGGATCGCCGCGGCGTCCAGCGCGATTTGCCTGCTGATTGGATATCCGATGGCCTATGCGATCGCCAGGGCGTCGGCCACGTGGCGCGGCGTGCTGCTGGCGCTGGTGATCCTGCCGTTCTGGACTTCGTTCCTGATCCGCGTTTACGCATGGATGGCGCTGCTGCGGCCGACCGGGCTGATCAATGCGGTGCTTCTCTGGCTCGGGCTGGTAGACGAGCCGCTGGTCCTGATCAACAACGCCTTCGCCGTGCATCTCGGAATCGTCTACGGCTACCTGCCCTTCATGATCCTTCCGCTCTATATCAGTCTGGAGAAAATCGACCGGAGCCTGATCGAAGCTGCGGTCGATCTCGGCGCCGGGCCGTGGCGCACGTTCCTGTCCATCACGCTGCCCCTGTCGCTTCCCGGCGTGATCGCCGGCTTGCTGCTGGTCTTCATCCCAGCGGCCGGGGAGTTCGTGATTCCCGATCTGCTCGGCGGGCCCGATACGCCGATGATCGGCCGCATTCTCTGGAGCGAATTCTTCGGCAATCGCGACTGGCCGGCAGCCGCGGCGATTTCGGTGGCTTTGGTCCTGCTCCTTGTCGTACCGATCGGCATTCTTCAGCACATGCTCGTGCCCGCCGACAAATCGAGGGCGCGCGGATGAAGGGGCGGGGATCCGCTCTGTGGGCAATCCTTGCGCTCGGCTATGCGTTTCTCTATGTGCCGATCCTGCTGCTGATCGCGTTTTCGTTCAACGAATCGCGGCTGGTCTCTGTGTGGACCGGGTTCTCCACGCGCTGGTACGGCGCGCTGCTGCACAATGAGCGGGTAATCGACGCGGCTTGGCTCAGCCTCGCCGTTGCCGCGGCCAGCGCCACACTGGCACTGGCGATCGGCACGCTTGCCGGGTTCGCGCTGGGACGCTATGGCCGGTTCAGGTTTCGCTGGATGTTCGCGGCCCTGCTGGCTGTTCCGCTGGTCATGCCGGAAGTTGTCACCGGTTTATCACTCCTGCTTACATTTGTATCGGTCGACCGGCTGATACCCGTAAGCCGCGGGTTCGGCACCATCGTCATCGCGCACGCAACGCTCTCTCTTGCCTTTGTCGCGGTGATCGTCCAGGCGCGCCTGGCCGGATTCGATCGCGCGATCGAGGAGGCGGCGTACGATCTAGGTGCCCGCCCTGTAAGGGTTTTTTTCACGGTAACCATGCCGATGCTGTCTCCGGCCCTGGCGGCGGGCTGGTTGCTCGCCTTCACGTTGTCGCTCGACGACCTCGTAATCGCGAGCTTCGCGACCGGGCCCGGCGCCACGACCTTGCCGATGGCGATCTACTCTAGCCTGCGGCTCGGGCTTTCGCCTCAGGTTAACGCTCTGGCCACCATTCTCGTGATAGTGGTGTTCGGGCTTGCAGCGCTGGCCGCCTGGGTCAATCGGCAATTGAGACTGTCCGACCGGCGATAAGGCGCTGCCAGCCGAGGGTTTCGGCAAGAGCGCCGGATATCATTCGACGGGAAGCGTGGTCGGAGGCCCGATGGGACCGAACAGAAACAATCAGACTTCCTGTCGGGTGTTGCAACCGGACGCTGCAACACGAGCGGCAACCACGGGGCGCCTCAACTGTCCCGTGACGCTCTAAGGGAGGGCCATGCGATGGGTATCGCGAACTGTTTCCCCGAGCGCCAGATCATCGTCCGCACTGCGGAAGGTGTGCGTTACATCCGGTTGTCGCCGCTGCGCCAGAAGCTCTATGCCGGCTGCGCAATTCTCGCGCTGGCCGGGATTGCCGCGGCACCGGTCGCGAATCTGGCAAGGGATCACCTCGCCGATCTGCGCTTCGATGAGATCGCATCGGTCCGATTGCTCTATGAGCGCGTTTTCAACAGTCCGGCGGCTGAGCCTGCTGTAATCGCCTTCGGGGAGGAAGCGACCGAGCGGCCGCCCGTGATGGCCACCGTGATTACCCCGGAGGACCGCGTTGCCGCGCTTGAGCGGCGCCTGACGGAAAGCGAGGCCGAGCGGCAGCGTCTGGCGCAGGAGCGCGACCGCATCGACGCGGAGCGCCAGCGCCTTGCGGCCGGCGCAAGCGCCGTCGAGAAGCGCGCCAACGCGCTCGCGGCGCAGCATGAAGCCATCCAGGAGCTTATCAAGCGGGCGAAGTCGGCCCTCGAGCGCTCGTCGCGCAATGTCTCCCGGCTCGGCATCGATGCCGGGCGGATGCTGGCGCTGGCCCCGCGAGACAAGGGTGCAGGCGGCCCCTTCATCGATGCGCGCCGCATCGCGCGCGGACATCCGGCGCAGGCCGATCTCATCAAACTGGGCAACAAGCTTAATCGCCTCTCCTCGCTTCGGCAGGGAATGCGTTCCCTGCCGATCGGGAAGCCATTGGCGAAATACTACCTGTCCAGTCCGTTCGGCCTCCGCAAGGATCCGTTCAACGGCAATCTCGCGGTTCACAACGGCCTCGACATGGTTGCCCCCGCCGGGACCGAGATCAGGGTCCGCGCTGCGGGCAAGGTCATTCATGCGGGTCGCAACGGCGTGTACGGAAACATGATCGAGATCGACCACGGCTATGGCATCCGGACGCGATACGGTCATCTCTCGCAGATCGGCGTCCGCAAGGGCCAGTCCGTAGCGCCGCACGACAAGATCGGCCTGGTCGGCTCGACCGGCCGCAGCACCAGCCCGCATCTGCACTACGAGATCTTGTTCAACGGCAAGACCATGGATCCCCGCAAATTTGTGGAGGCACGCGCGAATGTTTTCCAGAACTAAGTCGAACGGAAAGGGCAGCGGCATGATCAGCTCGGGTTCCGGAAAGGGAATGCCGTCGATAGTCAGCGCGGAGTTCCGCGTCATCGGCAACGTGACGAGCGAGGGCGACATCCAGCTCGATGGCGCTGTCGACGGCAACGTCAAGGCGAGGGCGCTCACGATCGGGCAGGCCGGCGCCGTGCGCGGCGAGGTGAAGGCCGACAAGGTCCAGATCCAGGGCTCGGTGACCGGCCCGATCAGGGCGCGCATCGTCGAGATCACCAAGAGCGCGAAGGTCGCCGGCGACGTCTTCTACGAGTCGCTCACGGTCGAGACGGGGGCCGTGATCGACGGCGCCTGCAAGCGCTGGGACCCCGAGAAGGCCGACAAGGCCGCGACGGAAACGAAGCCCTCCGGCCTGTCCGTGACCGGGCCCGTGGCGCGCCCCGTGACGCCGTCCGCTAGCGCCGCCTAGGGCTTCGCCAGATCAGGCCGGTAGCTGGCGAGATCAGCGTACTCGACCAGTTCCAGCACGTTGCCTTCCGGGTCCGAGAAGAACAGGACCCGAATGCCTGCCCGGTTCTCGACCGGCTGCTCGCTCGCCAGGGTGACGCCATGCGCCTTGAGCCGTGCATGACAGCCATCGATGTCGTCGATGATGAAGGTGAGATAGGCGAGGCCGGAGCGGTCGAGCAGCCATCGCGGTGATTCGCCAGGCAGGGTCGATGGCGCCGCCAGCAGCTTGATCCGCTCGCCATAGGACGTTTCGACCCGTACGATCGTACAGCCGTCCGTCGCAAGGCCGTTGAGGCGGGTCTTATCGGCCGGCACCACGATCTCCGATATCTTCCTGCAGCCGAGCACGCGAACATAGAAATCGACCATGCGCGGCAAATCGCGCACCGCGATCCCCACCTCGATCGGCGCGCGCAGCTCCATGGCTAGAACGTCACGCGATCGCCGCCCTTGAGGGCGAGCATGGCGCGCGCCTCCTTGGGCGTGGCGACCTCGAGCGACAGTGCCTCGAGGATTGTGCGGATCTTGCGGACCTGGTCCGCGTTGCTCTTCGCCAGCTCCCCCTTGCCGATATAGAGGCTGTCCTCGAGGCCGACGCGCACGTTGCCGCCCATGATCGCAGCCTGGGTGACGAACGGCAGCTGATGCCGCCCCGCCGCGAGAACCGACCACTTGTACTGGTCGCCGAACAGCTTGTCGGCAATGCGTTTCATGTGCGCGAGGTTTTCCGGGTCGGCGCCGATGCCGCCGAGGATGCCGAAGATCGTCTGCACGAAGAGCGGAGGCTTGACCAGCTTGCGGTCGAGAAAATGCGCGAGATTGTAGAGGTGGCCCACGTCGTAGCACTCGAACTCGAATCGGGTGCCGTGCTTCTCGCCCAGCTCCTTGAGGATGAACTCGATGTCCTTGAACGTATTACGGAAGATGAAGTCGCGCGAGTTCTCCAGGTAGGTCGGTTCCCAGTCGTGCTTCCAGGTTTTGTAGCGCTGCAGCATCGGGTAGAGCCCGAAATTCATCGAACCCATGTTGAGTGAGCACATCTCGGGACTGGTCTTGAGTGGCGCCGCCAACCGCTCCAGCACCGTCATGCCATGGCCGCCCCCGGTGGTGATATTTATCACCGCGTCGGTCGACTGCTTGATGCGCGGCAGGAACTGCATGAACACGTCGGGCGAGGGCGTGGGCCTGCCGTCCTTGGGGTCCCGGGCGTGAAGATGGATGATCGCGGCGCCGGCCTCGGCCGCGCCGATCGCCGCCTGGGCCACTTCGTCCGGCGTGATCGGCAGATGCGGCGACATGGTCGGGGTATGAATCGACCCCGTCACGGCACAGGTAATAATGACTTTGCGTGCCTCGGCCATTCGGCGTCACTCCTTCTCGTTTCCCTGCATCGATTTCTTGTGTGCGGCGAGCGCCATGAGGCGGCGGTCGCGCCAGATCTGCCGCTCGGCGAGCCCGCTCGCCGGCAGCACCTCGCGGCGCTCGCACTCGAGCCGGTCGACGACACCGGTCCAGGGCCGCGGATCGGCCTGCTGTTTCGCCATATCGTAATAGAGCGCACCGTAACGTTGGCAATAGTCGCGTAGCCCGCCGGGCGCATTGAGATCGATCGTCTCGAACGGGCCCATGAAGGACCAGCGCAAGCCGAGTCCGTGCGCGATCGTCTTGTCGAGATCCGACGGCGTGACGTAGCCATCCTCGACGAGCCGGAATGCCTCGTTCAGGAGTGCACCCTGGAGCCGGTTCAGCACGAATCCGTGGAGCTCGCGCGTGATCGTGATCGGGACCTGCCCCGCTCGTTCGAGCAGCGACCGCGCCCTTGCGACGACGCCGCGGTCGGTCCACGGCGCGCCGCACAGCTCCACCAGCGGGATGAGATAGGGCGGATTGACCGGGTGCGCGACCAGGCAGCGCGCACGTCCTTTCAAGCCCTCGGTGAAGGTGGAGGCCGGGATCGACGAAGTCGAGCTCGCCAGGATGACGTCGGCGGGCGCAAGTGCATCGAGCTTCGCGTAGATCGCGCGCTTGATGTCGAGCACTTCGGGCAGGTTCTCCTGGACATAACCTGCGCCGGCAAGCGCGTCCTCCAGCCCATCGGTCGGCCGGATTCGCCGGAGCGTCCCCTGGACGTCATCGACCAGCCTGGCGGCGGCGAGATCGTCGAGCCGGGCTTTGATGAACTCGAGCGAGCCTGCGGTCGCCGTCTTATCGCCGTCCCAGATCGCCACGTCGAAGCCGGCGCGGGCGAAGACGATGGCCCAGGCGCGGCCGATCAATCCGGCGCCGACGAGTCCGATCTTCATGACCCTGCCGCCTTCAGACGATGTACTGGGTATCGGCGTCGACCGCGAGCGCCTGGCCGGAGATGTTGTAGCCGGCAGGGCTGGCAAGGAAGACCGCCATGCCGGCGATGTCGTCGGCCGTCACCAAGCGCTGCAGCGAGGCCTGCGACACATACCGCTTCTCCATCTCCGCCGCCGGAACGCCGAGCGATTCCGCCTTCGCGGCGATGACGCGACGGATGCGGGGGCCGTCCACCGCGCCGGGCAGAATGGCGTTGACGCGGATATTGTCCGGCCCGAGCTCGATCGCGAGGCTCTTGGTAAAGCCGACGACGCCCCATTTCGACGCGGAGTAGGGGGTGCGCCGTGCGAACCCGAATCGGCCGGCGGCGGAGGACAGGTTGATGATGGCGCCACCGCCCGAGCGGCGCAGCAGTGGCACTGCCCGCCGCGCACACAGGAACTGCCCTTCCAGATTGACTGCGAGTGTCCGGCGCCAGTCCTCGACCGAGATCTCTTCGACCGGCGCCGTGGGCCCGGCAATCCCGGCATTGTTCACGAGAACGTCGAGACCGCCCAGGAAGCCCGTCGCGGCCTCGAACAGGCGGCCGACCTGCTTCTCGTCGGCAACGTCGGCAAGGATGCCCTTCGCCTTGGGATTCACCTTGCCGAACGCATCGAGTGCGGCCTGGTCCACGTCGCAGATGAACACCTGGGCTCCATGGTCCAGGAACTGTCTGGCGATGGCCTGTCCGATGCCGGCCGCGCCGGCTGTGACGATGACCTTCTGGCCTTCGAGCGGCTTCTTCATTCGTCTCCCCGTGGGGCCTCCTTGGCGATGCGCCGGGTCACGGCGCAGCACGAGACCATGATATGCCGGCTGCCCATGGTCTAGGCTTTTTCGCAGACCTGCAGCGGTTCGGATGGGCCTCGAGATGCCGCCCGGCACGGCGACCGCCCGGACGGTGCAACCGCCGGCACGCCGTCGCGTCTAGCTCGCGCCTCCGCTGCTATCACATTGCTTTATATGAGAGATCCTGGAGAGTCGCGGTTTCCGGGAACCTTTTCCGCATTCGGCTCATCCATTCTGGCGTAAGGCTACGCTGTTGACCGGAGGATGTATCCGGCCCAGAAAAGGACCGAGAGGGGACGAGTGGGCATGGACTCCACCGGACGGATTTCGAACCAGGCCGAGCGCGGCAAACGGATGGCGGACGAGGAGCGCCCGAGCCGCGCCGATGCGGAACAGGCTGTGCGCACTCTCCTGCGCTGGGCGGGTGACGATTCGGCGCGCGAGGGCTTGCTCGACACGCCGGCGCGCGTGGTGCGCGCCTACGAGGAATGGTTCGGCGGCTATGCGGTCGATCCCGAGGAATTCCTGCGCCGCACCTTCGAGGAAACCGACGGTTATGACGAAATGGTGGTGCTGCAGGACATCGGTGTCGAGTCGTTCTGCGAGCATCATCTGGCGCCGATCATCGGCAGGGCGCATGTCGCCTATCTGCCGCACAAGCGCATCGTCGGAATTTCAAAGCTGGCCCGGGTAATCGAGGCGTATTCGAAGCGCCTGCAGATCCAGGAGAAGCTGACTGCGCAGATCGCCAACACGATCAGCGAGGTCCTGCGGCCGCGTGGCGTCGCGGTGGTGATCGAGGCGGCCCATCAATGCATGACGACGCGCGGCGTGCACAAACCCGGCGTTAGCATGGTGACGAGCCGCATGCTCGGCGCCTTCCGTAGCGATCACAAGACGCGGCGCGAATTCCTGTCGATCATCGGCCGCGCACGCGGCTGATATCAGCGCTGCCGACGGCTGTGCGCGCGCCAGTCGGCGAGGCGCTGGCGTGCCTCCGGCGGCAGGTTGGAAGCGGCCTCGGCGATCGAGGCCTGAATGGCAATCTGCAATGCAGTGCTGCGCGCGCGCTGCTCGGCAAAGGCCCGGTCGAGGGCGGCAGGGTCAAACGTGTCCTCGGCGAGCACACCGCGGACCTTGTTGCGCGATTCATGGAATCGAGCCGTAGCCTCGGCGACGGCCGGGCGGTGCTTCGCCATGACCGCCTCGAACCCGGCGCGGTGCTCGGCGGGCAAAGCCGCCGCCATCCGGTCGGTGATCATCCGGCTCGGCGACCCGCCGGGTCCGCGGGATTGTCCGGTGGCGATCGTGCGCGGCCCCTGCGGTCCGCCGAACCAGTGACCGGCGAGCAGGCCGCCCATGAACAGGTTGAGGCCGAGAGAGCCGACGAGAAGGATCGTGAACCACGGTCGGCGCGGGCGTGCTTCGCTCACCATGTCGCATCCTCGATGACATTGGCGACCACCAGCTGGTCGAGCGACTCGACAGGAGCCGGCAGCAGGGACGAATCGAGCCCGCTCCAGCCAACCAGGAATCCGGCGACCGCCGCCGCAGCGAACCCTGCGGCATTGGGCCAGACGATAGCCGGCCAGCGGAAACGCCGCGCGGCACGGATATCGGCGCGAGGCTGCGGGGTGGCGCTGATGCGCGCGGCGAGCGCTGTCGCATCGAGTCCGAGCGGGGCCGGATTGGTCCAGGAATCGAGCGCAGCGTCGAGCGCGGTCAAGCGGTCGATCTCTTCCTGCAGCGATGGCGTGCGCGCAAGCAGGTCGAGAGCGTCATCGCGCTCGGCGTCGGGCCAGCGTCGCGGGTCGGTGCCATAGGCGGAGATCAGTTCGCTAAAGCGTTGGCGTGTCATGGGTGTGAACCTTCGGATGCGAGGTCGGCAAGGGCGCCGCGCAGCGTCTTGCGCGCGCGCACCAGCAGGGATTCGAGCGCGCCGACGCTGACATCGAGCATGGCGGCGGCCTCGAAATTGCTCATGCCTTCGTAGTGGCACAGCACGATCGCGGCGCGCTGGCGCTCGGGCAGGGTGTCGATCGCAGCAGCGACGCGTGCCCCGGTCTCGCCACGCGCGGTCATGACAAAGGCATCCGGCGCCGGATCGGCCACGTCGACGGCCGCGTCCAGCGGTGCCGCTACCGCGCGGCGCTTGCGATCGAGGCAGAGATTGACGACGACACGGCCAAGCCAAGTGCCGAACGCGGCGCTACCTTGGGTGCCCTGCGCGCGCCAGGTCGGCGCCTTCAGCCATGCCCTCAAGAATGCCTCCTGCACGATCTCCTCCGCGTCGCCGCGGTTGCCTGTTATGCGGCCGGCGACCGCCGCCATCCGCTGCAGATGGCGCGACACGAGCTTGCCGAAGGCCGCACGATCGCCGGCCCCGGCCGCTCGCATCAGATCGTCGTCGCTGTGATCCGGCATCGGGCGGTGGCGGCGTCCTTCGTTTCTTTCACGCGGCAGGCGGCGGATTCCTGCGCAAAATTAAGCCCTTTCCGGGGCAGAGAATGGTAAAAATCCGCCGGTCCGGACCGGGCCGGCCGGCCCAATCGCTCGAGTCCTGTAAACCATGGATTCCCCCCGCGCGAGCGCTACGTTTCGCGGCATCGCCCTCTACATGACGGCGGTCTTCCTATTCGCGTGCCTGGATACCCTCGGCAAGTACATGACGCGAGATTATCACGTCATGCAGATTGCCTGGGGCCGCTACGTCTTTCATGCAGCGTTCCTGGCGCTTCTGATGCCGCGCCATGGCATCTGGCGGCCGCTGCGCTCGGCCCGTCCGGGGTTCCAGATCCTGCGCGCCCTCCTGCTGATGGCGGTAAGCCTGCTGTTCTTCACCTCGGTTTCGTTTCTGCCGGTCGCCGACGTGACCGCGATCGGCTTCGTGGCGCCGCTGATGCTTACGGCATTGGCCCATTTTTTTCTCAACGAGCGCGTGCGGCTGCGGCGATGGGCCGCAATCTCGGCCGGCTTCATCGGCGTGCTGGTGATCATCCGGCCCGGACTTGGCGTCGTACACTGGGCTGCATTCATCGCCCTGGCCATGGCCGCCGGCAACGCGTTTTACCATCTCGCGACCCGCATGCTGGCTGGTGTCGACAGCGCCCAGACCACGATCTTTTATACAGGCCTGATCGGCGCGATCGGCTTTTCTCTTGCTGTCCCGCTCTTCTGGATTTCGCCGGATCTGGCCGGCTGGCTCGGCATGGTGGCGCTCGGCCTGCTGGGTGGCTTCGGACATTACATCCTGATCAAGGCCTACGCCCTGGCACCGGCCTCGGTGCTCGCTCCGTTCACGTACAGTGCGATCCTCTGGGTCGCGATCCTCGGCTACATCCTGTTCGGCGATTTTCCCGATCTGTGGACGATGATCGGGACGGCCATCGTCATCGCAAGCGGTATCTACGTATTTTATCGAGAAGCGTATCTGCGTCGAACGGGCAAGCTTTAGCCGTTGGGACGTTTCAAGCCGGCGGGAGGGGTCTTCCTGCTGGAACCATGCACGCTTCGGTTGAACCTATCATTACCGGCTGCGTTGATCGGGCAGCGCAGTTCAGCCGGAGAAGCCGATGACCCGATTTCATTTTCTTGCGACGCTCTGCCTCGCCGGGACCCTGGCCGTGCCGGCGCTCGGGACAGAATACATTTCCGACCCGAGCGAGAGCGAGCACGTCCCAGTTGTCGTCCGGGACTTTTTTCCGAGCGAGGAGCATGCGCGCCGGGCAATGGCGGCGGATGGCGAGTTCGCGCGGAACATGGCGCGCCACCATCAGGGAGCGGTGGATATGGCACGCGCCTATCTGCGCGATCCGCGCGGCGTCAATCCGGTCGTGCAACGCCTCGCGCGCTCGATGATTCACAACCAGGCGTTCGAGATCGCCGTACTCGAGATCGTTCGTCGGGACGTGGAAGCTGGTCCGCAACCCTTCGCTAGCCTTGGCGGACGACAGCTCGTATCGCTGGACCGCGGCTTCGACGGGCTTGAGCACGAGTGGTTCTTCATCCGTGCCCCCCAGCCGAGCATTGTCGATCTCTGGCTGGCGCCGGACCTCAAAGTGACGGAGTTCGACGTCCAGTTCGCACGGCCGATGATCCAGCACCACAGCGCTGCGGTCGACATGGCGCTGCGGTACAACCGCAGCCCCGACGGCCACAGCAGCGTGCTCGGTCCGATGAATATCGGGATCATCGTCGACCAGCGCTATGAGATCGACCTCATGCAGCGCCTGATCGCACGCTACCCCGGCGATCCGAACTCAGTTCCGGACGACCCGGAGATGATACGGCTCATGCAGCGCTCCATGAGCGGCATGCGCGGAGGCGGGCACGGGCACTAGCCTCTCGGGGGCAGCGCGACCGAGTCGTCAGCCCCAGCCGATCAGCGCCGAAAGCCCGAGCACCACAAAGATGGTTGCGGCCGCCAGCCGCACGAGCTTGAGCGGCATGTGCCTGGCGATGCCGTCGCCGCAGTAGACCACCGGTGTATTGGCGACCAGCATGCCGAGGGTGGTGCCGATCACGACGAATGCGAGCTCATCGAAGCGGATGGCGAGGCCGACCGTGGCGATCTGGGTCTTGTCGCCGATCTCGACCAGGAAGAACGCCACCAGCGTGGTCAGGAACGGTCCGAACCGGGTGAGCTTCTTCGGTCCGCCGTCATCGAGTTTGTCCGGAACCAGCGCCCATGCAGCGACGGCCAGAAACGACAGGCCCAGTGCCCAGCGCATTATTGCCGGGTCCACCGAGGCAGCGACCCACGCGCCGGCGAACCCGGCGGCGGCGTGATTGGCGAGCGTCGCGAACAGGATACCGAGCGTGACCGCCAGGGGGGCACGGAATCGGCAGGCGAGGACGAGCGCGAGAAGCTGGGTCTTGTCGCCGATCTCGGCGACGGCGACAACGGCGGTAGAGACGAGCAGCGCTTCCACGGGGTCGATTTGCGGGGCTGGGCGGACGCAAACCAGTGGCGCGGCGCCTCTCCGCCCAGCCATCACGGAGACGCCATCGCCAAAGGTCTCGCCAGAGGATCGATCGCTCGATCGGCCGCGCACGCCACGGCCTCCGTCCCGCGACATCGGCCAAGTCTGTTGACGTGCGCCCCTCGAAACCGGTTGGACCGGCGGGCGAGGGCGGCTACTCCCCAATGGAGGTGGTCCTTGTAGCAGGTCGGGGCCCGAAAAGGGAATGGCGGCGTCGCCGCAGCGCCCCGTACCAGGCTCGGTTCGCGGTTTTGCGAAACACGGAAACTCGGCGGTGCCCGGCGGCACGCGAACCGGAGCCCAGCCGCCATGACCTGGACGATAACATCCGGTGGAGTGGCGCTGCGTAGCCGGCGAGCAGCAATGATGTCTGCACCGTCGGCGGTTGCAATCAGCGACGCGGTCTCTGCAAGACAGCTTGCAGCGATTCGGATGCCTTCGCGCCGCGGGCAACGGGTATATACCCGCTCGGAATCGAGTGCATCGGGCGCAATCGAGGGTTCTATGCGAGAACAACGCAACACATGACTTCGAAGCATCACCGCCTGGCAGTCATTCTCGGGGCGCTGGTTGCGCTGGGACCGCTGTCGATCGACATGTACCTGCCCGCGTTCCTGGAGCTGGGCCGCGACCTCCGCGCCGATGCCGGATCGGTGCAGCTCACGCTGGCGTCCTATTTCGTCGCGATGGCGATCGGACAGGCACTCTATGGCCCGCTGGCCGACCGGCACGGCCGCAAGCTGCCGCTTTATGCCGGGCTGGTCATATTCATCGCTGCGTCGGTGGGATGCGCGCTGGCAACGACGATCGAGATGCTGATCGCGATGCGCTTCGTACAGGCGCTGGGCGGATGCGCCGGTATGGTCATCGCACGCGCAGTCGTGCGCGACTGTTTCGACGAGCGGGAGTCGGCGCGGGTCTATGCGCTGCTGATGCTGGTGATGGGACTGGCGCCGATCCTGGCACCGATGCTCGGCGGGTGGCTCGTCATCCACCAGGGCTGGCGCTCGATCTTCTGGTGCCTGAGCGGCTTCGCGGCCCTTAACCTGATTTCCGTCGCACTGCTTCTTCCCGAAAGCCTCGCGGCCGAAAAGCGATTGCGGCATGACCTCGCCATGGTGTTCCGCGTCTATGGTGCGCTGCTCGGCGACCGCCATTTCATGCGGTTCGCCTTGTCGAGCGGCCTGATCATGGCAGGCATGTTCGCCTACGTCGCCGGTTCGCCCTACGTCTTCATGGACGTCTACGGCGTGGAGCCGGAAGGCTACGGCCTGCTATTCGGAATCAATGCGGCCGGACTCATCATCGCCTCGCAGATCAACGGCAGACTGGTCATGCGGGTCGACCGCGTGCGCCTGCTGCGAGCCGCCCTGACCGTCGCAGCGATCGCCGGCCTGGTGCTGCTCGGCACAGCTGTGAGCGGAACCGGCGGCTTTCCCGGCATCCTCGCGCCACTGTTCGTCTTCATTTCCAGCCTCGGCTTCATCCTCCCGGTCGCCGCAGCGCTCGCCATGACACCGCACGGCCGCAACGCCGGCAGCGCTTCCGCCATGATCGGCACCCTGCAGTTCATGCTCGGTGCCGCGGCCGGAACATTGGTCGGGGCGTTTCATGACGGGACGGCGCGACCGCTGGCGCTGATCATCGCCCTATGCGGCTGTGGCGCGCTGGCGGCGCTGCTGCTTGGCCGTCCGCCAGCGAAAGGCCGCCGCTAGACGGGGCCGCGCGCTCACGCCAAATTGTCCTGGCGGAGTCCATGGCTCGCACGAACGTGAGCGCATATTCGCGAAGGCCACGCGTAGTGTCACCGCCGAAACCGGATGGAGCGGCTATGCTTATGTTGCGATCGTTTCTTTTCCTGGCGCTGCTATGCACGGGCGCTGCGGCGTCCGCTCAGACTGCGGACGGACGGATGCTGGACAAGGCGACGTTTGCCGGCGGCTGCTTCTGGTGCATGGAGCCGCCGTACGACAAGCTCGACGGCGTCATTTCGACCACGTCGGGCTATATCGGCGGGAAGAAGCAGAATCCGACATACGAACAGGTGTCGGCGGGCGGAACCGGGCATTACGAGGCGGTCGAGATCGTGTACGACCCGGCGAAAGTCAGCTACGAGCGGCTGCTCGACATATTCTGGCACAACATCGATCCGCTCGATGGCGAAGGCCAGTTCTGCGACAAGGGCGATCAGTACCGAAGCGCCATCTTTTTTCACGACGATGCGCAGAAGCGCGCTGCCGAAGCATCCAGGCAGACGCTGATGCAATCGGAGCGGCTGCCTGCGCCGATCGTCACGGAAATCCTTCCGGCGACGACGTTCTATGCGGCCGAGGACTATCACCAGGATTACTATCAGAACAATCCGCTCCGGTACCGCTACTACCGCTTTGCGTGCGGGCGTGATGCACGGCTGAAGGAGCTGTGGGGCGACGACGCGGGCAAGTGAGGGCGGCGGAGATCACGGGCCTATTGTCAATGTGCGAAGAGCTGAATTAAGTCTGGCGCAGACAGGCCCCGGCCGCTCGCCGCGGTCGGGAGGACGGTCTTGAAAGACATGATCGATCGCAACCAGATCGCCGCGATCGCGCAGAGGATAAAGCCCCACGTAAGGCGCACGCCTGTGGTGGAGGTGGACGGGGCCGATTTCGGGCTGACGCCGTTCCCGCTGTGCATCAAGCTCGAGCTCCTGCAGCACGCGGGCTCGTTCAAGACCCGCGGCGCCTTCGCCAACCTATTGACCCGGCCGGTGCCGGAGGCGGGGGCGGTCGCTGCCTCCGGCGGAAATCACGGCGCGGCGGTCGCCTATGCGGCGAGGCGTCTCGGCATCCCGGCGCGTATCTTCGTGCCGGGCATCTCCTCGCCGGCGAAGATCCGGCGCATCCGTGACTACGGTGCGGAACTGGTGGTCGGCGGCGAGCGCTACGCTGACGCCCTGGCGGCAAGCGAAGCATGGGGTGCCCGCTCCGGGGCTCTCCAGGTTCATGCCTTCGATCAGCGCGAAACGCTCCTGGGCCAAGGCACGATCGGGCTCGAGCTCGAGGTGCAGGCGCCTTCGCTCGATACCCTGCTGGTGGCTGTCGGCGGCGGTGGACTGATCGGCGGCATAGCCGCCTGGTATGGCGGGCGCATCGATGTCATCGGAGTCGAGCCCGAGGCGGCGCCGACCCTGACCAGGGCGCGCCAGGCAGGTAAGCCGGTCGACGCCGAGGCCGGCGGCATCGCCGCGGACTCGCTGGCGCCGCGGCGGATCGGCGAGATGGTATTCCCGATCACCCAGCGCAACGTGAGGGACGTGGTGCTGGTCAGCGACGAGGCTATTGGCGCAGCGCAGGAGGCCTTGTGGAAAGTGCTCCGGGTCTGCGCCGAGCCGGGCGGTGCCGCGGCGCTTGCAGCCTTGCTGTCGGGACGCTACCAGCCGCGGCCCGGCGAGCGCGTCGGCGTGATCGTGAGCGGCGGCAATACCGTTGCTGTCGATTTCGCGCGCCGGTTGGAAAGCGGATGAGCGCTCACGATGAGGAGCAGCGGCGGGTCGTGTCGAGAACCGCGTTGATCAGTGAGCTGAGATCGTCGGGTACGCAGGTCGGCAGCGGGTAGAGCTCGTCAAGCGCGGGCCGCAGCCGATCGGTTTCGCGGGTGTCGGGCTCGGCCCTCTGCATGTAGAGGCACAGCCTTTCCACCACCGCGTGGCGCCGATCTTGGCCACGATGCTGATCGATCGCGTGCGTCTCTGCGGCCCTGACTGCCATCGCGCTGCGGTGATTCCTGAACATTTACGACCTTGACAGCTCAGACGTGTCGCCTCCGCCTGTTAGACGCTTCACCTGGCGGTAGGGTTCCGGCACATCTGCAGGAAATCACCCGGAAGACGCTGATATGGTTAATATCGTATGCAGATGCCCCGGCCCGGCTGGGCCGGGATGGAAAGGCAATAGGGCGCGAACCGGCAGCAGCCGGGATGCCTCTGTCCAATGGAAATCGGAAGCTTAGAGCAGGCGGATCGCCCGCGCCTCACGGCCCTTGGCGGTCAGGACGACGGCGCTCAGAACCCGCTGATCGGCCTCAAGCAACGGCAGTTGGGCACGGCGAACGACCTTGGCGTTGACAAATACGTCGGCCTCTCCGTCTTCGGGGATCAGGAAGCCGTAGCCTCGGATCGGACAGTACCAGCGGACCGTGCAGGCGACTTGCTGGGCGCCTTCCGTGCTCATTCCCGCATCCTGGTCGGCGTCGGACGAGGGCGTCGGGCGGTGTGCCGGGCGCGCCGAGCCACCGCCGCTGACCTCGATGATCCGCACGACCTGCGGGCCCTTCTTGCCGGGCCCGATCTCGCACTTGACGATGGCGCCTTCGGTCGGGGCAGGGAGCCCGGCCGCCTCGAGCGCCGCCATGTGGAGGAACGTGTCAGGTGAGCCGTCGGTCGGAGCGACGAAGCCGAAGCCCTTGGTCGTATTGAACCACTTTACCTTGGCTTCAACCACTCGGCCGCCACCCGGCGGCTGACGGAACGGCATCATCGACTCACCTCGTGCTGACGCATGCAATCCATTTCAGCGATCCCTGTCGTCGGTCTCGGCCGCACCGTCGTCTTCGTCGGCTGGGGCCTCTTCGTCGATCTCCAGGACGTCGCCGTCATCCTCTGTAGTTTCAGTTTCATCCTTGTCCGATACGGCTGGCAGCACCTCGACCGGAGCCGCGACAGGCACCGGACGCAAGCCGCGGCTCTTGCGGGCAGCCCGACCGTCCGACTTGAGCAGGGCGACCGGCTGGTGCCGGGCGCCGCATTTTGGACAAGCCATTGGGCTACGCTGCATGTCGTAGAACGCGGCGCCACATTCAAGACAGGTATGCTTGTTACCCCAGCGCGGGCTAGCCATGGGGGTCCCTTTTGACAGTCTCGTTTTGCTGCAATGTCACGGATCCTGCCGTTCAGCCGCCGCTTCGGCCTCGGCTGCGGCAGGATCCGTCTCATCAGCCCGGATCGTCGCCCTTCGTTCCTCGCGCTTGGCCCGCCGTTCTGCCTTGAGGCGCTCGCGCTCGGCTCGTTCGAATCGATAGTTGGGCTTTCTCGCCATCCGTTCAGGCCGCCGAGAGATTCTCGGCCGAGTACTTGCCGTTCTTCCCCTGGACGCGCTCGTAATTGACGCGCTGGCCCTCGTTGAGCGTGCGCAGCCCGGCCTTCTCAACGGCAGAGATGTGCACGAACACATCGCCCCCGCCATCCTCGGGCTGAATGAAGCCGAAACCCTTGGTCGGATTGAACCATTTCACCGTGCCGATCGCCATCCTCGTCTCCGCTTGATCATAAACATTCCGCCCGGCCCCGTGCCGTGCGTTGCCTGATTTTGGAATGTGACTTGGATGCGAAACCCGCACAAGCGGGGCCGGCAAGCAAGGCAAGCCAAGATAGACATTAATCTTTACGCCCGGCCGTTGCCCGCTGTCAATCGAGCCGAGTGCGGATTCGATGCCTTTTTGGGGTCTTGAGGGCTCTAGCGCCGCTGTTTCTGGCGCTTGCTGGAGATGATGCCGGAGTTGATGCCGCCCCAGGACAGCTCGCCATGCAGCCGGCCGTACTCGATCTTCGGGCATCGGTTCATGACCACCGTCATTCCGGCGGCCTCGGCGCGCGCAGCGGCCGCATCGTTGCGCACGCCGAGTTGCATCCACACGATCGGGGCCCGGATCGCGATCGCCTCGTCGACGATCGGCCCGGCGGCGGCCGAGTTGCGGAAGATGTCGACCATGTCGACCCTGTCCGGGATGTCCTTGAGGCTGGCGTAAACCTTTTCGCCGAGAATCTCCTCGCCGGCGGCGGTCGGGTTGACCGGGATCACGCGATAACCCTTGTGCTGGAGATACTTCATGGCGAAGTAGCTCGGCCGGTTCCAGTTGGTGCTGGCGCCGACCATGGCGATCGTCTTCACGCATCGCAGAACGTCGCGCAGATACGAATCGCTGTAGTTGTCGTGGTCGATCCTGATGGCCGGTTTCTTGATCGCGGTCGCCATGCACTCAACGCCCTTCCCATTTCGGCATGGGCTGCTTGGCGATGAACGCGTCGATGCCGCGCTCGGCGTCGCGGGCCAGCATGTTGCGCGTCATCACTTCGCTCGCATAGCGGTAGGCGTCCTCGAGGCCGAGTTCTGCCTGCTTGTAGAACGCCTCCTTGCCGATTGCCAGCGCCAGCGGCGATTTCGCGACGATTTTGGCGGCGAGAGCGTCTACCGCCGCTCCGAGTTCGCCGTC
The DNA here is from genome assembly GCA_041690495.1 of Alphaproteobacteria bacterium. Taxonomy (GTDB): domain Bacteria; phylum Pseudomonadota; class Alphaproteobacteria; order CACIAM-22H2; family CACIAM-22H2; genus DATAAP01. The sequence goes on along the minus strand of JAWLHE010000005.1, from coordinate 139,085 downwards.
GGGCACGACCTTGTTGATGAGCCCGAGATCGAGCGCCGTCGCCGCGTCGACGAGATCGCCGGTCAGCAGCATCTCCATCGCCGCCTTGCGGCCGATCGCGCGCGTCAGTGCCACCATCGGCGTCGAGCAGAACAGTCCGATATTGATGCCATTGACGGCGAACCGGGCGCTCTCGGCCGCGACGGCAAGATCGCAGCTGGCAACGAGCTGGCATCCGGCCGCGGCGGCGATCGCGTGGACCTTGGCGATCACCGGCTGTCGCAGCCGCGTGATCGAGAGCATCAGCCTGGAGCATTGCTCGAACAGTGCCTCGTAGGCCTGGCGACCGGGATTCGCGCGCATCTCCTTGAGATCATGTCCGCCGCAGAAGCCCGGTCCGGCCCCGGCGATGACCACGGCCTTGACCGAAGCATCGGTCTTGATGCGATCGAGCTCGTCCTGCAGCGCCGACATGAGCGCCACCGACAGCGCATTGCGCTGCGCCGGTCTGTTCATGGTCAAGGTCGCGACGCCGTCGCGGTCGTCGCGCAGGAGGAGAGGTGCTTGGCGGGCGGGCTGGGGCAGGGCGGACATGCGCAACTCCGTGATTCGCCGGTCAATCTGCGTCGGATGCCGCGCCGTTTCAACCCCGAGATGGGTGGATCAGTCGTAGGGCAGCCACCAGAACGGAGGCGACCGGCGCCTCCGTCGCTCCGCCCTCGCGTCGAGTAGGCCTACATCGTCCAGTTGGCGATCGGTCAGCCGGTCGAGGATGCGTTCGGTGCGGCGCCTTTTCTGCCATTTGGACATCCTGATCCAGGCATGGAGAGGCGCACTCCCGCTCACCAGCACGATGCCCAGCGCGACGGCGGCGAGGCCGAGCGCGAGCCGCCCGGGCGCTGGTTCGCCGAGCAAGAGCGTACCCAGCGCCATCGCGACGATGGGGTTGAGGGTGACAGTCGTCGCGACGCAGGTCGGCGTCGTGTGCTCGAGCCCATAGCTCCAGAGATAGAAGGTGAGCGCCGCACCGCCGATTCCGAGGAAGGCAATCGCCGCGCCTGCCCAGGCCGGCATGTCGAGGACGCGCAGCGGCTCGCCCCAGGCCAGCGCCCAGGTCAGGCTCGCCGCCGTGCCGGCGATCATGCCGATCGTGGTGTAGACGAGTGCGGGCACGCGCGCGAGGTAGGGGCGCGACAGCACGTTGTAGAAGGCGCCGCACAGCGCCGTCGCGACCATCAGGATGTCGCCGGCCCGCAACGTGGCGTCGCCGGCGATGCCGTCGCCCAGCGCGACGGCGACGCCGATCGTCGCAAGCACGACGCCGGCCAGCTTGCTGCGCGTCACTGCCTCGCCGCGCAGCAACGCGGCGACGATCAGGGTCATGAACGGCAGGGTCGAGAGCGCCAGAGATCCACGTGCCGCGGTCGTGTAGGACAGCGACAGGTTGAACAGGAACGGGAACAGCGCGAAGAACAGTACGCCGAGCAGCGCGACCGGCAGCAGGTCGGCGCGGTCGGGCCAGGGCCGCCGCATGGCGCGCACGAGCAGTGCCAGGCAGATCGCCCCGACACCGTAGCGCATCACCGCAAGTGTCGCCGGGTCGGTCAGCGGCACGACTGCCCGGGTCGCCACGACCGAGGCGCCGCCGAGGCAGCTCGATGCGCACGCGGCAGCGATCCCGAGATACTCCTTGCGCATCGGCGTCGTTCCACGAAATTCGTCCAGGACGTTAGGCTCTCGCCATCCATCACAAAAACGAATAATCTTTATGGCCGATATAAGGGAATATGATGAATGCAGACGAGATTGCTCGACTCGGATCTCCTGAAGGTGTTTGTCACCGTCGCCGAACGGGGCGGCTTCACGCACGCGGCCCGGGCTCTCAACCGAACGCAGTCGGCCGTAAGCATGCAGATCAAGCGTCTGGAGCAGGAAGTCGGCACCGCCCTGTTCGAGCGGGAGGGCAGGCGCACCGGCCTGACCGAAGCGGGCGAGGCGTTGATGGGCTATGCCCGACGGTTGCTCGCGCTCAACGACGAAGCGATCGGCGTGGTGCGGCAGCGACGGATCGCCGGCACGATCCGCCTCGGCTGCATCGACGATTACGCGACACGCGTCCTGCCGCGCATCCTGGCGCGTTTCTGGAGCGAGCATCCGACGGTTCAGGTCGAGGTGCAGACCGGGCTGACCAGCGATCTGGTCCAGCGGATCGGCGCCGAGTTCGATCTTGTGCTCGGCATGCATCCGGTCGGGCTCGGCCGCGGCGATGTGATCTGCCGCGACACGCCAGTCTGGGCGACGTCGCGCGCGCACCGGACGCATCGCGAGGATCCGCTGCCGCTTGCGGTGTCGCGCCAGGGCTGCCTGTTTCGACGGTGGGCGACGGCTGCACTCGACGACCGCGGACGGCGCTGGCGCTGCGCCTATATGAGCCCAAGCCTGGCCACGGTCGAGGCGGCGGTCGAGGCGGGGCTGGCGGTTTCTGTGTTCAAGAAATCGACGATCAGCCCCAGGCTGCGGCGGCTGACCGTGCGCGAGGGCTTCCCGCGCTTCCCCGACGTCGATATCACCCTTCATACCGGGCCTGGCGGCGCGACGCGGCAGGCGCGGGCGCTCGCGGACCACCTCACCCGCAGTCTGCGCGCCTGGCATGCCGGCTGACGGCGGGGCGGGATTGCGCTGCGGCCAATTCAGTGGTGACATCGCACGACCGAGATCCGCGATCCGTTCGCGCCGTCGGCGCGTGCGTTTTGAAGATTCAGACCGGGAGGAAGGACATGGCGCCTGAGTCGGTAATGGTCGAGCAGGGTCTGCAGAAATACCGGATGCATGTCGGCGGCGAGTGGGTCGAGCCGGCCTCGGGCGAATGGTTCGAGAGCTACAACCCGTATACCGGCAAGCCATGGGCGCTGATCCCCAAGGGCAATGCCGAGGATGTCGGGCGTGCGGTTGAGGCTGCATACCAGGCGTTCACGACCGGGGACTGGCCGAAGCTGAATGCCTCGCAGCGCGGAGCACTGCTGCGCCGGCTCGGCGACCTGATCGCGCGCGAGGCCGAGCGGCTCGGCGCCGTCGAGGTGCGCGACAACGGCAAGCTGTTCGCCGAGATGGGCGGGCAGCTCCGCTACATGCCGAACTGGTACTATTACTTTGGCGGCCTCGCCGACAAGATCGAGGGCGCCGTCATCCCGATCGACAAGGCCAACACCTTCAACTTCACGCGACACGAGCCGGTCGGCGTAGTCGCGGCGATCATCCCGTGGAACTCGCCGCTGCTACTGCTGTCGTGGAAGCTGGCGCCGGCGCTGGCGGCGGGCTGCACCCTGGTGGTCAAGCCGTCGGAGTTCACCTCGGCCTCGGCGCTGGAATTCTGCAAGCTGATCGAGGAGGCCGGATTCCCCAAGGGCGTCGTCAACGTCGTCACCGGCTTCGGCGCGGATGTCGGCGAGCCGCTGGTGCTCCATCCCAAGGTCGCGAAAGTCGCCTTCACCGGCGGCGAGATGAGCGGCCAGCGCGTCTATGAGACGGCGGCGAAGGGTCTCAAGCGCGTGACGCTCGAGCTCGGCGGCAAGTCGCCGAACATCGTCTTCGACGACGCGAAGATCGAGGACGCGGTGAAGGGCGCCATCTCGGGCATCTTCGCCGCGACCGGACAGACCTGCATCGCCGGCTCGCGCCTGCTGGTGCAGGATTCGATCCACAACGAGTTCCTCGACCGGCTGGTCTCGTTCGCGAAGACGGCAAAGATGGGCGATCCGATGAGCGCCGAGACGCAGGTCGGTCCCGTCACGACCCAGCCGCAATACAAGAAGATCCTCGGCTATATCGACATCGCCAAGGGCGAGGGCGCGAACTGCGTACTCGGCGGCGGTCCGGCAAATCGGCCGGAATGCGGCGACGGCTGGTTCGTCGAGCCGACCATCTTCTCGGGCGTCAACAACCGGATGCGGATCGCGCGCGAGGAAGTGTTCGGCCCCGTGCTGTCGGTGATCCGTTTCCACGACGAGGAAGAGGCGGTCGCCATCGCCAACGACACGCTCTACGGCCTCGCGGCCGGCGTGTGGACGCAGAGCATCAAGCGGGCGCTGAAGGTGTCGGAGCGGCTGCAGGCGGGTTCGGTGTGGGTCAACACCTATCGCGCGGTCAGTTACATGTCGCCGTTCGGCGGCTACAAGCGCTCCGGCCTCGGCCGCGAGAACGGCCAGGACGCGATCTGGGAGTACCTGCAGACCAAGAGCGTGTGGATCTCCACCGCCGATGAGGTGCCGAATCCGTTCGTGATGCGGTAGGAAACGCCTTTCTCCCCAACGGGCAGAGGGCTTCAGACTCAAAGATTTGGGAGCGGGGGGATGAAGCGTTTCGATCTCAAGGGCAAGGTGGCGATCGTCACCGGCGGCAATGGCGGCATCGGGTTCGGCATGGCGCGCGGACTGGCTGAGGCAGGTGCTGCGGTCGTCGTCGCCGGCCGCAACACGGCGAAGAACGACAAGGCGGTGAAGGACCTCGATGCGCTCGGCGTCAAGGCGGCGGCGGTGCAGGTCGACGTGGTGAAGGAGGACTCCTGCCGCGCCATGGTGAAAGCCGCCGTCGACCGCTTCGGACGGCTCGACATCCTCGTCAACAACGCTGGCATGAACAATCGCAAGGCGCCCGAAGCCTACACGCTTGCCGAATGGCACGAGGTCGTGAACGCGAACCTGACCAGCGCCTTCCTGTGCTCGCACGCGGCGTATCCGGAGATGAAGCGCGCGGGCGGCGGCAAGATCATCAATATCGGCTCGATGACCTCGATCTTCGGCGTGCCGTTTGCGCTGCCCTATGCGGCGGCGAAGGGCGGCATCGTCCAGTTCTCGCGCGTGCTCGCGACCGCCTGGGCCAAGGACAACATCCAGGTCAACGCCGTGCTGCCGGGCTGGATCGACACCGACCTGACCAAGACCGCGCGTCAGCAGGTGCAGGGGCTGCACGAGCGTGTCGTCGCGCGCACGCCAGCCGGCCGCTGGGGCACGCCCGACGATTTCGCCGGCATCGCCGCGTTCCTCGCCTCGAGCGCGTCCGACTTCCTGACTGGAACCGCCATTCCGGTGGATGGCGGCTATTCGGTGCAGGGCTAGGCGCGGCGGCGGAGGCCGGCGAGGGCGGCGAGCCCGCTCAGCAGCAGCAGGCCCGAGGCGGGCGCAGGGATGCCGGTCGGCGGCGGACCGACGACCGACCGACCAGGATAGCTGTAGCCGTTTGCCGAGGCGCCATCGAGCGCGATGTACAGCGTGTTGTCGACGCGCGCCTGCGCGAAGCAATTGCTGTCATCGAAGCACGCTGCCGAGGTCATCAGCATGAACCCGAGGGGCAGCGGCCCGTCGAGATCGAACCCGGCCGGACCGGGCAGTCCGAAAATCCCGGCGAAGGCCGGATCCGACAGGTCGATCTCCAAGTCGAAGGACCCGGGGATCGAACTACCGCTGTCCGCGACATTGTCGGGGTCGTCCAGCAGGTAGGCGATAAAGCCGGAATCCTCATCGTCCTTGAACGCCTCCATGGAGAACAGGAAGATCCGTTGCGGCTGGTCCAGGTTCGGGCTCGGCGTATCGAGGAACAGCGAGAAGAAGATGCTGGACTGGCCGACGGATTGTCCCGGCGAAACGACGCTCGCGCCGCCGATCGCGTTGACGTCGATGAAGACGTCGATGACCGGGTTGGTCAGGGTGATGCTGTCGATCAGGGTCGCGGAAGCGCTGCCTTGGCCGCCGTCGCCCGAGTTCGCCGCGGCGCGGAGGTAACCGGCATTGCCATTGGCGGAAGCGTAGGATCTGACTTGGACTTCCGTGCCGATGGTCACGCAGCCGGGCGCGGGGTTGCCGGTCTGAAAGCATGAATCGATTGCACCGGCCGTTGCCAGCGAACTGGCGCTGAGCTCCGTAGCGTGCGCCCGTGCGGATACGAATGGTTCGCTGACCAGATTCGGGTCGTCCGACGAATCTGCCGAGGCGCTTTCGTATCCGGAGTCCGCGGAGGCCCGGACGATGGCCCCCGACCAGGCGGGGCCGGTGATGATCGTTGAACCGAGTAGCAAGGCTCCCATCAACAGACTGGATCGCATTCGTCCCTCCTGCCGCGCTGCGTCCGGTGCTGCGGCAGCGTTGCAATCGTCGGGCCACACGGCCTTCTGCTTGAATCTCCGACCTTTCCCGCCTGTGGCCGGTCGCTGCCGTAATCGCGGGCAACACTCCCAAATGAGAGGTGCTGCCGGCTCAGCCCGCGAAGCGGGTCAGTCGCAGGATCAGGCTGACGAGCTCGCCCTGACGGCGTGTGTGCGTCTTGGCGAAGATGCTCTTGAGGTAGACGCGGGCGGTGCCGGTTGTGATGCCAAGCTGATCCGCCGCGTCGGCGAGTGCGACGCCGCGGGTAAGCGCCGCCGCGAGTGCCGCTTCCCGCGGGGTAAGGCGGAAGATCGCCGCGAGCATGGGCGCTACATCGGCCGGTAGCCGCGCCACGTCCTCGAATAGCAGCGCGACCAGGCCGCCGACGGGCGGCGCATGCTTCGGGTCGAGTCTGCGCACCGTGACCGACCACGGCGGACGGCCGCCGCCGCGCCGCAGAACCAGGGCATAGGAACCGGGCGCCCGCGGGTCATCGGCCGCGGCGCGTTTGACGAATTCGCGAAGCACCGGTGCCATCGCTGCATCGGTCGGCCCAAGCGCGCGTTGCGAGAGTGCAAGACCGTCGCGGCTCGCGAGCGCTTGCTCGGCCCGTCGGTTCAGGACGATCGGTCGCATCGCGCTGTCGACGATCGCGAGCCCGGTGTCGATCTGGTCGAACGCAACGAGCGCGGCCGCCATTCGCATCTCGGCGCTGTCGATGCGCAGCCTGACGCGCATGGCACGCGTGATGTGCGGGACGATCCGCTCCAGCATCGCCGTTTCGGCCTCCCCGAATTCCCGGGCGCGCTCCGGGCGGCAGACGGCAACGAAGCTGTCGTACCCCCGTTGCCGGAAAGGAACGGTCATCATCGCCCGGTAACCGCCCATCGGCCGGATGACATCCTGGAAGAAGTCGCTTCGGACGAAATGGTCGCGCGGAACGACGGACGAGAAATCGAACGACCGTCGTTCCGAGAATCCCTGCAGCAACGCCATCGCGCCTGGTGCGGCGTCGACGAAACGCGCCACATTCGCGGGGTCGATGCGCGCCGCCGCAACCAGTGGAAAGCTCGAGGAACCGCCGTCGCGGACCATGCCGATCGCATGATCCGCATCGAGAAAATCGCAAAGTGAAGCAAATGCCGCGGGCCAGGCGGCTGCATCGAGCGCGCCGTCGTAGAGCTGATCGATCACGCGGTCGACGCCGTCCATGCGCGCTCCGCCGAGACATCACGACGGATTGACCTCAGCAGGAAGCGGGTACGAAGGTCAAGCTCACGATGTTAATAACTTGTTTACCGAATCGGGCGCTGACTCGACAGTGACGCTGGCGGGTGGGACAGCGGCTCTGGAAGGAGTGCAAATGAGTTGTCCCAGCATCCTTGTCGTCGAGGACGAGCCATTGCTCGCGGTGCATATCGGGCGGATCGCCATCGAGGCCGGCTATGAGCTGTGCGGCACCGCCGCGTCCGGCCCCGAGGCTCTGGCCATCGCCGACGCGCAGCCGCCGGACGTCGCACTAATCGATATTCGTCTTATCGGACGCATGGACGGGCTGGAAGTCGCGCGGCGGCTCCATGCCAAATTCGGGACACTGCCGGTCCTGATCACCGCCGATGCGCCGGGGTTGAGCCTGACCGCGCTCGAACTGCCCTGCGTTGCCATCGTCGGCAAGCCGTTCTCGCACGAGCAGCTCGAGGACGCGCTGACGACAGCCCGGGCAAGGCTCGAGCGGGCGGTCGATGCCCGGGGAACCGCCACCCTCCTGACTTAAACCGCAGGCTCAGATGTTCCTGTAGTCGCCATGGCGGCCCTTGCCGTCCTTGAAGCGGGTAGCCCCGGCGACGCCTTCGTTCTTCAGACACGACTGGCCATACCAGTATTCCTCGCGCATCGCCTCGCGGGTCGGCTTGCCCCAGGCGCGGTGGACCGAATTGCGGTCGGCGAGCATGCACTCGCGCGGGAAGCGGGCGATTTCCTGGGCCAGCGACTCCGCGGCCTGGCGCGACTGCCCTTTCGGTACGATCCGCTCGCACATGCCGATGCGCAGGGCTTCCTCGGCCATGACCTGACGGCCGGTCAGGATGATGTCAAGGGCGCGGCCCATGCCGATGATGCGCGGCAGCCGCACCGTGCCGCCGTCGATCAGCGGCACGCCCCAGCGACGGCAGTAGACACCGAAATAGGCGTCTTCCTCCATGACCCGGATGTCGCACCACAGCGCCAGCTCCATGCCTCCGGCGACGGCCGGGCCGGCGACCGCGGCGATGACGGGCTTGGAGAGTTGCAGTCGGGACGGGCCGAGCGGACCCTGCGGCAGCTCGCCATTGCCGTTCTCGCGGAAGGCGAAGTCCTCGGACCAGTCCTTGCCGTTGCTCTCCGACAGGGCCTTAAGGTCGCCGCCGGCGCAGAACGCTCCGCCGGTCCCCCAGAACACCGCCACAGCGGCTTCGGGATCGCGCTCGAAGTCGAGAAAGGCATCAACCAGCTTCCGGCCGGTCGGCGTGTCGACGCAGTTGCGGACCTCAGGCCGGTTCAGGATGACGGTCGTCACCGGGCCGTTCTTCTCGACCAGGACCTGCTCTTTCGTCTTTCCCTTCGCTGCGGTTGCCATCGCTTCCTCCCTCGGTGCCTTCGGTTGAACCGGTCTTTCAGGCCGGCCTGATGCGCGCGATCAGCGCCTCGATATAATGATCCATCTGCATCTCGGGGTCGGCGCCCAAAGTCTTGAGCCGGCCCGTGCGCGCCATCACCAACACGCCGGCAATATGGCACATCGCGGCGACCGTCTCGTGGTGCGCGGCGAGCGGGCGCAAGCCTCCGAAGCGCATGATTGCGGCGCGGATGCGCATCAGGGCCGCGATGAGGCGGCTGTTGAGGGCGCGGTCGAAATCGCGGGACAGGCCGCGCGGGCGCAAGCCCTGGAACAGGTAGAAGCCGAGCTCGAGTTCCTGCGGGTGGGCGCGATAGTAGTCGAAGAAAGCGCGGACCGTCAGCCGCACCCGGGACTCGTCGTCCGGAGCGGTGCCGGAAGCGGCCTCGACCGCGTCGCGCAGTGCCGCCAGCGAGTGGGCGAGGATATCCGCATAGATCGCTTCTTTCGTCGGATAATAAGAATACACGGCGCCCGCGGTATAGCCGGCCGCCTGGGCGATCGCGCGGATCGTCGCCCCCTCCAGCCCGGCCTTGCCGAAGACGCCCTGCGCGGCCGCCAGAATCGCCGCGCGCTTGAAGTCGCGAACCGCGTCGCGTCGGGCGTCAGCCGATTCGGGTGTCGGCGACAGGATCGGCTTTCTTATTGCCGCGGCTCGGACCATTGCTCATTATATCAATGTTCATTTATTCGAACAGTGTTTAACCAATTGCCTGAACGGCGTTCAAATTTCTGAGCGTAGCTGGAAGGACGGCGCGGCCATGCCCCTGATAACGGCAGCGGAATTCATGGAGCGGACACGAAAGACGACCCCGCTCGCCGGCGTTTTTGGCCTCGAGGTGGAGGAACTCGAGAAGGGGCGCGCTCGCGTCCGTCTGCCATTCCGGGGCGAATTCGTGCGCGCCGGCGGCACGGTCAGCGGCCCGGCCATGATGGGGCTGGCCGACTATGCGCTCTATGCGGTGGTTATGAGCGTGGCTCCGAACGGCGAGATGGCGGTGACATCGAACCTGAACATGACCTTCCTGCGCCGGCCGCAGGCGGGAGACGTGATCTGCGAAGCGCGGCTGATCCGTTGCGGCAGGCGCCTTGCCTATGGCGAGGTCACCCTGTTCTCCATCGGCGACGACGAGCCGGTCGCCCACGCGACCGGCACCTATGCTCTTCCACCCGAGGCGGTCAGATCGCGCTAGGCGAAAGGAGCGCTCGGTCAGGATCTTGCGCCCGATCTCGGGAACCCGAAAGTTTCGGCCGAACCGCCAGATAGGCGCGCGGTATCATGCTACCAGCCCCCTAATTATCCGGTTTTCAACGGATTTGAGTTGACGCGGGGCGATCCGATTCAGATACTCCGCCGCCTTCAACGCGGGCGACTGTCCAGGCGCCCGCAGGACGTGGTGAGAACATGCAGACGAAGCAGACAGCTTCCCTCAGCGCAGCCGATGCGGCGAAGCAGAAGAAATGGATCCTGATCGACGCGGACGGCGTCGTTCTGGGCCGGCTCGCCTCGGTCGTGGCAATGCGCCTCAAGGGCAAGCACAAGCCGAATTTCACGCCGCATGTCGATTGCGGCGACAACGTCGTGATCATCAATGCGGAGAAGGTGCGGCTCACCGGCCGCAAGATGACCGACAAGGTTTTCCACTGGTATACCGGCTATGTCGGCGGCATCAAGCAGCGCACGCCGATCGAAACGCTGAGCGGCAAGCATCCCGAGCGGATGATCGAGAAGGCCGTCGAGCGCATGCTGAAGAAGGAGAGCCCGCTCGCGCGCCGGCAGCTGGGCAATCTCAAGGTCTACAAGGGGGCCCAGCACCCGCACGCGGCGCAGAGCCCGACGGTGCTTGACCTCGCCAAGCTCAATCCGAAGAACAAGCGGAGCGCCTGATCATGGCGGAACGGACGACACAGACCCGCACACTCGCCGATCTGGCGATCGCGACTGGTGCCGCGGTGGCGGCGGCCGAGGCGCAGCGTGAGCTGCCCGAGCCGCAGCGCGACGAGCAGGGCCGCTCCTACGCGACCGGCAAGCGCAAGAACGCCGTCGCGCGCGTGTGGATCAAGCCGGGCAACGGCAAGATCACCGTGAACGGCCGCGACCAGCAGATCTATTTCGCGCGGCCGGTGCTGCGCATGATGATCCAGCAGCCCTTCGTTACGGCCAACCGGACCGGCCAGTTCGATGTCATTTGCACGGTGACCGGGGGCGGGCTTTCCGGCCAGGCCGGTGCGGTGCGGCACGGCATCAGCAAGGCACTCACTCTGTTCGAGCCCGAGCTTCGCCCGTCGCTCAAGACCGGCGGCTTTCTCACCCGCGACCCGCGCGTGGTCGAGCGCAAGAAGTATGGTCGCGCCAAGGCGCGACGCAGCTTCCAGTTCTCCAAGCGCTGATCGCGATCGCGATCAGCCCCGGCGAGGGGCGTGTTCAATCAAAGGGGCGCTCCTCACCGGAGCGCCCCTTTCGATTTTGGCAATCAGGGATTTCGGCTAAGGTATCGGCACGGAAGGATTGACGGCCATGGACAGCGCGAGGCTCACGCACACCGTATTCATTGACGGCGAAGCCGGCACGACCGGCCTCGGCATCCGCCAGCGCCTCGCGGCCCTACGCGGCATCTCGCTGAAGAGCATCGCGCCGGAGCAGCGCAAGGATCCTGCCGCCAAGCGCGACATCCTCGCCCAGAGCGAGGTCGTGGTCCTGTGCCTGCCTGACGCCGCGGCGAAGGAGACTGTCGCGATGGTCGATGCGATGGGCGAGAAGGGCCCGCGCATCGTCGATGCCAGCACGGCGCACCGTGTCGCCGAGGGCTGGGTCTACGGATTTCCGGAGCTGGATGCGGACCAGGAAGCCGCGGTTCGCAATGCGCGGCGCGTCGCCAATCCGGGCTGCTATCCTTCCGGCGGCATCGCATTGCTGCGGCCGCTGGTCGATGCGGGCCTGCTGCCCGCCGACTATCCCGTGACGGTCAACGCCGTCAGCGGCTATTCGGGCGGCGGCAGGAGCATGATCGAGGCTTATGAGGGCGGCAAGGCGCCGGCCTTCGAGCTGTATGCGCTCGGCCTCGAGCACAAGCACGTGCCGGAGCTGCAGAAGTTCTCGCGCCTGACGCGGCGGCCGATCTTCGTGCCGTCGGTCGGCAATTTCCGGCAGGGCATGCTGGTCAGCGTCCCGCTGCATCTCGACACGCTGCCGGGAAAGCCGAAGGCGGCCGATCTGCACGCGGCGCTGGCGGCACGCTACGCGAAGAGCAGACTCGTGAAGGTCGTGCCGGTCGCCGAAGGCGATAGCGGCCGGCTCGAGCCGGAGGCGCTCAACAACACCGATGCCATGGAGCTGCGCGTCTATGCCAACGAGAAGCACCGGCAGGCGGTGCTGGTGGCGCGTCTCGACAATCTGGGCAAGGGTGCGTCGGGTGCCGCGGTTCAGAACATCGCACTGATGCTCGGCCTGGCCTGAACGATTCCAGCTGCGGCAGACCAGCACGATGGCGGGCCTGATCCTACCCTATCGCAATCACAACCCGGTCATCGCCCCGGACGCCTTCATCGCGCAGACGGCGACGGTGATCGGCGACGTCGAGATCGGGGCGCAGGCCAATCTGTGGTTCGGCGTGATCGTCCGCGGCGATGTCAACCGCATCCGCATCGGCGTGCGCACCAACGTGCAGGACGGGACGATGATCCATTGCACCGGCATGGGTGGCGACTGGCCGACCCTGATCGGCGACGACGTGACGATCGGGCATATGTGCGTGCTGCACGGCTGCGTCCTCGAGGACAAGTGCATGATCGGCATCAAGGCGGTCGTGCTTGACGGCGCTGTGGTCGAGAGCGGTGCCATGGTCGCGGCCGGAGCGCTGGTGACGCCGGGCAAGCGCGTCCGGAAGGGTGAGCTGTGGGGCGGCAGCCCGGCGAGGAAGCTGCGCGAGCTCGGCCCGAGCGACTTGGCCATGATCGAGCGTCTGCCGGGTCGCTACGCCGCGCTTGGCGCGGAGTATCGCGAGCGGCATCGGCGCGGTCCAATTGCGGAAGCCGACCGCAACGCGTGACGCCGGCATTCGTTGTGAGTCCGACGGAAGCGCAACGAAGATCCGGACCGGATGAGTAGGTGTCGGCAAATGCTGCAGGCAGCGGCGCTGTATGTCTCGGTTGCATGCGGGCTCGGCATGGCTGTACCGGCCGCGGCCCTGGAACGTTTTACGATCCGGGTGCAAGAGCTTGACCGGGCCGTGCAGCTGCACAGACCGGCGGGCACGTGGCCGTCGCCGCAGCCGCTGGTCATCGCGCTGCATGACCGCGGTGGCGACGGGGCCGGTATGCGCCGGCGGCTCGGCCTCGATCCAGTGGCCGACCGCGAGGGATTCATCGTCGCCTATCCCGATGGTGTCGACCAGCACTGGAGCTACGGGCGCCCGATCGATCGTCCGATGCCGGTTGTCGATGGCACGCGCGTCGACGATATCGCTCTGCTCAGGCGGCTGATCGAGCGTCTGGTCGGCGACGGGTCGGCCGACCCGCAGCGCATCTACGTCATCGGATACGCAAACGGCGGGCTGATGGCATTCACGGCAGCCTGTGCTCTCGCCGACCGGCTGGCGGCGGTAGCGGTCGTGCTGGCCGGTATGACCGAGCACCAGGTCGCGGACTGCCCGCCTGGACGGCCGGTGCCGATGCTCGTGCTCGGCGCCACCGCGGATCCGCTTCGCGACTATGACGGCGTCGAGGGGCCGCAGGGCCGAATGCTGTCGGTCCCCGACACCGTCGAGTTCTGGCGAACGCGCAACGAGTGTCGCGACTGGACTCTCGAAGCGCTGCCGGATCGCGAGCCGGCGGACGGAGCGACCGTTGCGGCGATTCACTCCCGCGATTGCCGCGACGGTGCCGAGGTGCTGCTTATCCGCATCGATGGCGGCGATCTGCCGCCCTCGATTGCGCGGGATCGCGGAGCGGGCGAACCGCAGTCCGGCCGGCAGGGCCGGGGCATCGAGGTTGCGGACGAGATCTGGCGCTTTCTGCGGCGCTTTCGGCGCTAACGCCCCACCGCACGCGGCTCATAGACGTGCCGATGGCTTGCGCAGCTATCGTTGCATGTCGCGCGCTGACGACGGCGCGCCGTAGGCGACCGTCAACCGAGCACGATGTCGAAATTGGCGGTCAGAGTGTTTGGCTCGATCGTCGCTGCGGGCTGCAACGTCACGGTGACGAGCGACTGCGTATCCCCAAGGCGGCGGTAGAGGAAATCGCGATCGTTGCGCGGCTCGCCGGCAAGATACATCTGGGTGACCAGGCGCGGGCGGCCGGGTGCCGCGACGGCGAAATGGACGTGCGGTGTGCGGCCGCTGTACGGAACCGGCTTGATCGTGCGGAAGGCATAGCTGCCGTCGGCACGGGTCGTGGTCCGGCCGTAGCCCTGGAAATTCCGATCGAGCCGCGCGAATCCGGAGTCGCGCGGATGGCGATAGATGCCGTTGTGATCGCACTGCCAGATCTCGACCTGCGCATCGCGAATTGATTTGCCGGAAACGTCGCGAACACGGCCGCGGAGGTGGATGATCTCGCCTCGTGCCGGCTCACCGCCGCCGATCCGCACGAGATCGCTGTCGACCTCCGCCGGAAATTCGACCGGATAGAATGGACCTTCTGTCTGTGCGGGAGTCGGGCGAAAGCGGGTTTGCGCCGCGGCGCTGCCCAGCGCTGCGGCAAGGGTGGTTCCGCCTAAACCGGCGATCAGGGTGCGGCGCGTGAGCAGCGGCAAGGTGCGCGTATCCATGGCGCGAGTCTACACCGCCGCGCGGGCGCTGTCCTGCCGCCGCTCGCGGTCGCGCCTGTCGCCCGGCCGAGCTTGGCGTCCGAAGGCCGGCGCGCTTCAGTTCATGGACGGATGCCGGATGTGCCGCTTGGATCCTCCCCGCGTGCCTTCCCGAGGGGCACCGTGCCGCGGTTGCGCTGACCGGAGGCCCCGGCCAAAATCGCGCCTCTAATCAGAATCCAAGGCAGGCTGCGTGTCTTGCCGGAAGGGGAGTTGCCATGACGAGCCGTACCAAGCCGCCGTTCCGCGCCGATCATGTCGGGAGCCTGCTGCGCCCCAGGGAGGTGCTGAAGGCGCGCGAGGAGCACAAGCAGGGCAAGATCGACAGGGCGGCGCTGCGCAAGTTCGAGGACGCGGCCATCCGCGATGCCGTGAAGATGCAGGAGGATGTCGGCCTGCAGTCGGCGACCGACGGAGAATTCCGGCGCGCCTCGTGGCATATGGACTTCCTCTACCAGGTCGGCGGCGTCACCAAGGTCTCCGACAACCTGACGGTCCGGTTCAGGAACGAGCAGGGTGTCATCGAGTTCACGCCCGCGGCGCTGCGCGTCACCGGCACGCTGAAACTCGAGAGATGCATCTTCGGCGACGATTTCAAGTTCCTGCAATCGGCCGTGAAATCGGCGACCCCGAAACTGACGATCCCGTCGCCAAGCATGATGCATTATCGCGGCGGCCGCGCCTCGATCGACGAGAAGGTCTATCCTGAACTCGATGCGTTCTGGGACGATCTTGGGCGGGTGTATGCCGACGAGATCGCGGCCCTGAACAAGCTCGGATGCACGTATCTTCAGCTCGACGACACCAGTCTGGCCTATCTCAACGACCCCGTGCAGCGCGAGCACGTCAAGACTCTTGGCGGCGACGGCGCCAGCCAGCACCTCACATACATCCGGCTCATCAACAAGGCGCTCGCCGACAAGCCCGCGGACATGACGGTGTGCACGCATATGTGCCGCGGCAATTTCAGATCGTCCTGGGTTGCCGAGGGCGGCTACGACCATGTCGCCGAGGCCCTGTTCGGAGAGCTCAAGGTCGACGGCTTCTTCCTCGAGTACGACGATGCGCGTTCGGGCGGGTTCGAGCCGCTGCGCTTCGTGCCGAAGGGAAAAATGGTCGTACTCGGCCTGGTGACGACGAAGAGGGGTGCGCTCGAGACGAAGGACGATCTCAAGCGGCGCATCGATCAGGCAGCGAAATTCCTGCCGCTCGAACAGCTCTGTCTCAGTCCGCAATGCGGGTTCTCCTCCACCGTTGACGGCAATGCGCTCACGGTCGAGGAGGAGATCGCGAAGCTGAGATTGATCGTCGACACTGCGCGCGAGGTGTGGGGTTGACGTCCGATCGCGAACCGGCCAGGAGGCTTCGGGAACGCTACGTGCGCGCCACCTGCGCGATTCCGCCGCGAAGCGCGCCGGCCCTGACGTCGCGCCACAGCACGGCGTGGTCCTCGGGCAGCGCACGGCTGTTCGGCATGGCGAGCCACAGCCGCAGCAGCAGGCGGTCCCGGCCGGACGCCGGGTCGTCCTCGAACGGCGTGCGGGCATGATAGATGACGTGGTTGTTGAGAAGCTGGATATTGCCGGGCGCGAACGTCATCTCGAAGGCGAACTCCTCTGCGAGCACCATCAGCATGTCGATCGCCTCGCGCTGCTTCGCGGTCAATCGCGGCACGCCGTCCATGAGCTGAGCGGCCTCGATATAGGTGAGCGAATAATGGCTGGTGAAGCGGCCGTCGCGCGCGCCGAAGACGGGAAGCGGGTAGGCGAGCTTCTCGCCGCCGTCCTCCTCGCCCAGCCGGCTGCGCCAGACCGGCTCATAGAGCGACGCTGCGAGATCGGGCCGCCGCTCCAGCATCGCGTTGTGGATCGCCGGCGCGCTGGCGAGCTTGCTGATGCCACCTGCGCGCGCCTGGCGGACGCAGAGCAGGCCGACCACATCACAACGGTCGGTGTGATAGCGTAGCGACCCGTTGGACAGAGTGCGGGCATAGGAGGAAAGAAACGGCGCGCCGTGGCTGCCGGCGCTCTCCAATTGTCCATAGCGCCGGCCGAGATCGCCGCCCTCGTCGCGGATGGCGCGCATCAGCTCGCCGCTGCGGTTCTGGAACACGGGCCGGCCGAGCGCCGCGCCGAGCCCGAACCAGATTGTCCGCAGTTCGTCCTCGGAGTAGTGTGCGACCGGCAAGCCGCGCAGCATCGTCATGCCGCTGCCGTTCTCAAGTTCCTCGGCCGCATCCGCCAGCAGGGCAGCCGCGCGCGGCAGCGGAAACGTCTCGCGCGTAATCTCGTGCCAGGCGAGGCCGCGGCGCTGGGCCGCGCGCAAGGCGCCGTCGATCTCGTCGATGATCTCGGGCGTGAGATCGCGGATCCAGCGCATGGAGTCGGCCATGTCGCGCCCGTGCCAGACGCAGGCGCCGGAGATGGGGGTGGGGATGTTCATTCTGAGAAATGTCACCAGGTTGTGCCTGAGAGAACCATAGCGGATGTGTCGGTCGAGCGCCAAGCCAGGGCGGCCATCGTCCGGTGTGGATGGTGGCGGCGGCGTGATGTGGGCTGTTCCGTGCCGCAGTCGGCGCGGTTGAAGCAAGAAATGGATAAATGATCCGGAATCCTGCTTATCAGCCAAAAGAAGTCAGCGCTTTGAAACAGCTGATCCGCCACTCGACCTTTGATAGAATCTCGCATTTCAGGTTATCGTTTGGGCGGCCTGGACCGAGAGATTTTCCGGCATCCGGTCGCTCGAGGAGTTCCGCCGGCGTGTCCCTGACGAGGAAACTGTGCGCCAATTGCTCCCCGCGGAGGGCCATCATGTCGTCGGTCATCTTCGGTCCTCAGTCTTGGGGTTGAGTTCGCAAACCCGACCCTACCGAGGACCGCTGATGACCACCGCTGCGCCGCTCGCTCGCTACGGCGCCATATGGAAGGCGCGCGTCGCGAGCGGCTCCGCTACCGTCCAGCAGCTACAGCATCACCAGGGACACGACCGAAATCATGACCAGAAGTAAATTGCTACGAATGGACAATGTCGGCATGGTGGTGGAATCTCTCGATGATGCCATCTCTTTTTTCGCCGAGCTTGGTCTGACGCTTGAGGGGCGAACCATGGTTGAAGGAGAATGGGCCGGACGCGTCACCGGACTGGGTAATCAGCGCGTCGAGATCGCCATGATGGTCACTCCCGACGGCCACAGCCGCCCCGAGCTCTCGCGTTTTCTCACCCCGTCTGTAGTCGCCGATCACCGGAACGCCCCGGTGAACGCCCTCGGCTACCTGCGTGCTATGTTCACAGTGAGCGACATCGACGAAGCACTCACCAGACTCCGCAAGCATGGTGCGCAGCTCGTTGGCGAAGTGGTTCAGTACGAGGACTCGTATCGGCTCTGTTACATCCGCGGCCCCGAAGGACTTCTCGTCGGACTGGCAGAACCACTCGGTAGTAATCGGTAACGGTTAAGGGAGAACCCGCCCGCCAGCCGCTCCGGGCTCTTCTCGCCGAAGGCCGCGCCGGTCTTGGCCTGCACCTCCTTGCTTGAGGCGTTCGCGGACGAACCCCTTGAAGGCCCGGCAAAGGGATGCCTTTGCCGCGGAGGCCATCCCTCCCGAAGATGAGCGGACCAAAGTCCGCTCATTGGGAAGACACCGGTCAGGTGCGGAAAAGCGCGAGCAGATCAGAGTTGATGATCTCGGGGTGCGTCGCTGCCATGTCATGCGAAAGCCCTGCGCGAGCAAGAACAACATCTGGCTGTCCCATTCGTCACTCGAAAGCGGCCAGCCGTGATGAAAAACGACCGGCTGCGCGTGCTTTCTGTCCCAGTCCTTGTAGAAGTCCATCCTCGGTCGTAATCGTAGTCATCTGTGTGCATCCTTCTGTGTAATTGAAACGGGAGAGATCGTGCGGAATTACGGGGCCGGCGGACGGCGCGTGCCGCCGGCTCCGATTGCTCTTCAGCGCCAAGGAGTCTTATCGACACCCTTGATGATGAACACGCGGCCTGACAGCGTGTCCTTCGCGGGCGAGCGGCGCCTTCTCCCGGTAGCGTTCAAGCTCATCGGGATTGGTCGTCCGCTCGCGAAGGATGACGACATAGGCCGTCATCAGGCGCCCGCCTGATTTCCGCTCACTGCCTTCAGGAGCAGCTGTGCGGCCTGTCTCGAGGATGCTGGGTTCTGACCGGTGATCAGCAATCCGTCCTGCACGGTATGCACGCCCCAGTCGTCCGTCGACGAGAAATCGCCGCCTTGCTCGCGAAGCACGTCCTCAAGAAGGTATGGAACGACCTCGACCAGATTCACGGCGGCTTCTTCCGAGTTCTTGAACCCGGTGACCTTGCGGCCCTTCGCGATCGGCTCGCCATTCGGTGCCTTGACATTGGTGAGAATGCCGGGGGCATGGCAGACGAGCGCGACCGGCTTGTTGGCCGCCAGCGTATCCTCGACGAGCGACAGGGCCTTGCGATGATTGGTGAGATCCCAAAGCGAACCATGGCCGCCCGGAAAGAACACGGCATCGAAGTCCGCCTGATCCACGTCGGACAGCTTGAGCGTGTGGGCGAGCGCGTGCTTTGCCTCCGCGTCGGCTTCGAACCGGCGTGTGTCTTCTGTCTGAAATCCCGGTTCGTTGCTCTTCGGATCCAGCGGCGGCTGGCCGCCTTTCGGGGATGCGAGCGTGATGTCCACGCCAGCTTCTTTGAAAACATAGTACGGAGCGGCCAGCTCTTCGAGCCAGAATCCCGTTTTCCGACCGGTGTTTCCGAGCTTGTCGTGAGACGTTAAAACGATCAGCACTTTCATTTGATTGCTCCTTATATGGATGAAGAGGACACGTCGGCTCCTTGGGTCGGCTGAGATCATGCGGTCGCACAGGCAATTCATACAATTTATTCATTGAATTGCAGATATTCACGAATCATTATAACTCGATGAGATACGACCTGAATCTGCTGCGGGTATTCCTCGCCTTGATGGAGGAGCGCAGCGTGACGCGTGCCGCCGAAAAGCTCCGGATCACTCAGCCCGCTCTTTCGAACGCCCTGACGCGCCTTCGCGCCACGCTGCTCGACCCGCTCTTCATCCGCGAACGCTATGGCATGCGGCCGACGCAAAAAGCCGAGGAGCTCGCGCCGGTGATCGCGGCGGCGCTGGCGAGCCTCGACGGGGTGATCCTCGGCCAACAGGATTTCGATCCGGCGAAAGCGGACCAACTGTTCACGATCGCGCCAAACAATTATGTCGAATATGTTCTTGTGCCTACCATCGTGGCTCGGCTGCATGAGCGTGCGCCCGGAATCAGGCTTCGTCTCACGCCTTTCGGCGCTGATCTGGCAGAGACCGGCGTCATCTCCGGTACGACGTCGATGGTGCTCGGCCGTGTTGTCGACCCGCCCGATAATCTGGTCGTACAGCATCTGATGGACGAGAGTCTTGCTTGCGTCGTGCGAGCCGACCATCCGGTGATCGACAGGAGAATCTCCCGGAAGCAGTACGAGCGGCTCAAGCACGTGAACATGCTGCCGCCCGGCCGGCTGCGCGTCGGTCTCTTCCAGGCGCTGGAGCGCCAACAGCTGCGACGGGAGGTGGCGGTCTCGGTGACGCATTTCCTGGCGATACCGGAAATGGTCGCGGTGACGGACTATTGCGCGACGCTGCCGCGTCTGATCTGCCGCCGGCTCGCCAACGACCCGCGATTGAAGGTATTACCGGCGCCGGTCGATCTCGGTACCTTTCCGGTGCAGATGGGGTGGCATATTCGCTACCGGCACGATCCGGCCCATCGCTGGTTGCGATCTCTGATCGGCGAGGTGGCGAAAGAGGTTGCGAGCACGCGTTCGGCGCGCTGATGCGACTCCATCGGAGCGATCAGATTGATTTTGTACGCGAGTTCATCGCACGTGTTCCGATTTTGGACGGCACACACTGTTGCATCGTGTCGCGTGCTGTCGCAGCTACTTCACCCGGAAGTCCAGCGAGATCACAGGGAAGCTGGATATCCCCTCACACCGACCAAGTTCACTGGAACCTTCACCCATCCGCCCTAATGAAAGCGCTAGGGACGTATGGTAGCGGCGGGAGAATTGAACCCCGAGCAAGGGATTATGGTTCCCACGATCAAGCCCGCGACAAGCGGGTTTGCGGTCCGTTGCTTGCCGCCAGTGGAGCGCGTTCAAGGACGGAGTCGTTCGCTTTGCGGGCGACGGCGTCGCGCCTCCGCCTGGCACACGAGCGAAATTGGGTTGACTAAGCGCTGTGCCGTGATGAGATCGCGGCGGGGATATGCGCCCGCCGGGCGACGGCAAGGCTCGTCGCGGCGGGCGCTCTGTTCATCGGGGTCCGTTTGGGGATGTGCTTCTTCACGCCGCCGGCATGCCGGGCAGCCCGGGCGGGGGAACGCAACTGCAAACTCTCGTGAAGCAGCGAAGCACCCGAAGGATCATCTCAGGTATTTCAATAGATTAGGCCGGGCCGAGTGCTTCACGCGAATGGCGGCCGCGCCGGACCCGGTCAGTCACTGCCCTTGACCCTGACATAGGAGCCCGGCGCGTCCTCGATCGGCAGGAGCTTGCCGTCGCCGGGCTTGCGTGCCGGCACCTCGCCGCCGCCGTACTGGCTGACCCAGTCGTGCCATTCCGGCCACCACGAGCCGGGCTTCTCCTTGGCCGTCTTGAGCCATTCCTCGGGCGTGGGCGGGATCTTGTCGTTGACCCAGTGGCTGTACTTGTTCGCCGCCGGCGGGTTGACGATGCCGGCGATGTGGCCAGAGGCGGCGAGCGTGAAGCGGACGGGGCCCTTGTAGAGCCGTGTCGCCGCATAGGTCGACTTCCATGGGGCGATGTGGTCCTCGCGGGTCGACAGGATGAAGACCGGCAGCTTGATCTTCGTGAGATCGATTTTCGTGCCGAGCAGCTCGATCTCCCCCTTGGAGAGCCGGTTCTCCTGGTACATCTGGCGCAGATAGACGCTGTGCATCGCCGCTGGCATGCGTGTCGAGTCGGCATTCCAGTAGAGCAGGTCGAACGGGAAGGGGTCCTTGCCGAGGAGATAATTGTTGACGACGAACGACCAGATCAGATCGTTGGCGCGCAGCATGTTGAAGGTCGTCGCCATGGCGCGTGCGTCGAGATAGCCCTTCTCGTTCATGCGCTCCTCGAGCGCCGCGAGCTGCTCCTCGTCGATGAAGACCGACAGCTCGCCGGCCTCTTCGAAGTCGACCATGGTGGTGAAGAACGTCGCCGTGGCGAAACGGTCATCGCCCTTGGTCGCCATGTAGGCGAGCGCCGCCGCGAGCAGCGTGCCGCCGAGACAGTAGCCGATGACATTGACCTGGCGCTCGCCGGTTGCCGCCTTGATCGCGTCGAGCGCCGCGAACGGCCCGAGGGTCATGTAATCCTCGAAGGTCTTGTCGGCGAGCGCCTCGTCGGGATTGACCCACGAGATGACGAATACGGTGTGGCCCTGCGCCACCGCCCACCTGATGAACGAGTTCTTCTCACGCAGGTCGAGGATGTAGAATTTGTTGATCCAGGGCGGGATGATCAGCAGCGGCCGTTTCAGGACGGTCTTCGTGGTCGGGGTATACTGGATGAGCTGCATCAGGTCGTTCTGGTAGATGACCTTGCCCGGCGTCACGGCGATATTCTCGCCGACCTTGAACGCCTCCATGTCGGTCATCCTGATGGCGAGCTCGCCCTTGCCGCGCTCGAGGTCGCTGAGCAGGTTGGAGAGTCCCTTCACAAGGTTCTCGCCGCCGCTCTCGAGCGTGGCGCGCAGCACCTCGGGATTGGTCAGCGCGAAGTTGGACGGCGCCATGGCATCCGCGAACTGGCGCGTATAGAAATCGACCTTCTTGGCGGTCTTCTCGTCGAGGCCTTCGACCTTGCGCACCGTCGACTGCATCCAGCGCGCGGTCAGCAGGTAGGATTGCTTGATGAAGTCGAAGATATAGCTCTCGTCCCACAGTGCGTCCTTGAAGCGCCGGTCCTCGGGAGCTGGCTTGATGACCGGATCGGCCGCCTCGCCCATCATGCGTCTGGCCGCGGACTGCCACAGCGCCATGTAGTCTTGCCACAGCGAGAGCTGCGCCTCGACGAGCTGGGCAGGATTGGCCATCATCCGCGCTGTCATGTCGAGGAAGGCTTGGCCGATATTGAGCGGGTCGGACATGCCGAGCCCGCCATTGCCGCCGCCGTTCTGCTGCTTGGTCAGGAACTCGCTGACAAGCCGCTGGCTTTGTTCTGCAATCTTCCCCATCATCCGGGACAGCTCGACCGGATCGGGCAGTTTCACTTCGGGGCCAGACGGTTCGGCCATATCTCACCAGCCTTTGCAAGCGGCCATTGGCGCGCGCGGCGGCACGACCGGGATCGACGAATCGGTGCGGTAAATATAGAGGCGCACTTCCATCGATTCGTAAATATGTAAGAAACGGCGTTCTATCAAGAGTTTACCGCGAGAATTCAAGGTCCATGACGAGGTTTCGTCACGTCCGCCAAGCTTACTGCCGCCGTTCGGCGCCCGCACTTCCGGCAATTCTGATCGGCATCGGCCTGCTCGCCTCCTGCGCCGATCCCCGTATCGAGCCGCCGCCGGCCGAGGGGCGAGGCTACCCGAATCTGGCGACTGTGCCGATTCCGCCGACCGTGGCTCCGCGGGCGCAGCGGGAGTCGGAAATGCGGTCGCTGGCGACAACGCGCGACACCGTGATCCGCGAGGACGAGCAAGTCCGTGCGATCGACCCGGGCCGGGCGCTGCCGCCACCGCAGCCTCGCGCTGCGGTCCCGGCGGGGCCCGAAACCTCAGGCCGGACCGCCGCGCCGGAAACGGGGTCGGCGTCGCAAGCGGAGGAACCGCCCGCGCCGCGGCCGCAGGCGGCTGCGCCGATGTCGCGCCCGGAGCTGCCGAGCAGTCTGTTCATGGGCAGTGTGGCAGGCGGGGACAGAGGCGCGATGGCCGCGTTCGACCGCAAGGTCCTGGCCGACGCGGTGGCCATGGCCCGGCGCACCAACGCCCGGATCCGGCTCGACGGCGGCCGTTCGGCGGACGACCGTCAGCGGGTCGTGGACGAGCTCGTTGGGTTGGGCCTGCCCGTGCAGCGCATCTCCGCCGGTCCGGCGCGCGGCGCCGCACCCGCCGCGGAACGCCCTGCGATTGACGTTTTTGTAGAATATTAGAGGGTCTGGCTTTAGATAGTGCCTTCCTCGGCGGGACCTCGTTCCCGTCTCGGCCCTGCGTGTGAGCTGACCATGGACAACGAGTTCTACCGGATCCGCCGTCTGCCTCCCTATGTGTTCGCCGAAGTGAACACGATGAAGGCGCGGGCGCGAGCCGCCGGCCGCGACATCATCGATCTCGGCATGGGCAATCCGGACACGCCCACGCCGCCGCATATCGTCGAGAAGCTCGTCGAGGCGGTGCGCGATCCGCGCACCCATCGCTACTCGACCTCGAAGGGTATCCCCGGCCTGCGCCGTGCGCACGCGGCCTATTACAAACGCCGCTTCAATGTCGATATCGATCCCGAGACCGAGACGATCGTCACGCTCGGGTCGAAGGAAGGGCTCGCCAACCTCGCAAACGCGATCACCAGCCCCGGCGACATCATTCTGGTGCCGAACCCGAGCTATCCGATCCATCCTTACGGCTTCATCATGGCCGGCGCTTCGATCCGGCACATCCCGATCGGCGAGGGACACGATTTCTTCGCCAGCCTCGCGCGCGCGGTGAAGCACTCGGTGCCGTCACCGCTGGCGCTGGTGCTCAGTTTCCCCTCGAACCCCACGGCGCAAGTCGTGGACCTCGACTTCTATGCGAAATGCGTCGAGTTCTGCCGCGCCAACCGGATCTGGATCCTGTCCGATCTGGCGTACTCGGAGATCTATTTCACGGATACGCCGCCGCCCTCGATTCTCGAGGTGCCCGGGGCAAAGGATATTGCCGTCGAGTTCACGTCGATGAGCAAGACCTATTCGATGCCGGGCTGGCGCGTCGGCTTCGCCGCCGGCAACAAGACCCTGATCGGCGCCCTCGCGCGCATCAAGTCGTATCTCGACTACGGCGCGTTCACGCCCGTCCAGGTTGCAGCTGCGGCGGCGCTGAACGGTCCGCAGGACTGCGTCCGCGAGGTCCGCGAGCTGTATCGGCAGCGTCGCGACGTGTTGATCAGCGGACTGGCTTCCGCGGGCTGGAAGGTGCCGAGCCCGCCTGCGTCGATGTTCGCATGGGCACCGATACCTCCCCAATATGCTCATCTCGGCTCGCTGGAATTCTCCAAGCTGCTGCTCGAGAGGGCCAACGTGGCGGTTTCGCCGGGTCTGGGCTTCGGCGAATACGGCGATGGCCATGTCCGCCTCGCGCTCGTCGAGAACGCACAGCGGATCCGTCAGGCCGTTCGCAATATCAAGGCGCTCTTCAGCGACGCCGACAGATTGCCCGAGCCACCCACACAGAAGCGCGTGGCCGGACTTAGCCGGTGAGCAAGCCCCTGAAGATTGCGGTGGCCGGCCTTGGTACTGTCGGGGCCGGTCTCCTGAAGCTGCTCGCCGCCAACGGTCCGCTGCTTGCCAAGCGCGGCGGCCGGGAGCTGGTCGTGACGGCGGTCAGTGCGCGCGACCGCAATCGTGACCGCGGCGTATCGCTCGACAGCATTGCTTGGTTCGGCGATCCGGCCGAGATGGCGGCCAAGGCCGATGCGGAGGTCGTGGTCGAACTGATCGGCGGCAGCGACGGCGTGGCCAAGCGGACGATCGAGGCCGCCATCGGTGCGGGACGACATGTCGTTACCGCCAACAAGGCATTGCTGGCGGTCCACGGGACCAGCCTTGCGCACGCCGCCGAGGCGAAGGGCCTGTCGCTTGCCTACGAAGCGGCGGTCGCCGGCGGCATTCCCGTGATCAAGGCGTTGCGCGAAGGGGTCGCCGCCAATCGCGTGACGCGCGTTTACGGCATACTCAACGGAACCTGCAACTACATCCTGACCGTGATGCGCGAGAGCGGGCGCGCCTTCGGCGATGTGCTCGACGAGGCACAGCGGTTGGGCTATGCCGAGGCCGATCCTTCTTTCGACATCGATGGCGTGGACGCCGCGCACAAGCTGGCGATCCTCGCCGGCGTAGCCTTCGGCGCGGAGGTGAATTTCGACAGCATCCATGTCGAGGGCATCCGGCATATCGATGCCCTCGACATGACCTTCGCGGGGGAACTCGGCTATCGCATCAAGCTGTTCGGCATCGCCCAGTTGACCGATCATGGGCTCGAGCAGCGGGTCCATCCCTGCATGGTGCCGCTCGATTCCCCGATCGCTCATGTCGAGGACGTCTTCAACGCCGTCGTCATCGAGGGCGATTTCGTTGGCAGCACGGTCTACGAGGGCCGCGGCGCCGGCGCCGGCCCGACGGCATCGGCGGTGGCTGCCGATCTCCTTGACCTCGCGGCAGGCCGGCGGGTGTATACTTTTGGCGTGCCCGCGACCCAGCTTGCAGCCTTTCCGGTCTCGCCGATGGAGCGTCATCGGGGTGCCTACTACATCCGCCTCATGGTTACGGATCGGCCCGGAGTCATCGCCGACGTAACGGCGGCGCTGCGCGACGAGCAGGTATCGCTCGAGTCGATGCTGCAGCGCGGCCGGCAGCCGAATCAGATGGTGCCGGTCGTGCTGACCACGCACGAGACCGAGGAGGCGGCGATGGTGCGCGCGCTCAAACGGATCGCCTCGGTGTCCACCGTGCGGCAGCCGCCGCGCATGATCCGCATCGAGCAGTTCTGAGAATCAGAAGATGGGATGGGGAGTATGACGATGAGTGACCGCAGTATCGTTCTCGACCGGAACCTGGCCCTCGAGGTAGTCCGAGTCACCGAGGCGGCAGCGCTGTCGGCCTCGCGGTTGATGGGGCGTGGCGACGAGAAGGCGGCCGACCAGGCTGCGGTCGACGCGATGCGCCGCGCGCTCAACTCGCTGTCGATCGACGGCGTCGTGGTTATCGGTGAAGGCGAGCGCGACGAGGCGCCGATGCTCTATATCGGCGAGAAGGTCGGGAACGGCAGCGGCCCGCGTGTCGATATCGCGCTCGATCCTCTTGAAGGCACGACGATCACGGCCAAGGGCGGCCCCAATGCGCTGGCGGTGGTCGCCATGGCGGAGAAGGGCGGCTTTCTCAATGCGCCTGATGTCTATATGGAGAAGATCGCCGTGGGCGGCGGCCTGCCCGAAGGCGTGGTCGATATCTCGGCCGAGCCGAAGACCAATCTGAAAAATCTTGCCCAAGCGAAGAAGACGGACATCGCCGACCTGGTGGTCTGCATCCTCGATCGCCCCCGCCATGCCGAGCTGATCGCCAAGGTCCGTGAGGCAGGTGCCCGAATCATGCTGATCTCCGACGGCGATGTTTCCGGGGTCATTGCGACGTCGGTGCGCGACAGCGGGGTCGATATCTACATGGGGTCGGGCGGCGCGCCGGAAGGGGTGTTGGCTGCCGCGGCGCTGCGCTGCATTGGCGGCCAGATGCAAGGCAAGCTCATCTTCCGCAACGACGACGAGCGGCAGCGGGCAACCCGCATGGGCATCAAGGATCTGAACCGGATATACAGCATGCTCGACCTCGCCAAGGGCGAGGTGATGTTTGCGGCGACCGGCGTGACCGACGGCTCGATGCTGCGCGGCGTGCGCCGCTCCCGCGACGCTGCGACCACACATTCCATTATCATGCGCTCGAAGACGGGGACGGTCCGCACGATCGAAGCGTCCCACAACTTCACCATCAAACCGTTCTACGATCACAGTTGATGGCGGAGTCGCGAAGCGAGGCCTTTCTCGGAATCGAGCGGTCCCTCGGCGGCAAGCGGTGGCTGCTGCGGACGGGTGACGAGCGCGTGGCGCTGCAGATGGCGCAGCAGCTTGGCATACCGGAGATCGTCGCCCGCGTCCTCGCCGGGCGCGGCGTCGATGCCGCCGCGGCGCCGCAGTTTCTGGAACCCAAACTCCGCGACCAGCTTCCCGACCCATTGCACCTCAAGGATATGGCGAAGGCAGCCGCGCGGATCGCGCGCGCCGTCGCCGCAGGCGAGACGGTTGCGGTATTCGGCGATTATGACGTCGACGGCGCGACCTCATCGGCGCTGCTGCACCGATTTCTGACACAGGCGGGAGGCCGTGTACGGGTCTACATTCCGGACCGCATCAGGGAAGGTTATGGACCGAATGCGCCGGCACTGCTCAGGTTGAGGGAGGAAGGTGCCGCCGTGATCGTGACCGTCGATTGCGGGACGACCGCGCACGCGCCGCTGGCACAGGCAGCGGCGGCGGGGATCGATGTCATCGTCATCGATCACCATGCCGCCGAGCCGAAGCTTCCCGACGCTTTCGCCGTGGTCAACCCGAACCGGATCGACGAAACCAGCCCGCATCGCCAGCTTGCCGCGGTGGGTGTCACATTTCTTCTTGCGGTCGCGATCAATCGCGACCTGCGCGAGGAAGGCTGGTATGCCGATCGCGCGGAGCCGGACCTGCTTGCCCTGCTGGACCTGGTGGCGCTTGGAACCGTGTGCGACGTCGTGCCTCTGACCGGGCTCAACAGGGTCCTGGTCCGTCAGGGCCTCCGGGTCGTTGCGCAGCGCGGCAAGGCCGGCCGGGCCGCGCTGGCCGACGTCGCGCGACTCAATGAACGATGTGGCACCTATCACCTGGGATTTCTGCTCGGACCCCGGGTCAATGCCGGCGGCCGCGTTGGTGCTGCCGATCTGGGAGCACGGCTGCTGATCACCGACGATCCACACGAGGCGCGCGCCCTCGCGACGAAGCTCGACGAGCTCAATCGGGAGCGCCAAGCGATCGAGGCTGCCGTGCTCGAGGCCGCCCATGCTCAGGTCAGCGGAGACGGCGGCAAAGGCGGATTGGCTTTCGCGGCCGGCGAGGGGTGGCACCCCGGGGTGATCGGTATCGTCGCGGGGCGGCTGCGCGAGCACTACGGGCGGCCAGCCTGCGTCGTGGCGCTCGACGGCGATGTCGGCAAGGGATCGGGGCGCTCGGCCAACGGATTCGATCTCGGTGCCGCGATCATTGCCGCACGGCAGGCCGGTTTGCTGATCAACGGCGGCGGTCACTCGCAGGCAGCCGGATTTACCGTTGCGCGCAACGAAATTCCTGCGCTGGCGGCCTTTCTGGCCGAGCGGATTGCCGGCCATGCCGCCTCGTCCCGGCTGGCGCCCCGCATGTCGCTCGACGGCGCGCTCGCCCTGGGAGCCGTATCAGACGAGTTGATCACGATGTTGGAGCGGGTGGGGCCGTTCGGCGTAGGCAACCCCGAGCCACGGTTCGCCTTCACCGACGTGCGAATCGTGCGCGCCGACGTCGTCGGGACCAAGCATGTACGATGCATCCTGGGCGACCAGCGCGGCGGCCGTCTCGGCGCGATTGCATTTCGTGTGGTGGGAACGGGCCTCGGACAGGCCCTCCTCAACAGCGGCGGCGCCAGCCTCCACCTCGCCGGGACATTGCGCGCCGACGAATGGCGCGGCGAAAGGCGGGTGCAGCTCTGTATCGAGGACGCGGCACCAGCTTATGCAGCTGCGGCGTAGCGCCGGGGGCTAGCCTTTTCGCGGTTTGCCTGTCCGGGTCGCGGTGTAGGCCGGCGGATCGCTGGCTGGGAACGATTCCTCCGACATCTCGTCGACTTTCTCGTCATCGGGCAGCCTGCCTGCCGCGCCCGGCTCGTGCCGGGAAATCCATTCGTGACCCGAGGAGCCTGTGCTTCCATCGCGCCGATCGGCATGCAAAGACCAGCCTGCAGCAAAGCCAAGCGCCAGGCCGGTCAGCATGCTGAACGGGAGCCGCGTCAGAACAAAGGCGCCGAGCAAGATGCCCGGGACGACCCAAGGCGACCCCTCGAACGGTTTTTCGGCGCGTGAAGTCATGGTGCTCTGCGCCACGATCCTCCTCCTCGTTATAGCTAAGGAGAAACGCGCCTTGGCCGGTCGGGTTCCGGACCCGCAGACGGCTCTCGCGGGTTGAATCTGCCTGAAGCGGCACGACTGGCCAGGAGGCGGCGATGCAGGACAAGCCGGAAGGCGGCCGGTATCGGCATGCGGTCGATACGGGACAGACCCACGACAAGGTCGCGGCGCCCGATCCGGCCGCCGCGCCCGTCCATGCGGACGCCGAAGCGTCCGGGCAGCCCACTTTGGCGGCGCCCTCGGAGGCATCCACGGAGATGCAGCAAAGACAACATGTATCCGATGTGCCGCGCGCGGATCACACAATTCCGGGGCGCGGACAGGGACAGATCCCGGGCTATACGTCCGCTTGGCTGATGGGGGCGGGATTCGCCGCGCTGGGGGTGCTCGGCCTGGCAGCGGCATACCTGTCGGCGCCTTGACTCGGGGCGGAGCGACCCCGGTACTGTCCACCGCGGCGGCGATTGGACGGGCGGGGGGCCAGGAGACGGTCCATAGTCCGGGCAGTGCCCCGGCCGGACACCACGTTGGGCCAGCTGACGGATTGAGATGATCCCGGCTCGCGAGAATGCCACTGATCGGCAGTTCGATGGCGCGAAGGCGCAACAGCCGCTTTGGTCACCGCGTCGTCTGATTGCACTGCTTGGCGGCGGCCTGATCCTCATCGGGGTGATTCTGTTCGGAAGCTTGGCCGTTGGCCGCTGGCACGCCACCCAGGCGGAGGCCGAGCGGCTGACGGTCAACCTCGCCGACCTGCTGGCCGAGCATGCCGGCCGCCTGTTTGACGCGAGCAATCTCGTCGCCAATCAGGCGGCACTGCTGATCGCCGATCGCGACTGGGACGAGGTCGAGCGATCGGCGGCAGCGCAGTCATGGCTGCTGCGCGTCAGCAGGGGAATCGACTTTATATCGGCAGTGTGGCTGATCGACGGATCCGGCAAGGCCCGGCTTACGACCCGCGGGTTTCCCACGCCGGATATCAACGTGGCGGATCGCGAGCATTTCCGGGTTCAGCGCAACGCCGATGCCGGCCTGTACATAAGCCGGCTCCTGCAAAGCCGGGCGGTCGACGAAACCAATATCGTCCTCTCGCGGCGGATCGAGGACAGCGCCGGGCGGTTTGCCGGCGCCGCCCTGGTCGTCCTCGATCCGAACTATTTCCTGACGTTCTATCGCTCGATCAGCGTCGATTATCCGATCGAGATCGATCTGTTTCGTGCAGACCTTGCGGTCGTGATCCGTTACCCGGAGGTCGAGGCCGATAGAGCCTTGTCGCTGGAGAAGTGGCCGGATCGGGCAGAGCGCATTGCCCTGGGCGAGTCCGGGACCATCTTTCATGCCCGTGCCGCGGCGGGCGGGCCGGAATCGCTGGAATCGTACCAGCGGATCAAGGGGTTTCCATTCTATATCAGTGTCGGGATTCCGCGCCCCGACATATTCCAGCATTGGCTGCAAGGGACGCTGCAACAGGCTATTTTCGCCGGCGCTGCGTTGCTGGCGCTCCTTCTGCTCGTTGCCGTCGCAATGTCGCGGGCACGGCGAGAGGAGGTTGCCCGCGCGAAGCTCCAGGCCCTCAATCAGACACTGGAACAGCGGGTGCATGAACGCACGTCGGAAGTCGAGCGCTCGGCCGAGGGGCTGCGCCAACTATTGGCGGAAAAAGACGTGCTGTTCCGCGAGGTCCATCATCGGGTCAAGAACAATCTGCAAATCATCTCGAGTCTGCTGAACCTCTACGCGAACAAGTTCGCCAGCGTCGAGGTGCAGCGGAGTTTCACGGATTGCCTGAACCAGGTGCGCGCGATGGGGCTGGTGCACGAACTCCTCTACCGGTCCCCCAATGTGGCCGAGATCGATTTCGACGAATACCTGCGCGTGCTCGCCAGCCGGCTGCTGGTCTTTTTCGGGCGCGGCAACCAGGTACGTCTGAACATCCGGTCCGTGCCGCTGCATTTCGATCTGCAAACGACCATTCCTCTGGCCTTGATCGTCACCGAAGCGGTCACCAATGCGTTCAAACATGCCTTTCGCGACGGGCGGAGCGGCACGATCGAGGTCGAAGTATCACAGACGCGCGGCAAGACATCGATCCGCGTCTCCGACGACGGCGTCGGCATGCCGCCCGACTGGAAGGAGACACAGGAGCGGTCGCTCGGTCTCAAGCTACTGCACGTTCTTGCCGAGCAGATCGACGCTGATCTCAGTTACGAGATCAACAACGGTACGACCGTGCGCCTGGTGATCGACACACCGGTCGCTCGCTCCGGGAGCCCGGGCAGCGGCTCTTCGTTCGATCCCGCGCAAGAGCGGACGAGCGGCGCTTGACGAGGGCGGATGGGGGTAGGGGATCGGCGGCGGCTACCCGATTTTCCGCAGTGCCACGTTGGCCGGCTGCTGGAATTTTCGGCGCGGTCCCGAGGCGTTTGGCTGGCTATGCACGGATGCTGTTCGCGTGAGTGCATGCGGTCGATCGCCCGCATCCGTCCGTTCGTTGAGGTAGAGAATGACGTCGCGGCGGTACTCGGGGTCGCTCACGACCCGTTCGAAATCGATCTGATCATCGTGCATGATGGGCATCCAGCTCTCCGGACCATAACCTAGGCGCGTTCAATGTCTCGAACACTAGCAGTCGTAGGTTGTTCCGTCGGCGACAACACTGTGATTCACAGGACAAAATTGTGACACTCTCGAACGATCGCGGCTTCGCGCGTGACCGCGGGAAGCTGCTAATGCGGCGGGATTGAGGCGGCGCGGTTCCGGAGCACCACCGAAGATGCCGGCGCGTCGATCGAACTTCCCGCCAGGACGGGACTCGCGTGAAGCGCTGGAGACTATGCAATCGTCGCGATAATTCTCAGGCGTCTTGGATAAATTTATAAGTATTGAATGTAAACGGCCAACGTAATTGAATGATGCCCTCTCGGAGGTCCATGAGATGATCGCAAGATACCTCGTGGTGTTCTTGATCGGTTGGGGGTTCAATTACGCGCTGGATGTGAACATGGTTGCGCGCGAGGCGCTCGCGTGGCTGCAGCATGGCTGGCTGGCTTCGTTCTACCAGACGGCGCCGGTTGCGCCGGTGCAGGTCGCTCCGAAATAGGGTGCAACGAGCGCGCATCGCGGTCGTTCGCTTCGTGGACATCGCACGACACGCACCTGTCACCAGGCACCAAAGGCTTGAGCGTGCCGGATTGCGGGCTACCATGGAAGTTGCCGACTCGGTGATCGGTCTTCTGGTCCGCAGCTCCTGCATGCGCCGAGGAACGACGATCAGCCGGGTCTTCTCTTTCCTTTGCGCCGGTCATGATCAGCATCGTCGTTACGACCTACAATCGCGCGGACCGGCTCGAGAATCTGCTCGCCAGCATTGCCCGCATGCACCCGCCGGTCGGGGTCGACTGGGAGGTTGTGCTCGTTGACAACAACTCAACCGACGCGACGCGCGATGTGGTGCTGCGCTTCGCCGAAGGCGCGGCGTTCCCGGTACGCTACGCCTTCGAAGGCATTCAGGGCATCGCATATGGGCGCAATCGAGGCGTGGCCGAGGCGGCGGGCGACATCATCGCCTGCGTCGACGATGATTGCGTTGTCGATGAATCCTGGCTGGCCTCGATCGCAGGGGAGTTCGCCCGCGATGAACGGCTTTTGCTGCTGGGTGGTCGGGTCGAATTGTTCGATCCGGCCGATGCGCCGATGACGATCCGGACGAGTCGCGAGCGCCGCGATCTCAGCGGGGATCCGGCTGTATTCCACCACCTGATCGGGTGCAATCTCGCGTTCCGGCGCTCGGCGTACGAGCGCGCAGGCGGCTTCGATCCGCGGTACGGCTCGGGGTCGGGCATCCTGCCGAGTAATGAGGATACCGAGTTCTGCTATCGGATCGTCCGGCTCGGCGGCGCAGTGCTGTATGCTCCGGAGGTCGTCGTCTATCATCACCACGGTCGCCGCGATCCTGCGGTCCTGGCCGCACTGCGGAAGTCTTACGCCACGGGCCGCGGCGGCTTTTACGCCGATTACATCCGTCGATCCGACTGGCGGATCGCCCGGATGGCGTGCGGAGAATTGATCGAGCGGCTCCTGGAAGTGATATCGCCGCGGACGAGCGCGTCGAGGCGGGCGGAACAGATCAGCATCCTGCGCGCACTCTGGCATGGTGCAGGCGTGATGCTGCGCCATTCGGCGCCACGCTGAGGGTCGGCGTTGCCATCGTGCGGACTGCCATTGGGGGGCCGGCCAGGGTCAATGCACCACGACGACGACGCTGAAAAGGCTGAGGATCGACGCGATGAGTCCGCCGGTTACCTGCAGCGTCTCTTCCGCCGTCGCTGAGCGCCGCAGCGATGTCGGCTCGTCCGCGGGCCGCCCGGGAACCTGGCTGGCGCTGCAGGCGCCAAGGAACGCAGCGATCAGGAATGGGGCAAGTAGCTTTTGACGCATAGCCGGCACCGGGTTGTCGGGAGCCTTCTAGCACAATGATTCGGAACTCATTTGTCCCCTTCGGGCCGGACCGGTTGTTCGTGCGCGGCAGTCCGGTCGGGTAGGGAGCGATGTCTCGATCTGCATGGCGCCGCAACCGGCTTGCCTTGACGGACAGATGACGATGCAATGGACCCACATTTGAGAGGAGGTTGGACATGTCGTATCCACAGGCGGTTCTCGGCGGATTTGCGCTGATCGCGGCCGCGATCGTCTTCGCGGTGTCGGGCGAGCCGCGCGCAGCCGAGGGCGGGGCGTATGAAGGTGTAATGTCCGCCAGGCAGGTCCCTTCGATGGATCTGCTCTGGCGCGTCAACAAGCAGACCGGCGCGGTCTCGATCTGCTACGGTCCCAGCACGCGCGAAGCGCCGACCTGCAGCCCATGGTCGAAATGAGCCAGTTCAGATCGAGCTCCGGGCGGTGACCGAAATTAGGCCGCCTCGGCGTCTGCGGTATCCGGAGCCGAGAACCGGCCGAGATGGTGATCGGCGTCGCCGAATGTGGCGCCAATCATGGTCAGTCGCTTGAAGTAGTGGCCGGCCTTGTACTCGTCGGTCATGGCGATGCCGCCGTGCAGCTGGATTGCCTGCTGTCCGATAAACCTGCCGGAGCGATCGATCTGGACCTTGGCGGCCGAGACCGCGCGGCGTCGGGCCGCGTGGTCCGGATTTGACGCCATCATCGCCGCCAGCAGGGCCATGGATTTTGCCTGCTCGAAAGCGATCTGCATGTCGACCATGCGATGCTGCAGCGCCTGATTGCGGCCGATGGGGCCGCCGAACTGCTGACGCGTCTTGAGATAGTCCAGGGTGGTCTCCATCAGCATCCCCATCGCGCCGACCGCTTCGGCGCAGATCGCCGCCGTCGCCGCATCGATCGTGCTCTCGATCGTCGGGAAAGCGCCGTCCAACGCCCCGAGACAGGCATCGGGACCGATGTCGACGTCCGCCAGGGTCAACTCGGCGCTACGCAAGCCGTCGATCGTCTGCGAACCGCGCACCGTGAGACCCGCCGCGTTCTTGTCGACTACGAACAGCGAAATGCCGCGCGCATCGGTTGGGCCGCCCGAGGTGCGCGCCGAAACGATCAGCTTGTCCGCCGTGTCCCCGTGAAGGACGACGGCCTTCCGACCGGAAATCATGAAGCCATGGGCAGTCCGCCGCGCGGTCGTCTCGACATTGGCGAGCGTATAGCGCGATTGCGGCTCGCCATGCGCAAAGGCGAGAAGCAGTCTACCCTCGATCAGGGGCGTCAACAGGGTCCGATGCCGCGCCTCGTCCGCGGCGCCTGCGAGCACGCCGCCGGCAAGGATCACGGACGCCAGATAGGGCTCGAGCAGGAGGCCGCGACCGAACTGTTCCATGACGAGCATCATGTCGACCGGCGAGCCGCCGCTCCCGCCTTCGGCTTCGGAGAAGGGGAGACCCAACAGACCGAGCTCGGCCAGTTTGCGCCAGTTCTCGCGACTGAAACCCTCGGAGTTCGCCGCATAGGTGCGACGGCGCTCGAAGCCGTACTCGTTGTCGATGAACCGGCGGACCGAGTCCTGCAGAAGCCGCTGTTCGTCGCTGAGTGTGAAATCCACTTCTCTCCCCACCGTCAGAGCCCGAGCATCATCTTGGCGATGATGTTCTTCTGAATCTCGTTCGAGCCGCCGAATATCGAAACCTTGCGCCAGTTGAAGTAGTGCGCCGCAATCGGGGCTGCGTAGTCCGGGCCGATGGGTTCGCCATTCCAGCCGTCCTGCAGCGCGTTGCGTTCGAAGGGCAGGGCGTAAGGGCCGATCGCCTCCAGGGCCAGTTCAGTGATCGCCTGCTGGATCTCAGTTCCCTTTATCTTCAGCAGCGACGCCTCGACGCCCGGGCTTTTGCCATTGCGCTCGGCCGTGAGAAACCGCAGGTTGGTGACTTCCAGCGCCATCAGTTCGATCTCGATGGCCGCCAGCTTGTCGCGGAAGCGCGCCTCCTCGATCAGTGGTCTCCCATCGATGCGCTCGGCTCCTGCAATCTGCTTCAGGCGCCGCAGCAGTTGCTTCGAAGTGCCGACGCCGGCAATGCCGGTACGCTCGTGGCCGAGCAGGAATTTCGCATAGTCCCAGCCCTTGTTGATCTGGCCGACCAGATTCCCGGCGGGTACCCGGACATCGTCGAAGAATACTTCGTTGATCTCTGCTTCGCCGTCCATGGTGTAGATCGGCCGTACCGTGATGCCCGGCGACTTCATGTCGATTAGCAGGAACGAGATACCTTCCTGCTTCTTTGCAGCGGGATCGGTACGCACGAGGCAGAAGATCATGTCGGCGTACTGGGCCAGGGTGGTCCAGGTCTTCTGACCATTGACGATGAAATGGTCGCCGTCGAGCACCGCGCGGGCCTTGAGCGAAGCGAGATCCGAGCCGGCGCCCGGCTCGGAAAATCCCTGGCACCACCAGTCGTCACTTGACAGGATGCGCGGCAGAAACCGCTTCTTCTGCGCGTCGCTGCCGAAGGCGATGATCACCGGGCCGACCATGTTGACGCCGAACGGGATCGTGCGCGGGGCATGGCCGCGCGCGGTTTCGTCCTCCAGGATCCACTGCTGCACCGGCGTCAGTGCGGCCCCGCCGTGCTCCTTGGGCCATGACGGGGCAAACCAGCCTCTGCGAAACAGCGCCTTCTGCCAGTCGACATAGTCGCTCTTCTCGAGCCGCAGGCCTGCCTCGACCTTGCGCCGCGTTTCCTCCTTGAGGCTCTCGCGTATGAAGTTCCGTACCTCGCTGCGGAAGGACTCCTCTTCGGGCGTATAGTTGATATCCATCGCGCCGCTCCGTTCAGGCGACTTCGAACAGGCCGGCAGCGCCCATGCCGCCACCGACGCACATGGTGACGACAACGCGCCTTGCCTTGCGTCTCCTGCCTTCGAGCAATGCGTGCCCGACGAGGCGCGCACCGCTCATGCCGTAGGGGTGGCCGATCGCGATGGCACCGCCGTTGACGTTGAGCCGCTCCGAGGGAATTCCGAGCTTGTCGCGGCAGTAGACGACCTGGACGGCGAAGGCCTCGTTCAGCTCCCACAGATCGATATCGTCCATCTTCAGGCCATGCCGTTTGAGCAGTTTCGGGACGGCATAGACCGGACCGATGCCCATTTCGTCGGGCTCGCAACCCGCGACGACCATGCCGCGATAAAAGCCGAGCGGCTCGAGTCCGCGCTTCTCGGCCAGCTTCGCGTCCATCACGACGCATGCGGCAGCTCCGTCCGAGAGCTGGCTCGCGTTGCCCGCAGTGATGCAGTGCCCCTCGCCGCGGACCGGCTTGAGCTTGGCGAGCCCTTCCATCGAGGTATCGGGCCTGTTGCCTTCGTCCTGCTGAAGGGTCACTTCCTCGGTCCAGGCCCGGCCGCTATCCTTGTCAGTGACCTGCTTGGTCGCTTTGAGCGGCACGATCTCGTCCTTGAATCGTGCGGCCTGTTGGGCCGCCGCCATGCGTCGCTGGCTCTCGAGCGCGTACTCGTCCTGCGTCTCGCGGTCGATCCCGTAGCGCTTCGCAACCGTCTCCGCCGTGTCGATCATCGGCCAGTAGATCTCCGGCTTGTTCGCCTTGATCCACTCGTCGTGATAGTGGTGCGTGTTGGTGTTGTTCTGGACCAGGCTGATCGACTCCACTCCGCCGGCGACCGCAGCGGGCACGCCGTCGACGATGACTCGTTGCGCGGCCATGCTGATCGCCTGCATTCCCGAGCTGCAGAATCGGTTGAGCGTCATGCCGCTGGTCGTTACGGGGAGGCCGGCCCGGATCGCGGCCTGGCGACCGAGATTGTGGCCGGTGGCGCCCTCGGGGAAGCCGCACCCAAGAATGACGTCTTCGACTTCGTCAGGTTCGAGCCGCGCGCGCGCAACGGCGTGCTGAATGACATGCCCGGCCAAGGTGGCGCCATGCGTCAGGTTGAAGGCGCCGCGGAAAGCCTTCCCGATCGGGGTCCGTGCCGTGGAGACAATCGCCGCTTCCGTCATCAGTCACTCCGCAGGTCGCGTGTTTCGAGGCTTGCGAAGGACTTGCCCTGTTCGGCGAGCCGTTGCAAGAGCGGGGCCGGGGTCCAGGCCTCGGCATCTCGCTCTGCGAAACGGCACACATCGTCGTACACGCTTTTCAGTCCAATCGTGTCGGCATAGAACATCGGGCCGCCGCGCCAGGCGGGGAAGCCGTATCCATAGATATAGATGACATCAATGTCGCCGGGGCGCAGCGCGATGCCATCCTCGAGAATCCTGGCACCCTCGTTGATGAGTGCATAGATGCACCGTTTCAGGATCTCGTCGTCGCCGATCGTGCGCCGGGTGATGCCCAGGCGCTTCGACTCGGCAACGATGATCTCCTCGACCATGGGGTCAGGGAAAGGCGATCGGCTGCCTGGCTCGTAGCGATACCAGCCGGCTCCGGTCTTTTGTCCGAATCGTCCGCGTTCGCAGAGCTGGTCGAGGATGTTCGAGACCCGGACGTTCCCGGGCAGGTTTGCGGCTTGGCGCTTTCGGATGCGCCAGCTCACATCATTGCCGGCCATGTCGCTCATGGCGAAAAGGCCCATCGGCAGCCCGAATTCAACCAGCACCTTGTCGACCTGCTGAGGCAGGGCTCCTTCCTCGACCAGGAACTCGGCTTGGTGAAAGTACCGGTGCAGCATGCGGTTACCGACGAAGCCGTCGCAGACACCGACCAGCACCGGCACCTTGCCGAGGATACGGCCCAGTTTCATGGTCGTTGCGATCACGTCCTTCGCGCTTGCCTTGCCGCGAACCACTTCGAGCAGGCGCATGACGTTCGCCGGACTGAAGAAGTGCGTGCCGATCACGTCGCATGGCCGCCGCGTGACGGCCGCGATCTCGTCGACGTCGAGCGTCGAGGTATTGGTCGCGAGGATGGCACCGGGCTTGCACAACCTGTCGAGCTCGCGGAAGACGGCTTTCTTGATGTCCATTTCCTCGAAGACGGCCTCGACGACGAGGTCCGCGTCGCGAACGTCCGCCAGATCGAGCGTCCCGTTGAGGATCGCCAGGCGCTCGTCCATCGCCGCCTGCGACAGGCGGCCCTTGGATACGGTCGCGGCATAGTTCTTCCGCACCACCTCCAGGCCACGCGTGAGCGCGTCCTGGGTGGTCTCGACGACCCGGACAGGAATGCCGGCGTTGGCGAAACACATGGCGATCCCGCCGCCCATGGTGCCGGCGCCGATTACCGCGGCGCGCCCGATCGGCCGGGTCGGAGTGTCGGCCGGTACGTCGGGGATCTTTGCGACCTGGCGCTCCGCGAAGAAGGCATGGATCGAGCCCTTGCTCTGCGGCGAGGCCAGAAGTTCCATGAACATCTCGCGCTCGCGCGCCAGTGCCTGGGCGAACGGGGTAGTAAGCGCCAACCCGACCGCTTCGAGCGCACGCTGCGGCGCAAGCTGGCCACGTGCCTTCTGCGCGACATTCTTGCGGAGGCCGGCAAGAAGCCCGGGCTTCGCGCGATCAGCGGCGATTCTGTCGTCCCGGTCCCTTACCTTCGGCGCCGGGCGATCCGCGACCGAAGCCGCAAATGCAATGGCGCCCTGCGCGAGATCCCCGTCGATCACGGCGTCGAGAACGCCGAGCGCCCTGGCGCGCTCCGCAGGAATCGGATCACCGGACAGAATCATCTCGGCGGCAATCTGGACCCCGGTCAGACGGGGCAGACGCTGCGTGCCGCCTGCGCCCGGCATGAGCCCCAGCTTGATTTCCGGCAGGCCCAGCCGTGCGTTCCCGGCTGCGACACGGTAGTGGCAGCCAAGCGCAAGCTCAAACCCGCCGCCCATCGTCGCGCCGTGGATCGCCGCGACAACCGGTTTGGGCGAAGCCTCGTATCGCGCGATCACCTCGTGTAGCGAAGGCGAGGTGGGCGGCTTTCCGAACTCGCGTATGTCGGCGCCGCCGGTGAAAGTGCGACCGGTTCCCATCAGCACCAAGGTGGCCGCGTTCGGGTCGGCAAGGCCCTGATCGAGGGCGCCGATAAGTCCGTGCCGGACCGCCTGGCCAAGTGCGTTGACGGGCGGGCTGTCTATCGTGATCACCCCGACAGTGCCTGCCCGCTCGTAGCGAACCACCGATGTCATATACGCCTCGTCAGTGCCGCATCGCCCGTCAGGCGGATTTCAGCTTATAATCGCGAAACTGCTCGCGAAGCTTCGATTTGAGAAGCTTGCCGGTCGCCGTGTGCGGCAGCTCCGGCACGAAGACCACGTCATCCGGGACCCACCAGCTTGCGACCTTGGTGCGCAAGTATCCAAGCATTTCCTCGCGATTGAGCCTGGCTCCGGGCTTGGCGACGACGATCAGCAACGGGCGCTCCTGCCAGGTCGGATGCGGAATGGCGATGGCTGCCGCTTCGAGCACGTCCGGGTGCCCGACCGCCGCGTTCTCCAGGTCGATCGAGCTGATCCACTCGCCGCCCGACTTTATCAGGTCCTTGGTGCGGTCG
Organism: Alphaproteobacteria bacterium; assembly: GCA_041690495.1. GTDB lineage: Bacteria > Pseudomonadota > Alphaproteobacteria > CACIAM-22H2 > CACIAM-22H2 > DATAAP01. The sequence continues at coordinate 98,622 of JAWLHE010000005.1, read as the reverse complement.
ACGATCCTGACCCAGCCTTCGGGGTCGATGCTGACGACATCGCCGGTCCGGAACCAGCCATCGCTGTCGAAAGCCGCCTTGGTGGCCTCCTCGTTCTCGAAATAGGCGCTCGTGACCCACGGTCCGCGGACCAGCAGATCGCCGAAGGCGCGTCCATCATGCGGCAGCTCGTCGCCGTTGACATCGACGATCTTGAGCTCGACGCCGAACACGGCGCGACCTTGCGATGCCTGATAGCGATAGCGCACCTCGTCCGGCAGCTTCAGTTGTGCCGCCTTGAAGGTGCCGCAGGTGCCTACCGGGCTCAGCTCGGTCATGCCCCAGGCATGGCAGACGCGGGTGCCGTGCTTCTCCTCGAACGCGGAAATCATCGAGATCGGCACCGCCGAGCCGCCGGAAAGGAGCCGCTCGAGAGAGCTGAAGCGCTTTCCGGTCTGATCGAGATACTCGAGGAGTTTGAGCCAGATCGTCGGCACGCCCGCCGTCATCGTGACCTGCTCCTGTTCGATCAGGTCGTAAAGGCTGACGGGATCGAGATGGGGGCCCGGGAAGACCAGCTTGGACCCGGCCATCGTCGCCGCGTACGGAATGCCCCATGCATTCACGTGAAAGAGCGGCACGACCGGCATGACCGAATCGCGCGCGGTGAGCGCGAGGCTGTCCGCCTGATTGATCGAGAAGGTGTGGAGGATCGTGGAGCGGTGGCTGTAGAGCACTCCCTTGGGATTGCCGGTTGTTCCCGACGTGTAGCACAGGGACGATGCGGTCCACTCATCCAGCATTGGCCAGTCATAAGTCGTCGGCCGGTCCGCGATCAGCTCTTCGTAGCAGATGAGATTCGGGAGCGTAGCGGTCGGCATGCGCTCGCGCTCGGTCATCACCACATAGCCTTTGGCTTTGAGCCTGGGCGCAAGCTGTTCCAGCAGCGGGATGAACGTCAAATCGGCAAAGACGTACTTGTCCTCGGCGTGGTTGAGGATGTACTCGATCTGCGGCGGAAACAATCGTGGATTGACCGTGTGGCAGACCGCGCCGACGCCCGATATCGCGAAATAGAGCTCGAAATGGCGGTAGCCGTTCCAGGCCAGCGTCGCGATGCGATCACCCGGTGCGACGCCAAGTTCGCCAAGTGCGTGGGCGAGTTGCCGGATCCGCGCATAGGCCGCACCGTAGTTATAGCGGTGAATCGACCCTTCGACCGTGCGGCTGACGATCTCCGTATTGGCATGGTATTGCGCTGCGTAGCGAATGAGCGACGTGATTGACAGCGGCTGATTCATCATCAACCCGCGCATCGCATTCCTCCCTGTGAGGGCGTCCGACTGCCGTCTGTCGCGGCTCTTTGCGCCAGCCCGAATCAAGTCTAGCGTTGAAGCGGCTGCCGTTGGCAAGGGCAAAGTTGCTGCTGTCCACGCTGCTGCAACCGCGGGTTCCGCACAGCGAAAGCTTGACCCGCCGGGTTGCCGGTAACGTAGAGTGTCGCGCGTCGCCCGCCTTGGGCGAGCGAACCGAGCGAGGAACCGAGTGGGGCGCGTACAGGACAAGGTGGCGGTTGTGACGGGTGCCGCATCCGGCATCGGATACGCGACCGCAAAGCTGCTCGTGGAGGAGGGCGCCACCGTCGTCCTCACGGACATTGCCGTGGACGCGGGCGAGCGCGTGGCCGCAGTCCTTGGACCGCGAGCGTCCTTCCGCATCCTGGATGTGACGGACGAAACGCAGTGGGCCGCCATCCTGGAGGAGACCGTTCAGCGCTTCGGTCGCATCGATATTCTGGTGAACAATGCCGGCATTCTGTCTCTGACGGACGTAGAGGCCACGACGATCGCCGAATGGCGGCGCGTCCATGCGGTCAATCTCGACGGGCCGTTCCTCGGCTGCAAGCATGCCGTCGGTGTCATGAAGGCGTCGGGCGGCGGCTCCATCGTCAATGTGTCCTCTATAGCGGGAATGGTCGGCCATCACAGCATGCCGGCATATTGCTCCAGCAAGGGCGGGCTCCGGCTGCTGACGAAATCCGTGGCGCTGCACTGCGCACGACAGGGCTACGGCATTCGCTGCAACTCGGTACACCCGTCATTCGCGGCGACACCGATGGTCGATTCCATGATCGGTGTGGCGCGCGATCCGGCAAAGATGCGAGAGCGGCTTACCCACGCAGCGCCGCTCGGCCGGCTCGCCGAAGCGGTAGACGTGGCGCGGACAATTCTGTTTCTGGCGAGCGATGAGTCGGGCTTTACGACGGGTGCCGAGTTCGTGGTCGATGGTGGCGCCACGGCTGCATGAAAGACAAGAGAGGTACTGCGCCAATGCGGAACGGCGGCATGTTCGATCTGGGCGGGAAGGTCGCGCTGATCACCGGTTCGAGCCGGGGAATCGGCCGGGCGATCGCAGAGGCGATGGCGGAGCAGGGGGCGCGTGTGGTGATATCGAGCCGCAAGGCAGATGCCTGCGAAGCGGTCGCAGCCGATCTCAAGGGTCGCGGTCGCCACGCCATCGCGATGCCATGCAACGTCTCGTCCAAGGAGGAGCTGCAGCGGCTGGTCGATGCGACGATCGCGACCTGGGGCCGCATCGACATCCTCGTCTGCAATGCCGCAACGAACCCCGTCTTCGGCCCGCTGTCGCAGGTGCCGGATGCCGCTTTCGACAAGGTGATGGGCACCAACGTGCGCAGCAATTTCTGGCTCTGCAATATGGTGATCCCGCAGATGGCCGAGCGGCGGGACGGGGCGGTGATCCTGGTCGCGAGCATCGCCGGCATCAAGGGCAACACGACAATTGGCACATACGGGATCTCGAAGGCCGCGGAGATGCAGCTTGCGCGCAATCTGGCGCTCGAATGGGGGCCGCACAACATCCGGGTGAATGCAATAGCGCCCGGCGTCGTACGCACGGACTTTGCGCGTGCGTTGTGGGAGGACGACGCGAAGCGCAAGCGGCTCGAGGCTGCGACCCCGCTGCGGCGTATCGGCGAGCCGCACGACATCGCCGGCTTGGCGGTGCTGCTTGCCTCGCCGGCGGGTAGCTTCATCACCGGTCAGTCGATCGTGGCCGATGGCGGCCGAACCATCGCCGAAGCGGTTTGAAGGCAGGATTACGGTGTCCAGTACCGGCGAAACCATACCCGTCCGCGAAGCCCATCGCCTCGACGAAGGGCGGCTCGCGTCGTTTCTTGCCGATCATCTCTCCGGATTTGCAGGGCCGATGATCGTCCGCCAGTTCCAGGGCGGCCAGTCCAACCCGACATTCCTGATCGAAGCCAATGGCCGCCGATGGGTCCTTCGCAAGAAGCCCCCGGGGAAGCTGCTGCCGTCGGCACACATGGTGGAACGCGAGTACAAGGTCATCCGCGCCCTTAACGATACGAACGTGCCGGTCGCGACCGCGCAGCTTCTCTGCGAGGATGATTCGGTCATCGGCACGCCGTTCTACGTGATGGACTTCGTCGAGGGTCGCGTCTTCACCGAACCGACCCTGCCTGAGCTGAGCAGCGACCAGCGCGGTGCAATCTACGACGCGATGAACGATGCCCTTGCACGGCTGCACAAGGTCGACTGGCGCGCAGTCGGCCTCGGCGATTTCGGCCGGCCCGAGAACTATGTGGCGCGTCAGATCGCTCGCTGGTCGAAGCAATACGAGGCGTCGAAGACCGGCGAGATTCCGGCGATGGATCGGCTGATGGCATGGCTGCCGCAGAACATTCCCGCGCGGGAGGAAACCACGCTCGTTCATGGCGACTACCGGCTCGGCAACATGATCTTCCATCCGCGCGAGCCGCGCGTGCTCGCTGTGCTCGACTGGGAGCTGTCGACGCTCGGCCATCCGCTCTCCGACCTGGCTTACAACTGCATGGCCTATCATCTCCCGGCCGACCTGCCGACGGTGCGCGGTTTCGGCGATGTGCACCTGCCTGCGCTGGGCATTCCTGACGAGGGCCAGTATGTTGCGGCCTACGCGCGCCGCACCGGCCATGATCCCGGCAAGGATTGGCGATTTTTTCTCGCCTTCTCGTTCTTCCGTTACGCCGCCATCGTCCAGGGAGTCTATGCGCGGGCGCTGCAGGGCAATGCCAGTTCCGCCTCCGGCGAGCAGCTGGGGCGCAGCGCGCCGAAGCTGGCCGAAATCGGCTGGCGTCTGGTCGAAGAAGCCGGCTAAATCCGCGGACTATTTGTTCCTGCCGAGCTCCATCTTGGCGATTGCGTCGAGATGGACCTCGTCCGGGCCGTCGACGATGCGCAGGGTGCGCGCATGGGCGTAGGCTGCAGCGAGATCGAAGTCCTGGCTGACGCCGGCCGCGCCGTGAATCTGGATGGCGCGATCGAGCACGCGGCAGACCATGTTCGGCGCCGCAACCTTGATCATCGCGATTTCCCTGCGCGCCGCCTTGTTGCCGACCTTGTCCATCATCCGCGCAGCGTGGAGCGTCAGAAGGCGCGCCTCGTCGATCTCGATCCGCGACTGGGCGATCATCTGGCGGATCATGCCGTGCTCGGCGATGGGCTTGCCGAAGGTGACCCGCTGACGCGCGCGGTCGCACATCATCTCCAGCGCGCGCTCGGCCAGTCCGATTGAGCGCATACAATGATGGATGCGTCCGGGACCGAGGCGGCCCTGCGCGATCTCGAAGCCGCGGCCTTCACCGAGCAGGATGTTGCTCGCCGGCACCTTGACGTTCTCGAGCCGCAGCTCGGCGTGGCCGTGCGGAGCATGGTCATAGCCGAACACTGTTAGCGGACGGACGACCGTGACGCCGGGTGTGTCCATCGGAACGAGGATCATCGACTGCTGCATGTGTCGCGGCGCATCGGGGTCCGTCTTGCCCATCAGGATGATGATCTTGCAGCGCGGGTCCATGGCGCCCGAGCTCCACCACTTGCGGCCGTTGATGACGTAGTGGTCGCCCTGCCGCTCGATCCGGGTGCGGATGTTCGTCGCGTCCGACGAGGCCACATCGGGTTCGGTCATGCCGAAGCATGAGCGGATTTCGCCAGCCATGAGCGGCTTGAGCCAGCGTTCCTGCTGCTCGGGCGTGCCATACTTGATGAGAACTTCCATATTTCCGGTATCGGGCGCCGAGCAGTTGAACACTTCCGGCGCCCAATGATTGCGGCCCATCACCTCGCACAGTGGAGCGTAGTCGTAATTGCTAAGCTCGCCGCCGTGATCGCGCGGTACGAACAGATTCCATAGACCTTCGGCGCGGGCTTTTGCCTTCAGCTCGTCCAGCACGCGCGGCGTGTGCCAGCGCGACGGCAGCGTGCGCAGCTCCTCCTCGAACCGGTGCTCGTTGGGATAGACATGCGCATCCATGAAGGCGACGAGCTTCTCGCGCAATTGGCTGGAACGTTCTGAGAAATCGAAGTCGGTCATGGAACCTCTGGGTGAAGTGCACGTGCTGTCGTTCGCAGCGCGGAATTCGCGGGGCGTGGACGGCTGAACTGAAAGCGGAGCGGCCGTCTGGCTGAAGAATAGGCAGAATCGAGGCCGCGGAGGAAGAGTGAGGAGGGGCGACCGCCATTGGCTGACCCGTCCGGCGGCATGGTTGCGCTTGATTCCGTCCCGCAACTCAATCCTGGACAGATCCCGAGGTCTCGCGAATCAGGGGACTGCCGGCTCGCCTTGATCCATTTCGGTCGCACATTTTCCATCGCCGGCCGAAACAACCGCAGGAAGAGCTGCGTTAGCACGACGGGTGAACGCACGCGCCCGAGGCCGGACGCATGCGGGAGTGCCAACAAGGAGGAACCCGATGATGCCGTCCAATGCCCGGCTCTCGATTCTGATCGTCGAGGACGATGCGCTGATCGCAACAGATCTCTGCCGAGAGCTGCAGGACTACGGGTTTCGGGTCGTCGGCGTGGCGAACAGCTATGACGAGGCGATCAGCCTGGCGACGGCCGATCCGCCGACGGTGGCGTGCATCGACATACGCATTGAGGGCAGCAAGGACGGAATTGTCCTCGCGCGCGCCCTGCGAGAGCAGGGTGTCCGGGTCGTGATGATTACGGGGAATCCCGACCTGCTGACACCGGAAATATCCCGGCACACCGTCATAAAGCCTTTCCACCCGCAAAGCGTTCTGGCGGAGATCCGCGCCACGGCCGGGGAAGGCGCCGATGCGCTCGGGTCGGGCCGTGAGGCGCGCTCCGGATGATCCACGCACCCGCCGCGCAGCGGTTAGAACGATCCACGATGCCTTCCTAGAACCCGCTTGCCCAACGCCGGGGCAGGCCCGCCCTTTGTGGCGTCCCTAAGTATTGGCGTCCCCTAGGGGATTCGAACCCCTGTTACCGCCGTGAAAGGGCGATGTCCTAGGCCTCTAGACGAAGGGGACGCGGATGCAGCCGCGCTACCGGCGGCAGTGATCTAAACGCCTCATCCGGCAAAATCAAGCAATGGGTCGGATTCCACTATCGATTCAAGCGTTGCCGCCGGTCCGGCGCTCGCCCAGCGGCGGAGACCGCTGTGAATTGGGTCATATTCCCGGCGCCGGGGCGCTGGCATGGCTTGACGGAGGCCGGCAGGCCGCCGGCGGTCACGACGACGTGTACGGCCGGCGCGAAATTCCGGGCGGACGCTGGTGTAAGCTTGGAGACGGATGAGTCGTTCAGCATGAGGGGAGGAAAAGCCATGTCGATGAATTTGCCCAAATGGGGGCGCATCGCCGCGGTCGCGGCGAGTCTGGGCTTCCTGAGCGGACCTGCGCTCGCCATGGGCAATTTCGATTCGGAACCGGCCAAGGACAGCCGGCTTGCGGAAGCGGAGAAAGCGGTGCAGGCCCAGGACTGGAACAAGGCCGTCGGCCTGTTGAACCGGGTCGTCGCCGATTCGCCCAAGAACGCCGATGCGTACAACTACCTCGGTTACAGCCATCGGAAGCTCGGAAATCGCGATCAGGCCTTGATCTATTACAACCAGGCGCTCCGTCTCGACGCGAATCACCGCGGCGCGCTCGAATACCTCGGTGAGCTCTACCTCGATATGAAGGATCTGCCCAAGGCGGAAGAACAGCTCGCCCGGCTGTCGAGGGTCTGCGGCCCGCGTTGCGCCGAATATCGCGAACTGCAGCAGCAGGTCGAAAGCTTCAAGGCAGGACGTCCGCGCAGCTAAACCGACGGACTCGGGGCGGGAGCCGCCGGGTCGGGCACGGAAGTCGCACGCTCGATCGCGCGGACGCAAAGCTTCATGCGGCGCCCGCGAATCTCGACAAGGGTCTGCGGGAAACCGGACAGGTCGATGCCGGCGAGACCGGCGACGTCATCGGAAACGACCAGCTCGGCGCCGAGTTCCTTTGTCAGGCCTTCGAGCCGGCTTGCGGTGTTGACCGTATCGCCGATCGCCGTCAGGGAGGTGGCGCGCGCATACCCCATCTCGCCGACAATGGCAGGGCCGACATGGATGCCGATGCCGATGCGCAGCGGCCGCTCGAGTTCGTGGGCAAGCATTTGGTTGAGGTGGTTCAGCTCTTCGGCCATGGCGCGCGCCGCGGCGAGGGCCTGTCGCGCGCCCATCGCCGGACCGCTCTCGATGCCGAACAGGGCCATCACGCCGTCGCCGATGAACTTGTCGAGGCGGCCGCCGGCGCGTTCGATGGCCTGGCCCATCGCCGCGAAGTAGCGATTGAGCACGAACACGACGTCGTAGGGCAGCTTGCCCTCCGAGATCGAGGTGAAACCGCGCAAGTCGGCGAACAGCACCGCGATGTCCTGCTCCTGTCCCTCCAGGTGCATAGGACGGGCGAAGGCACTCCGTGGGCCGGCCCCCGGCGGCAGGAGCGGCGTCACGGTCAGGTCCGCGGTCGGACGCATCTGACAGGCGAGCCGAACGCCAGGCGCGGCGCCAATGCGTTGCAGGACGGTGCTCTCCTGAGGGCTCGGTCGCGGCAATGTCTCCAGACCGCGACTGATGCGGATGCGGCAGGTCGAGCAGCGGCCGCGCCCGCCGCACACCGAGGCGTGCGGAATGCTGGCAAGCTGGCTGGCCTCAAGGACGGTCATACCCGGCGTGATCTTGATCTCGCGCCCGCCGGGGTAGGTCAGGCGGATGACGCCGCGCCGCCGATCGATCAGCGTGCGCACCATACGCGCAAGCAAGGTCCCACCGAGCGCTGCGGCGAAGACCAACAGGATGGAGTTCTCCACCGTCGCCATCTGGGCGCGGGCATCGGCATTGGGCGGATTGATGCCGGCGATGGCAGCACGCAGCCACATGGGATCGTTCGCGAGCTCGGATACCTGGCGTCCGGCGACAAAGAAGCCGATCAGGGCGAGCACCGGAACCAGGAGCGCACCGGCATGAAGTATCGGCTGCCATTGGCGGTACCAGGGCTTCAATCGGAGCCAGAACCAGAGGCCGATGCAGCCATGGATCCACGCGACGACCAGTGCAACTGCCTGCCGAACGCCATCCATGGGACTGAGGTGCCATAGCGCGAGAAGCACGTAAGTGTAGGAATCGGTCACGCCGAAAACGGCGGACGCCGCCCGTGTGCCGAGGACGTGCTGCGCGAGGAGCGGCACGATGGCGAGGCCGAGCGCGAGCTGCAGGGCCTCGGCGGGCGGCATGCGCATGAGGCGCCGACGCTGATAGACCGCCCAGAGGGCGAGCAGCAAGTGAATAGTGAGAGCGGAATAGAGCACGGTCGACGGAACCGGCTGGCGCCAGAACCACAGGAACCAGTGGCGCGTGTCCTCGGCGGCCTGCAGCGAGATCAGCCCGGCGGCATGATTCAGAAAATGCGTCAGCACGAAGAAGAACAGGATGAGCCCGGTCGCCAGCCGCAGCTTGCGAATCCGGAAGGGCAGGGACGGCGCGTGCATGCAGCTATCGGCGGCGCTGCCGCCATGCCTCGACGCGGCGCAGGCCCTCGGCCACCTGCTCCGGCGTCATCGAGCGCGCAATGGCCTTTCTCGCCCGCTCGCCTTCGGCGCGGCCGCTGCCGGTGGCGATGGTGAACCACATATAGGCTTCCGAGAGATCGCGGCGGACACCTTCGCCGCGGGCATACATGCGGCCGATGTTGTACTGGGCCGCACTGTCGCCGCGCCGGGCGAGTGGAGCCCATATGCGGAGTGCGCCCTGGTAGTCGCGCCGCGAGTACGCGCGCAGGCCCTCCTGGAATGGATTGGGCGCGGGTTGGACCCGATTGCCCTGATCCGGACCGCGGTCGAGGCCTTGTTTCCGCGACTGGCCGGGCGCCGAGTGTCCCTGCCCGTAGATCTGCGCGGCCAGAGGCGCCGACCAGACACTCGCGAGAACGACGGCCGCGGCGATCCTGATCAAGTGCAATCGTCCCTTTTGCCCACCTATTTCACGGCGGCCTGCGCCTGGGCGATCGCGGCGCGGAGCGTCTCTAATGGTAGCAGGACGCAGGCGTGGCGGCTCCTGTAATCGCGAACCGGGCGGAACGCCTCGAACCCGGCCCACGGCTGCGCCGGCGCTGCCGTGCCGTCGAGCATTGAGCGAAGCGCACCCTCCACTTCGGCCACCTCAGCCGCACTTCGGCCGACCGCGCTGGCGCCCACCGCCGAAGCCGCAGCCTCGCAAAGCCGGCAGCCTCGGACGCGGTGCGCGAGATCGGCGATGTGATCGCCTTCGAGCGTTACGTCGATGGTGACGCGATCGCCGCAGAGCGGGTTGTCGAGCGTGACGCTTGCATCGGGCGCGTCGATCCGGCCGGCGCGGACCGCAGCGTCTGCGTGCGCGAGGATCGCCTGCTGGTAGAGTTCGTCCTTCATGCGCGGGTGAGGCGGTGAACCGCAGCGTCGAGCCCGTCGATCAACGCGTCGACGTCATCGTCGTCGTTGTACAGCGCGAGGCTCGCGCGGGTCGTTCCGGCAAGATCGAGCCGGTCCATGAGCGGTTGCGCGCAATGGTGTCCGCCGCGGAGCGCCACGCCTCGCCTGTCCAGAATCTGGCAGATATCGTGAGGGTGAAGGCCGGGAATTGCGAACGAGATGACCGGCATGCGCTCCTGCAGGCCGGCCGGCCCGACGATGCGCGCTCGTGAGGGCAATCCGTCAAGAATGCGTTGTGTCAGGCGCAGCTCGTGCGCCGATACTGCCGGCCAGTCCATGCCCATCAGCCAATCCGTCGCCGCGCCGAGGCCGATCGCCTGTGCGATTGGCGGCGTTCCCGCCTCGAACTTGTGGGGCGGGGCGGCATAGATGGTGCTCTCGAGCGTAACGGTGCGGATCATCTCGCCGCCGCCGAAAACCGGCGGCATCGATTCGAGAAGGGCCCGGCGCGCCCATAGAACCCCGATACCGTGCGGGGCGAACATCTTGTGACCGGAGAAGGCGTAGAAATCGACGCCGAGCGCCGGAATGTCCACGGGTCCGTGCGGTGTGCGTTGCGCGCCGTCGAGCAGCACCTTCGCGCCCACTGCACGCGCGGCGTTGACGATCCGCTCGACCGGAGTAACGGCACCGGTGACGTTCGATGCATGTGCTATCGCGATCAGGCGGCAACGGCTGGTGACGACGCGCTCAATGGAATCGAGGTCGAGCCGGCCCTCGTCTGTCACCGGCAACGCCTTGAGGACGATCCCGTGCCGTTCGCGCAGCATCTGCCATGGCACGATATTGCTGTGGTGCTCGAGCTCTGAGATCACGACCTCGTCGCCCGGCTGAAGCGTGTCGCCGAACCCGCGGGCCACGAGATTTATGGCAGCTGTCGTTCCTCCGGTGAAAACGACCTCGCCCGCCGGGACGTTCAGATAGCGTGCCACGGACTCGCGCGCCCGGGCATAGTCCGCGGTCGCTTCCTCGGCGAGCTGGTGGACGCCGCGGAGCACATTGGCGCGCGAGGAACTCTCGAAACGGCGCACGGCTTCCAGCACGGACTCGGGGGTCTGGGCGGTGGCGGCATTGTCGAGGTAATGCAATGGCGCGTCGCCGATGTGGCGGTTCAGGATCGGGAACTGCGCCCGCACGGCGGCGAGATCGAGGCTCATGCCGACGCCTTCGCGTTCTGTGCCCGCATGGCGGCCAGCGCCTCGGGCGTGTCGACGTCGATCAGAACGCCGTCGTCGGCCATCTCCACCTCGCAGACCTGGTCGGCATGCTCGCCGAGCAGGACGCGCGCGCCGGCATCGCCGGCCAGGGCACGCATCTCGGGGAAGAAGCGCGCAGCCCACAGGACGGGATTGCCGCGCTTGGCGCGGTGCGTCGGCACGCAGATGGCGCGGCTCTCGACGGGATTGAATGCCGCGATCAGCCGGTCGATATGCGCCGCCGAGACCCGCGGCATGTCAGCGAGGACGAAGACTGCCCCGTCGATATCGGGCGGAAGGGCTGCAAGGCCGGTACGGATCGATGCGGCGAGCCCCTCGGCAAAGTCCGCATTCTCGACCACGGCGACGTCGCGCTTCCCCAGCGCATCGCGCACGCGTGCCGCATCGTGGCCGGTCACGACGATGACGGGGCGCGCCTGCGAGGCCAGCGCCGCATCGATCGCCCGCTCGACCATCCTGCGGCCGTCGATTTCGGTGAGCAGCTTGTTGGCCGGCGCCATGCGGCTCGACCGGCCCGCCGCGAGAATGATGGCGGCGATGCGTGGCGCGCGGGGCACGGCATCGGGCTCCGGGGCCGCGGTCTGTCGCGGCAGTGGACGCGTCGCGATCTCGGTGAGCAGGCCGCCCACGCCCATCCGCATGATTTCGGCACGCGATACCGGCACATCGGCCAGCAGCCGCTGCAGGACCCAGTCGAAGCCGTTGAGCTTCGGTGAGCGCGCGCAACTTGGCAAACCGACCACGGGTGTCGTCCCGATCTGCCCGAGCAGCAGGAGATTGCCGGGATCCACCGGCATGCCGAAATGGACGATCGAGCCGCCGGATTGCTCGATCGCTGCGGGTATCGCGTCGCGGCGATCGACGATCGCGGAGGCTCCAAGGACCAGCACCAGCTCGCAGCCGCGGTCGCGCAGCGCGTGGATCGCGGCGCTTACGGAAGTCTGGTCGTGATCGCACACGACATCCGTCGCAAGCTCGCTGCCGAGTGCGGCGACGCGGGCACGCGTCGTCGCGACCGTCTTGTCGAGCACCCCTGGCTTGGTACCGGGTAGGCGCGACTGGACGAGGCCGATCCTCTTGCTCTTCAACGAGGCGACGCGCAGCAGCGGCGACTGTTCCGCGGCAATGCTCCGGCACGCCTCGACCGCTGTGGCCGGTGCCGCGAACGGGATCACCTTGACCGTCGCGACCATCTGACGTGCGCCGAGCAGGGCATAGGGCGCGACGGTCGCAACCGTGATCGCCTCGTCGACCAGGTTGATCCGTTCAAGACGTGCCGCATCGACGATCGCGATTCCACCGCCGGCCGCATACAGATTTGTGCGCCCGGTGAACGCGGCGCTGACAACCAGCCCGTCACCCGCGAGCGCGCGGGCGATTTCCGCCGCGGCCTCGTCCTCCGGGACGTCGCCCGGCTCGATCCGGGCCGCGGTGATCATGCGGATGCCGGCGCGCGAAAGTGTTTCGACGTCCGCAGGCGACAGCACACGCCCCTTCTTGAGGGTGGCGGCGCCCAGCCGGAGCGTATGTGCCAGAATGGCGCCCGACGCTTCCTCGACCGGGACCTCGCCGAACTTCATGTGCCCTCCGCGCGGCGGCGGGTCTGCGTGATCTGCGCCATGATCGAGATCGCGATCTCCGCCGGCGAGATCGCGCCGATCGGGAGACCGACAGGACCATGGATGCGTCCAAGCTCGCCGTCGGAGAACCCGGCGCGGCGAAGGCGCTCGAGCCTCGCCGCATGCGTCTTTCTGCTGCCGAGCGAGCCGATGTAGAAGGCCGGCGATCGCAGAGCCACCTCAAGCGCCGCGTCGTCCAGCTTGGGATCGTGGGTCAGTGTCACGACGGCGCTGCGCATGTCCGGCTTGAGGCGCAGAAGCGCCTCATCCGGCCATTCGCCCGTCACGTCGATGCCTTCGAAGCGCCCGCCGCCGGCGAAGCTCCGGCGCGGGTCGACCACCGTCACGCCGTATCCGGCCATTCCGGCGATCCGGGCGAGGGGCTGGGCGATGTGGACGGCGCCGATGAGGAACATGCGCGGTGGCGGATTTTGGACGTGGACGAAGACGTCGCCGGCGGGCGTCTTCAGGGTCACGTTGCGATCGGCCTTGAGGGCCTCTCCCGCCGCCACAATCATATCGATGTCGAGGCACAGATCGCCCCTCGTCTCGTCGGCGAAAATGAGTCGCTGTTGGCCGCTGCGCAAGTTCGTCGCAAGCGCAACCGGCCGGCCGGCCGCGCGCGCGGCGAGAAGTTCGCTCAAAAGGTCCCGCCTCATTCGACCGGCTCGACGTAGACCTGGACCTTGCCGCCGCAGGCGAGCCCGACTTCCCAAGCCTGCTCGTTGGAGACGCCGAACTCGAGCAGGCGCGGCTGGCCGGATGCAATGGCGTCGAGGCCTTCCTTGATGACCGCGCCTTCGATGCAGCCGCCCGATACCGAGCCGACGAAGTTCCCCTCGCCGTCGAGCGCCAGCTGGCTGCCGACCGGGCGGGGGCTCGAGCCCCAGGTCGAGACCACAGTGGCGATTGCGACACCTTTGCCGGAGTCACGCCATCGTGCAGCCTGTCCCAGTACGTCGTCGTTGTCGTTCATGCGGCGGTCATTCGTTTGCGGGCGCGGAGTCCGGGCCGTTCCGGTGCCTCGGCAAGCGTCCTGACGAGATCCTTCAGACCCTCGATATTGTGCGCCGGGCGGAAGTCGTCCACATGCGGCAAAATCGCCTGCATGCCAAGCGATTTTGGCTCGAAAGCGGCGTAGCGCAACAGCGGATTGAGCCAGACCAGCCGGCGGCAAGACTTGGCGAGCCGCTCCATCTCGCGGGCAAGGCCGGCGCCGGCATCGCGGTCAAGGCCGTCGCTTATGAACAGCACCACCGCGTTCTGGCCGAGCACGCGCCGCGCCCAATGGAGGTTGAAATCCGCGAGGCAGCGGCCGATCCGTGTCCCGCCGGACCAGTCCTCGACTGCCGCTGCGACCTTTGCCAGGGCACGGTCGACATCCTTGTCGCGCAGTTGCCGGGTGATGTTGGTCAGCCGCGTGCCGAACAGGAACGTCTGAACGCGATCGCGGTCGTTGGCGATCGCGTGCAGGAAGTGCAGCAGCATGCGCGAATAGCGCTCCATCGAGCCGGAGATGTCGCACAGCACGACCAGCGGCGGAGGGCGTCGGCGGCGCTCGCGAAACCGCAGGGCGATCACGTCCCCGCCGGAGCGCGCCGTCGCGCGCAGCGTCGCACGCAAATCCGCCCGGGTGCCGGCCTGGTGCGGCTGAAATCTGCGTGTCGCGACCTCGCCGATCGGCAGCCGCAACTGCGCAAGCATGAGCTTCGCCTCCTGGATCTCGGCTGCGGACATCTGCTCGAAATCCTTGCGCTGCAAGACTTCGCTCTCGGAGAAGCTCATTGCCGCGTCCATGCGCTCCTCGGATTCTTGCGGCGGGCGCGGGCGGGGCGGAGCATCCGCCTGGAGAGCGTCGGCAAGGCGACGGCTCAACTGCGGCTGCTTCTGCGAGTTTTCAGTTCTCGCCTGCGGCAGCAGAAGCGCCATCATGCGCTCGATCACCTGCGGGTCGCGCCAGAAAAGGCGAAAGGCCTGGTCGAATAGATCATGCTGATCGTGCCGGTTGACGAAGACGGCATGAAGCGTCCAGTAGAAATCTCCGCGATGCGTGAGTCCGGTTGCCTGTACGGCGCGAGCCGCTTCGAGTACGCGGCCGGGGCCGATGGGCAGACCGGCGCCGCGCAGGATGCGCGCGAAATGCATGATGTTGGCGAGGAGGGCACCGCCCTCGGCCGGATCGGTGTTCATGGCGCGGGGGCGGTGGCGAGCTCCGCCTGGACCTGTGCAAGCAGGCGCGCACCTTCGCCGCCTCTGATACGGACGATATCGTCCTGGTACTTCAGCAAGGCGCCGAGCGTGTCGTTGATGGTCGCCGGATCGAGCGCCAGCCGGTCCAACTCGACCACGGCGCGGGCCCAGTCGATCGTCTCCGCCACACCCGGCGGCTTGAACAGTTCCTGGCCGCGCAGGCTCTGAACGAAGCCGACGATCTGGCGGGACAGATCGGCGGCGGCGCCGGGTACCTTGATGCGCAGGATCTCCAGTTCGCGCGCCATGTCCGGATAGTCCACCCAGTAGTAGTAGCAGCGCCGTTTGAGCGCGTCGTGAATTTCGCGCGTGCGGTTCGAGGTGATGACGGTAATCGGCGGTGCGGGCGCCTTGATCGTGCCCAGCTCGGGAATGGTGATCTGATAGTCGCTCAGCACCTCGAGCAGATAGGCCTCGAACGGCTCGTCGGCACGATCCAGCTCGTCGATCAGCAGCACCGGCGGACCGGCCGGATCCGGTTCGAGCGCCTGCAACAGCGGTCGGCGAATCAGGAACCGGTCGGAGAAGATCGTCTCCTCGAGCGTTTCACGGCTTGCCTGCGTCGCCTCCGCCAGCCGGATTTCGACCATCTGGCGCGCATAATTCCATTCATAGACAGCGGCGGCGACGTCGAGCCCTTCGTAGCATTGCAATCGGATCAGCCTCCGGCCAAGCGTGGCGGAGAGCACCTTGGCGATCTCGGTCTTGCCGACTCCGGCCTCGCCTTCCAGGAACAGCGGGCGGCTGAGGCGCAAGGCTAGGAACACGGCCGTGGCAAGGCTGCGGTCGGCGACATAGTCGCCCTTCGCCATGATGCTCAGCATCTCATCCACGGATGCCGGTACACGAAGCGTGGCGGAGGATCGCTCATGGGCCATGAGATAGCTCTTGCGGCATGGTCTGTAGTCGGACTGTTCGGCGGGTCCTAGCATGATCCGCGCGATTCAGGATCTCGATGTTACGCGACAGACGACGTCGCCGCCACTTCGATCATAGCCAAGTCGTTTCAATAGCGTAGAGATCAATTCTGAAAGTCTTAATTAGATGCGCTGTCTAACCGCTCGAGAAGGTACATACGCGTGCGCCGCCGTCGCAATCAGAGGAATTATCCTACGTTGCGTAGGATTCGTTTGACCGACTCGCAGGCGAATCCCTATGGTTGCGCCATTGCGTCCCGGAGTCCGTCATGCCCGAGCCTCTTCTCCAAGACCGCGTGCGCCAGCTGGTCCGTCGGCGCGTGAGCGATCTGGGGCTCAGCCTCGCCGACATTTCACTCAAGCTCGGACGCAATCACGCTTACCTGCAACAGTTCCTCGAACGCGGTGTGCCGCGCGACCTGCCTGAAAAGATTCGCCCGGCTCTGGCCGCAATCCTTCAGGTCGAAGAGCCGCTGCTGCGCGGTCTGGATGGTCAGCTCGAGCCGCCGGAGCGTTTGACCCCTCATGCCGGTCTTGCGGCGCGGCCAACATTCGAGCCCTTGGATCCGTACGACCTGCCGGTCTATGCGGGTGCGGAAGGCGGACCCAGCGGCCTTCAGGTGACGCCCGACCCGATCGACTGGGTGCCGCGGCCTCGACCACTCAGGAACGTACCAAAGGCGTTCGCGGTCTATGTGATCGGTGACTCCATGGAGCCCGCCTACCGGCACGGCGACATGGTTTTCGTGCATCCAGCGCTGCCGGCGCTGCGCGGCGACGACGTGCTGCTGATCAAGCAGGGCGGCGATCGCGAGCTGGTCGCTATGATCAAGCATCTGGTGGGGTGGAGCGATCGGCACTGGAAGCTCAAGCAGTTCAATCCGGAACGCGAGTTTCAGGCCAGCAAGAGCGAGTGGCCGCAGGTTCACGTCGTCGTCGGCAAATACAATCGCCGATGATCGGGCAACCATCCTCAGGTTTCGGCTCGCGAATACTGTAAAGCTTGTTCGTTCGCCTGGCCGGCAAGCGCGGCAGTAGGCTTATTCCTGTTGAATGTAAGTAGGAAAATTCCTATTTACTGGGTCGACATTGCAGGACGTTGACCCGTGAGCACGACGGCTTTCCTTGCACCGCGCGTAAATCCGACGGGGCACGAGCCCCATCCGCAGGACCACCTCGACAGTCTACGCGCGGCGCTGACTGAGTCGATCGAGCGCGTGAAGGCGGAGCGCGACCGCATCCGCGCGGCGCGCGACAGCATCCCGCCGCTGCAGCGCCGCTTCGACAGCGATGGACACCGCCTCTGGCTACAGCTCGATGACTGGCTCAATGGCCTCGACGCCGCGGTTACCGACGCGCCCCAGCTCGCGGAGAACCAGCGATGACCGATCGTCTCTACATCGCGGCCGAAGTGACGCGGCGTCTGGATTACATCCGGAACGATACGCTCGAGCTTGCGCGTCTGCTTCGCGGCGAGACCCTTTCGCAAGAATTCCATGAAACCCTGACGGCCATCATCCGCGATCTGCAGCAGGTTGCCGACAGCGCCATGCCGGCGGCGACCGCGCAGCAGGTGCTGCCTGGCCTGGAACCGGACGACAAGGGCGGGAAGCAGCCGAGTGCGCTGGAACCGGCCGATGCCGCCTGAACCGACCTATTGCGAGAACTGCAAGAACCTTCACAAGTCGAACAGGAACGACCCACCGTGGCGCTGGATGTGCATCCGGCACAAGCGGCTGGAGGGGTTCGGGTTCGTGACCGGCGGGGCGTGGGACGAGTTTCCGCCCTACCTGTATTGCCGCGACGTGAACGGCGGGCAATGTCCGCTCTACGAAGCGGCCGCCCCGAAGCAGATGAAGATGGAGTGGCCAGATGATCGACATCAAAGCACTGACAGCCCCTTTTCCGGCCGAGCGCGTGAGCTGGCGGGTAGGATCGACGAGCGCGGACAGGAATCGCGGAATGGCGCTCGCGTACATCGATGCGCGCGACGTGATGGAGCGCCTCGACGAGGTGTGCGGTCCGGAGAACTGGCAGAGCCGCTACCCGCACGCGACGGGAAAGACGGTATGTGAGATCGGCATCAAGATCGGCGACGAGTGGATATGGAAGGCGGACGGGGCGGGCGATACCGATTTTGAGGCGGAGAAGGGCGCGCTCTCCGACGCGTTCAAGCGCGCCGCCGTGCGCTGGGGAATCGGGCGCTATCTCTATGACCTCGACGCACCCTGGGTCGATGTCGAGCCGGCCGGCCGTTCGTTCAGGATCGCTGCGCACGAGCTGCCGAAGTTGAGGGCTCTGCTCGGCGGCAAGAGGAAACCTGAATCCAGGAAGGCGGATGCGAAGAAGGCCGACGCGAAGAAAGCCGAGGGCGCACCACCCGTGGCGCCACTGGCGCCAAAGGGCTTCCACCTGGTCAAGCCCCATACCGGTCAGGTCGAGGTTTATGACCGCGGCGGCGCTTTCCTCGAGGCGCTCGAGGCCGGCATGCGCGGCGGCGGCGATCCCGGTCCGTGGTGGGCCGTGAATGCGGCGACTGCGAAATACATTGCCGAGAAATTTCCGCAGGCCGCCAAGCGCGTCGAAGCGCTCTCGCAGCTCGCGATGATGCCGGCGTAACTCAGGCCGGCGGGGGCATTACCCCGCCGCCTGAACCGCGCGCTTCGCCATGACACCGATCAGGTGCGCACGATACTCGCTCGAGGCGTGGATATCGCCGTTGCATTGGTCTGCCGGCACAGCCAACCCCTTGAGAGCATCGGCTGACCAGCTGCGGCCCAGCGCGTCTTCCATTGCCTTGACGCGGAACACGCCGTTGCCGGCACCTGTAACCGCGACGCGCACGCCCTGCGGACCCTTCGACACGAACACGCCGATCACGGCATATCGCGAGGCGGGGTTCGGGAACTTGGCGTAGCCGGCTCTTTCCGGGACGGGAAAGCTGACCGCGGTGATAATCTCGCCTTCCTTCAGCGCCGTCTCGAACATCCCCTTGAAATACTCGTCCGCCGGAATGGCGCGTTCATTGGTCTGGATCGTGGCGCCTAGGCCGAGAGCCCCGGCAGGATAATCCGCGGCGGGATCGTTGTTGGCCAGGGACCCGCCGATTGTGCCGCGGTTGCGCACCTGCGGATCGCCGATCCCGTCGGCGAGATGGGCAAGGGCGGGAATCGCCTTCTGCACATCGGGGGAACTGGCGACCTGCGCATGCGGCGTGAGCGCACCGATGACGATACGACCGCTCTCGATCCTGATGCCGGCCAGATCCGTGAGTCCGCCGAGGTCTACGACTTCGGAAGGCTGCGCCAGGCGCTGCTTCAAGGTCGGGATCAGGGTCATGCCGCCGGCGATCAGCTTGGCTTCGGCGCCCTTTGCAAGGCGCGCCGCGTCGGCAAGGCTGGCCGGACGATGATAGGCGAAATCATACATGGGGCTCTCCCTTATTCCGCGGCCTGTGCCGGTTGCGCGTTCCGGATGGTCTGCCAGATGCGTTGCGGTGTTGCCGGCATGTCGATCTCGCGCACGCCATAAGGCGACAGCGCATCGATGATGGCGTTGATCACCGCCGGAGGCGAGCCGATGGAGCCGACCTCCCCGCAGCCCTTCACGCCGAGCGGGTTGTGCGTGCACAGCGTCGTATGCGTCGCCACGCCGATCGACGGAATGTCGCTCGCGCGCGGCATCGTGTAATCCATCATCGAGCCGGTCAGCAGCTGGCCGTTCTCGTCGTAGACGCAGGATTCGAGCAGCGCCTGGCCGATGCCCTGCGCGACGCCGCCCTGTACCTGGCCCTCGACGATCATCGGATTGATGACGCGCCCGACATCGTCGACTGCGGTGAAATTGACGACCTCGGTGATGCCGGTATCCGGATCGATCTCCACCTCGGCGATGTGGCAGCCGGCGGGGAACGTGAAATTCTTCGGGTCGTAGAATGCCGTCTCGTCGAGACCGGGCTCGAGCTCTTCCAGCGGATAGTTGTGCGGCACGTATGCCGCGAGCGAGATGTCGACGAGCGCCTTGCTCTTGTCGGTGCCGGCGACGGTGAATTTGCCGTCCTTGAACTCGATATCGGCTTCCGCCGCCTCGAGCAGGTGGGCCGCGATCTTCTTGCCCTTGCGGATCACCTTGTCCATCGCCTTGACGATCGCCGAGCCGCCGACCGCGAGCGAGCGCGACCCATAGGTTCCCATGCCGAACGGAATCTTGGCAGTGTCGCCGTGAACGACCTCGACGCTGTCGATGGGAATGCCGAGCCCCTCCGCTACGAGTTGCGCGTAGGTCGTCTCGTGGCCCTGGCCGTGGCTGTGGCAGCCAGTGAAGACCGTAACGGTGCCGGTCGGATGCACGCGGACCTCCGCGCTCTCGAACAGCCCGGCGCGGGCCCCGAGCGCGCCCGCAATGTTCGATGGCGCGATGCCGCAGGCCTCGATATAGGTCGAAACCCCGATCCCGCGCAGCTTGCCGCGCCGCCTGGCCTCGTCGCGCCGCCTCGCGAAACCCGCCCAATCGGATGTCGCCAAGGCCTGATCGAGCGTCGCGTGATAGTTGCCGCTGTCATATTGCAGCGCGACCGGCGTCTGATAGGGGAAGGCATCGTTGGGAATGAAATTCTTTCGGCGGATCTCCACCCGATCCATGTTCATCTCGCGCGCGGCGACATCGACGAGGCGCTCGAGCAGATACGTTGCTTCCGGCCGCCCGGCACCGCGATAGGCATCGACCGGCACGGTGTTGGTGAAGACCGCGCGCACCTCGCAGTAGATCGCCGGCGTCGTGTACACGCCCGCGAGCAGCGTCGCGTAGAGATAGGTCGGGATGCAGGTCGAGAACGTCGACAGATAGGCCCCGAGATTGGCGTTCGTCGAGACGCGCAATCCAAGAAACCTGCCATCCTTGTCCAGCGCCAGTTCGGCGGTGGTGACGTGATCGCGGCCGTGCGCGTCGGACATGAAGGATTCGGCGCGCTCCGCCGTCCACCTCACCGGGCGCTTCACCTTGCCTGCCGCCCAGGTGACGATCGCCTCTTCGGCGTAGTGATAGATCTTGGAGCCGAAGCCGCCGCCGACATCCGGCGCATAGACGCGCAACTTGCTCTCGGGAATGTGCAGGACGAACGCGCCCATCAACAGGCGGATGACGTGCGGGTTCTGACTGGTCGTGTAGAGCGTGAAGTCGCCCGAAGCCGGGTCGAAATCGCCGATTGCCGCCCGCGGCTCCATCGCGTTCGGAATGAGGCGGTTGTTGACCAGCTCGATGCGCGCGACCTTGTGCGCATTCCTGAACGCAACGTCGGTGGCTCCCTTGTCGCCGATCTCCCAGTCGTAGCAGGTGTTGCCGGGGGCGATGTCCCAGATCTGCGGCGCCCCGGGTTTGATCGCATCGGCGATCGAGGCGACAGCGGGCAGCGGCCGATAGTCGACCTCGATCAACTCGGCGGCGTCCTTCGCCGCCGCGTAGGTTTCGGCGATGACGACGGCGACCTGATCGCCGACATGGCGTACGCGTCCGATGGCAAGCGGCGGATGCGGCGGCTCCTTCATCGGGCTGCCGTCCTTGGACTTGATCGCCCAGCCGCACGGCAGGCCGCCGACATTGTCCTTTTCCATATCCGCGCCCGTGAATACGGCAATGACGCCGCTCGCCTTGGCGGCCTTGCTCGTATCGAGCCGTGCGATCTCGGCATGCGGGTGCGGCGAACGCAGGATGTAGGCGTAGAGCTGGCCGGGTCGCGCGACGTCATCGACATACATGCCGCGGCCGGTCAGAAAGCGGAGGTCCTCTTTGCGGCGGACCGAAGCACCGATTCCGTCATGACGGGGTGACATGGCTCACCTCATTCCGCTGCGGCACGCACACCGCGCATCGCGGCGGCGCCGGCCTGGATGGACTTGACGATGTTGTGATAGCCCGTGCAGCGGCAGAGATTGCCTTCGAGCCATTCGCGAATCTCGCGTTCGCTCGGGTCCGGATTCTGCTGCACGAGATCGAGCGCGCTCATGAGCATGCCGGGCGTGCAGAACCCGCATTGCAGGCCGTGATTGTCGCGGAATGCCTCCTGCATCGGATGGAGCGTGCCGTCCGTAGCGAGGCCCTCGACCGTCGTGACATCCGCGCCCTGGCACTGCACGGCGAGGATTGTGCAGCTCTTCACCGAGTGGCCGTTGACATGCACGACGCACGCGCCGCACTGGCTGGTGTCGCAGCCGACATGCGTCCCGGTCAGACCAAGTTTTTCGCGCAGCAACTGAACCAGCAGCGTGCGGCTTTCGACGTCTGCCGATGCCGGCTTGCCGTTGATGGTCATCGACACCTGCGTCATGTGCACCTCCCAGAATTTCTTGATTCGCGTCGATAACGCGCAATTGGATCAAGTCTCTCGCCCTTGCTCAGGCGCGTCAAGGGCAGCCGAGGCAGTCACTACCGTGTAACCACCCAGAGCAATATGCCGATCGCTGCGATCAGTGCCGGAACCCATATGAACGGCGAAAGCGCCGGGCGGGCTGCGGACCGCTCGGGGACAAGCGGCTCCCGCTCGCCTGCACGCGACATTTCGGCCGTCTCGGGAGGCGGGGGGAGCACTTCGGCCGCGGGCTGGGCAACCACCGTCACGAACCGGCTGAAGAACTCGTCGGCGAGCTTCTTCGCGGTCGCATCGACCAGGCGCGAGCCTACTTGTGCCAGCTTGCCGCCGACCGTCGACTGCGCCTCATAGTGCAGAACCGTCTCCTGGGCGGTCGCCGCATCGAGCCGGACCTTTGCCGACCCCTTGCCGAATCCGGCGACGCCGCCTTGGCCTTCGCCGGTGATCGTGTAGCTTTCTGGCGGAACGAGCTCGGCGAGGGCGACGCGACCGTTGAATCTCGCCTTCACCGGCCCCACCGCGAGCAAGACGCGCGCGGTGAATTCGGTGTCCGAGACCTTCTCGATGCTCTCGCAACCGGGAATGCATTGCCGGAGCACGTCCGGGTCATTGAGGCCGCGCCAGACCACGTCGCGCGCTGCGGGAATCCGATACTCGCCGGCCATCTGCATGATGACTCTCTCCTGCTTTGCAGCTCAAAGTTAAATGGCGCCGGCACGGTTCTCAAGGTCGGCGCAGTCGCCGCAGCTGTTCCTCGAACCGGGCGCAAGGATCCTCGTTATCGCGGCGCGGCGTGAACCAGACATAGTCGAACAGGCCCGACGTGACGTACTCGGCGGCATCGCTCCTGCCGTCGTCGACCTCGCGGAAGGCGATGGACAACACCGCCCGTCCGGGCTCCATGCGTGCGAGATGCCACGGCACGCCGCGGTCGCGGCGGACGTGGCCCGCACCGGCGATCAGCACCGCGCCGGCGATCCCGGGTTGCGCGGCAGCGTCGACCATCGCCGCGGCCATGTGCGCGTCGCGAGCCCGCTGCACATCGGACATGCCGGCCAGCGCCGCCTCCGGAAGGTGTCCGCAGTGGCTGTCGCGCAGCTCCTGGGCCAGCGACTGGGCCTGCTGTGAATCGTATCCGGTCATCAGCCCAAGCCGTCCCGTCACGTCGTCGGGCAGGGATGCAAGATTGCCGCGTCCGATCGCGCGCCGCGTCGCCGCGGCGAGATCGGCGGCGACGATGGGCAGTCGTGCGCCGAGCGCGGCTTCGGCGATCGGTTGGTAGATCGACCAGTCGGGCCAGCCCTGCCACCCGACCGCCCTGCCAAATCCCGCCGCGCTCGCCTGCGGGTCGGCAATGTACCGGGCGAGGGCAGGCGCCTGATCCGCGGTCAGCATCTCCATTGCCACGGCCGGCCGACGGCCGGCCGCGGCCATCGCACGGATCACCCAAGCCTGCAGGGCGTGGTGGTCGGCATTGTCGTGCTTCTCGCCGAGCAGGACAAAGGGGGTGCGGGTCGCATCGCGTACGAGCTGCTCGGGATCGGCCGCGTGGCCGTCCGCCGGCCTGAAAACTCGACCGGCCAGAGGGTGGTCGCGTGCCAGTGGGGACGTCCAGGACGGGAGGGCGGGCATTGCCGGCTGAGCGAGGGCGGAGAAATGGCCCAGCAGGATAGAGACGACAGCGGGGACGATCGAGCGGTAGAAAAAACGAGGTAGACGAGGAAGAAGTGTCACGAATCCGGCCTTTCGCCGCGGCTGTCCCGCTCGGAGCCGGCCTCCGCGATCACGGGTGGATACGTCAGCACTGAGAATATATAGTCGAGCCTTCGCCTGCGGCGGCCATGAAGAGCTGCCGCGATTTTGGCCTGTTTAGGGAGGGTACTAGATGAAGCGTTTGATGTGGAGCGTCATGCTGCTGGCCGGGCTCGGCCTGGCCACGAGCGCGTCCGCGCAGCAGCAGAACCTGTCGATCGTCACGGGCGGTACGGGTGGCGTGTACTATCCGCTGGGCGGCGGCCTGGCAAATCTTCTGACCAAGTACGTTCCGGGCTGGCAGGCGACCGCCGAAGTGACCGGCGGCTCCGTCGACAATCTCAAGCTGATCGGTGCGGGCAAGGCTGACATAGCATTCACCATGGCCGACGCGAGCCTTGACGCGCAGAAAGGCCAGGACAAGTTTCGCGGCAACAAGGTCCCTCAGAAGACGCTTGCCGTGCTCTATCCGAACCGCATGCATGTCGTGACTGTCGAAGGCACCGGTATCGGCAAAATGACCGATCTCAAGGGCAAGCGCGTGTCGACCGGCTCGCAGGGCAGCGCTACCGAAGTCATGGCCTTCCGCGTGATCGAGGCCGCCGGCCTGGATAAGGACAAGGACATGACCCGCGAGCGGCTCGGCGTCGCCGAGTCCACCAATGCCCTCAAGGACCGCAAGATTGACGCGTACTTCTGGGTAGGCGGCGTGCCGACATCGGCGGTGACCGATCTCGGCGCGACACCGGGCGTCCAGATCAGGTTGATCGATCACGCCGACACCATCGCCAAGATGAACGCCAAGTACGGCCCGCTCTATTCGCCGGGCGTAATCAAGGCCGGATCCTATCCCCAGCAGGACAAGGACAACCACCAGGCCAATGTCTGGAACATCCTCGTCGTCAACGAGAAGATGGACGACCAGACCGCCTACAACATCGTCAAGACCATCTTCGAGCACAAGGCGGAATGGGTGGCCGTTCACAAATCGGCCGCCGAGGTGCTGCTGGAAAACCAGAAGCAGTCGAATTCGCCGGTTCCGTTCCATCCCGGCGCGATCAAGTACTTCGCCGAGAAGGGCATCAAGCTGACCAACTAGAGGGCGACCGACCGGGCGGGTCGCACGGTATTCACTTGACGCCCCGTTCCAGCGGACCTGGAGCGGGGCGTTCGTTTAAACACATCGGCAAGAAGAACCGGAAGGCTGCCGCCGGAGCGGCGGCGCGGGCGGGGCGAGAGAGGCTAGATGGCGACACAACCGGAGAACGCCGCTTCGGCGAACGAGGCGGTCACCGAAGAGGCGCTGAAGAAGGCCGAGGAATTCGTTGCTGCGGAAGAGGGCATCACCAACCGGTACACCGGCTGGCTTGCGCATTTCGTGATTGCCGTAGCGGTTGCGATGACCTGCTTCCACCTCTATGCCGCCTACGACATCGTTCGCGCCCAGGTGCTCCGGCCGGTGCATGTGGGCTTCGCCCTGTTCCTGATCTACCTGATCTTCCCGACGGCCCCGCGCTTCAGGCACCGGCTCCAGCTCTGGGACATCGCCGCAGCGCTGATCTCGGTGGCTACGGTCGCGTACCTGATTCTCGGCGGCGAGGAGCTCGCCGACCGTTCGACCCTGCCTAATCAGACCGACGTCGTCTTCGGCGTCGTCTTCATCCTGCTCGTGCTCGAGGCGGCGCGACGCAGCACCGGCTGGATCATGCCGGGCGTGGCCATCGTATTCCTGCTTTATGCTCTGTTCGGCCCGTACCTGCCTGCGCCATGGACGCATCGCGGCTACGACATCGACCGACTGACCGGCCAGCTCTACATCACGCTCGAAGGGATTTTCGGGCCGGCCATCGACGTCTCTTCGACGCTCATCATTCTCTTTACGATCTTCGGCGCGATCCTGCAGCACTCGGGCGCGGGGCAGTTCTTCATCAACTTCTCGTTCAACCTGATGGGTGGCAAGCCGACCAGCGCCGGCCGCGCCGTGACGCTCGCCTCGTTCCTGCTCGGCGGTCCGTCCGGTTCGGGCGTGGCGACGACGGTGACGCTTGGCTCGATCGCTTATCCGATGCTGGCCAAGGCTGGCTACGGCAAGAACGACGCCGGCGGCCTGCTGGCTGCTGGCGGACTCGGCGCGATCCTGTCGCCACCCGTCCTCGGCGCCGCCGCCTTCCTCATCGCCGAGTTCCTGAAGATATCGTATCTCGACGTCATCCGGATGGCGGTCATCCCGACGTGCTTCTATTACATGGCGCTCTTCATGATGGTGGAACTCGACGCAGGCCGGTTCGGGATCCACAACGTCACGATCCAGAAACGCGAAAGCCTGTGGGCGCTGACCAAGTCGCACGGCTTCCATTTCACCTCGCTCGTCTCGATCATCGTCTTCATGCTGATGGGCTTCTCGCCCGAATCTTCGGTGTTCTGGTCGATCATCCTTGCCGCGGCGGTGAGCTTCCTGCGCCGCGATTCGGCCCTTTTTCCGCCGCGTCTCGTCCAGGCACTGGCCGCCGGCTCGATCGGCATGCTCAACGTCGCTGCAACCTGCGCCGCCGCCGGAATTATCGTCGGCGTCGTCACGCTTACCGGCCTTGGCCTAAAGTTCAGCGCTATCGTCATCTCATATGCCGGCGGCAACCTTCTGCTGACCGCGGTCTACACCTCGCTTATCGTCTGGATCATCGGCCTCGCGGTGCCGGTCACGGCCTCCTATATCATCTGCGCCGTGATTGCGGCGCCGGCGCTGATCCAGCTCGGCGTGCCCGATTTCGCAGCCCACATGTTCATCTTCTATTACGCGGTTCTCTCCGAGGTCTCGCCGCCGACGGCGCTGTCGCCGTTCGCCGCCGCCGCGATCACCGGGGGCGATCCGTACAAGACCACTCTCCAGTCGTGGAAGTACACGATGCCGGCCTTCCTGTTGCCGTTCGTGTTCGTGCTCGATCCGGCGGGCGTCGGCATCCTGCTGTCGATGCCGAAATCGGGATCGGTGCTCGACGTGGTCCTTGTCATCGCCACGACCGCGATCGGCATCGGCGCGCTCGCCATCGCCGCGCAGAACTGGCTGTTCCGGCGACTTGGCGTCGTCGAGCGGATACTGGCGCTGGCCGCCGGTGTGCTGCTGCTGTTCCCCGGCCTGCTCGACGCGGCCTTCGCGAGCGTCACCACCGAGCATGCCATCTACGCGAAGCTCGCCGGGATCGCCCTGGCCGTTGGCGTGGCGGGGCGGCAGATCATGGAACGCCGCAGCCGCCATGTCGCTTAGCGCGCGTCAGGGCATGGCCAGCCAGGTCAGGACGATGCCTGCCACGGCGCCGGCGATCAGGGTCATGGTGGCGACCATTCCGATGATGAAGCCGGGGTGGCGTCTCGCCGGATCCGCGGCGTAGCTGGCCGCGTACATAATCCGGCCGGCCAGCCAAGCCACCCCGACAAGAGCCGCAAAGAGCGGCTGCAGGTACAGCCCGCACAGCCACAGGGCGCCGATGAAGGGGACCAGCTGCTCCAGCGTGTTCATCTGGATGCGGAGGGCGCGCTCGAACTCGGGCGAGCCTCCGGTGGCGGGTGCCGCGATGCGGAGCCGGCCGCGCGTCCGCGCCGCCCGGAGCGTCAGGAACAGATAAAGCGAGAGCGCCGCGAGCGAGACCAGCGCCACCAAGAGAAAGCCCGGTGCCATTACCCTCATTCATCGGCTCCGTGTTTGCGCCCGGGCAGCTTGCCGGTCCCGGCGGCGGTACCCGACGCTGTTCCTGTCCGGCACCCTAGGTAAGCGGGACGGTCCGGACAACCAGCCGGGGTGTTTCATCGTTTCAGCAGGAAATGCTGTTGGCCGCCCAGCCCGGGGAGCCGTACCCGGCCGCTCTTGCGTGAAGCGCCTAACCCTTTGAGATACAGGACTCTGTTAGGAGTGCTTCACTGTTTCACGCCAGTTTGCGGTTGGACCCTCTCCGGGGCGATGCGCCTGAAGCCAAATCTTCGTCGAACTTTCGACCCGGCGGGCGCGGTTATCCGGGCGGAACTACAGCACAGGCAGGCCCGGCCGCGAAGCCGGAATTTCGGCAGACGGGATTTCGGCAATTGCGTCAGGTGCCTATATAAGGGGCGCTCATGTCGCCTCACGGTCATCCAGGCCCCGCCCCAACCATTGCCGCCTCTCGCCGCCCCGACCTGACGGTCGTCCGCCGGCTGCTCCCCTATCTGTGGATCAAGGGGCCAGCCGGGGTCCGCTTCCGGGTAATCGGGTCGGTCGTTCTGCTGATTGCCGCCAAGCTCATGACGGTCTACGTCCCGATCATCTACAAGAAGTCGGTTGACGCGCTGACCGGCCCCGCCGACGCGATCGTGCTGCCGCTCGGACTGCTGCTCGCCTATGGCGGCGCACGCATGGTGGCCGCGGCCTTCACCGAGCTGCGCGAGATGATGTTCGCGAGGGTCGCGCAGAACGCGATCCACGTCGTAGCGCTGGAGACGTTCCGGCACCTGCACCGCCTGTCCCTTCGCTTCCATCTCGAGCGCCAGACGGGCGGCCTGTCGCGAGCGATCGAGCGCGGCACCAACGGCATCGACAATCTGCTCCACTATCTCCTGTTCCAGATCGTGCCGACAGTGTTCGAGATCACGCTGGTCGGCATCGTCCTTTGGACGCTTTACGACATTCGCTTCGCCGCGATCACGCTCGCCACCATCGTCGGTTATGTCGCGTACACGCTGGCGATCACGCAATGGCGGATCAAGTTCCGCCGGCAGATGATCGAGGCGGAAAGCGAGGCAAACACCAAGGCGATCGACAGCCTGCTCAACTACGAGACGGTCAAGTACTTCGGCAACGAGGCGCATGAAGCGCGCCGCTTCGACCGCGCCCTGACCGCGTATGAGAAGGCAGGCATCCGCAGCGCCAACTCGCTGTCTCTGCTCAACGCGGGGCAGGGCGCCATCATCGCGGTCGGCGTCACGGTCATCATGATCCTCGCCGGCATGGGCGTGACCGAGGGCCGAATGACGCTCGGCGATTTCGTGCTGGTGAACGCCTATCTGATCCAGCTCTACATGCCACTCAATTTCCTCGGCATGGTATACCGCGAACTGCGCCAGTCGCTGATCGACATGCAGGCGATGTTCCAGCTCCTCGAGGTCAATGTCGAGGTGCCGGACCCACCCGGCGCCACGCCGCTGCGCGTCGCCGGGGGGGAGGTGCGGTTCGAGAACGTGACCTTCGGCTACGATCCGCGCCGGCCGATCCTGAAGAATCTCACCTTCACAGTGCCCGCAGGAAAGACCGTGGCGATCGTCGGTCCGAGCGGTGCGGGCAAATCGACGATCTCGCGCCTGCTGTTCCGCTTCTACGACGTGGACGAGGGGGCAGTCCGCATCGACGGTCAGGACATCCGCGATGTGACGCAGGCGAGCCTTCGCGCCGCGATCGGCATCGTCCCGCAGGATACGGTGCTGTTCAACGACACGATCTACTACAACGTCGCCTACGGGCGACCGGACGCCAGCCCGGCGGAGGTCGAGGCCGCGGCGAAGCTTGCGCGCATCCACGACTTCATCATGAGCCTTCCGGACAAATACCAGACGCCGGTCGGGGAGCGCGGCCTGAAGCTGTCGGGCGGCGAGCGCCAGCGGGTCGCGATCGCCCGAACGATCCTCAAGCGACCGCCGATCCTGCTGTTCGACGAGGCGACCTCGGCGCTCGATACCCGGACCGAAAAGAGCATCCAGGAATCGCTGCGCACGATCTCGCTAGGCGTGACGACGCTGACCATCGCGCACCGTCTTTCGACGGTTGTGGACGCCGACGAGATCATCGTGCTGGAGAACGGGAAGGTGGCGGAGCGCGGCCGGCATGCCGACCTTCTCGCGTCTGGCGGCATCTACGCCGCGATGTGGGCGCGACAGGTCGAGCACACCGAGACCCAGGCGGTAAAGTAGGGCGGAGCGGTTGACTCCGCGCCGATGCCGGATAGCTTGCAACGATGCTGCAGAGCCCGCTCTTCATCGGCAGTGAGATCTACCGGCAATCGCGTTACGGCCCGCAGCATCCGCTGGGCATACCGCGGGTGTCGGCGGTGATGGATCTGTGCCGTGCGCTGGGCTGGCTGCCGGACCGGGTCTTCGTCGATAGCCCCCGGGCGACTCCGGAGCAGCTCGCGCGCTTTCACGATCCCGCCTACATCGCGGCATTGATGCGCGCAGAGGCCGAGCAGCGCGTCGATGAGGAAACGAGCCGGCGCCACAACATCGGCCGCAACGGCAATCCGGTATTCGGCGAGGTATTCCGCCGTCCGGCGACCGCCTGCGGAGGGTCGATCCTGGCGGCATCGCCGCTCCGCGCCGGCGGCATTGTCTATTCCCCAGCCGGCGGAACGCATCACGGCCGCCGGGACCAGGCGAGCGGGTTCTGCTATTTCAACGACCCGGCGCTGGCGATCCTGGCCTTCCTGGATCAGGGCCTGCGCGTCGTCTATGTCGATGTCGACGCGCATCATGCCGACGGCGTCCAGGAGGCGCTGGCGGCCGAGGAGCGGGTGCTGATCATGTCGGTCCACGAGGACGGCCGCTGGCCCTATACAGGGGCCGCAAGCGATCGCGGCGGCGGCAATGCCCGCAACCTGCCGGTCCCGGCCGGATTCAACGATTCCGAACTCCGGTTCCTGACGCAGCAGGTGATCCTGCCGCTGGCCCGGGATTTCGCGCCCGATGCCGTGGTGCTGCAATGCGGCTGCGACGGCCTGGCCGACGATCCGATGAGCGGCCTCGCGTTGTCCAACCGCGCGCTGTGGTCGGTCGTCGAGGATGTTCGCGGGCTGGCGCCGCGGTTGCTGGTGCTCGGCGGAGGCGGCTACAATCCCTGGTCCGTGGCCCGCTGCTGGAGCGGCGTGTGGGCGACGTTGAACGGCTTTGCAATCCCGGAGCGACTGCCGGTCGAAGCAGAGGCGGTACTGCGCTCGCTGAGCTGGAACCGCCGGCGATCGGAGCCGCGCCCCGAGCACTGGTTCACCATGCTTGCCGATCAGCCGCGCGAAGGGCCGGTGCGCCCGGCCGTCCTGGAGCTGGTCGCCCGCGCTGCGGCCTGATCGTCGCTGTTTACCCTCGCTCCCGAATTGCGATATTCAGCGGGCATGAAGCGCATCGTCTACGTCCTGCCGGCGCTCCTTCTTCTGATCGCGTCGGGCTGGGGCGCCGCCGCCGGGGAGGGTGGCGCGACCTCCACGCTGACCATCCGGAGCGCCTCGGGCGCGCACAGCTTCTCGGTCGAAGTGGCCGACACGCCGGAGCGCCGTTCGCTCGGACTCATGCACCGGCGCTCGATGCCGGCAAATGCCGGCATGCTGTTCGACTTCAAATCGGATCAGCCGGTGGCGATGTGGATGCGGAATACGGTCATCCCGCTCGACATGCTGTTCATCGCGCGCGACGGCCGGATCGTGAATATCGCGGAGCGGACCGTGCCGTTCTCGGAAACCGGCATTCCGTCCCGGGGACCAGTGCGGGCCGTGCTCGAGCTCAATGCGGGCACTGCGGCCCGTCTCGGGATCAAGCCGGGCGACCGGGTGACGCACCCGATCTTTGCCAGCGCGAAATGACCGGCGCCGCCAGCCGGCGGAGAACGATCAGGTCGGCTCTTCGAGCTTGGCGACGCGCGGCAGATCCTGCCATTGCTGGCCGGTCGCGATCATGCACGAGATGCCGTTCGGCATTGTCACGGTCACCGTCCACGTCTCGCCGGACTTGCTGGCGAAAACCTCGAGCAGCGAGCCGTTGTCGGCCAGGCCTACGGCGGCGGGAGCTTCCTGATACTGTTTCGCGAGGTGCTGAAGGAGATCGGCGCGCTTGATGCAGGCGGGGGCCTGCTGGGCATGCGCCGAAAAGACGGGGCCGACCGTCAGAGCGGCGACGGCTGAAGCGAAAGCAAATCGAACCATGACGTCACTCCTTTTCTAAAGAGCACGTCACCAAACGCCTCCGCCTGTGCCTACGAGTTTCATGCGACCCGTTCGAATGTTCGGCGAGCCTAATTGCTACGTTAGGGTGAACGCCTTAACTAACAATTAAGTTTCGGCGGCTTCTGTTCCCGGCCCGGGCGGGACCCGTCCGGGGTTTGCGCGGCGGCGCAGTCTCGGAATTGCATGCGGCTCCATCGGCTTGCCGCAGCCCGGCCCTTCGTGTATCTCAGCCGGCACCGCCTGAATTCAGGCCCGGAGTGTAGCTCAGCCTGGTAGAGCGCCAGCTTTGGGAGCTGGATGTCGCAGGTTCGAATCCTGCCACTCCGACCAACCGGGCCCCGGGTCCAGGCGACCAGGTGCAGCAGACGAGAGTACGATCGCCTATGCCGACCGCGCGCATTTACAAACCGGCCCGGAACGCCATGCAGTCCGGCCGTGCGAATACGAAGAAATGGGTGCTTCGGTTCGACCCGCAGGACGCCAAGCGGCCGGATCCGCTGATGGGCTGGCTGGGCTCGCGGGATACGCTCGGGCAGGTGACATTGCGCTTCGAGACTCGCGAGGAGGCGATAGCCTATGCCAAGCGGTACGGAATCGACTTCGTCCTCGAGACGCCGCACCAGTCCAAGCTCAAGCCGAAAAGCTACGCCGACAATTTCCGCTTCGACCGGATCCGCTGACGGCGAGAGCGACTCCGGAATCTGGTATGGTCGTCTTTGCGGCGATGCGCCCTTAGCTCAGCTGGATAGAGCACGAGCCTTCTAAGCTCGGGGTCGCAGGTTCGAATCCTGCAGGGCGCGCCACATACTTTCTTTTCCGCAAGACGCAGGTTTCCTGGCGCGAGGTGTCGTTAACCTTGACACCGACGCACGCCGTGCCGCGCTAACACACTGTTTTCCCCCGCGCAGAGCCTTGGCTCGCTACTTGCACAGTGAGCGTCGGGGCGCTGACTTCGGGAGGACATGATGACAAGGAAATGCGGAACGTGGCTCGCGGCGATACTCGGCCTGGCGCTGGCCGGCACGGGCGCAGAAGCCGCGC
Organism: Alphaproteobacteria bacterium; assembly: GCA_041690495.1. Lineage (GTDB taxonomy): Bacteria > Pseudomonadota > Alphaproteobacteria > CACIAM-22H2 > CACIAM-22H2 > DATAAP01. The sequence goes on along the minus strand of JAWLHE010000005.1, from coordinate 65,719 downwards.
CAGTCTATTCGCCACTCACCGGCAGCTACTACGACTATATAAACAGAAATCTCGGCGACACCGACTACGCCGAGTGGACGTGGGAGGAAGCCAAGGCGGACGCTGAAAGCCGCACTTATATGGGGCGGCAGGGACGCCTGGCGACGATCACGTCGCAGGCCGAAGAGCAGGTCCTGATCGACAACTGGTTCGCGGACATCCTCTATGGCCAGCCCTGGCTCGGCGGGTTCCGCCTGCCGGGTTCGGACCCCGTGACAGGCTGGCAGTGGATCACCGGCGAGACCTGGAATTACACGAACTGGAACGCCGTGACGGGCGAGCCGAGCAATTCGGGCGGGGCCGAGCTGTTCCTGCACTACCTTTCCACCGATGTTGCGAGCACAACGCAGTACGGCTCGTACGGCTGGAACGATGCTCCGGCTGGACACAGGACGGAGTATTTCATCGAGTATGCCGTCCCGGAACCGGCCACCCTCGGGATCTTCGCAGCCGGGCTCGCGGGCCTCGTGGCGTTGCGCCGGCGCAAGCGGCTCTAGCTGGGCAGGAACGGGCCATCTCGGACCTGCGGCGGGGTCGTCCGGTACGGCCCCGCCGCAGGTTCCTCGTCGAGCTTCGGCATCCGGCCTGCCCGGGCTGCGCGGGCGCACGGTCCAAATGACAGGTCAGGGCCTCGCTTCAAGGATGAGGTTGAACGGCGTTTCGGCGGCCCGCCGGAAGCTGGCGAAGCCGCCGGACTTGGCTACATCGCGGAGCCTTCGCTCTCCGGCCTGTGCGCCCAGGGCAGCGCCGGCCTCCTGGTCCAGTGACGTCGGCACGCAAACCAGGGTCGATGCCGCATAATACAGGCGGCCGACGGGATTCAGATTATCCTCCAGGTTGTCGTGCGCGAACGGCTCCACGATCATCCATGTGCCGTCGGGTCGGAGCGAACGGCGCACATGCGCTGCGGCGCCGACCGGATCGCCCATGTCGTGCAGGCAATCGAAGAACGTGACGAGATCGTAGTTCTCGCCCGGGTACGCCTTGGCCGAGCTGATCTCGAACCGGACATTGCCGGCTGCGTTGTGCTTCTTTGCATGCCGCCGCGCGTCGTCGATCGAGGCCGAATGGAAGTCGAATCCGACAAACTCCGAGTTCGGAAACGCCTTGGCCATCATCAGCGTGGAATATCCGTGACCGCATCCGACATCGGCAACGCGCGCTCCGCGCCGGAGCTTTTCGACCACGCCGTCCAAAGCAGGGAGCCAGTTCTCGACGATGTTGGCCTGGTATCCGGGCCGGAAGAACCGGGCGATGGCGCAGAACAGGCAGCCCGTCCGGTTGGCCCATCCGACACCGCTGCCCTTCCTGAATGCGGACTGGATTTTCGGCGTGTCCTCGGAATAGGCGGCCGCCGCTTCGAAGGCGTCAGCCAGGTATACCGGACTGTCCTTGTCTCCGAGGATCGCCGCCTGCTCGGGAAACATCGCAAACGTCTTTGCCTTGGGGTCGTAAGTCACGTAGTTCGACGCTGCTTGATGCGCCAGCCACTCCCGGACGTAGCGCTCGTGGATGCCCGAATTCAGAGCCAGCTCCGACGACGTCATCGGACCTCCCGCGAGCAAGGTTCGGTACAGGCCGAGCGCCGAGCCAATTCGCACCAGACCGATACTGAATGCGCCGCCGAGGTCGTTCAGCACTTGACCGACCAACGATGTGAGTTTTTCCTCATTCATCTACAAGCCTCCCTTGGCTGCTGGACGCTGGATGCGTTGGCGCATCGCGTCCGTGCCGGGTCGCTATAGCTCGAACGCGCCGGGCCATCTATGACCGGCCCGCCAGCACTCTTGATCGAAACGCCGATTTTGGAGTGACGCCATGGACGCGCTGTCGGATGTCCTGAGGACCATGCGCCTGAAGGGCGGGGTGTTTCTGCATGGGGAGTTTTCCGATCCCTGGTGCATCTCCTCGAAGGTCGAGCCGCAGTCCTGCGCACCCTATCTCGGCGAAACGGCGCACGTCATTCCGTACCATTTCGTCATCGAGGGCCGCATGCGCGTGCGCCTTCCGGGCGGGGACACGTTCGAGATGGGGCCCGGCGAATCCGTCATGTTTCCCCACAATGACCGGCATATCCTGGGGAGCGATACCGACCGGCCGCCGGTCGACAGCCTTGATGTCGTCCAGGGTCCTGTCGGAGGCGGCCTTGCCAGCATCGTCCTCGGCGGAAATGGCGAAAGGACGCGAATCGTCTGCGGATTTCTCGGTGCCGAAGATATCGTCGGCAATCCGGTGGTGAGCTCATTGCCTGCCGTACTGCGTCTCGATGCGCGGGACGGCAGCGCCGGCGAATGGGTTCGCAATACCTTCCATCATGCGGCCGAAGAGATCGCTGCCGGCCGCCTCGGCTCGGAAGTGATCATGAGCAAGCTTTCCGAGTTGCTCTTCGTCGAGGCCATACAGCGCTACACGGCGACGCTGACAGAAGGTCAGACCGGCTGGCTGGCCGGATTGGCGGATCGTTACGTATCGCGGGCGATGGCGCTTCTGCACGCGAGGACGGGCGACCCCTGGACGGTCGATGCGCTGGGGCGGGAGGTCGGACTGTCCCGCTCGGCGCTCGCCGAACGATTCGGCGATGTGCTTGGTATGCCCCCGATGCAATATCTCGCGAACTGGCGAATTCACGTCGCTGCACACGAACTCGTCAACAGCAGCAAGTCGATCCCGCAGATCGCACGAGAGGTCGGATACGAGTCGGAGGCGTCCTTCACGCGCGCATTCAAGCGACTCATCGGCACGCCGCCGGCTACATGGCGGCGGCAACGTACAAACGGCGCGCGAGGCGTATCAGGCAGGATATAGGTCCGGTCGCCTCGGCGATGTGACAGCAATGCAACACGCAACATTGAAGTTCATCGCCGACCTCGATGGGTTGCGCCGACGGTCCGGCTGACGTTAAGCTGACAGCGTTTGGAACGCGGCACAGAGCCGTCACGTTCCGGCTTAGCCATCACTGCCGCCGAGGAGGACACGTGGACAGCGCCGCTTTGGGCTATTCGCGCGACGCCGTGCGCGGCGACACGCTGGCTGTGCGCTTCCAGCGCGTGCGCGCTGCATCGGAGCGGCTCGCGGCGCCGCTGTCGCCGGAGGATCAGACGATTCAGTCGATGCCCGATGTCAGTCCGACGAAATGGCATCTGGCGCATACAAGCTGGTTTTTCGAAACCTTTCTGCTGAAGCGGTTCGCACCCGGCTACAAGACCTTCGATCCCCAGTACGGCTACCTTTTCAACTCGTATTACGAGGCGGCAGGGCCGCGTCATCCGCGTCCGCAGCGCGGCCTGCTGTCGCGCCCGGGCGCTGCCGACGTGATGCGATATCGCGCACATGTTACGTCCCATATGCAGACGTTGCTGCGCGCGGAGCAGCCTGAGATCGCGGCGCTCATCGAGCTCGGGATCGCGCATGAGGAGCAGCACCAGGAATTGATCTTGATGGACATCAAGCATGTCCTTTCGCTCAATCCGCTGAAGCCGGCGTACCATTCAGGCGCAGCGGTCCGGCCGATGGAGGTCGCGGCGCTTCGCTGGAGCGAGTATGAAGGCGGGCTGCGCGAGGTCGGCCACGACGGCGGCGGCTTCGCCTTCGACAACGAGGGCCCGCGGCACAGGATCTGGCTCGATCCCTACCGGCTCGCCTGCCGCCTTGTCACCTGCGGCGAGTATCGGGCGTTCATCGAGGATGGCGGATATCGCCGTCCCGAGCTGTGGCTGTCGGATGGCTGGGCTATCGTTTCCGCACGCGGCTGGGAGGCGCCTCTCTATTGGGAGCGTCATGACCGCGGGTGGCAAATATTCACGCTAGGGGGCATGCGCACGCTCGACCCGTCCGAACCGGTCTGTCATGTCAGCTATTACGAGGCCGATGCGTTCGCGCGATGGGCGGGGAAACGACTGCCCACCGAGGCGGAGTGGGAGATTGCGGCGGAGGGCATACCGCCCGCCGGGAACTTCGCCGACAGCGGACGTCTTCATCCGGCCCGTGCGCCGGCGCGCGAAGGGCCGTCGCAGGTCTTCGGCGACGTCTGGGAATGGACGTCGAGCGCGTATGCAGCCTATCCGGGCTTTCGCGCCGCCGGCGGCGCTGTCGGCGAGTACAACGGCAAGTTCATGGCCAATCAGATGGTGCTGCGCGGCGGCTGCGCCGTGACACCGCCCGGTCATGTCCGCGACACGTATCGAAACTTCTTTTATCCCGATGCGCGCTGGCCGTTCGGCGGCATCCGGCTGGCGGAGGACGCGTGAGGCACAGCTACAGGCATCAACTCATCGATCTTGCTCCGCCGCAGGAGAGCTTTCGCGACGCCGTGATCGCCGGCCTGACGCGAAACCCCAAGGCGATCCCGTGCAAATTTCTTTATGACGCTCGGGGGTCGGCGCTGTTCGAACAGATCTGCGAGTTGCCGGAGTACTACCCGACGCGGACCGAGCGGCGCATTCTGCGCAGCCATGCCGACGAGATCGCGGCGCTCGCCGGTGCCGATGCGCAGCTTATAGAGTTCGGCAGCGGATCGAGCGCCAAGACCGGCATACTTCTCGATGCGATGCGGCCCTCAGCGTACGTACCGGTCGATATCTCGGCGGAGCAGCTATCCAGTGCCGCCCAATCTCTGGCCGCGCGCTATCCGCGCGTCGAGATTGTCGCGATATGCGCCGATTATACGGCGGACGACTTCGTTCCCGTGTTGCCATCGGGCCCCGGGCGTCGCGTCGTCTTCTTTCCAGGCTCGACCATCGGCAATCTCGAGCCCGACGAGGCCGAGCGGTTCCTGATGCGGTGCGGATCCATTGTCGGACGCGGCGGCGGGGTCGTGATCGGCGTCGACCTCAAGAAAGACCCGGCTGTACTGAATGCCGCCTATGACGATGCCGCCGGCGTCACGGCGGCCTTCAATCTCAATCTCCTGGCCCGTATGAACCGCGAGCTCAATGGCTCGTTCGATCTGTCGCGATTCGCGCATGATGCCTTCTATTCCGAGGCATCCGGGCGTATCGAGATCTATATCCGCAGCCTCGAGCCGCAGATCGTCCGCGTCGCAGGGCGCGCGATTCCGTTTGCGGCCGGAGAGCGGATTCATACCGAGTACTCCTACAAGTACGACATCGACGCGTTCCAGGGGCTCGCAACGAGAGCCGGCTTCCGGCCGGTCCGCGCCTGGACCGACCCCGACCGGCTGTTCAGCGTGCAATATCTGCGCGCTGTCCAGGACCACCCCGGTCGCGGCGGTTGCCCGCAATGGCTGTAAAGATAGCGAACGCGCTCATTTGGCGTTGTCCATTGGGGTTACCCGTCCCGGTGGAACTCGACTCATGCCTCCACGTTGAATAGTTGCGGACCATGGGCCTCACCCCCCTCCGAGGCCTTTGGAAGATACAGCGCCCGTCGCCGCCAGACCCTTCCCCCCTGGCGGCGACGGAACCTGACGGGGATGGCAGATGGCAACAAACCTGCAAACGAACAGCGTACTGACCCCCGAACTCCGGTTCGAGTTTGATCGACTCGGCGAGGCGGTGGTTGTGCACCGTCTGACCAAGTTCGAATCACGCGCAATTCGCGAGGCCGCCTTCGAATGGCTGCGTGAGCGGCAGGCGCAGCGCGAGTGCCAGCACAATGAGCGACGGCGAAACGCGCGTGTCCGCGAACAGCGCTGGGTCATCATCGCCGTCACGGCGATCGGGTGCGCCCATATCATGGCTGGTATCGCGATCGCCTGGCACTGACGGCTTCGCGGGCGCGCGATCGGGCCGGGGATACCTGTCCGGAACGGTTCCGCGTTTGTCGCATTCTGCCGGCGCAGGGAGACACGATGGGTGACGTGTGCAGCATGCTGCTTCGGCCGATCGCGATCCCGATTCCCGTGATCATCCTGCTGTAGCTGCTCAACGAGCTTTAGGCCGCCCGATCTTCCGATAGGCCCGGCTCTCTCCGGACATTGCCTCGATTTGATGCGAGCGCACAAAAAGCAGGCGGCCGGCCGCAGGAATGTCTCTTTCGTTTCTCCTTGAATCGTCGCCTGTGGCGCCAGGTACTTGATTCAAAGGACAAACACGCGATGCCGCCGGATTGGCACAACTCTCGCTTTGTCTCCCATTGGCCGCATTGGCGGCCGACGCGCAAGGCTCAGGGGCGAGGGAGGCCAATCGTGGTGAAGACATTGAAGTTGGGCGCATTCGCATTCGCGACGGCGCTGTCAGGCATGATCTGCGGCGCCGGGACACCGGCGCTGGCGCAGCAGGCGCCGATCAAGGTCGGCGTGCTGCATTCGCTGTCGGGGACGATGGCGATCAGCGAGACCACGCTGAAGGACACGATCCTGATGATGGTGGAGGAGCAGAACAGGGCGGGCGGTCTGCTCGGGCGCAAGCTGGAGGCGGTGGTCGTCGACCCGGCCTCGAACTGGCCGCTCTTCGCCGAGAAGATGCGGGAGCTACTGCAGGTCCACAAGGTCGACGTCGTGTTCGGCAACTGGACCTCGGTGTCGCGCAAGTCTGTGCTGCCGGTCGTCGAGGAGCTGAACGGGCTGCTCTTCTATCCCGTGCAGTACGAGGGGGAGGAGTCCTCGCGCAATGTGTTCTACACGGGTGCTGCACCGAACCAGCAGGCGATACCAGCGGTCGAATACCTGATGAGCAAGGACGGCGGCGAGGCGAAGCGCTGGGTGCTGCTCGGTACCGACTACGTCTATCCGCGGACCACCAACAAGATCCTGCGTGCGTTCCTCAGGTCGAAAGGTGTGGCCGAGGCGGACATCATGGAGGAGTACACGCCGTTCGGTCATTCCGACTGGCAGACGATCGTGACGCGCGTCAAGCGCTTCGCCTCCGAGGGCAAGAAGACAGCCGTCGTCTCGACGATCAACGGCGACGCCAACGTGCCGTTCTACAAGGAGCTCGGCAATCAGGGCATCAAGGCCGAGGACATTCCCGTCGTCGCCTTCTCGGTCGGCGAGGAGGAACTCGCGGGCATCGACACCAAGCCGCTGGTCGGCCATCTCGCCGCCTGGAACTATTTCCAGTCCGTCAGGAACCCGACCAACGAGGCATTCGTGAAGAAGTGGAAGGCCTTCACGAAGGACCCGAAGCGCGTCACCAACGACCCGATGGAGGCGCATTACATCGGGTTCAAGATGTGGACGCAGGCGGTGGCCCAGGCCGGCTCGACCGATGTCGACGCGGTGCGCCAGGCCATGTACGGCCAGAAGGTGAAATCACTCTCGGGCTATGAGGTCCAGATGCACACCAATCATCACCTCGCCAAACCGGTGATGATCGGCGAGGTGCAGGCCGACGGCCAGTTCCAGATCGTCTGGCAGACCAAAGGCCCGATCGTCGCCGAGGCGTGGAGCCCGCACATTGCCGAGAACAAGGGCAAGGTGGCCAACTGGACCTATCCATGGGTCTGCGGCAACTGCACCGAGCCGAGGTTCAAGACCAACTGATCTGACTGCCGGGAGCCGGGCCGCCGTGCTGCGGCCCGGCTTCTCTCGAAGCCACAACAGAACCTGGGGCAAAGTCCGTGCGGTTGCTTAGCCTGGAACGCGCTCTCTTCGTCGCGGTTGCGCTTCTGGCGGTCCTTGCCGGAATGCAGATGGCGCGGGCGGATGAGTTCAGCGAGGCCCTGAAGGGCTTCGCCACCGATAATTTCAGCGACCGTATCGCCGCGGTCGAAAAGCTCGCCGGGCTCGGCGATGCGCGCGCCGTGCCGGTTCTGCGCGCCCTTAACGACGGCGCGCTCCAGATCCGCAAGCCAGGCGACAGGGTGTTGATCGCCAGGGACGGGGAGGCGATCGATGCCGTCACCGGCAGCCCGATCGAACCTGCCGCGGCGGAGGACGAGACGGTGCGCGTCAACAACCGCCTGCGCGGCGTGATCCGCGGCGCGCTTGGCCGGCTGATGCTGTTCAGCCCCGACGTCGAGGATCGGCTCGCCGCAGCGCAGAGCGTCTACAAGACCCGCTCGCCGGAAAACCTGCCGTTGCTGGCCAAGGCGATCGCCGGCGAGAAGGATCCCGGCGTTCTCGCTCAACTCAAGCTCAGCCTGGCTGCAACGCAGGTTCTCAGTCACGACAAGGCCGACCGCCTCGCCGGCATCGCCGGGCTCGCGCAATCGGGCGATGCGGAGGCGCGCGCGATGCTGATGCAGCTGTCCAACGCGGCGGACCTCGCTCCGGAGGTGCGCGATGCGGCAGCCAGGGCCATTGCCGGCCTGGACAGCCGGCTCGCCACGCTGCGGCTGGTCCAGACCGTGTTCCAGGGCCTGAGCCTCGGCTCGGTGCTGCTGCTGGCGGCGATGGGGTTGGCGATCACGTTCGGCGTCATGGGCGTCATCAACATGGCTCACGGTGAGATGGTGATGATCGGCGCCTACACCACCTTTGCCATCCAGCAGGTCCTGGTGGCGGTCCTTCCGGGTGCCATGGACTTTTCGGTGCTGATCGCCATTCCCGCGGCATTCCTGGTCGCGGGCGCGCTGGGCGTGGCGCTCGAGCGCGGGCTGATCCGACATCTCTACGGCCGGCCGCTGGAGACCCTGCTGATGACTTGGGGGCTCAGCATGATTCTACAGCAGGCGGTCCGCTCGCTGTTCGGCCCGACCAATCGCGACGTGCTGCAGCCATCGTGGATGAGCGGGGCCATCGACCTTGGGGGCGGAATCACAATCACGCAGAACCGGATCTGGATCATTCTGTTCGGGCTTGCGGTGCTCGGTGCGATCGTGCTGATCACGCGCTACACGGCCTTCGGCCTGCAGATGCGCGCGGTGACGCAGAACCGCCGGATGGCCTCGGCCATGGGCATCCGCACCGGACGCGTCGATGCGCTGACCTTCGGTCTGGGCTCGGGCATAGCCGGCATGGCGGGCGTCGCCCTGAGCCAGATCGACAATGTCAGCCCGAATCTCGGCCAGGCCTATATCGTTGATTCGTTCATGGTCGTGGTGTTCGGCGGGGTCGGCAACCTGTGGGGAACCCTGCTCGGCGCGGGCCTGCTCGGGGTCGTCAACAAGTTCCTCGAGCCTTACGCCGGCGCCGTACTGGGCAAGATCCTGGTGCTGGTCGGCATCGTTCTCTTCATACAGCGGCGGCCGCGCGGGCTCTTCGCGTCCAAGGGCCGGGCCGTCGAGGCATAGATGGCGAAGCCGCTCCTCCTCAACGGCGAATCGGGTCGTGCGGGCGTTCGTCATGCCGTGCTTGCGATCCTCGCAGCGCTCATCGTCGCCGTGCCGCTGCTCAACCTGCTGCCGGCCGCCGACAGCGGGCTTCGCCTCGCGGATTTCTATGTCGGCATCGTCGGCAAGTGGCTGTGCCTGGCGATCCTGGCGCTGGCAATCGACCTGATCTGGGGTTTCTGCGGCATCCTGTCGCTCGGCCATGGCGCCTTCTTCGCGCTCGGCGGCTACGCGATGGGCATGTACCTGATGCGCTCGATCGGTACGCGCGGCGTCTACCGCGACCCGGTCCTGCCGGACTTCATGGTGTTCCTGAACTGGAAGGAGCTGCCCTGGTACTGGCACGGCTTCGACTCATTCGTATTCGCGATCGCGATGGCGATGCTGGTGCCCGGCGCGCTCGCTTTCGTGTTCGGCTGGTTCGCGTTCCGCTCGCGCATAACCGGCGTCTATCTCTCGATCATCACCCAGGCGATGACCTTCGCGCTGATGCTGGCGTTCTTCCGCAACGACATGGGTTTCGGCGGCAACAACGGACTGACGGATTTCAAGGACATCCTCGGCTTTCCGCTCAACCAACATGCGACCCGCGTCGGCCTCTACATCGCCTCGGCGGTCGTCCTTGTCCTGGCCTATCTGCTATGCCGGTGGATCACCGCCAGCAAGCTCGGCCGGGTCATGATCGCGATCCGCGACGCCGAGGCGCGGGTCCGCTTCCTCGGATACCCGGCGAGCGCCTACAAGCTGTTCGCATTCACGGTCTCGGCGATGCTGGCCGGGATAGCGGGGGCGCTCTACGTGCCCCAGGTGGGCATCATCAACCCCAGCGAGTTCTCGCCGGCGGCCTCGATCGAGGCGGTAATCTGGGTGGCGGTGGGCGGCCGCGGCACGCTCTACGGTGCGGTGCTCGGCGCGTTCCTGGTCAACGCCGTCAAGACGTACCTGACCTCCAGCGTTCCGGAGCTGTGGCTCTATGTTCTCGGCGCGCTGTTCGTCGCCGTGACCCTGTTCCTGCCGCGCGGCCTGGTCGGCTCGATCCGGGCATTCGATCTTAATCTCTCTTCGCTGGGAGCCATCCGGCCGCCCACGCCTGCCATGCGGAGATCCGGCGATGACTGAATCGACCGAGCCGATTCTGTATCTCGACGGCGTGTCGGTGAGCTTCGAGGGTTTCCGGGCGCTCAATGATCTGAGCCTCGTCGTCGAGCCAGGCGAGCTCCGGACCATCATTGGTCCGAACGGCGCCGGCAAAACCACCATGATGGACGTGATCACCGGCAAGACCCGTCCCGACCGGGGCAGGGTCATCTTCAAAGGCGGGCACGACCTGATCCGGCTCGACGAGGCTCGGATCGCCAATCTCGGGATCGGCCGCAAGTTCCAGAAGCCGACTGTATTCGACGAGCATACGGTCTTCGACAATCTCGAGCTCGCCTTGAAAGCCGACCGGCGGATCGTGCCGACGCTCCTGTTCAGCCTGAATGCGGACCAGCGCGCCCGGATCGACGAGGTGCTGAACCTGACCGGCCTTACCGCCCGCGCCCGTGAGAGGGCAGGGGCGCTGTCACACGGGCAACGGCAATGGCTCGAGATCGGCATGCTTCTGATGCAGGACCCGGAGCTGCTCCTGGTCGACGAGCCGGTCGCGGGCATGACCGATCAGGAGACGGAAGAAACCGCGGCGCTCTTGCGCCGCATCGCCGGCGAGCGCTCTGTAATCGTCGTCGAGCACGACATGGAGTTTGTCCGCGCGCTTGCGACCAAGGTCACGGTGCTACACGAGGGTTCGGTTCTGGCCGAGGGCTCGATCGACCACGTCCAGAACGACGCACGCGTCATCGAAGTGTATCTGGGGCGCTGATGCTGGCGATCGAGGGGATCGACTTATATTACGGTGCAAGCCACTGCCTGCGCAGCGTCTCGCTGTCGGCCGCGAAAGGGCAGGTCACCTGCCTGCTCGGACGTAACGGCGTTGGCAAAACCAGCCTGCTGCGCGCAATCATGGGGCTCGAACCTACGCGCAACGGGCGCGTGATCTGGGAAGGTCGCGACATCGGCAGGATGGCACCGCACGACCGCGCGCGGGCCGGTATCGGCTACGTGCCGCAAGGTCGCGACATCTTCCCGCTGCTGACGGTCGAGGAAAATCTGAGGACCGGATTCGCGCCGCTGCCGCGCGCGAAGCGTTCGCTCCCCGACGAGATATTCGAGCTGTTCCCGGTGCTGAAATCGATGCTCGGGCGACGCGGCGGCGACCTCTCCGGCGGACAGCAGCAGCAGCTCGCGATCGCGCGCGCCCTGGTCACGCGTCCGCGGCTGCTGCTGCTGGACGAGCCGACCGAGGGCATTCAGCCATCGATCATCAAGGAGATTGAGCGCGTCGTCCGGCTTCTTGCCGCGCGCGGCGACATGGCGATCTTGCTGGTCGAGCAGTACTACGAGTTCGCCCGCAGCCTCGCGGTCAGCTCAGTGATCATGAACCGGGGCGAAATCGTGCTCGCCGGGCCTTCCGGCGCGCTCGATGAAGCCGAGGTCAGGCGGCACCTTACCGTCTAGTCGGATGACAGGATTCGCGCATTTCACATTGAGGGGTCGGCCGTTCAGCTCTAAGCTCCGCCGCCCTCGGCAGGATTTCTCCAGTGGACGGTACGAGCCCCTCAGCTCCGGTGGAAACGACCTTGCCTGCGAGCGGTCGATCGTTCGCCGGTGCGGCGCATGTCGTTTTTCGGCGTCGCGCGGACCGCACGGAGATCGCGGATCTGTACCAGCAAAGCCCGTTGCGCGTGCTTTTCCCGGCCACGCCCGACGACCCGCTGCCGCTGGCCGTCCTGGCCAACTCCGCCGGAGGACTGGTCGGCGGCGATCGAATGTCCGCTTCGGTGAGAGCCGAAGAGGGCGCTGCCGCGGTTGTCACCATGCAGGCCGCGGAGAAGGTCTATCGTTCGACAGGAGCGGTCACCGCCGTTTCGAACCTGTTGAGCGTCGCTCCGGATGGCTGGCTGGAATGGTTGCCCCAGGAAACGATCGTCTTCGATCAGGCGCGATTGCGCAGGACGATGCGGATCGATCTGGAGGGGGGCGCCGCCGTCCTGGCGGGGGAGATCCTTGTGTTCGGCCGCGCTGCGCGCGGCGAGCGCATGTTGTCCGGCCTTGTCCGCGATGCCTGGGAGGTGCGGCACAGCGGCCGGCTGATCTGGGCCGACGCGTTGCATCTCGACGGCGAGGTTGCCATGGCCTTGGCAGATCCCGCCTGCTTTGCCGGCGGAATCGGCTATGCGACGCTGATCTATGCCGCGGACGACGCGGCAGGGCGGCTGGACTCCCTGCGCGATGCGCTCGGTGGCGGGGATATGCATGCTGCGACTTGCATGGGCCCGCTGCTCGTCGCACGCTGGCTGTCGCGAGAGCCGCATCGGCTGCGCGATGCCTTCGCGCGGGCGTGGTGCGTCTTGCGGAAGAGCAGGGGGCTGCCCGGACAGCTTCCGCGGATCTGGCACGTCTGAGAGGGGGCACGCGCGTGCACGCCAGCTCGTGAATCTGACGTCGAGAGAGAAGGACAAGCTGCTGCTTGCCCTCGCCGCGATCATCGCCCGCAAGCGCATGGAACGCGGTGTCAAGCTGAACTACCCGGAGACGGTGGCGTTGATCACCGATTTCGTGGTCGAGGGGGCGCGCGACGGCCGCAGCGTCGCGGATCTGATGCGTGACGGAGCGAACGTCGTTCGGCGCGATCAGGTGATGGAAGGCGTTGCCGACATGATTCACGAGATACAGGTCGAAGCGACCTTTCCCGACGGGACCAAGCTCGTCACCGTCCACAATCCGGTGCGCTGACATGAAGCCGGGGGAAATCCTCACCGGGGCTGGCGAGATCGTCCTGAACGATGATCGTGCCACCGTGACCGTCTCCGTCGCCAATGCCGGCGACCGGCCGATCCAGGTCGGCTCGCATTATCATTTCTTCGAGACAAACGCGGCGCTGCGCTTTGACCGCGGAAAGACCCGGGGATTCCGCCTCGACATTCCCGCCGGAACGGCGGTGCGCTTCGAGCCTGGTCAGACCCGCGAGGTGCAGCTCGTCGCCTATGCCGGGGCGCGCCACGTGTTCGGTTTCAACGGCAAGATCAACGGAAAGCTCGGCTCCGGCAGCAAGCCGGCAAGGAAGAAGAAATGAGTGTCAGGATCTCCCGCGCCGCCTATGCCGGCATGTTCGGGCCAACGACGGGCGACCGGGTGCGGCTTGCGGACACCGAATTATTCATCGAGATCGAGCGGGACTTCACAACCTATGGCGAGGAGGTGAAGTTCGGCGGCGGCAAGGTGATCCGCGACGGCATGGGCCAGAGCCAGGCGAGCCGCCGCGAGGGTGCCGTCGACACGGTGATCACAAACGCCGTCATTCTCGACCATTGGGGCATCGTCAAGGCCGATATCGGCCTTCGGGACGGCAAGATCGCCGCTATTGGCAAAGCGGGGAACCCCGATGTGCAGCCCGGCGTCGACATCGTCGTCGGGCCAGGCACCGAGGCGATCGCCGGCGAGGGCAAGATCGTCACGGCCGGCGGAATCGACGCGCATATCCACCTGATCTGCCCTCAACAGGTGGAGGACGCCTTGTATAGCGGCGTCACGACGATGCTCGGCGGAGGGACGGGGCCGGCGGCCGGCACGTCGGCGACGACCTGCACGCCCGGCCCATGGCATATCGCACGGATGCTGGAAGCGGCCGAAGGGCTGCCGGTCAATCTGGGGTTCTTCGGCAAAGGCAACGCATCGGCGAAGGCTCCGCTCATCGAGCAGATTCGCGCCGGCGCATGCGCCCTGAAGCTGCATGAAGATTGGGGAACGACTCCGAATGCGATCGATACCTGCCTGTCCGTCGCCGATCGCATGGACGTGCAGGTGGCGATCCACACCGACACGCTGAACGAGTCCGGCTTCGTCGAGGATACGATCGCCGCCTTCAAGGGCCGCCACATCCATGCCTTTCACACGGAAGGTGCTGGCGGCGGCCACGCACCGGACATCATCAAGGTCTGCGGGCTTGCCAACGTTCTGCCATCGTCGACCAATCCCACGCGGCCCTACACGGTCAATACGCTCGAAGAGCATCTCGACATGCTCATGGTGTGCCACCATCTCGATCCGCGCATTCCCGAGGACGTGGCTTTTGCCGAGAGTCGCATCCGGCGCGAGACTATCGCTGCCGAGGATATCCTCCATGATCTCGGCGCCTTTTCGATGATCGCGTCCGACAGCCAGGCGATGGGCCGGGTCGGCGAAGTGATCATCCGCACCTGGCAGACGGCGGACAAGATGAAGCGCCAGCGCGGCGCCCTGAAAGGCGAGAAGGGCGACAACGACAATCTGCGCGTCCGCCGCTACGTCGCCAAATACACGATCAACCCGGCGCTGGCGCATGGTCTGGCCAGGCACGTCGGCTCGGTCGAGAAGGGAAAACTCGCCGACCTGGTGATCTGGTCGCCGGCGTTCTTCGGCGTCAAACCTGACATGGTGCTCAAGTGCGGTGTGATCGCAGCAGCGCTGATGGGCGACCCCAACGCCTCGATCCCGACGCCGCAGCCCGTCCATTACCGCCCGATGTTCGCGACGTTCGGCCGCGCCCTGGCCTCTTCGTGTGTCACCTTCGTCTCAAAAGCGGCGGCGGAAGATGGGGTTGCGCGCAGGCTCGGTCTGCAGCGCCGCGTGCTGCCGGTCTCCGGTACTCGCAAGGTCGGCAAGAAACACATGGTTTTGAACGATGCCATGCCTGACGTGGAGGTCGATCCGGAGACCTACGAAGTTCGCGCGGATGGCGAGCTGCTGACTTGTGAACCGGCGGCCGTGCTGCCGATGGCGCAGCGCTATTTCCTGTTCTGATGCTCCGTACGGACCATATAGCCATCGGTGGGACATGGCCCGCCGACGCTGCGCGCACGACGGTTACGCTCGCTTACGACGATCGCCATCGCCGGCGTATCCGTCTGGTTGCCGACGATGGATTGGAATTCCTTCTCGATCTCGCCGAGGCAACCGTGCTGCGGGCGGGCGACGGGCTCCGGCTCGACGACGGAACTTGGATCGCCGTCCGTGCCGCGGATGAGGATGTCTGCGACATAACCTGTACGAATGCGGAGCAGCTTGCGCGGATCGCCTGGCATCTCGGCAACCGCCATTTGCCGGTCCAGCTCATCCCGGGCGGCCTTCGCATCCGCGACGATCATGTCATTGTCGATATGCTCAGAAGCCTCGGAGCAACGGTGGCGCGCTGTCGCGCCCCGTTCGATGCGGAGCCGGGCGCCTATGCCAGAGCCGCCGGCCGCCACGATCATGGCCATCTCGTGCATTCCCATGACTGATCGCGGCCTGTATCGGCTGATGGCCTGGCTGTCGCCTGCGTTTCCGGTGGGAGGGTTCAGCTACTCGCATGGTCTGGAGGCAGCAGCGGAAGCCGGCGTGATCGTGGATCGCGCCTCGCTGCAGGGCTATGTGGAGGCGGCGATCCGACACGGGGCAGGGCGCACCGATGCCATGCTGTTCGCCGCAACCTGGCGCGCGGTTACGACAGACGACGAAGACGCGTTCCTGTGGGCTGCCGAGCGCGCCGAGGCGATGCGCGGCACGGCGGAGCTGGCGCTTGAGTGCCTTTCGCAAGGCACCGCATTCGCCGTCACCTTGCGCGCCGCCTGGCCGGAACTGGTGCTGACGCCTTGGCTCGATCGGCTCGACCGGGCGGACTGCAGGCCCGCCTATCCCGTAGCGGTTGCGCTCGCCGCCGCGGCTTCTGACGTCCCGCTGCGTCCAGCCCTTGTCGCTTACGTGCAAGCATTCTCCGCCGGTCTGGTCGCGGCGGGCGTGAAACTGATCCCGCTCGGTCAGACCGACGGGCAGCGCGTCGTCGCCGCTCTGGAGGCGCCGATTCAGGAAGCCGCGGACAGGGCGATCTCCACGTCGCTCGACGATCTCGGTTCGGCGGCGCCGATGATCGATCTCTGGTCGATGCAACATGAAACCCAGTACACGAGGCTTTTCCGGTCATGAGTCCCGCCTCCAGGCACGGTCCGCTTCGCGTCGGGGTCGGCGGACCCGTCGGGTCCGGCAAGACCACGTTTGTCGAGGTTCTTTGCAAGCGCCTGCGTGACGCGCTCGACCTGATCGTGATCACCAACGATATCTATACCCGAGAGGATCAGATGATCCTGACCCGCGCCGGGGCGCTTCCGGCGGAACGCATCATGGGCGTCGAGACCGGCGGCTGTCCGCACACGGCGATTCGTGAGGATGCTTCGATCAACCTCGCGGCGCTTGACGACATGATCCGGCGCTTTCCCGACGCGCAGCTTTGCTTTATCGAGTCCGGCGGCGATAATCTTGCCGCGACCTTCAGCCCGGAGCTTGCCGACATCACGATCTATGTCATCGATGTCGCCGCCGGCGAGAAGATTCCGCGCAAGGGCGGACCGGGAATCACGCGCTCGGATCTTCTCGTCATCAACAAGACGGATCTGGCGCCCCTCGTTGGAGCCAGCCTCGAGGTGATGGATCGGGACGCAAGGCGAATGCGCGGCGACCGGCCATTCGTCTTCAGCAACTTGAAGAGCGGGCAAGGCGTCGACGAAGCGATAGACTTTGTGCTTCGCAGCGGCGGGCTGCACGGTGCGGCGAGGAAAAGCGCCGGCGGGAAACGGCGATAGGCTTGCGGCCGCCTACCGGATCGCCACTGCGATCTCGCGTCCACGTCCGTTCGCGGTCATCAGCGGGCCGAAATCCGGCCGATGTGCCAGCACACGTCCATAGTGCTCGCGAACCGCAGAAACGATCTCCCCGTTCCGTCCGAGCATTGCGTCGCCGATTTCGATGATCCGCAGGTTCGGCCATGCCTGCGGACGGATCAGGCGCACCTGCGCCAGCGCTTCGGCCGCCGGGCGGTCGGGCCGCGCCTGCGCCAGCATCAGTATCATCGATGCGGTGGATCGCGAGATTCCGGCATGACAGTGAACAAGCAGGTGCGCGCTCGTCCGCGGCTCAGCGAGCAGATCGCGGCCGAACTGCAGTACCCGCTCGACGTCGCCCGGCCCGGGCGGGATCATTCCGGCTACTTCGTCGATGATGTCGTGAAACCGCAGCTCGAGCCGCTCATGCTCGCCGTAAAAGCCGAAGGCTGCCGGTTCCGCTGTGTCGGGATCGAGGATGGACAGCACATGGCTTACGCCGACCGCGCAATGGCCGGCCAGTTCCTCGATACCGCAAACCGTGAGATCAAAGGGGACGAACCTGGCGGCAATGGTCACGGCGATCCGTACGACTCCCAAGTGTTAGGCAGGCAGTCAGACGGATTCGACGTACTCTATTTCGTCAGCAACGGGCAAGCCCTTAGGGGAAGCCTGTTCGCTCCGGGCCGCGGCCAGCAGCATGCGCGCGACCTCCGTACCGGCACGATTGGCCGGCAGATGGGGCCGTTGGGCCCGATACGCATTCACCGCGCGGCAGAAGGCTTCGCATCGCGAATCGCCGCGCTCGCGGGCGGCCTCGTAGGCGGTAATTACGAGAGAATTCAGATCCATCGGCCCCTCATGAGCTTGGCAGCTGACTGGAGGTACTAGTGTGCCCGCTGCTCGAACCGCGGCGAGTGACCTTTTCGAACGACACGCGTGACTTCTTGGAGGGCCATCGGAAGGGAGTCGGACGGGCGCTGTTCCAGCCAGGCCCATGCGGCCAAGTTCAGGGCGGTGCGTTCCGCTGCGCCGGCGCTTTTGGCCCGCTCAAACCGGTTCAGCGCCGCCCGCTCGGCGGCGGTCAATTCAGTCATCCTGTCCTACCTCGAAATGATGGCGCTTGCTCTCGATCCGCCGGATGCGGCCCGTGGCCGGTACGCGCATCCGAAAGTCATTAACGCCGGAGGCCGCCAATTGGTTCGCGCTTGCGAAAGGACACCAAGTCCCCGCGACGGCGGACCGTGCAGCGGGAGGCGGGCGCGATATATCGCCGCAGGACGGAGGAGCGGGCTACCCAGTGCCCAAAGTGCAGCGCCTCAAAAGCCGACATTGCCTGTAGGGCGACTGCGTTCCTATAGTGCTGGCGAACAAGGTGGCCCTGGTTGGTCGGACCGTACGGGCAGGGGGGTGGACATGCAGGCTCGCGAGGTCAAGAGCGCCGATGACGCGCGCCGAATCGTCCGCGAGCGCGGACTGAGCCACGTCAAGGTCGGCGTCCACGACATGGATGGCATTCTCAGGGGCAAGTATATCCATGTCGACAAGTTCGACTCGGCGCTCGGCTCGGCGATGGGCTTCTGCGACGTGGTGCTGGGCTGGGACGCCAATGATCAGCTCTACGACAACGTGACCTACACGGGATGGCACTCTGCCTATCCTGATGCGCCGGTGCGGATACTGCCCGAAACCTGTCGCGACCTGCCGGGCGAGCCGGGGGGCCTGTTCTTCCTTTGCGAATTTTCCGACAGGGCGGAAGAGATCTGCCCGCGCGGCGTGCTGCGGCGCGTGCTGGCGCGGGCGGAAAAAATGGGCATCAGCGTGCGTTCCGGGTTCGAATACGAATTCTTCGTCTTCGCGGAAACGCCGCAATCGGTCCGCGAGAAGGGATTCAAGAACCTCAGGCCGATCTCGCCGGGCTTCTTCGGCTATTCGGTCCTGCGCAACTCCGTCTTCGCCGAGTGGTATCGTGACCTGCTCGCGTATTGCGAAGCGATGGACTTCGGCCTTGAAGGCCTGCACACCGAGACGGGAGCCGGCGTTCTTGAGGCGGCGCTGCGCGTTTCGCACGGGCTTGAGAGCGCCGACAAGGCCGCTCTCTTCAAAACTTTCGTCAAGGTGCTGGCGCAGCGGCGGGACTGGATGGCGACCTTCATGGCCAAATGGTCGAAGGACTGGCCAGGATGCGGCGGACATATTCATGTCTCGTTGTGGGACGAGGGCAAGACGCCGCGAAGTCTCTTCTACGACGCCAAGGCTCGACACCGGATGAGCGATACGATGCGCGCTTTCGTCGCCGGCCAGCAAGCGCTGATGCCGGAGATGCTGGCGATGGTGGCGCCGACGGTCAACTCGTACCGGCGGCTTGTCCCGGGCTTCTGGGCGCCGACGTCGGCGACTTGGGGGGTCGAAAACCGCACGACCGCGCTCCGCGTGATCCCTGGGTCGGAAAAATCGACCAGGGTCGAGTACCGTGTCGCGGCGGCCGACGGCAACCCGTACCTCGCCTTGGCAGCGGCGGTGGGTTCGGGGCTGTGGGGGATAGAGCAGAAGCTGGAACTCGGCGAGCCGATCCAGGGCAATGCCTACGACAAGAGGCACCCCGAGAAGCTGGGCCTGCCGCGGACGCTGATGGACGCCGCGCTGCGGCTGAAGGAATCGAGGGCGGCCCGCAACCTGTTCGGCGACGCCTTCGTCGAACATTATGCGGCCACGCGCGAATGGGAAGAGCGCGAGTTCCGCAAAAGCGTCACCGACTGGGAGCTCGAGCGCTATTTCGAGATCATCTGAATGGCAATTATCAAAGTCGTCTCCCCGGTCGACGGGAGCGTCTATGCGGAGCGGCCGCTGGCCGGCGCCAACGCGATCGCCGCCGCCTTGGCGCGCGCGCGCCGCGCGCAGCAGGACTGGCGCAAGACGCCGGTCGGCAGCCGGATCGCGATCTGTACGCGCTTCGTCGATGCCATGCTGGCGCGCAAGCAGGCTCTGGGCGAGGCGCTGACGTGGCAGATGGGCCGGCCGATCCGCTATACCCCGGGCGAGATCGACCGGCTTGCGGAGCGCGCCCGGGCGATGGCCGCATTGGCGCCCGCGGCGCTGGCGGATATTGGCATCGAGCCGCGTGCGGGGTTTACCCGCTTCATCCGTCATGAGCCGCTCGGCGTCGTATTTGTCGTCGCGCCATGGAACTATCCGTACCTGACCGCGGTCAATGCGATCGTCCCCGCGATCCTCGCGGGCAATGCAGTCATTCTCAAGCATTCGGCGCAGACGCCATTGGTCGCCGAAAGTTTCGCGGAAGGCTTTGCCGCGGCGGGCCTGCCCGAGGGCGTATTCCAGGTGCTGCACCTGTCGCATGCCGATACCGAAAAGCTCATTGCCGCGCCGGAGGTCGATTTTGTCGCCTTCACCGGCTCGGTCGAGGGCGGCCATGCCGTGCAGCGCGCGGCGTCCAGCCGCTTCATCGGCATGGGACTGGAACTCGGTGGCAAGGATCCGGCCTATGTCCGGCCGGACGCCGATCTGGCGCATGCGGTCGAGAACCTAGTCGACGGAAGCTTCTTCAACTCCGGCCAGAGCTGCTGCGCGATCGAACGCATCTACGTGCACGAGGCGGTCTACGATCGTTTCGTTTCCGGCTTCGTCGATCTGACCAACGCGTACGAGCTCGATAATCCGCTCGAGCCCGGCACGAGCCTTGGCCCCATGGTCCGCGCCGGCGCCGCGGACCATGTGCGCCGGCAGGTGGCGGAGGCGGTGGCCAAAGGGGCGAGGGCGCTGATCGACCCGAAACGGTTTCCCGCCGACAGGCCGGGGACGCCGTACATGGCGCCGCAGGTGCTGGTCGATGTCGATCACAGCATGCAGATCATGACCGATGAGAGCTTCGGCCCGGTGATCGGCATCATGAAGGTGCGCTCCGACGACGAGGCGGTGCAGCTGATGAACGACAGCCGCTACGGACTCACGGCGGCGATCTGGACCGGCGACGAGGCGGCTGCGATCGCGATCGGCGACAGGGTGGAAACCGGCACCTGGTTCATGAACCGCTGCGACTATCTCGATCCGGAGCTGGCATGGACCGGGGTAAAGGATTCGGGCCGCGGCTGCACCCTGTCGAAGCTTGGGTTCGTATATCTCACCCGTCCGAAGTCCTTCCACCTGCGTACCGCGATTTGAGAGGCGCACATCATGACCGCGTCGATCCCACTCCGGGGCAACTGGAATTACCCGACCACGATCCGCTTCGGTGCCGGGCGGCTCAAGGAGCTGCCATCCGCCTGCAAGCTGGCCGGGATCGGGCGCCCACTGCTGGTGACGGATCCGGGGCTCGCCAGGCTGCCGATGATTTCCCGGGCGGCGAAGCTTTGCACCGATGCCGGGCTGGGTGTCGCGCTGTTCTCCGACATCAAGGGCAATCCGGTCTCGAAGAACGTCGATGATGGACTGAAGGCGTGGCGAGACGGGAGGCATGACGGGGTGATCGCCTTCGGCGGCGGCAGCGCGCTAGATGCCGGCAAGGCGATCGCCTTCATGGCGGGACAGACCCGGCCGATGTGGGATTTCGAGGACATCGGCGACTACTGGACGCGCGCCGATCCGGACGGGATCGCACCGGTCGTCGCGGTGCCGACCACGGCGGGTACGGGCTCGGAAACCGGGCGTGCGTCGGTCATCACCGACGAGCGAACCGAAACCAAGAAGATCATCTTCCATCCGCGCATGATGCCGGTGGTCGTCATTGCCGACCCGGAACTGACGATCGGCCTGCCCTCGCATGTGACGGCCGCGACCGGCATGGACGCGTTCGCACATTGCCTCGAAGCCTACTGCGCGCCATTCTATCATCCGTATGCGGACGGGATCGCGGTAGAGGGGATGCGCCTGGTGAAGGAGTATCTGCCGCGGGCGGTCGCCGACGGCAAGGACATCGAAGCGCGCAGCCACATGCTGGCCGCCTCGCAGATGGGCTCCACTGCCTTCCAGAAGGGCCTCGGCGCGATCCACGCGCTCTCGCACCCGGTGGGGTCGGTGCTGGACACCCATCACGGGCTGACCAACGCCGTGGTGATGCCTTACGTGCTGGCCTTCAACCGTGCGGCGATCGACGAGAAGCTGACGCGCCTGGCGCGCTGGCTCGACCTGCCGGAAGCGTCCTTCGACGGCTTCGTGGATTGGGTCCTCGCGCTGCGCAAGCAAATTGGCATCCCGCATACGCTAGCCGACCTGCACGTCACCCGGGCCCATCTCGACCGGTTCTCCGAGATGGCTGCCGTCGATCCCTGCGCGGGCGGGAACCCGGTCAGGGCGGGCGTGCCGGAGATGAAGCGCATGTACGAGGCCGCCATGGCCGGGTCCCTCTGAGCGTCGCCGCGGGCGCTGTTACGAGCGAGCGGCCCCGGCGACCGCACCGTGCCGGGGCTTCCGGATCGGCGATATGGCCGTCGCGATATCGAGAAAGGCGCGAACCAGCGCGATATGGCGACGCTCGTGCAGACAGATCGCGTATTCGGCCACCGCTAGGTCGGCGTCGGAGACGCGGATCGGGTGGAAGCGCTCATCCGAGCCGAACTCGCTCTCGAACACCACGCCGACCCCGAACCCTGCTGCGACGGCCTCGCGCACGCCCTCGCGGGTCTGTACCTCGACCAGGTTGCCGGGACGCACACCGCGCTCCGCCAGGGTCTGTTCGAAGACCTCGCGTGTGATCGATCCGCGCTCGCGCAGAACAAGTTCCTGTCCATGAAGGTCGGTCAACCGGATGCGCCGCCGCCTCGCGAAGGCATGGGATTGCGGCACGAACAGGACGAGACGGTCGCGGCGGAACTCCATGGTATGGAGGCGCGGGTCGGAGGTCATCTTCGCCATGACCGCAATGTCCGCCTCGTAATCGAAGAGCTGCTTCAGGACGCTCGCCGAATTGCCGATGCTCAACGCGAAAGTGAGGCCGGAATGAAGCTGCTTCAGCCGGGACAGAATCGGAATGACATGGTAGGCGCTGTCGGCGGCGACGCGGAGATGACCGCGGGTCAGCGCCTTGCTGCCGGCGAGCAGGGCCTCCGCCTCGTCAGCCATCGCGAACAGGCGGTTCGTGACCGCGTAGAGGCTTTGCCCCAGCTCCGTCAGCTGTACGCCCCGTCCGCGACGCTCGAACAGCCTTACGCGGTAGCTGTCTTCGAGCGATTTGACCTGTCCCGACAGGGTTGGCTGGCTGATTCCCGCTGCCCGCGCAGCGCCGGTGAAGCTGCGCTCGTGCGCGACGACATGGAATGCGCGGAGCTGCGTCATATTCATATCGGAATTACCTATACCAGATGTCGAAAATATGAATTTGAATTATAGAACCTCGAAGCGCAGCATGGCGTCAATCGGGACGCGAGAGGTCTGGCATGGGTATATCGCAACGCGCAGCATCCGAAACCGGCGACCCGCTGCTCCTGACGCCGGGACCGCTGACCACCTCGCGAACCGTCAAGCAGGTCATGATCCATGACTGGGGCTCGCGCGACGCCGAGTTCATCAGGATCAATCGAGCGGTCCTCGACCGTGTCACCGCGATAGCGGGCGGCGCCGGAACGCACACGACCGTACCGCTGCAGGGAAGCGGCACGTTCGCGGTCGAGGCCATGCTGACCAACTTCGTGCCGCGCGCGGGCAAGGTGCTGCTGCTGATCAACGGCGCATACGGCAAGCGCGCCGCGAAGATCTGCGAGGTTGCCGGCCGCGCATTCGCCGTGCTGGAGACGCCGGAAGACACGCCGCCCGACCTCGAGCAGCTCGCGACGGCATTACAGGCCGACCGATCGATCACACACGTCTTCGTCGTCCATTGCGAGACCACCAGCGGCATCCTCAACCCGGTCCCTGCGATCGCCGACATCGTGGCGCGGAGCGGGCGCAGGCTGCTGGTGGACGCGATGAGCGCTTTCGGCGCGATCGCACTCGATGCAGCCAGGACGCCGTATGACGCGCTGGCGGCGTCCAGCAACAAATGCCTGGAAGGCGTTCCCGGCCTGGGCTTGCTCGTCTGCCGGATCGAGGCGCTGAAGGCGACCAAAGGCAATGCAACCGCCCTCGTGCTCGATCTCCACGACCAGTGGACGGCCATGGAGAAGAACGGGCAGTGGCGTTTCACCCCGCCGATTCATGTGATCGTATCGCTGCACCAGGCGATCGAGGAATTCCTGGCGGAAGGCGGGGTTTCTGGTCGCGGCGGGCGATACGCGGCGAACTGCCGCATTCTCGTGGACGGCATGCGCGCCCTCGGCTTCCGCACTCTGCTGCCGGACGAGTTGCAGGCGCCGATCATCGTCACCTTCCACATGCCGGCCGACCCGAACTTCGTCTTTGAAACCTTCTACGACCGACTCAAGGAGCGTGGCTACGTGATCTATCCCGGCAAGCTGACTGTCGCCGACAGCTTTCGCATCGGCTGCATCGGCCGATTGAATGCGGATCATATGCGCGGGGCGCTGAGCGCAATCCGCGAGGTTCTTGCCGAGATGGGAGTGAGCCGCTGCAGTCCGGCTCAGGCGGCATGAACGCGGGATTCGATGGGATGCGGGCTGTAGAGGTGAATGGCCGACGCTATCGCGTGCCGACCGAGCCGGTCGTGGTGGTGTGCGTTGACGGTTCCGAACCGGGGTATATCGAGCGCGCAGTGGAGGCGGGGCTCGCGCCGTTCCTCGGCCGCGTGCTGGAGGCAGGAACGAGCACGCTCGCCGATTGTGTCGTGCCGAGCTTCACCAATCCCAACAATCTTTCGATCGTCACCGGGGTGCCGCCGCAGGTGCACGGCATCTGCGGCAATTTCTTCTACGACCGCGAGTCCGATGCCGAAGTGATGATGAACGACCCGAAATTCCTGCGCGTCGCCACGATCTTCAAGGCCATGCAGACGGCCGGGAGCCGGATCGCCGTCGTGACGGCCAAGGACAAGCTGCGTGGGCTCCTCGGCAAGGGGCTGGCGCTCGGGCCGGGGAAGGCGTGCAGCTTTTCGTCGGAAAAGGCCGACCAGGCCACCGTCGAAAGCAATGGCATCGACGGGGTCGTCGAGCTGGTCGGTAAGCCGGTGCCGAGCGTCTACAGTGCCGAGCTTAGCGAGTTCGTGTTCGCCGCCGGGGTCGAGTTGATGCGGCGCGACCGGCCACAGATCATGTACCTGTCAACGACCGACTACATTCAGCACAAGCATGCCCCCGGCACCCCGGTCGCCAACGCATTCTACGGCATGATGGACCGCTATCTGGCGCAACTCGACGAGATGGGCTGCGTCATTGCTCTCACCGCCGACCACGGCATGAATGCGAAGCACGACAGTCTGGGCAGCCCGGACGTGATCTATCTGCAGGACGTGCTGGACGAGTGGCTGGGCGCGGGCGCGGCGCGCGTTATCCTGCCGATCACCGATCCGTATGTCGTGCATCACGGCGCGCTGGGCTCGTTCGCGACGGCATATCTGCCGGAGGGCGCGGACGTGACAGGGCTCCTCGATCGCCTTGGCGGCCTGACCGGTATCGACCAGGCGCTTGACCGAGCGGATGCCTGCGCCCGGTTCGAGCTGCCGGAAGACCGAATGGGTGACATCGTCGTTGTCTCAACCCGGCACAAGGTGCTTGGCACCAGCCGGTCGCGGCACGACCTGTCCGGCCTGACCGAACCGCTGCGCTCTCACGGCGGCATTTCGGAGCAGAAGGTCCCGTTTATCATCAACCGCCCGGCGGACATCGCCGGCCGCAGGCTCCGCAACTTCGACATTTTCGATGTCGCGCTCAATCACGTTCACTGAGGGCTCAACGTCATGACCGTGCAGCTTCGTCCCGTCGCCGCGAGCACCCGGATCCGCCACGAGTCCATGCGTATCGCCGGCCGTAAGGTCGACACGGCGGAACGCGTCGAGGTCTTCAATCCGTACACGAACGAGGTGGTCGGCACCGTCCCGCGCGGCACATCCGACCACGCGCGCGAAGCCTTCAGGATCGCCGCCGGCTACAAGTCGAAGCTGACGCGCTACGACCGGCAGAAGATCCTGATGACGACGGGCGAGAAGCTGGCGGCGCGCAAGGAGGAGATTGCGAGCCTGATCACGGCCGAGTCCGGCCTGAGCAAGAAGGATTCGCTCTATGAGGTCGGCCGTGCCTATGACGTCTTCACGCTCGCCGGCCAGCTCGCGATCAAGGACGATGGCGAGATCTTCTCCTGCGACATCACCCCGCACGGCAAGGCGCGGCGCATCTACACGACCCGCCAGCCGCTGCTCGGCGTCATAAGTGCGATCACTCCGTTCAATCACCCGCTGAACATGGTCGCGCACAAGCTTGCGCCGGCGATCGCGACCAACAACCGCGTCGTCCTGAAGCCGACGGAGCTGACACCGCTCACCGCACTTCTCCTCGCCGACGTGCTGTACGAGGCTGGCCTGCCGCCGGAGATGCTGTCCGTCGTGACCGGCCTGCCTGCCGATATCGGCGACGAGATGATCGTCAACCCGCATATCGACTTGATCACGTTTACCGGCAGCGTGCCGGTGGGCAAGTACATTGCCGCAAAGGCCGGGTACCGGCGCATGGTGCTCGAGCTCGGCGGCAACGATCCGCTGATCATCATGGAAGACGCCGACCTCGACAAGGCGGCGGAGCTCGCGGTCGCCGGGGCTACGAAGAACTCCGGCCAGCGCTGTACGGCGGTGAAGCGCATTCTGGCGGTGGAGAAGATCGCGGACGCGTTCGTCGAGCGCGTCGTCGAGAAGGCGAAGAAGATCAAGTACGGCGATCCCGCCAATCCCGACACCGATCTGGGGACGGTGATCACAGAGGGTGCCGCCGCGATGTTCGAACGGCGGGTCAACGATGCGGTCGCGAAGGGGGCAAAACTCCTCTACGGCAACAAGCGCGAGGGCGCGCTCTACCCGCCGACGGTGGTCGACCGCGTTCCGTTCGACTGCGAACTGGTGCGCGAGGAAACCTTCGGCCCTGTCATTCCGGTCATCCGTTGCAGGGATATCGACGACGTGATCCGCATCTCGAACTCGACGGCGTTCGGCCTGTCCTCGGGCGCGTGCACGAACCGGCTGGATTACATCACCCGCTTCATCAATGACCTCGATGTCGGCACGGTGAACATCTGGGAGGTTCCCGGCTATCGCATCGAGATGTCGCCGTTTGGCGGCATCAAGGATTCGGGCCTCGGTTACAAGGAGGGCGTGGTGGAAGCCATGAAGAGCTTCACCAACGTGAAGACGTACTCGCTGCCGTGGCCGGGCTGATGCGGGATTGAGTGGATCGATGCCGGGCGAATGCGTATTCTGAACGCTGTGGACGCACCGGACAACGGCTGCGCCCACGAAGGAACAGGATTCGGCGTCCGAGCGATGGTCCCGCAAGACACGGGCCGCACGGGAACCAGGTTTCTTGGGGGTGGGCAGACATGTACGGCGAGGCCCATTGGCCGGCGGCGGCGACCTTGGGCGGCACGAGCGCACCGTTTTTACGTATTCGCAATCTGACGAAACTGTTTGGCGGTTTCGCCGCGCTCAAGGACGTCTCACTCGATATTGTCGGCGGTGAGTTCGTCTGCTTTCTCGGACCGTCGGGTTGCGGCAAGACCACGCTTCTCCGGGCGATCGCCGGCCTCGATATTCAGTCCGAGGGCACGATCGAGCAGGGCGGTCGCGATATTTCCGGGCTTCCACCGTCGGCCCGCGATTTCGGAATCGTCTTCCAGTCCTATGCCTTGTTTCCCAACCTGACCGTTGCCGAAAACGTCGGCTACGGACTCAGAAGCCGCAAGCTCAGAAAAGCGGCAATCGCTACCCGGGTCGCGGAGCTTCTCACGCTGGTCGGCTTGCCGGAATACGGCGCCAAATACCCGGCGCAGATCTCGGGCGGGCAGCAGCAGCGTGTGGCACTGGCGCGGGCCCTCGCCACGTCTCCAGGCTTGCTGCTTCTGGATGAGCCGCTGTCGGCGCTTGATGCGCGGGTCCGGCTGCGCCTGCGGCACGAGGTCAAGGCTCTGCAGCGTCGCCTCGGCGTCACCACGATCATGGTGACGCACGATCAGGAAGAGGCGCTGACCATGGCCGACCGTATCGTTGTTATGAACCATGGCGTGATCGAACAGGTCGGAACGCCAATCGAAATCTATCGCGAACCGGCCACGCCGTTCGTTGCCGATTTCGTGGGCACGATGAACTTCCTCGATGGCGTGCTCGTGGGGGCAGGGCGGGTACGGCTGGGTGCTGCCGAGCTGGAGTGCGACAGCGATGGATTGGCGCCGGGGGCGCGCGTCCGCGTCTCGATCCGGCCGGAGGACGTGCGCGTGCGCGGGCTCGAGGCGGGAATCCTCAACCGCTTAGCGGTCGAGATCGCCGAATGCGACTTCATGGGCTCCTTCTGCCGCGCCAGCCTGCGGCCGGCGGCGATGCCGGAGGCGGTCATCCAGGCCGATTTCTCGATCAATCTGATGCGCGACTACGACATCGAGCCAGGACGACATCTGGAGGTTGCCCTGCCGCCCGAGCGTCTCGGCGTCTTCGCGCGCGACTAGGCCATGGCGACCGCGGTCGGCGGCCCCACAGTACGACGGACGCTCTCGTCCGACGACGTCATCATGCGCGCCGGCCTCGTTCTGCTGACCGTCTGGCTCGCCGTTACGGTGGCCTTGCCGCTCTGGGCGCTGTTGTCGAAGAGCTTTCAGAACAGTGACGGCGATTTCGTCGGCCTGGCGAACTACGTCCGGTACTTCTCGACCCCCGCGATGTTCCAGTCGTTCTGGAACAGTATCGCGGTGGCATTGGCGACGACGGCGATCGTGCTCCCGCTTGCATTCATCTACGCCTATGCCCTGACGCGGTCCTGTATTCCGGCAAGATGGCTGTTCCAGGCGCTGGCGCTGATTCCGATCCTTGCCCCGTCGCTGCTGCCAGCAATCTCGCTCATTTACCTTTTCGGCAATCAGGGCCTGTTCAAGGACTGGCTGTTCGGCAATTCGATCTATGGCCCCTTGGGCATCGTCATTGCCCAGGTCTTCTACTGTTTCCCGCATGCGCTGATGATTCTCGCGACCGCGCTGTCGATGGCCGACGGCCGTCTTTACGAGGCGGCAGATGTTCTCGGCGCTTCGCGTCTGCGGGTGTTCTTTACGGTGACGCTGCCATCGGCAAAGTACGGCGTAATCAGCGCCGGCTTTGTCATCTTCACGCTTGTGATCACCGATTTCGGCATCGCCAAGGTTATCGGCGGCCGTTTCAACGTGCTCGCAACAGACATTTATAAGCAGGTGATCGGGCAGCAGAATTTCGCGATGGGTGCTGTTGTCGGATTCGTTCTGCTGATGCCGGCCGTGCTGGCCTTCCTGGCCGACCGGCTCGTCCAGCGCCGCCAGATGGCCGTTCTGTCGGCCCGTGCCGTTCCGCTGGTCCCGAGACCCGTGCCGGCGCGCGATTGGGGCCTGTTCGCCTGCTGCGGCGTCGTCGCGGGTCTGCTGGCCGGTATTCTTGCGGTTGCCGTATGGGCGTCGTTCATCAAGTTCTGGCCCTACAATCTGAGCCTCACCCTCAACAACTACAATTTCGCGAATTTCGACCCGTCGGGTTGGGCCCCGTACTGGACCTCGGTTCGCATGGCCTTGTGGGTCGCCGCGATCGGGACCGTGATTGTGTTCGCGGGCGCCTATCTGGTCGAGAAGAGCAGGGGCTTCACGGTCGGCCGCAATCTCGTGCAGTTCCTCGCCACCCTGCCGCTCGCGGTTCCCGGACTGGTGCTGGGACTGGGCTATATCTTTTTCTTCAATGCGCCCAACAACCCATTGAATTTCCTGTATGCAACCCTCGGTATCCTGGTAATAAACACGATCGCGCATTTTTACACGGTCGTACATTTGACGGCCGTGACGGCGCTGAAGCAGATCGATGCCGAGTTCGAGGCGGTGTCGGCGTCGCTGCGCGTGCCGTTCTATCGCACGCTGATGCGGGTAACGGTGCCGATCTGCCTGCCGGCGATCCTGGACATCGGCGTATACCTGTTCGTCAATGCAATGACGACGGTTTCGGCCGTGATCTTCCTGTATTCAACGGATACGAAGCTGGCGTCGATCGCCGTCGTCAACATGGACGAGGCGGGCTTTACGGCCGCCGCCGCTGCAATGGCGACGATGATCGTGGTCACCTCGGCGGGCGTGAAGCTGCTGCAGGTGGCTCTCAATCACGCATTTGCCCGCAGGACCCAGGCCTGGCGACGCCGCTGAAATCCGCTCCGCCGCGCGCCGTCCGGCGTCGCGCGGCGCCCCCCGGCTGAGCGGATCCCCCCGTTAGGAGGCGGGTCGTTCGCGCGGACGCGTCGCGTTGCGTTCGACGATCGCGCGCTTCCAGGTGAGAAACGCCTGGCGATGGATACCGCGATAGCGCGGGCCGAAGAAATCGGTGAAAGCGGAGCGCAGGATCCAGAGTGCGAGTGCGATCTCGTAAGCGTCGATGCCTTCGTCGAGGCACTCGCGCGCCACCGAGATGATATCGTCGTGATTGAGCTCGCGCAGGTCGTCGTGGCGGGGCATCAGGACTGCCCTCCCGCGACCGTAATCGGACGAGCCATGCAGTTGGCCTCCTTGATGATCATGCCGGCATGGTCGCGCTCCCAGTCCTGGAGGCGGAGATTGCCGACGAGGTGGCAACCCGATGCTGTGGTGACTTCGGGAAGAGGGATCCGCTCGCCGGCGCACTGGTCCGGATTGCTCTGCAGACAGGCGAGGACGAAGATGATGAACGTCATCAAACCGACCCTTTTGCGAGGTACCCCGCGATCAAGGGTCGGCTCATAAGGTTAACAAAGCCTTATGGCCGCGCTCCTCGCGCAAAATTCGGCGACGTGTGGCGTTCATGACATATCGGCCGCGCTTGCCGCGGGCCGGGAACCCACGCCGAACGCTCTCGTTTGCTTGGCAGGCAGCCTCCCGCGATGCGGCGGGCAGAAGGGGCTCTATTTGTTGCTGACGGAGGGCAAAAATGGGGAGAGTGACGGCTACAGCGGCAATCGCAGCAGCGATTTTCCTTGCGGGCGTTTCGATCGTGCAGAGCCAGGGCACGACGGATCAGGGTTCCGACGGGACTCCGCCGGCCGCGAAATCGCCGGCGATCCCGTCCGCCGGCCACGTCCTGAACGAAGATCAGATCCGTCAGAAGTTGCAGGAAGAGGGGTATTCCGAAGTCACTGAGCTGCGCCTGCAGGGGCCGAGCTACGAGGCAAAGGCCACCAAGGACGGCCGCAACGTCAATCTGACCGTCGACGCGCGGACTGGCAGTATTCGCAGCACCTACTGACCGGGATCCTTACGCACCGTACAATTTCGATGGATCGACCTCGACGGCGGCGATCGTCTCGACCGCCCCGTTCCGGACCGCGCGGAAGAAACAGGTGCGGCGGCCAGTGTGGCAAGCGACGCCGCTCTGATCGACCAGCAACAGAATCGTGTCGCCATCGCAGTCCATGCGCAGCTCGACTAGGCGCTGGTGCTGACCCGAGCTTTCGCCCTTGCGCCAGAGCTTGAGCCGCGAACGCGACCAGTAGCAGACCTGTCCGGTCCTCAGGGTCTCCTCGACCGCGGCGCGATTCATCCAGGCGAGCATCAGCACTTCGCCGGTATCATGCTGCTGCGCAATCGCCGGGACCAGCCCGTCGCCGTTGAACGCGATCTGATCGATCGCGGCTGCGATGCCGTCTCGCGTTGCGCTCATGCCACCTTGACCCGTTGGCCGCGGCCCTCGGCCTCATGCAGCCGCTCGAGCCCGCGTTCCAGATCGGCAATGAGATCGGCTGGATCCTCGAGGCCTACATGAATCCGCAGTAGATGCCCATCGGCCTGCCACGGCCGCGCCGTCCGGATCGGCGTCGGATCGGTCGGCAGAAGCAGGCTTTCGTATCCGCCCCAGCTGTAGCCCATGCCGAACAGTTCCAGCCCATCCATCATTGCCGCCAGCGCCGGTCGTGACACCGGCGCGAGCTGGAAAGCGAACAGGCCGGATGCCCCCATGAAATCCCGACGCCACAAGGCATGGCCCGGGTCCCCGGGAAGGGCGGGATGATGGATGCGAACCACCTCGGGCTGGCGCCGCAGCCACTCGGCCAGGGCGATCCCGCTTTTGCCGTGGCGGTTCAGGCGTATTGCCATTGTCCGCAGCCCGCGCTGGGCGAGATAGCAGTCGTCGGGCGCCGCATGGTGGCCGAGCGCGTTCAGCGTCTGGCGGATCGGCGCGTAAGCGGCCTCGGTCGTCGTTATGATGCCCATCATCAGGTCCGAATGGCCGCTGATGTATTTCGTCGCCGATTGGACCGAAACATCGACGCCGTGGGCGATCGGCCTGAAATAGACCGCCGTCGCCCACGTGTTGTCCATGATCGTGGTGATGCCCGCTTTTTTCGCAGCCGCCACTATGGCAGGCACGTCCTGCACCTCGAAGGTGAGCGAGCCGGGGCTTTCGAGAAAAATCACCCTGGTGGTCGGGCGGACCAGATCGGCAATCCCGGCGCCGATCAGCGGGTCGTAATAGGTCGTGGTCACGCCGAACCGCGCCAGCATGGTGTCACAGAAGCGCCGCGTCGGCCCGTAAACGTTGTCGACCATCAGGACATTGTCGCCCGGCTTTACGAAGGCGAGGATCGCGGCCGTGATCGCGGCGACGCCCGAGGAAACCGCAATGGCGCGATAGCCGCCCTCGAGAGCCGCGACCGCGTCCTCGAGAGCGAAGGTCGTCGGCGTGCCATAGCGGCCGTAATAGACCTTGCCGGGTTCGCGGGCCCTGTTGGATGCATCCAGCGCGTCGAGCGTCGGATAGAGCACGGTCGACGCGTGGTAGACGGGCGGATTTACGATACCGAAATTCGCCTCTGGGTTGCGGCCTGCAGTGGTTACGAGCGTGTCGATTTTCCGGGTCATGTGTCGCGGGTTCGAAGGAATAGGGGCATAATGGCACCGGCGGACCCACAGTCCAATACAAACGATGCGCCCCTACCTTGAGGATCAAGGGCTTGCTGTGCTACGACCTAGACAGTCGGCGCCGGCGATTTGCTTGACGAGCCCTCCCGAAGCGAAGGACATTTGTATTGGGAGCGTCAACGGCGGGTCACACGCCGGGCAGCTCACATTTCAGAACAGGGATGAATCAGATGAAATACTTCGGATTGATTGCGGCGGGAGCCGCGCTGGCGATAGCGGCCTCGACCGCCAAGGTCGAGGCGCAGACATTGGACGCCGTCAAGGCCAAGGGATTCGTTCAATGCGGCGTCAACACCTCCCTGCCTGGCTTCTCGGCACCTGACAGCCAGGGCGTGTGGCGGGGAATCGACGTGGACATGTGCCGCGCAGTTGCCGCGGCGGTGTTCGGGGATGCCGACAAGGTGCGCTACACGCCCACCACGGCGCAGCAGCGCTTCACGGCCCTGCAGTCGGGCGAAGTCGATATGCTGGCACGCAACACGACATGGACGCTCGCACGCGACACCTCGCTGGGCCTCGACTTCGTGGGCGTCAACTTCTATGACGGCCAGGGTTTCATGGTTCCGCGCAAGCTGAACGTGAAGAGCGCGAAGGAACTGAACGGCGCAACGGTATGCGTTCAGCCGGGCACGACGACCGAGCTCAACCTGACCGACTATTTTCGCGCCAATAACATGAACTTCACGCCGGTCGTGATCGAAAAGCTGGAAGAAGTGGTCGCGGCCTATTTCTCCGGCCGCTGCGACGTCTACACGACCGATGTCTCCGGCCTTGCCTCGACCCGCGCGACCATGGCCTCGAACGCCAACGATCATGTGATCCTGCCCGAGGTGATCTCGAAGGAGCCGCTCGGGCCGGCCGTGCGCCATGGTGACGATCGCTGGGCCGACGTCGTGCGGTGGTCGTTCAATGCGATGCTCGAGGCCGAGGAACTCGGCATCGATTCAAAGAACATCGATTCGATGATGAACAGCTCCAACCCGGCGATCCAGCGCTTCGTCGGCAAGACCGGCGGCTTCGGCCAGATGCTGGGAATCCCGGAGAACTGGGCCTACAACATCATCAAGCAAGTCGGCAATTACGGCGAAAGCTACGAGCGCAACATCGGCCCGCTCGGCATCGAGCGCGGCATAAACAAGCTGTGGAAGGACGGCGGGCTTCAATACGCCCAGCCGATCCGCTGATCGAGGCGGTCGCCGCCCCGCGCCGGGTCAGCCCGGCGCGGGGCGGCCAGCCCGGATAAGCCGGCGCAATCGGCAACTCGACGGAGCAGCGCGATGGCATCGAAGCCGCATAGAGCAATGCGTGGGCCGCCGGCGAGTACGATCAATCTGTCCCTGAACAATCCAAGCGTCCGTGCGGTCCTCTATCAGATACTCGTCGTCGGCGCGGTAGGTTTCGTCGTCTGGTATCTCGTCAGCAATACGATGACCAACCTGGAAACGCGAAAGATCGCGACCGGGTTCGGATTTCTCGATCGCGAGGCGGGCCTGCCGATCGGCGAGTCGCTGATCGAGTACACACCCGCGGACACCTATGCCAAGGCGCTGTTCGTCGGCCTGCTGAACACGTTGCGCGTGGCAATCCTTGGAATCGTTCTCGCAACCATCCTCGGCACGATCATCGGTGTGGCGCGACTTTCGCGGAACTGGCTGCTGGCCCAGACGGCGCGAATCTATGTCGAGGTCATGCGCAACGTGCCGCTGCTGCTGCAGCTGCTGTTCTGGTGGACGCTGTTCCGGGATATGTTTCCGGGCCCGCGCGACGCGCTCTCGCCGCTCGCCGGCGTGTTCCTGTCGAACCGTGGCGTCAAGATTCCGCTGCTCATGTGGCAGCCGGAATATGCCTATGTGCTGGCGACCATACTCGCCGGGATCGTCGCTTCGTACCTGCTGCACCGATGGGCCAAGAGGCGGCAGGAAGCAACCGGGCAGCAGTTTCCGGTCGTGCGCACGGCGCTGGGACTGGTGGTGGGACTGCCCCTTCTGGTGTTCCTCGTTCTCGGCGCCCCGCTTGCTCTGGAGAGGCCGGAGCTACGCGGATTCAATTTTGTCGGCGGTGCGACGCTGACACCTGAATTCGCGGCGTTGCTGATTGGCCTGGTGACGTACACGGCGGCGTTCATCGCCGAGATCGTCCGCAGCGGCATTCTCGCCGTCAGCCACGGGCAGACGGAGGCCGCGCTGGCACTCGGCCTAAAGCGCGGCCAGGTTCTTCGTCTCGTCGTGCTGCCGCAGGCTTTGCGGGTCATCGTGCCGCCGACGACCAGCCAGTATCTGAACATCACAAAGAACAGCTCGCTGGCCGTGGCGATCGGCTATCCAGACATCGTATCGGTGGCCAATACCACCCTGAACCAGACCGGCCAGGCGATCGAAGGCATAGCCATCATCATGGCGGTGTACCTGACGATCAGCCTGTCGATCTCGTTGTTCATGAACTGGTACAACAAGCATATCGCGCTGGTGGAGCGGTGATATGAGCGACACTCAGTCTCATTACACCAGCCCGACCTTCGCCGCCGCGGCGCCCGAAAAACTGCCCGGCCGCACGTTCAGGGACATCCCGCCGGTTCGGTGGGCGCGCGAGAACCTGTTCAATACCTGGTACAACACGGCGCTTACGCTGGTGATCGCCTATTTTATCGCGAGGTTCGCGATCGGGCTGATCTCCTGGGGGCTGGTCAACGCCGTTTGGGATGTTCCGGGCACGGATACGCGAGCCTGCCGCGAGATCGTCGGCATCGGTGCCTGCTGGGCGCTGATCGGCGAGAAGTTCCGCTTCATCATGTTCGGGACATATCCATACGAGGAGCATTGGCGCCCGACCGTCGTGATCTTCCTTTTCCTGGCGCTCTATGGCGTGAGCGCCATGCGACGGTTCTGGAACCGCAACCTCGTCTGGATCTGGCTCGCCGGTCTGACCGTGATCGGCGTGCTTATGTGGGGCGGGGTGCTCGGCCTGCAATTCGTCGAGCAGGAGCGGTGGGGCGGATTGCCGATCACGTTGATCCTGGCGACGTTCGGCATCGCCCTTGCTTTCCCGCTGTCGATCCTCCTTGCACTCGGCCGCCGGTCCGACATGCCGGCGGTCAAGGTGATATGCGTCACGTATATCGAGCTGATCCGCGGCGTCCCGCTGATCAGCCTGCTGTTCATGGCGTCGGTCATGTTCCCGCTGTTCCTGCCCGAAGGACTGACGATCGACAAGCTGCTGCGCGCGCAGGTCGCGATCATCTTGTTTGCCGCGGCCTATCTCGCCGAGGTTATACGCGGCGGCCTCCAGGCCATTCCCAAGGGCCAGTACGAGGCAGCGGATTCGCTCGGCCTGTCCTACTGGCAGAAGACGGGCTTCATCGTCCTCCCGCAGGCATTGCGTCTCGTGATCCCGCCGCTGGTGAACACATTTATCGGGCTCTTCAAGGACACGTCGCTGGTGCTGATCATCGGCATCTTTGATCTGTTGAATTCCGCGAAGACCGCCGTCAACGAGCCCGCCTGGCGCGGGTTTGGGCTCGAGGCGTATATCTTTGTCGCCGTGATCTATTTCGTATTCTGCTTCGCGATGTCCAAGTACAGCCAGGATCTCGAGGCAGAACTCTCCATGCATCGGAATCGCTGAAATTCGAGGACAAGAATCATGATGTCAGCCGAAGCCGCCGCCCGGGTTGCGACCGGGCCGATCATCGAGATGCGCAACGTGAACAAGTGGTACGGCGATTTTCACGTATTGCGCGACGTGAATTTCACGGTTGCCCAGAAGCAGAAGGTGGTCGTTTGCGGCCCCTCCGGGTCGGGAAAATCGACCATGATCCGTTGCATCAACCGGCTCGAGGAGCACCAGCAGGGCGAAATCATCGTCGACGGCGTCGAGCTCACAAACGACCTCAAGAACATCGAGGCGATCCGCCGCGAGGTCGGCATGGTGTTCCAGCAGTTCAATCTGTTCCCGCATCTGACCGTGCTGGAGAATCTGACCTTGGCGCCGATCTGGGTGCTCAAGCAGCCGAAGAAGCAGGCCGAGGAGACGGCGATGTATTACCTCGAGCGCGTCCAGATTCCCGAACAGGCGCACAAGTATCCGGGACAGCTCTCCGGTGGCCAGCAGCAACGTGTGGCGATTGCCCGCTCGCTGTGCATGAAGCCGAAGATCATGCTGTTCGATGAGCCGACGTCAGCCCTCGATCCCGAAATGATCAAGGAAGTGCTCGACGTCATGATCGAGCTGGCGCGCGAAGGGATGACCATGATCGTTGTCACCCACGAGATGGGGTTTGCCCGTACCGTGGCGGACACGGTCGTGTTCATGGATCGCGGCGAGATCGTCGAGGCGGCGCCGCCGCACGAGTTTTTCGCCAACCCGCGCACGGACCGCGCCAAGCTCTTCCTCAGCCAGATCCTCGGGCACTGAGGGGCTGCTAGGCGAGCGGGCGCGGATCGCGCACCCGCCTTCTTTCCTGCCTGAAGGGTACGAAGCCGGCGCGCTGGTAATGGGCGATCGCGCGCGGGTGATCCAGGTTGCAGGTATGGACCCAGAGGCGCTGCGGCGCGTGGATCCACGCGGCATCCACCACCCAATGCAGGAACCACGGACCCAGCCTGCGGCCGATGAAGGCCGGCATCAGGCCGAAATAGGCGAGTTCGATTTCCGGCATGCCGCGCCGGTCGAGTTCGGCATACCCCGCGGGCTCGCCATCGGCATAGAGCACGTAGATCTCCACATCGGGATGCCGAAGCACGGCCTCAAGATCGCCGTCGCTCATGCGCCGCCGCTCGTACCATATCCACGGCGCGCCGACGGTATTGTAGAGGTAGCGATAGAATGGAATGCTTATGGCGGACGGGCGCAGCACCGCAAGCCTCTGGGCCGGAGCGGGCGGGGCGGCCAGGCGGGGGCGCTGCGTCATTTCGAGATGGGTTATCACGATATCCAGCATCCCCGGAACTCTCGTATCCGGGGGCACTAGCGGCGGCGTGATCGAGAATCGTTTTCCCATGTTGATGCGCGGCTCGACCGCGTAGCCGAGCCGCTCGTAAAACCCCTGCACTTGCGCGTTTCCGGTGCGGATCTGGAGATTAACCTTGGGAACGCCCTGCGCCGCGAGATGGGCTTCGGCGTGTGCGACCATGTCCTGACCGTAGCCACGGCCCCGGTGCTCCGTCGCGGTTGCGACGTGATACAGCCAGCCGCGATGGCCGTCATGGCCGGCGAGGATGGTCGCGACCACCGTATCGTCAAGCAGCCCGACGAAGAGGGCGCCATGCCCGGCGCGCAGGCAGAAATCGATGCTCTCGTCAGGATCGTCCGGGAACTCGCCGAATGCGGCGTGCCACAGGGCCCTTACCGCCTTGCGATCGCGTTCCTCGAACGGCCGGATCCTGAATTCGCCCGGCGGTGCAGCGGGCGAGAGTGCCATCAGCCCGTCTCGACCGGTGTGTCGCCGGGCAGCCCCCATTCGGACCAGGAGCCGTCATAGACAGCAACGCGCTGGGCGCCTGTCAGCTCGAGGCCGAGGGCCAGCACGCAGGCTGTCACGCCGGAGCCGCACGAGGTCACCACCGGCCGTTGCGGGTCGATGCCCGCGCCGTTGAACAGGGTGCGCAGCCGGTCCGGCGCCAGCACGGTGCCACGATCCGGATCGAGGAGCTCGTTGTAGGGCAGGTTACGACTCCCGGGTATGCGGCCACTCCGCAAGCCGGCGCGGGGCTCAGGCTGTCCCCCCTGGAAGCGTCCGGCGGAGCGCGCGTCCAGCACCTGCTCGGATCGCGCAACAAGGTTAGCCAGCATCTGCGCCTTGTCTCGCACGAGGTCCGGGCGCGGCCGCGCCATGAACTTCTTGCCGGACGACGGCGTGCTCGGTGCATCGGTAACCGGTCGTCCCTCCCGCTTCCATTTCGGCAGGCCGCCGTCGAGGACCGAGACGCGGTCGTGGCCGAAGCTGCGGAGCATCCACCATGGCCGGGCCGCGCTGAACAGACCGTAGTTGTCATAGGCGACGACGTGATCGTCGTTGCCGATGCCGAGGTCGGACATCGCCCGGGCGAATGCCTCGGGCGGCGGCAACATGTGGGGCAGGGCGCTGCCTTGGTCCGATATCGCATCTATGTCGAAAAACAGGGCGCCGGGGATGTGCTCGCGCGCGTATTCGGAGCGCGCGTCGCGCCTGACGTTTGGCAGGTGATAGGTCGCGTCGACGACAACGATGCCCGGATTGCCCAGGTTGGTGCCGAGCCATTCGGTGCTGACGAGCGGAGAAGCCGGTTCCATCTTGTATATGTCCCTGCGACCTCGATATCCGTCAGATACCGGGAATGGCCGCTGCATTCAACCTATTCACAGGCAATGCACAGGGGCGCGGAAAATCCCGTATGAGGCGATACCGGAGCGGTATGAGCTATGCACATACTAGTCACAGGGGAAAGCATGTATGTATGTCTCGTGTATTACGAGACGGCGTGGCCCGGTATGAATCTGGCATGTCTGGTATGAATGGGCAGCAACGGAGGCAGGCGTGGCACCCGCGAACGACGAGAACGAAGACAGCATTACCATCAAGATTACCGGACGCGGTATCGATCTGGAGCGCAGGCTGCCACTGAGCTGGCTGCCGCGCCTGACACATCTGCTGTTCGGCGGCGCAGAAGATGTAGCCGGCACGGTATCATTGCTACATACGCCGGAAGCGACTCGCGCGTCGCCTGCCAGCTCCGGAGGACTTTTGGAGCGGCCGGTCGGGATCGCCGAATACATTCGGGAAAAGCGGCCGCAGACGGCGTCCGATACCATCCTGGTATTGGCCGGTCACCTCGAACTTAGCGAGAACAGGCGGCCTTTCGGCCGCGACGACCTGCGCCGCCTGATGCGTGCCGCCCGTATCCCGGAGCCGGCCAATTTTCCGCGCGACGTGGGGGTGGCGGTGGCGAAAGGCTATATCCAGCCTCTCGGCGATGGCTTCCAGCTGACCAATACCGGGCTGGAGCTCGTCGGCCATCCCGGCCCGCTGATTGCCCCACGCGGGCGGGGCGGTCTACGTGGCCGCCGTAAGCCACGCGAGGGTGGGGAGGCTCCGGGGTGACCAGGTTGCGGCCCGGCACGGCGACGGATCGGGGATATGGGGAGATACGCATCCCACGACATGCATGTCCGGACCGGTCTTTGGTAGCAGAGTGGTAGAATCCGCGCGTCCCGTGGTCAGAATGGAGATAGACGGCGGCAGACACGCCGTGCTCCCGGCGTGTAGGCGCCGGCGGGTGTGAATCGTCTGGGGATGAAAAAGGGGCGGGTGGCGTTCAGACGAGTGGCGAAGCAACCGCGACCGGCTCAGGCCGATCGATCCAGTCGGGCGCCGGTAGATTTTTCATACGCAGGAAAGCGGGATTGAACAGCTTGCTTGCGTAACGCTGTCCGCCGTCGCAGAGGATCGTCACGATCGTGTGTCCGGGCCCCAGGTCGCGCGCCAGGCGGATCGCGCCGGCAACGTTGATGCCACTCGATCCACCCAAAAACAGGCCCTCGTGCTTCAACAGGTCGAACACGACCGGCACCGCCTCCTCGTCCGGAATCTGGTACGGCAGGTCGACCGACAGGCCCTCGAGGTTCTTGGTGACCCGCCCCTGGCCAATGCCTTCGGTGATCGAGCTGCCCTCTGACTTGAGCGAGCCATGCGCATAGTAATGGTAGAGAGCGGCGCCCATCGGATCGGCCAGACCGATGCGAA
This sequence comes from Alphaproteobacteria bacterium, assembly GCA_041690495.1. Lineage (GTDB taxonomy): Bacteria > Pseudomonadota > Alphaproteobacteria > CACIAM-22H2 > CACIAM-22H2 > DATAAP01. Next base: position 25,096 of record JAWLHE010000005.1, on the reverse strand, counting down.
TCTTCGGGTTGCGCTCCTTGAGAAACATCGCTGTCCCGGCCAGCGTGCCGCCGGTGCCGACGGCACAGATAAAGCCATCGATCCGACCTTCGGTCTGGCGCCAGATCTCCGGTCCGGTGGTTTCGTAATGCGCGCGCCGGTTCGCGACGTTGTCGAACTGATTGGCCCAGATCGCGCCATTCGGCTCGACCTTGGCGATTTCCTCCGCCAGCCGGCCCGAAACCTTCACATAGTTGTTCGGGTTGGCATAGCCGACCGCCGGAACCTGACGCAATTCCGCGCCGACCTGAACCAGGATGTCCTTCTTCTCCTGGCTCTGGGTTTCGGGAATGACGATGACCGAACGATACCCGCGCGCGTTCGCAACCAGCGCCAGTCCGATCCCGGTGTTGCCGGCAGTCCCTTCGACGATGACGCCGCCCGGCCGCAGCAGGCCGCGCTCCTCGGCATCCTTGACGATGAACAGCGCGGCGCGGTCCTTGACCGATCCGCCGGGATTGAGAAATTCCGCCTTGCCCAGGATCTCGCACCCGGTCATTTCCGAGGCGCGTCGGAGGCGAATTAGGGGCGTATTGCCCACGGAAGCGATGAAACCGTCTCGAATCTCCATGATGCGACCTTAGCGATTGCCTACCGCCCTGTTCAAGCCTTGGTGCCGATCCACTGCGTCCGGAGCTTCGAGCGGTTCAGGGCCAGCCATTGCAGCGCGATGATCCCGAGCGAGGTATTGATCCGGCCGGCGGCGAGGTCCTTGAGTGCACGATCCAGCGGTACGACTCTGACGCGAATGTCCTCGCCCTCTTCCTTGAGGCCGAATATGCCGCCCACGCCGCAGGTGTCGATGCGCCCGCAAAACAGTTTGACGGTCTCGCTCGAACAGCCCGGGCTGACGAGATAGTGGCAGATCGGGATCATCTCCAGAACCGTGCAGCCGGTCTCCTCGACGGTTTCGCGTTGCGCGACCGATTCCGCGGTTTCGCCCGGCTCGATGATCCCCGCGACGATCTCGGTAACCCATGGGTCGAAGCCCGCCGCAAGCGCACCGACCCTGAATTGATCGATCAGAGCGACCGTATCGCGAGCCGGGTCATACAGGATCACGGCGACCGCATGGCCGCGCTCGAACACTTCGCGGCAAATCTCCGCACTCATGCCGCCGTCGAACAGTCTGTGGCGCAGACGCCAGCGATCGATCTTGAAATATCCGTCATAGGCGCGCACGCGCTCGACGGTTTCGACACTATCCAATCCCATTGCGGCGTTCTCGCTGTTGTGAGGGCAGCGAGACTAGCAGTGCGCCGTGCCGCGGGCACGCATGCACTCGATCTCGGCCCGGCGACGCAGTGCGACTGGCGGCTGCCGGGCCTCGAGCCAATTTATCGATTTTCTCGCTAATCCTTGGCCTGTATTACAATACCGCGATCGTCTCGATTGCCGACAATTGCGGCAGAAGTATCGAATTCAGTAACCCAGATCGGATATAAACTGGGTAGCTCAACCCGCGCCATTGTTCCGGGGGAACACCATGCGCAAGCGTTTCGTGACAGCCATTGTCGCCGCGTCGGTTCTGGCGCTTCCTGTCGCCGACGCAGCGGCGCGCTGCCTTACCGCGAAGGAGCGGACAGCCGTGCGCGTACGCACCCTGCAGACCGATCTGATGGTTGCGGCGTTGTCGTGCCGCGCCGTGCCCGGCCGGGACTTCACCGGCCATTACAATGCTTTTGTCCAACGTCACGGCGACCGTCTCGTCAGCCATTCCCGGGTGCTTCAACGCTATTTCAGCGATCGCTACGGCGCCAATTCGCGCAAGCAGCTCGACGCCTTCATCACCGCGCTTGCCAACGATGCCTCGCGGCGTAGCATGAGTTCGCCCACCTTCTGCGACGAATCGGTTCAGCTCTTCCAGGAGGTGATGAACCTCGAAAAACGAGACCTGGAAACGTGGTCCGACCGGCACAGTGCCGTGCTGCCGGTCGCTCTGGAATCGTGCGGGGTAGAGGAGCAGGGCTCCCGCCGGACGAAGGTCGTCCGCTGACTCAAGCTGCAGCTGGTCGATAAAAAAGGGCGCGTCCGGCCGGACGCGCCCTTTGTCGTCTGCGGCATGATGCTATTGCAGCACGATCTCCACGCGGCGGTTCTGGGGCTCGCGCACGCCGTCTGCGGTCGGCACGAGTGGCTGTGTTTCGCCACGGCCCACCACCGCGATCTGGTCGGCCGGGATGCCCTCGCGGATCAGCACGGCCTTGACGGCATCGGCGCGCCGTAAGGACAGCCCCATATTGTAACGGTCCGGTCCGGAGCGGTCGGCATGTCCGGTGACGTTGATGCGCGAGATGTTCCCCCGCTTTGCATTCGAGGCCGCCTCGCGGATCACGCGATCGGCTTCCTGCGTGATATTCGAGCGGTCCCAGTCGAAGAAGACCAGGAAGGACCGCTGAATGCTCGGGGCGGGCGGCGGCGGGGGCGGCGCGGCTTGCGGAGCGGGCGGCGGGGGGGCCGGTGGAGGTGTGACTACCGCCGGCTGTGGCGCGGGTCGCGCCGGCGCACCGAACTCCCACCGCAGGCCGAGCAGGACCGTATGGGCTGAGTACTCGCCGTCCACGGACCCGCCGGTGCTGGCGGAGAATTCGGGATCCTGTGTGCCGAAATAGCGATAGTCGAGTGCAAGCTTCAGGTTCTGGGTCAGCCCGTAGGCCACGCCGACAATGCCCTGGTAGGCAAACACGTTGTCGCTGTCGTCGATCCGTGCCCCCGCCCCATTCACCGGTCCGACATCGTCGAACTTCACGTGGGCGTAGCCGACGCCGGCGCCGAGATAGGGCGTGAAGGCGGTTCCGGTGGGAACGTCGTACAGGACGTTGACCATGCCGCTCCAGACATTCGTGCTGCCGCCGCCGTTCGTCTGACCGCCGATGCTGTCTACATCGTTGTCGCGGTAGCCGAGCTCGAGCTCCAAGCGAAGCCCGTTGCCGAAGCCGTAGCCGACGTTGCCGATGCCGGCCCAACCGGTATCGTATTCCACATCCGTATTGATGCCGGTTCCGCTGAGGTCCGCGTCGCGGGCGAAATTCAGTCCGCCGGCAATGCCGACATACGGACCCGAGGTCTGTTGGGCGAGGGCGGCCGAGGCGGCCGAGCACAGAAGCGCGCTGAGGATCAAGCCCGTCCGAAGTCTCATCATAAAACCTCTTGTTGCGAGCCTACGGAAGCTCAATAGGGCGGGCAACGTGCGCGATGCTTGGCATCGGTGACGGTCGCCCAGTAGTGTCGAATTATTAGGGCACGTTTACTTGCCCGATTAATGGTTTTTGTGGACAATCTGGTTTTTGAGGCACGGTGTTGCAATTCTGCAACCGATCGGGGCGGGGCAGCTGGCATAGCTCCCGACTGGCACCCTGATCGTCACTTCCAGCCCGGGTTATTCGAACAGATTGCCTTCCGGCCATTCGCCGGTGCGTCGCGTCGCGGCCCACAACGTCGCGTCAATATCATCGCTGAACGCCGCGGCATCGGCGGGGCGGGCATTGAAGGCGATCACCCAGGCGACCCCCTCGCGCGACAGGACAACTTCAGCCTGCGTACCCGGCATCGAGCCGTGGTGCCACAGGTCCAGGCCGCCGCTGCGGGCTTGGACCCGCACCCCGAGGCCGTACCAGTTCGGAGGAGGTTTCGGCGCGGATGGCGGCGGCGCGGCAAACATCTGCGCGATACTCTGCGGTTTCAGGATCGACTTGCCGGCGAGGCCGTTGAGGGCAAGGAAATAGCGAAGATAATCGGTTGGGCGTGCGACCCAGCCGGCCAGCGAATCGATTGCGTTGAGTGCTATCCCGTCGTAGGGCGACACTGCGCTGCCCGGGGTCTGATAGTACACGGGCTCATCAGGCCGGAATTTCCCTCTTCGGGCCAGCACCATGTCCTCGGCACCGGCCGGGGCCAGGACGTGGCGCCGGACGAATTCGGCATACGGCATTCCACTGACCTGTTCGATGATACGGCCGAGAATGCAGTATCCGGTGTTCGAGTACGAGAACGACGCGCCGGGGTCGAAATCGAGCCGGCGCGAGAGCTCGTCACGCATGACCCCGCGGCAGTCCGGATCGTTCAGCCGCTCGCGCGAGTCAAAGCTCGGGTCCCCCGAGATCTCGCGATTCCAGCCGCCACGGTGGACCAGAAGGTGCCGCACGGTAATGCGGTGAACGCGCGGATCGATGATCTCGTGCGGCGCCGGCGCCCAAGTGCCGAGCAACGGCAGCGCCGGCTGGTCCAGATCGATCCTGCCCTCCTCGACGAGCTTCATGATCGACGTCGCGGTGAGCGATTTCGACAGGGAAGCGATCCGAAAGCGAAGGTCCGGCGTAACGGGCTTCAATTGGCCCTTGTCGCTGTAACCATAACCGCGCGCGAGCACCAGGCGGCCGTCTTTCGCCACCGCGAGCGATGCGCCGGGAATGCCCCATTTTTCGAGGAGAGTGGTAACGGCCGCGTCGAATGCGGCCAGGCCGGGCAGCGCAGCGCCATAGGCGACGATTTCGCTGCGTGCGGACGCGGCTGTAGCGAGAAGAACGAGGATGGCGAGGAGGGCAGCGAGAGAGCGTCGCAACGATCAGAACTCGGTCTCCAGGCCCGTGGCGACTTCGCCACGGTGCATGGACCGGTTCTAGCGGCACTTTGGTTAACCAAGGCTTAACGCGCGGAAATCCAAGTGTTCTTGGCGCTTTACCGCCAAGTTTGGTTCGTCCGCGATTAGGAAAAAAGAAAAGGGAAGCTGGCCCAAGAAGAGTCGGCTGCCACGACCTGAAATGCTCTTGGGCCAGCACGCCGCACCGATGGGGGGAAACGATGCAGCGCATTGACATAACGTCGGCACCAAGGTGGCGTTCCCGGCGGGAGGCGGCCGTCGGTCCGATTTTCAACGGCGATGCCGCAGCCGAGAAGCAGCGGAACCGGGCCGATGACCCTTGGGCCGTTCGCCGTCATATGACGCTTAAACGGCACTGGTACGGATATCTTTGCGCTCCGCGCGGCGATGATGGGTCGGCCGGAGATTTCGGAGGGATGGCGCGACGTGGCGGGCGAGAACCCTATGAAATGGCGGCAGACACCCGGGCTCGTTCAAGCACCGGCGGGTCAAAGCCTGCCACCGCATCGAGTACCAGGTCAGGCCGGACGTGATGGAACATGTGCCCCACCCCGGGAATCGCACGGAAAATCGACCCCGGAATGGCGCGGTGCAGGCGCGTCGAATGGCGGCCAGGGTCGACGATCTGGTCGACCATGCCGGCCAGAATCACGGTCCCCGGTCCGATCGTGGAATAGATGCGCCGCATGCGCCGCGCCCATGGGCGCAACCCGGCGAGATCATCCGCCGCCGCCCGAACTTGCGATGGTCGATATGCGAGGTCGAACGGAAAGTTCTCGACAAAGATCGATGGTACAGGATTCGGCCCAAAGAGCCTGTTCAATAATCGTGGCATAGTCGCCCGGCTCAGCACAGGCGCCAACGAGTGGCGAACCAGGTAGCCGAAGACGGGAATCGCGAGCGCACCGAATGCGCTCATGGCCGGCCGAAACTCCGGAAAATAGTAGCCGGAGATGAGTATGATGCCGCGGATCTCGCCCGGGAAGGATGCCGCGTAGCTCAGCGCCACACTGGCGCCGTACGAGTGCCCGACGATCAGCGGCTGCTCCAGTCCGAGCTGCGTGACAGCCGCGCGGATAACCCGCGCCTGCGCCTCGGGAGTCCAGCGTCGGCCCTGCGGCCTTTCGCTGTAGCCGTAGCCTGGTCGGTCGAAGACGATTACCCGGTGCTGGCGGGTCAGGCGGTGCAGAATGCTCAGCGAGAAGTCCTGCATCATGGCGCCGGCACCATGGATCAGCACGACCGGGGGCCCGTCACCCTTATCGATGTAGTGCAACCTGATGCCATCCACATTCAGGAAGCCTCCGATCGGCGGGTAGCGCCGCTCCGCGCGCCAAGCTGCAAGCTGATTGACTGTGGCCGCAATCGCCAAGGCCCCGCCAGCGGCAAGCGCCGGTATCGCCCAGCGTGACGCCAAAGTCTGATATTGGGCCGGGACGCGATGTCGGGACATGGCGGCTCTCCCACGAAGGCCAACCGCGACAACGGCTTGGACGTCCGCCAGTTCCCCTCGGCAACGGCCATCCGGCCGCCGCTGCCGGCTCCCTCAGACTGCCTTCAGGTCGCGGGAGAAGATCGACAGCACTTCGTCGATGCTGCGTCCCTGGGCGAGCTTTCGCGGGCCCGACGACACGACGTATTGCCCCTGTTTTGCCGCCTGCTGCCCGGCGAACTTGGTGATCACGAATAGCGGCCACTCGTAACAACTACGGAACACCGTGAAGGCGGCCATGTTGGGACGGTGGTCGATGGCATAGTCACGCCATTCGCCGCGGGAAACCCGGTCGGAATAGATCGCGAGGATCTTGTTGAGTTCGGTCCGTTCGAAAACCACACGCTCGGCAGGACGTCGATACTCTGAGATCCGCAGCAGCTTGGACATGGAGCGTGTGTTACCGACCTTTACGGAGCGGTCATGCAAACAGAATCTTGGCCGATTTCGTCGGCCGAGTCCACCATCCCGTCAATCGGTCGAAGCTTCGGCCGTCGCGTGTCCCTCTGCGATTTCCGTGCGGTAAAGACGGGTGGTCGGGGACATCATCGGGTCCGGCTGGGAATGGCAATCGACCTGGCCGAGGGTGCGGTAACAGTAGACCGGGCGGGTGTCGGCCGCAGCCGTTTTTTCCTCGTCGCTACACATCGGGCGGCCGGCCAGAATATTGAGCGGGACGCAATCCTTGCCGGTGATTGCGTGGATCAGGTTGCCGGTGAGGGTCCGTCCGCTGGCTACCTGACTGGCCGCGTCGGCGCCCAGCAAGGCGATCCCCGAACTCGAGCAGGCCTGGAGGGTAGTCCCTGCAATCAATGTTGCAGTGCAAAGTGCGATGCGTCTCATCCCCCGATTTGACAACGTCTGGCGTTAATTCCACGTAAAAGCACTAAACCGTGGAAGGCGGCGGAGGGCCACGCGTTGCGCCGTACCGCTCCCCCGGGCTATGGTGGCCTCGAATTTCACGGGGCAGAGAAGACACGTGTCCGACGTTTTTCAAGAAGTCGACGAGGAATTGCGGCGAGATCGGGCCGCCCAGCTTTGGAAGCGCTACGGCAATTATCTGATCGGCGCGGCGCTGGCGATCGTCATCGGCACCGCCGCCTTCGTAACATGGCGCGACTACCAGAACCGCCAGGCTGCAGAGCAGGGGGAGCAGTTCTTCGCAGTCGCTGCGCAGATGGCGGCGGGCGAGGTGGAGAAGGCGATCGAATCCGCGGACCAGGTGGCTCGGAATGCGGCGGGCGGTTATGCCGTCCTGGCTCGTATGCGCGAGGCTGCGCTGAAGGCCCGGGCCGGCGATCGCGAGGCGAGCGTCGCGATCTACCGTTCCATTGCCGCCGACGGGCGGGCATCCAGGGAATTGCAGAACGCCGCACGGCTGCTCGCGTCGCTTCACACGCTCGAGAAGATGGAACCGGCGGAGCTTGAGCGGCAGCTTGGTGACCTGCAAGGCGACCGCAGCCCATGGCGCTACAGCGCGATTGAGCTGTCAGCGCTGATGGCGGCGCGGTCGGGTGAGGGGGCGAAGGCGCGCGAACTCTATACGAAGATCGCCGACGATCCGGCGGCCCCTGCAGGTATGCGAGCGCGCGCGGCCGAGATGATTGCGGTGCTCGGAACCTGAGCCCCGGTTTACCCATGCGGACTTCGCTTTCAGCCGCGGCGATGCTGATGATCGCTGCGACGTCCCTTTCGGCTTGCGACTGGTTTTCCGGGCCGACGAAGCCGCCCCTCCCCGGCGAGCGCATCAGCGTCATGGCCGAGGACAAGGGCCTGCAGCCGGACTCGAGGCTTGCCGATGTGCAGGTGGAGCTGCCCGTGCCGGTCGAGAACAACGCTTGGCCCCAGCCTGGCGGCCTGCCCAATCACGCCATGCAGCATCTGGCGGCTGACGGGTTTGAGATCGCGTGGCGCACGGATATCGGTGCCGGGAGCGGCCGCTCCGGCCGGATCGCCGCTTCACCCATCGTGGCGGATGGCCGTGTTTTCATGCTGGATGCCGGGACCCAGCTAGCCGCAGTCGATGCCGCGTCCGGTGCGCGGCTTTGGACGTTCGACATCGAGCCGCAAAAAGAGAGTGCAGGCGGGGCAGGTGGTGGGGTGGCGTACGATGGCGGACGGCTTTACGTCAGTACCGGCTATGCACAAGTTATTGCGCTGGAGGCCGAATCGGGCGAGGAGGTCTGGCGGCAGACCCTGACGGCTCCATTGCGCGCTGGACCGACGGTCGGCGGCGGGCGCGTTTTTGCGACGTCCATCGACAATCAGGTTCATGCCCTCGACGCGGCGACCGGACGAAGGCTGTGGTCGCATACCGGCATTGCGGAGACGGCGGGAATTTACGGCGGCGCCAGCCCCGCGCTGGAGGGCAACATCGTCATTGCCGCATTCTCGTCCGGCGAGCTCTTCGCATTGCGCACGGACAATGGCCGTGTTCTGTGGTCCGATTCCCTGGCGGGAGCGTTACGATCCGATCCGGTTTCGTCGCTTGCCGACATTCGCGGGTTGCCGGTGATCGATCGCAGCCAGGTCATTGCCGCCAGCAACGCCGGCCGCGTCGTCTCCATTGATCTGCGTTCGGGCGGTCGCATCTGGGAGCAGAATTTCGGAAGCCTGTCGACGCCGTGGGTCGCCGGAGATTTCATTTTCATGGTCACGGTCGATGGCGAGCTGGTCTGCCTGACACGTCGCGACGGTCGTGTTCGCTGGGTGACGCAGCTGCAACGCTTCCGTGACGAGGAGGCCAGGCGCGGCCGTATCGTATGGACCGGGCCTGTTCTCGTCGGGTCGGAGTTGCTAGTAGCCAACTCCGAAGGAGAAGCGCTGAGAGTCTCGCCGCAGACGGGCGAGATCGGTGAGACCATCTCACTGCCGGGCGGCGTTTTCGTTGCGCCAGTCGTCGCGAATCGGACGATCTATATATTGACTGACAACGCCGACCTCGTGGCGCTGCAATAGCGATGGGCCCATGCCATTCACGATCGCCATCGTCGGCCGCCCGAATGTCGGGAAGTCGACCCTGTTCAACCGGCTGGTCGGGCGCCGCTCGGCGCTGGTTGACGACACGCCGGGGCTTACGCGTGACTGGCGCGCGGCCGAGGGGCGTCTCGGCGATCTGACCTTTGCCGTGATCGATACCGCCGGCCTCGAGGAGGCGGCGCCGAAGTCGCTCGAATCGCGAATGCGGGCGCAGACCGAGCGTGCCGTGCAGAGTGCGGATCTGGTGCTCTTTCTCGTCGATGCCCGCGTGGGCGTGACCGCTCTCGACCGGCACTTCGCAAACTGGCTGCGCCGGTTGGGGCGCCCCGTCGTGCTCGTTGCCAACAAATGCGAGAGCCGGGCCGCCTTGTCCGGTTTCAGCGAAGCATATGGGCTTGGCCTGGGCGAGCCGGTTCCCATTTCAGCCGAGCACGGCGAGGGCATGGCGGATCTTCATGAGGTCCTAAAGGCGCATGCGCCGGAGGAGGCGATCGCCGGCAAGGAGGAAGACACGGGCGGCGTAGCGGTGCCGGACGCGGAAGATTTGCCGGAGAGGCCGATCCGACTGGCGATTGTCGGACGTCCGAATGTCGGCAAGTCCACGCTCGTCAACCGCCTGCTCGGCGAGGAACGAGTGCTGACCGGCCCCGAGCCGGGCATAACGCGCGACGCGATCGAGACGCCGTGGTCATGGCGCGGCCGTCCGATGCGGCTGATCGACACCGCAGGATTGCGGCGCAAGGCGCGCATCTCCGACCGCCTCGAGCAGCTTTCGACCAGCGATACGCTGCGTGTGGTCCGGGAGGCGCAAGTCGTCGTACTCGTGCTTGATGCAACATTGATGCTCGAGAAGCAGGACCTGACGATCGCTCGCCTGGTGGTAGAGGAGGGCCGGGCGCTCATCATCGCGGTCAATAAATGGGATCTGATCGACGATCCGCAGACCGCCCTGCGCAAGCTGCGCGACCGCATTGAGATCTCCCTGCCTCAAGTCAAGGGAGTACGCTTCGTCACTGTATCCGCGCTGCAGGGCCGCAAGCTCGACGAGCTGATGAAGACGGTGATTGCCGTCCATGATCTGTGGAACTCGCGACTGCCGACCCCCAAATTGAACCGCTGGCTTGAAGGCGCCACGGAGAGCCATCCCCCGCCTATGGTCGGCGGCCGAAGGCCGCGCCTGCGCTTCATGAAGCAGACGACCACCCGTCCGCCGACCTTCACGATCTTCGGCGCGAAGCTGACGACCTTGCCAGAGGATTATCTCCGCTATCTGACCAACAGCCTGCGCGAGACGTTCGGGCTGGATGGGATTCCGGTGAGAATTGTGTTGCGCCAGACCGAGAACCCCTATGTCGATCAGTAGGCGCTGACGACCTCGCCGTGGCGCGAGCAGGCGGGCGAACCAAGGTCGACGAAGGAATCCGTAATGGCTTCGGGCGGGCGCAGGCTCGCCGGGTCCTCGCCGGGGAAGGCATCCGCGCGCATCGACGTCCGGACCGCACCGGGGCTGAGCAGGTTGACACGGACGCTTGTCTTGGCCAGCTCAGCGGCCCAGGTTCTTACCATCGCCTCGAGTGCGGCCTTCGACGTCGCATAGGCGCCCCAATAGGGCTGTACCTTGTGCGCCGCGCCGGAGGTCACGAAAATCGCCCGTCCGGATTCGGATTGTCGCAGGAGCGGCTCGAGCGTGCGGATCAGGCGCCAATTGGCGGTGACATTCACCTGCATGACGTCGTCCCACAGCTTCGCATCGTGATGGGCGAGCGGCCCCAGCGTTCCGAGCAGTCCGGCATTGCCGACGAGGATGTCGAGTTTGCCGAATCGCTCGTACAGCGCCGGGCCAATCGCGTCGATGCGGTCGAGCTCGCGAAGATCGAGCGGAACCAGCGTTGCGCTGCTGCCGGCGGCGCGCACGGCGTCGTCTATTTCCTCCAGCGCCCCCACCGTGCGGGCGATCAGGACGACATGTGCGCCTTCGGCTGCATAGCGCCGGGCCACGGCTGCGCCGATGCCGCGCGATGCACCGGTGATCAGGGCGATTCGGCCAGCCAATCTTCTCGTTTCAGTCATGTGCGTGCCCGGCGCCTCCGGAACCAAGTGAACGGGAACAGGGCGAGATGCAGCAGCAGCACGCCAATGACCAGCCCGCAACCGCTGTAAACCAGTCCCGGAGCCGTCAGCGGTACGGCGGGCCTGAACATGTCGAGCGTTGCGTTCGCGATGTCGGGATCGAAATGCCGCAGTACGGCGAGCGGTCGGGCCATCTCGCTCGCGCGGGCTATCGTATCGAGCGCGAGGCTCAGATCGGCCGCGCGTGCCTCCGCGACGGCGAGCATGCCGTTCGACGCCTCCGCGCCGTGCGTCCGCAGGACCTGTGCAAAGCGCAGTGCCTCGTCGCGATGGCCGCCCAGGCGCTGCAGGTATTGCTGCGCGAACTCGGGAAGCTGGCTGAACAATGCCGCGCCGCCGGCCGCGGCGATGCCGTCAACGATGCTTTTGAGCCAGGCGGCGGGCCGTCCGGTCATGAAGACCTGCGCGTCGGCGATCAGGCGATCTCGAGCAGCGAAAGCTGGCGCCCGGTCGTGCCGCCATCCGAATCGGTCAGGGGTGTCGGATAGTCACCGGTAAAGCACGCATCGCAAAACTGCGGCTGGTCCGGATCGCGTCCGGGCCGTCCCATTGCGCGGTAAAGTCCGTCCATCGAGACGAAAGCGAGCGAGTCGACGCCGATGAACTGGGCCATGCCAGGGACGTCGTACTGGAAGGCAAGAAGCTTATCGCGCTGCGGCGTGTCGATTCCGTAGAAGCAGGAATGCATCGTCGGCGGGCTCGAGATGCGCATATGCACCTCGGTTGCGCCGGCGCTGCGCACCATCTCCACGATCTTCTTTGACGTCGTGCCACGCACGATCGAGTCGTCGACCAGAATGACGCGCTTGCCCTGTATCTTGGCGCGGTTGGCATTGTGCTTGAGCTTGACGCCGAGATGACGGATGTGATCGGCCGGTTCGATGAAGGTCCGGCCGACATAGTGATTGCGTATGATACCCAGTTCGAACGGGATGCCGGCTTCCGCGGCATAACCGAGGGCCGCAGGAACGCCGGAATCGGGTACAGGGATGACCACGTCCGCAGGAACTGGGCTTTCGCGCGCAATCTCGGCGCCGATACGCTTGCGCGCCTCGTAGACGGACGTACCTTCCATCATCGAGTCCGGCCTGGCGAAATAGATGAACTCGAAAATGCAGAATCGCTGCTGGGGGGGCCGGACAAACGGCTTGATGCTTCGCGGGCCTTCGGGCTCGAGTACGATGATCTCGCCGGGCTCGACTTCGCGTACATAGTCCGCCCCGATAATGTCCAGGGCGCAGGTTTCCGAGGCAAGGACCCAGGCGTCATCCAGCCGGCCCAGCACCAGCGGACGAACTCCCAACGGATCGCGCACCCCGATCACCTTGTCCTGCGCCACGGCGACAAGGGAGTAGGCGCCCTCGATCTGATGCAGCGCATGGACCAGGCGCTCGGTAACGTCGCCCTCGGCCATCGCCATCAGATGGACGATCACCTCGGTATCGGTCGTCGACTGGAACAGGCATCCCTTCTTCACAAGCCCGCGTCGCAACGCATGCGCGTTGGTCAGATTGCCATTGTGGCCGAGCGCGAAGCCGCCGAAATCGAAATCGGCAAACAGAGGCTGCACGTTGCGGAGAATCGTATTGCCGGTGGTCGCGTAGCGATTGTGACCGATCGCGGAAAAGCCGGGCAGGCGGGCGATCACCGCTTCCGAGCCAAAGTTGTCGCCGACATGGCCCAGACCCCGATGCGAATGGAAATGGGCGCCGTCATAGGTGACAATGCCCGTCGCCTCCTGCCCGCGGTGCTGAAGTGCGTGCAGTCCAAGCGCTGTAAGGGCCGCCGCATCCTTGTGGCCGAATACGCCAAAGATGCCGCATTCCTCCTTGAGTTTGTCGTCGTCGAAAGGATGTGTGGTCATCATTACCTTGGCTCCGGCCTTCGCTGTGGCGGGCTCTCGGACGGTTGTGCATTCTGGAAGAGGCGCTCCAGGTCGCGCCGGACGTCGGACTTATATCCCGTTTCGCCCCCGGTTGCAGGGTTAATCACCGTCGGGACGGCCAGTGCGCGGAGGGCGCGCTCCGCCTCCTGCGCTTGCTGTGCTTGCCGGCTGGCCTCGTTCTCGACGGCTTGGGCGCGGGCGCGGAATTCGGGGGGAGCGAGCCCGCGCAACAGGTTCGCCGCGGCCTCGATCAGCGGCAATGTTCGTGCCTCCGTGATCCAACCGGGGCGCTCATCGGGGGTATTCCAGGCCCAGAGGGCAAGCGCCAGATAGGCAAGCGCGACGATAACCACGCCGCGTGCGATGCCGAAGACAAGACCGAGAGACCGGTCGAGGGCATTGAGGCTGCTGTTGCGGACCAGGTTGCCGATCGCGCCGCTGATGATCGAGAACAGGACCAGGCTGACGACAAAGAGCGCGACGCCGGCGACGACGTCCGCCAGCAGCGGATTGGTGATGACACCGCGCGCAACCGGGCGTGCCAGCGTGAAGCCCCATAGCGTCACCAGGCCCGCGCCAACCCATCCCGCCAGCGACAGGACCTCGCGGATGAAGCCGCGCATCAGGGCGATCAGGCCCGATGCCAGCACGACCGCTATCACGACCAGATCCCCCGCGTTCATGACGTCGGATCGTGCTCCATTACATCACTCGGTTCGAGCCGGCTCGCGGTTGAGCCGCGAGTGTTGAGCCGTGCCGATCAGCGCGACAAGATCGCCGAGTCGGGTGATCTCGTGCGACTCGATCTGGCTGTTGCGTTCACCTGCGCCGGCACGGCCACGGCGACGCAAGGGCAGCAAGGCCTTCGTAAAGCCGAGTTTTGCGGCTTCCTTGAGCCGGGCCTCCGTCTGCCCGACCGGACGCACCTCGCCGGACAGGCCGATCTCGCCGAAGACGACCATTTCGGCCGGGACCGGGCGTCCGCTCAGCGAAGAGACCAGGGCGGCGGCAACGGCAAGGTCGGCAGCAGGCTCGGTGATTCGAAGACCTCCGGCGACGTTGAGATAGACATCGCTGGCCCCGAAAACAAGGCCGCACCGTGTCTCGAGGACCGCAAGCACCATCGCCAGACGGCCACTGTCCCAGCCGACAACGGCGCGCCGCGGCGTACCGAACCCGGACGGGCCGACCAGTGCCTGGATCTCGACGAGGACCGGCCGGGTCCCCTCCATGCCGGCGAACACCGCGGCGCCGCTAACCTCGCCGCGGCGATCGGCGAGGAATAGCGCCGATGGATTGGCCACTTCCGCCAGACCGGCATCGGTCATCTCGAAGACGCCGATCTCGTCGGTCGGGCCGAAGCGGTTCTTGACCGAACGGAGAATCCGAAACTGATGCCCACGCTCACCCTCGAAATAGAGCACGGTGTCGACCATGTGCTCGAGCACGCGCGGTCCGGCGATCAGCCCTTCCTTGGTGACATGTCCTACGAGCAGCACGGTCGTGCCGCGTCGCTTTGCGAGGCGGATAAGCTCGCCCGCGCAGGCCCGGACCTGCGCGACGGTTCCTGGGGCCGAGTCGAGCGCGTCGATATACATCGTCTGAATCGAATCGATGACGACTACCTCCGGGGCATCGGCCGCATCGAGGCTGGCGAGGATATCGCGCAGATTCGTGGCGGAGGCAACGGCAACCTTGGCTTTGGCGAGGCCGAGCCGGCCGGCACGCATTCGGACCTGGTCGATGGCCTCCTCGCCCGAGACGTAGGCCACAGAGGCCGATCCCGAGAGCGCCGCGGTGACCTGCAGCAACAACGTCGACTTGCCGATCCCCGGATCTCCTCCGACCAGAATCGCGGAGCCGGCGACGAGGCCGCCGCCGCAGACCCGGTCGAACTCGGCGATGCCGGTCAGACGCCGTGGCGCGCGGTCACTGGTGCCTTCGAGGCCAAGAAAGGCGAGGCGCTTGCCGCCTTTGCCGGATACGCCTTTCGGCGCGGTCTCCGGCGCCGCCTCCTCGACGATCGTGTTCCAGGCGCCGCACGCCTCGCATTTGCCCATCCACTTGGCATGCACCGCTCCGCATTCCTGGCAGACATATCGGTTGTCGCGTCTGGCCATTGGGCGCCTATCCCGCGGGGCCGTTCCGGTGCGCGGCAACGGTCACGCGCTAACCTGCATCTGAATCGGCCCCTCGGCGCGGCCGTGGATGAACTGGTCGACATAGGGATTGCCGGAGTGATCCAGCTCGGAAACCGGCCCGCTCCAGATGATCTTGCCTGCGTGCAGCATTGCGATGCGGTGCGCGATCTTGCGGGCGCTCGCCATGTCATGCGTGATGGAAAGCGCGGTGGCACCAAGTTCATGCACGCACTTGACGATCAGGTCGTCGATCACGTCCGACATGATCGGATCGAGCCCTGTCGTCGGCTCGTCAAAGAAGATGATCTCGGGTTTCGTCGCAATGGCGCGGGCGAGGCCGACACGCTTCTTCATGCCGCCCGAAAGCTCTGCGGGCGAAAGATCTGCGACCTCGGGCGGCAGCCCTACCGCAGCCAGATTTCTGATGGCAATCGGTTTCGCCTCGCGCCGGCTCATGCCTTGAGCCCGGACCAGGCCGAACGCAACGTTCTCCCACACGCTCAGCGAATCGAACAGCGCGGCACCTTGGAACAGCATGCCGATCTTGCGGTTGATGGCCTCGCGCTCGTCGGCAGGAAGGCCGATCACCTCCTGTCCATCAATTTTGATGCTACCGGAATCGGGCGTGAGCAGCCCGAGAATGCATTTAAGCAGGACCGACTTGCCGGTGCCAGATCCGCCGATGATCACGACGGACTCGCCGACCCCCACTTCGAGGTCGACGCCATTCAGAACGACTTTCGGCCCGAACGCCTTTTTGAGATCGCGGATCGATATCTTTGGCGTGGCGGTCATCGCGTCGCAAAGAACACTTCGGTGATGCCGTAGTTGAACACGAGGATGAGGATAGATGCCGAGACGACCGCATTGGTCGTCGCGCGTCCGACACCCTGCGCGCCGCCTTCGCTGTAGTAGCCGTGGAAGCAGCCCATCAGCGAAATCAGGAAACCGAATGCACCCGCCTTTACCAGACCTGACATGACGTCCATGAACTCTAAATAGTCGAACGTGCGCTTCAGATAAGCGGCCGGATTGAAATTGAGCTTGTAGACGCCGACAAGATACCCCCCGAACACGCCAATGACGTCGGCGACCAGGACGAGGAGGGGCAACATTGTCAGGCCGGCGATCAGCCGCGGGGCAACCAGGTATTTGAAAGGATTGGTGGAGAGGGTGGAGAGCGCGTCGATCTGCTCGGTGACGCGCATCGTCCCGATCTCGGCCGCCATCGAGGCGCCGATGCGGCCTGCGACCATAAGACCGGCGATCACGGGGCCAAGCTCGCGCGTCATCGACAGGACGACGACCGTGGCAACTGCTCCCTCCGCCGAAAAACGGGCGAAGCCGGTATAGCTCTGCAGCGCCAGCACCATGCCTGTGAACAGCGCAGTCAGACCGACGACCGGCAGAGAGAAGTACCCGATGTCGAGCATCTGGCGGCCGATCAACTGGGGGTACCAGGGCGGACGCAGGCAGTGGGAAACCGCAACGCCGGCGAACATGGCGATGCGGCCCGCCGCTGCCAGAAACGCCAGGAAAAGGCGGCCAATCACCGCAATCGGGTTCATGCGGTGCCGGAGGGGGCGGAGATGTAGCGGCGGTGGAACCGCGCGCCCAGGCGCGTCAGGACCTCGTATCCGATTGTTCCCGCCAGGTCGGCGACATGGTCGGCGGTCAGGTGGTTGCCCATCAACTCGACCGGATCACCAGGCTTCAGATCGGGAAGGGATGTGACGTCGATCGTGATCAGGTCCATGGACACCCGGCCAATGAACGGCACCTTTACGCCGTTCACCACGGCAAAGCCGCGATTGCTCAAACTGCGCAGCCAACCGTCCGCATAACCGACCGAAATGGTGGCAACCCGGGTCGGGCCCGCGGCGCGGTGCGTCGCACCATATCCAACGGTCTGCGGATGGTCAATCGTTCGAATTTGCAAGACTTTAGCATCCAGTCTTGCAACTTGACGCATAGGATTGGACCGACCTGGAACCGGGTTGATGCCGTAGAGCGCGCAGCCGGGGCGGCTTTGATCCAGATGGTATTCCGGCCCCAGGAAAATGCCGGACGAGTTGGCCAGGCTGACCGGAGCCGGGGGAAGGGCGCCGGTGGCGGCCTTCAGGCGGCCCAGCTGTTCGCGGTTCATGGGACTGTCCGCCTCGTCTGCGCAGGCGAGGTGGCTCATCCAGAAATGGATATCGAGTCCGGACAGCCGTTCCGGCTCGGCAGACAGCCGTGCGGTCTCGTCGGCGCCAAGGCCGAGCCGGGACATCCCCGTATCGATGTGTACGACCGCGGGCAGGACCTTTGCGGACGTCCGGGCCTCCCGGGACCACGATTCGACCTGGCCGAGATCGTTCAGGACCGGGACAATGCCCGAGCGGCGGAACTCCGCGGCCTCGTTCGCAATGAGGCCGCTCAGGACGCAAACGGCCGCATCGCGGCCTTGCAGAACGCTGCGGACCTCGATGGCCTCATTCAGATGCGCAACATAGAAGGCGCGGCATCCGGCATCGTACAGCACCGGGGCAATGCGACGAGCGCCAAGGCCGTAGGCGTCTGCCTTGATGACGGCCGCACAGGCGCCCGCAGTGACATGGATCAACCGCAGATCGCGATAGTTCTGCGCGATCGCGCCGAGGTCGATCGTCAGAATCGACTGCGACGCATGGGCCGGGATATCACTCGGCATCCTGATACTGGCCGGACTGCGCCAGATTGTCGAACTTGGTGTATGTCCCGTCGAACGACACTTTCACGATGCCGATCGGCCCATGGCGCTGCTTGCCGATGATGACCTCGGCCAGATTGTGGACGCGTTCCATCTCGGCAAGCCAGGTTTCGTGTTCCGGCGAGCCCGGGGCGGGCTCCTGGCGCGCCTTGTAGTACTCCTCGCGAAACACGAACATCACCACGTCTGCGTCCTGCTCGATCGTGCCGGATTCGCGCAGATCGGCAAGTTGCGGACGCTTGTCCTCGCGCTGTTCGACCGCGCGCGACAGCTGCGACAGCGCGAGCACCGGCACATTGAGTTCCTTAGCGAGCGCCTTGAGGCCCCGCGTGATGCCCGAAATCTCCTGAACGCGATTCTCGGTCCTGGTTCCGGGTGCGGGCGTCAGCAGCTGCAGATAGTCGATGACGATCATGCCGAGGCCGACGGTGCGCTGCAGGCGCCGCGCCCTCGTCCTCAGCGCCGAGATCGACAGGGCGGGCGTGTCGTCGATGAAGAGCTGGGCCTTGGCCATGCGCTTGCTGGCCTCGACGAAAAGCGGGAAATCGTCGCCGCGCACCTCGCCTCGTCGGATCTTGTCAGAGGGAATCTCCGTCTCCTCGGAAAGAATGCGGTTCGCGAGCTGCTCGGCCGACATCTCCAGCGAAAAGAATGCGACCTTGGCGCCCTCGACGACCTGGTTCGTGCCGTCCTCGAGGCGCTTCTCCTTGTAGGCCAATGCCGCGCTGTAGGCGATTTTCGTCGCGAGCGCGGTCTTACCCATCGAGGGGCGGCCGGCGAGGATGATCAGGTCGGACGGGTGGAGCCCGCCAAGTTTCTTGTCGAGGTCGATCAGGCCGGTGGTAACGCCGACCACGTGGCTGTCACGCTTGTAGGCCGCCTCGGCCATGCTGATGGCGATCTCGAGCGCTTCCCCGAACTTGCGGAAGCCGCCCTCATACTCGCCGGTCTCGGCCAGCTTGAAGAGCTTCGACTCGGCCGCCTCGATCTGCTCCTTCGCCGCGGTTTCGAGATCGTAGCTATAGGCTGCGTTGATGGTTTCTTCGCCGATTCCAATGAGCTGGCGGCGCAGATACAGGTCGTGAATGGTGCGCGCATAGTCGGTCGCGTTGATCACCGTCACCACCGCGCCGGCAAGCCTGGCGAGATACTGCGTGCCACCGACATCGACCAGCGAGTCGTCCTGCTCGAAGTAGTTCTTGAGCGTGACCGGATTGGCGATCGTGCCGCGCGTGATCAGCTTGCCGCAAGCCTCGAAGATGCGGCCGTGCCGCTCGTCCGCAAAGTGCTCGGCCCGCAGGAATTCCGCGACCCTGTCGTACGCCTTGTTGTTCGCGAGAAGGGCGCCAAGCAGGGCCATTTCGGCTTCGAAATTATGCGGGGGAGTCCGCAGGGCAGGGACGTCGGCCTCGTTCCTGCCTGCACCGAAATTTGCGCGCGCGAGCTTTTCCATGACCTGGGCGTGGCGTTTCAGGGCAAGCAAGGCTAGTCAGCGCAGTCGCTTCCGACAACGCCGATTCGCCGGTGAGATGAAAGTATAGCGTGGATAACTCGCGAAGCGAGATATTACGCGGCCAGGTTGCCGCGTGCAGCGTTCTCGCGCTCCCATTCGATCATGTAGTCGCGCGTCAGCGGAACCGTATCGACGCGCTTGGCGAGTTGCATCTGGAATACGATATGGCCGTGATAACGGAACGCCAATTCGCTCCCGGCCAGATAAAACTCCCACATGCGGCAGAAACGTTCATCGTAGAGGGCCTTGATCTGCTCGCGTGCGCGCTCGAAACGCCGGCGCCATTCGCGTAGGGTCTTGGCGTAGTGCAGCCGGAGGATTTCGATATCGGTTACAAAGAGACCTGACTTCTCGACGGCCGGCAGCACTTCGGAGAGCGCCGGCGAGTACCCGCCCGGAAAGATGTACTTGCGCAGCCATGGATTGGTGACGCCGGGTCCGTCCGCACGGCCGATCGAGTGCAGGATTGCAACCCCGTCATCAGCGAGCAGCGAGCGGATCTTCCGGAAGAAGCTGCGGTAGTGGTTGACCCCGACATGCTCGAACATGCCGACCGAGACGATCCGATCGAATGTACCCGTCTGCTCGCGATAATCGCGCAGTTGGAAGCGGACCTGCGATGCGACGCCCGCCGCTGCGGCGCGCTCGTTGGAGACCTTGTGCTGCTCGGAGGAGAGCGTGATGCCGGTGACCTCGCCGGCTCCGACCTTGGCGAGATAGATGCCCAGGCCGCCCCAGCCTGAGCCGATGTCCAGGACCTTGCAGCCGGGTTTCAGCAACAGCTTGGACGCAATGTGCCGCTTCTTGCTGTCCTGTGCGGCCTCGAGCGTGTCGTTGTCCGTGTGGAAGTAAGCACACGAATACTGCCGGTCCGAATCCAGGAAGAGCTCGTAGAGCCGCCCGGACAGATCGTAGTGATGGGAGACGTTCTTGCGGGCCGCGGAGATCGGGTTGAACTGCTGAAACCGGCGGACGATGATCTGTGCGCGGTAGATCAGGTCGAGCCAGGTGCCCGGCTGCAGCAGGCTCTCGTTAAGGGCACAGAACTCGAGGAAACCATAAATATCGCAGTTCTCGAGGGTCAGCCGCCCGTCCATGTAGGCTTCACCGAAGTGAAGCCTCGGATTCATGGCGATCTTGCGGGCCGTCGCGGCGTCGTGGAGACGGATGGCGACAGTGGGACCGGAGCCGCCGCGGAAATCGTGAGAATGGCCTCGATGGTCGATGACGGTTAATGCCCCGACCTTGACGATCCGCTTAAAAAGTTCGGAAAGCAGGAGCATGCATCCTCCCAGGACCACCCGGCTGCACGGTTACCACCGGTCGTTGCTTAGTTAATTAGATGATCGCCTTCCTGTAAAGATAGGGGACATGTGGGAGCACCGGTGCCACCTCGCCGGGCATTCCAGGCGGCCGACGCGATTCCTCGGCGAGGCCGAAAAAAAAGCGGCGCCCGGCGCGCCGCCTTCGGGAGGATTGCTTTTCGGCCGCCTTGGGCTTTCGGGCCGTTATTTCTTCGAGTCGGGCGTTCCTGCTGGTTCCTCCGCAGCCGGCTCCACGGCGGCGGCCGGCTCTTCGGCGCTCGCGGCGGCCGGAGCGGCTTCGGGCGCCGGCTGGCGGGGCGATTTGCCCTCGGCCTGCATTCGCGCCTCTTCTTCCGACTGGGCGACGTTCGCGCTGATACCGACGATCACTTCGGGGTGGAGCGCGACGCGAGTCTTGAAGATGCCGAGGCTCTTGATGGGCTGGTCGAGCAGGACCTGGCGACGATCGATCGTGAATCCGGCGGCGCTAACGGCGTCGGAGATATCACGGGTGGAGACGGAGCCGTAGAGCTGCCCGGTTTCGCCCGCCTGGCGCAGGATCACGACCTGGAGCCCTTCGAGCTTTTTCGCGACCGCCTCGGCGTCCTGACGGCGCTTGAGGTTCTGTGCCTCGAGCTGGGCGCGCTGCCCTTCGAAATAGGCGAGATTGTCCTTGGTCGCCCGCAGCGCCTTCTTCTGCGGCAGCAGGAAATTGCGCGCGTAGCCGGGCTTCACCTTGACGACGTCGCCCATTTGGCCGAGCGTCTCGACACGCTCAAGCAGAATCACTTCCATGATGGCCATTGTTCATACCTCCTGAATTCAGTCCTTGGGCGCGTAGCCCGCCAGACGGCGGCGAAGCCCGATCGTCGTATCCGCAACACCCAGCGCAGCGACGAGCACCGCCGGCCACGTGAAGGCGAGTGTGAATGCATATACCAGCACGAGCCAGATCCGGCTGCTGTGCGGCGTGCCGCTCCAGGCGGCCGCCATGGCATGGATGACCGCGAAGCCGGCAAAAACGAATGTCGCGAGCGCGATGAGCAGCAGGTTCGCTCCGAGAAACCCTGCGAAACCCGGCATGAACGCGCCCAGCGCGGCGATCGCGGCGGCTACCGTGAGCCATTGCGGCAGCTCGATCTGGCTCATGCGCGGTGAGGGACGGAGATTCCGGCCGAATAGCGAGAGCAGCGCCTGTGCGAAGATCGCATTGATCGCGATCATCTGAATCCATGTGACCGCCGCGAGGCCCGGAACGTAGCGTGCCATTGCCGCGGCGAGGGCGGGAATCGCGTCGGCGGGCATCTCGGGCGGTGCAAGCAGTTTCAGGGCCCGCGCCAGCGTCTCACGCGTGTACCCTTCGAGTCCGCCCTCAGCTCCCCAGCTGACCAGCAGAAGCATCAGAAATGCCGCCGTGGAGATGTAGGCGGTCGTCATCACCAGGAGTCCCGGCGGATACCATTCGATGTTGCCGTCCGGCCGCGGCCGGTGAAGCAGGGCCTGTCGCGTGATGATGGCGATCGGAACCGCGTTCATCGCTGCGAAGAGCAGCGCGAAGCCGATCCCGCCTGCGGCCAGTACAGCAAGCGTGCCGGCCGCGGCGGCGATCACCGCTGCCTTGACTCCAAGCGACAGCCCGGCCGCAAACAGCGGCAGGGCTGCCAAATAGGACAACGCCAAGGCCCACAGGGATCCGGTCAGCCAAGCCGCGAAGAAAACCGCGCCTGCTACCCCGGCCCCTGCGGCCAGCAGGATGTCGCGTGCCGGCATGCTCGTCCGAAGCCGTTCAGCCTGTCATCACGCGATGACGTACGGCAGGAGCCCCAGAAACCGCGCGCGCTTGATGGCCTGGGCCAGCTCGCGCTGCTTTTTCGTCGACACGGCCGTAATTCGGGAAGGGACGATCTTGCCTCGCTCGGAGATGAACCGCTGCAGGAGCTTCACGTCCTTGTAGTCGATCTTCGGCGCGTTCGGGCCGGAGAAGGGGCAGGTCTTGCGGCGGCGAAAGAACGGGCGCCGGCCGCCAAAGCCGCCGCCACTGCGCTCACTGCCGCCGGCACGTTCAACGGTCGTATTCATGCGTCACCTCCAGCGGCGCGATCGGCCTCGCGCGGAGCACGTTCACCCTCTCCACCCTCAAATTCCCGGCGACGCGGCCCGCGGTCGCGATCACGATCGGCACGCTCCTCGCGGCGCTGCATCATCATCGATGGTCCGGCTTCGAGCTCCTCGACCCGGATGGTAAGGAAGCGCAGCACGTCCTCGTTGAGGCGCATGTTCCGCTCCATCTCGTGCACGGCCGGTGCCGGCGCATCGATGTTGAGCAGAATATAATGGCCTTTGCGGTTCTTCTTCATGCGGTAGGTGAGGCTGCGCAGGCCCCAGTATTCCCGCTTCGTGACGTCGCCGCCACCTTCCTTGATGATTCCGGTGAAGGTGTCGGCCAATGCCTCCGCCTGCGCAGGCGAGATATCTTGGCGCGCAATAAACACGTTCTCGTAGAGCGGCATTACAAGCTCCTTATGGCTTATACGACCCGCGCGGCGCCCGCGCGGAGCACCGTGGGTCCAACCGGCTGTGCCGGCAAGGAGTTAAGGCCGAAGCAACCGCCATCGGCCACAAGGCGCGGGACTATACACAAACAACATCGGCACGCAAGCAGCGTCTGCCCGGCCGTGGGGTCTTGCCAAGCCGGTTCCAAAGCTTCGATAAACATGCGAGAAGGCGTCCTCGGATACCGATATCCAGGCTCCCATGTACGTCCCGCCGGCCCTGCCGCCACTCGAAGTCATGCCCCGTGACCTGTCCGGGCTGCGCCGCGGCAATGTCGGCGTGGATTACGTCCACCGATTTACGGCCGAGTGCCCCGGACCGAACGTGGTCGTCAACGCCCTGACGCATGGGAACGAGTTCTGCGGTATGACGGCGCTGACCTGGTTGATGGACCGGGCCGTGCGGCCGGCGCGCGGCAGCTGGACCCTGAGCTTCGCCAACGTCGCGGCCTATGAGCGGTTCGACCCGGCCCGGCCGCTTGAGAGCCGATTCGTCGATCGGGATTTCAATCGCGTCTGGAGCGCCGACGTCCTGGCCAACGACCGGCAGTCGAGCGAGGCGCAGCGCGCTCGCGAGCTGCGCCCGGTGTTCAGCACTGCCGATGCGCTGCTGGACATCCATTCGACGACTTTCGCCGTGCGTCCGATGCTGGTCTATGGCCCTTTTGAAAGGGCCCGCGAGGTTGCGACGGCGCTCAGGACGCCCTCGACGCACGTGGTCTCGCCCGGCGCCAAGCACCAGGGCGGCCTGCTCATCGAATTCGACGGGTTCGGCGAGGTCGAATCGTCACGGACGGCGCTGGTGGTCGAGTGCGGACAGCATTTCGCGCGGAATTCCGGTGCCGTCGCCATTCAGACGATGCTGCGCTTCCTCGACCATTTCGACATGCTCGACCGCGATTTTGCGCAGGAGCACATTCTGCCGCCGCCGCCCGAGGCGCCGAGCGTCTACGAGATCTCGGAAGTCTGTATCTGCAAGAACCGGCAGGCGCGCTTCGTGCGGCCGCTGGCGGGGTTCGAGGAGTTCGCCGCGGGCGAACTGATCGGGACCGACGGCGAGAGGGAAATTCGTGCGCCTTTCGACCGCTGTACCGTGTTGATGCCGAAGGCGCAGCTCGTGCCGGGCCGCGAGATGGTGACGCTGGCGCGCCGTCAGCAGGAGCTGCGTTAGGTTTCCGGCGCTCCAGTTGACTTCAGGCGAGCAGGGAGGTATCTGTCTGGCACTCTCAATGCCGGAGTGCTAACAACCTCCCGATTTCCCGTCCAAGGAGTAAAGTTTCATGGCGACGAAGTTCAAACCGTTGCACGACCGCGTCGTGGTCAAGGCGCTCGAAAGCGAGGAGCGGACAAAGGGGGGCATCATCATCCCCGACACCGCCAAGGAAAAGCCAATGCAGGGCAAGGTCGTGGCAGTCGGCCCGGGCGCCCGTGGCGAGGATGGCAAGATCCAGCCGATGGGTGTCAAGGCTGGGGACAAGGTCCTCTACGGCAAGTGGTCCGGTACGGAAGTGAAGATTGACGGCGAGGAGCTCCTGATCGTGAAGGAGTCCGATATTCTCGGCGTTATCGAGTAAACCTCACCTGATTTCTTAGTTTAGGAAAGGACACGAACAGTGGCTGCAAAAGATGTACGTTTCAGCACGGAAGCCCGTGCGAAGATGCTGCGCGGCGTGGATATTCTCGCCGACGCGGTGAAGGTCACGCTGGGCCCGAAGGGCCGCAACGTGGTG
>JAWLHE010000004.1:0-433088 GCA_041690495.1 Alphaproteobacteria bacterium | reverse complement strand
GCGTGGCTTGTTCGGCAGCAGCGGCGCGATCAGAGACCACTCCGCATCCGTCAGGTCAAAGCGAGCCATGATCAAGCTCCTACAGTTTGGAAGCTTGAAGCACATCTCACCCTCGGCCGAAACCCCTTTATGAGTACAGGACCTAGAGGGAAGGGGCTGATGGCAACGGATGAGGATCCGGAATCGAGATCTGCTCTTATCTGTGCGCCCTAGGCCTGAACCTTCCGGCCGCAGGCGACAACTTCTCGGTTCAATGCGGTGGCGAGGGACCGCGCCTCGCTCCACCGCTTGCGGCCTTGGAGGAACAGGTTCGCCCCTAGTCCGGCAACCGCGCCAGACACGGCGGACACTATGATTGTGCTGAGTTCTAATGCCACCGGGCGAGCCTAGAGTGCTGCGGTCGTACGCTCAATCGCCTCACTCTTGGAGCTCGTACTCCAGTCATGACGGAAGCTGAGAGGAAATGGCCGGTCCGTCGGTGCTTGTCCAGTTCCTGCTTGGCCAGGCCCCAGCGTTTGACAACTTGGGAAGACGTGAGGAGCACGCCAAAGTGATATATGGCCAAGCGCTGTCGGCACAACCCGGGGCGGTAACAGCTTCGCTTTCAAGCTAACGAGTCAGTGATCACACGTTCGCTTCAGCTCAATGGCAGAAGTGCTGGGGCGCCCAAGGCTGAGTCAGCTTGTATGTAGAGATCCGACATTGACGCGAGGGGACAGCGGACGTGGATCGTGTCCGCGGAGTCCAGCGCACTCGCCGCAATGATTGCGAACGGGATCGCAAGTCTCCATGAAATGGCGGGCTGGATGTGCAGCCTTTACGTGCGGTCTATAGTGCGTATCAACATCTATCGGCTGCGCACTTGTCCCGTCTCAGGCCTCCTAACTCTGAGAGTATCGGCTGCATGCAGAGGAAGTATTAGACCCAATACTCAAGCCTCGGCTCAATAGCCGCCGGGAGATTGACGCCGGTTGCGTTCAGGCGCCTCGGCTCAAGCACAGAATAACCTTTACGTGCCTGATCATGCTTGCGTTGGATATTGGCACCATCCGCCACGCCGGTCTGGCCCGGGGGCGCCCCGGCGCGATAGTGTCGGCGCGTGCCGCCTTTTCTTCTTCGACGACGCAGCGCTCCGGCCCGCAAGGCAATTCCGGACAGGATGGTACTGAAGTATGTCGCGCGTGGCGATGATGAAGCGTGCGCAGACGCCAGTGGTGCCTGACGCCGCCGCCTCGAAGAGCCTGATCAGCCTGCAGGGCGTCACGAAGGACTATCTGGTTCGGTCCGGCGGCACAGTCACGGCGCTCTCGGACGTCAATCTCGACATCCGCGAGAACGAGTTCGTTACCCTGGTCGGGCCGAGCGGCTGCGGCAAGAGCACGGTCCTCAAGATCATCGGCGGAATCATCCCGATCTCGCGCGGCCGCGTGCTGTTTCAAGACCGTCCGGTGGAGAAGCCGTCGCGCGAGATCGGCATGGTCTTCCAGCGGCCGATCCTCCTGCCGTGGCGCAGCGTTCTCGACAACGTCCTGTTCCCGATTGAGATGCTCGGCTGGCCGGTCGAAGCGCATCGGGAGCAGGCGCAAAGGCTGCTCAGGCTCGTCGGCCTCGAAGGATTCGAGCGCGCGCTGCCCCAGGAGCTCTCGGGCGGCATGCAGCAGCGCGTCTCCATCTGCCGCGCGCTGGTCTACGACCCGAAGCTGATGCTGATGGACGAGCCGTTCGGCGCGCTCGACGCCATGACCCGGGAAGAGCTTTCCATCGAGCTGCTGCGGATCTGGAACGAGCGCAAGAAGACCGTCGTGTTCGTCACGCACAGCATCATGGAGGCGGTTCTCCTCGCCGACCGCGTCGTCGTTATGACGGCGCGTCCGGGCCGGATCGTTCTCGACCTGCCGATTGGGCTGCCGCGGCCGCGGACCATCGACATGGAGTTCACGCCGGAGTTCAAGGCCTATGCCGACGTCGTGCGCGACGCAATCTATTCATCGAAGAAAGGATGACGGCAGTGGTCGCGCGCAATATCGGAGTCGCGAAGGCGGTCGAGTACGGACAGGCGATCGCCGCGGCGGCGATCGGCATCGGAGCCTGGGAGCTGATCTGCCGCTGGCTCGACGTGCCGGTTTGGCTGCTGCCGGCGCCGAGCCGGATCTGGACGGCGACGCTGGAGCTCGTGCCGGTGCTGCCCATGCACACGCTGGCGACCCTGTGGGCGATCGTCGGCGGCTTCCTGCTGGCGATCGCGGCCGCGGTGCCGATCGCCGTGGCGGTGGTCTACTCGCCGCTGGCGCGGCGCGTCCTCTATCCGCCGCTGCTGATGCTCCAGTCCGTGCCGAAGGTCGCGGTGGCGCCGCTGCTGCTGATCTGGCTCGGCTACGGCATGCACTCGAACATCGTCATCGCCGCGAGCATCGCCTTCTTTCCGATCGTCATCAACACCGCGACGGGGCTGGAGGCGGTCGAGGCCGAGCTCCTGGACCTCACGCGCTCGTTCGGGTCGGGCCCGTTCAAGGTGTTCTGGAAGGTGCGGCTGCCCTCGGCGATGCCCTTCTTCTTCAGCAGTCTTAAGGTCGCCATCACCTTCGCCGTCATCGGCGCCGTGGTCGCCGAGTTCATCGGCGGGGACAAGGGGCTCGGCTACCTCATTCTCTCCAGCTCCGGCGCGATGAACACGGCGGCGATGTTCGGCGTGCTCGTCATCATGTCGGTGGTCGGCATCGCCTGCTTCTACGCGGTGGTGGCCGCCGAGCGGGTCCTTTGCCCCTGGTACATGCCGACGTGAGACCGGACCGCGCCGGGATGGCGGGACCCGAAACGATTACTCGACAACAAGGGAGGTTGACGTGACGAAATTCAAGGCGGGGCTGATTGCGGCGGTCGCAGTGGCGGCATTGTCGGTCGCTTCGGGCAAGGCGACGGCCGCGGACAAGGTGTCCTTCGCGTTCGACTGGATCGTGAACGGCACGCATGCCGGGTACTTCGTGGCGAAGTCGAAGGGGTATTACAGCGACGCGGGGATGGACGTCGATCTGTCGCGCGGCTTCGGCTCGGGCGACACGGTGAAACGGGTCGGCGCCGGTGCCGCGATGTTCGGCGTCGCAGACGCGAGCGCGGTCATCGCCGCGCGCGCGAACGAGGACATTCCGGTCCGCATGGTGGCCGTGGTCTTCGGCAAGGCGCCGCTCGGCGTGATCTATCTCGCCGAGTCGGGAATCAAGTCGCCCAAGGATCTCGCCGGCAGGACGATCGCCCGGACCGCGTCCGGCTCCTCGGTGAACATGTTCCCCGGCTTCCTCAAGGCGAACGGCGTCGAGCGGAGCACGATGCGCGAGATGGTCGCCGACGCGAATACATTGCTGCCCATGCTGATGTCGCGGCGGGTCGATGCGGTGCTCGGCCAGACCGTCAATATCGGCCGCTACAGGAAGATGGCGCAGCAGCAGGGCATGACGGCAATGGGCATGAACTATGCCGATTTCGGCCTCGAAGCCTATGGCAACGCCCTCATCGCCGGCGCGGATACGATCGAGAAGCAGCCGGATCTCGTGAAGCGCTTCGTCGCGGCGTCGCTGAAGGGCGTCGCCTACGCGCTCGCCAATCCGGATGAGGCCGCCGCGACGGTGAAGCAGATGCAGCCCGAGGCCGACCTCGGGGTAATGAAGGAGGAGCTCGCCGAGCTGCGCGGCATCGTCCTGACCGACGAGGTCAAGACGAACGGCGTCGGTTACGCGTCGGCGCGGCGCATGAGCGCCAACATCGACATGGTGACCGAAGCGCTCTCGCTGAAGCGCAAGCTGGCGGTCGAGGACGTCTACGCCGCCCAGTTCCAGCCGGAGCCGCCTATTCTGCCGGCAAAATAGCCGGCGGCGGACGGCCGGCCCGGCGCCGGGCCCAAGCCATCTTCGATACGAGGCATCCTGCGGGCCGGCCTTGCGCCGGCTCGCTTCTTTTGAGCGCCGCGGCATGGCAAAGTGTCGAGTCGCCGACACAGGGCGACCAAACAGGCGATCTGGGGGAATGGCGGGCCGATGGAGCTGCGGCATCTGCGGTATTTTCAGGCGGTCGCGGAGGAGCTGAATTTCGGCCGCGCCGCGAAGCGCCTTCACATCTCCCAGCCGCCGCTGAGCCGGCAGATCCACCAGCTCGAAGAGGAGCTCGGCGTCGTCCTGTTCGAGCGCAAGGCCGCCGGAATCGAGCTGACGCCGGCCGGCCGCGCGCTCCTCGAAGGTACGCGCGAGATCCTGCTGAAGGTCGAGCGCCTGACGCGGCGCACGCAGCGGGTCGCGAAGGGCGAGATCGGCAAGCTGACGATCGGCTTTCGCGAGACCGCGATGTACAACGGCGTCCTGCCGGCGATCTTCCACGCCTTCCGCAGCCAGTTCGCAAATGTCGAGCTCGACATCATACCGCTGCCCTCGACCGAGCAATGGGCCGCCCTGCGCGAAGGGCGGATCGACGTTGGCTTCGTCTACAACGTGCCGCAGGAGGAGCGGCTTCTGCAGGCGGAGGACGTCTTTGACGACAATTTCATGATCGCGATCAACCAGGAGAACCCGCTCGCGCGCCGGCGGCGGCTCCGCCTTCGCGACCTGGCCGACCAGCCGTTCGTCTGGTTTCCGCGCAGCGCCAGCCCGCGCTATCACGACGAGCTGACCCTGGCGTGCCAGACCGCCGGCTTTGCGCCGCAAGTCGTTCAGCGTGCGCCCTATATCGGCGGTACCGCCCTGACCCTCGTCTCCGCGGGGGTCGGCATCTCCTTCGCACAGGAATCGAGCGCGAAGCTCATGAAGCCCGGGAACGTCGTGCTGCGCCCGGTGGACGACCTGAAGGTCAAGGTCAGGTTCAGCGCGATGTGGAAGAGAGACAACAATTCTCCGCTTCTCGCCGCCTTCCTTGCGGTTGTCCGGCGCATGCGGACGGTCTCCGCGGACTGACGCAGGATCCGTCGCCCGCGGCGCGCAGATCGGCGCGCCGCCGATCGCGCTAACCCGCCGGGTATCGGCGGGATACAGCGTTGATATTGGACGCAACGACCCTGCCGCCCGTCTAATCGCGTCAGATCGCATGTCGCGCGCGCGAGTCCGATCGGCTCGGAAGACATGACGACAACGAGACGTGGTAGCCGACCTTGAAGCCCGCCGCATTCGAGTATCTGTCACCGACACACCTGAACGATGCGCTCGATCTGCTGGCCCGGCACGGTGCCAGTGCGAAGATCCTTGCCGGCGGCCAGAGCCTGGTGCCGACGCTGAACTTCCGGCTCGGCCGCTACGACTTCCTGATCGACATAAACGGGGTCGGGGAGCTCGCCTATATCCGTCTTGAAGAAGGGGCCTTACGCATCGGCGCGATGACGCGCCAGCGGGCGATCGAAAGGTCGCCGCTGGTCCGCCGCCATGCGCCGCTGCTGGCCGAGGCGACAAAATCCGTGGCGCATCTGCCGATCCGGACGCGCGGCACGATCGGCGGCAGTCTGTCGCATGCGGACCCGGCGGCGGAGTATCCCGCGGTGCTCTTGGCGCTGGAGGGCGAGCTGATCCTGCGGAACCGGCAGGCGCTCCGCCGCGTGCCGGCGACCGAGTTCTTCGTGGGCCCGCTCGAGACCGTGCTCCGGCCGGACGAGCTGCTGGTCGAAATCGCGATCCCGGCCGCGCGCCCGCAGCAGGGCTTCGCGTTCGAGGAGGTGAGCCGCCGCCGGGGCGATTTCGCGATTATCGGCATGGCAGCCGCGGTCGCCATGGACGCCAGGAAGATCGGCGAGGCGCGGTTCGCCGCGTGCGGCATCGCATCCGGCCCCGTTCGCCTTCGCGCGGCGGAGGCGTTGCTGATCGGCCAGGTCCCGTCGCCGGCGCTGCTGGTGGAGGCGGGGCGGGTGGCGTCCCGCTCGGTCACGCCGCAGAGCGACCTGCATGCCGACGCCGAATACCGTCGGCACCTGATCGATGTCCTTCTTCAGCAGGTAGCGGCCGCGGCAGTCGCGGATGCCGGCCGAGAGAGACTATGAGCAAGCAGCACACGATCACCGTCGAGATCAATGGTGTTTCCGGACAGTACCAGGTCGAAGCCAGACGCCTGCTGAGCGATTTCATCCGCGAGGATCTCGGCCTGACGGGCACGCATGTCGGCTGCGAGCACGGCATTTGCGGCGCATGCACGATCCTGTTCAACGGCGAGGCGGCGCGGTCCTGCATCATGTTCGCCGTCCAGGCCGACGGCGCGCGCATTCAGACCATAGAGGGACTGTCGCAGTCCGGCGAGATCGGCCGGCTCCAGGCGCTGTTTGCCGAGAAGCACGCCCTGCAATGCGGGTTCTGCACGCCCGCGATGCTGATCACCGCGTACGATCTGCTGCGAGCGCACGCCTCGCCCTCCGACGCCGAGATCCGCGAGGGCATGTCCGCGGCGCTGTGCCGCTGCACCGGCTACGACGGCATCATCAAGGCGGTGACGCAGGCCGCGAAGGAGAACGCCGTGGCAGCGCCCGCAGATGCCGGCCAGCCGCATGGCTCCTGCAGCGGGAAGGGGCGCCGGGCATGAAGTCCGCGGAGCGGTATGTCGGCCGGTCGGTTCCGCGCAAAGAGGACGAGCGGCTGCTGAGCGGTGCGGGGATGTTCGTCGCCGACATCGTGCTGCCGCGGATGCTGCACGTCGCGTTCGTCCGCAGTCCGGTTGCCCATGGCCGCATCAAATCGATCGATACCGCGCAGGCGCGGCGCGCGCCCGGCGTTGTCGAAGTCCTGACCGGGGAGGACATCCGGCCGTTCCTGAAGCCCGTGCCGGGAATGCAGAACCGGCCGCCGAAGCGCTGGCGAGAGGCCGTCGAGCACGACATCAACATCCCCGACCAGCCGATCCTGGCGACCGGCAAGGTCCGCTATGCCGGCGAGGCGCTTGCGGTCATCGCGGCTGAGACCCGCTACCTGGCGGAGGATGCCGCCGAGCTGATCGACGTCGACATCGAGCCGCTGCAGCCGGTCGCGGGCATCGACGAGGCGCTGGCCACGACGTCCAGCCGCGTTCACGACGAGCTGAAGTCGAACGTCGTCGCGAAGCTCACGGTGCGGAAAGGGGATGCGGAGGCCGCTCTCGCCTCGGCGCCGCGAAAGATCCGTCACGTCTTCTACAATCATCGCTATCTGGCGATGCCGATCGAGTGCCGCGGAGTCGTGGCGCAGTACGAGAAGCATGTCGATTCGATGACGGTGTGGTCGTCGACGCAGGTCGTTCACTGGGTCCGGCGCGAGATCGCCGCCCGGCTCGGCCTGCCGGAGGCGCGGGTGCGCTGCATAGCACCGGATGTCGGCGGCGGCTTCGGCGTCAAGGGGCATGTCTACCCGGAAGATGTGCTGATCTCCTTTCTGGCGCGCCGCCTCGGGCGGCCGGTGAAGTGGACCGAGGACCGCTACGAGCATCTCCTCAATTCGACCCACGCGCGCGACGACCGCCATGATGTCGAGGTGGGTTTCGATGCCGACGGCCGGATCACCGCCATCCGCGACCGGTTCGTGAAGGATTCCGGGGCATATACGCCCGTCGGGGTCGGCGCGCCGTCGAACACGATCGCGCATATGCTCGGCCCCTATCACGTGCCGAACTACGAGGCCACGGCGACGATCGTCGTGACCAACAAGACGCCGAACGCGCCGTATCGCGGCTCGGGCCGTCCCGAAGGGGTGTTCGTGACCGAACGCCTCATGGACCTGGTCGCCCGCGAGCTGGGGCTCGATCCGGTCGAGGTGCGGCTGCGGAACATGGTGCCGCCGGAGAAGATGCCCTACAGCGTGGGCATCCCGTATCGCGACGGCGTTCCCGTCGTCTACGACGGCGGCGATTATCCCGGCGCGCTCCGGAAGGCCGTTGACGCGCTCGGCGGCCTCGCGCAGATCCGGGAAAGGCAGCGCGAAGCCTGGAAGCAGGGCCGCTATCTAGGCCTCGGCGTCGGCTGCTACGTCGAAGGCACCGGGGCCGGCCCGTTCGAGGGCGCCACCGTCCGCATCGATCCGTCGGGGACGGTGTTCGTCGCGACGGGCGCGTGCGCGCAGGGCCAGGGCCATCAAACGGTCTTCGCGCAGGTCGCCGCCGATGAGTGGGGCGTGACGCCGGACAACGTCTCGGTCTCGATCTCCGACACCGGTACGATCGCGCTGGGCTATGGCACGATCGCCAGCCGGAGTGCGGTGAACTCGTCTTCAGCAATCCGTATGGCCAGCGCCACGCTGCGCAGGAAGGTGCTCGCGCTCGCCGGCCATATTCTCGAATGCAGCGCCGAGGACCTCGAGCTGCGCGACGGCCGGGTCGCCGTGAAAGGTGTGCCGAAGCTGTCCCTCAGCCTGGCCGAGATCGCCCAGGCGGCGCGGCCGGGGTGGGACGGCGGCCGTCCGTCGGACATGTCCGCGGGACTCGAAGTCACCGAGTACTTCGAGCCGCCGACCGTGACATGGGCCTATGCGAGCCACGCGGCGCTCGTCGAGATCGACGTCGCGACCGGCGCGCCACGGATCCTGAAATACGTCGTTGTCCATGACGCCGGCGTCCTGATAAATCCGCGGCTCGCGGATGGGCAGATCATCGGCGGCGTCTGCCAGGGTATCGGCGGCGGCCTGCTCGAAGAGGTCGTGTACGACGAGAACGCGCAGCTCCTGACCGGCTCGCTGATGGACTACCTGATTCCGTCGGCATCCGAGATGCCGCCGGTGGAGCTCGTGCACCTGGAGACGCCGTCGCCGCTCAACGAGCTCGGCGTCAAGGGCCTGGGCGAGGGCGGCGCCATCGCTCCTCCGGTCGTCATCGCCAACGCGGTATGCGACGCGCTCCGGCCGGTCGGGTTCGAGGTGTTCTCGACCCCAGTCCACCGCTCGAAAATCATCAGGGCCCTCAACGGCCGATCGGGATCGGCATCGTAACGCCGGGCGAAGGGAGAAAAGCCATGGATCAGAAAGTGAAGAAGGTCGCACGTCATGCCCGCCATCCGGCGGTGAAGGACATGAGCCTCGAGGAGATCGCCCGCCGCTACACGGCGAAATTCGCCGACCGCCGGCCCGACTGGAATGCCTTTGCCGACGCGAAGATCCCGGGCTATCGCCGCGCGCAGCACCGTTTCATCGGCAATACCAGCGGCAAGCCGGACATGAATGTCATTCCGGTCGGCGCGTTCACCCTGACGATCATGTATGTGCCGCCCGGAGAAGGAAACGCGCCGCACACCCACGAGGTCGAGGAGGTGTTCTTCATTCTCCAGGGCACGCTGACCGTGTTCATCGAGGAAGAGGACGGCCGCCGGCTCGAGCTCAATCTCGGGCCATGGGACTGCGTCTCCTGCCCCGCCGGCGTCATTCACGGCTATCACAACAACGGCGTCGAGCCGGTCTTCCTGCAGGTGATGGTGGGCAAGCCGAACCCCGAGTTCATGGGCTTTTCCGACCCGGAGCTCTTCGCCAATCGCGACCGGCATACGCGAGAGTAGCGGGCGGCGGGAAGGCGCACGCGGTGCGAGGGAAATGCATGGAGGCGAGAGGGATCTGGCTGGCCGGAAAGGAGCGCCGCGGTCGCGGCGAGACCATCGAGGTGCGGTCGCCTTTTACCGAGGAACTGGTCGGCACGGTCGCCACGGCCAGCGTCGAGGATGTCGCCGAGGCGGTCGCCGCCGCCTACGACTGCTTCAAGTCGACGACGCGGCTGCTTCCCACGCACAAGCGGGCAGGGGTTCTCGAACGCGCGGCCGAGATCCTTGCCCGCCGCGCCGAAGACCTGGCGGTCACGCTCGCACGCGAAAGCGGCAAGCCGATCTCGTTGTGCCGCAACGAGGCGCGGCGCGGAACCGAGATCCTGCAGCTCGCCGCGGAGTCGGCGCGATTCGTCACCGGCGAAGTGGTTCCTCTCGATGCGCTGCCCGGCGCCGACGGACGCATCGGCCTCGCCATGCGCATGCCGATGGGGGTGGTCGCCGCTATCAGCCCGTTCAACGCGCCGATAAACCTGTCGCTCCAGAAAGTGGCGCCGGCGCTCGCGGCGGGGTGCACGGTGGTCTTGAAGCCCGCCGATCCGACGCCCCTGACTGTGCTGAAGCTGGGCGAAATCTTCGCCGAGGCCGGGCTGGCGTCCGGGGCGCTCAGCATCCTCCCGGGATCCGCCGAGGCGGCGCAGGCGCTCGTCCGGGCTCCCCGCGTCGCGGTCGTGAGCTTCACCGGCAGTTCTGCCGTCGCCGAGAAGATCCAGGCGTCGATCGGCATCAAGAAGGTGATCTACGAGCTCGGCTCCAACGCGCCGAACATCGTCTGCGCCGATGCCGATCTCGATCTCGCCGCCCGTTCCCTCGTCCAGTCCGCATTCAATTCGTCCGGGCAGATTTGCGTGTCCGCGCAGCGGATCTATGTCCAGGCACGGGTCTACGACGAGTTTCTCGGCCGGTTCCTGCCGCTGGTGGATGGCCTGAAGGTCGGCGATCCGATGGACGAAACCGTTTCGCTCGGCTCGCTCATCAGCCGCGCGGCGCTCGAGCGTATCGAATCGTGGGTCGCAGAGGCGGTGCGCGAGGGCGCAAAGGTCCTGAAGGGAGGACGACGCCACGAAGGCGGTCGCAACTACATGCCGACGGTGCTGGCGGAGGTCCGCCCGACCATGCGAATCCAGTGCGACGAGGTCTTCGGCCCGGTCGTAACGGTGACGCCGTTCGACACCGACGAGCAGGCGATCGAACTGGCCAATGACTCGGCGTATGGCCTGCGCGCGGGCGTGTTCACGCGCGACCTGGCGCGGGCCTTCCGCTACATGCGGGACCTCGAAGTCGGCGGCATGAGCGTCAACGACAGCTCGCGATTCCGGCAGGACAACACGCCGTCGGCGGGCGTCAAGCGCAGCGGCGTGGGGCGCGAGGGCGGACGCTATGCCTATGAAGAGTACACGTACCTGAAGTTCGTCGGCCTGAAGCTGTCATGAATCGCACGGCCACGGCGCTGCGGGCACAGGACGTACGCGGCCGTGCCGTTGCCGTATCGTCCGGACATGCGACCGCCAGCGCGGAGGCGGTGCGGGTCTTCAAAGAGGGCGGCAACGTCGTCGACGCGGCGATCGCCGGCGCCGCGGTCCTGGCGGTGGTCCTGCCTTATGCCTGCGGCATCGGAGGCGATCTGTATCTTCTCCTTCACGAGGCACGTACGAAGCGGATTCATGGGCTGAACGGAAGCGGTGCGGCCCCTTCGGGCGCGGCGCTGTCGGCCTTTGCGGCCGGGCTCCCGCAGACGGGAATCCGCGCGGCGACCGTCCCGGGCGCCGTGGCCGCGTGGGAGGACGCGCTCGGCAGGTTCGGGACGCGGTCCCTGCGGGACCTGCTGCAGCCCGCGATCCGTCTGGCCGAGGACGGTTTCCCGGCGCATGAAGGACTGATCGAGAATGCGCAGGAGAAGGAGGACCTGCTCCGACGCGACCCGGAAGCGTCGCGGCTCTTCCTTCCCGGCGGGAGACATTTTGCGCCGGGCGAGCCGGTCGTGCAGAGCGATCTTGCCCGCGCGCTGACGCGCATCGCCGACCTCGGCAGCCGCGAGTTCTACGAAGGCCGGCTCGCGCATGATCTTGTCGACGGCATGAGATCGCTGGGCGGCGATTTCGCAGCCGACGATCTCGCCCGTCACCGCAGCCTGTGGCAGGAGCCGCTGCGCGTTTCGTTCTATGGGCACGATGTTCTGACCATGCCGCCGAACTCCGTCGGCACGGTCCTCATGCTGCAGCTGCTGGCGCTCGAGGCGGCCGGAGCCGGTGCGATGGATCCGGCGACGCTCGCCTTCTGGCAACTGACGATCCGCACGTGGCGCTGGGCCAAGTCGATTTCGGTGGAAGCGATCGGCGATCCGGGCGAAACCGTCGGTCGCGCCATTGATCTCATCGCGCGCACGCGCGAGGCGCCGTATGTCGCGCCGAAACCGCCTGCGGCGGCGCCGAGCTCCGGCGACACGTCGAACATTGTCGTCATGGACTCGGCCGGCAACGCCGTATCGCTGGTCCAGAGCGTTTCGGCACCGTTCGCCTCCGGCGTGGTCGTGCCGGGAACGGGAATCCTGCTCAACAACCGAATGCGCGGATTCAACACGACGCCGGGAAGCGTCAATTGCGTGGCGCCGGGGCGGCGGCCGGCCCACACGCTCGTTCCGGCGCTGGTCATGCGCGGCGGCGACGTCGTGGCCACGATCGGGACGCCCGGTGCCGCCGGGCAGACCTTGACCCTCGCGCAGGTCCTCGCGCGTGCATTGGCCTGCGGTCAGGATATGGCGGCGGCGATCGAAGCCCCGCGGTGGTCGGTCGCGCCGGCCGCGAACGTCATCGTCGAAAGGACCGCCCCCGACTCGATCGTCGAAGGCCTGTCCGCGGACGAACCGAATCTCGCGCTCGAGGATGTCCGGCACGTTCGGTTCGGATCGGTCAAGGCGGTCCTCCGGGAGGAGGGCACATTGCGCGCGATCGCCGACTATCGCCGCGTGGCCGGCGCCTGCGCAGTCTGAAACTCGCGGCGTAGAACGGAGGGAGTTGCCGAATGCAGATCACCGGAGAGCATGTGATTGCCGCACCGCGCGAAGTGGTCTGGCGGGCCCTGAACGATCCGCTGGTCCTCAGGCAATGCATTCCGGGATGCGAGACGATCGAGAAGGTCTCCGACACCGAATTCACCGCCAAAGTGGCGATCGCGGTCGGGCCGGTCCGCGCGAAGTTTGCCGGGCGCGTCCAGCTGAGCAATCTCGATCCGCCGAACGGCTATACGATCGCAGGCGAAGGGCAGGGCGGTGTCGCCGGCTTCGGCAAGGGGGGTGCCGATGTGCGGTTGACCGAGAACGGCCCTTCGACGACGACTCTCAGCTATCGCGCGGCGGCAAGCGTCGGCGGCAAGCTCGCCCAGGTCGGCGCACGACTGATCGAGTCGACTTCGAGAAAACTGGCCGATCAGTTCTTTGCCAAGTTCACGCAGACCGTCGGCGGACCATCCAGCGAGCCTGCTCCGGCGGCCGAAGCGACGGCGGTCGAAGAGTCCGGTGTGCAAAGGACGATCGAACCGACACTTGCGCTTGGCGTCGCCGAACCGGCGGCGGTAGCGCCGAACAACCGGCTCGTGCTCTGGCCCGGCGTACTCGCGGCGGGGGGCGCCATATTGATCCTGCTGCTGATGCAATAGCGAGGTGCGATCAATGTTCGCGACTGCCGATCTGGTCGACGCACATGAGGGGAGCGTGCAGATCTGCGATCTGCAGCTGCGGAATTTCGGCGCCAGGGCGCGGTTCCACGGCCGTATCCGGACCGTTCTGTGCCATCAGGACAGTGCGCTGATCAAAAGCGCTCTGTCCCAACCGGGAGAGGGCGCTGTCTTGGTGATCGATGGCGGCGGCTCGCTTCATTGCGCTCTCGTCGGCGATGTCATAGCGGGGCTCGGCGCCGCCAATGGCTGGTCAGGGATATTCGTGAACGGCGCCATCCGCGACACGACCGCGATGGCGCGGCTCGACTTTGGCGTGAAGGCGCTCGGCGCGAACCCGCGCAGGAGCACGAAGACGGGCGCGGGCCCGCTGGACGTGCCGGTCGGCTTCGGCGGTGTGGTCTTTGTACCGGGTTCGACGATCTACAGCGATGACACACCGCTTCAACGAATGCCACGCGAGCTGGCAACCAGGCCTCAGCTCCGCGGAACTGTTTGACGCTAAAGTGACGTGTGGCTAGGCGCTGTTGATACAATCCGGCGCGGTTGCAGTTTCGCACTCGATCTAACGAGTTTGCCACTACACGTCTCCTTTGGACCCGTAAGCGGCTGTCCCGCGGCCACGTAGACACTTCCGGGATGTGCCAGAAGCGGACGTTATACCTGTCGACAGCGACCGACCTTCCAGGAGCGGGACGAACGTCCCTCTTTGAGGGACGTGCTCTAAGCGACCGGCCTTCCGAGGAGCGTTCGTCTGAGGCGTCGATTGGCAGTGTCAACGCACGCGCACCGGAATCCCTGCTTAACTGCGCGCTGCCGTCATAGTGTCGGACCGCAACGCCAGAACGGCTTTCAATGAAAGATCGTCATTGCCCAGATCAAGATCGGCGACATCTGCTTGCCGGGAAATCAAGTGTTGTGCAATACGCAGCTCTTTAGGGCGGTTCAGCGAGATAGCCCCAACTAACTTACCCTGACGAAGAAAGAGGGACAGAAAACCGTTTTGATCGTAGCGCCCACGCAAAACCGATTCATCCGCTTCGTCGAAGACACCGGCGGTTTGTATTTTCATATCGAATTGCTGCGACCAGCTATATGGCGGGTCGGCATAAGGTTCGCGAAGACCGCACATCGACCGCGCGGCAGCGCGCCCCTGGGCAAGCGCATTCTGCCATGATTCCTGGCGGAGCCGTCGTTTGGAAAGGGGATGAGAGCAACACGCCGCATCCCCAGCCGCGTAGATCCCAGGCACCGAGCTCTCGCAGAACGCGTTGACGACAATCCCGTCCTCGATCGTTAGGCCGGCGGCCCGCGCCAGCTCGACATTGGGCTCGATACCGATGCCCACGACGACCAGATCCGCCTCGATCTCGCATGCACCGAATGTGACATGTAGTCTGCCGGCGACGGCCGGCGCGATCTCGTTAACCTGACTGTTCAACACGATCTCGACACCACGCCCCCTGTGACGTCCTTCGATGACACGGGAGATTACGGGCGGCAGTACCCGGCCCATCAGGTGTGATGCCGCCTCGATCACCGTCACCCGCGCGCCCATTGTCCGCGCGCTGGCCGCGATTTCGAGGCCGATCAGTCCGCCGCCGACTACCGCCACATGCGCCGCGGCAGTCAAGCGCGCCTTGATCGCTAGTGCATCCTCGATCGTTCGCAGATAATGCACGTTGGATAGATCGGCACCGGGAACAGATAGCCGTCGCGGCCGCGCGCCGGTCGTGAGCAGCAGCCGATCGTACTTGATGGCGCTGCCGTCATCGAGGACGACGACCCGGTCGCCGGGCACCACGCTCACGGCAGCGGCCGATCGGAGGACCTCGATGCCCGCCTCGTCGTAGAACTGCGGGGGATTCACCAGGAGCTGATCGGGCTGCATCGCCCCGGTCAGAAGGTCTTTCGACAGCGGCGGCCGTTCGTAGGGCAGCGACGGCTCGGCGCCGACCAAGCAGATACGGCCGGCAAATCCGGCCTCGTGCAGCGCCCGTGCGGCGCATCCACCCGCATGACCCGCGCCGACGATCACGTGGGTTTCCGGCTGGCCCGCCACCCCTAGCGCTCGCTTTCCTGACCCTGCGAGGCTGACTGCGGCTGCACCAGGACGTGAATGTCGGTCCCTTCGACCTTCACCGGAAATGTGCAGAGCGGCACATGGACCGGCGCGCCCTTCGGCTTGCCCGTCGCGATGTCGAACCGTCCCTGGTGCAGCGGACATTCGATCACGCCATCGATCACGAATCCCTCGCAGAGTCGTGCGTACTGATGCGTGCAGATGTTGCTGGTGGCGTAGTACTTGCCGCCGACGTTGTATATGGCAACTTCCTGCTCGCCGACCTTGACCGCGATCACGTCGTCCGTCTCGATATCGTCGACCGCCGCAACCCGTACCCAGTTGTTCGACATTAGCCGGTGCAGCGGCTAAGCCGCCCCCTCCTGCTTCGCGCCGCGGCTGACGAGTACGTTTCCAATCACGTAACGATGAACAGCAACATAGCTCTCGCCAACCGGATGCAGCTTGTGTCCGACTTTCTCGTGCAGCCGGCGAAGGGCGTGGAACGGCACTGCGGGGCAAAGATGGTGCTCGGCGTGATAGGGCATGTTCCAGAACAGCGCCCGGAAGAGCGGGTTCGACCGTGTGGTGCGGGTGTTCCGACGGAGATCCGGCCCCTCCTCGCACCCCGTGTGTTCCGTAACGCGAATCCATCGCATTACCGGCTCACCCATCAGGCGCGGAATCAGCCAGTAAGTCATCAGGACCGCGACGGTACCGGTCCAGTAGGCGGTGACACCGATCGCCGCGTATAGGGCGAGCATGACGCGCGCCTCGCGATAGACGCGCGGCAATTCGTCCTCGGGAACGTACCAGCGGTCATGTTCGTGCATCCGCCCCAAGGCATGGGTGATGAACCAGGTCAGATTCCGTCGCCACAGACGGAATGTGGAGATATAGACGACATAATCGATCCAGGTGGGCCGCACTGGCATCACGATATCCGGATCCTTGCCGCGAATCTGAGTGTAGGTATGGTGGGCGGCGTGGAAGTACCGGAAGAACACCGGCGGACTGATGTAGATGAACGAAATGACGCGGAAGACGGCTTCGTTCAGCCACCGGCTGCGAAACGCCGTGCCGTGGCTCGTCTCGTGCATCGGCGCGAAGAGAAAGGCTATGACGACGCCGTGCGCAAACATAGCGGGCACCAGCCACGCCGTGGCGCCGGCGAGATAGACTCCGTATCCGGTGAGGCCGAGCAGGCTGAAATGTCCTGCCAGGTAGATAATGCCGCTGGAGTCGTTGCGGCGCACGAACTGCTTCAGGTCCGCGCGGGACAAGACATGCGCCGCGCCAAATGCTGCATCCATCAAGTCACCTCTTTATGGGCTCCTTGAATTGGGGCCGGTCTCGATAAAAGGCCGCCGCGAGGTATAAGACAAATTGAAATCTCAGATAGGAGCTATATCCTGTTTCTATGACGCCGACACAGATGCGCTCGTTCCACGCGGTGGCCAAGTCGGGCAGCTTCACGGCCGCCGCGGAGATGCTGCATGTCAGTCAGCCGACCGTCACGACCCAGGTCAGTACGCTGGAGGAGCTATACGGCGTCGAGCTGTTCTACCGGCATGGCCGGGGGGTACACCTGACCGAGACCGGGCGTATGCTCTTCGCACTGACGCAGCTCGCAACCGCCAATATCGAGGAAGCCGTCGACCTGCTGAAGGAGGCGGGCGGACTGCGGGCCGGCCGCCTGCGGATTGCCGCCATTGGTCCGGCTCAGGTCACCAGAATCCTGATCGCCTTCCATCGCCGCCATCCGAAGGTGGAGCTGGCGGTAACGTTCGGAAACTCCCTGGAAGTCGAGAATGCGCTGCTGAGCTACCGGGCCGATATCGGGATCCTGGGAGAGCTGCACGAGTTTCAGCGGTTCCATGTCCAGCGCTACAGTCGGCCCGAGATCGTCATCGTCGTGGGGCGCGACCATCCATGGTGGGGTCGGCGCCGCGTGAGGATCGAGGACCTGGCCGGCCAACCGATGATCATGCGCGAGCCCGGCTCGGAAACGCGGCGCATTCTCGAGCAGGCAGCGAGAAACTCGGGCACTGTGCTTTCCCAGGTGATGGAGATCGGCAGCCGGGAAGGCTTGATGGCGGCGATCGTCGGCGGCATCGGCATTGGCGCCGCCTCGGAGGAGGAGCTTCCGCCCCATCGGCTTGTGCGCCCGGTCCGCATATCGAACTCGGAGATGTCCACCATTGTCGACATTGCCTGTCTGCAGGAGCGCAAATCCGCCCGACTGCACCGCGCTTTCTTCGAGGCCGCCGATCAGACCAAGTCCAATAGCGGCCTGAATCACAGCGACCGGAAGAGGCGCAAGGCCGCCCCGAACGACATCCCATCGGCGTCGGAAAAATCCAGAACGATGCTGTAGTGATGGGCGCCGGCGACCAAAGTTTCGCGGGCGTCTTGGTCGGATGCCCGCCATGCGGCGGCAAAGGCAGCGGTCTGCGTTCGAAACGCCGCACTTTCCTCGGCGCCGACGACAAGCTCCATGCGGCACGCGCTTCGCTCGATCTGAAGCAATGGGCTGTTCTCGCGGGCATCGGCGTGGCTAAGCCCTATCTGCCGGTTGACCGTGCTCGAGACCACCGGCCTAAGGTCGAATATCCCGCTGATACAGATCGCGGCGGCAACCACACGGGGAGGGGGCCTCTCCGGCGAGACGGCCATCGAGGCCGCGAGATGCGCGCCGGCCGAATGGCCCGCGATCACGATGCGATCGCGATCGATCCCCATCGACACCGCATGATCGTGCAACCACCGACAGGCCGCGCTGACGCTGCGGACGATGTCGCGCAATCGCGAACTGGGAACCAAGGGATAGTTGATTGCCGCGACAGAGATCCCCGCTGCAAGGAACGGGACGGCGACAAAGGAGAACTCCGACTTGTCATGGGAATGCCAGAAGCCGCCATGAACGAAGACGAGAACCGGTGCCCGCCCGCCCGCCGCCGGGGCCGGAAACCAGTCCAAGCACTCGCGCGGATGCGGACCGTATCGTACATCCCGCTGCCCGAGTCCGGCCCGCCAGACTGCCTCGCTGCGGTCGCAGTATTGCCGATAGAACGCCGCGCGGTCGGGATGGCGTGCGCGGACGTCGTAT
Organism: Alphaproteobacteria bacterium; assembly: GCA_041690495.1. Classification (GTDB taxonomy): domain Bacteria; phylum Pseudomonadota; class Alphaproteobacteria; order CACIAM-22H2; family CACIAM-22H2; genus DATAAP01. The sequence continues at coordinate 414,743 of JAWLHE010000004.1, read as the reverse complement.
CCGTCCTCCTTCGCGTCGCCATGTGCCGCGGCCGGACTCACGGCTAGAACGTGACCACGCTTCGTATTGACGTCCCGCTCCGCATGAGATCGAATGCCTCGTTGATCCGGTCGATCGGCATCACGTGCGTGACGAGCTCGTCCACCTTGATCTTGCCCTCCATGTACCAGTCGACCAGCCCGGGAAGCTGGGTGCGGCCCTTCAGCCCGCCGAAATAGGATCCTTTAACGACCCGGCCATAACGAACGAGCGTCGGACGGAAGGACATCTCCTCCTTTCCATGCTCGACCCCGATGACGACGCAGGTACCCCAGCCGACCCTGCAGCATTCGAGCGCCTGACGCATGACTGCGGTCTGGCCGACCGATTCGAACGCGATGTCGGCGCCGCCGCCGCTGAGCTCGATCAGATGGGGCACCAGCCGGTCTCCCAGCTCTGCCGCATTGACGAAATGCGTCATGCCTAGCCGCGTGGCGAGATCGCGCTTGCGCTCGTTGATGTCGACCCCGACGATCATGTCCGCGCCGGCGATCCGGGCGCCCTGGATTACATTGAGGCCGATGCCGCCGAGGCCGAAGACCAAGATGCGGTCACCCGGCCTGACTCCGCCCGAATGGATCGCGGCGCCGATGCCGGTCGGAACGCCGCAACCGAGATAGCAGACGGTGTTGAACGGTGCATCCGGCCGGATCTTCGCGACGGCGATCTCGGGGACGACCGTGAAGTTCGCGAATGTCGAGGTCCCCATGAAGTGATGCAGGACTTGGCCGCGGATGGAGAAGCGGCTGGTGCCGTCCGGCATGACGCCGAGGTCGCGGGTCTTGCGGATGGACCAGCAGACATTGGTCCGCCCGCTCAGGCAGTTCGCGCATTCCCGGCATTCCGGTACGTAGAGCGGGATGACATGGTCGCCCGGCTTGACGCTGCGCACGCCGCGGCCGACCTCCACGATCACACCGGCCCCTTCATGCCCGAGTATGGCCGGCAGCCGCGTGGTCGCATTGCCGCCCGCCAGGGCGAGCGCGTCGGTGTGGCAGACGCCACTGGCCTTGATCTCCACCAGTACCTCGCCTGCCTTCGGTCCTTCGAGATCCACCTCGTCGATCTCAAGCGGCCTTCCCGCTTCGAAGGCGATGGCGGCCTTGACGCGCATGACCGTGCTTCCTACGTGATGCGCTTCCGCAGATAGACCGACGCGACCTCCGTCAGCGCGACGATGCCGACGATCAGCATCAGGATCGCGCCGACGCGCTCGTATCTCAGCGACTCGAGCGAGCCGTTCAGTTCCGCCCCGACGCCACCGGCGCCGACCAGGCCAAGGATGAAGGAGGCGCGCAGGACGATATCCCAGCCGTAGATGAAGATGCCGAACCACACCGGCCGGACCTGGGGATATACCGCCAGGACCATCTCGCGCAGACGGCCGCCGCCCGCGGCGCGAATCGCCTCGACCGGCCTCATGTCCGCCGCCTCTACGTTCTCGGACAGCAGCTTGCCGGCAAACCCGATGAAATTGATGACCAGCACGACCGTCCCCGCCAGCGGCCCGAAGCCGAAGCAGGCGACGAAGATCATGGCCCAGATGATCTCGTGCACGGAGCGCGCGACAGCCAGGATGAAGCGGGCGATCGGATACAGCACGCGAGGCGAGGGCGTCATGTTGGCGCTGGCGAACCACGCGAGCGGCACGCTCAGCGCGATCCCCAGAACCGTGCCGATGAACGCCATCGCGAAGGTCTCGATGAATGGATGGATTAGCTGGCGGTGGATGTACTCCACATCGGGCGGAAACATCCGCCGGCCGATGACGTCCCCCATCTCGACCAATCCGGCAGGCAGCCGCTCGACCGGCAGGTCGAGATGCCAATAGCCCGCGCAGACGACGGTCAGGAAGATCAGGTAGCACAGATAGCGGGCCAGTTGCTGCGAACTGGTCTCCCGAACGACTGCGAGCTCGGCCGCCGTAGCCATGGCCATTGCCTCAAATGATGCGCTTGCGCAGCTGACGGGAAAGCACTTCGCCGATCAGAACCAGGACCACGAGGATGACCACGATCGCGGTCGCGTCGCGCCACTTGAACTGGATCATTGCCTGATGGAAGGCGAGACCCAGCCCGCCGGCGCCGACGACCCCGATCACCGCCGCACGCCGCAGGTTGATCTCCCACTGGAAGATCAGCGTCCCGATATAAACCGGCAGGACCTGGGGAATGATCGCGAGGATGAGCACCTTGATCGAGCTGGCGCCCGCCGCCTGCAGCGCCTCGACCGGCCGAAGATCGACTGCCTCGACCTCCTCGGCGACGACCTTGGTGACGAAACCGATGTCGCGCACCGCGAGTGCTAAGATTCCCGGCAGGGGCCCGAGCCCGACGGCGATGACGAACAGAACGCCCCACACCAGCTCGTGGACGGAGCGAGTGACGATGACGATCGCGCGCCCGATGAAGAAGGTGACGATATTCGGCGTGATGTTGCGCGCGGACAGCCAGATTATGGGCGGAGCAATGATGGAGATCAGCAGCGTGGCGAAGAACGCCATCAGGATCGTATCGACCGTCGGCCAGAACAGCCCCGGAATCGCATCCAGGTTCGGCGGAAAAAAGCGCTCCAGGGCCGCCACCGCCTCGCCGAACGACGAGACGCGCGGCCAGTCGGTCGCGACCGCTAGGATGTAAAACGCCGAGAGAGCGGTGAGCGTACCGAAGAGCAGCGCTGTCGATACATGGCGCGCCATGATCGCCGTATTGCGGGTCATGGCTAGGCGCGGGCGGCTACGAGCTGGATGTCGGGCTCGCCGCCATCGGCATGCGTCGGTTCGACGACCGTGTATATGCTGCGGAAATCCGCCGCTGACGGCGGACCGTCGAACACCTTCTCGCCGCCGCGAAGCGCGATCACCCGTTCTACGAACTCTTTGGCCAGCTGCACATCGTGCATGCTGATGAGGACCGGAATTCCGTTGCTGCGCGAGAGGCCGCAGATCAGGCCCATGATCTCTCGCCCGATCGCGGGGTCGAGGCTGGCCGTGGGCTCATCCGCCAGGATGAGCCGAGGGTTCTGCATGAGCGCGCGAGCGATGCCGACGCGCTGCCGCTGCCCGCCGCTGAGCTCGTCCGCGCGCTTGTAGCGGTGCGCGGCCAGGCCGACCATCTCGAGCAGCTCCTCCGCCCGGCGGACGTCCTGCTTGGGAAAGATCTTCAGCATGCAGCGCATGATGCCGGTTGAGCCGGCGCGTCCGCAGAGGACGTTGTCGATCACCGAAAGACGGTTCACCAGGTTGAATTCCTGGAAGACCATGCCGATCTGCCGTCGCATCTCGCGCAGCTCGCGCGGGCTGAGGCGCGTGACGTCCACGCCGTCGAACACGATCTCGCCCGAATCCGGTTGCACCAGGCGGTTGATGCATCGCAGGAGGGTGCTTTTCCCCGAGCCGCTGCGCCCGAGAAGCGCGACGATCTGATTGCCCTCGGTCTCGAAGCTGACTCCGTTCAATGCCCGGATGCTGCCGGCGAAATAGGATTTCTTGACATCCCGTACGGTCAGTTTGCTCATAACGGCTGGCTGCATCGACATTTCCTCACGCCACTTCTTCTACAGTCACCCGCCAGCCGCGAGTGCCCGCCGGCCAGCCGGCGGGCACCCGTGCCTATCGGATTGCTATGGATGATCTTGTATCAGAGCGGGCCCTATTCCCACTTTTTCAGCTCGCGGCCCACGAGCCGGATGCCGTCATAGTCCTTGTCCGACGCTGCCTCGATCGAGTCGCTCCGCGTCTTCCGTAGGAACTCCTTGCCCGAAGGCGTGTTCTGCATTTCGAGCAGCGCGTTGACGATCTTCTTCTTCAGGTCGTCGGACAGCAGGTCCTTGCGCCAGGCAAACGGGTCGAGCGGCAGGAGGGACGATTGCCAGATTACCCGGAACGTCTTCCCGTCGAATTCCTTCTTGTCCACCGCCCAGTCCAGCGTGACGTCCGCGACGGCGGCGGCGTCCGCCTTTCCGGCGAGAATGGCCAACGCCGCTGCCGTGTGACTGCCGGCATAGAAGACCGAGCCGAAGTGGCTGCTGATCTTCTTGCCGAGACTCTGGCCGATCTCCACGCGAGGCACCAAGTTGCCTGACGTGCTGGCGGCACTGACCAGCGCCAGCGACTTGCCGCGCAGGTCGGCTATTTCCTTGTATGGGCTGTCCGATTTCACGATGATAAAGGAGCGATAGCCGTTCTCCTTCTTGCGGTAGTGGCCGCCGCCCCACATCGCCTGCGCGAAGGCCTCGATCTTGCCTTCTGAGACCTCGTTCGCGCGCACATAGGATTCGGGGCCGTAATAACCGATATGGACGAACCCGCGGCGCTGCGCCTCGATCAGGGACGCATAGGAGGTCGGAAAGTGCCACTCGACCTTTTTGCCGGTGCCTTTCTCGATCGCCTCGACGACGCCCTTGAACTTATCGGCCGTAAGCTGGATTTCTTCGAAGGGAATGACCCCGATCGAGAGCGTTTCCGGATCCGATGCCTTCGCCACCGATCCACCGATACACATCCCGGCCAGCAGGACGCCGGCGACAGCTGTATTCTTAACGGCTCTGGCAATCATTTCCGCCTCCCTCACGGTTGTTGGCGACTTATTGTCGCACTCCCCTTTGGGCAACTTACCGACCACCCTGCTATAGCACAAATTGGAATAACGAATTTCAGCTATAGATTTGGAGAATAGTTGCGAGCGTCGGAAGCGCGGCCTTATTACGTCGCCACACCGATGAAATTCTTGCCGCGCGCACCATCGAGCGCGTGCCGGATCATCGCCTCGGATTCGTCTGATGTGACGCCATAGGAAGAGAATGTCGTCTTCACGCCCAGACCCTCGAGGAAGGCAGTAAGGCGATGCGCCGCGCTGTCCAGTGACCCGCCGAAAATTTCCGCCAACACGGCATCACGATCCGCTCGGATTCCGATCGCACGCCCAAGCACCATCGGCAAAGTGAATGAGCAGGCAATTCCATGCGGCAGGCCGTGCCGCAGGGTCATTTCGTAAGAAATGGAATGCGCCAGCGCCGTCTTCGTGTTGGAGAACGCCAGACCGGCCTTGAGAGCGGCGAGCGCAAGGCTCTCACGCAGGCGCTGATTGGCCAGATCGTCGACCAGGGCCGGTAGGTCCGAGAGCACGGTACGGGCGGCCGAAATCGCAAGCGCGTCCGAGATCGGATTGCTATTGAGGTTCCAAATGGACTCCAGCGCGTGCGATAGCGCATCGAGGCCGCTTTGAATAGTGACCGAGCGGGGCAAAGTCAGCATGAGCTCGGGGTCGATCACCGCCCATTGGGGCCAGCTCTCTTCCAAGTGCAATGAATACTTCTTAGGATGGCGAGGGTCGCGATCCCAGATCGTCGCCCAGGGCGTCACTTCACTGCCGGTGCCGGCCGTGGTCGGCACCGCGATCAGTGACTTTACCGCATGCGGCCGAAATGGCCGCCCGTCCATCAGCAGAGAAAGGAGTTCGTCGAAGCGGCCGCTTTCGGTTCCGATCATCAGTGCCTTGGCCGTATCCAGCGTGCTGCCACCTCCTACCGCGACGATCACGTCCACCTTCTGACGGTTATCCCAGAACTCGGCGTAAAGCGGCGCAAGCGACGCAATATCGGGATTCGGCTCGATGCGATCGATTATCGTCGCGATCGCAGACCCGAGCAGTGAGCGCAGACGGTCAACCAAGCCGAGCGCCGATGCCTCGGGAAAGGTCACCAGGGCGACCTTGCGGCCAGCGAGCAGTTTCGGAAGCGAGGCGCTCGCGCCGGGTCCGAATTCGATGCGTACGGGGTTGTGGAACTTTACTGTCATGCCGGCCCCTTTCATTACAAGCGGGGTAGACGCCGGATGACTGCCTCGCGCGTACATCTGGCACCGTGATCAACCGGCACCCACGCTACCTTGGCGTCTCATGTCGTTCCCCTTCATTTTTCGAGGGCGACATATAGATTGCATATATACATCCCAGGGAAGCCGGCTACCTGCCACACCGACGAATATGAATGTCTGCTTCGGGTCAATGTGGGAAGCAACTCCCGGCTTGGATAATGTCTGCTTTGATGCTCAGTTCAGACGTTCTTATTGCTGCTCATGCGCAGGGCGCGTGTCGTGCGCACCAAAATGCGGGCGTGCTCCTAATCAATCGCTCATCCGTCTAGCATCCGGCTCGGCCTGATAGTGCGGATTGCTGCGTTGAATATCCGCGACGTGCTGCTCCAGAAGGTCAGCCGCCTTTATCAAAGCGTCCTTCAGCAGGGGTTGTACGATGCGTCGGACTGCGGCTTCGTCGACCTTCAGCTCGGTGGCGATGGCAGTAGCGATATCAGGTGCTAAAGCCATGATGCAGTCGCGCGTGGCGACGCCGGCATCCTGAGCGGCTGCCTGTACCTCACGGTAGTTCACCAGCTCGCCGATCCTCAGGTCATATTCGGCCTTTTCCCGCAGGGCGCGATAGTTCTCCCGGACCGTCCGCGCCCGAACGAACGATTTCGGCGCACCCGCAGGAACACTGGAGTCGTTCTCTTCGGCTTCATGATGCATCGCATCAGTGCGGAAACGTCCCTGTCGGCTGGAATCGCGAGATTGAGTCAGGGCGACATCGGCAGCGGCAGGATCAATTAGGCCGTTGGTCAGCGGGATCTTGCCCTGCTTGACCAGCTGATTCACATACTGCTTGGACCACCCGCGCTGCTCGGCAAACTGCTTCTGGGTCAGAAGGCTGTCAGCGCCCGGGGGTTCTCTTGGCCGCTCATCCATCCTGGGCCTCGGCTTCCGCGAAGGTCAGTCCCGAGGTTTCGGAGACCGCCGGCATCCCGGTGTAGGTCTGCCAGCGCCTAACGATCACGTCGCAATAGGCCGGATCGATCTCAATGGCCCGGGCCGCACGTTCGAGCGCTTCGCAGACGATCACCGTGCTGCCAGACCCGGCAAACGGATCCAGGATCGTGTCCCGCGACTTCGAAGAGTTGCGCAAAGCCCTCTCGATGAGGGCGACCGGCTTCATGGTCGGATGCAGGTCGTTGGTTTGGGTGCGATCGACGAACCAGATATCCCCCTGGTCGCGGGCGCCACACCAGAAGCGGTCGTTGCCCTGCTTCCAGCCATAGAGGATCGGCTCGTACTGCCGCTGGTAGTCCGAGCGGCCCAGGGAAAAGTGGTTCTTGGCCCAGATCACGAAGGTGGACCAATGGCCGCCCGCCTCGCGGAAGGCGCCGGCCAGCACATGCAGCTCGGAGGAGGACATGGCGATGTACAGGGCGCCCTTGGTGACCGCCAACATGTTGGCGCAGGCGGTTCGGAGGAAGACCTCGAAGCCCTAGCCGAGATCGTCATTCGCAATCGGCCTGGCCCGACCCTGCTGCCGGTCGGTCACGGAGCCCTCATAGGCGACGTTGTAGGGCGGATCCGTGAACACCATGTCGGTCAGTCTGCCCCCAAGAACCTGCTCGACCGCTTCCAGGCGTGTGGCGTCGCCGCAGAGCAGGCGGTGCCGCCCCAGCAGCCAGAGCTCACCTGAGCGCGTTACAGGCGCCGACGGCGGGGCCGGGGCAAGATCCTTGTCCCCGTCGGTGCCAGCACCTTCGAGCTCCTGGAGCAGATCCTCGATCTCCTGGTCCGCAAAGCCGGTCAGCCCCAGGTCGAAGGCCTCCAACTTGAGGGCCTGCAGCTCGCCGGCGAGTAGCTGGTCGTCCCAACCGGCGTTCAAGGCCAGCTTGTTGTCGGCGATCACGTAGGCCCGTTTCTCGGCCTCGCTGAGGTGGTCTAGGACCAGCACCGGCACCTCCGCGCCATGCCGAGCTTGCGCGCAGCCATCAGGCGCCCATGTGCCATCCTAAAGGCCCGGTCGCTCGCCGCGCTGAGGCGGCGGGAGCGGCGCTGGGCTTCCTCATAGTCCGTTGTTCGTAGCGAGCGGGCGAGATCTTCCCGACCGAGCCTTAACGCAAGGTCAAGGGGCAGGCGTCTCCGCCACTGATAGACCGCACCGAGGCGGCGAAGATGTTGTAACCCGGCCATGCTTCCCCCAAAGCTGTCTGTGGGACAGCCATGTGGGACAGTCATGTGGTACAGCGCGGCCCCCACGGCGGAGGCTGAGCGGATTTCCTTGGAATGCGCGAAGCTTAGCGAGGAATGGTTGGGGGACTAGGATTCGTACGACGTCCTGAAGTTGTTCCTAGTTCGAAATGCAATTGGCAGACCGGGGGAGATGACCAACTTCGCAATCAGGAAGCCTCAACAAACCGTCGCTCGCGTAAGGCGCAGCTGAACGGGTATCGAGGCCGGTCAGTGCACAGCTTCAGAGAAATTAGCTCGACAGAGAGCGAATGATCGCCGGCTGCGGGACCGCCCGGTTCACAGCGTCTAAGCAAAAAACCGCAGCAACAGGCCCGTCGAGCCCCCGACCAGGCGCGAGAGAACGAGTTTCATTAGGGGAATGGCGGAGGGAGTGTCCGCCCAACCGCCGTGCGCCAGCAGCCGCGCACGTTCATTTTAGATCGACAAAATCGACATTTTTGTACGCTTTCGTATTGCGCCGTTCGCAGCCGTCCGTCAGAATCCCACAATTGTTTGTGGGTAGGATTGGGGGGCAGGATGGCACGCGAGATCGGCCGGTTGTCGGCGCTGAAGGTGGGGCGGCTGAAAGAACCGGGGATGTACCCGGACGGCGCCGGGCTCTATCTGCAAGTCAGCGGGACTGGCGCCAAGAGCTGGATCTACCGGTTCATGCTTGCCGGCCGGGCACGGGAGATGGGGCTCGGCCCTCTGCATACAGTTACTCTCGCCGATGCCCGTAAGCTGGCCCAGGACGCGCGCCGGCTGCGACTGGCGGGGATAGACCCTATTGAGGAACGGCGCCAGCGACTGGAGGCCCTGAGAGCCGAGAGGGCGCGCACGGTCACCTTCGATGAAGCGGCCGAGGCTTACATCGGCGCCCATGAGAAGGGCTGGCGCAACGCAAAGCATGGGGCACAGTGGCGAGCCACGTTGAAGGCCTATGCCTCGCCGGTATTCGGGCGGCTCTCGGTCAAGGAAATTGACACGGGCCTAGTCGCGAAGGCGTTGGAGCCGATCTGGGCCACCAAGACCGAGACGGCCAGTCGCGTGCGCGGGCGCATCGAGTCGGTACTGGACTGGGCGGCGGCGCGCGGGCACCGCACCGGAGACAATCCGGCGCGCTGGAAGGGCCATCTGGAAAACCTCCTGCCCAACCGGTCTAAGGTGCAAAAGGTGGTTCACCGACCAGCGCTGCCCTATGACGACATCGGGCCGTTCATAGGTCAGCTTCGCGACCAGGACGGGGTAGCTGCCCAAGCGTTGGAGTTTCTGATTTTGACGGCCACCCGAACCAGCGAAACCATCGGGGCGCGCTGGAGCGAGATCGATCTTCCGAACGCCATGTGGACGATCCCTGCTGACCGTATTAAGGCGGGGCGCGAACACCGTATTCCCCTTCCCGACCGGGCCATTCGGATTTTGTTAGCCCTGAAAAAGGAGCAACTGTCGGATTGGGTATTCCCGGGCGGCAAGTCCGGTAAGCCGCTTTCCAACATGGCGCTGCTTGCGCTGTTGAATCGCATGGGTCGGTCCGACCTGACCGTGCACGGGTTCCGGTCTACGTTCCGCGACTGGGCGGCTGAGCGGACCAACTATCCGCGCGAGGTTGCGGAGCAGGCTCTAGCGCATTCTATTCCCGACAAAGTAGAGGCTGCCTATCGGCGCGGCGATCTCCTGGAGAAGCGACGGCGCCTCATGTCAGAGTGGGCGAGGTTCTGCGGCACGCCGCGAAAGAGCGGGAGTGTCGTCAGGCTTCGCGCCTAAAAAGCGCGCTTGCTCGCTTTCTGAGCCGTGACTGGCGTAATGGAAGAACCGGTCTACACAGGAAAGTTTGCCCGAGAGGACGTTCTCCGCGTCCTTCGTGCTGCGGCTCCAATTCCACCGGGCAGCATTGAGATTGACGACCACGAGACCGGTAAGAGGGCCGAGGTCCTACGTGCGGTGGCAATCGTTAAACGACTCGAAGTCATCCATGAGCTGACGCAAATCAATCTGCAACATCTGAATGACCTGTCACCGAGCAAACTGGAAAAGCGGTTTCACGCAATCGGGGCGGCTGCCGATAAGCTACTTAGTGCGATAGGAGTCGGTGGCCACAGTGAGTTGATCGATGTTCCCCGCCAAGTACGTGACGGGCTTCGATGGGAAGCAGAACGAGATGGCGAACGCCGCAATGGCTTCGAGCACCATCCGCCGAGGACATTCTCGATTGGCGGTGAGGTGTTCAAGGACTACCAAAGCGATTCGCAGTTGCGCGACAACATAAGCGCCATTCGCCAACTTCGGGCGTGGGCGCTCAACCTCCAAAGCCACACTCGCGCGCGGAAGGGGAAACGCGCGGACGACCTCGAAAGATGGCTCGACCCTTGGACCGGTCAACCCCTCAATGATGCTATGGCCGGCATGTTGCGAATTTGGATAGACGTGCTTGGGCGCCGCGTTCAAACATCGGTCTCGATACAAGGGCGAGCGGCTGGCCCTCTGCTGCGCTTCGTAGTGGCGGGATTGGCGCTATTGAATCTACGAAGGGACGGCGACGGCCCAAGCGTCAATGCGTTGCGTTTGCGCATCCTCCGCATGTACGCGAGCGATTTTCGCAAATCCTGATTTGACCATATATTCTTCGGGCGTTCTCTGGACGACATTGTGTTCACCGACACGCGGTTGTATCCCGCAGAAAGGAACGGTGGACATGAACAAGGCCGGATTTTCGATTGTCGAAGCTTGCGAGCATTACGGCATCAGCCGCACGCGGCTTTACCAAGAGATCGCTGAGGGGCGCCTGCACCTCACGAAGATTGGCAGGCGTTCAATCATCGCGACGGTGGATGGCGACGCCTGGTTCAACGCACTACGTGAGGCCAGTCAGACCCAAAAGCGACGCGTTTAGTATACGCCTATCGCATTCTGGTCCGCGATGGGGCGCCGCAATCCCAACCCTCGGCTGGTCAAGATCCATCGAAACTATACGGTCGAAGAGGTCGGCCGCTTATTTGACGTTCATAAGAATACGGTTCGCAATTGGCTGAGGTCCGGTCTGCCCGCCATCGACCGCCGCCGGCCCACGTTGATTTTTGGTGCCGATCTCCAGGCCTTCCTACAAAAGCGACGTGTTGCTGCAAGGCGAGTCTGTGCGCCGGGCGAAATCTATTGCGTTAAGTGTCGCGCGCCCAGGCGGCCGGCTGAAGGCATGGCGGAGTATCTGCCATTGACGGCGTCCGGCGGGAATCTTCGAGCCTTGTGTCCAGACTGCTCGACTCTGATCTATCGCCGGGTCTCTCGTTGCAGGTTGGCGACGATTGCGTCCGATATGGACGTGACGTATCCGGAGGGCGAACAGCACATAGAAGGTCGTAACGGACAGTGCGTGAGTTGTGACTTGGAGAACGCGGGTGAAGGCAATGCAGACGAACAACCCAAACAATGAACGCGTCAAGCGACGGTACTTTTCATATCTGCGCGAGGCCAAGCGTTACAGCGACTCCTCTCTGGATGGAGTCGCATCCGCGCTGCATAAGTTCGAGGTTTACACGAAATATCGGGACTTCCGGTCGTTCCACATCCAACAGGCGATCGCGTTCAAGAAGCAGCTCGCACAGCAGGACAGCCGGCGCGCCAAAGGGCGACTGAGCGAGGCCAGCCGATATTCGACCCTCGCCGCGCTCAAGAAGTTCTTCCAATGGCTCGCGGGAGAACCGGGGTTCCGTTCCCGGCTTCGCTATGCAGACGCGGAGTATTTCAATCTTTCCGAAAAGGAGATGCGAGTGGCGAAGGCGACCCGGGAACAGCCCGTTCCCACGGTCGAGCAGGTCAAATACGTCCTTGCTTCCATGCCACGGGCTACGGCTATCGAGCGGCGGAATCGAGCTCTCATTGCCTTCACGATACTTACCGGAGTGCGCGACGGCGCGTTGGCATCTCTCAAGCTGAAACACGTGGAATTGTCTAAGGGACGGGTAGTGCAGGACGCCCGTGAGGTCCGCACCAAGTTCAGCAAAACATTTGTGACGTACTTCTTTCCGGTCGGAGGGGACGTTCAAGAGATCGTGGCCGATTGGGTCGGTTACTTGCAGACCTCGCTTCTATGGGGGCCTGACGATCCTCTTTTTCCGGCTACTCGGCTCTGCGTCGATAGCAACGGCTTGTTCGCCTCAGATGGACTCGACCGCAAGCACTGGAGCAACGCGTCGCCGATCCGAAGCATATTCCGCGAAGCGTTCACCAGCAGCGGCATGCCGTACTTCCCGCCGCACAGATTCCGTAAAACGCTGATCCGGCTCGGACAGCAGCGGTGCCGGACTCCCGAGGAGTTCAAGGCCTGGAGTCAGAATGTCGGCCACGACAACGTAATGACCACATTCATGAGCTATGGCCAAGTCCCATGTGAGCGGCAGGCGGAGATAATTCAGGGCCTTGGTAGCGCACCCGCCGAGCGGCTCGAAACCATTGCCAAACTTCGGGAGGGATTGGCGGCCGCTGAGCGCATCTTGGGTTCTTCATAACCGATCCGTCGATGGGAACCTACACACGTTGAAGGCGCTCTTGCCTCTCTACGCTGGCAAGCTGGTTTGCTTCTTTATCGATCGCCCTGCAACACAGGACACGAGAGCTTGTGTTACAACGAGAACGTCAATGCCCCGATGATTAAGGAATAGCTCGATTCAAGCCCCGTTGGATTGAGGACGGCGTTCGCCATGACAAGTGGTGCGCCATGATATGGCCTAGAATGGATCGACATCTCCGCTGGACGATTCCACGCGACTCATGTTAGCTATGTAACATAAGTTATCTGAGTCGGGTTGGAACCCATTGATGCCCAAAGGAGAGTCAGGCCGAATCGTTGTTGACGTAGACCCCACGCTCAAGCGGCGGCTCTACAGCGCTTTGGCTATGGAGGACTCCACCCTCAAGGAATGGTTTATCCAGGCCGCCGGACGTTACCTCGAAGAACGGCGCACGCCGAGCCCTCAAACCCCAAAGAAGGGATCGGCCAAATGAATTTCAGAGAATTTCAGACAGAGCAGAAACTTCGCGGCGGGTACTATACGCCCGACGATCTTGCGGGTTTTCTGGTGCGCTGGATCGCAAAAGGCGCCCCGGAATCGATCCTGGAGCCGAGTTGCGGCGACGGGGTCTTCTTCGACAAGATCGCAGACACTCTTGGCAATCCTTTGGTCACGGGCTTTGAGATCAACAGCGCCGAGGCCCGGAAGGCTTCCAAGCGTGCAAAGAGCTCCGGCCTCTCGCGTGTCACCATCAGGGATGGTGATTTTCTGGGCTGGGCAATCGACGCTCTCGGCGATGAAGGGGCGCGCTTCGACGCAGTGCTCGGGAATCCGCCCTTTATTCGTTATCAGTATCTGCCGCCGCCGTTTCAAGGCCGCGCTGAGCGGATCTTTAGCGAACTGGCCTGCAAATTCACAAAGCACACCAACGCCTGGGTGCCGTTCATTCTGGCATCGTTTGCCCTGCTGCGCCCCGGCGGTCGGCTGGCAATGGTTGTGCCCGCCGAGATCATCCATGTCACGCACGCGCAGTCGCTGCGCTCATATTTAGGCGCTAACGCCCGGCGGCTGGTCGTCATCGATCCCGAGGACCTTTGGTTTCCGGGGACGCTTCAAGGGGCTGTTCTGCTTCTCGTGGAAAAAAAGCGAGGACCGAGCGACCGCGCTGAGGGACTCGGCATTTATCCAGTGCGCGGACGCGACTTCATCAAGCAGAACCCTGAGGAAATATTCAACGCTCCCCAGTCGATCAACGGGAAGACCGTTGAGGGAAAGTGGACGCGGGCGCTATTGGAGCCGCATACGCGCTCTTTGCTCGACGGGCTGATCGACGAGCATGCCGTCAGCCGGTTTGACGAGATTGCAGAAGTTGATGTTGGCATCGTGACGGGTGCCAACAGCTTCTTCCTTGTTAATGATGAAGTCATTGAGCGATTTAGGCTGGGCAAATGGGCGCACCCCATGTTTGGGCGCAGCGAGCATTGCCCCGGCGTAATCTATGACGAGGCGCAGCACAGGGCTAATGCCGCCAAGGGCAATCCTACCAACTTCGTCTGGTTTCAGGACACCAGCGTAGAAAAATCCAGCACCGGCAAAGCCTATATCCGCAAGGGCGAGGACGAAAAGCTTCATACCCGCTACAAGTGCCGTATCCGCAGCCCTTGGTACACCGTACCCTCTGTTTATGCGACCGAAGTCGGCATGCTTAAACGCTGCCACGACACGCCGCGTCTGATTCTAAACAGACTGCGCGCCTACACGACTGACACCGCCTACCGCATCACGGTTAAGGAAGGTTCGGCGGACCAGCTTGTATTTGGGTTTATGAATCCGCTGACGGCCCTGAGCGCTGAACTTGAGGGCCGTCATTACGGCGGTGGCGTTCTTGAACTTATCCCGTCGGAAATCGAAAGGCTTCTAGTTCCAGCCCCGAAAAAGATCGAACCGAAACTGGAATCTCTCGATAAGGCAATACGGTCGATGCCGATGGATGCGGTTCTCGAGCGGCAGGGCAGGATTGTTCTTGGCGCGATCGGTGTTTCCAAGCCGGATCAGGACGAACTGATGAGTGGCTGGAAGAAGCTACGGGATAGGCGGCACCGGGTTTCCTCCGAGGCGGCCTAGTCGATTTCCATCACGAACAAGCCTTCGTCTACTTCGTCCCGATAAAGATACATTGTCCGACCGAGAAGGTCTTCGCGCGCGACCAACGGACGCGCCTCTCCCCAATGAAGCTGTGTCATGCTGTTGCGCTGCTCGTAGGCGCGCGTATCGGTGCGGCTGTTATGCGAAAGCCGCAGCGTGAAAACGCCATAATCCACGTCCCGAATGACGAGCTGAATCCGGGCTTCCGCCCGTTCCATATGCTCGCGTCCGGCAGCCGTGTCGAAGTGCCAGTCCAGTCCGGCAAACACCTCGTCCCGGAAATAGTGCCTCTGGTCGATATCCTTCATTGCCCCTTTCGCGAAGAGCATCGAACCGGTCGGGTTCGTGTTCTCTCCGGTCGGAATGGTCAGATAACGCCGCGTGAGCGGGCTGCTTTCCCACACGAGCGCGAGCCTCTTCCGGACCGGTGCCGCAATGCCTGCAGGCGCAGGGGCGGGCGGTGCGGGTGCAGGCGGTGCCGGAAGAGATGGCACACGCGGTCGTAGGATAGCCCTCGTCTTGAGCTTCATTCGTGGCACGGTATCGAGATCGCGATCCCTTGATGCGCCGGACGGCGTGGGCGCAGCGACAAGGGATTCATCGATGAGTCTGCCGGAATCGAGCAGCCGCTGGATCATCGCTTCGTCCGGCACAACGAAGACATGCTCTTCGTATTCGGCGATCATCCCGTCGATCTTCTCTTCCAACTCGTCGGCAAGCGCCGTGTTTTCCTCGTCATCAAGATCAAGCGTCAGGAGCAGACTCGCCTCGATGTTTCCGTTTAGGCCCCCAATCGTGAGGTTCGCGCTGCCGACGATAAGGCGCGCCTCATTCTCGTTCCGCGAATAGTAGATTTTCGGGTGAAAGATCACTGTGCGCGATCCAGTATCCACCGCGTAAGTGGAGCAGCCAATCGCGAGGCTCTTCCGAAGCCCTTGGGCCGACGTAATGCCGTTGCGAATCCCGGCGAGGATTGTTGTGTGAGTGGCGACCGGGGCCAGGGCTTCTTCGAGCAACGTCAAGCCCGCTTCATTCATGAACGCTGCACTTATGAGGAGCCTTTGCGGATCTGGAATCGAAAGGACCTGCCGGACGGCAGCTAAATGATTGTCGGGGGTAACGCCCTGAAACAGAACTTTCTTCGACATCAGTATCGGTGCAGGCTCCGATAGTAGCGGTGGAGGCGTTGTGGGTACGGGCGTGGGTATGCCCGCCAACCGTTAACGAATTCCACTATAATACATTGATTTAGTTATAGTTTACGGATATGACTGGCGGAGGGAGTGGGATTCGAACCCACGTTACGGTTGCCCGTAAACACGCTTTCCAAGCGTGCGCCTTAAGCCACTCGGCCATCCCTCCGGCTCGCCCTGCGGTGCAGGCGGCGCACCATACAGCCCAAGGCGTCGCCCTGCCAACACCCCGCTCGCATCCGCCCGCGAGCCGGCGGCGGCTCGCGCAGGCGTGACTAGCCCCTTGAGGCGCCGCGCTTTTGCCGCCGCGCCCGGCGGTGCTATCCTGAAGCTTGGCTAGACCCCGCAACCCGATTGACACTGGCTCCGCCCGATCGCGGGCGGAGGGGAGGGAACGTGATCGGACGCGTCTTCGCTTGGATCTTCATCGCGCTCGGTCTGGCGGTGTTCGCCCGCGACGTGTGGGTGTTCCTCGAGAGCGGCGCGGTGGCGATGACGCCGCTCGGCCAGCTCTGGTTCTCGCTCCACGCCGGCTCGCTCAACCTCGTCCAGGCGGTGGTCGAGCGCTACCTCCACCCGCTGCTGTGGGATCCGGTCATCTTCAGCGTGCTGCGCCTGCCGGCCGCCCTGCTGTTCCTGGGGATCGGCTTCGCTCTGGCCCTCGCGTTCCGCAGGCGTCGACGGCGCTATCGCGGGCGCAGCTTCACCTGATGCAGCGGCTGCCCCGCGTTCATCCCTCGCGGGCCTTGAGGGCGGCGAGGAAGGCGGATTGCGGGATGTCGACCTTGCCGAACTGGCGCATCTTCTTCTTGCCTTCCTTCTGCTTCTCGAGAAGCTTGCGCTTGCGGGTGATGTCGCCGCCGTAGCACTTCGCGGTCACGTCCTTGCGCAGGGCCGAGATCGTCTCGCGCGCGACGATGCGCCCGCCGATCGCCGCCTGCAGGGCGATCTTGAACAGCTGCTTCGGGATCAGCTCCTTGAGCTTGGCGCATAGCGCGCGGCCGCGGCTCTCGGCATAGGAGCGGTGCACCATCATCGCCAGCGCGTCGACCGGCTCGGCGTTGACCATGATCGTCAGCTTGACGATGTCGCCGGTCTGATAGCCCTCTATCTGGTAATCGAAGCTGGCATAGCCGCGGCTGACCGATTTGAGCCGGTCGTAGAAGTCGAACACGACCTCGTTGAGCGGCAGGCGGTAGACCAGCATTGCGCGATTGCCGGCATAGGTCAGGTTTTCCTGCACGCCGCGCCGCTCCTCGCACAGCTTCAGCACGGAGCCGAGATGCTCGTCGGGCACAAGTATCGTCGCCTTGATCCAGGGCTCCTCGATGTGATCGATCTTCACGGGATCCGGAAGGTCGACCGGGCTGTGCAGGTCGACGATCGAGCCGTCGGTCATATGGATCTTGTAGTTGACCGACGGCGCCGTCGCGATCAGGTCGAGATTGAACTCGCGCGACAGCCGCTCCTGGATGATCTCGAGATGCAGCAGGCCGAGGAAGCCGCAGCGGAAGCCGAATCCGAGCGCCGCCGAGCTCTCCGGCTCGTAGACGAAGCTGGCGTCGTTGAGCCGCAGCTTGCCGAGGCTCTCGCGCAGCCGCTCGAAATCATCGGGATCGACCGGGAACAGGCCGCAGAACACGACCGGGAGACTCGGTTTGAAGCCGGGCAGCGGCTCGGCCGCCGGTCGGCGCTCCTCGGTGATGGTGTCGCCGATTCTGCAGTCTGCGACGGCCTTGATGCCCGCGGTGATGAAGCCGACCTCGCCGGGTCCGAGCGTGCCGACATCCTTGGGCTTGGGCGCGAACACGCCGACGCGGTCGACCTCGTATGTGGCGCCGGTCGCCATCATGCGCACCTTGAGTCCCTTGGACAGCTTGCCGTCCTTGACCCGCACCAGGATGACGACACCGAGATAGGGGTCGTACCAGGAATCGACCAGCAGCGCCTTGAGCGGGGCACCGATGTCGCCCTTCGGCGGCGGCAGGCGCTGTACGAGCGCTTCGAGCACGGCATCGATATTCAGCCCCGTCTTGGCGGAGATCTCGACGGCGCCGGATGCGTCGATGCCGATGACGTCCTCGATCTGCTGGCGCACGCGCTCCGGCTCGGCGGCGGGCAGGTCGACCTTGTTCAGGACCGGGACGATCTCGTGGCCGGCATCGATCGCCTGGTAGACATTAGCGAGGGTCTGGGCCTCGACGCCCTGGCTGGCATCGACGACCAGGATCGAGCCCTCGCATGCGGCGAGCGAGCGGCTGACCTCGTAGGCGAAGTCGACATGGCCCGGCGTGTCCATCAGGTTGAGGACATAGGACTGGCCGTCCTGGGCCTTGTAGTCGAGCCGCACCGTCTGCGCCTTGATGGTGATGCCGCGCTCGCGCTCGATGTCCATCGAATCGAGCATCTGGTCGCGGAACTCGCGCTGCTGGATCGCGCCGCAGCGCTGAATCAGCCGGTCGGCCAGGGTCGACTTGCCGTGGTCGATATGCGCGATGATCGCGAAGTTTCGGATTCGGGAAAGGTCAGTCATCGGCGGAGTCAGGCCGCGGCGGGCGTCAGTCCTAAGGGGGAAATGCGCGGGGAAGATAGGGCGTGCAACGGCGCGGCGCAACCGCCGCGCAGAGCGTCAGCGTCGTGCGACACCGCGGAGAAACGTCTGCACGGCAAGTTCGATGACACGGTCGCGCTCATCGGCGCCCGGCGCGGCATCGGCGATGCCAAGCAGCATGCGCAAATGCGCATGGCCGAGCACCATGCCGAAGAACTGCTCCGCCGAAATACGCGGCTCCGGGACGTCGAGCACGCCCTGTGCATGCTGGCGTGCCAGATAGTCGGCGAGCGCCTGCGCGACCAGGTCCGGTCCGGCCTCGTAGAACTTGCGGCCGAGCTCGGGAAAGCGCGCCGCTTCGGCGAGCACCGTCCGGTACAGGGATAGCGGGCCCGGGCTGAGGATCAGGTCGAGGAATCTCCGGCCGGTCGATCGCAAGGCATCGGCGGGGGGCTGATCGGTCAGCGCTGCCGCCGTGATCACGGGAATCATCGCCTGGCAGCGGCCACTGACGATCGCGCCGAACAGCGTGTGCTTGTTTTCGAAATGGCTGTAGATGGTCGCTTTGGAAACCCCGGCGCGACGCGCGACCATGTCCATGCTGGCCGCTTCAAAGCCTTGTTCCATAAAGGTTTTGGCGCCTGCGCAAACGATCATGTCGCGCTTGGTGGGAGGGCTGTCGGCGCGGTCGGACGTCCTGTCCGACGAGGAGGCTTCATCTTTTTCGATAGGGGGTATGCGCCCAGCCTTGTTGTGCACTGCAAGAAAACCTATTATCCGGCTGTACTGAACGGTTCAGTTCAGGCCCGAATACCTAGATAGTCCCCGGTCTGCGGGCGGTCAAGGACCGCGGCGGTGCCGCGGCGAACAGAGGTCAGGTTTTCATGCGGTCGATCGTCGCAATCCTTGTCGTTCTTCTGGCCGGCGCAGGCATTGGCGGGGCGTACTGGTATCTGATCGGCCGGCCGGCCGAAACCGCCGGCAACGCCGGCGGGGCGCCGGCGGGCTTCGCCATGCCCGTCGAGGCAGCGCCGGTACGCGTGGGACCCAGCCAGCGCCAGATCCTTGCGGTCGGCTCGCTGCGCTCGAACGAGTCGGTCACCTTGCGCCCCGAGCTCGCCGGCCGCATCGCCCAGATCAATTTCATCGAGGGAGAGAAGGTGGGCAAGGGCCAGGTGCTGATCCAGCTCGACGCCTCGGTGCCGCGTGCGGAGCTGGCCCAGGCGCAGGCCTCGCTGGCGCTTGCCAAGGCGAACTACGACCGTGCCCAGGAACTGGTCAAGCGCAGCGCCGGGACGGAGCGCGCGCTGGACGAAGCGCGCTGGAAGCTGCGCAACGACGAGGCGGCGGTGCGGCTGGCAGAGGCGCGGTTGGAGAAATACACGCTGAACGCTGCGTTCGACGGTGTCATCGGCCTGCGCAAGGTCAGCGTCGGCGACTTCGTCGATGCCGGGACCGAGATCGTCAATCTCGAGCAGATCGATCCGCTCAAGGTCGACTTCCGCGTGCCGGAGGTCTTCCTTGCCTCGTTGCGGGTCGGCCAGCGCATCGGCCTGACCGTCGATGCGCTGCCGGGTCGCGAGTTTGCGGGCGAAGTCTATGCCATCGACCCGCTGGTCGATGCCGGCGGCCGCGCCGTCGTCATCCGGGCGCGCATCGCCAACCCCGACGACGTGCTGCGGCCCGGCCTGTTCGCGCGCGTCGCGCTGATCGTCGAGCAGAGGCAGGAGGCGGTATTCGTCCCCGAGCAGTCGCTGGTGCCGGTCAACGACCAGCACTTCGTGTTCAAGGTCGTCGACGGCGAGCAGGGCGGGAAGGCGGTCGCCTTCACCCGCGTCAAGCTGGGCGAGCGCCGCACGGGTGAGGTCGAGATCGTGGAAGGCCTGAGCCCAGGCGACGTCGTCGTCACCGCAGGCCTGCTCAAGGTGCGCGACGGCATGCCGGTCCAGGTGATGCCGCCGCAGCCCGGTGCCAAGGCGCCCGCGGTGGCCGACGGCAACGCCCATCGCGGCTGAAGCCGACCCGCTTCCGTCGATTGGAACCAAGATGACTCTCTCCGACATCTCCATCCGCCGGCCTGTGCTGGCCACCGTGATGAGCCTCGCGATCGTGCTGGTCGGGCTGATGGCCTACAGCCGACTCAGCGTGCGCGAATACCCGAACATCGACGAGCCGGTGATCACGGTCGAAACGACCTATCGCGGTGCCTCGGCGGAAATCATCGAAAGCCAGGTGACGGTGCCGCTCGAGGACTCGCTGGCGGGCATCGAGGGCATCGACGTGATGAGTTCGATCAGCCGGCCGGAGGAGAGCCAGATCACGATCCGCTTCCGGCTTGACCGCGATCCCGACGGCGCCGCTTCCGACGTGCGCGACCGGGTCGGGCGCGTGCGTGGCCAGCTCCCCGACGAGATCGACGAGCCGGTGATCGCCAAGGTCGAGGCCGACGCGCAGCCGATCATCTATCTTGCCTTCTCCTCTGACCGGCATTCGGCACTCGACGTCACCGATTATGCCGACCGCTTCGTCAAGGACCGGCTGCAGAACCTGCCCGGCGTCGCCGACGTGCGCATCTTCGGCGAGCGGCGCTATGCCATGCGTATCTGGCTCGATCCCATGCGGCTGGCGGCCTATTCGCTGACCGTACAGGACGTCGAGAACGCGCTGCGCCGCCAGAACGTCGAGGTTCCGGCCGGCCGGATAGAGAGCACGTCGCGCGAATTCACGGTGCTGACCGAGACCGACCTGCGCACGCCCGCGCAGTTCAACGAAATGATCATCCGCGATGCGGCGGGATACCCGATCCGTCTCAAGGATGTCGGCCATGCCGAGATCGATGCGCGCGACAAGCGCGTCATCGCCCGCTACAAGGGCAACAGCGCAGTGGCGATCGGCGTCGTCAAACAGTCCACCGCCAATCCGCTCGAGGTATCGAACGCGGTCAACGAGACCCTGCCGAAGATCATCGAGGGCCTGCCCGAGGGCATGACGGTCAACAACGCCTACGATTCGTCGGTCTTCATCGAGAAATCGATCGAGAACGTGTTCAGCGCGATCGGAGAAGCGATCGTCCTCGTCATCCTCGTCATCTTCATCTTCCTGCGCAGCCTTCGCGCGACCCTGATCCCGCTCGTCACTATCCCGGTGTCGCTGGTCGGCGCGTTCTCGCTGATGCTGCTGTGCGGGTTCTCCATCAACACCCTGACCCTGCTGGCGCTGGTGCTGGCGGTCGGCCTCGTCGTCGACGACGCGATTGTCATGCTCGAGAACATCAGCCGCTATGTCGAGCAGGGCATGCGGCCTTTCGAGGCGGCCCTCAAGGGCTCGCGCGAGATCGCCTTCGCGATCGTCGCCATGACCATCACGCTCGCCGCCGTCTACGCGCCCGTCGCGTTCCAGACCGGCCGCACCGGGCGGCTCTTCGGCGAGTTCGCGCTGACACTGGCCGGCGCGGTGATCGTCTCCGGCTTCGTGGCGCTGACCCTGTCGCCGATGATGTCGTCGAAGCTGCTGCGCCACCAGGAGCGGCACGGCTGGGCGTACCGTACTGTCGAGCGCGGCCTCGAAGGGCTCAACCGCTTCTATCGCCGTACTCTGCGCTTCACCCTGACGGTCCGGGCCGCCGTCGTCGTGGTCATGCTGATGGTGGCGGGGGCGGCGGGCTTCCTGTTCGCGTCGCTGCCGTCCGAGCTGTCGCCGACCGAGGACCGCGGCTTCTTCATTGCGATCGGCATCGCGCCGGAGGGATCGACCATCGATTTCACCGACGCCTCGGCGCGGCGCATGGAGTCCTTCTATGCGCAGACGCCGGCAATCGATAAGTTCTTCATGGTCGTGGGCTTTCCGGTGGTGACGCAGGCCATCTCCTTCATGGGGCTGAAGGACTGGGACGAGCGCGAGATCAAGGTCCAGCAGGTTGTGGCCGAGCTGGCGCCGAAGCTGTTCGGCGCAATTCCCGGCATCCTCGCCTTCCCGGTCAACCCGCCTTCTCTGGGCCAGAGCCCGATCGACAAGCCGATCTCGTTCGTGCTGCAGACCTCCGCGCCCTATGCCGATCTGCAGAAGGCGGTGGATCAGTTCATGGCCGCGGCACGGGAAAATCCGCGGCTGCTCAACCTCGATTCCGATCTCAAGCTCAACAAGCCGGAGCTGCGCGTCTCGGTCAACCGCGAGAAGGCGTCCGACCTCGGCGTCGATGTCGACACGATCGGGCGCACGCTGGAGACATTGCTCGGCGGCCGCCAGGTGACGCGCTTCAAGCAGAACGGCAAGCAATATGACGTGATGGTCCAGCTCGCCGACCCCGAGCGCGCGCGGCCCGACGATCTAAACCAGATCTATGTCCGCGCCGGCGGCGGCGACATGGTGGCGCTGTCCAACCTGGTGACGATCCAGGAGACGGTGGCCCCGAAGGAGCTCAACCACTTCAACAAGCTGCGTTCCGCCACCATCACCGCGACCCTGGCGCCGGGCTACACGCTGGGCGAGGCGCTGACCTTCCTGCAGGCAGAGGCGGAGAAGCTGCCGTCGAACATCATCAACGACCTGTCGGGCGAGAGTCGCGAGTACCGCACCTCGACCGGCGGCATCTACGTCACCTTCCTGCTGGCGCTGGTGTTCATCTACCTCGTGCTGTCGGCGCAGTTCGAGAGCTTCATCGACCCGTTCGTGATCATGCTGACGGTGCCGTTGTCGATGACCGGCGCGCTGCTGGCGCTCAAGCTGACCGGCGGCACGCTCAATGTCTACAGCCAGATCGGGTTGGTGACGCTGGTCGGCCTGATCACAAAGCACGGCATTCTGATCGTTGAGTTCGCCAATCAGCTGCAGGAGCGCGGGATGTCGAAGGTGGAGGCGGTGGTCGAGGCGGCCGTCCTGCGCCTGCGCCCCATCCTGATGACGACCGGCGCGATGGTGCTCGGCTCGATTCCGCTGGCGCTGGCGACGGGTGCCGGTGCGGAGAGCCGCCAGCAGATCGGCTGGGTCATTGTCGGCGGCCTGCTTCTGGGCACCTTCTTCACGTTGTTCATCGTGCCGACCGCGTACACGCTGCTCGCGCGCACGCGCAAGGCACATGCGCCGGCGGCGGCGCACAGCCAGCCGGCGGAATAGCGCAAAGACGATGACCTCGCAGCCAAGCTTTCTTGCGGGATCGCATCGCGACCACGATTAACGACCTGCTAACGGGGTGATGCGCATCTATCGCGCCACGATGACCCGTGACGATAGCCGCCCTCTCCATGTCCGTGCCGCGCCGCCGCGCGAGCCCGGATGCAAGTTCAGAACGATCAGGCGCTATTTCGAAGGGCCGGCGATCGTGCGCTGCGTTCGCTGCGAATGTCTTGTCGCGATCGAGGAAGTCGGCGACCAGGAGGTGACGATGCCATGCGGCGTTACCTGGTCGCTCAATCTACGCTCCATTCTTCAGGGCGGCTAGGCCGCCCAACTCTCGGGCAAGTCGTCGAGGAGCTGCTGCAGCCAGGTCCTGGCTGCATGGAGGCCGCGTGGAGTCGGATCGGCGCCGTCGAGATCGACATTGTCGACCATGTCCAGCGCCGCCTCGAGCACGGCGCGCAACCCGGCGCGCGGCATTATCCGGGATTCGCCAAGAACCGTGAGCAGGCCCAGGATCAGGGCCGATTGTGCGGTGACCATCACGCGCAGGTTCTCGATTGCGGCATCGCGTGGCTCTTCTGACACGATATGGTGGTATCTCATGGGACATCCCCCGATAAGGCCGGGTCGCGGCGCATCCGAACCGAAGATTGCAACGAAGGCTTGGCAATTCTGTTCCTGACGGGCATTCGCGACAGAAGTGTACTGCCCGAAAGGAGGATGCAGCCGCCAAGCGAAGTTCGCCTTGACAGCCTGAAAGCAGCCCTATTGCATGCAGGCCAAGAGCCTCGACGGCCAGACCGAATGCTTGCGAGGGAGGGCGCTGGAGCGCGCTGCGGCGGAAGCCGGCGGCTTTCCGCTCCAACTCCGGCCGATGCACCGAACACGGCGCCGGCCGCCGAGATGCGGCGGTGGCGCCCGCGGTCCGGGCCGACCACTCCCGACGAAAGCGTCCGGCGTTCCTTCGAGGCGTTTGACCGGCAGCACGGGAGCGAGCCATGGCGCATTGGGTGAGGTTCGAGCGGGGCGGACAGGTCGGGTTCGGCACCCTCGTGGATGGAAAGATCGTCGTCCATACCGGGGAGATGTTCGGCGAGAACGAGCCGTCCGGAGAGGCCGTGTCGCTTGCAGACGTGCGCGTGCTCACGCCGTGCGAGCCGTCGAAGATGGTCTGCCTGTGGAACAACTTCCATCAGCTCGCCGCCAAGAACAACTTCCTGGTCCCGGAGGAGCCGCTCTACTTCCTCAAGGCGCCGAACGCCTATCACCCGCACGGCGCGCCGATCGAGCGGCCGAAGACCTATAGCGGCCGGATCATCTACGAGGGCGAGCTTGGCGTCGTCATCGGCAAGAAATGCTCGAACGTCACCGAGGCGGAGGCCAAGGACTACATCTTCGGTTACACCTGCGTGAATGACGTCACAGCGGTCGACCTGCTCAAGAAGAACCCGACCTTCGACCAGTGGGTCCGGTCCAAGAGCTTTGACACGTTCGGCGTGTTCGGGCCGGCGATCGCGACCGGCGTCGACCCGATGCAGCTCAGGATCCGCACCATCCTCAACGGCAAGGAGGTGCAGAACTATCCCGTATCAGACATGTTCTTCCCGCCGTACAAGCTGGTGGCGGCGATCTCGCGCGACATGACCCTGATGCCGGGTGACGTCATCGCCTGCGGCACTTCGCTGGGCGCCGGCGTCATGGGCGAGGCGAACAACATGATCGATATCGTCATCGACGGTGTCGGCACGCTCAGCAATCCGTTCAACCAGGTTCTGCCCAGCCCGTATCTGCTCGGCGCAGCGCCGAAGCCGATCAAGGTCGGCGTGGTCGGCGCCGGCGCCATCGGCGGCCTGATGGCGGCGAAGCTGGCGCTCGCCGGGAACGAGGTGACCGTCATCGACCTCGGCCCGCACCTTGCGGCGATCAAGAAGAGCGGTTTGAAGCTTGAATGGCATGACGGCAAGGTCGAGACCGCGAAGGTCAAGGCCGTCGACAATGTCGCGGAGGCCGGCAAGCAGGATCTCGTGATCCTCGCGGTCAAGGCGCACTATCTCGACAATGTCGCCAAGAACATCGAGCACATGCTCGGCCCCGACACCATGGTGATGACCGTCCAGAACGGGCTGCCGTGGTGGTATTTCCAGAAACTCGGCGGCAAGTACGACAACAGGAAACTGGAGAGCCTCGATCCGACCGGCATCCTGACGAAGAAGATCGACGCCAACCGCATCATCGGCTGCGTCGTCTACCCGGCCGCCGCAGTGACGGCGCCCGGCGTCATCCACCATGTGGAAGGCGACCGCTTCCCGATCGGCGAGCTCGATGGCAAGGAGACGGATCGCGTCAGGCTGCTCCACGACGTGCTGGTAAAGTCCGGCCTCAAGTCGCGCGTGCTCAAGGATATCCGGTCCGAGATCTGGCTCAAGGCTTGGGGCAACCTGTCCTTCAACCCGATCAGCGCGCTCACGCACGCGACCCTGGTCGATATCTGCCAGTTCCCGGAGACGCGCAAGCTGGCGGCGCGGATGATGGAGGAGGCCGAGACGATCGCCAAGAAGCTCGGCGTCACCTTCCGCGTGACGATCGAGAAGCGCATCGCCGGGGCCGAGAGCGTCGGCGCCCACAAGACGTCGATGCTCCAGGACGTCGAGGCGGGCCGCTCGCTCGAGACCGAGGCGCTGATCGGCTCGATCCTCGAAATGGCGCGCGTCACCGAGACGCCCGCCCCCGCGATCGAGTCCGTCTACGCGCTGGTGAAGCTGCTCAACAAGGTGATGCTGGTGAAGGGCGCCGGCGTGCGGGTGGCCGAGGCGGCGTAGCCGCCTTCAAGCCAGCAGCTCGGACAGGCGCGCGAGAATGGTGTCGATCTCATCGTCTCCGAGCTGAACCAACTCGAGGATGAGCTCTGCCTCGGCGAGCCGGTGCTCCATGATCCAGATCGAGGGCGCTCCCGATTTCAACGCGGCGGCGAGTGCACGCGCGTCGAGGCGCGCGCGGCCGCTGTCTATGGAGAGGTGCGCCCGCGAAAAAGGCATCCCGACCGCGTCGGGCTGAGCCCGCGCGTTCACTCCATCCAGCGCGTTCGCGAGCTGAACGAAATGGATGACCCTGTCCTCCTGCTTTCGGCGCCAGGCCGCGAGATCGAGCCGCTCGCGTTCCTCGATCGCGGCCAGAACGCCGCATATCGCCTCCTTCGTGGGCTTCATCGCCCGGCCGATGCCTTTCTCCTGCGCGCGGGCGGCTTGTACCCACTTGCTACGGCCGATGATCAGACCCGCAGTCGGTGATGCCAGGTACTTGTGGGCGCTGATCACAACAAGGTCGGCGCCCGTGGCAAGCAGCTCCCCGATGCGCATGTCCTGGGCTGCCCCGTCGATGATCGCCGGCACGCCGCGACGTTGGGCTGCAGCCACCGCGCCCGCCAGATCCACGGGTCCGCCGGTCGTCAGTCGCGATGAAACCAGGAGCAGGCAGGACGTCTCGGGGTGCGAAATCGACCTCTCGATGTCCGCAGTCGTGCATGCTCCGGCGGTTCCGGCGAACACGGGCTGCGCGCCGGCGAGACGGACATCCTGCACGATCGGATGGCCATAATTGACCGCGTGATTTGCCGGCAGCACCACGCGATTCGCCATTCCGGTCGTATCGGGCAGGGCGGCCACGGCCTCGGCTCGCATGCCCGTCATGGCCGCCGCGATGGCCACCGTTATTCCGGCTGCGGCGCAGTGGGTCACCGCCCCTGCTTCCGCACCCGTCCAGCGGGCCAGTGCGACGCTGGCCGCGCCCTGAAGCTCGTCAATGACGAAGAAGTTCCCCAGGGCCTCGGCAGCAGCTTGCGCAACGCCGGGCGAGGACCGGGACACGCCAACAGGTGTGAACGATCCGGCGGCATTGATGACTCTCGTGAGCCCGTAGCGTTCGTGGAGTGTCATGGGACGGACTGGATAGTTGGGGACGGGGGAAGGGGCAATACATTTCGGCGTCTTCCCGGGCCGGCAGGAGCCGGTGATCGACGATAGGGCAATACTGCCCTGAGATCGGGAACGCCGGATATGCAGATTCCGCGGAGCGAACCCCATCGGACCGACGCGAATCGAGCCCATCCGTCCGTGCGCCGGTCCGGCAGATCGTTGCACTCGCGGAGTTCCGCGTCGATCCGGACGCGATTTTCTTCGGCCGCAGCGACCGCGGAGGCCAGGTTGAACAGATAAGGCTTACAGCAATGGCGACAACAGTCGTGCCACGGAGTCCCTGAAGCGAATGGCAGCGTTGCGCTTCCTGTACTCCGCCAGATCGAATTCGGTACAGTGGGCGAGGTCGCGCTCGAAATCCGCCTCGAGCGCCTGCGCATGACGTTCATCGTAGAGCACGGCGTTGATCTCGTAGTTGATGCTGAAACTGCGGATGTCGATGTTCGCCGAGCCGATCGAACAGATTTCGGAATCGATGCTGATCGTTTTGGCGTGCAGATACCCCTTCTCATAGAAAAACACGCGCACTCCGGCGGCGGCAACGTCCGCGATATAGGTGTTTCCGGCCCAATTGGGAACCGGATTGCCGGAGGCACGGGCACTTAGCATGACCCGAACGTCGATACCGGCCAGCGCTGCCTGCTTCAGCGCCTCGGCGATGGTTGCGTCGGGAATGAAGAACGGAGACTGGATGAAGACGTGACGCTGCGCCGCAACGATCATCGAAGAATAGAGCTGTCGGATCGCCGCCCATTCCGAATCCGGGCCCGAAGTCAGTATCTGGACCGGCACACCGGATCCGGCGGACTCCTTCACGGGCTGCTGGAAGTATGCCCCGGCGAACAGGTCCTCTCCGGTGGCGTTGTACCAGTCGATCATGAACACGGTCTGCAGCATGGCGGCGCCTTCGCCGAGAACGCGGAGCTGGGTGTCGCGCCAGGACTCGAAGCCCTTGCCGCCATCGATGTGCTCCTGGCCGATATTCATGCCGCCGGTGTAGCCGACCGCCCCATCGATCACGGTGATCTTGCGGTGGTTGCGGTAGCTGATCGTGTGCAGGCGATAGAGCGGCGATGTCGGGACCATCCGCACGCCCGCGGCGCGCATCTCGCGGATATAGCCGGGCCGCAGATGGAGCAACGAGCCGATCGGGTCGTAGAGCAACCGTACCTCGATGCCCTCCCTGGCCTTGGCAGCGAGCAGGTCTTTCAGGCTGCGCGTGAATTCGTCGGCGCCCCAGATAAAATACTGCAGGTGAATCGAGTGGCGCGCCGCCTTCATGTCCGCGATCATGCTGGCATAAAAGCTGGATGCGTTCTGCCGGATGTCGATGGCGTTCCCGGTGGTGAGCGCGGAATGGGAATTCCGCCGGACCAGCATCATCAGCCTCCTGCGCACCGGGCTGCCGTCCTCGAGACGTCCGATCCGCTCGTCCTGGTGCGAAAGAACGGTCGAGAGCAGAGGCAGCGCGTTTGCCTCGAGATTCTGGCTCAGGAGCCTATTCTGCTTGCTGAAGGCCTTCCGGTCCCGGCCGAACAGGAAGTAGATCAGCAGCCCGAAACCGGGCGTGAAGAACAGAGCTAGCATCCAGGCCAGCGTCGCTTGCGGCCTGCGATTCTCCGAGATGAGGAACACGGTCGTCACCAGCGCATAGAGGCCAAGCGCAACGGTCAGAATGGTGCCGAGATGATTCATATGTCCGGTCTTCCTGGAGGTCCGGCGGCAGGACAAAGCAAGCTTGCCCGCGCTCCAGCATCGCTTCGAATCCCGAAACCGCCACTGTCCAAATGGTCATGACACGCTCTCAGCTCTGCCAGTCCATCGGACATGGCCCTGACGCAACCGACAGGCATGAACTCCCGATGCGTTGAAGGTCGCTGACTGCAAGAGATCGGCGCTCAAGGCGGGCGGCTCGTCCATGCGCCAAGCTCGGACCGGCCGGGAGACCGCCCCGGTTCGACTGCCGCATGCCGCGACAATGCGTCTGGGCGGCTGCGGACCCGGATCGCGCGCTGCGCGTTGGGAGAGGCTCGGAGGAATCAAGAACGGGCAGGTGAGCTTGGCATTGCGGAAGTCATGCTACGCCAAGAGGTCACATGTTCCGGGACGACCGCGACGGGAATTCAGAGGACACGATACTGTTCTGGGCCGAGCGGGACGCTGCCTATTACTGGGTTCCATTCGCGATCGGCGCTTTCGCAATCCTGCCCTTTGCGCCGCTCGATCCCGTGATGGCGGCTTGCGGCTTGACGCTGGCAGCCGGCGCCTGCACGTGGAGCCGCCGCAGCTTCATCTTCCACCTGCGAATGACCCACATCGCGATGCGCGGCGCGGCGCTCGATCCGATCTACAAAATCGCATGGGATGATGTGCGCGAGGCTGAGGTTTCGCCGCGCCGGCCCTGGTTCGGCGGCCGCTGCGGCGAGGTCGCGATTCTCCTCGTCGACGACACACGTGTCCGGATTCCTGGCGTGCGAGATCCGGCTGCCGCAAGCAACGCGATCAACGAGATCCGGGCCGGGCGGCGCGCCGCCGTCGCCCGCGCGTCTGCGGCGTGAATGCGGACGCCCCGCTCCGGTCCATGTCCGGCCCGGGGCTTCGCGCAAATCGACAGTTCAAGTAACGAATGCCGACGGACGGCTTACTCTATCCCGCCGCCAGGTCCGTAGACGGCATACCAGCCATCGTGGCTGTATTCCTGCTTCTTCGCACAAGCACCGATCGCCAGGGTGATGAGTGCAAGTATCGTAAGTGCGCGCAACGACGAACTCATGTGATCCCCCTCATTTCTGAAACCCTCAATTGTAACGCGCCATGGCTGAACGCTTCGTAAATTCGGCCCGGCGTTCAAGGAAGCCATTCGGGACGGATGCTCGCGGGACACCAAGCGGCCGACATCGCCTGTCCGCAAACTGCCGACGGCGCGATCTCCTTCCGGGGCGAATCGCTGCAAGGCCGAATGCGGATCTGTCGCGGGCTGCGTTGCCTGGCGCCGTCGGCGGCTGTCTCGACGGGCTGGCTCTCACACCGCTCGCGTGATTCCGCCATCCACGCGGATGTTCTGGCCGGTGATGTAGCTCGCCTTGTCCGACACCAGGAAGGCGACGACATTCGCGATCTCGGCCACCGTCGCATAGCGTCCCATCGGTATGCGGGCCTTGCGCTCGGGCTTCGCGGGCAGACTGTCGACAAAGCCCGGCAGCACATTGTTCATGCGGATGCCGCTGGCGGCGTTCTGGTCGGAGTAGACCTTGGCCCAGCTCGCCAGCGCGGCGCGGAATGCGGCGGAAAGCGCGAAGTCGGGTTCGGGCTCGAACGCCGCGTAAGTCGACAGGTTCACGAACGCGCCGCCGCCCTGACGCTGCATGACCGGTGTCACCAGACGAGCC
This sequence comes from Alphaproteobacteria bacterium, assembly GCA_041690495.1. GTDB lineage: Bacteria > Pseudomonadota > Alphaproteobacteria > CACIAM-22H2 > CACIAM-22H2 > DATAAP01. The sequence goes on along the minus strand of JAWLHE010000004.1, from coordinate 383,797 downwards.
ATGCGGATGACGTTGAGCAGGATCATGTCGAGCCCGACATGCCAGTCGGCGTCGGCGATCTCGAGCAGGCTGCCTTTTGGCGGATGGCCGGTGCTGTTGACGACGGCGTCGATACGCCCGCAGGCGTCGAGTGCCGTCTGGACCAGACGCTCGAGGTCGCTCGGGATGCTGACGCTTCCGGTGACGCCGAATCCGCCCAGTTCTTTCGCCAGCTTCTCCGCGTTTCCGGATGGAGACAGCAGAACAAGGCGATATCCGTCGGCATGCAGGGCGCGAGCGATGCCGGCGCCGATTCCTTTGCCGGCGGCTGTGACTATGGCGACTCGTTCGACCATGACGCTTCGATCACTTCGCGCAGGGACGTTGGCGGCGGCGAAGGCATGCAGATTAGGGTTGTTCTGCGGCCTGGATCAATGGTCCAGCGCCGCGGGCTTAATACTGTCGCATGCGCGCTGTCTCGGAGTAGTCATGGGAGGCGGCAGGGGCAAGGCGTAGGTTCGCGCGCATGGATTCGGCTTGGAGCGGCCTCATGGATCAGTCGGCAAATCAGGCAGCGGCAGCGGCCAGGGATGTCTATGCCCGCGCGGTTGCGGGCGGCGCCTCGATTCATGTCGCGTTCGATCTCGCGTGCAAGGCCTATCGCTCGATCAGCCCGGTGCCGGACGGACCTGCGCTCCGGCTTGCCGTAGCGACGGGTATAGCGCTGTCGCGCGAAGACAGGATTGCAATCGAGGTCGGCGGATTCAGCTGAGGCTAGACGAGCTCGGACTCGCTGACCACGCGCTCGTGGCCGTCGACCACGGACTGTACGCGATATTGTGCTATGCCGTTTTCCGATGGCAGCCGCCGGACGATGCGGAAGCTTCCGCCGGGCGTGCGCTCGTAACGCCGCACGACCATCGTCACGGTCTGTCCGGGCTGGTACTTGTTGGCGGTCATTCCAGAGCTTTCGGTTTGCATCGCGGTATGGCGCCGCCGTTCAGGATGCCCGTGCGATGCGGCGCGGTTTCTGGACAGGCTTCGCTGCAACGCGCGGCGGGGCCGCAGGCTTGGCCGCATTCGCCGCCTGCGCCGCCAGGCGCATCGCCCGTAGCCTTCGGGTCTTCTCAAGCTCAAGATCGCGCGCGTCGTCGCGTTGCTGTTCCCATTCGGGCTTGGCGCCTGCCATTCCGAACAGGTCGTTGCGTTCCACGCGCCGCTTGTGAGTTGCCATGACACGATCCTTCGACCTGACCAGCCCTTCCCGGGCCGGCACAAGGCATTCCGCGGGCGCGCTGGCGCCCGCGGCTGACTTCAAGACCCGGTCTTGCCCAGGTCAGGCGACGGCGAGGTTCTCGGCCGCCGTCTTGCCATTCTTCGGGTTGCGCTGAGCCTCGAAGCTTACGCGCTGACCCTCGTTGAGCGTGCTGAGTCCGGCGCGCTCGACGGCGGAGATGTGTACGAACACATCCTGGGAGCCGTCCTCAGGCGCGATGAACCCGAAGCCCTTGGTCGAATTGAACCATTTTACAGTACCGACAGTCATGAAACGTCCTTCAGATGTATAATAACGCCGCTGTGCACCTGCGCAGCGGGTCAGCGGGATCTGGAAGGGAAACGGGGGTCGGGCCAATGAAGAACCGATAACCGGGGCCGACCCAAATCGAGTTGACTGAGATAACATAGAGCCAAAGGCGCAAAGTTACAAGGGGCGGCCGCCGGCGTTTCGGCGCCCTTCGGGTCAGGCGCGCCAGTCCATGATTTCGCTACGCAGCTTCATCAGGCTTGGGCGGTCCGCCTCGGCGAAGGGCAGGGGACGGCACTGCTCGATGGCGAGAATGCCGAGCCGCGCGACACGCACGGCGGCGAAGACGCCTTCGCCGAGCCGCGCCGACAGGACGGAGGCGAAGCGATGGCCGAGGAGCTGGACCCAGGCATCACCGAGCACGTCCACGGCAACCGACTGCAGCGCGCCGTAGAGCAACCGTCGCACGAGCGTGATCGTCGCGGCGGCGCCCGGCCGCAGACCGTAAATCTGCGCGATCTGTCGCACCATCCGGACGCTGCGCCAGATCATCAGTGCTGCATCGATGCTTGCAACCGGACTGACCGACACGCCAAGGGCCGTCGCGCGTGCGGCGCGCGCCACCGCGCGATAGGCGGCCTCGTCGAGCGGTGTCAGCACCGTGCGGCGGAAGATCTGCAGGGCGTCCGCATCGCTGTGTGTATCGAGAATTGTGTCGTTCGCCTGCGCGAACAGCCGCGCGCGCTCCGCCGTCGTCGCTGTAGCGCTCTCGACCTTGGCGATCCACATGCGCGCGCGCTCCGAGCCTTCGCCGCCGAGCAGGTCGGCCTCGGCCCGCAGCGCCTCGACCACTTTCAATCTGCGGATCTGCGCCACCTCCGACGCGGTCCACCACGCGGCACTTGCCAGCACAAGGCCGAGCAGGGCCGAGAAGCCGAAGCCGAGGGCCTCGTTGCGCGCGTACATGGCGCGCACCCATTCAATGCTCTCGACCGCGAGCACGCCGCCGACGAACAGCGCCAACGAGAATCCGAACCAGCGCGCCGGCGAGCGTTTGCGCGGCTGCGACGCCTGCGGCACGGCCGGAAGGTTCGCCGCCTGCGTCTCTTCATCGATCGGCACGGGCATCTGTGCGAGGGCCGCGGTGTCGATCGGCACGGCGGCGGGATCGACGGGGCGGAAGCCGAGCTCTCGGGTCATCGGTGCCGATTCTCGGTCATTGATGCCGCGGCGTCGAGGGCCGCGGGTGGCGCGCATCAGCGTTGCCGGTGTGAACAGACCGCTTCCGGGGACGCTCGATCTTCCGTAAGGCCTTCCAGAATGCCAATATTTCCAACTGTCTAGAAGATTGGTCAGGAGATTGACCGGACAAGCGATGGAAAACCCGGGAACGCACCGGAGGGCGAAGTGACAATACGGCGCACGCGACTACTTGGTTCGGCCAGCCTCGCTGGCGCGGTCGCCTCACCGGACTCGTCATGGTGCGCCGAGACAAGCGATAATATCGTGCGGCGGGCGGCCCGGCCCATTCTGGCGCCTCATCGGAACAGATCCTCGATCAGGAACGACGCGGCCTTGTCGAGATAAACGCTCGGCAAGCCACGCTCGCGCGCGTTGGGCATGGCCGGCGGCGCGAAGGCGCCGATGCGCAGGTCCGGCCAGTGCGCCGGGTCAGGCATGTTCTCAGGAATGTCGCCGGGGTCGAGATCCTTCTCGCTCGCTTCACCGAGCGGCCGGCCGCGCAGGATCGGCGTGCCATGCGCGTTGCGCAGATTGTTCGTGCACTTGACCGCGGCGACGACCTCGTAGCCGACGAGGGCGCCGCTCTCGTGCATTTGCACGGCCTGCGGCTCCACGGTCGCGCGCAGCAGGTTGCGCAGATTGCCATACTGGCCGCTGGTGATGTGATCGGCTTTCGAGCAGGCGAAGAGCAAGCGTTCGGTTCGCGCTCCGAACAGGCGATGAAGGATGCGGCCGCGCCGTGCATGGAAATTGTCGAGGACGCGCTTGAGAGCAAGTTGCGTCTCCGCCACCGCCTGGGGACCCTTCGCGAATGCCGTGAGCAGGTCCACCAGCACGATCTGGCGGGTAAAGCGGCGGAAATGCTCGCGATAGAAGCGCTCGACGACGTCGCGGCGATACGCTTCGTAGCGCCTTGCCGCTTCTGCCCGGAGCGAGCCGGTCGGCGCGGCGCCGGCAGGAAGCGGGCAGAACTGCAGCAAGACATCGTCTTCGCCGAGTTCGCCGGGTACGAGAAATCGGCCGGGCTGCAAGAGGGCGATGCCGGCCTCGCTATCGCGGCAGCGCTTCAGGAAATCGCGATAGAGCCGCGCGAGCTGCGCGAGGGTATCGTTCGTCGCCGCGCCGGCCGGATCGATCGCGCCGATTGCCGCAAGGAACTCGCCAGCGAATGCCGCACGCGGCTCGGCCCGGCATAGCGCCAGCGTCTCGTCGGACCACGCGGCATAGGATCGCTGCAGCAGCGGCAGGTCGAGCAGCCATTCGCCGGGATAGTCGACGATATTGAGTGTCAGGCGGCTCTGGCGGACGGCGCGCTTCAGCACTGGATTGGCGACGCGATACGCGATCTCCAGGGTGAGGGCGCTGACGCCTTTGGTGCTCGGTGGCCAGCTCGGCGGACTGGCGAGGAGACGTCCCAGCGCGGCCTCGAAGGGAAACGGGCGCGGGCCGTGCTCCTCGCGACGCGCGGCGATGATGCGGCCGTCGCGCGCCGGGGCGAGGAACGGCAGCAATTCGGCGCCGCGCCCCGGCGCAAGCATGAGATTATGCACGAGTGCCGTGGTGAATACGGTCTTGCCGGCGCGCGCGAGCCCGGTGACCGCGATCGTGACATTGCGGTCGAGTGTCCGCCGTGCGACCGGCTTCAGAAGGCGCGTGACATCGGGGCTCTGCATGCCTGCCAGTGTAGCATCCGCCGCGGGGCCGGCAGGCATCGGCTTGCGGTCATGTCCAATGGAAAAGCGGCGAAGGGCCGCGGCGCGGCCCTTCGCGCGCCATCACGGTCAGCGGGCCGGTGAGGTCGTGCCGGCCGGGGGCATGGTGGAGGAGCCGGAACCGCTTGGACCGGTGCCGCGGCTTCCGCGCGACTGTTGGCCGATGGTCTGGAAAGCGGGCGCCTGCTCCAGCTGGTCCTTCGTTATGTTAACCGAGAGTATCGGTTCGCGCTCGGCGGCGGCGCTGCCGGTGGTCGTCGTGCCGCTGTACGTGCTGGGATCGGCGCGCACCTGCACCTGATTCCATGGCACCGCGACATCCTTGTCGCCAATGCCAAGGAAGCCGCCGACCGACAGCACGGCGGCCTTCACCTGCCCGTTGCGGTCGATGAGAAGATCGGTCACCGAGCCGATATCCTCGTTCTGCTGGTTGCGCACGCTGGTGCCGATGATGTCGTCGACCATGAAATCGCCGGGCTGTTGCTGCACGGCACCCACGCCTGCGGCTCCACTCGGGCTCTGGTTCATGGTCGGAGTCTGCTGGGGCGGCGCCTGGGTTGTCTGGGCGTAGGCTGCCGGCACTGCCAAGGCGATGGCCAGCGCGGTAGAAATAACGAGGTGGTTCATTGCATCATCTCCTTCAACGAAAAAGCCCAGGCGCATGGGTGGCGCGGCTGGGCTGCGGTTCCATGTCGCTCCGTGTGCCGCAAGAGCAGCGACAAGGCCCATTGCACTTCTTCGCAACGCCAAGCGTCGACGGCCGTTCCCGGATTCGGGCGCCCGGCGGCGACGCCAACGAAGCGCGCCGCGATGCGTTCTGCCAGTAGCGAAACATGGCCGCGCCAGGCAGGGAGGAGCGATGACAGCCGACGAACAAGCCCGCGAGACCTTCGAGCGGCTTCTTGGCAACATCATCGCCAAGGTTCGTTCCGTGCCGGAGGCCGAGCGCGAAGCCTGGCTTGGCGACACCAAGCGCATTCTGCGCAATCTTGCCATGGAGCACGGGTTGAGTGAGGGACAGGCGGATTCATGGGCGCACCATATCGATCAAGAGGTCCGCTTCCGTCTCGCGCACCGCGCCGATCCGGCCTGACCGCGCCGAGAGACGCCGCAGAGTCTCACCGGAAAAATTGATGCGATCATCCTCGGCGATGGCGCGCAAGCCGCGGCCGCCTCGCCAGTGTCGCGACTCAACCGAGGCGAGTTGGCGGAACAAGTGCGGCCGCTGAACCGGGATGCGTCCTCGAACGCCCTGCCTGGCAGGACGTCGAATATGATTCGATATCAGGCAATCGGATCGAGCAGTCGATGAGCGGTTCGCACTGCTGAGAGCAGAGCGGACATTCGTGTGTCGTATGACTTCCGAGGAGCGGTCTTACGTACGGGAGAATCTCCTGATTGATCTTGATTCCGACTAGGACGGGGGGTATGAGCACCGCCAGCAAGCGCCATGGAAGGGGTTCGTCCTTGTCCCGGCCGAAGGACAGGCACGCTCCCGTTCCCACCGATTGGAAGGGAAGTTCGTTCTTATATGCGGAAGCATCGTTCGGCTCTGCGTTCGGCGGCCGCACTTCTTTCCGGCATCGTTGCACTCACCGCCGCGGCGACCGTGCCGGCAGCGGCGCAGAGCTATCCGACGAAGTCGATCACGATGATCGTACCGTTCGCTGCGGGTGGCCCGACAGATACGGTCGCGCGGCTGATCGGTCAGTCGATGAGCAAGACGCTCGGCCGGACGATCGTCATAGAGAATGTCGGCGGTGCGGGCGGTACGTTGGGCGCTGCGCGTGCGGCGAAAGCGGCGCCCGATGGCTATACGGTGTTCCTGCACCACATCGGGCAGTCCACGGCTCCCACGCTTTACCGCGAGTTACCCTACGATGCGGTGAATGATTTTGCGCCGATCGGCCTCGTCACCGATGTGCCGATGACGCTGGTGGCGAAGGCCGACTTCCCGCCGGACGACCTGGCTTCGCTGGTCGAGTACGTCAAGAAGAACAGGGATAAGGTTTCCTACGCCAATGCCGGCATCGGTGCGGCGTCGCATCTGTGCGGCATGCTGTTCATGAGCGCCATCGGCACCGAGCTCACGACCGTTGCCTATCGCGGAACCGGTCCCGCCATGAACGATCTGCTCGGCGGTCAGGTCGACCTGATGTGCGACCAGACGACGAACACGGCCAGCCAGATAAAGGCGGGCAAAATCAAGGTTTACGCGGTGACCACGTCGACGCGCGTACCGTCGCTGCCGGATGTGCCGACCAGCGCGGAGGCGGGCCTGCCCGGCCTCCGGGTGGGTGTGTGGCACGGACTCTACGCGCCCAAGGGCACGCCGAGGCCGGTCGTCGAAAAGCTGGCCGAGGCACTGCGGTCGGCGCTCGAGGACGGGAACGTGAAACAGCGCTTCTCCGAACTTGGTACGGAGCCGGTAAAGAAGGACCGGGCGACGCCCGCTGCGCTCCAGGCTCATCTCGAGGCTGAAATCGCGAAGTGGGCGCCGATCATCAAGAAGGCCGGGATCTACGCGGATTGACCGGTTCCGCATGCGCATTTTCGCGCCTGCTTATTGATGCGAGGCAGGCACGCATCGGAGCTTCGTCGAGACGCGAAGTCCGCGACCGGAACGGTGGACTTCGGCGCGGCTCCGATGGTTCTCGCGGCGTACCGGATGAGGCATGATCACGCCTCGCGAGCCGGGACGCCTGGTGACAATTAGCCGGCAGGGGGAGAGCATGCCAGCCATCATCCGCAATCCAAAGGACTTCTGGACCGGAATCGCCTTCATCGGCTTCGGGCTGGCGTTTTTCCTGTTCGCTCAGGACTATCCGATGGGGTCGGCGCGGCGGATGGGGCCCGCCTATTTCCCGACCATCCTCAGTTGCGTGCTCATGCTGATCGGCCTCGCGGCCGCGATCCGTTCGTTCTTCGGCCATGGAAGCCGGCTCAGCGGATTCGCGCTCAAGCCCATGGCGCTGGTCTTCCTCGCCGCGGTTCTGTTCGGCCTGCTGATTCGCGACGTCGGCATGGTCGGCAGCATCATCCTTCTGGTCATGATCAGCTCCTACGCCAGCGTCCACTTTGCCTGGCGGCGAGCGGCCCTGCTGGCCGTCGCAATGGCCGTATTTTGCGTAGCCGTTTTCGTCTACGGCCTCGGCCTGCCGATCCCGGTGATCGGGCCGATCCTGGGCGGCTGAGGAGCTGATCCGATGGACCTTATCGCCAGCCTCGCGCTCGGTTTCGACACGGCGATCACGCCGATCAACCTGTTCTATTGTTTCGGCGGCGTTCTCCTCGGCACCTTGATCGGCGTCCTGCCGGGGCTGGGCCCCACGGCGACGATCGCCATGCTGCTGCCGGCGACCTTCGCGCTGCCGCCGATCTCGGCCCTCATCATGCTGGCCGGCATTTATTACGGCGCCCAGTACGGCGGCTCGACCACCGCCATCCTGATCAACCTGCCCGGCGAATCCGCGTCGGTGGTGACGGCGCTCGACGGCTACCAGATGGCGCGGCAGGGCCGCGCCGGTGCCGCGCTGGCGACAGCGGCGCTCGGCTCGTTCTTTGCCGGCACGGTCGCAACCTTCCTGCTCGCGATGTTCGCGCCCCCGCTCGCCGAGGTGGCCCTGAAATTCGGACCAGCCGAGTATTTCTCGCTCATGGTCGTCGGTCTCGTCGCCTCGGTCGTACTGGCGCACGGCTCGCTGCTCAAGGCGATCGGCATGATCGTACTGGGGCTGCTGCTCGGCCTGGTCGGCGCCGACGTCGAAACCGGCAGGCATCGCTTCACGCTCGGCTTCCCCGAGCTGGCCGAAGGCATCAGCTTCGTCATCGTCGCAATGGGCATGTTCGGCCTCGGCGAGATCATCCGTAATCTGGAGGACGAACACGAGCGCGCGGTGCTGGTACGCAAGGTGACCGGGCTGCTGCCGACCATGGAGGATTTCAAGCGTATGTTGGCGCCCATCCTTCGCGGTACGATCCTGGGGTCGGCGCTCGGGATCCTGCCGGGCGGCGGTGCAATGCTGTCCTCCTTCGCATCGTACTCGATGGAAAAGAAGGTATCCCGGACGCCGGAGCGGTTCGGCAAGGGGGCCATAGAGGGCGTGGCCGGGCCGGAATCGGCAAACAATGCCGGCGCGCAGACCTCGTTCATTCCGATGCTCACCCTCGGCATACCCTCGAACCCGGTCATGGCGCTGATGATCGGCGCGATGATCATCCAGGGCATCAAGCCAGGGCCGTCGGTGATCACGGAGCAGCCGGCGCTGTTCTGGGGCGTCATCGTTTCGATGTGGATCGGAAACTTCTTCCTCGTCGTCCTCAACCTGCCGTTGATCGGGATGTGGGTGCGGCTGCTGACCCTTCCCTATCATCTGCTGTTCCCGATCATCCTGGTGTTCAGCGCGATCGGCGTATTCAGTGTCAACAACAGCGGCTTCGATGTCTATCTCATCGCCATATTCGGCGTGCTCGGCTATCTGCTCTCCAAGCTCGAATGCGAACCGGCCCCCTTGATGCTCGGCTTCATTCTCGGCCCGATGATGGAGGAGAACCTGCGCCGCGCGTTGGTGCTCGCTCGCGGCGATTTTACGGTGTTCGTCACGCGCCCGATCAGCGCGGCGATGCTGGTAATCGCTGTGATCGCCCTGGTTCTGGTTCTGAGCCCGTCCGTGCGCAAGACGCGCGAAGCGGCCTTCCAGGAGGAGAGCTGAGTCGCCTGCCGTCGAATCCGCGTCGCCTGGATCCGGTGCCCGTCAGCGGTCGCCCGGCTGACCGAGTGCGGCGATTTCGCGGATCAGCTTGTTGGAAATCGCATAGGCGAACGAGGTGAAGTCGTCGACCACCATGACGAAGGCTCCCGGGCCGCCGACGACATTCTCGCGGTAATAGCTTTCCAGTCCTTCGGGCGGATGCGTGTGATGCGGGTTCCAGGGCATCGGTTCGGGACTGAGGATCACGAGACCGTTGATCGTGACGCCCTCGCCGACCGCAATATCGCGCATGAGAACCGGCTGAGGTCCATTCGTGTTCGTGCCGTCGCCGGAAACGTCGATGGTGCGGCGCAGGCTATCGACGCCGCTGCGCTCGAACTGCGCCATCGCAAAGCCCACGGCGGCGCCGATCGCGGTGCGGTTCGCGAACGGCCGCTGCGGCGCAAGGATTGCCTCGGCGAAGGCACCGGCGGTCTCGTCATCGCCGATCACGGTCCAGTCGGCGATGACCGCCATCGATTCCGTTCCGGACCATTCGACGTAGCACACGGCGATCTTTCCGGTCTGGCCCGAGCGGATGGCGCGCAGCACGCGCGGGTCCTGGAAGGCGGCGGCGTAGCCTTGACGTTGCAGCTGGAATTCGCCCTCGTCGACGCTGCGTGAGACGTCCGCCGCAAGGACGAGCTGTAAATCGACGGTTTCCGCGCCGACCGGTCGCGCGAAGGCCAAGGCGATCAGGAGGACTGAAGCCAATCTGCGCCACCTCACCATGCGGGGCCCTCGCGTGTCGGTGGGGACGTCGCCACAAAGCGACTCTATCGCACTGCTGCGGCTGTGGAAATCACGATACGTCGGGGTTCACCGCGCTGTCCGCGATGCCAATGAGCCGCGCGGCATTGCCGCCCAGGATCTTGCGCTTTGCGTCGTGCCCGAGCGCGGGATGCTCGCGCACGAGCTTGCCGATTTGCTTCTCGCCGAGCGGAAACGGGTAGTCCGAGCCGAGCAGTACGCGGTCGGCGCCCATGACCTCGACCAGAAGGCCGAGTGCGCGCGAATCGAAAACCGCCGAATCGACCATGAACCGATCGACATAGTGCGACGGAGGATGCGGGCAATCCTCGCGGACGATGTCGCGATGATGCCAGGCATTTTCGGCGCGCCCGAGCAGAAAGGCGAAGCTGCCGCCGCCATGGGCGAAACACAGTTTGAGGCTTCGTGGCAGCCGCTCGAACGCGCCGGACAGGATGAGCGACAGGATCGACAGCTGCGTCTCGGCCGGCATGGCGACCAGCCAGGGCAGCATGTATTTCTTCATCCGCCCGCCGCCCATCATGTCCCAGGGATGGACCAGGACGAAAGCGTCGATCCCGGCGCAATGCTGCAGAAACGCGATCAACCGCTCGTCGTCGAGATCGCTGTCGCCGACGTGATTGCCGATCTGCACGCCGAGATGGCCCTCCGCCATCGCCCGGCTCGCCTCCCTGCAGGCCAGATCGACGTCCTGCAGGGGCACCTGGGCGAGCGCCTTGAGCCGGCCTCGCCCGCGCTCGCAGAGATCGAGCGCTGCATCGTTGAACAGGCGTGCACAGTCAAGCGCCTGGGCGGCGGGACGCATATAGGCGAAGAGCACCGGCGTCGCGCAAATCACCTGCAGGTCGACGCCCTGCGCATCCATTTCCCGCAGGCGCACGTCCGGATCCCAGCAGGCGTCGTAGATCGGCCGGAATGCACGATCGCCGACCATGACCATCGCTTTGCCCGGCGCGGTGTGCTTCAGCCAGGGCCAATCGGGCGTGCCGAAGCGCTCGGCGAGGTTGGGCCAGCTCTTGGGAAAGAAATGGCTGTGAATGTCGACGGTGATCATGCGCCCTTGCCGGGATGAATCGCGCCGCAGGCATTGCAGGTGCGCTTGTCTCTGCTCGCGTAGAACTGATCGAAGAGCGGCGGCAGGTCCCTGACGATGCTCTTGAGCTGCACCTCAACGCGGTGGACCAAGCCGTTGCAAGACGGGCAATACCACTCGAAGCCATCCTTGAGCCCTTCGGGACGCTGTCGCTCGATCACGAGCCCGGCGCTGCCCGGCTCCGGCCGCTGCGGGGAATGACGGACATGCGGCGGTAGCAGGAAGACATCTCCTTCACGGATCGGGATGTCACGCGGACGACCGTTTTCGAGAATGCGCAACGTCATATTGCCGCGCATCTGAAAGAAGAACTCCTCGAGCGGGTCATCGTGATAATCCGCGCGCTGGTTGGGGCCGCCGACGACCGTCACGATGAAATCGGTGTCCTGCCAGACCTGCACGTTTCCGACCGGCGGCTGCAGCAAATGCTGATGCTCGTCGATCCAACGGCCGAAATTGAAAGGCGGGGAATAGAGTTCCATGCGCGGAGTCTCCGTGTCGTGAACAGCCGTCACGTCCGGCGATTATCCTAGGACGGTGCGGCGCGGCCAAGTGGCGAGTGGGCAGCGTCTTGCGTGCTCCGGGGCGCATGATGCGCCACGGGCGGAGGTGTCGCCGCGAGCGGTGCGGCGGACTATTGGGCGGTGGCCGTGCCGGGCCGGCGCTCCGCGCTTGCAGGACCCGACGGCTCCGACATGGCGTCCTCGCCGGTGCCGTGGCCGCCCTTGGCGGGGGCGCTGTCGGCGGCGCCCGATGCGCTGCCGCGCCCGGTCGTGCCGATGGTGCCGGTCGCGACATCCGGGTCGATACCGGTTCGCTCACGCTCGCGAATCTTGTCGATCTGTTCGTCGCGCGGCGTGGCCGCGGGAATCTCGCTTGCCGGTTCGCTCGGCTGTCCGAATGCAGAACCGGCTACCAGGACAAACGCTGCGGGCAGCGCGGCCGTGACGAGGCGAAGGAATATGATCGGACCTCCACACATGCCGCGGCAACGTCCGTCCGGAAAGTGCAGTTCCATGCACTCGCCCAACGGCGCGGAGGGATTTACCAGCCTTCACCGTTCCTTGACCGTGTCACGCGGTAAATGTCCAGACCGGGACCGGCGCATCGCGCCCGCGCAGCGTTTGCGCGCCGCGCGCAGCAAACTCCGTCAGAACGAGTCCTTCGCTTGCCGCACGCTCTATGACGGCTTCGCTGGCGACGATGTCGGCCGCGAGATCGCGCGTCAGGCTTTCGAGCCGGCTGGCGACGTTCACGGTGTCGCCGACCACGGCGAATTCCAGACGGCTCTCGTCGCCGATATTCCCCATCAATGCAGGCCCCCAGTGCACGCCGACGCTCGCGCGCAGGCTCGGTTCTCCGCGCGCGCGGCGCTCGCGGTCGAGTGCGGCAGTCTCGACGGCGATCGCGCGGGCGCACTGCAACGCATTGGCCGCATCGCGGCCGGTCGATGCGGGGGTTCCGAATGTGGCCATGATGCCGTCGCCGGTGAACTTGTCGAGCGTGCCGCCCCAGGCGAAGACGAGCTTGGCGAGCCGGCGCTGAAAGTCACGCAGCAGCGCGAAGACGAGATCGGCGGAGGCTTCGGCGGCGAACTGGGTGAAGCCGACCATGTCGGCAAACAATATGCCGATGCTCTGGCTGCGGGCGGGGCCGAACGGCTCGTCGGCGCCGGCAAGAAGATCGACCATGGTCGGCGCCACATAGCGGGCGAGATTGGCGCGGGCGCGCTCCGTCGCCTTGAGCGCGCTGATATCGAGCGCTACGGTCAGCACGTTCTCGACGCGCCCGTTGTCGTCCTTGAGCGGGACCTTGGTCGTGAGCCAGGTATACGTCCTGCCATGCGGGGTGATGAAGTCGCGCTCCGCCCAGGGCAGCGCCGTGCCGGCGCTGATCACGCGTTTGTCCAGTTCCTGGGACTGGCCGCCGTAATTGGAGCCGACCACTTCCGCACTGGTCTTGCCGATCGCCGCCCCCGGCTCGATGCCATAAACCTCGCCCTGGAACCGGTTCATCAGCACATAGCGCGAATCGCGGTCCTTCACGCTGATGATCGCCGGCACGGCGTCGATGACCCCGCGCAGCATGCGCCGGCTGCGCCGCGCTTCCTCCTCGCGGTGTTTCAACTCGGTTACGTCGGTATGAATGACGACGATATATCCGCTCGCGGTCCGCGATTCCTCGATCGCGATCCAGCGCCCTTTCCTCTGATCCAGAAGCTTGCGCTTGCCCTCGCGGTGGAGAGCCACCCGCTCCGCGATCCAGGCCTCGTGCTGGTCGGGCGGGATACTGAGAAGGCCGCGGCGCGCGATCTCGCGAGGTAGTTCTTCGTACTTCACGCCGGGGCGCACCATATCGGGCACCAGCGAATAGCGCTCCTTGTACTGCCGGTTGAACAGGACGAGGCGATCGTCCGGGTCGAAAATGGCGAAGCCCTGCGGAATTGCCTCAATCGCGTCGATCAGCCGCTGGCGCGCCTCGCGCGCTGCGCGTTCGCTGTCCTTGATCAGTGTCACGTCGGTCCGGATCCCGACGATGCCGCCATCATGCGTGCGATATTCGGTGATCAGGACCGAGCGCCCGTCGCGCCGCTCGACGACATAGGGCGCGGGCGGATTGAGGTGCTGACGGAGGCGGTCCCGGACCCATTCCTCGGGATCATAGCCGACCGGTACGGCGCCGCGCGCGATGCCGGCGCGCAGAATCGCCTCGAAGGAGATGCCCGGCGTGAGGAGGTCGGGCGCAAAGGAATATTCGTCGCGGTAGCGGGTGTTGAACATCACCAGCCTGTCCTGTCGATCCCACAGGATGAATCCTTCCGATATTGATTCGATTGCCGCGGTCAGCTGAAGGCGCGTTCGCATAGCCTCGTCGCGCGAGGCGATCGACGTTTGCTCCGCTTCCTTGATCGCCGTAACGTCGGTGAGCGTTACGACCAGGCCGCCGCCCGGGAGGGAGTTGCGATTGAACTGCACCCATTTCCCGTCCGGCATGCGGCGTTCGTAGCGTTGCTCGGCACCCGAGCGCATCATCGCAAAGCGCACGACCGCCAGCGCCTCGCAGTCCCCGTCGCCATAGTCGCCGCGAGCCGCAAGCCGCCGCAGGATGTCCGGGAGCTTCGTCTCGCCCGGCCGTAGCGAGGCCGCCGGCAGGCCGAGCAGGGCTGCATAGCGCGCATTGCAGCAACGCAGCACATATGCCGCGTCATAGACCGCAATGCCCTGGTCGGCGTGCTCAAGCACACTGGTGAGCAGCGCGAGCATATCGGCGCCGGCGGAGGCAGGCGCCAGTTCGGCCTTGCGTGGATCGTCCGCGGCGCCCTCCGGTCCGTTCCCCATCATGCCTCCCATGCCCGTCCTTAACAGAACCCGCTTTCTCTCGCGACCGTGGACCGCTGATGATTGACCGTCCGCGCTGCGACAGGCTAGCCTTTAGATCGATCTAAAACCAGCCGGCTGGCACGGGAGGTCTGGCGAATGGACAAGGTGTCATGGGGCGTGCTCGGCGTCTCGAAAATGGCTGTCGAGCGCACCATTCCGGCTATGCAGCAGGGCTCGCTGAGCCGGATCGATGCAATCGCTTCGCGCGAGTCCGATCGTGCCGAGGCCTGCGCACGGCAGCTTGGCATTCCCAGGTCCTACGGCTCCTACGAGGAGCTGCTTGCCGACCCCGCCGTCGAGGCGATCTACAATCCGTTGCCGAACAATCTCCATGTCGCCTGGACGGAAAAGGCGCTCCAGGCCGGCAAGCACGTCCTGTGCGAGAAGCCGATTGCCATGAATGCCGCCGAAGGCAAGCGCCTCGCCGCAGCACAGCAGCGCAGCGGGCGCCTGGTCATGGAAGGATTCATGGTCCGCTTCCATCCGCAATGGCTGCGCGTGCGCGAGCTGATCGCCTCCGGCCGCCTCGGCACGGTGCGCGCGGTACATGGTGTCGTTACCTACAACAATCCCGATCCGGCCAATATCCGCAATATCGTCGATGCCGGCGGCGGCGGCATCATGGATATCGGCTGCTACATGATCTATTTCGCGCGATTCGTCTTCGGGGCGGAGCCGCGACAGGTCATGAGCAGAATTGAGCGCGACCCGGCGATGAAGACCGACCGTCTCGCCAGCGCGGTCCTGGACTTCCCCCAGGGGCACGCGACGTTCCTGTGCTCGACGCAGATCGCGCGTTCCCAGCGCTTCCAGGTGCTCGGCACCTCCGGCCACATTACCGTCGAGATTCCGATCAATGCGCCGCCTGACCGGCCGTGCCGGCTCATCGTGGACGACGGCCGCGATGTGCTCGGCTCGGGTGCCGAGATTATCGAGCTGCCGGTCTGCAATCAGTACACATTGCAGGGGGACGCATTCTCGGCCTGCATCCGCGACGGAACGAGACCCGCGGTTACGCTCGATGATTCCATCCTGAACATGCGCGTCATCGATGCGCTGTTCCGATCCGAAAAATCGGGCGGCTGGGAGAAGCCCTGATGCTGAGCCGGCGGAAGCTCTCTGATGTCCTGGGGATCGGTCTTGACGGGGTCGATCTGTCGAAGCCTGTCGACGATGCGACCTTTCGCGAGATCGAGCAGGCTTTCTTCGACGGCCAGGTCCTGGCGATCAGGGGCCAGCGTCTCGAGCCGCAGCACCTCCTCGCGTTTGCGCGCCGCTTCGGCAATCCCGAGCCGCACGTCATCGACCAGTTCCACCATCCCGGATATCCGGACATTCTTGTCCTGTCGAACCGCACGCAGGACGGCAAGCCGCTCGGACTTGCCGATGCCGGAAGCTATTTCCACACCGACTATTCCTATCTCGAGATCCCGGCGCGCGTGACCATGCTCTATTCGATCGAAGTGCCCAGGCGCGGCGGCAATACGCTGTTCGCCGACATGTACGCGGCTTACGACGACCTGCCCGATACGACGAAGCGCCGGATCGGCGATCTCGTCGTGCTGCATCATTACGGTAACCGGGACGATCTCGACGAGGACTCGCGCACGGCTGCGTCGAAGCTGACCGACGATCAGAAGATGAAGATGGGCTGGGTCCGTCACCGGCTCGTCCGCAGGCATTACGGCTCGGGGCGTAAGGCGCTCTATGCGGTCTCCGGCAGCTCGTTCGGGATCGAGGGCATGCCGCAGGATGAGGCGGTGCAGCTGCTCGACGAGCTGAAGCGGCATGCGCTTCAGGAGAAATATCGCTACAGCCACGCATACGAGCCGGGTGAGGTGGTTCTGTGGGACGATCTGTCGCTGCTGCATTCGGCGACGCTGACCGATCCTGCCGATCCGCGCACGCTGTGGCGCATCACCGTCAAGGAGCCCGGCTCCGCCGCGGCCGTCCGCGCCTGAACCGGAGGAATCAGAAGGAACCCCCATGACAGCCCTGACCAGTCCTGCGGATGCGATCGGCTTCCCGCGAATCGCCGATCTCGAGAATCGCGTATTCCTTGTTACCGGCGCCTCGACCGGCATCGGCGCTGTCGTCGCGCGCGCCCTGGGCGCGCAAGGCGCCCGCGTGGCCGTTCACTACAATCAGAGCAAGGACGCCGCGAGCGCCATCGTCGCAGCGATCAGGAGCGCAGGCGGCGAAGGCTTTGCCGTCGGCGGCGACGTTGCGCGCGCGGAAGCGGTGACCGAGATCGTCGATCGCGCCGCGGCGCATTTCGGCGGCATCGACGTGCTGATCAACAACGCCGGCAGCTTGGTCAGGCGCGTGCCGGTCGCGGAGGCATCGGACGATCACTACGACGCCGTGATGGACATCAATGCTCGTTCGGTGTTTGCGGCATGCCGCGCGGTGATTCCACACTTTCGCAAGGCCGGGCGCGGCAACATCATCAACACGACTTCCATTGCCGCCCGGCATGGCGGTGCCGGCGGAGCTGTGCTCTATGCTGCCGCGAAGGGCTTCGTGAGTACGCTCACGCGCGGGCTGGCCAAGGAGCTAGTCAAGGACAACGTTCGGGTCAACGCCGTTTCGCCCGGTGTAATCGCGACGCCATTTCACGAGCGTTTCAGCACGGCGGAGCAGATCAAGGCGATGACGGCGACGATCCCGATGGGCCGGCTGGGCACCAGCGAGGAATGCGTCGGTACCTACCTCTATCTGGCGTCGGACGCGCTGAGCGGTTATGTGACCGGCCAGATTGTCGAGGTGAACGGCGGCCAGCTGATGCCGTGAGACGCTGCAAGGGCCGGCCGCCCGCCGCTCGCGGCTGCCGGAACGACGTCTTTCGACCTATGGCGACAGATGCCGGGCGTGGGGCATCCTGGCAAATACCGCCTTGATCAGTCTTTCGACCGTATCGGCGGCGACACGCTGGCGATCCGGCGGCAGCGTCGCCAGTGCTGCCACCAGATGGTTGACCGGGTCGCGTTCCAGAAGCTTGCGGCCTTTCGGCGTAAGCTCGAGCCGGACGACGCGGCCATCTTCCGCATCGCGCAACTTCCTGATCAGCTTCTTGCGCACAAGAGCTGCCAGCGTCTGCGAGGCCGTGCTCCGCGTCGTCACGTGGAACTTGGCAAATGACGACATCGTGCGCGAGTCCGCGTCCGCGCGGCTCAGGTAGCGCAGCGCGTTCCATTGCGCCGGATTGAGACCTTCCGAGAACGACAGGCTATAGAGGGCGCGCGACAGTTGCTCGAACAGCTCGGCGACTGCTTTCGGCAAGTGAAACGACATTATGGATGCGGACTCATCGTTCATATACAGCGCTTCCATGGCGACAATTTGCATCCGACTCGGGGCGGAACCGAGCATATCGTGGCACAACCGGACCGGGCTTGCACCACCCGTTGACTCAACGAGGACGGTTGGCGCCCCACCCGTCCGGTACGCAGCGGCCCGCCGAGACGACGCGTCAAGCCGCCCGGACGCAACAGGGCGGTGGATGGCAGATTGTCAGATCGACTTTTCACCGAGCATCGGAGCGAAGCGTCTGTCGTCTTCACAGGACACGATTTCACGAATCGGTCCGGCGCCAGCGCGGCGGGCGGGTTGCCGGCCGGCGAACGTTCGTTCAACCCGATGGCTCACTGCTGTGGCGCGATTGGAATTGCTTCCGGGCCGATGTTCCATGCGAGCGTGATGCGCGGACGCTCGCCGGCATAGGGGTTCACGGCATGGACGATCTGTGCGGGAAAGATGATGAGAGTTCCCGCGCGCATCGCCGGGATCAGCGGCGTGGTCATGTAGCCGGGCGAGGGGCGGCAGCAGGCGGCGATTCGCGGGTCCGCGATGAACAGCCGCCCGCTAACAGGGTCGTGCGGGTCGCTCTCGCCCGGATCGACGCAGTAGACGAGACTCGCCGTCGCGCGCATGTGGCTATGCGGCATGCAGTAGTCGCCGCGGTGGTAAATGTTCGCCCATGCGGCATCGACGACCGCGTTGGCAGCCCCCAGCACGCGCCGAAACAGCGCCTCCGCGCGGGCCGTGGCGAGCCGCAGCTCCGGCGATTCGAGCCGGTCGATTCCATCGATCTTGATGCCGCGGCATCCTTGATAGCGCCGTCCGAAATTCGGGTCGCGCGCGAGATCGAGCAGCTGCCGGATCATCCGCGGGTGCCACGAGGGCGCGTCATTGAAAAATGCGGTGACGATCGTCGGATCGCCAGCCTGCTTCAGCCGGACCTCCTCGGGCCAGACAGCCGACGGCAGGGCCGGTGGGCCAGCCGACCGTGGCGAATGCATGTCTTGCATCTGATCTATTGCGCCCCCGATTCGCCGTGCCGGGGGCGCGATGGGCCGGCCTATCGGCCGCGAAGCGCGCCTGCGGACGCTGCGAAAGCGAGAGGATAGCAGCCCGCTGGCTGTACTGCACGGGGCCGCGCAAACGAAAAGCTCCCGGCCGCAGGGCCGAGAGCTTCGTCGTCGATCGTCACCGCGCCGCGGCGCGGGCGCCGTCCAGCCGTCAAATCGACTCCTTGAGTTCCTTTGCGGGCCGGAAGCGGATCTTTTTGCTGGCCTTGATCTTGATCGGTTCGCCGGTCGCGGGATTGCGGCCCATGCGCGCAGCGCGCTTGGCTACCACGAAAATCCCGAAGCCCGGGACGCGGATCTTGGCCCCCTTCTTCAGATTCTTGGCGAGGCTGTCGAACATGCCGTCGACAACCTCGGTCATCTGCTTCTTGGGCAGCTCGTGCTTCTCGGCGAGATCGGACACGATCTGCTTCAGCGAAACGACGGCCTGCTTGGCTTCTGCCATTTGGGTTTTTCCTCTGTCAGTGCAACGCGGCGTTGCGCCGCCACGAACGGTATGCGCCAGAGAATCGCATTTGGCAACGATTTTTCGCGGGTGCGCGACGAGTCGCGCCTATGAGAAATTCTGACGGGGGGCGCGTGAAGTCCTTGTCAACTTGGCTGTCAAGCCGCCGGATCGGCTGCCGGTCTCGACCCGGCGTCCACGGCGCCGGATCGAGCTGCGCGAATCAGCGCTTTGCACTTTACCGGATCTTGCCATTGCGCGCGTCGATGGTGAGATCGACCGCGCGGCCATCCTTCATACCCTTGGCGGAGTACATGTTGCCTTCGCGCTTCAGGCCGCTGATGTTCGAATATCCTTCCGCCTGCAGCTTGGTGCGGATGTCGTTCTCGCTGAGAATCGTGCCTGACTGGCCAGGTGCCGTGCCCTGCGGCGTGGCCGAGGGACGGGTCATGGGACCGCTCTGAGATCCGGTCTGTGCCATTGCGGCGCCTCCCAGAGCGAGCGAAAAAGCGGCCGCGGCAATCAATAGTTTCATCGACAGATCTCCCGGTTGGGGTAAGGCGGGCGCATATTCGCGCCTCGCCTAGCAACGGAGGGGTGCGCGTCCGGGTTCCAGTGCCCGTCCGGCGGATGCGTTCCGCCGGAGGCTCGCTATTGTTTGGAACCGGCAAAGGTCTCGCCGGGAATCGCGGCCGTGATCGGCTCGTGCGCGGCGATCGCCTGGCGCCACAAGCGTGCCAGTTGAGCCAGCCCGCTCGCCTTGAAATGACAGAAGTCTGCCTGGCGATCGCGGAAGCGGTCGACCGTGTCGGCGTTGGCGCCCGGGAACACGTTCTCGACGAGGTTGGGCAGATCGTATTGCGCTCGCTGGATCCCGGGCGAGCGCCGAGCCGCGCAGACCGTGCTCTGCGCAACGAAGATCGGTGCCTCCACGCTGTTCGTGCGCAGATACGTCGCCATCTCCTTGAACAGCCGGATATACACTGCCGGCGGCGTTGCCCAGTCGGCCTCGCCCTGGTGCCAAAGCACGTGCGTGAATCGCCGGCCGAGATGCCGCAGCTTCTGGGCCGCATCTACGGCGCGTCGCGCCGGGCCGTTTTCACCGGCCCATGTGCGGATCTGCGTTCCGCTTGCCGCGATATCGACCAGCACGACCTGCCTGTAGCCGGCGTTCTCGATCAGCTCGTCACCCAGGCGTGTCCAGATCGTCCCGCCTTCGCCGTCAGTGCCGAGGAGCGGGTCCTCGGCTCGGTAGCACTTGCCGTTGACCCAATTGAAGTTGATGACATCGTGAATTGCCCTGTAGCGCGACTCGCGGCCGCCGGAGTTGGCGGCATTGGATTGCCCCATGAGCAGCAGGATTGCCGCGTCGCGCCTGATACGGTTGCACTCGATCTCCGTCCGGCCCGTAGGGTCCAGGAGCACTTCGGCCAGCGGCACCGGCCTGCCACGGTCGGGTATGAAGAACCGCTTTACGGCGCCTACCAACTCGATCGGGAATGTGCGGAAGGCGTGCGAATATGCGCCGTAGCCGTACCCGAGTATGCTGACCAGAAGCGTGAGGACGACGGTGTGGCGCACAAGCGCGACAATGCACGCCCGGGTCCGGCGCCGTCTACGAGCTATTCCGTCGCTTACGGCAATGCTTTAGGGAATCGGCATTGCCCAACCGGAGGGCGCGCGGCCCCAGACCCGGCCATCGGGAATAAGTCCCGGGGACGACCGCTCGAGGTAGAATCGCGCGCGTCATGGCACGATCCAGGGCCCATGACGGCGAGTCAATTGCTGTTGATCAAGCCGGTGCAGAGGGCCTACAAGCGCCATCTGTGCAAGGTCTGGGATGCGGTCTTGAGCGTGAGTACCCATATCAAGCAACATTGAGCAAGGCGAGGCGCGTTGACCAGGCAAGCGCCAATCTTGCGCCGGCAAACGGGTGGCGGCCAAATGGCGGTAGGAATCCTTAAGTCTTTTGGCGTAAGCATATCGCCTGCTCCGGCACGCCACAGCATGACAACGGCCTCATCCACTCTCCGCATTCTCAGCTGGAACGTCCTGCGCAAGATCGGCGCCAGACCCGAAGACGTGGCCGAGCTGATCGCCCGCCATCGTCCCGGCCTGGTCCTGCTGCAGGAGGCCGATCGCAGCATGGAGCGGCTGCCCGAACTCGTCGGCGGAAGCCTGGCTCGGGACCCGTTTCCGGGGCGCATTCACGGGCCGGCCGTCTGGTCGCCGCGACTGGTCCGCCGACCGCGACTCGTGCGCCTGCCCGGCGGGCACACACGGCGCCACGCCCAGGTCGTGGAATTCGGCGCGGTGACCGTCGTCAATGTCCATCTCGGCCACGGCCAGCTCACCTGCCGCCGGCAGCTCCGCGAGGCAGCGGGCGCGATTTCCGGCGCGGGCGCCGTGATTGGCGATTTCAATATGATCGGGCCGGCCGTGCTGCCCGGCTTCAGCGATATCGGTCCGCGGGAGCCGACCCACATTGCGACGGATCTCCTGCCGGTCCGGATCGATCGCTGCTTCGCCCGCGGCATGTCGTGCCACGCGGCGGAGGCTCTGAGCGCCGGGCGCTCCGATCACCGTCCCATGCTCCTCGATCTGGCCGCCTCGGAACGCGCGCTCGCCGCCTGATCCAGGCTGCCAGCCCTGCCGCTCATGCGCCAAGACTGATCGGAAACCTCGGTCGCCGGATCGGGTTATTGCCTTGTTGCCGAACCAGCGAAAGACGGCGGGCGATGACGAACCGAGGTGCGCTGAAGCATCCTGCAGCGCGGGATCGATGGACCAGCGCCATGATGCTCGGGGATTTCGAGACGGCCTGGCGCGTAAGCGATGTCGTGCTGGCGTGGCGCCGACACGCGACGCTGAATTGCCGCGACCAGCCATTCCATCTGCGTCATGTGTGGAACGGCGCGCCTCTCGAGGGCCGGCACGTCCTGGTGCGCTGCTATCACGGTCTTGGCGATACGGTCCAGTTCATCCGTTACATGCCGATGCTGCACCGGATCGCTGCTTCCGTCACGGTGCAGGCGGTACCGGCGCTTCACGATCTGCTCCGCGCGGTTTCGGGCATCGATCGCATCGTCGCGCTCGATCGCAACGTGCCCGATCCGCCGTTCGATGCCGATATCGAGCTGATGGAGCTGCCCCATGCCTTCCGCACGGCGCTGGCGACCATTCCAGACGAGGTGCCGTATCTGGCCGTCGACGCGGCGCGCATCAAGGCTGCGAGGCGGCGCATGTGCGATGAACCGCGCCTCAAGGTCGGGATCGCCTGGTCGGTGGGGGGCTGGGACAGACAACGGGCGATGCCGCTGGCGGCCTTCGCGCCGGTCGCCGCGATCGCGGATGTCGCGCTCTTCAACCTGCAGCGCGGACCGGCTCTCGCCGAGATTGCTTCGCCCGGACACGGCGTGCGGTTCGCCGACGACGCGGCATCCTGGACCAACGATATACTCGATACCGCGGCGACGATCCGGACCCTTGACCTCGTCGTCAGCGTCGACACGATGGTGGCGCATCTTGCCGGCGCGCTCGGTGTCCCGGTCTGGACGATGCTTCACGCGGGGGCGGACTGGCGATGGATGACCGGGCGGGCGGACAGCCCCTGGTATCCAACCATGCGACTGTTCCGTCAGACCGCCCCGAAGGACTGGGAATCCGTGATCACCGCCATCGTCGCGCGGCTGCGACGGGAGCCTGCCTTCTCCGTGTCGCCATATCGCCGGGCGATTTCGCTTCCGGCCGACGCGTCAGCCGTCAACAGCATTCGCGCCGATGCGGCATTCGATGGGCGGCATCGGTCGCGAACAGGGCCGCGCCGACCGCGCGATCGCGAATGGCAGACCTGCCCGGCACGCGCGTTGACCCGCCTTGCCCATGTCAATAGCTTGGCATTGCCGCGGCGGCACCGGACGGCCCTCACACGCGATCGCAAGAGTGACTGCATCGACAGCAAGAACACAGATTGAGGAATCCTGGCGCCCGCTGCTCGCCTGGGGCCTAGGCGCACTGTTCTTCTGCTACGCGTTCGTGCAGCGCGTCACGCCGAGCGTCATGGTCGGCGAGCTGATGCGCGATTTCGGCGTCGGCGCTGCCATTCTCGGCAATCTCTCGGCTTTCTATTTTTATGCCTATGCCAGCCTGCAGATTCCGGTCGGTTTGCTGATGGACCGCATCGGGCCGCGGCGGCTGATGACCGGCGCTGCCGCGGTCTCGGCGTTCGGCAGCCTGATCTTCGCGGCCAGCGACCACCTCGCCGGCGCCTATATCGGCCGGCTGCTTATCGGTGCCGGCGCTGCATTCAGCTGGGTCGGCGTGCTGACGGTCCTGACGCAGTGGTTCCCGGCGACGCGCTTTGCACTCTACACCGGCCTGGCGCAGGCCTTCGGCATGTTCGGCGCTATCTTCGGCCAGGCTCCGGTCTCGGTCGCCGTCGATGGCATTGGCTGGCGCGCCACCCTGGTGGCCGTCGGCGCGGTCGGATTGGCCCTGGCCGGCCTGATGTGGCTCGTGCTGCGTGACAAGCCGCACGCCGCCGCTTCCTCGGTGAGTGTCGGCGCCAGCCTCCGCGTGCTCCTTCGCAATCGCGAGACCTGGCTCAACGCGGTGTTCGGGCTGGCAATGGCGGCACCCATGCTCGGCTTCGGCGGATTGTGGGCCGTTCCTTACCTGACCACGGTCTATGGTCTCGAACGCGCCACCGCCGCGACGGTCATCTCCTCTATCTTCGTCAGCTGGGCGGTTGGCGCGCCGCTGGCCGGCTGGCTTTCGGACCGCCTGGGTGCGCGCAAGCCGATCATGGTCGGATGCGCGATCGTCGCAGCGGTTTCATTCATCGCGGTGATCTATCTTCCGCAGTTGCCGCTGGCGCTGCTCACGGCGCTGATCGCGCTGCATGGCATTACAGCGTCCGGGATGGTGCTCGCCTTCGCCAGCGTGCGCGAGCACAACCCGCCGGGAATGAGCAGCACGGCGATGGCGCTGGTCAATGTCGCGGTGGTCGGCAGCGGCGCGATCTTTCAGCCGCTGATCGGCCTGCTGCTCGATCTCCGGTGGGACGGAGCCCTGGGCGGCGGCGCGCGGATCTACTCGGCGGAGGCGTATCGTTTCGCGTTCGGCGCGCTCGCCGTCAGCAGCATCGCCGGCGTCATCGCGGTGCTGCTGATGAAAGAGAGCGGTCAAAGGCGATAGGCTTATCCCAGCTCGAACAGGATGATCTCGGCATCCTTCCCGGCTACGAGCGCAAGGCGCTCCTCTCCGCCGACCGCCGCGCCGTCGCCCTGCTGCAGATCCTGGCCGTTCAGCGACACGGCGCCCCGCGCGACCTGGATCCAGGCGTAGCGGCCGCGGCGCAACCCGTGCTCGATCCGGTCGCCTCGGCGCAGCATGCCGCAATGGAGATCCATGTCCTGGTGGATGGTGACGGAGCCGTCGCGGCCGTCGCGCGAGCCGATCAGCTGCAGCCTGCCCGGACTGTGCTCGAAGCTCTTCTGCTCGTAACCTGCCGGCAGGCCCTGCCGTTCGGGCAGAATCCAGATCTGCAGGAAGTGCACGGGCGCGCTCTTCGAGTTGTTGAATTCGCTGTGGCGGATGCCGGTGCCGGCGCTCATGCGTTGCACCTCGCCAGGCCGGATCACCGAGCCGTTGCCAAGGCTGTCCTTGTGCTCCAGCGCGCCGTCGAGGACGTAGGTGACGATCTCCATGTCGCGATGGGCATGGGTTGGAAATCCGGCGCCCGGCGCGACACGGTCCTCGTTGATCACCCGCAGCGCCCGGAACCCCATGTGCCGCGGATCCATGTACTCGCCGAACGAGAAGCTGTGCCGGCTGTCGAGCCAGTCGATATGCGTGCGGCCGCGTTCCGCGGCCGGGCGAATGGCGAACATGACTTCCTCTTTTGCTTCCGCCCGAGGATACAGGCAATTCCGCTTTCCCGAAACGGACGCGCCCGATTATTGGTGCGTTACAGGGGCGTGGATGCGGCGCAAGGCCGCGAGCTGCCTTGCTTCGGGGCAATGGGGAAGGCATCATGCCGCTGGAATCACGGAATGGCCGGACCGGGCCAGATCTCAACCCAAGGAGGAGCGCGATGAAACGATTGAGGCTACTTACAGGCTTCCTGGCCGCCGTCGTGTCGGCCGGTCTGGCCGGCGCGGCTTTCGCGCAAGTTGAAATAAAATTTGGCCATGTTGGCGAGCCTGGATCGCTCTTCGCCCAGTCGGCGGAGGAATTCGCCAAGCGCGCCAACGCGAAGCTGGGCTCGAAGGGCAAGGTGGTCGTGTTCGGCTCCAGCCAGCTCGGCGGCGACAAGGAGCTCATCCAGAAGTTGAAACTCGGCACCGTGGACATGGCGCTGCCGTCGACGGTCATGTCGTCGGAGGTCGACGTGTTCGGCATGTTCGAGATGCCGTATCTCGTTAAGGACCGCAAGCACATGAGCCGCATCGAGAAGGACGTGTTCTGGCCGGCCCTGGCGCCCGCAGCCGAGAAGAAGGCTCTCAAGATCCTTGCGGTGTGGGAAAACGGCTTCCGCCACATCACCAACAGCAAGCACCCGATCGTCGGCCCCGACGATCTCAAGGGCATCAAGCTGCGCACGCCCGAGGGCAAGTGGCGCGTCAAGATGTTCCAGGCCTATGGCGCGAACCCGAGCCCCATGAAGTTCTCCGAGGTGTTCGTCGCCCTGCAGACGGGCGTCATGGACGGGCAGGAAAACCCGTTCACCCAGATCTACAGCGCGAAGTTCCAGGAGGTGCAGAAGTATCTGTCGCTGACGGGTCACGTCTATACGCCCGCCTATGTGACGGTCGGCGCGCGCAAGTTCGGCAGCCTGCCCGAGGATGTCCGCAAGATCCTCGAGGAGACGGCGAGGGAAACGCAATCCTTCGTCTACGCGACCGCGGCGAAGGAGGAGACGGATCTCCTCAACAAGCTCAAGGCTGCCGGCATGCAGGTCAACGAGGCGAACAAGGACGCGTTCGTCAAGGCCAGCAAGTCGATCTACGAGGCGTTCTCGAATGAAGTGCCGTCCGCGAAGGCGTTGATCGACAAGGCGCTGCAGCTCGGCGCCGCGTCCTGATCGTTGCGTTGCGAGAAGCGCGTCCGGTGTGTGCCGGGCGCGCTTCTTGAATTTGGCCGATCGAAAGCGGCTTTGGCCGGAACGCCGGAGGGGGATTCTTGCTCGCGTCAGCTAAACGCGCCTTCGAGTGGCTGCTTGAGGCGGTCGTCATCGTGCTGATGGTCGCCATGGCGGTGGTCGTCACGCTCGGCATCGTCTACCGGACCGCCGGGGCGGCGCTGGTCTGGTACGACGAGGTCGCCTCGATCGGCCTCGCCTGGCTCACCTATTATGGTGCCGCGCTCGGCGCCCTCAAGCGCGCCCATATCGGCGTGCCGGAAGTCATGCGGATGCTGCCGCACAATATCCGGGCCGTCCTCTTCGTGGTCGCGGAGATCCTCGTCTTCGGTTTCTTCGTGCTCACCGCCTGGATCGGCTGGGAGGTTCTGCAGATCCTCGAAGGCTCGACCCTGGTCAGCCTGCCCGACGTGCCGGAGCAGGTCGCGCAGTCCGTGATCCCGATCGGCGCCGTTCTGTTCATCATCGCGGAGGCGCTCAGCCTGCCCGATGCATGGCGCAAGACGATGTCGCACGGTCAGGAGCGCAAGGTCGATCCCAACGCCGAAATCGCCGCGACGGAGTAGGGCCATGGCAATCCTCCTCATCTTCCTGGTCCTGCTGGCCATCACACTGATCAATGTCCCGATCGCGGTCGGCCTGGGGATTGTCGCCCTCGGCGCGATCGTGCTGACGCAAGGGCCGGAGATGCTGCCGAACATCGCGGTCGGCATGTACAACGGGGCCACGAATTTCCCGCTGATCGCGATCCCGCTCTTTATCCTCGCCGGCGCGATCATGAACGCTTCGGGCATCTCGCAGCGGCTGATCGCGTTTGCCTCGGCGATCCTTGGATTCATCCGCGGCGGGCTTGCGATGGTGTCGATCGGCGCATCGCTCTTCTTCGCGGAGATCTCCGGCTCGGCCGTCGCCGATGTGGCTGCCCTCGGTTCAATCCTCATCCCGGCGATGAAGAAGAAGGGCTACCCGTTGCCGCTGGCGACATCGGTCATTTCCTCGTCCGCGACGCTCGCCGTCATAATTCCACCGTCGATCCCCATGATTCTTTATGCGGTGATGGCTGACACATCGGTCGTGCAGCTGTTCGTCGCCGGTCTCGTTCCAGGCCTGATCGGCGGAATCGGCCTGATGCTGATGGCCTACCGGTTTGCGCGGATCTACAACCTGCCGGTCGAGCAGGCCTTCAACCTGGCGGAGATCCGCCGCACCTTCCGCGAGGCGTTCTGGGCCTTCTTTCTGCCGGTCGTCATCCTCGGCACCATCTTCGGCGGCATCGTCACCGCGACCGAAGGTGCCTGCATGGCGGTGCTCGCGGCGCTGTTCATCGGGCTCTTCATCTATCGCGAGCTAAATCTCCGGCACCTGAAGGAAGCGATCATCGAGGGCGGCCTGCAGACCGCGGTCGTCATGCTCCTGGTCGGCACGTCGACCCTGGTCGGCACCTATCTGACCGAGATGCAGGCGCCGCAGCAGCTCGCCACGACGATCGCCGGCTGGACCAGCAACAAATGGGTCGTGCTCGCGCTGCTCAACGTGCTCTTCCTGGTGCTCGGGCTGTTCCTGCATTCCGCCGCCGCGATCATCCTGACGGTTCCGGTCGTCATGCCGCTGGTCAATTCGGTCGGGATCGATCCCGTCCATTTCGGTCTGGTCGTGACCATCAATCTCGGCATAGGCCAGCAGACGCCGCCGGTGGCCAGCGTGCTGATGACCGCCTGCGCGATCGCCAAGGCAGACATCTGGGAAGTGACGCGCGTCAATGTCTGGTTCGTCGGCGTGCTGCTCGCCGTGCTGCTGATCTGCACCTACATCCCCGCGATTCCGCTCTTCCTGCCCGAGCTGTTCTATCGATGAAGCAGGGCCGGAGACGGCGCGTGCGGCATTTACGCAAAATTAGCCAAGCTTTAAGCCGACCTTAAGCCTACCGGGCGTTAACTACACCTCGGATCAGTCCGGGGAGATTTGGCATGGCATTCGATCCGACACGGTGGCGGCAGTCTCCTGCCCCGGCGAGCGGCGCAACTGCGGCTGCCGGCCTCGACGTCCACGCGCAGCAGGAAAGGGTTCGTCAGGCGTTCAAGCCGGTCAAGGGCTATGCCTACGACTATCTTTTGCTGTTCCGGTTCGGGTTGATCAACCTTGCTGCCTGCGCGGCATTGACGGCTGCCCATCTGCACGGCTGGATCGATACGATCGGCGCCGCCGATCCTACTCATCTGTGCACCGCCATCGCCGGCGTCTTTCTCGCGGGCCTGTTTATCTGCACGATGCAGGTGATCCGCGTCAGCTGGGAGCTGAACGAGGCGCATGCCAAATGGCCGTCGCCCAACTCGCGTGCAGGCCAGTACCTTGCGCAAATCCGCGGCCGTCAGGGGGACAGCCGTGCGCTGCTCGCGGCAACCCTGAAATCGAAGCTGATGGTGCGTACTGCGATCGTTCGCCATATTGCCGGAACGCTCGTCATTCTCGGCCTGATCGGCACCGTGGTCGGTTTCATCATCGCCCTGTCCGGCGTCAAGCCGGACGGCGCGGCGGATGCGAAGGCGATCTCGCCGATGATCTCGAAGCTGATCCTCGGCATGTCGGTCGCTCTCTACACGACGCTCGTCGGCGCCGTGCTCAACATCTGGCTGATGGTCTGCCATCACGTGCTGGTGTCCGGCACGATGCGGCTGGTCACCGCGATCATCGAGCGCGGAGAGGCCGATGTCGAACAATGACCTCTTCGGTGACGACGACGACAGCGGCACGGTCTTCCGCGACGTCATCACATTGGCGCTGTGCGGCTTCGTTGCCATCGTCGTCCTGCTGCTGCCGCATCTGAACCCGCCGGCACAGGCGAACGCCGTCGAAAGCGTCGCCGCACCGGGCAACGTAATCGTCGAGGTCCGTTGGCCGGAGGGTCACGATTCCGACATCGACCTGTGGGTCCAGGCGCCAGGGGACGTGCCGGTCGGCTACTCGAACAAGGGCGGCGCGATCTTCAATCTGCTGCGCGACGATCTCGGCCGGGTCGGCGATCCGACCACCCAGAACCACGAAATCTCGTTCAGTCGCGGGCTGCCGCCGGGCGAGTATACGGCCAACGTCCATCTCTACAGGAATCCGAACGGACAGCCGGTCGACGTAACGATGACCGTCAGCACCAAGCCGACGGCGCAGGCGAGCGCCCGGCCGCTGCTGACCACGAAGATGACCCTGCGGCGCGAAGGCGAGGAGCTGACCGGTTTCCGCTTCGCACTCGACCAGAACGGCCGGCTGAAGTCGGACAGCGTGCACAATCTCTACAAGCCGCTGCGCTCGGCAGCGGTCAAGCGCTGACGGTCGGCTCATGAACGACCTGACCTATTTCGCCGGCGGTGCGCTCGCCGTCGCCTGCGTGCTCACCAGCATCAGCATCTGGGCGCCGCGCAAGGTGGCGGTCCGGTCGGCGGCACTCGCGGTCGCGGCCATCTTCGTGCCGCTGAGCTATGCGAGCTTTGCCACCCTGCTTTCGAAGCCCAAGCCGGTATCGCTCGAATGGATCCGCGCCTCGACGGAAGAGGCGAACGTACTGGGGGCAACCGTCCGGGAAGGCGAGGCGATATACGTCTGGCTGCAGATGCCCGATATTCCCGAGCCGCGCGCCTATATGCTGCCCTGGAGCCTCGAGCTCGCGAAGCAGCTCCAGGACGCGCGCCGCGAGGCCGAGCAGCAGGGCACCGGGCTGGGCATGCGGCTGCCGTTCGAGCGCAGCTGGGACAATCAGAAGCCGAAATTCTATCCGCTGCCGCAGCCTGCGCTGCCGCCCAAGGACGCGCCCGGCGACGCGCCGGCCCACTTCGCCCATCCCAGCACTGAAACCTGACCGCGACGATTTGCGGATGGCAGCCGGACGGGAATAGCCGCCTCGGCAGCGCCGCGCTGCCGGGCGGACCGGCTCAAGCATCTGCGATTGACCGCATGCGGCCCGATCGTTTAAGCCCAGTCCGGCCGGCCGAACAGCTTCGTCCGGCGAAGGAGATGCATGGACGACGGTGCGGCTACGGCCGAAGCAATCCTGGTGCGGCGCGACGACGCGATCGTCACCGTCACTCTCAACCGCCCGGACAAGCTGAACGCGCTCAACCTTCCGGCATGGAAGCGGCTCGGCGCGGTCATGCAGGATCTCGGCGCCGACGGTTCGGTGCGTTGCATCGTGATCCGCGGGGCGGGCGAGCAGGCGTTCGCCGCCGGCGCCGACATCTCGGAGTTCAAGAGCGAGCGCGCGACCGCCGCGCAGTGCCAGGCCTATGACGAGATCGTCAATATCGCGACCAGCGGGATCGTCGGCTGCCCGCATCCGGTCATCGCCATGATCCGCGGTGCTTGCGTCGGCGGCGGGCTCGAGATCGCATCGGTATGCGACCTGCGCATCTGCGGCGTCTCCAGCCGTTTCGGCATCCCGATCAACCGGCTGGGATTCACCATCGCCTATCCCGAGTTGAAGGGGCTCCTGGCGCTCGTCGGCCGCGCCGTTGCTCTCGAGATCCTGCTCGAGGGACGCATTCTCGGAGCAGACGAAGCTTATGCGAAAGGGCTGGTCACACGCGTCGTTTCCGATGACAGGGTCGAGGAGGAAACGTACGCCACGGCCCGGCGCATCGCCGACGGGGCGCCGCTGGTCAACCGCTGGCACAAGCGATTCATCCGTCGCCTCGAGTCCGGCGGGACGCTGACCCGCGCCGATGTCGAGGAGAACTATGCCTGCTATGACACCGACGACTTCAGGACCGGTGTCGCTGCGTTCCTTGCCAAGCGGAAGCCGGAGTTCAAGGGGCGCTGATGAGCACGACGCGCGCAACCGGCCCGCTCGCCGGCGTCAGGGTCGTCGAGCTTGCGCATATCATGGCGGGCCCGGTCTGCGGCCTTATGCTCGCCGATCTCGGTGCCGACGTGATCAAGGTCGAGAAGATCCCCGGCGGGGATGACACCCGCCGCATGGTGCCGCCGAGGATCGGCGACGAATCCGCGGCGTTCATGATGATGAACCGCAACAAGCGCGGCATTGCCGTCGATCTGAAGAATCCCGGTGGCATCGAGGCCATGCGCCGGCTGCTGCGCAACGCCGACGTGCTGATCGAGAATCACCGCCGCGGCACAATGGAGCGGCTCGGGCTCGGCTACGACTCCCTGAGACAGGACAATCCCGGCCTGATCTACTGCGCCGTATCCGGTTTCGGTCGCACCGGACCGTATGCGGACCGCGGCGGGTTCGACCTGATCGCGCAGGGCATGAGCGGGCTCATGAGCATCACCGGCGAGGGGCCTGGACGCCCGCCGGTCAAGGTCGGCGCACCCGTAACGGACATTACCGCCGGCATCCTTGCCGCGATGGGCGTGCTCGCGGCCTATGTCCACCGCCTCAAGACCGGCGAAGGCCAGGTCGTCGACACGTCGCTGTTCGAGGCCGGCATCGTTCATACCTACTGGCAGTCGGCGATCTGCCTTGCGACCGGCGTGCCGCCCGGCCCGATGGGCTCGGCCCATCCGCTCAACGCGCCCTATCAGGCGTTTCCGGCGGCGGACGGCTGGATCAATGTCGGCGCCGCCAACCAGAGGAACTGGGAAAAGCTCGCGGATGCGATCGGCGGCGAGGCGCTCAAGAGCGATCCTCGCTTCAGGACCAATGCCGACCGCATGGCCAATCTCACGGCGCTGACGGCCCTCCTCGACGAGAAGTTCCGGACGCGCCCCGCTGCGGAGTGGCTGGCGCGGCTCGAGGCCGCCGGCGTGCCGGCCGGCCCTGTGCTGTCGGTCGCCGAGATGCATGCCGACCCGCAAGTCCGCGCCCGCGACATGGTCGTGCGCGTCGAGCACGGCGGCGTCGGTCCGGTCGAAACCATCGGCGCGCCGGTCAAGCTGTCCGCGACGCCGGCGGCAGTGCGGCGCGGCGCGCCGCGGTTCGGCGAGCATACCATCGAGGTGCTCCGCGGCCTGGGTTACGACGATGCCGCGATCGCCGCACTCGTCGACGGCGGCGCGGTCGCGGCGACCAAGGAGAGCGCATGCGCAACGACACGGAAAACCTGATCCGCCGCTATTACGAGCGTTTCAACGCTCAGGACATCGACGGCTTCCTCGCCCTGTTGACCGACGATGTCGTCCACGATCTCAGCCAGGGGCCGCGCGAGGTCGGCAAGCCGGCCTTCAGGCGATTCCTCGAGCATATGAACCGCTGCTATCACGAGCGGGCGCGCGACCTGGTCGTCATGGTCGACGAGTCGGGCACGCGCGCGGCAGCGGAGTTCCAGCTCGACGGCAATTATCTCGTGACCGATGGCGACCTGCCGCCGGCGCGCGGGCAGGGCTACGTTCTCACCGTGGGCGCGTTCTTCGATATCCGCGACGGCAAGATCTCGCGCGTGTCGAACAACTACAATTTCCAGGACTGGCTGCGCCAGGTGAAGACCTGAGGCACGGAGCGGGCATGGGCGGCGCCAAGGCGCAGATCGAGGTCCTGGTCGGACGGGCGGTAGAGCCGGTCATCGCCGATCTCGCCCGGCTGCGCATCGCCGTGTTCCGCGACTTCCCCTATCTCTATGACGGTGATGTCGACTACGAGCGCCGCTATCTGCGCAAGTTTGCCGACCTGCCGGAGAGCACGGTCGTGGTCGCGCGCGACGGC
Organism: Alphaproteobacteria bacterium; assembly: GCA_041690495.1. Classification (GTDB taxonomy): domain Bacteria; phylum Pseudomonadota; class Alphaproteobacteria; order CACIAM-22H2; family CACIAM-22H2; genus DATAAP01. The sequence goes on along the minus strand of JAWLHE010000004.1, from coordinate 350,742 downwards.
GTCGAAGTGGTCGGCGCGTCGACCGCGCTGCCGATGCCGCGGGCCGGCGACGAGGTCATCAAGCCGTTCCGCGAGCGCGGCCTCGACCCGGCGCAATATTACTATCTGGGCGAATCCGTTCTGCTTCCCGCCTATCGCGGCCAGGGCATCGGCGTCGCCTTCTTCAGACATCGCGAGGATCGCGCCAGGACCCTGGGATATCGCCATGCGACGTTCTGTGCCGTCGACCGGCCGGCCGATCACCCGCGCCGCCCGAAAGGCTATGCGCCGCTCGACGCGTTCTGGATACATCGCGGCTATGCGAAGCGTCCCGACCTCGTTGCCACTTTCGAATGGAAGGAGCTCGACGAGCCGGCCGAATCGCCCAAGACGCTGACCTTCTGGGTCAAGGACCTCGACGGAGACCGGAAGTGATGTGCTTCGCGCCGCCGGCGCGCATCGAGGCGCGCGTATTCAGCCGCATGCCGGACAAGTTCCGGCGCAGGGTGCGGACCGCCTGGGCCGATGCCAACCGCGGCGGCGAGGCCATCGACTGCTTCCTCGAAGGTCCGGGCTTCGACCGCTCCGGCAATCTGTACGTCACCGACATTCCGTTCGGCCGCGTGTTCCGCGTGACCCCCGACGGGACCTGGACCTTGGTCACCGAGTATGACGGCTGGCCCAACGGGCTCAAGATCCACAGGGACGGTCACGTCGTCATTACCGACTACAGGCGCGGGCTCATGCGGCTCGATCCCGCAAGCGGCAAGATCGCGGCGCTGCTCGAGACGCGCCATTCGGAAGGCTTCAAGGGCGTCAACGATCTCGTCTTCGCGACGAACGGCGATCTCTATTTCACCGACCAGGGGCAAACCGGCTGGCACGATCCGACCGGGCGCGTCTTCCGCCTGCACGCCTCGGGCCGGCTCGACTGCCTGATCGCGACGGTCCCGAGCCCGAACGGCATTGTGCTCAATCCGGCCGAGAGCCAGGTCTATGTCGCGGTGACGCGCGCCATGGCGGTGTGGCGGCTGCCGCTGATGGCCGACGGCAGCGTGTCGAAAGCGGGCACCTGGATCCAGCTCTCGGGCGGCCTGTCGGGACCCGACGGGATGGCGGCCGACGTCGAAGGCGGCATCGTCGTGTGCCATCTCGGCATCGGCGTCTGGCGCTTCGATGCGCGCGGCCGGCCGACGCATCTGATCGAGCTGCCCGAGGACAGCTTCGCGACCAATGTCGCCTTCGGCGGTGCCGGGAACAGGACGCTGTTCATCACCGAATCGGCGACGGGAACGGTCCTGTGTTGCGCCATGCCGGCCGCAGGCCGGCCGATGTATTCGCACATGTAGATGGCACGCGCGCGTCCGCCGTCGCTGGGGCTGCGCATTGTTGCGCTTGCCCTTGCGCTGGGCGCCTGCGCGCCGATGGAAGATGCGGTCGATGCGCTCGGACTGCTGCGCGATCTGCAGGCGGGTGCGGCGGGCCCGGCCGAAGCATCGGGTCGCCACGTCGTGACCTGGACCCATCGCGGCGAAGTGCTGGCGGCGGACCTCTATCGGCCGCGCGCGCCGCGGGCGGCCCTCGTCCTGATGCCGGGTCTCGGGCGCGCCGGGCGGCGCGATGCGCGCGTCGTCGACTTCGCGCGCGCCCTGTCACGCGCGCAGTTCGCCGTGATGGTGCCGGACGTGCCGAATTTCCAGGCGCAGCGCGTGTCCGCTGACGACGGCGAGCTGGTCGCCGACGCCGTCCGCGACCTGCTGGCGCGTCCCGAAGGGAAGGGACCGGTCGGCATCGCCGGCGTGTCCTATGCTGTCGGGCCGGCGGTGCTCGCCGCCCTTGCTCCGGACCTCGCGCCGCGCATCGACGTCATCGTCGCGATCGGCGGTTACTACGACACGACTTCGGTCGTCACGTTCTTCACGACCGGATTCTTTCGCGAGGAAGCAACCGCGCCATGGCGGCGCGGCGTGCCCAATGCTTACGGCAAATGGGTGTTCGTGCTCGCCAATGCCGAGCGGCTGGACGACGCGCGCGATCGCGCGGCGCTGGCGGCGATGGCGCGGCGCAAGCTCGACGATCTCGATGCCGATATCGCCGACCTGACGGCCAGGCTCGGGCCGGAAGGGCAGGCGGTCGTCGACCTGCTCGCCAACCGCGATCCGGACCGCGTCCCGGGCCTGATCGCGGCCCTGCCGCGCGCCGTACAGGCCGATCTCGCCGGCCTCAACCTCGCCGGCCGCGACCTCGGCGTTCTGCGCGCCGATTTCATCCTGATCCACGGCCGCGACGATGTCATCATTCCCTATACCGAGACGACATCGCTGGCCCGGGCGCTGCCCAGTGCGCAGGCACGGGTCGCTCTCCTCGACAGCCTGGCGCACGCCGATCTCGGCCCCGGCGGGCTGGCGGATGGAGTCCGGCTGTGGCACGCCGCCTACGTGCTGATGCAAGCGCGACGGTAACCATAAGACATTGCGATCAAGCGCGATAAATCGAAGTTTCTTGACGCTTTCCCGGCGCTTCGCCAGCATACGCGCTCACAAACGGAACGATCGCATCGGCTCAAGAAATCTCTTCAACCGAACGGGGAAGGCCATGACTCGGATTTTGTCGCTCGCGCTGGCGGGCACCGTCGCGCTCTGGGCTGGCGCCGCAACGGCGCAAACGAAATGGGACCTGCCGGCAGGCTATCCGGCGACGAATTTCCACTCGAAGAATCTCATCGAGTTCGCCAACGACGTGCGCAAGTCGACCGGCGGCAAGCTCGACATCACGGTCCATCCGGGCGCGTCGCTGTTCAAGGTGCCGGAGATCAAGCGGGCGGTGCAGACCGGCCAGGCCCCCGTCGGCGAGCTGCTGATGTCGGTCATGGAGAACGAGGACGCCGTCTACGGCGTCGACGTCGTGCCGTTTCTCGCCACGAGCTACGCCGATGCCGAAAAGCTGTGGAAGGCGGCCCGTCCCGTGATCGAGAAGAAGCTCGCGGCCCAGGGCCTCACGCTCCTCTACGCCGTGCCGTGGCCGCCGCAGGGGATCTACGCCAAGAAGCAGCTCAATTCCATCGGGGATATGAAAGGCCTCAAGTTCCGCGCCTATAACGTCGGCACGTCGCGGATCGCCGAGCTCGTCGGCGCGCAACCGGTGACCATCCAGGCGGCGGAGCTCGCGCAGGCGCTGGCGACAGGCGTGGTCGACTCATTCATTTCGTCGGGCTCGACCGGCCGTGACAGCAAGGTATGGGAGTCACTGACGCATTTCTACGACACGAACGCCTGGCTTCCGAACAACGTGATCTTCGCCAACGCCGCCGCCGTCAACAAGCTCGATGCGGCGACCAGGAAGGCGCTGCTCGACGCCGCTGCAGCCGCCGAGATTCGCGGCCGCAAGATGAGCGTCGAGGAGGCCGAGGCCGCCAAGGCGGCGCTCAAGACGAACGGCATGAAGGTCTCGGCGCCGAGCGCTGAACTTGCAACCGGATTCAGGAAAATCGGCGAGACGCTGACGCAGGAGTGGCTTAAGAAAGCCGGCGCCGACGGCAAGGCGATCGTCGACGCCTACAGGAAGATGTGACGAAGAGGGGCCGGTTCTGGTCGAGCCGGCCCCGCTTCTTTGGACCCACGCGTGAAATCCCCCCTGAAGCCGCTCTACGACGCTTGCGGCGCACTCGCGGGTGTCGCGATGATTGCGCTGCTCGGCCTGATCCTGGCGAACATTCTCGGCCGCTGGATGGGTTTCTATCTGCGTGGTGCGGACGCCTATGCCGGCTACTGCATGGCGGCTGCGTCGTTCTTCGCGCTCGCCTACGCGCTCGGCCACGGCGACCACATTCGCGTGACGGTCGTCCTGCAGAGTCTCGCCGGCCGGCGGCGCCGCGCGCTCGAGATCTGGTGCCTTGCGGTCGCGAGCCTGCTGAGCGGCCTGTTCGCGTATTACAGCATCAAGATGGTGTGGTGGTCGTACAGCTTCAACGACGTCTCGCAGTCCAACGACGCGACGCCGCTGTGGATTCCCGAGCTGTCGATGGCGATCGGCGTCAGCGTCCTGTTCGTCGCCTTCGTCGAGAACCTGATCCGCGTGCTGCGCGGCGGTGCGATCGTGGAGGAAGCGTCCGCGACCGACCAGCGCATCGAATAGAGGCGCCATGGATCAGCTGGCGCTCACTCTCGTCTTCCTGGTCGCGCTGTTCTTCCTGCTCGGCACGGGCGTATGGATCGGCCTGTCGCTGATCGGGGTCGGCTGGATCGCGATGGCGCTGTTCACCACGCGGCCGGTCGGCGACGCGATGGTGACGACCATCTGGGGCGCGAGCTCGAGCTGGACGCTCACCGCGCTGCCGCTGTTCATCTGGATGGGCGAAATCCTGTTCCGCTCCAGGATGTCCGAGGACATGTTCCGCGGTCTCGCGCCCTGGATGACCGGACTGCCCGGCCGGCTGCTGCATACCAACATCATCGGCTGCACGATCTTCGCGGCGATCTCCGGTTCCTCGGCCGCGACCTGCGCGACGATCGGCAAGATGACCATCCCGGAGCTGCGCAAGCGCGGCTACCCGGAGATACTGACGGTCGGCACGCTCGCCGGCGCGGGCACGCTCGGCCTGCTGATCCCGCCCTCCATCATCATGATCGTCTACGGCGTCACCGCGGAGGTCTCGATCGCGCAGCTGTTCATCGCCGGCGTGCTGCCGGGGTTGCTGCTGGCCGGCCTGTTCATGGGCTATGTGGGGATTTGGGCGCTGCTCCACCCGGGCAGGACGCCGGTTGCCGATACCCGTATGTCGGTCGTCGAGAAGATCTACGCCTCGCGCCATCTGATCCCGGCGGTGTCCCTGATCGTGCTGGTGCTCGGCTCGATCTATGCCGGCTTCGCGACCGCGACAGAGGCGGCGGCGGTCGGCGTGGTCGGCGCGCTGGCGATCGCAGCGGTCCAGGGCACGCTCAACCGCGACACCTTCATCGCCGGGCTGATGGGGGCGACGCGGCTGTCCTGCATGATTGCGCTGATCCTCGCCGGTGCCGCGTTCCTGACACTGGCGATGGGATTCACCGGCCTGCCGCGCGGTCTGGCCGAATGGATCGACTCGCTCAATCTGTCGCCGTGGATGCTGATCGCGGCGCTGACCGTCTTCTACCTCGTGCTCGGCTGCTTTCTCGACGGCATCTCGATGGTCGTGCTGACGATGGCGGTGGTGCTGCCGACGGTTCAGGAGGCGGGGATCGATCTGATCTGGTTCGGCGTCTTCGTGGTGCTGGTGGTCGAGATGGCGCAGATCACGCCGCCCGTCGGCTTCAACCTGTTCGTGCTGCAGGGCATGACCGGCCATCAGATCACCTACATCGCCCGCGCGGCGCTGCCGTTCTTCCTGCTCATGGTCGTCGCGGTCTCCCTCGTCACCGTCTTCCCCGAAATCGTGACCTATTTGCCACAGAAGATGATGGCGAGGCCGTGAACCGGTGCGGCCGGAACTTCGCGCTTCAATTCCCGGCGCACGCGGGCTACATAATGGAAACTGAAACAAAACGTTCCGGTTGAGACGCCGCCGGTGAAATCCGCGGCGGGCGGTGATGACGCTTACCAGACGGGCCTTGATGACGGGCGGCGGCGCCATCGCGGCGGCGCTTGCGACGCCGGGCGCGCTGCGCCTTGGTTCCGCCCTGGCCCAGGAACCCAGCTTCTTCCGCATCGCCACCGGTCCCGTCGACAGCAGCTATTTCGCCGTCGGCACCCTGATCGGCAATGTCGTCAGCTCGCCGCCGGGCGCTCGTGAGTGCGACCGCGGCGGAAGCTGCGGCGTGCCCGGGCTGATCGCGGTCACGCAGACCACAGAGGGGCCGCTCGCGAGCATCGAGCTGATCGCCAAGCGGCAACTCGATTCGGCGCTGTGCCAGGCCGACATCGCCTATTGGGCCTTCCATGGCACCGGCCCGTTCCGCCGCCAGGGCGGCGCGGAGAACCTGCGCGCCATCGCCAGCCTCTATCCCGAGACGATGCATATCGTCACGCGGGCCGACCGCAAGATCGGCGAGTTCCGCAGGCTCCGCGGCAAGACGGTGTCGCTCGGCGAGGAGCAATCATCGACCCTGCTGACCGCGCGGGCGATGCTGCAGACCCTGGGCGTCTCCGAACGCGATATGAAGGTGCGCTCGCTTGCGCCGGCCGAGGCTGCGGAGGCGCTGCTCGCGGGCAAGCTGGACGCGTTCTTCCTGATGTCCGGAACGCCATCGACGATCGTGCAGGACCTTGCTGGCACCGGCGAGATCGCCCTGCTGCCGATCGACGGGCAGAACGCGCGCAAGCTGGGCGGGGCCTTTCCGTTTTTCACCGAAACCGCCATCGCGGCACAGACCTATCAAGGCATCGACGAGATTCCGTCGCTCAGCGTCAATGTGCTCTGGGTGGTCGGGGCGGAAACCGACGAGAAGATCGTCTATGGCCTCACCCGCGCGCTGTTTCACCCTAACAACCGTCGCGCGCTCGATGCCGGGCACCCCTATGGCCGCCTGATCCGCCGCGAGCACGCCCTCGACGGTATAGCGCTGCAGCTCCATTCCGGCGCCGCCCTTTATTATTTCGAGGCCGGCCTGATCCGCTAGGGCGGGGTCTTTCAGCCGCTTCACCGGCCCGCTTCGCGGCGGCGTTCTGGCGTGAAGCAGCTAAGTCCATGAATTCCGAGATAAAGCTTCGGCTGCTTCACTGCTTCAGGCGAATCTGCAGTTCGCGCTTTCCCTTCCCGCCGCCCCGGTGCTTCGGCCGGGGGAGGCTTTCGCAGGTCGAATCCGCGGGAAAACGCGCGCCCGTTCCGGCGGTAAGGAGCGCTACAGGTCGGCGGCCTGCCGGGCCTGCGACCGGCGGGCGCAATTGTCCGGCCGGAATTCAAGCACGATGCGAGGCCCACCGTAAGGCGGATTCCTCCCTTCCGGCGCCTGAGGCTCAGGCGCGGTCGTATTTCTCGATCGACCAGGGCTCGGCATCGGCGGCCGTCCGCCACTCCACCATGGACGGGTAATCCCAGACCGCGGCGACATAGGTGCGGGCGTCCGCCGGCAGCGGCGGCGACCAGGTCACGAATCGTGACACGACCGGCGCGAACATGACGTCGGCCATGTTGAAGTGCTTGCCGAACAGGAACGCCCCGCCTTCGCCGAAGCGCGCGCGTGTGTCGCTCCAGATGGCACAGATTCGCGCGATCTCGGCGAGCGTCTCGGGAGTCTGGCCCTTCCCGGGAAAACTGCGACGCAGGTTCATCCACATGTTCTGGCGCAGGGCGGCAAAGCCGGCATGCATCTCGGCGGCGATCGACCGCGCATGGGCGCGGGCCGCGCGACCTTCGGGCCACAATTCCGCCTGCGGCGCCACTTCGGCGAGATACTCGCCGATTGCCAGGGTGTCCCACACCAGCACTTCGCCGTGGCGCAGCGCCGGCACCTTGCCCGAGGGCGAACATTTGCGGATCTCGGCCGCGGTCTCCGGCCGGTGTAGCGGGATCACCACCTCGTCGAAGTCGATGCCCGCACATCGGCAGGCGAGCCAGCCGCGCAGCGACCACGACGAGTAGGTCCTGTTTCCGATATACAGTGTGAACTCAGCCATGGCGCGATCCTGCAGATCCGTGTCGATCGGGCGAAGCGCAAAGCTCTGGTCCGACCGCGCGATTTTCGGCAGTGTGACCCGCCTTGCCAAACTTGGAGTCCGCCTTGTCCCTGCCGTTTCGTACCAAGCCCGCCGCCAATTCGCTACCGCTGACATTGTTGACCAGGGCCTCGCTGCCTGCGTGGCTGGCGCGCGCCGGCGAGGCACAGCGCAAGTGGGTCGAGGGCAGCGGCTTCAAGGCCGGGGCGGGGGAGCTGTGCCTCGTTCCCGGCCGCGCCGGCATACCGGCCGCGGTGCTGGCGGGCATCGCCGGCGATGGCGGCGCGGAGGATCTATGGACGGCGGCGGGACTGCCCGGGCGCCTTCCCGCCGGCAGCTACCGCCTGCAGGACGAGCCGGACCCCGCCAGGGCGACCCGCATCGCGCTGGGCTGGGCGCTCGGCGCCTATTCCTTCGCGCGCTACAAGAAGAAGCCGGGCCGCACCCCGGCGGAGCTGGTATGGCCGGCCAACGCCGACCGCGGCCATGTCGAGCGCGCCGCGCGCGCCAACGCCCTGGTGCGCGATCTGGTCAATACGCCGGCCGAAGACATGGGCCCGGCGGAACTGGCGCAGGCGGCGCGGGCCATGGCGCGCCGCCTCGGCATGACGGCGCGGGTGATCGAGGGCGAGGCGCTACGGCGGAGAAACTTCCCGATGATCCACGCGGTCGGCCGGGCAAGCGCGCGGGCGCCGCGGTTGATCGACCTCGCCTGGGGTAGACCCGCCCATCCGCGCGTGACGATCGTCGGCAAAGGCGTTTGCTTCGACACCGGCGGCCTGAACATCAAGAACGATGCGGGCATGCGCCTGATGAAGAAGGACATGGGCGGTGCGGCGCATGCACTCGGCCTCGCGCAGATGATCGTCGAGGCCAAGCTCAAGGTCCGTCTCCGCGTGCTCGTCCCGGCGGTTGAAAACGCCGTATCGGGCAACGCGCTGCGCCCGCTCGACGTGATTCGCTCGCGCAAGGGGCTGACGGTCGAGATCGGCAATACCGATGCCGAGGGGCGCCTCGTCCTCGCCGATGCGCTGACCGAGGCATCGGCCGAGAAGCCGGAGCTGCTGATCGACTTCGCGACTTTGACCGGGGCCGCCCGCGTCGCCCTCGGGCCGGAGCTGCCCGCCCTGTTCTGCAACGACGATGCCCTGGCCGAGGCGCTGGCCCGGCATGCCGTCGACGCGGCCGATCCGATGTGGCGCCTGCCGCTGTGGCGGCCCTACCGCAAGCGGCTCGACAGCCGCGTCGCCGACCTCAACAACGCCTCCGACGGCCCGTTTGCCGGGGCCATCACAGCTGCCCTGTTCATGCAGGACTTCATCGGCAGGGACATCCCCTGGATTCATTTCGACCTGTTCGCCTGGAACCCGTACGGGCGTCCGGGCCGGCCCGAGGGGGCGGAGGCCCAGACCATCCGCGCGGTGTACGCGCTGCTCGCATCCCGCTACGGGCGCTGAGCGGCCGGACCGGCCGCCCCGGGCCGGGGCGCAAGCCCCTCCGGGCCGTTGCGAGCCGCCGTTATGCTGTTGTTAACCCAACTTGGTTCTGATGGCCGGGGCCGAAGTGGCTTTCCGCCATGCGCCTGCATTCCGGGCAATCGCGACGGAGCGGACCGATGGCAAGCACGCAACACCAGGACGCGACAGCGGTCGAGGACGGCCCGGCGCCGGTCTATACCTCGGACCGCAGCACCCATTTCGCCTTCGAGCACAAGGTGTTCTCGGTCAACGGCGCGCATTTCCGGCTGTCGGACAATGAGGAGCCGCTCTTTCACGCCGATCTCGGCGATCTCAAATGCGCCATCCCGATTCCCTCGCTGCGCAACGAGTTCGCGATCGCTGCCGACGGCAATGACGGCAAGCTGCTGGCGCTGATCGAGAAAAGCCTGCGCTACGTCAAGGAGATCCGGCCCGGCGACTCGATCCCCAAGGAGCTGCTCGACGGCAGCTGCTCGTGGTCGGTCGAAGACCGCCACCGCAGGATTGCCCATAACCGGATGACCGTGCAGCTCGCGGCCTGGCTCAGCGGCGGCCAGTCGGATATCGCCGATGCCAGGCAGCTCGAGCGCCTGGCGAACGATCCGCAGACGCGCCAGCGCGTGCAGCAGGCCTTTGAGGAGGCGGCGGAGAAGATCGGCCTCGGCCGCGACCGCCGCCAGGAGGTCATCGACCGTTTCGACCTGCTGTGCCGCGAGCTCGCCTATATCGAGGCGCTGCGCGAGCGCTATCAGTACCTGCGCATGATCATGGTGCGTCTGGCCGAGGCGATCGGCATCTACAAGGGCGAGCGCGCGCTGACCGAGGAAATCGTCCGCGTGCAGATGCTGATGCGCAACCCCGACGGCGAGTTCCAGAACGATTTCGGTCTGGTCGACGCGCATACCAGCGAGATCCTGGCCATGCTGCGCAAGATCGACATGCAGCTCGCCTTCATCCGCGAGAACCGCGACGATCTGCACTTCAAGCTGATGAAGTGGGACGGCCTCATCGCCAGCTGGCAGTCGGTCAAGATGGAGCGTGGCGAGGCCCTCGAAGGGCTGGTGCGCCAGACCTATCGCTTCGTCGCCCAGCACTATCCGCAGCGCAGCGACTGGCAGCTCCAGAACAAGCGGCGGCGGTAGGGGTCTGTCCGCGCATCGCACGCCTCGCTCCCGGTGCATGCGAATCGACGCGTTTCCTCCGGAGATCACGCCGAATCGGACTGGAGAAGCGTCACCCGCGGCCCTCGATGGGTCCGAGGTAATCCGCGGGTCCATGGTGCCGAATGCCAGCGGCGTGTCTTCTTCGGTCGATCCAGCTCTTCCGGGAGACATGAAACCGCGGGATAACCGGCTTTGACAAAATCGCCGGCCCGATTCCGGCTCCGCTGCTCTAAGCTGGTGCAACGTCAAGCACATCCGCATCACGTCGCGGCCGGCTATGCCGGTAGGACTGCCTCCTGCGGTCCGGACCGGTCGGTCGCGCTAAGCGTTGAGGAGCCGTGGTCCTTTCCGAATCCGAAATCCGCAAGGTCCTGATCGGCGCCATGCTGGCGATGTCCCTGGCGGCGCTGGACCAGACGATCGTGGCGCCGGCGCTGCCGCCGATGGCGCGCGATCTCGGCCGTTTCGATCTGCTGTCATGGGTGGTGACCGCCTACCTGCTGGCGGCGATCTGCGTCACGCCCATCGTCGGCAAGCTCAGCGACCTGTACGGACGCCGGCACCTTATCGCGATCTGCCTCGTCATCTTCATGGTCGGCTCCGTCTGCTGCGCGCTGGCGTCCGACATGACCGCGCTCATCCTCGCGCGCGGGCTGCAGGGTGTCGGCGGCGGCGGCCTGATCCCGCTCGCGCATGCGGTGATCGGCGACGTCGTGGCGCCGCGCGAGCGCGGCCGTTATGCCGCGTATTTTTCCGTGGTGTGGGCGTCGTCCGCGGTGCTCGGGCCGACGCTGGGCGGCCTGTTGACCGAGTATGCCGGGTGGCCGTGGATTTTCTGGATCAACCTGCCGATCGGATTGCTGGCGCTGTTGATCAGCCAGCGCGCGCTGCGCCGCCTGCCGGTCGCGCGTCACCAGCGGCCGCGGATCGAGTTCGGCACCATCTTCCTGCTGCTTGCCGGAACGGTGTCGCTGCTCGCGGTCCTCTCGCTCGGCGGCAAGCGGCTCGCGTGGACCTCGCCGGCGCTGCTGGCGCTTGTAGCGGCCGCCCTCGTCTTCGGCGCGCTGTTCGCGTGGCGGCAGATGCGGTCGCCCGACCCGATCCTGCCGCCGCGCTTCCTGCATGACAGGGTGATCGCGCCGACACTGGCGGCGAGTTTTGTCGCGTATGGCGCATACCTGTCCATCCTCGTGCTGGCGCCGGTCTACTTCCAGGTGGCGCTCGGCACCTCCGTCAGCGAGGCCGGTCTGCTGATGATCCCCATCATGTTCGCGAGTACCGTGACGGCCAACCTGACCGGCCGCTACTCGCAACGGACCGGCCGATACAAACAGCCGCCGCTGGTCGGCCTTCCCGTCGCCATCGCCGCCCTTGCGGCGATGGCGTATTTCGGTGCCGGCCTCTCGCCCGCGGCGGCCGCGGCGCTGCTGGCGCTGGTCGGGTTCGGCATCGGGCCGACCTTCCCGGGCAGCACCGTCGCCGTCCAGAACGCGGTCACGCGGCGCGACATGGGCGCCGTCAGCGGGGCGCTCGCGTTCACGCGCTCGCTCGGCGGCGCGTTTCTCATTGCCGCCAGCTCGGGCCTCGTGCTCGGACTCGTCGCGCGCACGCTGCCGGAACTCGGGGCGTTTGCGAACATCGAGGATCTCGTGCGCGAGGCGCTGCCGCCCGCTTCCCGTGCCGTCATCGCGCGCGCCTTCGGCGTGACCTTCGCCGCCTTGGCCGCCGTCCTCGTCGTCGGCGCCGCTTTTTTCGCTCGCGTCGAGGAGCGCGCGCTCCGCACCCGCGACGAGCCGATCAAGGCGTCGGGAGATTGAGAGCGCGCCCCGAGCAGCCTAAAGCCGTGAGGCGGCGCGCTTCTACTCACTGTCATGCCCGGACTTGGCCCGGCAGTGACAGTCGAGTGAAGGCGAATCGGCTTCCTTCATCCACCCGGTTGAGCAGCGGCTTTGCCGCGCGCACGCGGCGGATGTTGTCGACGATCTGCGGCACCGACGAGCGGGCATTGGTGACGCTGGCGATGTGCGGCGTGACCGTCACCTTCGGGTGGGTCCAGAACGGATGATCCGGCGGCAGCGGCTCGATGTGAAACACGTCGAGCGTCGCGCCGGCGATGTGGCCGGAGTCCAGCGCCGCGATCAGGTCGGCATCGACGACATGGCCGCCGCGCGCCGGGGTGAAGATGCGCGCCTTGTCGTCGGCCGACCGTTCTCTCGGCGGCAGCAGGAACGTGGTTCCGGCAAGATTCGTCCAGGCCGCGAAAGCCTGCATGTCGGCGTCGGACAGGCCTTGCGCGTCCACCAAGCCGCAAGCCCGTTGCCGCGGCCCGGTACCGAGGTGAAAACGTCGCACTGGATGAATCGCCGCTTCATTGTTCCCCCGGCGCCTGAAGACTACCGGCCGGAAAATAGGTCACGCGCGGCAGGCGGTCCACCGGCCTTGGCATGCACCACGCACATGCGCGAGGCGATGTTCTCCCTTCTCTGCGTCACCCGCGGGTCCACGGTGCCGCGGGCGCAGGGCCGGGACGCGCGGCAGCGCGCAAAAGACTCCGGAGTCTTCCGTGCGCGCTTCGCACACCCCATCGACTAAGTCCTGTCCCGGTTGGGCAGGACTTCAAGAACAAGAACGCCCGCCGGATGTCTCCGGCGGGCGCAATTCTGCCGCGGGAAATGTGCGGCGGAACCGAGTGCGGTGCCGAGACGGAGAATGCGGCGGCTGCACGCAGGCGGTGTCCGTCAACTGTCCCTTCGCGCCTGGGCGGCCTTCACGAACTGGGAGACGCGGCCGATCTCGCGCGGGTCTGTCTCGACGGTCGACGCGTCGCTGGGATTCGGGCGCATGCCTTGCGACGCCGTGCGGCCGGCACTGGGGTGATGTCGCACCCGGTTGGCGCGCTTGAGGGCAAGGGCCCGGCGGGCGATCTCGCTCTGGCCCGCGCGCCGCTCGTCTTTCCGGCGCCGTTCAGTCTCGCGGTTCAGGCGCTTCAGCGCATTGGCGAAAATCTGCTTCTTGACCGACGTGCCGGTATTGTCCGCGGCCGGCCTCGCGCCGCGCGGCTCCGCCTTGCCGCGCATCTCGCGGCGCTGCTGGCGCGAGACGTCGCGCGCCTTGTTCCGGAACTCGCGGACGCGGCGAATGGCCTCGCCCAGCTCGTCCGCGGACAGATTGCAGATGTCGGGATAGTGGCTCTTCGCGACCGTCTCGAACTCAGCGCCGGTCAGCATCCGCCGTTCGGTCGAAATCCGCACGCTCATCGAGGCCTCCATGGTTCATCGCCAGACAGATAACGAGCGGGCCTCGCTGGGGTTTCGCCGGCGCCCGTCTCCGTGACGGCCTTGACTTCGCCCAGCTGTTCCAGGGCTCGATATGCGTGTCGACGATCTGGTTGGAGCGCAGCCCCCCAGATCAGGAAGGGCTTGTCGAGAACGGTGAGGTGGCGAGACGTCGCAGCTCGGCACCATGCTCGTGGCGGAGTTGCCTGACCTGCCTCGCATTGAGCCCGGCCTTGCCGAACGCGGCGGCGATCAGCCTTTCCATGCTACGCCGGCTCTGCAGGAGATTCGGACTCGCTTCGGGCGACACAGGGAAGGGAGACGCGGATTGCACGCGCGCCGCCTCGGCGGCCCCGCTGCGCGCAGGAGCCGGCATTTGCCGATCGTTGCCATGGGCCCCCGGATGTGTGGCAGGCCCCCATTGCTGCGATACTGCTCCGCTCCGGCTTGACCGGCAATTGTAGCAGTATCGAGCGTTCACGTTACCCGGTTGAGCAACGGCTTTCCCGCGCGCACGCGGCGGATGTTGTCGACGATCTGCGGGACCGACGAGCGGGCATTGGTGACGCTGGCGATGTGCGGCGTGACCGTCACCTTCGGGTGGGTCCAGAACGGATGATCCGGCGGCAGCGGCTCGATGTGAAACACGTCGAGCGTCGCGCCGGCGATGTGGCCGGAGTCCAGCGCCGCGATCAGGTCGGCATCGACGACATGGCCGCCGCGCGCCGGGTTGATGACGAAGGCACCGCGCGGCAGGCGTCCGAGCAGCTGCCTGCCGATAATTCCGCGCGTGTCGGCGGTCAGCGGCAGCAGGCAGACAAGTATGTCGCTGCGGGACGCGATCGCGTCGAGCCCGTCGGGCCCATGGAAGGTCTCGATGCCCGGCACGTCCTTCTTCGAGCGGCTCCAGCCGGCGACCGGGAAGCCGAGATCGGCGAGCCGCCGCGCGGCGTCGCGGCCGAGTGTGCCGAGGCCGAGGATGCCGACGCGGCGCGAGGCCGAGTCGGGCGGCTGCGGCCTGTGCCATCGGCGCTCGCGCTGCGCCGCCTCGAACTCCGGCATCTGGCGGTGATAGCGCAGCACGTGCAACAGCACGTACTCGGTCATGCCCTCCGTCAGCCTGGCATCGACCAGGCGCACGACCGGCACGCCGGGCGGCCGCTCGGGGTCGTCGGTGATGTGCTCGTAGCCGGCGCCGAGCGCCGAGATCAGCTTCAGATTGGGGTAGCGCTTGGATGCACCCTTCGGGTGGCGCCAGCCGAGCACGACATCGACCGCCGCGGGATCGTCCGTCTCGTCGAGCGTTCGCACGTCCAGATCGGGTGCGGCCCGCGCGAATTCCGCGAGCCAGCCTTCGGGATCGTCGCTGCCGAGGAAGAGGACGACGGACATCGTTATTGCCGGACGACGGCGTCCTCGGTCGTCTCGAGGGCGAAGGCCGCAGCCATCAGCGCGCGGGTATAGGCCTCGCGCGGTGCATCGAAGATCTGGGCCGATGGCCCGCGCTCGACCGCCTTGCCGTCCTTGAGCACCATCACCTCGTCGGCCAGCGCGCGGACGACGCGCAGGTCATGGCTGATGAACATGTAGGCGAGCCGGTGCCGCTGCTGCAGCTCGCGCAGCAGGTCGACGATCTGCGCCTGCACCGACATGTCGAGCGCCGAGGTCGGCTCGTCGAGCACGACGAAGCGCGGCTTGAGGACGAGGGCGCGGGCGATGGCGATGCGCTGGCGCTGGCCGCCGGAAAATTCGTGCGGATAGCGATGGCGCGTCTCGGGATCGAGCCGGACCTCCTCGAGCGCCTCGGCGATCATCCGGTCGCGCTCGGCGGCCGAGCCGAGCCGGTGGATTTTCAGGCCCTCCTCGATGATCTCGCCGACCGAGAGGCGCGGGCTGAGGCTGCCGAACGGGTCCTGGAAGACGATCTGCATCTCGCGGCGCAGCGGGCGCATCTCGCTGGCGCGCAAGCCCTGGATCTCGCGCCCGTCGAACACGATCGTGCCCTGCGAGGATTCGAGGCGAAGCAGTGCCAGGCCGAGCGTCGTCTTGCCCGATCCGGACTCGCCGACCACGCCCAGCGTGTGGCCCTCTCTCAGCATGATGTCGACGCCGTCGACGGCCTTGACGTGGCCGATCGTGTGACGGAGCACGCCGGCCTTGATCGGGAACCACACCCGGACGTCGCGCGCCGCGACGATCGTGCGCGCGTCTGCCGCCGGCGGCACGGGATTGCCCTTCGGCTCGGATTCGAGCAGGTGGCGCGTATAGGCGTGGCGCGGCGCCTCGAAAACCTGATCGACCGGTCCGGCTTCGACGATTCGGCCCTGCTGCATCACGCAGACATCGTGCGCCACCTTGCGGACGATGCCGAGATCGTGGGTGATGAACAGCATCGCCATGCCGAGCCGCTCCTGAAGCTCGCGCAGCAGCTTCAGGAGCTGGGCCTGGATCGTCACGTCGACGGCGGTGGTCGGCTCGTCGGCGATCAGCAGGTCCGGCTCGTTGGCCAGCGCCATCGCGATCATCACGCGCTGGCGCTGGCCGCCCGAGAGCTGGTGCGGGTAGGCGTCGAGGCGCTTCTCCGCCTGCGCGCCGAGCCCGACCAGCTGCAGCAGCTCGACGATGCGCGCGCGCGCGGCGGCGCCGGACAGGCCCTTGTGAATCAGCAGCACCTCGCCGACCTGCTTCTCGATGGTGTGGAGCGGGTTGAGCGAGGTCATCGGCTCCTGGAAGATCATGGCGATGCGGTTGCCGCGCACCTTGCGCAGCCGGCTCTCGGGCGCCCCCATCAGCTCCTCGCCCTTGAACTCGATCGAGCCGCCTTCCGGATGCCTGGCGACCGGATAGGGCAGGAGCTGCAACACCGACAGCGCCGTCACCGACTTGCCCGAGCCCGATTCGCCGACCAGCGCCAGGGTCTTGCCTTTCCGCAGCTCGAACGAGACGCGGTCGACGGCCTGGACGATGCGGCCCTGGCCGCTGTCGAACGTCACCGAGAGATCGCGGACGCGGAGAAGGGGCGTGCTGTCGTTCATTTGAAGATCTTCCGGGGGTCGAAGGCATCGCGCACCGCTTCGCCGATGAAGACCAGCAGGGTCAGCAGGATGGCGATGGTCAGGAAGGCGGTGATGCCGAGCCACGGCGCCTGCAGGTTGGACTTGCCCTGATTCAGCAGTTCGCCCAGCGACGGCGAGCCGGGCGGCAGGCCGAAGCCGAGGAAGTCGAGCGAGGTCAGCGCCACCACCGAGCTCGACAGGATGAACGGCATGAAGGTCAATGTCGCGACCATGGCGTTGGGCAGCACGTGCCGGAATATGATCGTGATGTCGCGGGCGCCGAGCGCCTTCGCCGCGCGCACGTAGTCGAAGTTGCGCGCGCGCAGGAACTCGGCGCGGACGACGCCGACCAGCCCCATCCAGCTGAACAGCAGCAGCAGGCCGAGCAGCCACCAGAAGTTCGGCTGGACGAAGGCGGCGAGGATGATCAGCAGATACAGCTCCGGCAGGCCCGACCAGATCTCGATGAAGCGCTGGAACAGCAGGTCGGTCCAGCCGCCGAAATAGCCCTGCACCGCGCCGGCGACGACGCCGATGATCGAGGACAGGACCGTCAGGGTCAGGCCGAACAGGACCGAGATGCGGAAGCCGTAGATCAGCCGCGCGGTGACGTCGCGGCCCTGGTCGTCGGTGCCGAGCCAGTTCTCGGCCGAGGGCGGCGCCGGTGCGGGTTGCGTCAGATTGAAGTTGATCGTGTTCTGGCTGAACGGAATCGGCGGCCAGATCATCCAGCCTTTTTCGGCGATCTTCTCCTGAACGTAGGGATCGCGGTATTCGGCTTCGGTTTCGAACTCGCCGCCGAATGTCGTCTCGGGGTACGAGTTGAAGACCGGCATGTAGAAGGCGCCGTCATAGCGAACCAGGACCGGCCGTTCGTTGGCGATGAACTCGGCGAACAGCGAAAGGACGAACAGGGTCAGGAAGATCCAGAGCGACCAGAAGCCGCGCCGGTTGGCGCGGAAATTGGCCAGCCTGCGCCGGTTGAGCGGCGAGATCCGCGGCCGTTTCGGTGCGGTTCCGTGCACGCTCTAGCCCCGCGCCTCGAAATCGATCCGCGGATCGATGAGCGTGTAGGTGAAATCGCTGACGATCCGCAGCAGCAGCCCGATGAGGGTGAAGAAGTAGAGCGTGCCGAAGATCACCGGATAGTCGCGGTTGATGGCGGCCTCGAAACCGAGCAGCCCGAGGCCGTCGAGCGAGAAGATCACCTCGATCAGCAACGTCGAGGTGAACAGCACGCTGATGAGAAGGCCGGGAAAGCCGGCGATGACGATCAGCATGGCATTGCGGAAGACGTGGCCGTAGAGGACGCGGCGCTCGGCCAGCCCCTTGGCGCGCGCCGTCGTGACGTATTGCTTGTTGATCTCGTCGAGGAACGAGTTCTTGGTCAGCATGGTCAGGCTGGCGAAGGACCCGATCACCATAGCCGTGATCGGCATGGCCATGTGCCAGGCGTAGTCGAGCGCCTGCTGCCACCAGGTCAGCATGTCGAAATTCTCGGAGGTCAGTCCGCGCAAGGGGAAGATCTGCCAGAAGCTGCCGCCCGCGAACAGGACGATCAGCAGCACCGCGAACAGGAAGCTGGGAATCGCATAGCCGACGATGATCACCGCCGAGGTCCAGATGTCGAAGCGCGAGCCGTCGCGCACCGCCTTGCGGATGCCGAGCGGTATTGAAATCAGATAGGTGATCAGCGTCGTCCACAGGCCGAGCGAGATCGAGACCGGCAGCTTCTCCAGCACCAGATCGACGACGCCCCGGTCGCGGAAGAACGAGGTCCCGAAATCGAAGGTGATATAGCGTCCCATCATCAGCAGGAACCGCTCGTGCATCGGCCTGTCGAAGCCGAAGCTCTTCTCCAGATCCTTGATCAGGGCCGGGTCGATGCCCTGGGCGCCGCGGTACTTGGACGCCTCGCCGGTCGTCATCCCGGTGCGCTCGCGGCCGCCCGTCGCCTGCTCGCCCTGGCCGCCGGTGAAGCGCTGCGTGGGATCGATCGCCGTACCCTTGATCTGGGCGATGATCACGTCGATCGGCCCGCCCGGGGCGACCTGCACGATCGCGAAATTGACGACCATGATCCCGAAAAGGGTGGGAATGATCAGCAGGAGGCGCCGGACCAGATAGGCGAGCATGGGCCCTTTCTAGCTCTTCCGGCGCGCGCCGGGAAAGCGGAACCCGCCGCGCCCGCGCGCCGTTACCGCCCCGCTTCGATGCGCCATGCCTTCACTTTCGCAACCTGCTCCTGCGCCGCGCGCCGCCCGGGAGCGATTGTGCTTGGGTCCGTCGGCCGGGACAAGTGTCGCCGCCGGCATCAGTCCGCGGCCCAGCCGATCCGGCCGCCGCGCACGATCTCGAGCCGGCGCGGAAACAGCGCCGCGGCGCTCCTGCGGTGGGAGACGGCGATCACAGTCTTGTCGGCGAGGTCGGCGATCATGCGCCTGGTGATCCACAGCTCCGATTCCTCGTCGAGCGAGTTGAGCGCCTCGTCGAGGATCAGGCAGGGCGCGTCGGCGAGCAGCACGCGCGCGAAGGCGATGCGCTGCTGCTCTCCGGCCGAGAACGGCTCGCCCTTGTCGCCGGTCCGGGCGTGCAGGCCTGCGGGATCGGCGGCGACGCGCGCGGCGAGGCGCGAGCGGGTCAGGACGTCGGCCAGGCGCGCGGCTTCGGGCTGCCTGTGCAGCGCGATGTTCTCCTCGATCGTGCCCTGAAGGAAGGCGGGCTGGGCGCGCGCGAAGGTGAAGAAGCGCTTCAGGTCGGCCAGCGACAGCTCGCTGACGTCGCGACCGGCGATGGTGATGCGGCCTTCGCTCGGCTTCTGCAGGCCGAGCAGCAGCGTCAGCAGCGAGGTCTTGCCCGTGCCGCTCTCGCCCGAAATCGCGACCTTCTCGCCCGGCTCGATGCGGAATGACAGCCGGTCGAGGATGACTTCGCCGCGGTCGTTGCGCAGCGTCACGTCGTCGAAGACGATCGGGCCGAAACCGGGCCGCGGCGCCTCGCCGCGCGGCAGCCGCGGGCGCGCTTCTCCGGTTTCACCGGCCGCGGCGGCGCCGGTATTGGCGCGGATGCGCGACAGCGCCGCGCGCGCGTCGTTGATCATCGGCCAGGCCTCGCCGATCTGGGAGAGATTGGGGAAGATCAGCACGGTGTAATAGGCGAACACCAGGAACTTGCCGATCGGCACGGCGCCCGGCTCGGCGGTCGCGAACAGCAGGACGAGGCACAGGGCCGCCGAAATGCCGATCATGAAATCGACGACGAAATGATAGGCGCCGTGGCGCTGCCACAGCGTGATCTGGACGTCGTAGAGGGTGCGGGCGAGGGCGGCCAGCCGGGTGAAGAACGGCGCGCCCAGCCCGGTGAAGCGGATATCGAGATTCTTCTGGTACAGGGCCGAGAGCGTGCCGAGAAACCGGCTCTCGATATCCATCTTGCGCAGGTAGATCTTCTTGCGCCAGTTGGCGTAGACGGCGATGGCGCAGGCCAGCACGGCGATCTCGACGACCAGGATCCAGAACAGCCAGCTCTCGATGAAGAAGATCACGATGAGCATCAGGGCCATCTGCAGCGCCGCGACGCCCGTCGCCACCAGCGCCTCGCGCAGCAGCCGCTGCACCGCATCGACATCGCCCGATGCCGCGGCGAGCACCGCGCCGGCGCCGCCCTCCGACATGCGGCGGTAATGCCCGCGCAGCAGGGTGAGGGCGATGTCGTCCCGGATCGAGCGGACGATGCGCTCGGTCACGTGCGATGTCCGCACCTCGGCGGCGAAGCGGAAGCCGAGGATGACCAGCTCGATGCCGACGATAAGCCCGACATAGAGCCAGATGCGGTTCTCGGGCGCCGTCAGCGCGCGCTCGATTCCGCCCCACCAGCTGTCGGGTCCGGGCGGCTCGACCAGCGCCTTGATCGGCAGGGGGCGCAGCACGGAGGCAGCCGAATGCGTCGCCGCCAGGACGAAGACGAAGGCGATCGCCCGCCGCCAGTGCGAGTCATGCGCCTTCAGGAGCCGGTCGATCTCGCCAAGGAACATCGCGCTTCCGTCCCGCCCGCGACGGGGCTCGTTCTGATACGCGCGAAGGCCGCGGTTGTTTCCCCGGACTTCGTCGTCAGGCGATCGCGGGCGCGGGCCGGGCGAGCGCCTTGGCCGCGCGCAACGGCGGGATCAGGTGCCCCGGCACCGGGGCCGGGCAGACGCCCGCGCGGCTACTGCCCGCGCTTCTGCCTGAGCGCCGCATCCTTCTGCGGGTCGATCCACCAGGTCGAGCCGAGATAGCCGAATTTCGACAGCTCCTTGGGCCGCGCGAAGCGGTCCCAGTAGGCGACGCGCGCCACCCGCGAATGCCAGTTGGGCACGACGTAGTGGCTCCATTGCAGGACGCGGTCGAGGGCGCGGGTGCGGGCGACCAGGCTGTCGCGGTCGGGGGCGGCGATGATCGCCTCGATGAGGATGTCGATCGCCTTGCTCTCGATGCCGATGGTGTTGCGGCTGCCCTGCACGCTGGCATATTCCGAGCCCCAGTAGTCGCGCTGCTCGTTGCCCGGCGATTCCGACTGCCCGAACACCTCCACCGTCATGTCGTAGTCGAACTCGTCCATCCGCCGCTGGTACTGGGCCGTGTCTACCGTACGGACACGCGCGTCGATGCCAAGCCGTCTGAGGTTCTCGGCATAGGGCAGGACGATCCGCTCGAATTGCGGGCTGTTGAGCAGGATCTCGAAGCTCAGCTGCCGGCCGTCCGGGCCGACCCGAATCTGGTTCTGGACCTTGTAGCCGGCCTCGTTGAGCAGCCGCACCGCGGCGCGCTGGTTGTTGCGCCAGTTCCCCGAGCCGTCGGTCTTCGGCGGGTGGTACTCCCTGGTGAAGACCTCGTCGGGAATCTGGCCGCGCAGCGGCTCGAGCAGCTTGAGCTCCTCCGGGCCCGGCAGGCCGGTGGCGGCCAGTTCGGAGTTGTCGAAGAAGCTGCGGGTGCGGGTATAGGCGCCGTGAAACAGGTTGCGGTTCGACCATTCGAAGTCGAAGGCGTAGCTCATGGCCTCGCGCACCCGCCGGTCCTGGAAGATCGGCCGGCGCAGATTCATGACGAAGCCCTGCATGCCGGTCGTGACCCGCATCGGCAGTTCCTCGAGCTTGTAGAGTCCTGCCGTGCGCGCCGGGCTGTCGTAGCGCGTCGACCAGGCCAGCGCCTGGTTCTCGACGCGCAGGTCGTAGGCGCCCGCCTTGAAGGCCTCGAGCGAGATCGTGCGGTCGCGGAAATACTCGTAGCGGATCGTATCGAAGTTGTTCTGCCCGACATTGACCGGCAGGTTGGCGCCCCAATAGTCGGGAACGCGCCGCAGCGTGATGAACCGGCCCGGCTCGAGCGCGTCGATCCGGTATGGCCCGCTGCCCAGAGGGGGCTCCAGGGTGGTCTTCTCGAAGTCCTTGCCTTCCCAATAGTGGCGCGGCAGCACCGCGAGCTGGCCGATGATCAGCGGCAGCTCCCGGTTCTCTCCCTTCACGAACGAGAATCGCACCTTGCGCTCGCCGACCTTCTCGGCCTTGTCGACGCTGGCGTAATAGGCGCGCAGCCGCGGATGCCCCTTGGTCTTCAGCGTCTCGAAGGTCCAGACGACGTCGTCGGCCGTGACCGGCTTGCCGTCGTGCCAGCGCGCCTCCGGCCGCAGGTTGAACGCCACCCAGGAGCGGTCATCGGGCACCTCGACGGTCTCGCATAGCAGGCAGTATTCGGTGAACGGCTCGTCCGCCGACGCGGTCATAAGGGTGTCATAGATCGCGGCGGCGCCGCTTGCCGCCACGCCGCGCAGGATGAACGGGTTGAGGCTGTCGAAGGTCTGTCCGACCGCCTCGAAGCGCACGTCGCCACCCTTCACGGCGTCGGGGTCGACATAGTCGAAATGCTTGAAGTCGGGGCCGTATTTCACGTCGCCGTGCATCGCGATGGCGTGCGCGACGGTGACCTTCTGCGGCGTCTGCGCGGTCGCCGGCGCGGCCGCTGCGAACAGGGCAAAGGCGGCTGCGACGACGCGGCGAACATGGACCATGGCGGTTCTCGCGGGTTGTTGCGCTTTAGTATCTGTAGGGTCGGCGCCTTCCGACAAGGGAGAGAGCAGGACGAACGCGGCAGGATTGGGGCAATTATTGCGGCGATGCGCCGATCCGGCCGAGGCCGGGCAGCTTGAGCGCTACGTCGTCGAAATCGATGCCGAAGCTGAGCCCGAACAGGTTGAGCTCGATGCCCTCGTCGAGAGCCAGCATCAGCCCGGCGACCCCGAGCACCGAGACCTGGAAGCCGCTGCCGCTCGGGGCGGCGGCGAACAGGGCGCCGCCGGGCAGGTAGTCCTTGCCGACCGCGTTGCCGGGCATCTCCAGGCCAAGCTCGGGCACGCTGCGCCCGATATGCGCGACGAAGGTGTTGCTGTTGGGCCCCGGCCAGGTGCGGTAGACGTCCTTGTACGGATAGCTCTCGACGGCCGCGGCGATCCGGGGGATGAGGGCCTCGGCCTCGGGGCCCCGCCGCTCGAGCAGGACGACGGGAAAACTGCCGAACCAGTAATTGTCGGGCCCCATGCGGTTGACGCGGACGGCCGGCGTGCCGTGCTGGACGCCCCAGCCCATCACCTCGTAGCGCGTATAGGCCGGGGCGCCGGCCGGCTTGACGGCGATCCAGGTATGGACGCTGAAGATGCCGCGCCAGGCGAAGGCGCGCGCGGCATAGACCTGGATCACCGCTTCCGGGGTTCCGGCGGGATCGGGCGCGAGTCCCGTGGCGTCGCGGCGCGCGGTCTGCCAGGTCGAGCCGTCGCGTTCCAGAATCGCCGAGCTGACGCCGACCGGCGCCAGAAACAGCAGGACGAAGACAAGCAGCACGCGCCTCATGCGAGCATATCCAGTGCCTCCGCATGCGCGCGCGCATCGCCTGCGGCGACGACGCGCCCGTCCGAGTTGAAGCCGAGTGCCCGGCCCTGCCAGTCGGTCATGACGCCGCCGGCGCCCTCGAGCACCGGAACCAGCGCCGCGTAGTCGTAGACCTTGAGGCCGCCTTCGATCACGAGGTCGGCGAAGCCGCTGGCGACGAGCCCGTAGGCGAAGCAGTCGCCGCCGTAGAGCGGCAGCTTCACCGCCTTGCGTACGCGCTCGAAGCGCTCGAAATCGGCGTCCCTGAACATCTGCGGCGTCGTGCAATAGAGCGCGGCGCGGTTCAGCGCGTCGCACGCGCGCGTGCGCACCGGCTGGCCCTGGTGCAATGTCGGCCGGCCGGCGGCACCGATCCAGCGCTCGCCGAGCGCGGGGCAGTCGATGATGCCGAGGATCGGCCGGCCGTCGCGGCACAGCGCGATCAATGCGCCGAACAGCGGGCGGCCGGTGATGAACGACTTGGTGCCGTCGATCGGATCGAGCACCCACACCTCGCTGGCGTCCGCCCGCTCGCTGCCGTGCTCCTCGCCGATCACGCCATGCGCGGGGAAGGTCCGTGCGATCAGCGAGCGCATCGCCGCTTCCGCCTCGCGGTCGGCGATGGTGACGGGCGACATGTCGGCCTTGTCGTCCACGGCGACCCTGGTGCGGAAGTAGCGGCGCGCGATCGCGCCGGAAATATCGGCCAGGCGCTTCGCCAGGTCGATATACGCCTCGATGGGGTCGGTCATGGCGGCCGCGACTATGCCGCGTGGGGTTGGTGGACGGAAGCGATTTCGGGCGCGCCGGCAGGGCGGATCGTAACGGGAGGGACCTCTGGTCCCTCCCCCTGTCATCCTGGGCTCAATGATTGACGACGGCGCGGAAGCTGAATGCGCCGAGCAGGAAGTCGGCGTTGCGCTGGTCGTCGCTGAGCGGCAGCAGGACCGCGCGGTAGAGGATCTCGGTGCCGTCGCCGCGCACCCACTTGCCGGCCTCGTCGATCGGCGCCATCAGGTCGCAGGCGGCCTTCTGGAAATAGAGCGCGCGGCCGACGATCTCGCGCGGCAGGACGTCCGAAACCCGCTTGCCGGTGGGATCGCAGCCCAGCGCCTCGCGCAGGACCGAGCCGGCCCGCACGAAGACATGGTCCGCCGCCCGGGGGCCGACCTTGATGATGCAGAAGTGCTCCCACAGCGCCGCCGCGCTGTCCTGGGTGACCTGGGTAACGGAGGGATAGCGGCGCGGGGCGGCGAGATCGCGCCAGTACTGCACGGCGTTGGACGAGACGCGTCGTTCGGTTCCGTTGATGGGCTGCGCCGACAGCGTGATCGGCTCCATCGCTGCACGGGTTCTTGGTCCCGCTGGTTCTTCTCCGGCGTTCTGCACTTGCGCCATGACCACCCCTTTCATGAATGACTAATCTTTGGCGCTTGGGCGGTTAAGCTTCGCTGAAGAATTCCGGTAAATGGGGCGGAGAACGCAAATATTCGCGTTGTGCGGCGCACCATAGGTTGCGGTGCAGCGGGAAACCCGGCGCAAAAAAATCGCCGGCGCGAGAACGCCGGCGACCGTGAACGGCTTGCCTGAAGCGCCGCCTAGGGCAGCGGCGGCGGATTGTCCGACTGGGTGCGCAGCCACGCGACCAGGTTGGCGCGGTCCTGGGTTTTCTTCACGCCGGCATACGCCATGCGCGTGCCCGGGACGGCCGCCTTGGGGTTGGCGAGGAACTTGTTGAGGTCGTCGTAGGTCCAGGCGCCCTCCGCCGACTGCATCGCCTGCGAGTAGTTGAAGCCTTGGGCATGCGCCTTGTCGCCGCCGACGACGCCCCACAGATTGGGGCCGACGCGGTTCGGACCGCCTTTGTCGAAGGTATGGCAGGCGGCGCACTGCTTGGCGACGGCCTGCCCGGCCTGGACGTCGGCGGACGCAAGGAGCGGCGCAATCGGCTCGACCTGGGCCGGCGCGGCTGCCTGCTCCGTCTGCTGCGCCGGCTGTTCGGCGACCTGGACGGGGAACGCATCCTCCTCCAGGTGGTGCGGCGAGACGATCGCATTGCCGATGAAGCCGATCACCGTCATCGCCAGCAGCCCGGAAAGAATGGCGCCCGCGTACTTATTGAGCTCGAAGGTGTTCATGCGTCTGACGTCTCCGGTCGAATGAGCCCCACCGCAAAGGCGCCGGAATTTAGCCGTGCGGCTCGCGCGGATTCAACCGCGAAAAGCGCCTCTGCATTGCCCGCGGGGCGCGACGATTTTCACCACCGCAAGGGGTTCCGGATCGGGCGACGCCGTTATACTGTGCGCGCGCTTGGGAGCCAATCGGGCTCCTGTCCATTTCGCAGCCCACCCCGCGACCAAACGCCGCAGCCGGATCCGCACTGCCATGCCGCTCCCCCAGCGCCCGATCGTGCTGATCCCTGCGCGCCTCAAGGCGACGCGGCTGCCGCACAAGCCGCTCGCCGACATCAACGGCGAGCCGATGATCGTGCATGTCTGGCGCCGCGCCCGCGAGGCGGATGTCGGGCCTGTGCTGGTCGCCGCGGGAGAGGCGGAGATCGTCGACGCGGTCAGGCAGGCGGGCGGCGCGGCGGTATTGACGAAGCCGGACCATCCGTCGGGCTCGGACCGCATCCGGGAAGCCGTTGAGCGCTTCGACCCGGATCGCCGCCACGACGCGGTCGTCAACGTGCAGGGCGATCTGCCGACGATCGAGCCCAGGGCGGTGCGCGCCGCGCTGGCGCCGCTCGACGACGCGGCGGTGGACATTGCGACGATCGCCGCCGAGATCGTGCGCGACGAGGAGAAGGCCAATCCGAACGTCGTCAAGGCCGTCGTCGCCTTCACGCGCGGCGGAAGCGGCGGGATTCCGCCGATGGGCCGCGCGCTCTACTTCACGCGCGCGACTGCGCCCGCCGGCGAAGGGCCGCTTTATCACCATATCGGCCTCTATGCGTATCGCCGCGCGGCGCTCGAGCGGTTCGTAAAGATGCCGCCCGGCGTCCTGGAGCGGCGCGAACGCCTCGAGCAGTTGCGCGCGCTCGAGGCCGGCATGCGAATCGACGTCGCCCTGGTCGATACCGTGCCGCTCGGCGTCGATACCGAGGCCGATCTCTCGCGCGCGCGACGGATGCTCAAGACACGATAGGATCATCACCATGGGGGACAGCAAGAAGACCCGGCGCATCGCATTCCAGGGCCAGCCGGGCGCCTATTCCGATCTCGCCTGCCGCAATGCGTATCCGGACATGGAGACGCTGCCCTGCGCCAGCTTCGAGGACGCGTTCGCGGCGGTGAGGGACGGGCGCGCGCAACTGGCGATGATTCCGATCGAGAATTCGGTCGCCGGCCGCGTCGCCGACGTGCATCACCTGATGCCGCACTCGAATCTCAAGATCATCGCCGAGCACTTCCAGCGCGTGAACCATCACCTGCTGGCCCCCAGGGGCGCCAGCCTGAAGACGATCAAGACCGTGCAGAGCCACGTCCAGGCGCTCGACCAGTGCCGCAACACGACGCGCAAGCTCGGTCTCAGGCGCGTGGTCGGGGCGGACACGGCAGGCTCCGCGGCGGAGGTCGCGAAGAGCGGCGACATCACGCGGGCCGCGATCGCCTCGGCGCTGGCCGGCGAGATCTACGGGCTGAAGTCGCTCAGGAAGAACATCGAGGACGCCGAGCACAACACGACCCGCTTCGTCGTGCTGTCGCGCAAGGGAATCGCGCCCGATCCGAAAAAGGGGGCGGTGATGACGACCTTTGTGTTTCGCGTGCGCAACGTGCCGGCCGCGCTCTACAAGGCGATGGGCGGCTTCGCCACCAACGGCGTCAACATGACCAAGCTGGAAAGCTATCTGGTCGGCGGCTTCTTCGATGCCGCACAGTTCTACGCCGACGTCGAGGGCCACCCCAAGGACGCGCCGCTGGCCCGTGCGCTCGAGGAACTGCGCTTCTTCTCGCACGAGGTGAAGATCCTCGGCACCTATTACAAGCATCCGTTCCGCCGCCGCGGCCGTCCCGAGGAGAGCGACTGAGGCCCGACCGGGCACGATACCTTGCGCCACCGGCGATGGCCGGGATCGCTATGGAAGCGCCGGTGCCATCGCGGATAAGCCTCGCTCGGTGGCGACTAGAGACAGGGGTCGGGGTCGAGCCGGCGCTTGGCGTGCGCCGGATGGTTCCTGCGGACGGTGCAGATGAACGACCCGCCGCAGATTCTGCTGCACAGCCACCGCGTCGGCGAGACCCGTGCCATCGGCCGGACGCGGATGCCGATCCTGGGCGCCGCTCGCCGCGGCGAAGAGCGGAGCGACGAAGGGCGCTGCTAGTTGCCGCTCCGACCTTGCCCGCGTCCTGGACCCATGCCGCGTCCCTGACCTGGTCCCATACCCTGGCCTGGTCCCATGCCCTGGCTCGGTCCCATGCCCTGGCCCGGCCCCATGCCGCGGCCGCGGCCCATGCCGCCCGCGGGCGGCTCTTCCGGCAGGGTCAGACCGCGCTCACGGGCGCGCGCCTGCATTTCTCTGTGGTGTTCCGTGCGCAGCTGTTCGCGCTCCTCCGGCGTCTTCGCCTGGCGCATGCGCTGGCGATAGGCCTGCCGTTCCTCGTCCGTCATGAGTTGGCTGCCGTAGATCGGCTGTTCCGACCCGCTTTGCTGCGCGAGGGCGGGCGCCGCCAGCGCGCCCTCCGGCGATCCGGGCTGGCAAAGATACGCGCCGGCCATGCCTGCAACGGCGATCATCGTCGAAATGCGCATCATGATTCCTCCACCGGATTTCGGGCGCTCCCGCGGAGAACGGTTCCGCAAGCGGCGGGTTCCGGCTGCGTTCAGGCGCGGCGGCGCGGACAGCTCGACACGCCGAGGGCGGAATAGGCCGGGCACCAGCCGAGAAGTGCCGTTGCCAACGGCACGAGCCCGATCAGCCCGAGCCAGCGGGCGTTCCCGTCGAGCAGGAAGAGCAGACTCAGCAGCGCGAGGCCGAGAACGATCCGCAGGATCCGATCGACGCTTCCGACATTGGCGATCATGGCTGGTCTCCTTTTTGCAGGGATGGCGCTACAGCGCGTTGAGCGGAAGCTTGAGATAGCTCACGCCGTTGCTCTCGGGCGGCGGAAGGCGTCCCGCGCGCATATTCACCTGAACCGACGGCAGGATCAGGACCGGCATTTCCAGGGTCTTGTCCCGCGCAGTCCGCATCGCGACGAACGCGTCCTCGTCCACGCCGTCGTGGACGTGAATATTCTCGCGTCGCTGCTCCGCAACCGTCGTTTCCCACCGCACCTCGCGGCCGCCGGGACGGTAGTCGTGGCACATGAACATGCGCGTGCCGGGCGGCAGGGAAAGGAGCTTGCGGATCGAACGATAAAGAGTACGCGCGTCGCCGCCCGGAAAATCGCAGCGCGCCGTGCCGTAGTCCGGCATGAACAGCGTATCGCCGACGAACACCGCGTCGCCGATCAGATAGCTGATGCAGGCAGGAGTATGGCCGGGGGTATGGATGACCCGCACTTCGAGATTGCCGATCCGGAAAGTCTCCCCGTCCTTGAGCAGACGATCGAACTGGCGGCCGTCGGTGGCGAACTCCGGCTCGGCGTTGAAGATCTTCTTGAAGACGGCCTGCACCGCCGCGATGTGCTCGCCGATGCACAGTTTGCCGCCGAGCTGTTGCTGCAGGTATGGCGCCGCCGAAAGATGATCGGCATGGGCATGGGTCTCGAGCAGCCAGTCGATCTCGAGGCCGTTCTCCTTCACATAGGCGATGACGGCATCCGCGGATTTCGTCGAGGTGCGGGCCGCCTTGGGATCGAAATCGAGCACGGGATCGATGATGGCCGCACGCCGCGTCGCGGGATCCGCCACGACATAGGTGATCGTGAAGGTCGCAGGATCAAAGAAGCCTTTGATGTCCGGTCTTGTCGTCGCGTCGATGGTCATGGGCTCGCTCCTGTCCGCCCGCCGGCGCGGGTCCGGTATCGGCTGCCCGCCGCACCGGGACGTGCGCAGGCAAGTGAAACGACGGTCGCTTGCATATATATGCGATAGTCGTTATATTCGCAATATATTATGTATTAGTCAGGAAGAATGCGTATGGCAAAGCAGCGGCGGGCCGAGACGGCGAAGGCGGGTCGCTCCGATCTGGCGGCGATGGAGAAGCAGGCGCGCCGCGCGGCGGATTTCCTGCGCTCGATCTCCAACGAGCACCGGCTGATGATCCTGTGCGCGCTGATCGAAGGCGACTGCTCGGTCGGCGAGCTTGCGGACAAGCTCGGGATCGCCCAGCCGAACGTATCGCAGCATCTGTTCCGCCTGAAATCCGAACATCTCGTCTCGGCGCGGCGCGACGGCCAGACGATTCACTACCGGCTCGCCTCGAAGCACGTGCAACCGATCATCGCGCATCTGCACGCGATGTTCTGCAAAGCCTGACGGAGACATCATGGACAACTTCACGCCCTATTCGGCGCTCGCGGGCGGCGCGCTGATCGGCCTTGCCGCGGTCATGCTGATGCTCTTCCGGGGACGCATCGCCGGCATCAGCGGCATCGTCGGCGGGCTGTTCGCGCCAAGTGCCGGCGACGTCGCCTGGCGCGCGGCATTCGTCGTCGGCATGCTCGGCGGCGCCGCGGCTCTCGGCGCCGCCGGCTACGTGCCGGTCCTGAGCGACAGGCCCGGCCTTGCCGTGATCGCGCTGGCCGGGCTTCTGGTCGGCTTCGGCACGCGGCTGGGCTCGGGCTGCACCAGCGGTCATGGCGTTTGCGGCCTGGCGCGGCTGTCGCCGCGCTCGCTCGTCGCGACCCTGGTCTTCATGGCGAGCGCGGCGGCGGTCGTGTTCGTCACTCGCCATCTCATAGGGGCCTGAAAAATGGGCGCAATCCTCATGTCGCTGGTTTCTGGCCTGCTGTTCGGCGCCGGGCTCACGCTGTCGCAGATGGTCAATCCGGCAAAGGTGCTCGGTTTTCTCGATTTCGGCGGAATTCCCGCCGGGGACTGGGACCCGAGCCTCGCCTTCGTCATGGCCGGGGCGCTGGTCGTCACGGCGATCGGCTACCGCCTCGCGTTCCGCCGCGGCGCACCGATCGCTGCGCCGGCATTTCAGCTGCCGACGCGCAAGGACATCGACGTACGGCTCGTTGCGGGTGCTGCGATCTTCGGCGTCGGCTGGGGGCTCGCCGGCTACTGTCCCGGCCCGGCCCTTGCGGCGCTCGCCTTCGGCCGCGCCGAGGTATTCGTGTTCGTCGCGGCGATGCTCGCCGGAATGGGACTGTTTCGTCTCGCGGGGCCGCAGCATGGCGCCGCCGCATCCGGACCCTCGGCGCAGACCGCCGCCCGGTGAGCGGGCGGCGCTTTCATTCCGCGTAGATCATCTTGCGCGTCATGCCGCCGTCGACGACGAAGTTGGCGCCGGTGATGAACCCGGAGTCGGGGCCGATCAGATAGGCGGCGAGGGCCGCGATATCCTCCGGCTTGCCGACGCGGCCGGCGAGATGCTGGGCGTGATCCTCGGGGCGGAGGTCCGCCTGTCCGCGCACCGAAGACTTTTTCCAGCCCGACACGTCGATCCAGCCCGGGCAGATGCAGTTGACCCGCACATCGGGGGCAAGGCTGGCGGCGAGGGCATGCGTCAGCGCGACGATACCGCCCTTGGACGCCGCATAGGATTCGGTATTCGGCTCGGACATCATCGCCCTGGTCGAGGCGATGTTGACGATGGCCCCGCCGCGCGCCCTGAGCGCGGGGGCCGCGTATTTCGCGCACAGCATCTGCCCGGTCAGATTGATGTCGATGACGCGCCGCCATTCGTCGAGCGTCAACTCGGCAAGGGGCTTGACCATGTTGATGCCGGCATTGTTGACCAGCGCGTCGAGGCCACCGAGCCGCGATTCCGTCAGCTCGACCGCGCGCCGCACGTCGGCCTCGCGCGCGACGTCGGTCTCGATGAAGAGCACGGTGCCCTTGTCCTTGAATTCGGCCTCGGTTTCGCGCCCGGCCTCGGCGTCCGCCTCGGCGAGCGCGACCTTCATGCCGGAGCCGAGCAGGCGCAGGGCGATCGCCTTGCCGATGCCCTGTCCGCCGCCGGTCACCAGCGCAACCTTGTCCTTCAGCGACATGCGCCCCGCATCCTGCGGAAGGAGCTGGCCGCACGCAAGCCGCCGCCCGCCGCAACGGGCGGGCGCAGACGTAGCCGTTGACCCACGTCAATGCGACGCGCGGGGCAGGATGCAGTAAGATGCGCCACGTGATGGCAACGCATCACAGTCACGCTCGTTCCAACAGCGGAATGCAGGAGGCGCATATGCCAGCCAAGCGAACCATGCATGAGGCGACGAAACCTGACATCGGGACGGTCATGCCCTATGTCGATGTCGACGCGCTGATGTCGATCCAGCGCCGCAATTTCGACGCCATGGTCGAGGCCAACCGGATTTTCGTCGAGACGGCGCAGGCGATCGCCGGCTGCCAGTCCGACATGATGCGCGACTATGTCGAGCACATGACCCAGGCGTTCGCCGAGTTGACCAGCAATGCGGAGCCGGGCGACAAGGCGACGCGGGAAGCCGCCGTCGCGCAGGCGCTGTTCGAGAGGACCGCCGGGCACGTGCGCCAGATCGCCCAGCTGATCGGCAAGTCGAATGCCGAGACGATGGAACTGATGAACGGCCGCGTGCGCGCCGCGATCGACGAGGCCCGCGCGACCGCACGCAGCTCGGCCGAGGCAGACTGAATTCCGCTACGCCGCGCCGGATGCCCCTGCGCCTGGCGGCGCCGGGGCGACGGCGGCGTGCGCTCCCGCGAAAGCACTACACAGCGCTGATCCGCCTTCCTATATTGCCCCTCGGGAGCGCGATTTCGAACCGCTCCGGACATCCCCCACGGAATTTTCCCATAGGGGCGACGGATCAGGCGACCGGCCCGGCGCAAGCCGCGGCGCGGCGCCGCCATGGACGACGCAGGAGCGGAACCGAAACCGTGTCAGATCGCAGCCTTGAGCACAATGGCGCAGCGGTAAGCCTGGCCGAGCCGCGCCGCACCTTCGCCATCATCTCGCATCCCGACGCCGGCAAGACGACCCTGACCGAGAAGCTGCTGCTGTTCGGCGGGGCGATCCACGAGGCGGGTGCGGTCAAGGCGCGCAGGGAGCGCCGCCACACGCGCTCCGACTGGATGGAGATCGAGCGCCAGCGCGGCATATCGGTCAGCTCGTCGGTGATGACGTTCCGATACGGCGGCGTCGTGTTCAACCTGCTCGACACGCCCGGCCACGAGGATTTCAGCGAGGACACCTATCGCACCCTGACGGCGGTGGACTCCGCGGTGATGGTGATCGACGCCGCCAAGGGCATCGAGGCGCAGACGCGCAAGCTGTTCGAGGTCTGCCGGCTGCGCGACATTCCGATCACCACCTTCGTCAACAAGGTCGATCGCGAGGGCCGCGACCCGTTCGAGCTGATGGACGAGATCCAGAGCATGCTGGCGCTGGAGACGACCCCGCGCGTCTGGCCGATCGGCATGGGCGGCCGCTTCGCCGGCTGCTGGGATCTGACGCAGAACCGCATCGTCAGCGCCGAGACGGCGGCCGGTGCGGAAGCCGGCGGCAGCCTGGATGCGCTGCCGGCCGCGCAGCGCGCCGAGCTCGAGGAGCAGATCGAGCTGGCGAAGACGGCGTGCCCCGAGTTCGACCTGCAGGCCTATCGCGAGGGGCATTTGACGCCCGTCTATTTCGGCAGCGCCCTGAAGGACTTTTCGGTGCGCGAGCTGCTCGACGGGCTGGTGGCGCATGCGCCGCCGCCGCGCGTGCAGAGCGCGGAGCCGCGCGCAGTCTCGCCCGACGACCCCGCGGTCAGCGGCTTCGTGTTCAAGGTCCAGGCCAACATGGACCCCAATCACCGCGACCGCATCGCCTTCATGCGGGTATGCTCGGGCCGCTTCAAGCGCGGCATGAAGCTCAGGCATCTGCGCTCGGGCAAGACGATGGCCGTGCAGGCGCCGATCTTCTTCTTCGCCCAGGACCGCGAACTGGTCGAGGAGGCGTGGCCCGGCGACATCATCGGCATTCCCAACCACGGCACGCTCCGCGTCGGCGACACGCTGTCCGAAGGCGAGGCGATCCGCTTCACCGGCATTCCCAATTTCGCGCCCGAGATCCTGCGCCGCGTGCGGCTCGGCGATCCCATGCGCGCCAAGCAGCTGCGCAAGGCGCTCGAGGACCTCGCCGAGGAGGGGGTGACGCAGGTGTTCCGGCCCGTGCTCGGCTCCGACTGGATCGTCGGCGTGGTCGGCCCGCTGCAGCTCGAGGTGCTGGCGACGCGCATCGAGGGCGAATACAAGATCAGGATCGGCTTCGAGCAGGCACCTTACGAGACGGCGCGCTGGGTTTCGGCCGACGATGCGAAGACGCTCAAGGACTTCATCGACGGCAACCAGAGCGCCATGAGCGAGGACCGCGACGGCGCTCCCGTCTATCTCGCGCGCAATGCCTGGGAGCTGAACTGGACCACCGAGAAGTGGCCCGACATCCGCTTCAGCGCCACCCGCGAGCGGGCGTGAGGCCGTAGAGGGCGCAGACCCGGCGGCAGACCGGCCGCAACGGCCGGGAAAC
This sequence comes from Alphaproteobacteria bacterium, assembly GCA_041690495.1. Classification (GTDB taxonomy): domain Bacteria; phylum Pseudomonadota; class Alphaproteobacteria; order CACIAM-22H2; family CACIAM-22H2; genus DATAAP01. Next base: position 316,670 of record JAWLHE010000004.1, on the reverse strand, counting down.
GGAACCGCAAGGTCGGTAGCAGGTTGTCATGGAAGGCTTGCGCCGCCGGTCCGGCGACAACCAGGAGAGTCCGATGAGCTACGCCCGCTTCGGCGCGATGATCGCGACGTCGACCGTCGCGATGTACGCTCTCATGTATCTGAACACCTACGCGCTGGACCATGTCCGGTTCAGTCAGACGCGTGTCTGGATGGCGTTGGTGATGGGCGCCACGATGGCCGTCATCATGCTCGGTTTCATGCTGAAAATGTACGAGAACAGGCGGGTGAACGTCGCGATCCTTGTCGGCAGCATCGCGGTGTTCGCGGGCGCGCTGTGGCTCGTCCGCAGCCAGGCGACCGTCGACGACGTCCCCTATATGAAAGCGATGGTCCCCCACCACTCGATCGCGATCATGACCAGCGAGCGGGCGCAGATCAGCGACCCGCGTGTCCGAAAGCTCGCGGACCAGATCATAGAGAGTCAGGTCCGGGAAATCGCCGAGATGAACCAGCTGATCGCGGAGCTCGAAGCGGCGCAATGAGGCGCCATGGGCCTATCTGCCTGCCAGCGTGAGCTGGTCGATCTGCAGGGTCGGTGCGTCGACGCCGTAGCGGAAGGTGAGGTCGGCGGCGGCGGTGATGCGCTGGAACATGTCGAGCAGGTTGCCCGCGACCGTGACCTCGCTGACCGGGAAGGTCAGCTCGCCGTTCTCGATCCAGAAGCCGGCAGCGCCCCGGCTGTAATCGCCGGTGACGTTGTTGATGCCCATGCCGATGAATTCGGTGACGTAGAGGCCCTTCTTGACCCCGCCGATCAGCGCTTCGCGCGAGACCTTGCCGGCCTCGAGGTAGAGGTTGCTCGCCGACGGTCCGGGCGGCGAGGTCGTGCCGCGCGCCGCGTGACCGGTGCTTTTCAGGCCGAGCTGGCGCGCCGAGCGCAGGTCGAGCAGCCAGGTCGTCAGCACGCCCTTGTCGATGATGGCGCGGCGCTGGGGTGCGATCCCCTCGCCATCGACCGGCCTGGAGTTCAGTCCGCGCTTCCTGAACGGATCGTCGATGATGGTGATCGCCTCGGGGAACAGGCGCTGGCCCATCCTGTCCTTGAGGAAGCTGGTGCCGCGCGCGATCGCAGTGCCGTTGATGGCGCCCGCGAGATGTCGCACCAGCCCGCCCGATACGCGCGGGTCGTAGACGATCGCGCATTTGCAGGTCTCGACCTTGCGCGGGTTGAGGCGCCTGAGCGTGCGCTCGGCGGCGCGCCGTCCGATCGTCTCCGGCGATTCGAGGTCGCTGCCGAACACGGCGGTGGCGAAGTCGTAATCGCGTTCCATGCCCGTGCCCGCTCCGGCAAGGACCGCAACGCTGACGCTGTGCGAGGAGCGCGCATAACGCGCAGCGAAGCCGTTGGAGGCCGCCAGCGCAATCCGCGTCGAGCCCCAGCCCGCCTCGGCGCCTTCGGAATTGGTGATGCCGGGGACCGCCATCGCGGTCTCCTCGGCGGCGCGGGCGCGCTCGACCAGCGTTTCGGCGTCCGGCTCGACCGGATCGAACAGGTCGAGGTCGGGGATCTCGCGCGCCAGCTCCGCCGGGTCGGCAAGGCCGCAGAACGGGTCCTCCGGTGCCAGCCGCGCCATCGCCACGGCGCGCTCGACCAGCTCGTCGACCGCCCCGGCCGAACGGTCGGAGGACGAGACGATCGCCTGGCGCTTGCCGACGAAGACGCGCAGGCCGAGGTCCTGTCCTTCCGAACGCTCCAGCTTCTCCAGCTTGCCGAGCCGGCGCGCGTGGCTGATCGAGGTGCCCTGGACGAACACTGCGTCGGCGGCGTCGGCGCCGGCGCGGCGCGCGCGGGCGAGCAGGTCGGTGAGGAAATCGAGATCGCTGTCGACGAGCGTGGCCATGGGTGCTCCGGACTCGGAAAGGGCGGGCAGTCTATCCGACCGCCGACACCGTACCCAACCCCTTATCGGAGCGGCGCTCAGGACGGCTTGAGCGAGTTTGGACTGGGTCGCCGCGGATAGGCGCCTGTCGTACCCGTGAACGGCAGCAGCAGCATCCAGACCAGGCCCTGGCGGCGCTGGTCCTGGTACTGGGACAGGCCGATCGTCATGCCGTCATGGCCGGCCGCGGGCTGGTCGCGATAGGTGCCGCACAGCCGGTCCCACCACGGGAAATTGAAGCCGAAATTGCTGTTGGTCTCGCGCGGTATCACCGAATGGTGGACGCGGTGCATGTCTGGTGTCACCACCAGCCGGCGCAGCACGCGGTCCAACCCAAGCGGCAGGCGCCAGTTGGCGTGGTTGAACATCGAGGTCGCGTTGAGCACGATCTCGAACAGCAGCACTGCGAGCGCGGGCGCTCCCAGCACCGCGACGGCGCCGAACTTGATCAGCATCGACAGCACGATCTCGATCGGATGGAAACGCACGCCGGTGGTGGCGTCGATATCGGGGTCGGCGTGGTGGACCATGTGCAGCCGCCACAGCAGCGGCACCGCATGGAACAGCCGGTGCTGGAGATAAATGACGAAATCGAGCGCCAGGAACGACCCGATCACCGCGAGCCAGTATGGCGCGGCGATCGCATTGAACAGGCCCCAGCCGCGCTCCGCGACGAACACGGCGAACGCCACCGCGAGGACCGGAAAGACGAGGCGCAGCGCGCCGGTGCCGACCGCGATCAGCGCCAGATTGTTGACCCAGCGGAAGCCGCGCGATGCCGAAAGCACGCGGCGCGGCACCAGGCTCTCGGCCAGGCCCATCAGCACCAGGATGCCGACGAACATGCCGAGCCGGATCGCCCCTTCGTGCTGTCCGAGGAAGTTCTCCATTCCTGCAATATAGGGCAGTTGGCGGGAGTCGCGCGCCCGGTCACGGACAATTGTGCCCGGATTCCGGGCAGAGGCGGGTTCTGGCCGCCCCCGCAGCCGAAGCGTTCAAAAGCCTGCTTGGCCGGTGCCGTCGCGGTCGCCTAGTCTGGCGCGCTCCAACGGGGGAACGAACTTGGCGACCATTGCCGTCGGCGGATTCCAGCACGAAACCAATACCTTTGCGCCGACCAGGGCCGGGCTCGAGCATTTCCGGCACGGCGGCGGCTGGCCGCCGCTTTCGGTCGGCCCGGCCGTGCTCGACGCGGTGCGCGGCGTCAATCTCGGTATTGCCGGCTTCATCGAGGCGGCCCAGGCGGCCGGCCACAAGGTGCAGCCGCTGGTCTGGGCCAACGCATCGCCCTCGGCGCATGTGACGTGCGAGGCGTTCGAGCATGTCGGCGCGACCATCCTGCGCCGGCTGGACGAGATCGGGCCGGTCGACGCGGTCTATCTCGACCTGCACGGCGCCATGGTCGCCGAGCACATCGACGACGGGGAAGGGGAGATCCTGCGCCGGGTGCGCCGGGCGGTGGGGCCGCGCGTACCGGTCGTCGCCTCGCTCGACCTGCATGCCAACGTGACGCGCGCGATGATCGACGGCGCCGAGGGCCTGATCGCCTACCGCACCTATCCGCATGTCGACATGGCCGATACCGGCCGGCGCGTGCTGCCGCTGCTCGAGGAGATCCTGCGGCGCGGCGAGGCGCCGGCGCGCGCCTTCCGGCAGCTTCCGTTCCTGATCCCGCTGACCGCGCAATGTACCCTGGTCGACCCGGCCAGGGCGCTCTATGCGCGGCTCGCGGCGGTCGAGGCGCGCAGCGGCGTCGCCCTGTCGTTCACGCCCGGCTTCCCGGCCGCCGACTTCGCCGATTGCGGGCCGGCCGTGTTCGGCTACGGCTTCGACCGTGAAGCGGTCATGCGCGCCGTCGAGGACCTGGCCGCGGACGCGATTGCCGTCGAAGGCCGCTTCCAGCCGGAGATCCTGTCTCCGGATGACGCAGTGCGCCGCGCCATGGTGCGTTCGGCGCCCGGCGGGCCGCCGGTGGTGATCGCCGACACCCAGGACAACCCCGGCGCCGGCGGCAACGGCGACACGACAGGCCTGCTCGAGGCGATGCTGCGGCTCGATGCCCGGGACGCGGTGCTGGGATTGCTGATCGATCCCGAGGCGGCGAAGCGGGCGGAGGAAGCGGGGCCGGGCGCGACGCTCGAATTCGCGCTCGGCGGCAAGTCGGTCATCCGCGGCGAAAGGCAGACGCCGGTCACCGGCCCGTTCACGGTCGAGCGGGTCGGGAGCGGCGCGTTCCAGTGTACCGGCCCGTTCTACAGGGGCTCGCGCATGCGGCTGGGGCCGATGGCGCTGCTGCGCCGCAACGGCGTCCGCGTGGTCGTCGCCAGCCAGAAGGCGCAGGCCGCGGACCAGGAGATGTTCCGGCATGTCGGGGTCGAGCCGGTCCGGCAGCGCGTGCTCGGCCTCAAGAGCTCGGTGCATTTCCGCGCCGATTTCCAGCCGATCGCGGCGGAGGTGCTGGTGTGCGCGGCGCCGGGTCCGATGCCGGTCGATCCGGCGGCTCTGCCGTGGCGCAAGCTGCGCCGCGGCGTGCGGCTACGGCCGGGCGGACCCGTTTTCGACGGGGCCGCTGTCTAGCGCGACCGCCACGCCGGTGCGCCAGCGGCCGGCGAGGAACTGCATCACCTCGCGCTTGTGGTGCTCCGGACAGACCGAGGTCGAGCGCAGGTCGCGCTCGAACATCTCCATCGCGACCTGGTGCAGTCTGGCGACGTAGGCGAGCGCCTCGGTGTTGCGCCGGCCGGTGCCGCGCTCGGCGGCCATGAGGTTCTCCAGGTTGCCGCGCCGCCACTCGACGCCGCACCAGGCGGCCGAGGCGGAGGCGGCGGCGAGATCGACGACCCGGCGCGCATCCTCGAAGCTGATGGCGGCCTCGAGGCGCGCCGCCGCATCGGGATCGGCAGCGGACCCGGCGGCGCCGGCGATCGCCATCATGTGCAGGACGACGTCGTTGCCGAGCATCGGCAGGAAACGGCTTTCGCTCGACTGCGACGTCGGGACGAGGAAGGAGGCGGCGGTAAGACCGGCGAACACGAACCCGAACGCGAAGAGCAGGACGCGGCGCATTGGTGAAGCCCTCTTGCGTGGCTTTGCAGGCGGTTGAATTCGCCGACAGATTGCGCGCGATTTGATAACAATGCGCTAACGCTTCGGGCGGATTCGCGTCTTTCGCCGCATGATTCGCCGCTGCCCGCGTGCGGATCCATCCGCCCCGCGGCGTCCGGCGACGGGAACATGGTTAATGCGGCTTCCGTCCGGTCGGCTGCGCCGTGGCGCGTTCATCCTCGCGCCGCTTCCGCGCGCGGCGCGCCAGCATGTTTAGGCCCTCGACCAGCGCCGAGAACGCCATGGCGGCGTAAATATAGCCCTTCGGCACGTGCGCGCCGAATCCTTCGGCGATCAGGGTCGTGCCGATCATCAGCAGGAAGCCCAGCGCCAGCATGACGATCGTCGGGTTGGCGGCGATGAAGTTGGCGAGCGGGTTGGCGGCCAGCAGCATCACCACCACGGCGACGATCACGGCGATGACCATGATCGGGATGTGGTCGGTCATGCCGACGGCGGTGACGATGCTGTCGATCGAGAAGACGAGGTCCAGCAGGAGAATCTGCCCGATTGCCGCGGTGTAGCCGATCGTCGCGGCCTTGATGTCGAACATGTCGGGCCCGGGATTCGGGTCGACGTTGTGGTGGATCTCCTTGGTCGCCTTCCACACCAGGAACAGGCCGCCGGCCAGCAGGATCAGGTCGCGCCACGAGAAGCCGTGTCCGAACAGCTCGAACAGCGGCGTGGTGAGCTGAACGATGAAGGCGACGGTGCCGAGCAGGGCAAGGCGCATGATCAGGGCGAGGCTGATGCCGAGGCGCCGGGCACCGTCGCGCTGATGCTCGGGCAGCTTGTTGGTCAGGATCGAAATGAAGATCAGGTTGTCGATCCCGAGCACCACCTCCATCGCAATCAGGGTGGCGAGCGCCGCCCACGCGGTCGGATCGGCGGCGAGCGCGAGGAGATAGTCCATGGAACCGGGTCAACCGTAGCAGGGCGATTGCTACGGAATTAGCGCATGATCCGGGTTCTGCAAGAGCGATATCAATGCGGTTACTACGTATTCGACTGCCTTCGAGCGCGGCATCGGGCGTCAACGCGCATCCCAAGATGCGCCTGGCTGGCGTTCCATCAGGATGTGGATATCCGTCTCGCCGGTCACCTGGAAGCCATGACGCTTGTAGAGCGAGCCGACGCGGTTCCATTTCAGATACTCCAGCCGCACAGGCAGGCCAATCTCGTCGGCGAGGCGGAGGCAGTGCCGCAGAACCCGGGTCCCCAGTCCCCGGCCGTGAAGGTCCGGAAACAGGTAGAACTCGCCAAACCGTATGCAGGAGGCTGAGGACATGAGCGATACCATGCCGATGGACCGCTCCTCCATGGCGATTCTGAAGAACGGCTTCTCGTCGAAGCGCGTCCGGTGAACGCCGCGTTGGAACTCCTCGTCCCAGCCCCAGCGTTCGACGATATACGGTCCGAGGGCGGCGTGTTTCACCGCGAACGAAAATTCGAAATCCTCGTCCGTTGCCCGCATCCGCTCAAAACGGATGTCCGGCGGCAGACTCGGAATCTGAATTGCGGAAGCCATCGCACCGGACCTCTGCGGCAGGTGGCCTTTCACTTCCAGATCGGCCGGCCCGACCCGGGCAGGCCGAGGCGCGGCCATTTCTCGGTGACCGTGCGCACGACCGCGTCGGCCATGCGGAGCTTGGTGCCCCATTCGCGCTTCGTTTCGGGCGGCCATTTGTTGGTGGCGTCGAGGCCGATCTTGGAGCCGAGGCCGGACTCGGGCGCGGCGAAATCGAGATAGTCGATCGGCGTGTTCTCGACGACGGTGATGTCGCGCGCCGGGTCCATGCGGGTCGAGACCGCCCACATCACGTCCTTCCAGTCGCGCGCGTCGATGTCGTCGTCCACGACGATGACCCATTTCGTGTACATGAACTGGCGCAGATACGACCACACCGCCATCATCACGCGCTTGGCGTGGCCCGGATAGGCCTTGCGGATCGAGACCACGGCGATGCGGTAGGAGCAGCCTTCGGGCGGCAGCCAGAAATCGGCGATCTCGGGAAACTGCTGCTGCAGCAGCGGCACGAACACCTCGTTGAGTGCCTCGCCGAGCACCGAGGGCTCGTCGGGCGGCCGGCCCGTGAAGGTCGATAGATAGATCGGGTCGCGCCGCATGGTGATGGCGCTGACGGTGAACACCGGGAATTTCTCGACGGCGTTGTAGTAGCCGGTGTGGTCGCCGTAGGGGCCCTCGTCGCCGTAGTCGTCGAGCGAGACATGGCCCTCGATGACGATCTCGGCCTCGGCGGGCACCTGCAGTGGAACGGTCTTGCAGTCCACCAGCTCGACCCGCCTGCCGCGCAGCAGGCCGGCGAACTGGTATTCGGACAGCGTGTCGGGCACCGGCGTCACGGCCGCCAGGATCGTGCCGGGATCGGCGCCGATCACCGCGGCAGCCGGCAGCGGCTCGCGCTTCTCCTGCGCCCAGCGCGCATGATGCTGCGCGCCGCCGCGATGGCGCAGCCAGCGCATCAGGGTCGTGTTCCGGCCCGTCACCTGCATGCGGTAGATGCCGAGATTGTGTGCGTCTTCACGACGCGCGGTCGGACCGCGCGTCACGACCAGGGGCCAGGTGATCAGCGGCGCCGGCTCGCCCGGCCAGCAGGTCTGGATCGGCAGGCGGCCGAGATCGACGTCGGCGCCGGTCAGCACCACCTCCTGGCAGGGCGCCGTGCCGACCGCCTTCGGCTTCATCGACAGCACGGTCTTCGCCAGCGGCAGCAGCTCCAGCGCCTCGCGCCAGCCGCCCGGCGGCTCGGGCTGGCGCAGGAAGGCGAGCGTCTCGCCGACCTCGCGCAGCCGGTCGGGCGTGCGGTCCATGCCCCAGGCGACGCGCTCGACCGTGCCGAACAGGTTGACCAGCACGGGCATCTCCGACCGCGTGCCGTCGGCCTTCAGCGCATGCTCGAACAGCACGGCCGGCCCCTGCTCGGCGAGCAGGCGGGTCTGGATCTCGGTCATCTCCAGCACGGTCGAGACCGGCTCGCGCACGCGCACGAGCCGGCCCTCGCGCTCGAGCCTGGTGATGAAATCGCGGAGCGAGGCGTAGGGCATCGGCGGCGGATATTAGGGCCGGCCGCGCCGCGTGGCGAGCCAGATGCCCGGCAGCACCATCGCGGTGCCGATGAAATGATAGGGGCGCAGCGTCTCGCCCAGCAGCACCCAGGCGAGCCCGGCATTGTAGATCGGAATCAGATACATCAGCAGCGAGGTGCGGCTGGTGCCGAGCCGGCGCTGGACGAAGGCGTAGGTCTGGTACGCGCCGATGCCGGGCACGATGGCGAGGAACAGCATCGTGCCGAGGGTGAAGGCGTCCAGCCGCGGCGCGCCGGTCATCGCCGCCTCGACGAACAGCAGCGGCACGAGGGCCGCGACCCCGGCGATGGTGATGGCGGTGAAGCGCGGCGTGGCGGCGAGGGCCGACGGGCGGTGCTGGAGCCAGACCGTGTAGACCGCCCACGAGAACGAGCAGCCCAGGATATAGAGGTCGCCCACGGTGAAGGTCAGGCCGAGCAGGACGCCGGGATCGCCGCGCGCGATGATGGTGACGACGCCGGCCAGGGACAGCGCCACGCCGAGCGATTGCACGGCCGACATCGTTTCGCCGTAGAAGACGCGCGCCAGCACGATCATGAACACCGGCGAGGCCGCATAAATCAGGCCGATATTGGTCGCCGTGGTCGTCTGCGCGCCGATATAGACGACGGCGCCGCAGATCACCATGCCGAGCACGCCGAGCACGAACAGGTCGAACAGCTCGCGCCGCACCGCGCGCCGGGCCCGCCACAGCGGCTTCGCCGCGAGCGGCAGCAGCAGCAGGGCCGCAATGCCCCAGCGCCCGAGCGCCAGCGCCACCGGCGGCAGGGTGTCTGCGACCGCGCGCGCGACCAGCACGTTGCTCGCGAACAGCGCCGGCGACACGGCCATCAGCGCATAGGCGACGCGCTCGTCGTGCTGCAATGCCTTGACTTCGGTCGTGGACAGGCGCGGCTCCGTGAAAGCCGGCGACTATAGAGTGCCGGCTGTCGGCCCGCCACCCACCACGGGCTCCGCCATCAGGGCAAAGTCCTCCAGCGTCCTCAGCTTCGCGATGTCCCGCACGGGCGGCGCGCCGAACATGCGGCGGTATTCGCGGCTGAACTGCGAAGGACTTTCGTAGCCCACCGTGTGGCCGGCCGTCGCCGCATCGAGCGCCTGGCTGAAGATCAGGCGGCGCGCCTCCTGCAGTCGCAGCTGCTTCTGGTACTGCAGCGGGCTCATCGCGGTCACTGTCTTGAAATGCTGGTGCAGCGCGGACGGACTCATGCGCGCTTCGGCTGCGACCGCCTCGATGCTGAACGGCTCGGCGAAGTGCTGCTTGATCCAGGCGATGGCGCGGTTGACCTGCCGCAGCTTGCTGTCAGCATGCGCGATCTGGCGCAGGCGGACCGCATCGCCGACCCGCAGCAGGCGGTACAGGATCTCGCGCTCGGCCAGCGGTGCCAGGGCCGCGATGTCGCGCGGCGTCTCCAGCAGCCGCAGCAGCCGGATCGAGGCGTCCAGCAGCTCCGGCGTGACGAGGCTCAGGAACATGCCGGGTGCGGGCGGCGACCTGTCGTCGTCCGCCAGCCCGAGCTCCATGATCAGGGCGCCGAGCATGCCGGGGTCGAGGTCGAGGCGGAAGCAGAGATAGGGCTTCTCCGGGCTCGCCTCGATCATCTGGCCGACGAGCGGCACGTCGACCGACGCCACCAGGAACTGTGTGCGGTCGTAGACGAGGACGTCCTTGCCGAGCATCACCTGCTTGCGTCCCTGGGCGACGATGCAGATGGCCGGCTGCTGCAGGGCGTGCAGCGGTTCGCTCGGCCGGGACGAGCGGATCAGCACGACGCGCGGAATGGCAGTCTGGTGGACGCCGTCTGTCGTGGCGAATCGTGCAATCAGCGCCGCCAGCTCGTCCTGCCGATCCATCGGAGACTCCCGCAAATCGTTGATTTCTGCGGCGGATCATACCGCATCGCATATCCCCGGGCAGCAGGGTTTGGAGGATTAGGCAATGATCCGAGAGCTTCGGTCTACCGGACCTCGCCGCGCCGGAACCATCTTCGCAGCGTGCGGCAGTCGCCCTGCTCAAGAGATCCGCCCCGCGCGGCATCGCGCTGCGGCCGGGCAGGAGAGAGAGCGGCCCGCGCACTCGCAGAATTGCAACTCAGGAAGTACGAGGAATCCCATGTCGAACATCAAGAACAAGGTCGTCGCCATAACGGGGGCGAGCAGCGGCATCGGCGAGGCGACGGCGCGTCATCTCGCGTCCAGGGGCGCGCACGTCGTCCTCGGCGCCCGCCGCATCGATCGCCTCGAGAAACGCTCGGCCGAAATCCGCGCGGCCGGCGGCTCGGCCCGCTTCCGCGCCGTCGATGTCACCCGTCGCGAGGATGTCGGGGCCTTCGTGGCCTTCGCGCAGGCCGAATTCGGCCGCCTCGACGCGATCGTCAACAATGCCGGCATCATGCCGCTGTCGCGGCTCGACGTGCTGAAGGTCGACGAGTGGGACCGGATGATCGACGTCAACATCCGCGGCGTGCTGAACGGCATCGCCGCCGGACTGCCGGTCATGAAGCGGCAGGGTCATGGCCACTTCGTCAACCTCTCCTCGATCGGCGGCCATGCGGTTTTTCCGACGGCGGCGGTCTACTGCGCGACCAAGTACGCCGTCTGGGCGATCTCCGACGGCCTGCGACAGGAGAGCCCCGACATCCGCGTCACCGTCATCTCGCCCGGTGCGACCGAGTCGGAGCTTGCCGACACGATCTCCGATCCCGCGGCGGCCGAGGGCATGAGGAGCTTCCGCAAGATCGTGCTTTCGGCGGACGCCGTGGCCCGCGCGATCGGCTTCGCCATCGCGCAGCCCGACGATGTCGACGTCAGCGAAATCGTCGTGCGCCATACGGCCAGCCCTTTCTGAACCAGGGAGAAGGAAAGCTCATGAAGATCCTGATCGTACTGGCCGTCGCGTCGCTGGCGGTTGTCCCGACGCTGTCCCTGGCGCAGCCGGCAGGTCCGGCCGCGTCAGGGGCCGCGACGCGACAGTTGGATGTTGTCGGCATGTGGGTGACGGAGAACGGGTTCATCCGTCTCGAGCTGCTGCCGAACGGCCGCTACGACGAGGCGCGCGGCGAGCGCCGGAGCGCCTACAGGGGACGCTACACGGTCCAGGGCTCGTCGCTGCACTTCGTCGACGATTCCGGATTCACGGCGACCGGCACCATTGTCGACGGCGTCCTCTCCGTCGGTGGGGACTCGTTCCGGAAGGAGTAAGCGGCAAGCGGGCGCACCGCGCGGGCGGGACCCGCCCGCGCGGTGCGCATCGCTACCATGCCGCGTCGGCGCGTGCTTCGCCGGATTCCCTGCTTAGGATCGCGGGAAATCCGGACGAGGGGGAGCATCCGCACCGATGGCGATGACGTGGCAGGATTTCGCGGCCGAGTTCCGGGTGGCGCTGCGCCTGCTGGCGCCGTTCATGGCGTCGATCGTTCCCACCGCCATGATCTTCGGCGCCCTTGCGGTTGCCGCGGGCCTGACCGGTCTCGAAGCGGTCGCGATGTCGGGCCTCGTCTATTCGGGCGCCGCGCAGTTCACCGGGCTCGAGCTCGTCGCGTCCGGGGCGGCGCTTCCGGTCATCGCGCTCGTCACCGCGCTCCTTAGCCTGCGCCTGATGCTCTACGGCATAGCGCTGATCGACCACATCCGCCCGATGCCGGGCTGGCTGAAGGCGGTTCTTGCCTTCCTCATGGTGGACACGATCTTCTTCCTGGCCAAGCTGCGGTTCTCCGAGCCCCTTTCGCCCGGGCGACGGAACGCGTTCTTTCTCGCCGTGTCGCTGATCACCTATGTGTCGTGGCTGATCGGCACGGCGGCGGGCGTGGTCCTCGGCGACCGGCTCGCTGTCGTCGGTCGCGATCTCGGCCTCGACTTCCTCGCCTATGCCTGCTTCGCCGGCCTGCTGGCCCCATACCTGCGGCTGCGCGGCGGAGCCGCGGCGGCACTGGCGGCGGCCGCAGGTCTGGTCATTTTCCGCGATCTTCCGCACAATCTCGGCCTGCTGCTGAGCTGCGCAACCGCGGTTGCGGCCGTCATGGCGGGACGACGGATCGTCGGGCGGCGGGCATGATCGAGCCCTCGGTCGCGATTGCCGCGATGGCGGCGAGCATTCTTGCCGTCCGCAGCATCGCCTTCGCGTTCGCCCGGCGCATCGTCCTGCCGCCTCTGGCGCGCGAGGCGCTCGAGCTGGCGGCGCCGGCGATCATCGCTTCGCTGCTGGCGATGGGTCTCGTCTTCGACCGGCAGACCGGGGCGGTGGACCTTTCGCTGGGCAACGACTATCTGATCGGCGGCCTCCTGACCGTGGCGATCGCGTACTGGCTGAAGAATTTCACGCTGGCGACGCTCCTCGGCTTCGCCGCATTCTCGGCGATCAGGCTGCTTCACTAGAATAAAGCGTCAGGCGGACGGCGACGTCGCGGCCGTCGCGATCGCTCAGGATGCCCTTGCAACTGCAGGACACGGCAATCCGGCCTCGACGAGCCGGTCGATCAGCAGCTGTTTCACCGCCGGGTCGCGATAGAACTCGCCCTTCTGGATGTAGTCGGTGGTCAGACCGGCTGCCGCGGCCAGAGCCTCGTCAACGATCTGCCGGGCGCGCGCGACATTGCCGCGCGCGACGTGCGAGGCGGCCCGGTAAAGGCGCGAGCGGCGGGTCTGGAACGGCAGCGCCCGGCCGGCGGCCAGTACCTCCTCGAAGCGGTCCAAGATATAGAGTGCGGCCACCCGCTCCTCTACGCACCAGACCGGCAGAAACGGGTCGAGCACCTCTGCTTCGTCCAGCAGCTTTAACGCCCGTTCCGGCTCGCCCGCGAAGATGTAGAACGCGGCCGAGCGTCCCCTGATATAGGCGTCGGACGGGCTGAGTGCCATCGCCTTCTCGTGGTATTGCCGCGACGCCTCGAACTCGCCGGCGCCCATCTTGATGGAGCCCATGATCCGGTTGGCGTCGGGATCGTTGGGGTCGAGCTCCAGCGCGCGCTCGACATGACGGGTGCCAGCGGCGAGATCGAAATCGGACAGGTGCGACCAGGCGCAGACCAGCATCGCCTTGGGCCGGGCGAAGCTGGGATCGGCCTCGATCGCGCGTGTGAACCATTGAACGGCCTGGCGCAGATTCTCGTCGGTCACGCCGCCGAGCCGGTGATGCTCGAGGCCGCGCAGATGGAACTCATAAGCGGTCATCGACTCCGGCTTGAGCCTCCGCGCGGTCGCGATGTCGCTTTCCTCGATGCGGCCGAGCACGGTCGAGGCGACATGCCTCACCAGCTCGTCGAGATGTTCGATCAGTTCGCCAAGTGGCTCGCTGAGCCGGTGGCTCCAGACCACCGTCCCGGCTTCCGTCTCGCTCAACGTCAGCGACAGCCGGACCTGCGCACCGAGCCGGCGGATGGAACCGGTGAGCATGTAGCGCACGCCGAGCCGCTCGCCCGCCGTGCGCGGGTCTGCCTGCATGTCGTCGAGCGCCCGCGTCGCAAGGCGCGAGGTCACGAACAGCTTGCGGAACCGCCCGAGCTCGAAGATCAGCTCCTCGGCCAAGCCCTCGGCGAGGAAGCGCCGATCCTCGTCGCCGGCCTGCACCTCGAAGGGCATGACCGCGATCGACTGCGGTCGCCGGGCAAGGCGCGGTTCGGTCCGCGCGTGGGTAATCTGGCCCGGATGCCGCCGGATGTCGCCGCGCAGGCGGTAGACGTGCACCGGCTCGGCGATGTTACGAAAGCGCTGCCTACCCCGATCCTCGAAGGTATAGGGCGACGTCCGGCGAATCTGTTCGAACAGCGCGCCGCTAAGGTCGATGCTCCCCGGTTCGGCGGCCTGCTGGATGCGGGCGGCGAGATTGACGCCATCGCCGATCAGGTCGTCGCCCTCGACGAGCACGTCGGCGAGGTGCAGGCCGAACCGCATCGTTAGCGGTTGCTCATGATCCCGCCCGGCCAGGGCCAGCGCGTCGCGGATGCCGATTGCGCAGCGCACCGCGTTTATCGGGCTGGCGAACTCGGCGAGGATCGCGTCGCCCATTGCCTTGAACAGGCGGCCGTCGGTCCTCGCGATCTCGGCATCGGCGATGCCGCGGCAGGCAGCCATGCGCGCGGCCGTTCCTTCCTCATCGGCCTCCATGAGGCTGGAATAACCTGCGACATCTGCCACGAGAATTGTCGCAAGGCGCCGTTTCATCGGTTGGAGGCTAGTCCGACCAGCGCCGGTTTTCCACACCGCTTGCGAGTCTGATGATCTCCATGGGCGACGATGCCCCATTGCTTGAGGTCGCACGTGCTGCTGTGCTTCAAGCTGCCAGGGCAGCTTCGACCGAAGCGGCTTTGACGAGACGGCAGAGGGGTGATGAAGAGGTTTCCCGCGGAATTCGCCGATCTGCTCACGCCGAAGGGCCGCCGCATTCTTGAGAGGCGGGACGCCGCGCTGCGCGGCGCGCTCCTGGAGGCGGACCGGCAGTTCGTCGCCCTGCAGGGTGCGATCGATCCGGCGAAGGCGCGGGCGGCGCACGCGCTGCTCGACCGGCGCATGCTCGCGACGCTGCGGCCGCTCGCCGCGCCGATCCCGCCCGGATCGATCGCCAATCAGACGCGCAATTATCAGGAGCGGCTGCCCAAGACGGCCCGCGTGCGCACCGCCTATCTCGAGCGCCGGACCGGCAAGGCTTGGGAGGCGGCCGAGCGGATCGGCCTCATCGCCATGATGCGCTCCGACAGCTTCCGCGGCTTCGCCGAGGCGGTGGCAGGCCGCGCCCTCGACCGGAGATTCGGCCAGCAGGTGCTGTGCTACGGGCCGGGCGACTATGCCGGTCCGCATACCGACCATCACCCGGAAGACCCGCGCGCGGCCGGCGGGTATGTCGATTTCCACGTCAGTTTCGGCAGTCCGCGCGCGGCACGGCAGTATCTGGTCTATGCGCGCGACGGCCATTTCACCGAAATGGCCGACGTCAACACCGAAGGCGGCCTCACCATCTACCGCCTGCCGTTCTGGCACTATACGACGCCGCTTGTCGCGCGCGCCGGGCACGAGGCCGAAGCGCGGCGCTGGGTCGTCCTGGGCACGTTCCTGTTCCGCTGACCCGCGGCGCCCCGGCTCAGGTCCGCCGCGGCCGGCAGGCGTAGGTGACTTTGCCGTCCGAGGCCTGGCCGATATTGATGGCGTCCTTGCCGTAGGACGCACAGTGCTGCTGCGCCTTTTGCTGGTCGGCGGCGCTCAGGACTACCTGGTTCTCGTCGCCGCTGATCGTCCGGGTGCCGAAGCTGCCGCAGGCCGGGAGCGCGGCGGCCAATGCAATGATGGCGACCACACGCATCATGGAGCTCTCCCTATCGCGAGACCGCAGGCTTAACGCCGCCGGACCTTGACGGTTCCGCGCGGCTATTCGGCGGCGACGGCGGCCGGCGCTTCCTTGGGGCTTTCCTCCGCGTAGGGCCCGTGCCGGCCGAATTCGGAGAGGGTGGCCGGGCGAATCGCATGGGTGCGCGGCTCGACCGCGAAATAGCCGCCCTCGCGCCCGATCAGCGGGATGATGCGGTTCCAGCGGCTGAACACCCGGCGCATATAGGCCGAATGCTCGATCATGCTCTCCTTCTCGTCCTCGTCGTGCTCGAACAGCAGCTCGTGCGCGGCGACGAATTCGCGGATGAACGCCGCGTCGACGATGCCGAGATTGCTCATCACCCAGCAGCGGTCCTCGAAGATCCAGTAATAGGCCAGGCCGACGAGTTCGCGCGCGCGGGTGAAATACGGGAAGAACGGGAAGCTGCGGCAGGCCATCGAGCGGTTTTCGCGCTCGCAATGGCGCGCACCCTTGCATTCGACGGCCATGCACTGCTTGTGCAGGTCCGCGACGATCTCGCGCCCGGAGGCGTCGGTAGGCTTGAAAACCCGCCACAGATCGGTGCGCGCACGCAGCAGCTTCCACTCGGCGCGGTCGATGATCGGGACCGCGTGCCGGGTCGTGCAGCATACCGGCTCGCCGTCGTTGTGCTTGGAGCAGTGCTGTCCGCAGTCATAGCGCGAGATCGACGTGCGGAAGTTGTCGTAGATGCGTTGGTAGAGTTCGGGACTCGCAGGCATGATGGCGCAGTATACGCGCGGCGCATGACTCGGCAATCGCGAATGCGCGGCAGGCACGCGAGCCATGCATGCGAACCGTGACGGCGCACGCAACGGGCTTGACCTTCCCACGGGAACGGAGCGGTAAATACGGCGATGGACCTTTCGCGCAGGCAGATTCTGCAAGGCAGCGGTGCGGCTCTGGCCGCATGGGCGCTGCCGTACCGGCCCGCCGCCGCGGCCGAGGTGACGCTTACGCCTCGTCCGTCGCGCGCCGCGCTGATCGGCAGCGGCGCTCCCGACACCGAGGTCTGGGCCTATAACGGCAAGGTGCCGGGCCCGGTGCTGCGATTTCGCCAGGGCGAGCGGGCGCGCATCGTGGTCGAGAACCGCCTTCCCGAGCCGACCACGGTTCACTGGCACGGCCTGCGGCTGCCCAATGCGATGGACGGCGTGCCCAACCTGACGCAGAAGCCGATCGAACCGGGCGGCCGCTTCGTCTACGAGTTCGACCTGCCCGATGCCGGGACGTTCTGGTATCACCCGCACATGCGCAGCGCCGAGCAGGTGGAGCGCGGCCTGTCCGGCGCCTTCATCGTCGAGGAGCGCGAGAGCACTGCCGTTGACCGCGACGTGGTCTGGCTGCTCGACGACTGGCGGCTGACGCCCGAGGCGGCCATCGCCGGCGATTTCGGCAACCCGATGGATGCGAGCCATGCCGGCCGGCTCGGCAATACGGTCACGATCAACGGCCGCGTCCCGGCGGAATTCAGGGTGCGGGCCGGCGAGCGGGTGCGGCTGCGGCTGATCAATGCCAGCAACGCGCGCGTCATGGCGTTGGCCTTCGAGGGACACGCGCCGACGGTCGTTGCCGTCGACGGCCATCCGGTCGAGCCGCACGCCCCCGAAGACGGCCGCATCGTGCTCGGGCCGGCGATGCGCGCCGATCTCGTCATCGACATGACCGCGGCGCCGGACCGGCCGTACCCGGTGGTCGATTCGTTCTATGCGCGCGGCGCGTACAAGCTGGTGGATCTCGTCTACGAGGGCGGCGCGCGCAGCGCGCAGCCGCGCGGGGCGGTGGCGGCGATGGCCGGCAATCCGCTGCCGCGGCCGGATCTCGGCCGCGCCGCGCGGCACCGAATCGAGCTGGGCGGCGGCATGATGGACCCGCAGGTCATGCGCGCGATGCGCGAGGGCGGGGGAAGGGAGGCGGTGGCGCGGATGCGCGAGCGCATGCGCCAGGGGCGGATCTGGACCATCAACGGCGTCGCGGTGCTGGGCCATCTGCACGAGCCGCTGCTGACGCTCGAGCGCGGGCGAAGCTATGTCTTCGAAATGCGGAACGACACGGCCTGGCATCATCCGATGCATCTGCACGGCATGCCCTTCGCGGTGCTGTCGCGCAACGGTGCCGCGCTGCCGCGGCGCGTGGTCCAGGACACGGTGCTGATGAATCCGGGCGAGCGGGTCGAGATCGCCTTCGTCGCCGAGCCGGTCGGCGACTGGATGTTCCACTGCCATATCCTCGAGCACCAGGAAGCGGGCATGATGGGAACCGTACGGGTCGTCTGAGCGGTCGTTGCACGAAGGAGGGAAGGACAGAGCGATGGCTGAGTACTGGGTGGTCGGCGGCGAATATGCGGACGCGACATTCGAGAAGATGCGGAAGGGCCTGCAGCTCGAATGTCACGGTCCGTTCCCGGACTACGACACCGCGTACAAGGAATGGCACGGCCGGACCATGCAGACCATCGACAACGCGCTGATCCGCTATCGCATCGTCAACGCGGTGCCTCCCGAGGTCAAGGCGCGCCGGTGACGCGCAGAACGCGCGTCATGCGCGTCGTGCGGTCCTCCAGCTCGAGCGAAGTCGGCACGTCGTAGCGCGCGATCTCCTCGAGTCCGCTTTGCGGCAGGTAGGCGCGGCCCGGATCGGCCATAAGCACGGGAATGCCGCGCGCGGCCAGGGCGCGCAGCCACGGCGTAACCGTCTCCGCCATCGGCCGCTCGTAGCAGACGTCGCCCGCGAGGACGATATCCCAGTCGCCGGACGGGTGGCGCGTGAGGTCGTCGGTCGCGACCGCGATCCTCACATCGTTCAGCGCCGCGTTGAGAGAAGCGGCAGCGGCGGCGATCGCGTCGATATCGGAAGCGGTTGCCGACGCAGCACCTGCCATCGCCGCCGCGATCGCGGCGATGCCGCAGCCGGATGCGAAGTCGAGCACGCGTGCGTCGCGCACCGTTTCGGGATGGTCGAGCAGGTAGCGCGCGACGGCCTGCCCGCCGGGCCAGGCGAAGGCCCAGTAGGGCGGGGCGACGTTGGCTGCGGCGAGGCTCGCCTCGGTTGCCTCCCACAGCGGCGTGATCTCGGTTGCGAGGTGGAGCCTGATCTCGGGCACCAGCGGCGGCGCGGCGATGGCGGTCTGGCCACGCACGAAGGCAGCCGCATCGAATGTCTTGGTCACGCGGCGGGTTGTCCGGCGACGATTCCCGCGAGCACCAGCCAGCCGAACAGGCGGTTCGACTTGAACTTGGCGAGGCAGCTGGCGGGATCGTCGAGATCGACGTCCCGGGCCTGCCAGGCGAGCTGCGCGGCGCCGCACGCGAGCAGCACGAAGAAGGGCCAGGCGAGCCCGGCGGCACTCCCCGCCGCGGCGAGCAGCGCGATCGTCCCGGCATAGAAGGCGAACAGGGCAGGGCGCGTTCTTGCGCCGAGCCGCAGCGCCGACGACTTCACGCCGATCAGGACGTCGTCCTCCTTGTCCTGGTGCGCGTAGATCGTGTCGTAGCCGAGGGTCCACAGAATGCCCGCGGCATAGAGGATCAGCGACGGGGCGCCGAGCGCGTTCACGACGGCCGCATAGCCCATCAGCGCGCCCCAGTTGAAGGCGAGGCCCAGGAAGAATTGCGGCCACCACGTCACCCGCTTCATCAGCGGATAGGTGAAGACGAGCGCGAGCGACAGAACGCCGAGCCAGATCGCCGTCGTGCTCAGCGACAGCAGAATAGCGAGCCCGACGAGAAGCTGCGCGACGAGGAACGCGATCGCCTGCCGAACGGTGACGGCGCCGGACGGAATCGGCCGGTCGGCGGTGCGGGCGACGCGCGCGTCGAAATTGCGGTCGACGATGTCGTTGTAGGTGCAGCCGGCGCCGCGCATGACGATGGCGCCGAGCGCGAACACGGCCATCAGCCACAGGCTGGGCCATCCGGGCGAGGCGAGCGCGATTCCCCACCAGCACGGGAACAGCAGCAGCCACGTTCCGATCGGCCGGTCGAGCCGGGCAAGCCGGGCATAGGGGCGCAGCGCGGCCGGGGCGAACCGGTCGAGCCAGCCGTCCCTGGGAATATCGCTTGCGCTAGTGCCGGTCACCCGTGACATGGCGTAATCTTAGACGATGAAGGTTCTGCCGGGTCCAGTTCTCTTGACTGTCATGCCCGGGCTTGACCCGGGCATCCAGTTGCTGGATCGCCGGGTCGAGCCCGGCGATGACAATTTTTTTTGTGGCATGTGCCGTGAGCGGTGAGGAACGCATCGCCGCGCGGCTCTTCGTCGATGCGCCGCTCGACGTGCCGACCGTCGGCCTCGACGCGCCGCGCACCCACTATCTGCACCATGTGCTGCGGCTGAAGAAAGGCGACCGCGTTGCGGTGTTCAATGGCCGCGACGGGGAATACGCGGCGCGCATCGAGGCCTTCGGCAAGGGCTGGACGACGCTGGCGCTCGAGGAAAGGCGCCGCGAGCAGGAAGACGAGCCGGATGTCTGGCTGCTGTTCGCGCCGATCAAGCGCGCGCGACTCGATTTCATGATCGAGAAGGCGACCGAGCTCGGCGCCGCGGCGATCTGGCCGGTCTTCACGCGGCACACGATCGTCGGCCGCGTCAACGACGAGCGGCTGCGCGCAACCGCGATCGAGGCCGCCGAACAATGTGAGCGACTTACCGTCCCGAAACTGCATCCGGCGACGACCTTCGAGTCGCTGCTTGCGGGGTGGGCGCCGGAACGGCGCATTATTCTGTGCGACGAGTCGGGCGCGGGCGGTCCGATCATGGAGGCGCTCGGCACGCTCGATACCGCGGCGCCGTGCGCACTCATGATCGGGCCGGAGGGCGGCTTTGCGCGGGCCGAGCTTGACGCCCTCCACAAACTCCCCTTTGTTACGCCCGTCGGCCTGGGCCCGCGTGTGCTGCGCGCCGACACCGCCGCTCTCGCGGCGCTGGCGATTTATCAAGCCGTCTCGCACGACCGGCTCAAATCGCCGCCGCCGCGATTCAAACCGCTTGCCTAGTTCTGGAAGTCTGCAATGTCCGGTGTCCCTCCGTCCCGCGGCGCGCCGATCACCGACCGCCGCCAGCTCGTCGACTACATCGCCAGCGGCGCCAAGCCGAAGAGCGACTGGCGCATCGGCACCGAGCACGAGAAGTTCGCCTACCGCCTGTCCGACCTGCGCCGGCTGCCCTATGACGGCGCCGACGCGAGCATCAGGAGCCTGCTGCTCGGGCTGACGCGCTTCGGCTGGAAGCCGGTCGAGGAGAACGGCAACGTCATCGCGCTGAGCAGCGCGACCTGCAGCGTGACCCTCGAGCCGGGCGGACAGGTCGAGCTGTCGGGCGCTCCGCTCGAAACCATCCACCAGACCTGCGACGAGGTGAACAAGCATCTCGCCGAGTGCAAGATCGTCGCCTCGGAGCTCGGCGTCGGCCTGCTCGGCATGGGCTTCGACCCGAAATGGCGGCGCGACGACATCCCGTGGATGCCCAAGGGGCGATACCGGATCATGCGCGAGTACATGCCCAAGCGCGGCAGGCTCGGGCTCGACATGATGGTCCGCACCTGTACCGTCCAGGTCAATCTCGACTACGAATCCGAGGCGGACATGGTGAAGAAGTTCCGCGTCGGCCTCGCCCTGCAGCCGGTCGCGACCGCGCTCTACGCCAACTCCCCCTTCACCGAGGGCAAGCCGAACGGCTTCCTCAGCTATCGCAGCCACATCTGGACCGACACCGACCCCGACCGCTCCGGCATGCTGCCCTTCGTGTTCGAGCCGGGCTTCGGCTACGAGCGCTATGTCGAGTACATCCTCGACGTGCCCATGTACTTCGCCTATCGCGACGGCCGGTACGTCGACGTGAGCGGCCGCTCGTTCCGCGACTTCATGGCGGGCAGGCTGCAGGGCTTCGAGGGCGAGGTGCCGACGATCGGCGATTTCGGCGATCACCTCACCACCGCGTTTCCCGAGGTGCGGCTCAAGAAGTATCTCGAGATGCGCGGCGCGGACAGCGGGAGCTGGAAAACGCTGTGCGGCCTGCCGGCGCTGTGGGTGGGCCTGCTCTACGACCGCGCCGCGCTCGACGCGGCATGGGACCTGGTCAAGGACTGGACGACCGACGAGCACGCGCAGCTGCGCCGCGACGTGCCGCGGTTCGCGCTCAGGACGCCGTTCCGCGGCGCTACCCTGCAGCAGGTCGCGATCGAGATGGTTTCGATCGCACGCGAGGGTTTGCGTGCGCGCAAGCGCGTGAACCGCATGGGCGATGCCGACGAAACGCATTTCCTCAACAGCGTGACCGAGATCGCCGCGAGCGGCCGTACGCGCGCCGAGGAAAAGCTCGACAAGTTCCATGGCGAATGGGGCGGCTCCGTCGATCCGGTGTTCACCGAACTCGCGTATTAGCCCGGTCGGCTGGCGGGCGGCTGAGAACAGCGCCCGGCCGGCGGATCAATTCCATTAACCCCTTTCTGGTATCGATTCCCCCCGGTACCGGAAGTCCGAGATGTTCAACGTCAGTGATATTGCCAGTCACCGGCTGCGCGAGGTCTATGCATACTGGCGATCGAAGATCGCCGACGGCCGCTTGCCCGCGCGCGCGGCGATCGATCCGCTCGACATCCCGAGGCTGCTGCCGTTCCTCTTCCTCGTCGACGTCGAGCGCGATCCGCAGCGCTTCCGCTTCCGCCTGATCGGAACCCAGATATGCACATGGGCCGGGCGAGACCTGACGGGGATCTATACGGACGAGGAACGCTACGGCGCGCGGGGCCCCGAGATCTCGCGCGAGTATGGCGCGATCGTCCGTCGGCGCCAGGCGATGTACCGCGAGCAGAAGGCGAAGCGGCCGGAGCGCGATTTCATGTTCTACCAGAAGATCATCCTGCCGATGTCCAGCGGCGGCAGG
Source organism: Alphaproteobacteria bacterium (assembly GCA_041690495.1). GTDB lineage: Bacteria > Pseudomonadota > Alphaproteobacteria > CACIAM-22H2 > CACIAM-22H2 > DATAAP01. Next base: position 294,318 of record JAWLHE010000004.1, on the reverse strand, counting down.
CATGTCGACATGCTGCTATGCGCGACCGACGCCCTGGCGCCGACGCCGGCCCTGCGGGCCGGCGAATACAGGGTGATCTGGGGCGACTCCTTCCCCGGCTGAAGAGACCGGGCGCGGCCGCGATCGCGCGGGCGGCCCGTCACCCGACGAGACCGGCCAGGATTCCGAGAGGATCGTGCGCCCGGGCAACGGAGATGATGAAGGCATAGACCGCCAGGGCGGCGAGCCAGCAGCCGAGCCGCACCGCATGCGTGCGGCCCTTCCGGAACGCGAGGACCCCGAGGGCGATGTAGACGACCAGCAGCACCACCTTCACCGTCAGCCAGGCGTGAACGAACGGGTACTGCTGCACGATCGTCATCAGCATCAGTGCCGCGGTGAGCAGTACAGTGTCGATGGTGTAGCTCAGCAAGCGCAGCGGCATGATCATCGCCCAGCCTGCGCCTGCGAACAGCGCGATCCCGCGCACCAGAAACAGTCCCCCGCTGGCGAGTACGGCGACGATGTGGACGAGCCGGATTTCCGGATAGAATTCGTTCATTGAGCGGGGCGGCGCCTGATGGCGGTCGGGCTCAATGTCTGAGGCCCGGGGACTCCGCGCCAACGCCCTTGCCGGTTTCGCGCTCGCGAACGCGCAGTTCGTCTTCCCGGCGCGGGAAGATCCACAGGCCGATCACGAAGACTGCCAGGACCAGCGCGCCGATCGCGAAGATCGTATCGCCCGGAACGCGCAACCAGACCAGCAGGTCGACCAGGGGCTGCTGCATGAACTGGTCGGATCGCGCGTACCAGTAGCCGTGCTCGAGCGCGGCGAACAGTTGCAGTGTGCCCAGCGGCAGCAGCGTGAGCAGGGCCATCAGGGCAAGGCCGATATTGAAGCACCAGAAGGCGGTCTTGAGGATGCCTTCGTGCCACGCCAGATCGGGCTTCATGCCGCGCAGGCAGAACAGGACGAGTCCGATGCCGAGCATTCCATAGACCCCGAACAGCGCCGTGTGACCGTGCAGCGGCGTCAGGTTCAGGCCCTGCATGTAGTAGAGCGACAGCGGCGGATTGACGAGGAAGCCGAACAGCCCGGCGCCCACGAGATTCCAGAACGCAACGGCGATGAAGAACATGACCGGCCACCGATAGCGCCGCATCCATGGCGTGGCGCCGCCCAGCCGGTAATTGTGATAGGCCTCGAATCCGATATAGGCCAGCGGCACCACCTCCAGCGCCGAAAAGCTTGCACCGAGCGCCAGCACGGAGATCGGCGTGCCGGCGAAATACAGGTGGTGCAGGGTACCCAGCACGCCGCCCGCCATGAACACGATGGTCGCGAACAGGACGGCCACGGTCGCCGTCGCCACGGGCAGCAGCCCGAGGCGCGTGAACAGGAAGGCGATGACGGCGGTGGCGAACACCTCGAAGAAGCCCTCTACCCATAGATGGACCAGCCACCACCGCCAGTATTCCACCATTGAGAGATGGGTTCGTTCTCCCCACAGCAGGGCAGCGCCGAAGAACAGGCCGATCGCGATCGTGGATAGGAACAGCAGGCCGGCTATGGACCGGGACTCGGAACGGCCGCGCAGAGTCGGCCACAATGCCCGGCCGACCAGGGCAAGCCAGAGCATCAGACCGATGAACAGGAACCACTGCCAGAAGCGGCCCATATCGGCATATTCCCAGCCCTGGTGCCCGAACCAGAAGTTGTTTTCGAGCCCCAGCATCTGCATCACCGCGAACCACTGTCCGGCGAACGAGCCCACCACGATGATGATCAGGCAGACCCAGAGGACGTTCACGCCGAGCCGCTGGTAGGGCGGCTCGTAGCCGGAAACCGCCGGCCCGATATAGAGTCCGGTGCCGAGCCAGGCGACGGCGATCCACAGGATCGCCAGCTGAGTATGCCAGGTGCGCGTGATCGAATACGGCAGCACCTCCGCCATCGCGTATCCGTAAACGAGCTGGCCTTCGACCTGGTAATGCGCGGTGATCGCACCGAACAGGATCTGCACCAGGAACAGGGCGAGCAGCACCCAGAAATACTTTGCCGTCGCCAGCATCGAGGGGGTGACCGTGATGTGGCGCATCGGGTCGAAGTCGGGAAGCCGATGCGGCGCATCCGGACGACCGTGCGTGACGGCGTGATGCCAGCCAAGGAGCCCGATGCCGGCGAGAAGGAAGGTCACGCTGAAGGCCGACCACAGGAACGTGCTTGCCGGCGGCCGGTTGCCGACCAGAGGCTCGCTCGGCCAGTTGTTGGTGTAGGTCGTGGTGTCTCCGGGCCGCTCGGTGACTGCCGCCCAGGCGGTCCACCAGAAAAAGGCCGAGAGCACGCGCCGATGCTCGGGGTCGGGCACGGTGTCGTTCTTCATCGCGTAGGCTTCGCGCAGCTCGGCGGTGTCCGGATCGTTGCCGAAGAGGCTTTCGTAATGCGCGGAGGTCCTTGCGATGGCTGACGCCCGATCGGGTTGGAGCGTGATGGTTCCGGTTTCGGAATCGTAGGTGTTCCGTCGCATGCGGGCTTGCAGACGGCCCTGAAGCGCCGCCTGCTGCTCCTCGCCCAGCTGGCTGTAGCCGCCGGCGCCGAACTCGCCTTGCGTCCAGCGGTCGAGCAATGCCACCGCCTCGCGATGCAGCCAGTCGGCGCTCCAGTCGGGCGCGACATAGCCGCCATGGCCCCAGATCGAGCCGAGCTGCATGCCCCCCATCGACTGCCAGACCTGGCGCCCCACCTCGATTTCGGCGCGCGTATAGATCACGCTCCCGTCGGACGAGACGACCCGCTCCGGCATCGGCGGCGCTTTCTGGTAGATCTGATTGCCGCTCCACAGCAGCACACCGAAGGAAACGATCAGCAGAATCGCAAGAAGCGTCCAAAGTCTTTTCGTGCTGCTCATTCGGAACTTCCTCATTGGAGGCAGCAGGCGGGGCCCGCGCGACAGCAGCGTCACATGTTAGTGGCGATCTCGCTCCATGGCCAATGAGCGGTTGTCCCTGCCGTCCGCTGATGGAGCGGCTAGGATAGGACGAAACCTCGCAATCGCCGAACTAAAGTTGAGCCCGGGGCGCATCCCACGCTTGAATCTCGCGGGCGTTCGCCTGCTCGTGCCGAAGGGCGGCTGGAAGCGGAGCAGCCCGCGTGCAACGGCTAAGTTTGTTCGTGTCTCTTCATCGCTTGCCCGGCGCGCTGGCAGCTTCCCGGTTTGCTCGAACCACAGAAGATCGCTGCTTGAACCGGACGGCAGGCCTGCGATGGCCCGACCGACACGAGCAATGCAATGGGGCGCCGCGATCGGACCGCGGCGCCCCTCGAAGGATTCCGAACTGCCGCCTCAGACGGCCTTCTTCTTCTTCTGGACTTTTTTCTTCTGGACCTTGTTCGACGACTTTTTCTTGACGGCCTTCTTTTTCGTCGCCGCCTGATCCGCCGGCTTTTTCGCCTGGATCTCGGTCGCCTGGCTGTGGCGCTGGTCGAGCTGGGCCGGCGCGGCCATCGCGGCGCCGGCGATGCTGAGCGAGAACGCCGCTGCGACGGCAGCGGCGATGAGCTTCTTCATGGGTTGCCCCCTCCTGGGGCTCTGGCATGCGAGTCAGTGGCGCGGCCTGATCGACCGCGGCGCTTGTTTACGCCCGCGCAGGATGGAGCGCCAGTGGTGAAGTAAAATTCGCTGCGTTGCGCCGGCGCGAGTTTGTCACGGCGTGCGCGCCACCGGGCGAGGCGGGCGGCGGCGATCTCCTGGTTGAAACCGCGGCCTGATCGGCCGCCCCGGCAGACAGGCGCCGGGCTGCACCAGCCGACCGGTCGCAATGGTTTTCCCCGGGCGGCCTCAGCGGAACAGGTGCGGCACGAAACGGCTGGTATTGCGGGTGATCGGGCCGTTGTCCTCGCGCATGCCGATCCCGGCAGGCTGCGAGGCGATGACCCATGAGCCGACCACGGCATGGTTGCCCTCGAACACCGGCAGCGGCGCATAGGCCTGGTAGACGTAACCCTCGGCGTCGTAGGGACCCTCGGTTTCGTGTTCCGGTGCCGCATCGCTGCCGTGCGCGAAAATGCTAACATTGGCGCCTTCGCGGCCGTAGATCGGCTTGCGCACCAGCGGCCCGTCGACATGCTCGGGCGCGAAGGCGGCCGGCAGAAGATTGGGATGGCCCTCGAACATGCCCCAGAGCAGCGGCAGCACCGCCTTGTTGCTCAGCACCATCTTCCACGCCGGCTCGATCAGCTGCATGGCGCTGGGGCCGATATGGGCAGCAAACTCCTCGCGCAGCAGCCACTCCCACGGATAGAGCTTGAACAGCGCCTGGATGGGCTGGTCCTCGACATCGACGAACTGCTCGCCGTTCCAGCCGAGCTCGTCGATATAGAGGAACGGCGCCTCGAGCCCGGCCTGGGTCGCGGTGTCGCGCAGATAGTCGACCGTCCCGCGATCCTCCTCGTGATTGCGCACGCAGGTGAAATGCAGCGCGCGGAACGGCAGGCCGAAATTGCGCCAGGCCTCGATCAGCTTCTCGTGGATCGAGTTGAACTGGTCGGCGCCGGGATCGACGGTCTGAAGCCATTCCCACTGCACGACGCTGGACTCGAACAGCGCGGTCGGCGTGTCGGCATTGTATTCGAGCAGCTTCGGCGGCTGCCCCGGCTGCCAGGCGAGATCGAACCGCCCGTAGATGTTCTTGTCGAAGCGGACCCAGCTCTCCTCGATCAGCTCGGCCGCCCCGCTCGGCAGCTTGAGGAGGTCATAGCGGCCCTCGCGGACAACGCGGTCGACGACCTGCAGGCACATCTGCTCGAGCTCGGCCGTGGCCGCCTCGACCGCGTCGATCTCCGCCTCGCTGAACATGTAGGCGGCGTCCTCGGTCCAGTAGGGCGCGCCGTCAATGGTATGGAACTTGAAGCCGATCGCGTCCGCCCGCACCCGCCAGTCGGCCCGTTCCGGAACTCTCACGCGCTGCATGGCGCCCCGCGAGCCCGGTGTGGACTAGGATGATACCGTGCCGGTCCCGGTGCGGCCGAAGCCGCCGCGCGCGACGCCGGGGGCCGCCCGCGGCGGGGCCATCACGCGCGTCTGGCCGAGCGATTCGCGGCCGCTATAGACCCGGTTGTTGACGTCCCGGTAGACCGGCTTGCCGGTCGCCGCGTCGGCCCGCGCGGTCTGCTGCGGCGCCGCGGCCGGCGGGCTCCCGACCGGCCCGCCCATCGTGCGGCCCATCATGTAGCCCATCATGATCGGCAGGAACCAGCTGCCGCCGGACTGGGCCGTCTGCTGCGGCTGCTCGCCGGGGGCTGCCTGGATCTGCTCGGGCGAGGGTGGCTGGGTCGTCGGCTGGCAGTTGTCCAGACCGAACCGCGCTTCGCACGCTTCGGCGGTGGCGAAGGCGGGGGCCGTGCGCATGTGCTCCTGGCGCGCATCCATCAGCGCCTGGCGGCAGGCATCGGCGTCATTCGAGGATGCGCATTGCTGCTCGCTCTGGAAGAAATCGTTGCGCGCGAGCGGGTCCTGCTGGTCGCAGCCGGCCAGGGCCAGAAAACCCGTCGAGCCGAGCAGGACGAGGCGGATGGAACGCGAACGCTTCATGGTTACTCCCGGTCTTCATTCTCGGCCCTAAACAGGCGGCGGGCGCCGTCAACGGGCCATCAGGATCGCTAGCATAACGATACCCACGCCAATCCGATACCATGCGAACGGGACGAAGCCGTGCCGTGTGATGAAGGCGATGACGGAGCGCACCACCAGCAGGGCGCAGGCGAACGCACTGACGAAGCCGACAGCAATAATGGCGAAGCCGTCGTCGTTCAGCAGCGGCCAGTTCTTGTAGATGTCGTAGACGGTGGCGGCGAGCATGGTCGGGATCGCCAGGAAGAACGAGAACTCCGTGGCGGTCTTGCGGTCGACCTTGAGGAGCAGGGCGCCCATGATTGTCGCGCCCGAGCGCGACACGCCGGGGATCATCGCCACCGCCTGGCATAGCCCGATCAGGATCGCGAGCAGGGGCGAGAATTTTTCGACCGAGTGGTGCCGGGCGAGAGGGAGGTTCCGCTCGATGACCAGGATGACGATTCCGCCGATGACCAGCGAGACGGCGACGACATAGGGGCTGAACAGCACCTGCTTGATGAAGCCGTGGGCGAAGAAGCCGATCACCATCGCCGGCACGAAGGCGAGCAGCAGGTTGCGCACGAAGCGAAAATCGTCAGGGTCGGAGAACATCCCGCCCGCGACCCCGAGCAGCTTGGCCCGATAGGCCCAGCACACCGCGAAAATCGCGCCGAGCTGGATCACGATCTCGAAGACCTTGCCCGGCGGGCCGCGGAAACCGATCAGGTCGACCAAAAGGATCAGGTGTCCGGTCGAGGAAACCGGGATGAATTCGGTCAGGCCCTCGACGACGCCGAGAAAGATGGCGCCGAACAGCGTGGCAACGTCCATTTAGAGAAGAACCCCCCGTGAACAGCGGGCGCGCATAATGCGCCGACACCCGACTCCGGGCAACAGCGCGCGTGGCACGCGCGGCGGCCGCATCTGCGCGCGTACGATTATCGTATCCGGAGCCGGTTAGGGGGGCTTACGCCGCCGTGCCGCCGACGGTGAGGCAGTCGATCAGCACGGTCGGCTGGCCGACGCCGACCGGAACGCCCTGGCCGTCCTTGCCGCAGGTGCCGATGCCGGGGTCGAGCTTCATGTCGTTGCCGACCATCTTCACCCGGGTCAGGCAGTCGGGACCGTTGCCGATCAGCATGGCGCCCTTCACGGCGGGCCCGACCTTGCCGTCCTCGATCAGGTAGGCCTCGGAGGCCGAGAACACGAACTTGCCCGACGTGATATCGACCTGACCGCCGCCGAAATTCACGGCGTAGAGCCCGCGCTTGACGCTTCTGATGATCTCCTCCGGTGAATGCGGCCCGGCCAGCATGCAGGTGTTCGTCATGCGCGGCATCGGGTGATGGGCGAAGCTTTCCCGCCGGCCGTTGCCGGTCGGCTGCATGCCCATGAGCCGGGCGTTCTGGCGGTCCTGCATGAATCCGACCAGCTTGCCATCGTCGATCAGCACGGTGCGCTGGCTCGGCGTGCCCTCGTCGTCGATGGTGAGCGAGCCGCGGCGGTCGGGAATCGTCCCGTCGTCGACGACGGTCACGCCCGGGCTGGCGATGCGCTGCCCGAGCAGGCCGGAAAAGGCCGAGGTTTTCTTGCGATTGAAGTCGCCTTCGAGACCGTGGCCGATCGCCTCATGCAGCAGGATGCCGGGCCAGCCGGGGCCGAGCACGACCGGCATCTCGCCCGCGGGCGCCGGCACGGAGCCCAGATTGACCAGCGCCTGGCGCAGGGCCTCGTCGACGGCCTCGCGCCAGTGGTCCGGATCGACCACGCGCTGATAGGCGAAGCGTCCGCCGGTGCCGTAGCTGCCGCTCTCCTGACGGTCGCCGTCGCCGACCACGACCGAAATATTGAACCGAACCAGCGGCCGGATATCGCCGAGCCTGCGGCCGTCGCCGCGGATGATCTGCACCGCCTGCCACTCGCCGGCGATGCTGGCCATGACCTGGCGCACGCGCGGATCCTTGGCCCGGGCATAGGCATCGATTTCGGTCAGCAGCTTGACCTTGGCCTCGAACGGCATCAGACCGAGCGGGTTGTCGTCGGAATAGAGCTGGCGGTTGGTGCCGATCGGGCCCTCGCCGGCCGAGCCGCTCTGTCCGGTCTTTACCGCCGCGATCGTCGCCGCCGCGCGCTTGATCGCCGCCTCGGAAAGATCGGTGGAATGGGCATAGCCGGCGGATTCGCCGACCACGGCGCGCAGGCCGAAGCCCTGGGTCGTGTCGAACGAGGCGCTCTTCAGCTTGCCGTCGTCGAAAGCGAGGCTCTCGGACTGCCGGTATTCGAGGAACAGCTCGCCGTCGTCGGTCCGGCTGAGCGCTTCGGCGACATGTTTCTCGACATTCTTGCGGTCGAGTCCGGCGCGGGTGAAGAACAGCTCGTCGGTGCGGGCGAGATCGCTCATCGGGAGTCCTCGGTGTGGGGGTGCAATGAAGATAGGGCCGCCTTGCGGGTTTTTCAGCCTCGAATGCGCGCACCGTGCCGGGCGCGCCGCAAGGCTTGCGGCATAACGTCGCATAAATGCCAAAAGTCGCGTGTTTACAAGGACAAACGCGACGCGGCGCGTTGATATTGGAAATGTCGGCAGCGTGGCGCTTTTGGTCGGCGTTGGTGTAGGTTGTCGCGCAATTCCGGGGCGGGAGCGCTACATCGGGCCTTGCTGGGCGTTGACGATGCACGCGCCGCTACGGCAAATCGGTGCGCGTCGGGACGGACGCGAACGGAACTTCGTCAGGCCAAGGAAAGACGATCAGACATGCACTGGATGAATCGCATCGCCGCCCTGGCGGTCTTTGGAATCCTCAGCATCGCGCTTGCGGGTATCGCGGTCGGTGCCGAGCCGCACCCGTGGCAGCTCGGGATGCAGGAGCCGGCCTCGCAGGTGCATGCGCGCCTCGATGCGTTCCATGACCTGCTGTTGGTGATCATCACTCTGATCACCATCTTTGTGTTCGCGCTGCTGGTCTACACGATCTGGCGCTTCAGAGCGACGCGCAACCCGGCGCCGACGCGCACCGCGCACAACACGCTGCTCGAGGTTGCGTGGACCGCCGTTCCGGTCCTGATCCTCGTCATCATCGCGATCCCGTCCTTCAAGCTGCTCTATTTCGGCGACCGCACGCCGGATGCCGAAATGACGGTGAAGGTCGTCGGCCACCAGTGGTACTGGTCCTACGAGTATCCGGATCACGGCAACTTCACCTTCGACAGTTACATGGTCGCCGAGAGCGACCTCGAGCCCGGGCAGAAGCGCCTGCTCGAGGTCGACAATCGCGTGGTGGTGCCGGTGGGGACGAATGTCCGCATCCTGGTCGCGGGTACGGACGTCATCCACTCATGGTTCGTGCCGTCGCTCGGCGTGCAGATCTACGCGATGCCCGGCCGACTGAACGAGACCTGGGTCAATGTCGAAAAGCCCGGCGTCTACTACGGGCAGTGCAACCAGATCTGCGGCATCAATCACGCCTATATGCCCATCGCCGTCGAGGCCCTCTCGAAGGAGGACTTCGCGCGCTGGGCCGAAGAGGCAAAGCAGAAGTTCGCGCAGGCGCCGGCCGACGGCCGCGTGACTGTCGTCGCCAGCGACGTCCGCTGACCGGAACCGGCCCAAGTTCGAGTCGAAAGGAACGGCCATGAGCAACACGGCAACCCACGCGGCGCATCACGCCGACCACCACGACCATCATGACCATCGCCCGACGGGTTGGCGGCGCTGGGTCTATTCGACGAACCACAAGGACATCGGCACGATGTACCTCGCGTTCTCGATCATCGCGGGACTCATCGGCGGCCTGATGTCGGTCTACATGCGGCTCGAGCTGCAGCAGCCGGGCCTGCAGCACATGGCCGACGGTCACGCCTGGAACGTGCTGATCACGGGCCACGGCCTGATCATGGTGTTCTTCGTGGTCATGCCGGCCCTGATCGGCGGCTTCGGCAACTGGTTCATCCCGATGATGATCGGCTGCCCGGACATGGCCTTCCCGCGCATGAACAACATCAGCTTCTGGCTGCTGCCGCCGGCCTTCCTGCTGCTGCTCGGCTCGGTCTTCATCGGCGGCGGCGCCGGCGTCGGCTGGACGCTCTATCCGCCGCTGTCGTCCAGCGCGTTCCATGCCGGCGCGTCGATGGACATGGGCATCCTCAGCGTGCATATCGCCGGCGCCTCGTCGATTCTCGGCGCCATCAACTTCATCACCACCATCTTCAACATGCGGGCGCCCGGCATGACCATGCACCGCATGCCGCTGTTCATCTGGGCGATGCTGGTGACGGCGTTCCTGCTGGTGCTGTCGCTGCCGGTGCTCGCCGGCGCGATCACGATGCTGCTCACCGACCGCAATTTCGGCACGGCGTTCTTCGACCCGGCCGGCGGCGGCGACCCGGTCCTGTTCCTGCACCTGTTCTGGTTCTTCGGGCATCCCGAGGTCTACATCATGATCCTGCCCGCCTTCGGGATCATCAGCCACGTCGTCTCGACCTTCTCGCGCAAGCCGGTGTTCGGCTATCTCGGCATGGCCTATGCCATGGTCGCGATCGGGGTGATCGGCTTCGTGGTGTGGGCGCACCACATGTATACGGTCGGCCTCGACGTCGACACGCGCGCCTATTTCACGGCGGCGACGATGGTCATCGCCGTGCCCACGGGCATCAAGATCTTCTCCTGGATCGCGACGATGTGGGGCGGGTCGATCGAGTTCAAGGCGCCGATGCTGTGGGCGATCGGCTTCATCTCGCTGTTCACGATCGGCGGCGTCACCGGGGTGGTGCTCGCCAATGCCGGTGCCGACATCGCGCTGCACAACACCTATTACGTCGTGGCGCACTTCCACTACGTGCTGTCACTGGGCGCCGTGTTCGGCATCTTCTGCGGCTTCTACTACTGGTTCGGCAAGATGTCGGGCCGCGAGTTCCCGGAGTGGGCGGCCAAGCTGCACTTCTGGACGACGTTCGTCGGCGTCAACCTGACCTTCTTCCCGCAGCATTTCCTCGGCCTCTCCGGCATGCCGCGCCGCATCCCGGACTATCCGGACGCGTTCGCGGGCTGGAACCTGGTTTCGTCCGTCGGCGCCTACATCGCCTTCGCCTCGACGATCTTCTTCGTGGTGATGACGATCTATGCGCTCAGCGCAGGACGCCGCGCGGCGGGCAATCCGTGGGGGCCGGGGGCGACGACGCTGGAGTGGACGCTGTCCTCGCCGCCGCCGTTCCACACCTTCGAGGAACTGCCGCGCATCGCCGCCGAGGCGAAGCACTGAGGCGCGGACGGGAAGCAAAGGAGCGCGGTGTTGCCTGACGGCGCCGTCCATACCCGCTACGGATCGCCGGCCGATTCTTCGGTCGGCGATTTCGTGGCGCTGCTGAAGCCGCGGGTGATGAGCCTGGTGGTCTTCACCGGCGTTGCCGGGATGCTGACGGCGCCGGGCGAGCTTCACCCGGTCCTGGCAGCGATCGCGATCGCCTGCATCGCCGTCGGCGCCGGCGCGGCGGGTGCCATCAACATGTGGTACGACCGCGACATAGACGCGCTGATGACGCGCACGCGCGAGCGGCCGATCCCGGCAGGCCGCATGGATCCCGCCGAGGCGCTCGCCTTCGGCGTCGTGCTGTCGATCGCCTCGGTGACGGTCATGGCGCTGGCGGTGAATTTCGCCGCCGCGGCGCTGCTGGCGCTGTCGATCGCGTTCTACGTGTTCGTATACACGGTCTGGCTCAAGCGCCGCACGCCCCAGAACATCGTCATCGGCGGCGCCGCGGGCGCGTTCCCGCCGATGATCGGCTGGGCCGCGGTCAGTGGCGATGTCTCGCTCGCTTCGCTGGCGATGTTCGCGATCATCTTCATGTGGACGCCGCCGCATTTCTGGGCGCTGGCGCTGTTCCGGTCCGGGGACTACGCGCGGGCGGGCGTGCCGATGCTGCCCGTGGTTTCCGGCGTGACCGAGACCAAGCGGCAGATTCTCTTCTATTCTCTGGCACTGTTGCCGGTGTCGTTGCTGCCCTATGCGCTCGGCGTCGCCGATGCGATCTATGCGGTGGGTTCGGCGCTGCTCGGACTGCTCCTGGTCGCGGGCGCTGTCGCAGTGTGGCGCGACAGCGGCGAAGTCGCGGCCAAGCGCCTGTTCGGCTACTCGATCGTCTACCTGTTCCTGGTCTTCGCGCTGCTGATTCTTGACCGGGTGCCACTGGAGCCATGAGCGCGAACGTCATGACGGACGAACTCAACAAACGCCGTCGCGCCAAGAACCTGGCGCTCGGCCTGGTGATCGGCGGGCTGTGCCTGCTGTTCTATCTGATCACCATCGTGCGGATGGGCGCGGAATGAGCGGCAGGAACGTCAATCGGGCGAATGCGCGCGTCGCCTTCACGGTCGGCGCCGTCGTCGTCGGCATGGTCGGACTCGCCTTCGCCTCGGTGCCCCTCTACCGGCTGTTCTGCCAGGTGACCGGCTATGCCGGGACGCCCGGGCGCGCCGATCACGCGCCGGACGAGGCGGGCACGCGGGTCGTCACCGTGCGGTTCAACGCCGATATCGGCGGAAAGAACCTGCCATGGTCGTTTGCGCCGGTGGAGCGCGAGGTCAAGGTCCGCGTCGGCGAGGAGCGGCTGATCCATTACCGTGCGAAGAACAATTCGCCGCAGCCGGTTATCGGCACCGCCACGTTCAACGTGACGCCGGCGAAGGCGGCCGTCTATTTCCAGAAGATCGCCTGCTTCTGCTTCGAGGAGCAGCGGCTGGAGCCGGGCGAGAGCATCGACATGCCGGTGTCGTTCTTCGTCGATCCCGATATCGCCAGGGATCCGAATACGCGCGAAGTGACGACGATCACGCTGTCCTACACCTTCTTTCGCGCCAAGGACGAGGCCGAGAGGCTGGCGCACTCGAAGCAGCCAGACAGCAGCGCCGCAGCGCGATCGGGCACCAATTAAGGTTTGATCAGGAGCAGGAAGAATGGCCCAGACCACCGCCGGAACGGGAATCAAGCAGCCCTATCATCTCGTAGACCCGAGCCCGTGGCCGATCATCGGCTCCATCTCGGCGCTGGTCCTCGCGCTGGGCGGGCTCACCTACATGCACCCGGACATGTTCGGGTCCGGGCTCGAGCCGATGCTCACTGCGCTCGGTCCATGGAAGATCCTGATCGGCGTGGCGCTGGTGCTGTTCACGATGGCCGGCTGGTGGCGCGACGTGATCAAGGAATCGACGACGCCCGGCCTGCACTCGCCGGTCGTCCGCCTCGGCCTGCGCTACGGCATGTTCCTGTTCATCGCCTCCGAGGTGATGTTCTTCGTCGCCTTCTTCTGGGCGTTCTTCCACTTCGCGCTGTTTCCCGAGCACACCGCCAGCGGCACCTGGCCGCCGGAGGGCGTGAAGGTCTTCGATCCGTGGGATCTGCCGTTCCTCAACACCCTGATCCTGCTGACCTCCGGCGTCACCGTGACGTGGGCGCACCATGCGCTGCTCGAGAACAACCGCAAGCACCTGGTCTACGGGCTCGCGCTGACGGTGATGCTCGGCATGATCTTCACCGCCTGCCAGGCCTACGAATATGCCCATGCGGCGTTCGGCTTCCGCGACGGCATCTACTCGTCGACCTTCTTCATGGCGACCGGTTTCCACGGCTTCCACGTCATCGTCGGCACGATCTTCCTCGCGGTCTGCCTCGGTCGCGCCATCAAGGGCCAGTTCACCCCCGAGCGGCATTTCGGTTTCGAGGCGGCGGCCTGGTACTGGCACTTCGTCGACGTCGTCTGGCTGTTCCTCTTCGCCGTGATCTACTGGTGGGGCTCGGTCGGTGCCGAGATCGCGGCGCACTAGGCGCCGCGGCGGCCCGCCGCGGCAGGCAACCGATGCCCGGCACGGACCAGGTCTCACCTTTCCAGGCCGGGCTTCTGTGCCGGTGTCCGCGCTGCGGACGCGGGCCGCTGTACGAGGGGGTGCTCACCGTGCGCGAGCGCTGCACCAGTTGCGGGCTGGACCTGCGCGAGCATGATTCAGGCGACGGCCCCGCGGTGTTCGTCATCCTGATCCTCGGCTTTCTCGTCGTCGGCCTGGCGCTTCTCGTCGAAGCGAAGGCCGAGCCGCCGCTCTGGGTTCATGCCTTGATCTGGCCGGTCGTGATCTTCGGCGGCGCCATCCTCATGCTCCGCCCGCTGAAGGCGACCCTGATCGCCCTGCAATTCAGCCATCGCCGCGATACCTTCGATGATTCGTAGCTGGCTGGCCGATTTCCGGCCGCGCCTGGTCCCGACGCTGATCGCCATACCGGGCATCCTGCTGCTGCTGGCCCTCGGCACGTGGCAGGTCGTGCGCCTGCAGGAGAAGAACGCGATCAATGCGTTTCGCGCCGAACGCGTCGCGGCGGAGGCGGTGCCGCTGCCGGCGCGGGTCGACGACGTTGCGGCCGCGGAATTCCGGCGCGTCAGCGTGACGGGCACATTCCTGCACGATCGCGAGCTGCACCTGAATGCGCGCTCGCAGCGCGGCAACACCGGCTACGACATCGTCACGCCGCTGATGCGCGCCGACGAGGGTCCGCCGGTGCTGGTCAATCGCGGCTGGGTGCCGTACGAGCGCAAGAACCCCGCAACGCGCAAGGCGGGGCAGGTCGAAGGGACCGTCACGGTCGAAGGCATCCTGCGCACCGAGCCGCGCAAGGGCTGGCTGATGCCCAACAACGCCCCCGCGCGCAACGAATGGTTCTGGTTCGATCTGCCGGCGATGGTGCAGGCGGCGGGTGTGCCGGATGCGGCGCCGTTCTATATCGAGGCAGGGCCGGCGCCCAATCCGGGCGGCTTCCCGATCGGCGGCCAGACGATCGTCCAGCTTCCCAACAACCATCTGCAATATGCGCTGACCTGGTACGCCCTCGCGATTGCCCTGGGGGCTATCTATATTGTCTCCCAGCGTCGGCCCGAGACGCAGCGCGATCTGCACGCACCCGGGCCGTAGCATCGAGCCCGGTCATCCGGGAACCAGCAGGAGGCCCCCAGCCGATGCCGGCCGCATCCGCCTCGTCCAACGCGACGTCCGCCTATGCCGCGCTCGAGAAGCGCTTCCGGCGCCTGCAGCTCGTGCGCGACGCGGTCGGCGTGCTGCAATGGGACATGGCGGCGATGATGCCGACCGGCGGCGCCGCCGTGCGCGGCGAGCAGCTCGCCACCCTCAAGGTGATCGTGCACGACCAGTTGACCGACCCGGCGATGGGCGACCTGCTCGCCGCCGCCGGCGAGGCGGCGGATGCCCTCGACCCGTGGCAGCGCGCCAATCTGCGCGAGATGCGCCGCGGCTGGATTCACGCGACCGCGGTGCCGGCCGATCTGGTCGAGGCGCTGTCCAGGGCGGTATCGGATTGCGAGATGCGCTGGCGCGAGGCGCGGTCGGCGAGCGACTTCAAGGGATTGCTGCCGGGCCTGCGCCGCGTGCTCGACCTGACCCGCGAGGTCGGCCGCGTCAAGGCCGAGCGGCTCAAGCTCAGCGTCTACGATGCGCTGCTCGATGAGTACGAGCCCGGCGGCTCGTCGGCGGAGATCGACCGCGTGTTCGACGATCTCGCGCGCTTCCTTCCGGGCTTCATCGACGACGTGCTGACGAAGCAGGGCCGCGACCCGGCGGTGCTGCCGCTGCAGGGGCCGTTCCCGGCCGACAAGCAGCGCGCGCTGGCGATCGAGCTGATGAAGCGGCTCGGCTTCGATTTCGAGCATGGCCGCCTCGACACCAGCCATCATCCGTTCTGCGGCGGCGTGCCCGACGATTTGCGCCTGACGACGCGCTGGGACGAGGACGATTTCCTGTCCGGTCTGATGGGCGTGCTGCACGAGACCGGCCACGCGCTCTACGAGCGCGGCCTGCCGAAGGACTGGCGGCACCAGCCGGTCGGCGAGGCGCGCGGCATGAGCGTCCACGAGAGCCAGTCGCTGCTGGTCGAGATGCAGGCCTGCCGTTCGCGCGAGTTCATCGATTTCCTGGCGCCGCTGGTCGCCCGGACGTTCGGCGGCTCCGGGCCGGCGTGGCATCCCGACAACCTTCATCGCATCTACACGCGCGTCGCGCGCAGCCTGATCCGCGTCGATGCCGACGAGGTCACCTATCCCGCCCACGTCATCCTGCGCTATCGCCTCGAGAAGGCGATGATTTCGGGCGATCTCGACCTCGCCGACCTGCCGCCGGCGTGGAACGAGGGAATGCGCGAGCTGGTCGGCGTCGTGCCGCCGGACGATCGTCACGGCTGCCTGCAGGACATCCACTGGCCCGGCGGCGCGTGGGGCTATTTCCCGACCTATACGCTGGGCGCGATGACCGCGGCGCAGCTCTTCGATGCCGCGACCCGGGCCGACCCCTCGATCCGCCCGGCGATCGCAAAGGGCGAGTTCGCGCCGCTGATGACGTGGTTGCGCGGCAACGTGCATTCCAGGGGCGCGCTGCTGCCGACGCGCGATCTCCTCATGGCAGCGACCGGCAAGGCGCTGGATCCCGCCATCTACAAGGCACATCTCAGGCGGCGCTATCTCGATGGCCGAGCCTAGCATCTTCGGCGATTGGAACTTTGCTGCGATGCCGGGCGTCCTCCCTGGATGCGCTGGCTCCTGACCTTCATCGGCTTCAACGCCGTTCTGCTCACCGTCGTGCTGCTGACGCTGTGGGCGAGCGGCAGCCTCGCCGGTATGGGGTTGAGCGCACACGGCTGGATCGCCATGGCGCTCGGCATCGCTTTTACATCGGGCCTTGGCGTCGCGTTAATGGCGCTGGTGTTCCACAGCGCCCGCAGGGACTATGACGACGCTGCCCACCGCGCCGGCCGGCACGAGCGCTAGGCTTGCCTCGCTGTCCTGAGGCGCCATGAGCGCCGAGAGGTTCATGCGCCGCGCCATCGCGATCAGCCGCGCGAAGATGCTGGACGGCGCGGGCGGCCCGTTCGGCGCCGTCGTCGTGCGTGACGGAGCCGTCGTCGGCGAGGGCTGGAACCAGGTCACCTCGACCAACGATCCGACCGCGCATGCGGAGATCGTCGCCATCCGCGACGCGGCGCGCCGGCTCGGCACGTTCTCGCTCGCCGGCTGCGAACTCTATTCGAGCTGCGAGCCGTGCCCGATGTGCCTCGGCGCCATCCTGTGGGCGCGGCTCGACCGGCTCTATTATGCGAACGATCGCCATGATGCGCAGGCGCTCGGCTTCGACGACGCGGTGTTCCACCGCGAAGTCACCCTGCCGCCCGATCGCCGCGCGATCCCGACCCTGCGCCTGCTGGCCGAAGAGGCGCGCGCGGTGTTCGAAGAGTGGTCCGCCAGGCCCGACAAGGTCCGCTATTGACGTGGCAAATCTTCCTAAATCCCTCCGGTCCGCACGCCGGAATCGTTAACGAGATAAACGGAATTTCGTCGAAAAAACAGTGCATTAGTGGGATCGTCCGGAATTTTGCGGCACCACGGGTTCGTGTCTTGCTCCCGCCACACCCGGGGGCTAGTCTCGCGGCTCTCCAGGACCCGAGGGATTGGCGTGCGGTATGTGTCGACCCGGGGTGCGGCCCCGGCCCTGAGCTTCGATGAGGTTCTGCTGACCGGGCTGGCCCGGGACGGCGGCCTTTACATGCCCGAAGCCTGGCCGCGGCTGGACCAGGCCGGGCTCAGGTCGTTGGCCGGGCGGCCCTATGCCGAAGTCGCGGCGGCGGTGCTCAGACCGTTCGTCGGCGGCGCCATTTCCGACGAGGCACTGGCCGCGATGACCGCGGATGCCTACCGCGATTTCGGCCATCCCGCCGTGGCGCCGCTCAAGCAGCTCGACACGCGCCTGTTCCTGATGGAGCTTTTCCACGGGCCGACCCTGGCGTTCAAGGACTATGCGCTGCAGCTGGTCGGCCGGCTGTTCGACCATGTGCTGAAGGCGCAGGGCCGGCGGGTTACGATCGTCGGCGCGACCTCGGGCGACACCGGCTCGGCGGCAATCGAGGCCTGCCGCGACCGCGACGCCATCGACATCTTCATCCTGCACCCGAAGGGCCGCACTTCCGAGGTGCAGCGCCGGCAGATGACGACGGTCGCCTCCGCCAACGTCCACAACATCGCGCTCGAGGGAACCTTCGACGACTGCCAGGATCTCGTGAAGGCGATGTTCAACGACGGCGCCTTCCGCGACGAGCTCGGCCTGTCCGCGGTGAACTCGATCAACTGGGCGCGCATCGCCGCACAGGTCGTCTATTACGTCACCGCAGCGCTGGCGCTCGGGGCGCCGTCGCGCAAGGTGGCCTTCGCCGTGCCGACCGGCAATTTCGGCAACGTCTTCTCGGGCTACGCCGCCCTGAAGATGGGCCTGCCGGTTGCCGGCTTCGTGATCGGCTCCAACCGCAACGATATCCTCGCGCGCCTGCTCGCGTCGGGCGAGATGGCGATTGCTCCGGTCGAGCCGTCGCTTTCGCCCAGCATGGACATCCAGGTTTCGAGCAATTTCGAGCGGCTGCTGTTCGAGCTGTGCGGCCGCAACGGCGCGACGGTGGAAGACATGATGCGCCGCTTCCGCAAGAGCGGGCGCATGAAGCTGACGCCGGCACGCTGGCAGCGCCTGCGCAAGCTGTTTGCGGGGCACCGCGTCGACGACGAGGCGACGTTGGCGGCCATCCGCCGGGTCTGGCAGCAGACCGGCGAGCTGGTCGATCCCCACACCGCGGTCGGTATCGAGGCGGCGCGTGCCGCCGCGTTCGCCCGGGACGTGCCCGTCATCGCGCTCGGCTGCGCGCATCCCGCCAAGTTCCCCGACGCCGTTGAGCGTGCGACCGGGCGGCGCCCGGCGCTGCCGCCGCGTCTTGCCGATCTCCATGAGCGGCCGGAGCGCGTGGCGACGCTGCCCAACGACCTGCGTGCGGTTCAGGATTTCATCCGCGAGCGTGTGAGGATTTTCGCATGAGCGTGCGCGTAACCACCCTTGGCAACGGCCTCCGTGTCGCGACCGATGCGATGGAGGCCGTCGAGACCGTCTCTGTCGGGGTCTATATCGGCGTCGGCACGCGCCAGGAGTGTGAAGAGGCCAACGGCGTCGCACACCTGCTCGAGCACATGGCCTTCAAGGGCACGACGACGCGCTCGGCCCGTCAGATCGCCGAGGAGGTCGAGGCGGTCGGCGGCCAGATGAACGCCCATACGAGCCGGGAGCAGACCGCCTATTACGTCAAGGTGCTCAAGGAGGACCTGCCGCTCGCGGTCGATCTGCTCGGCGACATCCTGCAGCGCTCGGTGTTCGACCCGATCGAGTTCGAGCGCGAGCGCAACGTCATCCTGCAGGAGCTGGGCCAGGCCGAGGACACGCCCGACGACGTCATCTTCGACCATTTCCAGGAGCGCGCCTATCCCGGTCAGGCGATCGGCCGGCCGGTGCTCGGCCGCGCCGAGATCATCGACCGGTTGCCGCGCGCGGCCCTGGTCGATTTCCAGCTCCGCCACTACGGCGCGCCGAACATGGTGGTCACGGCGGCGGGCAATGTCGAGCACGACCGCCTCGTCGAGCTCGTCGCCCGCTCGTTCAACGAGCTGCCGGTCGATGCCGACGGCTCCTACGAGCCGGCGAGCTATCTGGGCGGCGATTTCCGCGACCCCAAGGAGCTCGAGCAGGTCCACTTCGTGCTCGGCTTCCCCGGCGTGTCTTACGACGATCCCGACTATTACGCCGCGACGGTGCTTTCGACCCTGCTCGGCGGCGGCATGTCCTCGCGCCTGTTCCAGGAAGTGCGCGAGAAGCGCGGCCTGTGCTACGCGATCTCGTCGTTCTCGGGTTCGTTCCTCGACGGCGGCATCTTCGGCATCTACACCGGCACCGGCGAGGACGAGGTCGTCGACCTCGTGCCGGTCCTGGTCGACCAGATCGGCGCGGCGTTCGAGGCCGCTCCCGAGGAGGAGGTGCGCCGTGCCCGCGCGCAGATGAAGGCAGGCCTGCTGATGTCGCTCGAGAGCACGAACGCGCGCATGGATGCGCTCGGCTCGCAGCTGCTCATCTACGGCCGGCCGCTGCCGGTCTCCGAGCTGAGCGATAAGATCGAGGCAGTCGATTCCGGCGCCCTGGTGCGCGTGGCGCACCGCATCTTCACCGGCCGTCCGACGCTGGCCGCGATGGGGCCGGTCCGCAAGCTGGTGACGCTCGACGACATCGCCGCCCGCCTCGGCACCGGCCGCCTGCTGCAGGCGTGAGAATGCGACGGGCGCGCCGCATGGCTCTCCGGGACATGAGCCGGATCGGGAGATCCGGCCATCCCGAAATCCGGGCCGGGGCCGGGGTCCGGAGCGCATGGACCGCCGCAACGCCGGCGTCCGGGGGCTGATCGCCATTTCGCCGTTCGCGCCGGCCCGCCGCCGGCGCGGCGAGCGGTACGGGTTCGATTCGCGGGAAGCGCTTTCTTATATCGGCGAACGTCCCAGGTGCGGTTTTCCCGCTCGCGGCCGACGCCCGATATCGCGGAAGTCCCTCGGCACCGGGCGGCCGGATGCGTCCTAAGCTCCTGTTCGTCGCGCCGGTTTCGCCGCGGACCGCCGGCAGCGGCGTCAGGATGCGGGCGGGCTGGCGATAGCTGCACTATGGCCGAGCGCGCGGATATGTCGCTCATCGCCGACGCGGCGGGCCTGGCGCCGCACTACCGCGAAGCTGCCGCGGTCATCGTGCCGTTGCGCCTCGGCGGCGGCACGCGAATAAAGATCCTGGAAGCGTTCGGCTACGGCCGGGCGGTGATTTCGACTTCGATCGGCGCCGAAGGAATCGATGCGGAGCACGAAAAGAACATCCTCATCGCCGATGACCCCGCGGATTTCGCCCGGCGCTGCATCGACCTGATCGCCCGCCCGGATCTCCGGTGCCGGATCGCCGCGGCAGACAACGCGTTATTCGAGCAGAAGTACAGCCCGGCGGCTCTGGAAAACGTCTTCGCGGCGATGTTCGGAATGAAGCCGGCCAGTGCCGACGTACGGCGCCATGAGCGCCCTGTGCGGGATGGGCGCTGCGCCGACCCGGAAAGCGTACGGCCGGCCTCAGGCGTGGCCGGCTTCGCTCGACAGAACGCTGGGATTGATGCCGATACGGCTGAGCGCGAGCATCCATTTGTGATCGAGGTCGCCGCCGAACACGAGCTCGGGGTCGGCCGGCACGTGCAGCCAGCCGTTGGCCGCGAGTTCCGTCTCGAGCTGGCCGGGACCCCAGCCGGCATAGCCGAGTGCCAGGATGCTGCTCCGCGGGCCCTCGCCGTCGGCGATCGCGCGCAGGATGTCGATCGTTGCGGTCAGTGCGAAGCCGCTGTTGACGAGCATCGTGCCCTCGCGCACGTAATCGTCGGAATGCAGGACGAAGCCGCGGCCGGATTCGACGGGCCCGCCGAAATGAATGCGGATCTGCTGCGTGCGCGGCCCGGTCGTGATGTTGAGCTGGTCGAGCAGGTCGGGGAAGGAGAGCTGCTCGAACAGCTTGTTGACCACCAGGCCCATCGCGCCTTCGTTGTTGTGCGCGCACATGTAGATCACCGCGCGCTCGAAGCGCGGGTCGTTCATCTGCGGCATCGCGACCAGCAGACTCCCGACAAGCGAACTGGGCGTGGCGATCTCGGCCGACATAATTATCAAGTATGGTCCCGTCCTGGTTAAAACAAGCCTACACCGGGCGGCGTCGGGCGCATACCATTGATCTTTCACGCAAACGTGCACGGACGCCCGAACCGCCGCTATTATATAGAAGGGCATGCTTCGCGAAACGTTCCAGGGCCTTTTGGCGCTGATGTCTCTTCCGGCTTCACCATTGCGACTCTTCGTGGCGGCGCTCGCGGGCGCCTGGATGGCGGCCGGCGTGCCGGCGCAGGCGGTAGCCGAATCCGAATCCGCATGGAGTCGGAACGACCACGCTTCAGTGCGGCTCGTCTCGTCGACCGAGGCGACCGGTTCCGCGGAGACGCTGCGGCTCGGATTGCAGTTCGACCTCGCGCCGGGGTGGAAGATCTACTGGCGTTCGCCCGGCGATGCCGGCTTTCCGCCGCGCGTCGACTGGAGCGGCTCGCAGAATCTCGACAGTGCTGCCCTGCGCTGGCCCGCCCCGATGCGCTTCGAGCTGTTCGGACTCGACACTTTCGGCTATGGCGGCGAAGTCGTGCTGCCGATCGACGTCAGACCGCTCCGCGCGGGCGAGCCTGTTCGTCTGGACGCAAAGGTGGATTACCTCGTCTGCGAGACGATCTGCATTCCGTACCAGGCGGAGTTGACGCTCGCGCTGCCGGCGGGCCCGGCGACACCCGGTCCGCACGCCCACGCCATCGACCGCTTCGTCGCGCGCGTGCCGGGAGACGGCGCCGCCGCCGGGCTGACGATCGAGCGCGTCGAATGGAACGGCGGCGCGCGGCCGCAGTTGTCGGTATGGGCGCGCGGCGTCATGCCGCTTGCGGCACCCGACGTCTTTGTCGAGGGGCCGCAGGGCTGGAGCTTTGCCAGGCCGGATGTGACGCTGCGCGACGGCGGCCGCCATGCCGTCTTGCGCGTGCCGGCGCGGCGCGAAGGCGCGCCGCCGGAAGCGAATCTTGCCGGTGAATCCGTCACCATAACCGTCGTCGACGGCGAGCGCGCGGCCGAGCGCACGCTGGCGGTCGCGCCCGGCACGGCGCCGGCGAGCGATGCCGCGGCGCTGCTCGGGGTGCTGGCGCTGGCGGTGCTGGGCGGCCTCATTCTCAACCTGATGCCGTGCGTCCTGCCGGTGCTGTCGATCAAGCTGCTCAATGTCGTCAGTCATGGCGGTGCGGCGCGCGGCACGATCCGCGCCAATTTCCTCGCATCGGCCGCGGGAATCGTCAGCGCATTCATGGTCCTCGCCGGCGTGCTGGTGGCGCTCAGGGCCAGCGGCCACGCGGTCGGATGGGGCATCCAGTTCCAGCATCCCGCATTCCTCATCGCCATGGCGCTGCTGCTGACCCTGTTCGCCGCCAATCTCTGGGGATGGTTCGAAATCCGCCTGCCCTACAGCTTCTCGACCGCGATCGGCCGTATCCAGGGTGGTGCCGACGAGCGCGAGAGCCGCTGGGCCGCCTTCCTGACCGGCGCGTTCGCAACCGTGCTCGCGACGCCTTGCTCCGCGCCGTTCCTGGGCACGGCGATCGGCTTCGCGCTCGCCAGCGGCCCGCTGGAGATCTTCGTCGTCTTCGCGGCGCTCGGGCTCGGCCTCGCGCTGCCTTATCTCCTGGTCGCGGCGTTTCCCGCGCTGGCGCAGCGCCTGCCGCGGCCGGGATACTGGATGATCGGCCTGCGCCGGATTCTCGGCATCGCACTGCTCGGCACGGCAGTATGGCTGCTCACAGTGCTCGTCGCGCAGATCGGCTGGCATGGCGCCGCGGCGCTCGCGGCATTGCTCGCGCTCATGTTCGGATTCCTGTGGATCGTGCGCGAGGCCGGCGGCGCCCGGCGCCGGGTCCGCGCTCTCGGACTCGCCGGGTTCGCCGCGCTCGCTTTCCTCATCCCGGTGCGCTTCGCGGCGGAAACGTCCTCCGCGCCGCAGGCCGTAACGCCGGGCTGGCAGGCCTGGGATCGCGCCGCGATCGACCGTTTGGTCGCCGCAGGCCAGGTCGTGTTCGTCGACGTCACCGCGGACTGGTGCATCACGTGCCAGGTCAACAAGGCGCTGGTGCTGACGCGCGAACCCGTGGCGCCGCGCCTCTCCGGCGACGACGGCGCCGTCGTGCCGATGCGCGCCGACTGGACCAGGCCGGATCCGCGCATTTCCGACTATCTCGCCGGTTTCGGCCGCTATGGCATCCCGTTCAATGTCGTGTACGGGCCCGCGGCGCCGCAGGGCATCCCGTTGCCGGAGCTGCTGACGGCGGATGCAGTGCTTTCGGCGCTCGATCGCGCAGCGGGACGCAGCCAGGCGTCCCTACCTCCGGCCGGGCGG
The DNA here is from genome assembly GCA_041690495.1 of Alphaproteobacteria bacterium. GTDB lineage: Bacteria > Pseudomonadota > Alphaproteobacteria > CACIAM-22H2 > CACIAM-22H2 > DATAAP01. Next base: position 270,843 of record JAWLHE010000004.1, on the reverse strand, counting down.
TAGGAAATGCATTCGGATCTGCCCGGTCACGATCCAGCCGGCATTGCGGTGCAGTCCGGGCAAAGCCCTACTTCGGCCGGGGGTGAATTCGCCGGCCCGACGCGGTATAGAAGGACCTCGAGCCGGGCCCGTCTCGAGGCCCGCCACGGATTCCAGGAAAGAAAGGGCGCAAGCGATGATCAAGGTCGGAGACAAGATTCCGTCGGTCAAACTCAAGCACATGACCAAGGAAGGGATTAAGGACATCACGACCGACGAGATGCTCAAGGGCAAGAAGGTGGTGCTGTTCGGTCTGCCCGGCGCGTTCACGCCGACCTGCTCGGCCAAGCATCTGCCGGGATTCGTGCAGAACGCCGAACAGCTCCGCGGCAAGGGCGTTGACCAGATCGTCTGCCTCTCGGTCAACGATGCGTTCGTCATGGACGCGTGGGGCAAGAACCAGAACGTCGGCGAGAAGGTTCTGATGGTCGCCGACGGCAACGCCGATTTCGCCCGGGCGGTCGGTCTCGAAATGGACGGCAGCGGCTACGGCATGGGTACGCGTATCCGCCGCTTCTCGATGCTGATCGACGACGGCACCGTCAAACAGCTCAATATCGAGAAGCCGGGCGCGTTCGAGGTCTCGAACGCCGAGACCATGCTCAAGCAGATCGGCGCGTAAGGGCGCGCCGCGCGGTCCATGCGATGCGACCGGAAAGGGCGGGTCTTCCCGCCCTTTCTGCTGTCTGCGGTGTCGGTCGCGATCTTGCCTGCGGCGGCGCTCGTGTCGCCGGTCGCGCGGGCGCAGGAGTCCGAACCGTGCGACGCGACGCTGGCGCGGATCGTCGAGTTCGAATCGCACCGGACGACTCTCGATGCCGCGGCGCGCGCCCTGGTCCGCCGCCAGGCGAAATGCCTCGCGGAGAGTCCCGCGGTGAAAGTGACGATCGAAGGATACTGGGACGACTCCGGCACGCAGGCGACGGCGGGCGGGTTGAGCCTGCAGCTCGCGACGCGCGTCAGGAACGAGCTGGTCAAGGGCGGCGTGAACGAAAGGCGGCTCAGGATCGTGGGCCACGGACGCGACAGATCGCTCGACCCCGCGCGTCCGACCGAGCGCCGCCGCGCCGTGCGCATCGTGACAGAGAACTGACGCCGCGCCGGTGGAAGCGGCGGGCGCGGAGGGGGCGACGATGCAATCCTGGACCGAGTATTCCCGCTTCGTCGTCGCGCTGTTCGCGATCCTGACGCCGTTCGCTGCGATCCCGCTGTTCCTCAACCTGACCGCCGACCAGACCGGGAAGGAGCGGGCGCGCACCGCGCGCACCGCGATCGCGACCATCGCCATCCTGCTCGTCACGTCGGCCGTGCTCGGCGATACGATCCTCCGCCTGATCGGCACCAGCCTCGCCTCGTTCCGGGTCGGCGGCGGCCTCGTGCTGCTGCTGATGGCGCTGTCGATGCTCAACGCGCGGGTCAGCTCGGTGCAGCAGACGCCCGACGAGGTCCGCGAGGCGATCAGCAAGGATGCGGTCGGCGTCGTGCCGATCGGCATCCCGCTGCTGGCCGGCCCCGGCTCGATCAGCGCCGTCATCATCCAGATGGAGCGCGGCAGCGACTACGGTCACCAGGCGCTGGTCATCGCCTGCATCCTGTTCGTCTGCGCGCTGGTCTGGGGCGCGCTTGCGCTGGCCACCTTCATCGGCGAGCGGCTCGGCCGCACCGGCCTCAATATTCTCAACCGCATCTTCGGCCTGCTGCTCGCCGCCATCGCGGTCGAGGTCATCGCCGCCGGCCTGCGCGGGCTGTTCCCGGGTTTCGCGGGGTGAGGGGCCGGGTGCGACGCGATAGCGGCCTCACAATCCGATCGACTCCGCCACCAGCTTCGCCAGCTCCCTGTGCAGCTTCGCGCGCACGCCCGCATAGGCGCGGCTGTTGATGACGTTCCTCAGCTCGTAAGGGTCCTTCTCGAGGTCGTAGAGCTCGTCGATCATGCCCTCGATGCCGCCGCGGTTGACCCAGTGGATGTATTTGTAGCGGTCCGTCCGCACGGCCTTGTAGGTCATGCCGACCAGCCACGACATCGCGTTCTCGCTGAAATATTCCGCCATGAAGGATTTGCGCCAGCCCGCGCGCTTGCCCGCCAGCAGCGGCAGGAGCGAGCGGCCCTGCATGGCCGGCGTCGGCCTGCCGCCCGCCAGCGCCACCATCGTCGGCGCGATGTCGAGCGCCAGCACCAGGTTCCTGATCGTCGTGCCCGCCTTGATCCGGCGCGGATAGCGCATGACGAAGGGTGCGCGGATGCCCTCCTCGTAGGCGAAGCGGCGCTCCGGCCCGAGCCCGTGCTCGCCGAAGAAATAGCCGTTGTCGCCGAGAAACAGGATGAACGTGTCGTCGAGCCGGCCGCTGCGTTCGAGCGAATCGAGGATCATGCCCACGCCCTCGTCGACCGAGGCCATCATCGCCGCGCGCAGCCGGATCTCCTCCTGCTCGCCGGAATGGATCGCCTTGAGGGCCTCGCGGGCGCGCGGCGTCTTCCTCAGCTCGAACGCCTCCGCCCAGGCCGGCTTCTGCTTCACGACCGTCTCGCAGGGCAGCACGTTCGGCCGCGGCGGAAAGATCTCGCCCGCATAGAGGTGCTGGTGGCGCTCGGCCGGCTTGTAGCCGCCATGCGACATGTCGAGCGTGCCGTCGGCGGCCTGGACGGCGTCGGGATGCACCGCCTTGTGCGCGAGAAAGAGCGCAAACGGCCTGCTGTGCTTCCTCTCGAGGAACTCGACGGCGCGTGCGTTCAGCAGGTCGGTGACGTAGCCCTTGTGCTGGACATACGTGCCGTTCTCGTTGAACGCGGGGTCGTAGAGCTGGCCCTGGCCCTTGAAGCTGATCCAGGTGTCGTAGCCGGGCCGCGGTGCCGCGTCGTTGCCCATGTGCCACTTGCCGATATGCGCGGTCTCGTAGCCGAGCGCCTGGAGCTGCCTGTGGTAGTTCGGCAGGCGGTGGCTCGCCGCGTCGCGCGCGACGTTGTCGATGATGCCGTGGCGGCTCGCGTACTGGCCGGTCAGGATCGAGGCGCGGTTGGGCGAGCACAGCGGCGTGGTGTGGAAGGCGTTGAGGCAGATCGCGCCCTCATGCGCGATGCGGTCGATATGCGGCGTCTTCATGTAAGGGTGGCCGCCGGCGCCGAACTCGTCGAAACGGAGGTCGTCGACCAGGATGACGATCAGGTTCGGTTTCTTCCTCATGCCGGTGTTTCCCCCCAGGTGGCGCCCGCCCCAGCGCGGGCAGATGTTCAAAGTCTTGCCAGGTTGCGCAGCTCCCGGATCGCCTCGCGCGCCAGCGCGTCGGCGCGCTCGTTCTCCGGATGGCCGGCGTGGCCGCGCACCCAGTGCCAGCTCACGTCATGGCGCTTCGCCGCCGCCTCGAGCCGCTGCCACAGCTCGACGTTCTTGACCGGCTTCCGGTCCGCGGTCTTCCAGCCCTTGGCCTTCCAGGCATGGATCCACTTCGTGATGCCGTCCTTGAGATAGTTCGAATCGGTGTGGATGCGGACCCGCGCCGGCCGCTTCAGGGCTTCGAGCCCGGCGATCGCGGCGAACAGCTCCATGCGGTTGTTGGTCGTCGCGGACTCGGCGCCGCTCAGCTCGCGCTCCTGGCCGCGCCAGCGCAGGATGGCGCCCCAGCCGCCGGGGCCGGGGTTGCCGCTGCACGCGCCGTCGGTGAACAGGTCGACGATATCGCTGTCGTCGCTCACGTCAGCGCGGACCGAGGACGATTTCGGCCTGGACGGAAACCTGGACGACCTGCTCGCCGGCCTCGGCCACGGGCGGTGCGGCCTTCGCCGCCGACATCTCCATGCGCATCACCGGGCGCGGCGGCTGGTCGCCGAGAACGTTGCCGACGCTGACCTCGCGGAAGCGCTCGACCTTCAGACCCATCGTCTCGGCCACGCGCTCGGCGCGCTCCTTCAGCCGGGCGATCGCCTCGGCGGTGAGCGCGTCCTCGTGGCTGCGCGCCGTTTCGGGCCGCAGCTCGAAATTCATGCCGGAGAAGACGAGGCCCGCCTGCTGCAGCGCGCCGGCGAGCTGCAGCACGTCCTCGAAGGCCGTGCCGATCAGCGAGATCGACTGCTGGCCGCGCCAGATGGGGCTCGCGTTGTTGTGACGCTCCTCGTAGAGCGTGTAGCTGCCGGTCTCGGCGCGGACCGACGCCACCGGTTTCGCCTGGTCGAGCGCTGCGGTCATGCGCCGGTTGATCTCGGCCTGCACCCGCCGCGCGTCCGGCGCCGACACCTCGGCGCGGAGCGTCGCGCGCAGGCGGTCCTGCCTGACCATGCGCTGCGCGGTTTCGGTCAGGCGCAGCGTGGTCTGCGACGGATCCGCGTGGTGATGCGGATGCATCTGCGCGGCCGCGGGGGCCGCGAGAAGGAGGGCGGCGGCAAGGATCAGGGCATGGCGCATCATCGAAACCTCACAATCCGTAGGCTGCGGCGCTCTTCACCGAGCGGTGGAAGCGCAGCTTCTTCCAGTATTCGATCGGGTCCTTGGGCTTGACCAGGGCGCCCTTCGGCTGGTTGAGCCAGTCGTAGAGCCGCGTCAGCAGGAAGCGCAGCGCGCTGCCGCGCGCGAGCAGCGGCAGCGCCGCGATCTCGGCCGGCTCGAGCGGGCGCACCTTGTTGTAGGCCGCGACCATGCGGCGGGCCTTGGTCGCGTTGAAGCTGAGATCGGGCTCGAAGCACCACGCGTTCAGGCAGATCGCCAGGTCGTAGGCGAAGAAATCGTTGCACGCGAAATAGAAGTCGATGATTCCGGAGAGCCGGTCGCCGAGGAAGAACACGTTGTCGGGGAACAGGTCGGCATGGATCACGCCGGACGGCAGGTCGCGCGGCCAGTTCATCGCGAGGTGGTCGAGCTCGCGCACGATGTCGTCGGCCAGCCCTTTCCTGACCGTGTCGGCGCGGCCGTCGCACGACTCGTACAGGTGCTTCCAGCCCCCGAGCGACAGCGCATTGGCGCGCTTCTTCCCGAACGACGAGCCGGCAAGATGCATGCGCGCCAGCACGTCGCCCACCGGCCCGCAATGGTCGGGATGGATGCGCCGCGGCCACATGCCCTTGAGGAAGCTGATGATCGCGGCGGGGCGTCTCGCCAGCTCGCGGATCACCTTGCCGTCGCGCCCGTGGATCGGCGTCGGGCAGGCGATGCCGTTCTGCGAGAGGTGCTCCATCAGGCCGAGGAAGAAGGGCAGGTCGGCCTTGGCGACGCGCTTCTCGTAGAGCGTCAGGATGTACGTACCGCGCTCGGTCTGCAGCAGGTAGTTGGAGTTCTCGACGCCCTCGGCGATGCCCTTGCACGCCACGACCGCGCCGATATCGTACTGCGCCGCGAAGGCCTCGAGCGCGTCGTCGTCGACTTCGGTGTAGACGGCCATCGTTACCGCCTACTGCTTCACTTTCACTGTCATGCCCGGGCTTGACCCGGGCATCCAGAAGGCCGCGCGTGCGGCACCTGCCGACTGGATCGCCGGATCAAGTCCGGCGATGACAATGAAGGAAGGGGGAGACGTGAAGCATGGAACGGCGGGAGCTCTCGACCGCACCACTGCTTCGAGCGCGTCGTCGTCGAAGTCGGTGTAGAGGGTCATTTCAGGGATTCCGATGCGACGATTCGAAGGTGTCAGGCTGATCGGGCGAACCAGATGAAGACGAGACCTGCAGCGACGACGAATGAGCAGAAGCCGGCCAACCGGATTCGCGACTGCAAGATTTTTCTACGAAGAGTTTCAGAGGCGGTCGGCATGCCCCAATAGGCCGCTGATCCCGCCCATTCCAGAGCCTTTGACGTGAAGGCGACACAGACGATTCCGTTGACGACAAGAAGGATCGCCAGCGCAATCGGCCAGAAATCGCTCACCACTTCAACCTCTCCATCGTCAACCCGCCAGCACGCGCGGCAGCTTGAAGCGCACCGCCTCGTCGGTGACGCGCAGCTCCTCGACCGTCACGTCGAAATGCCGGCGGCAGGCGTCGATCACCTCCTGCACCAGCACCTCGGGTGCGGAGGCGCCGGCGGTGATGCCGAGCCGGCGCACGCCTGCCAGCCAGCGCCAGTCGATGTCGGCGGCGCGCTGCACCAGCAGCGCCCTGGCGCAGCCGGCGACCTTCGCCACCTCGACCAGCCGCATCGAGTTCGACGAATTCGGCGCGCCCACGACCAGAACGGCGTCGGCTTGGGCCGCGAGCGCCTTGACGGCGGCCTGGCGGTTGGTGGTGGCGTAGCAGATGTCCTCGCGGCGCGGACCGGTCATCCCGGGAAAGCGCCGCTGCAGTACATCGACGATCGCCGCGGTGTCGTCGACCGACAGCGTCGTCTGGGTGATGAAGGCGAGATTGTCGGGGTCGGGCACCGCGACGCGCTCGGCCTGCGCGACGTCCTCGACCAGGCTGACGGCGCCGCCGGGAAGCTGGCCCATCGTGCCGACCACCTCGGGATGGCCCTCATGGCCGATCAGGATGATGTGCCGCCCCGCTTCGAAATGATGTTCGGCCTCGCGATGGACCTTGCTGACCAGCGGACAGGTCGCATCGACATAGAGCATCTTGCGCCGCTGCGCCTCGGCGGGTACGGACTTGGGTACGCCGTGGGCGGAGAACACGACCGGCACGTCCTCCGGCACCTCGCCAAGCTCGTTGACGAACACGGCCCCTTTCGCCTCCAGGCTCTCGACGACGTAGCGGTTGTGGACGATCTCGTGGCGCACATAGACCGGCGCACCGAAGCGCTCGAGCGCCTTCTCGACGATCAGGATGGCGCGGTCGACTCCGGCGCAGAAGCCGCGCGGGGCGGCCAGTACCACGGTCAGGCCAGGCCTGGTGCCGGAGGCATCAGCCATCGCCAAGGCCTCTGATCGGCGCTTGAGGATTCATGGGAGCTTCTTTAAAGTCCAAGCGTGACAACAATTTGGCGGCACCTTACCGCGCCCGCAACGGGGACGGAAGCTGCCCGATTCACCCCGTCAGGCCGACCCGGACAAGAGTAATGACTGATCCGATCCCGGCGCAGAAGGCTCCCTACGGCATCAACATCGCGCCGGGCAAGGCCTATTTCCGGCACGTCCGTGGCCGCAGCGGTCGCGACGCGCCGGCCTGACCGCCGCCAACCGCCCCAGGACGCGAAGACCAACCGATGCGACTTGCCCGATTCTCCGCTCCGCTGCTTGCGGCCATGGCCGCGGCGGCGTTCCTGTCCGCCTGCAACCGGACGCCGCCGGCCTGTCCGCGTGCGATCATCCTCGACGACGGCGCCAGCGTCACCAAGTTCCGCGATGGCGGCGGGCGCGACCTCACCGACGTCGTGGCGCAGGCCGAGATCGTCGACGCCGCCGTCGAATGCGACTACGACCGGAGCGGCGTCGATGTGGCAATGCAGATCGCCATCGCCGCGGCGCGCGGGCCCGCCGACAGGGCGCGCATGGCCGATTTCGAATATTTCGTCGCGATCGCCGACGCGCAGCGCAACATCCTCGCCAAGGAGGTGTTCCGCGTGCGCATCGCCTTCGCCGAGAACCAGGGCCGGGTCGGAACGATCGAGCAGATCGAGCCGCGCATTCCGCTCAAGGACCGCGCCCACGGCGTGTCGTACCAGATCGTCGTCGGTTTCCAGCTCACGCCCGAAGAGCTCGAGTGGAACCGCACGCGGCGCGCGCGGTGAAACGGCGGCGCGCCGGCCGGGCGCCGCGCGCGAAAGGACCATGGTGAGGTAAACCCGGACAGGGGAGGGCGCGGCATGGGACGTCTCGAGGGGAAGGTCGCGATCGTCACCGGCGGCGCCGGCGGCATCGGCGCGGCTGCGGCGGCGCTGTTCTGCGAGGAGGGCTGCCGCGTGGCGCTCGTCGACATCGACCGCGACATGCTCGCGGCGGTGGCCGGGCGCATTCGCGAACGCCTTCCGCACGCGGAGATCCTCGAAGTGCCGGCCGACGTCAGCGCGGAGAGCGCCGCGGCCCGGATCGTCGCATCGACGCTCGAGGCGTTCGGCGCGCTCGACGTCCTGGTCAACAATGCCGGCATCCGCGCCTACGAGCCGCTCGCCGAGGCCAGGGCGGAGACCTGGCAGAAGGTCCTCTCGACCAACCTTCTCAGCTATGCGTTCCTTGCCCGCGAGGCGCTGCCGGCGCTGCGCAGGTCCGGCAGGGGCAGCATCGTCAACGTCTCCTCCACGCATGCCTTCAATCCGCGCGCCGGCATGGGGCAGTACGACGTGGCGAAGGCCGGCATCATATCGCTCACGAAGACCCTGGCGTTCGAGGAGGTGTCGCACAATGTCCGGGTCAATGCGGTGTGCCCGGGGCTGACGCTCACCCCGTTCCATGTCCGACGCGCCGAAGCGTCCGGCCGCACCGAGCAGGACCTGCGGACCGAGAAGACCGATCACAACATCCAGCGGCGCTGGGCCGACCCGCGCGAGATCGCGTACCCGCTGCTGTGGCTGGCGAGCGACGAGGCCTCGTTCATGACCGCCTCGGTCCTCATGGTCGACGGCGGTACGCATGTCTGAAGGCAAGACGTCCGGCGCGGCTTTGGCTACCATCCGGCATCCTTCCAACCGGGCATGTTTGCGATGACAGGGGCAGCAGCGAACGGCGGCGATCTTCTCTACGAGGTGCGCGACGGCATCGCCTTCGTGACCTTCAACCGGCCGCAGGCGCGCAATGCCCTGACCTTCGCCATGTACGAGCGCCTGGCGGAGATCTGCGCGGCCCTGAACGACGACAGGTCCATCCGCGCCATGGTGCTGGCGGGCGCGGGCGGCAAGGCCTTCGCGGCGGGCACCGACATCGCGCAGTTCCAGGCGTTCAGGACGGCGGGCGACGCGCTCGCCTACGAACAGCGGATCGACCGCGTGCTCGGCGCGCTCGAGCAGTGCCGCGTGCCGACCATCGCCGCGATCGCCGGTGCTTGCACCGGCGGCGGCGCCGGCATCGCCGGCTGCTGCGACCTGCGCATCGCCGCCGGCAACGCGAAGTTCGGCCTGCCGATCGCACGCACGCTGGGCAACTGCCTGTCGATGTCGAGCCACGCGCGGCTCGCGGCGCTCATCGGCCCGGCGCGGCTGAAGGAGATCATCTTCACCGCGCGCCTCATCGAGGCGCCGGAGGCGCTCGCCATCGGCCTGGTCAGCGAGGTGGTCGAGACGCCGGACGCGCTGATGGTCCGCGCCGCGGCGCTGGCGCAGACGGTGGCGAGCCATGCGCCGCTCACCATGCGCGCCACCAAGCAGGCGCTGCTGCGGCTGCGCGCGTCGATCCCGCCCGAGGAGGGCGAGGATCTGATCCTGGAATGCTACCTGAGCCGCGACTTCCGCGAAGGCATGGACGCCTTCCTCAACAAGCGCAAGCCGACCTTCCGCGGGGAGTAGCGGGCGGCGAGGCCACACGGGTGCGACCGCGCGAATTGCCCATGTGTAGGGGCCGATCCAAGATCGGCCCTCTCGCGAATCTATCCGTTCCGATTCCGTGCCGCCCCGCAAGCCTCTGCGTCTTTCGCATTATGACTACGCCTCGCCCGGCGCGTACTTCGTGACGGTCTGCACGCATGACAGGAAATGTCGAACCTGGTTCGGCGCCTACACGAGGAACAGCTTGCGACATCGGCTCTCTTGTTTCCAGGTAGGGGCCGGTCTCGGATCGGCCCTTGCGCGATCCCGCCGCATCCCGGCCTACAACCGGTAGAACGCCTCGGCGTTCGTCCGGAAGAAGCGCGCCCGGTCGGCGGCGGGGAAATCGGCGATCATGCGCGCGACCGCGCGCACCAGCGTGTCGTAATCGATGCGCAAACCCGCGACCGGGAAGTTGCTCGCGAACATGCAGCGTCCGATGCCGAAGATCGCGATCGCGTCGCGCACGATGCGGCGGTTGGACTCGTAATCCCACGCAGCGTCCTTCAGGCCGAATTCCGACACCTTCAGGTGCACGTTCGGCTGCCGGGCGATCGCCTCCATCGCCTTGCGCCACGCGGCGAGCCCCTCCTCGCTGCGGTCCCACGGAAAGCCGGTGTGGTTCAGCACGATCCGCGTCTCGGGGAACGCGCGCGCCACGTCCGCCGCTTCGTACAGGTGCCAGAACGGCACGCGCAGATCCCAGCTCAGCCCGTACTTTTCCAGCAGCGCGAAGCCGCGCAGCCAGGCGGGGTCCTGCATGGTTCCGGGCGCGCCGGGCGCCATCGTGTCGGGCGACAGCGATGTGACCGGCTTGGAGCGGATGCCGCGCACCAGCGGAAAGCCCGCCTGCCGCGCGATGACGTCCTCCGCGTCCGGCGTGTGGAACCAGGCATGCGCGACGATCGCGTGCGGCATGCCGCAGCGCGCATTGATCTCCGTCAGCCATTCCGTCTCGCCGACCTGGTCGTCGCGGTCCCACTCCGCTTCGCAGTGGACGGTCTTGAGCACGTTATGCCGGGCCGCATCGCGCCGGTAGTCGTCGGGCATGTAGTCGCGCTTGAGCGCGTCGTAACTGCCGAGGAAGAAATGCGCCTCCGGCCTGTCCCTGAGCCACGGATAGTAGTTGCGCTTCAGGTCCCAGAGATGGTGATGCGCGTCGATCAGCGTCACCGCATTCTCGTCGTCGCGCCAGGTGCCGTGGATGGTCTGCATGGATGCCCCGGTCCGGCCGGCGGACCGCATCGGCGCCGGCCTGCATGGAGAGGAGAGAACGGCAGGGATCGTAGCTGAAGCGCTGCCGGACCGGCACCGGTGAAGAGGACTGCTTTCCGGTGCGCCGCGTCGGCTCAGCGGCGGCGGACGCCGACCTCGTCGAGATGCCGCAGGAGATCCCTCGGATCCTCGTAGACCCGGTAGGCGCCGGCGCGCTCGAGCTCGTCCTGCCCGTAGCCGCCGGACAGCAGCCCCACGCCGAGCGCCCGCGCCCGCCGCGCCGCGAGCAGGTCCCAGACGCTGTCGCCCACGACCACGGCGCTGCCGATATCGACTCCCAGGCGGTCGGCGGCCGCGAGGAACAGGTCGGGATCGGGCTTGGCGTGCTGGACCTGGTCGCGGGTGACCACCGGCACGCGCTCCGGATCGACGCCGAGCGCCGTCAGGGTCGGCCGCGCGCTCATCATCCGGCCGCTCGTCGCGACCGCCCACGGCACGCCCGCTTCGGTGAGATGGCCGAGAATCTCCCGGGCGCCCGGCAGCGGGCGGATCTGCGCGGAGCGCCGGGCGTAGGATTCGGCGTGCAGGCGCTGCAGCTTCTCCACCAGCGCGGCGGTGATGTCGATGCCGATCTCCCGCAGCAGCGCGTTGGTGAACAGGCCGCCGCTCATGCCGATCCGGCGATGGATGCGCCAGACCGAGAGCTCGATGCCGACCTGTTCGAGGGCGTCGTGCCAGGCAAGGACGTGCTCGTAGACGCTGTCGACCAGCGTCCCGTCGAGATCGAAAAGGAACGCGGGTGTGATGCTCTCGCGCATGCAGTCTTCCTCCGGAAGAAACGCGCGGCCGGTCGCGATTCAGCCGCGGGCGCTTCGCCGCGGCGGACCTCGCCGGGTCCGCGTGCCGGTCCTGGCCGCCCGCCACTGGTGGCCGCAATCCTGGCATTCGCGGTTCGGATCGTCGCCCATGATGATGCAGCCGCCGAGCGAAACCTCGCCGCGCCGCGCGGCCTCCATCGTCTCATCGGTCGGGAAGCCGTAGACGATGGGCACGACCTTCTCGCTGTCGCATTTCGGGCATGCTCCGCGGTGCTTCGCGACCATCCGATCCTTCGCCGGCTGACCTTGCTGCAGACGTCTTACGCGCCGTGGCCCGCATCGTCCAGCGGGCAGCGCGCGGCACGCGCGGTTCTCCGGCCCGATGACGCAGCCGCCGAGCTCGACCTCGCCGCGGTCCTCGGCGGCGAAGGCTTCTTCGTCGGGAAAGCCATAGGCGATCGGCACGACCCGCGCGCTTCCGTATTTCGGACAGGATCCAGCAGTTCATTTCGCCACTGGCGTTTCCGGCAGTTGGCCTGCCGTTTCTTACGGTTCCGGAAGCGGCGACTTCAGGGACGTCGTGAATGGCGCATACCGCCTCCGAGCGTCGGCTCCAAGCCTCAGGCTAGGCGAAATTGCGACTAGGCACCCGAAGGGGTTGGAAGACATGAGCGAGCCCCCGCCTAGCGTCGATTTTGAACAGGTCTGTAATTTTTAAACTGACTGTACAGGCCAGTAGCTGCCCTGAAGCTGGGGGTTGCATGGGGCAGTCCGGCTCCTACCTTCGCGGTGCACAGGCTACACAGTGATATTCTACCGGCAGTAGCACGGGCGGCCCCGCCGGGAGACTGGCCGAGGCGCCATGTGGGGCCCAAGGGGGGGCGCCACCCCGCGCACATCCAAAGACCAGGACATCTGCCGTCGCGCGCCGCGCCGCCATAGGCGCGGATCACAGCGGAAATTCTACGTTCGCATCGGCAATGCGCCCGCAATATCGTTAGCGCTTCGCCACCTTGCGGAGCTGCTCGATCGTCGGAATTCACCCGCTATGGGAACGATGATCCCGAACTTGACAGGCTAGCATTTGTCCCTCGCTTGGCTATGCTACTTCTAGGGGTGGGGGAAAATGGCAGCACCGATTAGCCTTTATATTGCCCTTCAAGAGGGCCGAAAAGCCGATCTTGAGGTGGTCGCGCGCGCATCACTGGCCTTTGCACAGGCTGTGCGCGCGATCGCAGTGATGCACGACCCGTTCGCTGACGTTCGGATCGAATTGGTCAGCGGTACCGAGGGCAGCATAAGCCTCAACGCGGTCGTAAAGTGGCTAAAGGAGAAAACGGGCATTCAGGATGAACTCACCCTGAAAGCTGTCGTGATAGCTACGAGCCTCTGGTTTGCCGGAGAAGTCGGAAGTTGGGTCGTTGGCGAGGTGATGGACCACATCACCGGCCAGGACGCTGCACAGACGCTCCAGCTCTCTGAAGACGACGTGAAGAAAATCGCCGAAATGGTCGTTCTAACGCTGGAGCGCAAGACGGCGCAGCCACAGGTGCAAGAGGTTTATCGCGAGTTGGAGCGCGATTCAGCGGTTGCTGGCGTAGGGGCGTCGCTTGCCCCTGGCAAGAAACCAACAGAGATTGTTCCCAGATCGGAGTTCAAGGAGCGGAGTGGCGACATCGGCAAGAAGGAACTGCTGCCCTCCGGCAAACGCTCCGAGTCAAAGCCGGAGAGAGTGCGAATAATCAGCCCCGTCTTGCTCGAATCAAAAAGGCGGCGTTGGCGGTTTCTCGGACGCACCGGGGAGTTCGGCGCACCAATTCTCGATCAGGATTTCCAACATGACCTGCTGACCGGAAAGATCAGCATACCCATGCGAGATGGGATCGAAATGGACGTCCTATTAGAGGTAGTTGAAGAATTTAAGGACGGTGTATGGGTAGTAGCAGAGCGCAATATCCTAAAGGTGTTTCACGTCTACCCTCCCGTCGCGCAGCAATCTTTGCTTCTTGACCCTCCAAAGCTGGAACAGGGCCGCGACGAAGATAAGTCCCCCTAACACCCACGCAACCTTCGATCCGGCAAGCGCGCGAGCTATTTCAAGCAGCAGCATAATGGCGCCGCCAAACAGCAACGCCCGAAGAATCCTCGAATGCCGCGCTATGGTCATGTTTACCGTCGGATCATAGAACGCCTCAGCGACAGTTCAAGTTGCATCAACCCCGTCGCGTCGGTTTCGCAAGCAGCGGCAATCGTCGGGGAGTCGGAAAACCTCATTCACCTTGCCGGCTTATGCCTGATGTTAAGCGCGTCGCACGCGGGCTGATCGACGACACGTAACCCGGCTCTACCGCCCGTAACTCGGGCACCCTAGGGAGGAGCGACCTCTCTAATGTGTGCCTCATATACTCACGGGGGGCACGTGCATGACCCCGTCTCGATTCGCAAGTCCTTCGGCATTTCGCGCTCTATCTGCTTTCCGACTCACGGAGGTCGCGGAGTTGGATGTCGCACAAAGCTGGAGCTTGAGCGAGGTGGCGGGCGATTCAACGTCCCGGTCGCAAGCGATGGAACCCTGCTTGCCAGAATTGTCCGCGAAGAGACGGCTGCAAAGATCGCGTCGAAGGCTGTTGCGCACGGCGCTCGCGAACAAGTGAAGTTTCTCGCAACTTCCCGCACTCGCCTCAAGCAGAACCGGCGCTGCTCTGGCGCCCCATGAACTCGCAATGTGCTCGCAGCTTGGCATCGCACCCGAAGATTTCGCATGTACATGCGCGGCCGAATTGGGCGTTGCATTTGCTGCATCCGCTCCTTATCGGAGAGTGAGCTGGAAGAGTGCGCCGGCATCTTGCGCAGTGTTGCCGATCGTTTTGACCGCGATGAGAGCTAGCGATTGACTTCGGGCACGCCCCGGCTATGGTGATGCCGCCCTGAAAACGGGCCCCCAGCGCGGGAGAGACCGGCGAGAGCCGGCGCCGAAGGAGCAACCGCCCCGGAAACTCTCAGGCAAAAGGACCGCGCCAGGGGAATGACTCTGGAAAGCAGGTTCGCCGGGCCTGACCGCCCGGCCGCCTCACCGAAGATGTAAGCGCGGGCATTCGGCTCCGCGCGAATCTTTCAGGTCCCAGGACAGAGGGGGCAGGTCGGCCGCAGGACGCGGCCGGCATGTGCCCTGTCCGGAGGACCGATGACCGAAACCGTCAGTCTGAGCCGCACGCCGCTCCACGCGCTCCATGTCGCGCTGGGCGCGAAGATGGTTCCGTTCGCCGGCTACGACATGCCGGTGCAGTATCCGGCGGGCATCATCGCCGAGCACCGGCACTGCCGCACCGCGGCTTCGCTGTTCGACGTCTCGCATATGGGCCAGGTGCGGCTCGACGGCGCCGACGCGGCGGCGGCGCTCGAAACGCTCGTGCCCGGCGACGTCACGGCGCTGGCGCCGGGCCGCACGCGCTACACCATGTTCACGCTCGACGACGGCGGCATCATCGACGACCTGATGGTGACCAATGCCGGCGACCACCTGTTCATGGTCGTGAACGCTGGCGGCAAGGTCGAGGACATCGCCCACATGCGCGCGAAGATCGGCGGCCGCGTGAAGATTTCGCCGCTCGAGGACCGTGCGCTGCTGGCGCTGCAGGGGCCGCAGGCCGCAACGGTGCTGGCGCGTCTGGCACCGCAGGCGGCGCAGTTGAAGTTCATGAGCTTCGCGCACTTGCCGATCGAGGGTGCTACCTGCTTCGTCACGCGCTCCGGCTATACCGGCGAGGACGGCTACGAGATTTCGGTGCCCGCAGACAAGGCGGAGGCCTTCACGCGCAAGCTTCTGGAGCAACCGGAGGTGAAGCCCGCCGGCCTCGGCGCGCGCGACTCGCTGCGCCTCGAGGCGGGATTGTGCCTCTACGGCCACGACATCGACCGCACCACCACGCCGGCAGAGGCGGATCTCGGCTGGACCATCTCGAAGCGGCGCCGTGCGGCCGGCGGCTTCCCGGGTGCGGCGCGCATCCTCGACGAGCTCGCCAACCGGCCGAAGCGGCTGCGCGTCGGCATCCTTCCCGATGGCCGCGCGCCGGCGCGCGAGCATACCAAGATCACCGACATGCAGGGCCGCACGGTCGGCGAGATCACCAGCGGCGGCTACGGCCCGACCGTCGGCGGTCCCGTCGCGATGGGCTATGTCGAGCGCGCAAGTGCTGCGCCGGGCACGCCCGTGCAGCTCGTGGTGCGCGACGTGCCGCGCCCGGCGAAGGTCGTGGCGCTGCCGTTCACGCCGCACCGGTATTTCAAGGGATAGATTGTGCCGCCCTCATGCTTCGACAGGCTCGGCATGAGGGCTTTTGGTTCAGGCCTCGTCCTGAGCTTGTCGAAGGGCGAGGCCGGAAGAAAGGAACAGGGGACATCATGGCGGAACTGAGATTCACCAAGGACCACGAATGGATTCGCGTCGAGGGCGACACCGGCACCGTCGGCATCAGCACCTACGCGCAGGAGCAGCTCGGCGACGTGGTGTTCGCCGAGGTGCCGAGCGTCGGCAAGACGCTGGCGAAGGGCGCCGAGGCCGCGGTCGTCGAATCGGTCAAGGCGGCGAGCGAGATCTACGCGCCGGTCTCCGGCGAGATCACCGAGGCGAACGAGAAGCTGAGTGCCGAGCCGGCGCTGGTCAATTCGTCGCCGATGGGCGACGGCTGGTTCTTCAAAATGAAGATCGCCGACAAGGGCGAGCTCGCCGGGCTGATGGACGAGGCCGCGTACAAGAAGTTCCTCGAAGGGCAGGGGTGACGCGGAAAGGTCACGGTAGGGGCCGATCTAAGATCGGCCCCTACACGATCTCTCCGCATCGAATGCCGAACTGAAGGACCGATAGATGCGCTATCTGCCGAACACCGAATACGACCGCAGGGAGATGCTGCGCGCGATCGGCGCACCCGATGTCGCGGCGCTGTTCCGCGACGTGCCGCGACCGGCGCTGCTGACCAGGCCGGTCGATCTCCCCAACACGAAATCGGAGATGGAGGTCGAGCGCGCGCTCGCCGCGATGGCGGCGAAGAACCGCAGCGCCGGTTCGATGGCGAGCTTCATCGGCGCCGGCGCCTATCGCCATCACGTCCCCGCCGCGGTCGACCACCTGATCCAGCGCGGCGAGTTCCTGACCTCCTACACGCCCTACCAGCCCGAGATCACCCAGGGCACCTTGCAGGCGCTGTTCGAATTCCAGACCCAGGTGGCGCTGATCACCGGCATGGATGTGGCGAACGCGTCGATGTACGACGGCGCCACCTCCTGCGTCGAGGCGGTGATGATGGCGAACCGCCTCACGCGGCGCGGCCGCGCCGTGCTGTCGGGCGGCCTGCACCCGCATTACCGCGAGGTGGTCGAGACGCACGCGAAGCTGACCGGCTTCAAGGTCGCGGCATCCGAGACCGACGTGACCGGCAGCGAGGACCTCGCGTCGATGATCGACGCCAACACGTCCTGCGTCGTCGTGCAGAACCCGTCCACCTTCGGCCACATCCGCGATCTGAAGCCGCTCGCGGCCAAGGCGCAGGCGGCGGGCGCACTGCTGATCGTCGTCGTCACCGAGATCGTCTCGCTCGGCCTGATCGAATCGCCCGGCGCGATGGGCGCGGACATCGTCGCCGCCGAGGGCCAGTCGATCGGCAACCCGCTCAATTTCGGCGGGCCCTATGTCGGCCTGTTCGCGACGCGCGACAAATACGTGCGGCAGATGCCGGGCCGGCTCGCCGGCGAGACCGTCGATGCCGACGGCCGCCGCGGCTGGGTGCTGACGCTGTCGACGCGCGAGCAGCACATCCGCCGCGAGAAGGCGACCTCGAACATCTGCACCAATTCTGGCCTGTGCGCGCTCGCCTTCACCATCCATATGGCGCTGCTGGGCGAGACGGGCTTCACCAAGCTGGCCGCGCTCAACCACGCGCGCGCCGTACAGCTCGCGGAGAAGCTGGGTGCGGTGAGCGGCGTCGAGGTCGTCAACGGCGCGTTCTTCAACGAGTTCACCCTGCGCCTGCCGAAGCCGGCGGCGCCGGTGGTCGAGAAGCTGGCGAAGAAGGGCGTGCTCGCCGGCGTGCCGGGCGGCCGGCTGTGGCCGAAGAAGAAGGAGCTGGCGAATTTGCTGATCGTGGCCGCGACCGAGACCAACACCGAGGCGGAGATGGATCTCTTCGCCCGCACGCTGACGGAGGCGCTGTGATGGACATGTCGCAGGGGCGCACCGCGCGCGAGACGCCGTCCGACGTGAAAGCCGTCGAGACCGCGTCGGGCCACCGCGCGCTGATGCAGGAGGAGCGGCTGCTGTTCGAGCAGGGCCGCGAGGGCCGCGCCGGCGTCGATCTGCCGGAGCCGCCGCAGGTGCCCGAGCGCCTCAACGGCCTGCGCCGCAAGGGCGCCATCGGCCTGCCCGACCTGTCCGAGCCGCAGGTGATCCGCCACTTCACGCGGCTTTCCCAGAAGAACTATGCGATCGACACCGGGCCGTACCCGCTCGGCTCGTGCACGATGAAGCACAACCCGCGCCTCAACGAGAAGATGGCGCGGCTGGCGGGATTCGCCGACATCCACCCGCTGCAGCCGGTCAGCACCGTGCAGGGCGCGCTCGAGCTGATGGACACGCTGGCGCACTGGCTCAAGACCTTGACCGGGATGCCGGCGGTGGCGCTGTCGCCGGGTGCCGGCGCGCATGGCGAGTTCTGCGGCATGGCGGCGATCCGCGCGGCCCTCGACGCGCGCGGGCAGCGGACGCGCCGCCGCGTGCTCGTTCCTGAATCCGCGCACGGCACCAATCCGGCGACGGCGGCCTCGCTCGGCTTCACCGTCGATTCGATTCCCGCCGACGAACGCGGCCGCGTCGATCTCGCGGCGTTCAAGGCGAAGCTCGGACCCGACGTTGCCGCGATCATGCTGACCAACCCCAACACCTGCGGCCTGTTCGAGCCCGACATCGTCGAGATCGCCAAGGCGATCCACGACGCCGGCGGCTATTTCTACTGCGACGGCGCCAACTTCAACGCCATCGTCGGCGTCGTGCGCCCGGCCGATCTCGGCATCGACGCGATGCACATCAACCTGCACAAGACCTTCTCGACGCCGCATGGCGGCGGCGGGCCGGGTGCCGGGCCGGTGGTGCTGTCCGAAGCGCTCGCACCCTTCGCGCCATTGCCTTACGTGGTGCACGGCAGGAAGGGCTTCGAGCTCGCCGAGACGAAGCAGAAGGGGACTGCGCCCTTCGGCCGGCTCAAGGGCTTCCACGGCCAGATGGGCATGTTCGTGCGCGCGCTCGCCTACATGATGAGCCATGGCGCCGACGGCATGCGCCAGGCCTCCGAGGACGCGGTGCTCAACGCCAACTACGTCATGGCGCGGGTCAAGGACGTGATGACGGCCTCGTTCGACGGCCCGTGCATGCACGAATGCCTGTTCGACGACCGCTTCCTCAAGGACACCGGCGTCTCCATGCTCGACTTCGCCAAGGCGCTGATCGACGAGGGCTTCCATCCGCCGACCATGTACTTCCCGCTGGTCGTGCATGGCGCATTGCTGATCGAGCCGACCGAGTCCGAAAGCCGCGGCTCGCTCGACATCTTCATCGAGAGTTTGCGGGCGCTGGCGGCGCGCGCGAAGCAGGGCGACACGGCGTTCTTCCACGCGGCACCCCGGCTCACCCCGCGCCGCCGCCTCGACGAGACCCGCGCCGCCCGCCAGCCCGTCCTGCGCTGGAAGCCGAGCGCGCAGACGCGAGAGGCCGCGGAGTAGGGGTTCGCCCGACCAGCAAAAAGAGAACTGTCGTCCTCGGGCTTGGCCCGAGGACCCATTGCGCCGGCTCTGCCAGCGCCGTCTTTTCGGCGAGACCGGTATGGGCCCGCGGATCACCCCCGGACTTGATCGGGGGGCCGCGGGCGACAGACTTTCTCTTCGTGCCTTGGCCCGGGCCTTGCCCGGATGCGTTACAGATCCATGCGCCGCATCGCTCTCGCCGCAGCGCTCCTGCTTCTCGCCTCGCCGGCCTGCGCGGGCGTTGCCGACGTGTGGGCGCGCGCGGACTGGGGCGCCGATGCGGCAGCATTGCTGCGCGGCTTCGGCGATCGCGCGATCCGCCTCGACCCGCCGCTCGAGTTCGGCGACAGCGAAGCACGGGTGGCGCTGCCCGACGCCGAGATCGGCGGCCACCGCTTCGTGGTGTATTTCCAGGAAGAACCCGGCGGCGGCCTGATGCGCATCCATTTCGAGCGGCCGCGCCACGGCGCCGTGCTCGGCGTCTTCCGCGACACCGTCGCGGCGCTCGAATCCGAGTACGGCGAGCCCACGCTTGCCTGCGAGATTCCGCGCCAGAACGCCGTCGGCAACCAGGCGACGCGCGTGCGCATCTGGCGGCGCGCGCACGGCACGGTGCGCGCCGTGTTCCGCGACACGACGCTGGGCGCCGGCGAGGGCTGCCTCGCCGAGGAGCGCAGCGGCACCAGCCCGTGCGGCCTGACCGGCCACATCTTCGTGCAGGTCAGCCGCGGCCCCGGCGCCGCGGGCTGCGGCTAGGCCGCGCGCCCCGGAACCCGTGCCGGCATACCGCGTTAGGGTGATGGGCGCTTCAGCGCCCGACCCGTCAGGTTTCCAGCCCCAAGAACGCCGCTCGCCCGTCGATCGCGGGTGCGCGGCGCCATTCCGAGGAGGAGGAGTTCCATGGCACTGCCAACCCTGTTCGGCCGCCGTCGCGAGATGATGTCCGGCGCCAGCGATCCGTTCACCGCGATGCGCCGCGAGATGGACCGGCTGTTCGACGAGTTCCGCGGCGTCGGCGGCGGCCCCTATGCCGCGCTGGAGGCCGATTTCGCGCCGGCGATCGACATGCGCGAGACCGAGAAGGGCATCGAGATCACCGCCGAGCTGCCCGGCATCGAGGAGAAGGACATCGACATCAGCCTCGCCGACAACGTCCTGACCCTGAAGGGCGAGAAGAAGGCCGAGCGCGAGGAGAAGGGCAAGGGCTGGTATTTCAGCGAGCGCAGCCACGGCAGCTTCAGCCGCTCGATCCCGCTGCCGGTCGAGGTCGCCGAGGACAAGGTCAACGCCCAGTTCAAGAACGGCGTGCTCAAGATCGAGCTGCCCGCCGCGCCCGAGACCCAGCGCAAGGCCAAGCGCATCCAGGTCAAGTCCGGCTGACGCCCGCCCCCGCGTACCCCCTCTCCCCGAAGGGAGAGGGGGTGCGGCGCGCGGCGCCGGGAGCCGCGGGCGCCCTGCCTGCGTTGCATCCGGTACGGGCGGCCGCGCCCGCCGCATCACCAAGGGGACGTTCGTCATGGCGACACGGAAGCTCGACAAGACGCAGTGGCGCGAATTCCTCGACGAGGCCAGCAAGGTCCTGGTCGGCAGCCAGGCGCATATCGAGGTCGCCTCGCTCGCCCTCGGCAGCCAGGTCGAGGCGGAGTGGCTGCCCGTCCTGGGCATCGCCTACGACCCCAGGGGCGATCTCGTCGAGGTGGCGCTCGAGAACGTCGACCACATGATCGCGCGGCCGCGGGCGATCCACATCGAGCTCGGCCCGCCCGGCCTCGCCGCCATCGAGGTGATCGACGCCGACGGCGGCCGGCAGATCGTGCGCTTCCGCGAGCCGCTGGCGCTGCCCGGCGCGGCGCATGCGCGCGCGGCGGCGGAAGAGCAGGGCTAGCCGCGCGCAAGGAGAGTCCGGCCATGTATCTGCTTGCCCGGAACTGGTGGGCGATCGCGATCCGCGGCGCGGCGGCGGTCCTGTTCGGCGTCCTCGCCGTGGCGCTGCCGGGTATCACGCTCGGCGCGCTGATCCTGCTGTTCGGCATCTTCGCCGTCGCCGACGGCGTGTTCGCCATCGTCGCGGCGGTGCGCGCCGCGCGGCGCGAGGAGCGCTGGGGCGTGCTCGTGGTTCAGGGCATCGCCTCGATCGTCGCCGGCCTGATCGCCCTGTTCGTGCCGCTCGCCGCGGCGCTGGCCTTCGTCTTCCTGTTCGCGGCCTGGGCGGTGGTGATCGGCGCGCTGCAGATCGCCGCCGCGGTCCGGCTGCGCCGCGAGATCGAGGGCGAATGGCTGCTCGGCCTCACCGGCGTGCTGTCGGTCGTGCTCGGCATCGTCATCGCGGTCTTCCCCGGCCGGGGCATGGTCGGCATCGTGTGGATGATCGGCGCCTACGCCATCGTCATCGGCATCCTGCTGCTGGCGCTCGCCTTCCGGCTGCGCCGCCTCGCCCGCGCCGGCGACGCCACCCCCGCGCATCCGTAGGCGCCGCGGCGCGCCGGGCGGAATGCGTGGCCCGTCTTCTCCGTTATCGTGTAGATTGCAGGCGACCGCACGAGAGGAGAACCCGGGATGGTCGGGACCGGACGCATTCGTATCGCCCTTGCCGCGGGTGCGGCCCTTGCGCTCGGCGCCTGCGCCGAGGTCTATGTCCCGCATCACCCGCCGCATCACGGCGAGGCGCGCATTCCGCCCGGCCACATGCCGCCGCCCGGCAGCTGCCGCGTCTGGTTCCCCGACCGCCCGCCGGGCCAGCAGCCCCCGCCCGGAAACTGCAGGGCGCTGCGCCACCACGTTCCGCCCGGCGCCGTGCTCGTCTACGGCCGCTGATCCCCGCGGAGAAACCGGCGCCCGGTCCCGCACCGAGGGCCGAGCCCGCCGGCACCCGCCGCATTGCCGCGCGGCCGCGACAGGCGTAGCCTGTTCCGGGTTCGGAACCCCCGGAGCGGGAGGAATGCCATGACATTGCACCGCTACATCATCGAACGCGACATGCCGCAGGTGGGCTCGATGGAGCGCGACCAGATCCGCGGCGCGGCGGCGAAATCGAACGACGTGCTGGGCCAGCTCGGCCCCGACATCCAGTGGGTCGAGAGCTATATCGCCGACGACAAGATCTACTGCGTCTATCTCGCGAGCGGCGAGCCGATCATCCGCCGCCACGCCGAGATGTGCGGCTTCCCGGCGACGAAGATCACCGAGGTCCGCAAGGTCATCGACCCCACCACCGCCGCTGCGTGAGCGGCGCCCGAAGGCCGGGGCAGGGGCCGACCCGTTCGGCCCCTGCACGATTTCTCGCCCTCCATTCAAGTCATGCTGTCGTCCTCGGGCTTGACCCGAGGACCCATTGCGGTCGCACCGCAGGACCGGTCCTGGCGGACTCTTCATCATGGACCCGCGGGCCCTCGGATCAAGTCCGAGGGTGGCCCGCGGGTGACAAATAGGAAGGAAGCGGAAGGGCCTAATCCCTCTCCGTCGCCGCCATCTCCCCGATCCTGCCGATCCACGCCTGCGCCGAGCGCGCCCAGGTCTGCGACCGCGGCACGATCGCGTCGCGCTGGCGCACGGTGCCGAGGCGCAGCGCATGCACCTTGGGCCCGTCGCCGGGCGCGGCCGAATAGATCGGCGTGCCGCAAACGGGGCAGAAGCTCTGCTCGCGCGGGCGCCCGCTCTCGGCGGTCTTGACGTAGGTCGTAAGCCGCCCGCGGCGCAGCGCGAACGTGCCTTCGCGCGTGAACACGACGGTGCGGAAGGCGGAGCCCGACAGGGTCTGGCAGTCGGTGCAGTGGCAGATCTTGGCCGATTCGGGATCGACCTCCGCCGCGTATTCGACCGCCCCGCAGTGGCAGCGTCCGTCGATTTTCATCGCGTCCTCCCGTTCTCTTGTCGCGCCGCCCGCATCATCGCGCCGGGGCCTACACGTATTTCCTTCCCGTGCAGGGGCGGGTCAAGACCCGCCCTTGCGCGGCCTCCCGACGATTACGCCACGCGCGGGTCGGCGGCGAAATCCGCGCGTTTGAACTCGATCGCGGTCGCCGGGCTCTCGCAGCGCGCCTGGACGACGTGGCGGCGGGTGAAGATGTGCCAGGTCTGCCGCGCCAGCGGTGCGGCACTCGCGAACGCGGCGCAGGACAGCACCGCGACATTGGCCCGGTGCGCGGGGTCGCGCACGGACTCGTAGCGGACGATCTCGACCTCCGCTTCGCGCGCCGCGTCGGCGAAGGCCTGGCACGTCCCGTAGTCCGTCGGGTGCGTCCACGCCGCGCGCTCCCGGTTGAACGGCGCCGCGGTCAGGTCGATGTGCCGCTGCGTGGCGCAGGCGGCGCTGAACGCGGTGTACTCGCCCGGCCCCGACGGCAGCGTCGCCTCCGGCGACTCGACGAAGAACAGGAGCTGGTAGAACGCCGCCTCGGCGATCGCGGTCTCGACCATCTCGGCGGCATAGAAGGCGCCCTCGCGCTGGCCCGCGCGGCGGAAGCGCGAACCAAACGGATAGGGCGCATAGCGGAACGGCGTGTAGAGCAGGAAGTCGAGCCGCCGGCAGTCGTCTGGCACCGGCGGCTTGCTCTCCTCCAGGATCGCCTCGAGCAGCGCCTGCTCCTCCAGCGAGTCGGTCAGGCGCATGGTCGCGGATTTGTACTGCGTCTCGACGACGCGCCAGACCGCGCCTGCGTAGCGGCGCGCCTCACAGGCGAGCGCGCCGGCTGTCCACATAGGCGACGGTGTCGGTGAGGCCGGTGATGGCGACGATGCGCTCGATCGGCCGCGCGCGCAGCGCCGTGTTCGGCCCGCGCAGCCACGAGCGCGCCGCCTCGTCGTCGCCGCCGGTGATGGCGCTCAAGCCCCGGAACAGCCGCACGAAGAGCTGCGCCAGCTCATAGGGCTTCGAGCCCGGCTCGAGCACGTAGCCGCCGCTCTTCAGCCGCGAGATGGTCGCGTCCGACAGCCCGAGCACCCGCGCCAGCAGCGTGTTGGAAACGCCGAGATGCTCCGCCGCCCGGATCGTCGCCTTGCTCAGCACGAGCGCGCGCCTGTCCGGCGTGGCGGCGGCGGGAACGGGGCGGAGACGGGCGGGCATGGCGGTGTCGATGGTCCGGTCGGCGGTTCGAGCGTGGTTTTCTCCAGAAAGAAGAATATACTTGTTTTTCTCTTGACAGTCAATCCCGCTTTATTGTCATGCCCGGGCCGCCCTCGGCCTTGATCCGAGGGCCCGGGCATCCATCCAGCCCTGACCCGGGCAACGCACCGCAGAGCGGCCCGGATCGGCGCGCGCACGTTGCCGTGCGCCTGCAATTGCACCCGTCGCGGCCGGCGGCTACGACTATGCGTTGCCTTGCGGGGGGCGGAATGGCCGTTACCGAAAGCGAAACCGGCAAGCCGGCAGATCGGAAACCGCCGCCCATTGTCGTCCTTCGCCGCGAGGGAAGCTGGGCGTATCTGGACGAGCCTTCCGCACGGAGCCACCCACTCTATGGCGTGGAGGGCTGGGCTGCATTGCTGGGAGTCTCTCTTGCATTCATCGGCCCGGCGATCGCCATTCTCCAGCTCTTGCAGAACCGTGCGACGGGCCTCGAATTCGCGATCGAAGCCGCCTTGACCGCACTGGTGATCGGCTACGCGCTGTTCGTCGCGTACCTGCTATGGGCGCAAAGCGCCGGCTTCCGGCTGCACTACACGATCCTGGCCGGCATCGGGCTGGCCTTCGGCCTGATCGCTCTCGTGATCGAGCCCGTATCCGCACTTCGCGAGATGGCGGTTGCCGTCGTCTGGCTGGCCTATGTCTATCTGTCGCGTCGAATCAACGTGACGACCCTCAAGCGGGTGCGGCTCGGAGATCCGTATCTGACCGGGGCAGCCGGCGCCGGCTGATCGCGACCGTGCGGACGGCAGCGCCCGGCAGGGTCCGGCCGTCGGTGCAGTGGCGGCGGCCGTCGATGTGCATGGCGTTTCCCTAACTTCATGTGAAGGCTGCCAATGTTTGCTATCCCGGATAGCTCTGGGTGGCAAATCTCTGCACCTATTGGTTGCGGCAGGTTTCTGACGTAGAATTCATTTAAGGTAGCACTGTAGGGGGGACAGTGATGCGTCGTGCTCTGATTTGGCTGGCAGTCGTAATCTTCGCTGCACAAAGCTCCGCGCGCGGAAACTCCACATCGGGTGAATTTCGCTATCCGCCGGTCGGAACCGACGTTGTGACGACCGGCGATACGTATCGCGTCGAGAGCGTGAACGGCTTCGACGCCGTGATGAGGAATCTGCGCACAGGAAACAGGTTTGGGGTCCATGCACTCGTGCTTGCCGGTTCCTCCGTCGGGAACGTGCTGCAATACGACCGCGCCGCGCCCGAGAGCCTCTGGCCGCTCTCGGTCGGAAAGTCGACCAGCTTCGACGCTCATCGTGAGCACCAGGTTTGGCAAGTCGAAGTAAGTGTGACTGGCACAGAGCGGGTCGTAGTGCCTGCCGGAACTTTCGACACCTTCGTCATACAGAAGCGGGAACGAGGTATTGGACATAACTCGTATCGCGGTACGACGACATACTGGTATGCGCCGATAGTTGGCTCCCCGGTAAAGTACGAGCAGGTCGTCGAAAGTCAAAACAACCGCATCGCCTGGGAACTGAAGCAGCTCGCTTATCCTGCTGGGTACGTTGCTCCGCAAGAAGCGCAAAAGAAGCAAGTGCCGACCACCACTCCAACCGTCCGACCGCCAGGAACGGAACAGCCGGAGTCAGCAGATCCGGTCGAGAGACTCGAGCAGCTGAAGCGGCTGTACGATCGGAAGCTGATTACGCCGGACGAGTTCAATGCGAAGCGCCGGGCCATACTGGATTCGCTCTAGCGCAAAGTTTGCGTCGCTCGCATGCGAACGTGGACTCGCGAGCGGATAGCGAAGCATCGATCGCGCGGTTAGTACAAGCGTTGCCTTAGTTCAGGACACCGAGGTGAGCCGCCTTCTGTTTCCCCCCACGTCCAGAACCGCCGGCGCTGCGGCGAGTTGCTCAAGCAGATCGAGCCGGCGCACCGCCACAGGCTCCGGCTCCCGCGCTGGCTCGGCGCGCCGGACAGGATCTGCAGGCAGAGCTGGTGCGCGCTTACCCTAGCCCGGACAGGCCAAGGCGCATGGGCGGCAAGATTTTCGCGAGTCGCTTGGCCGCTATTGGGCCGGCTCCGCATTGCTGGAAACCGCTGGAGCGAAGCTAGCCCGCCACTGTGTCGGCCCTTGGCTCCTGCGCAAATTCGCCCGTTGCAAAAACGCATTCCCTGCCGCCGGCCGAAAGCGCAGCGGAGGCCGTGTACAACACAGTCTTCATGCGGGCGAGCTGCCTTGCGTCCTTGCGGGATGGATGAATAGTGAGAGGCTTTACATCCGTGACTTTGATGGAAAGGCTGCCGCTGTCGGCAGGAACCGGGCGTCGGTAGATGAGCTCAAGCCGATCGGTCTTTGCAAAATGCTCTCCCCCGAAATGCGGCCTCATGGTCGCCGCCATGGCATGGTCCAGTACACAGGCCAGGTAGCTACCATGTGCGAAGTCATTTTTTAGTGGCACCCCTTCGATCGCGTTCAAGCAGTGGTGTGGCTTGAGAATTGCGATGAACTCGCCCGCAACTTACTTCCAGTAAAGCGGGCCAAAGCTTGATCGAAAGCCGTCTTGCGGTAGAGGCTCAAAACTAGGTGGTACGTTGTCCGGTGCTGTCATCTCCCCTCCCATGATTGCTGTAGCCCAGCATACCACAGGGCGGGACATCCCAGCGTTAGTTCCGATGGGCGAAGCCCCGGCCGGCGCCGACCTGGGTCGACACCAGCCTATGCGCTATCGCCCAAGTCAGACCGCAGCTTCTCGACCGCGCTTCCTATGACAAAACAAGCCAGCTAGGACCAGGGCCGCAAAACCGGTCGGCAGAGAGTCTGGTTCGGGCACTCTGATCCCAGGCTCAAACATGATCCGAGCAACCGGTATCGGGCCTGGCTCGCCGTTGCACTCGCTTGGCGAGTACCATCCTTGATTGGGACAGCGTAGTCCGCGAATAGCCCACTCGTCGGACACGATCTCCGGGTTCGTGAGCCAGCGTGAATCAATGAGGTCGCCGATGAAAGTCGCGACCAGCCAGTATTCGCCGCGTTCGACGAACCAGTTCAAATCAGAGAACGCCAGCGGAAGTTCGACGTCTGCACGCTTGATATATGGCTTATCGCTGCAAGGCAGCTCGGGCTCCTCCCTTAAGCCTATGATCTCAATTCCGCCAAACTCAAACGGGGGAGTGGTATGCAAAGTAGAAGTGCTGACAACCGACAAGCGTATCCCCATGCAAAACGCGCCGAACCCGAGCAGATCGATGCCTGTCGCAATCTCTGTAATGCGTCCGGGCGCATGCACGGTAAATGGAACGGCTATTTCGCGCATGGCCGATCCCTCGGCAAATAGGCCAGCGTCGGGGCCATAGGGACGGCTTGGCGCAGGAAACGTATTCAGGAGCGTTATCGCGGCGGCCAGGCCTTGCTGAGACCAGCCCAGGACCGCGGTCAAGGCCAACAAGGCCCCGAGAAGTCGATTCATTATTCCTCCCGGCCGCCTTCTCTTGGTTCTCACTGGCGGCAGGAAGAGCATATCACTCAAGGTTGCAAGATCAAGTCGTGGCGCTCAGCCTGCCCGCGAGCCGCGCGATCATGGTGCCTGTACTCTTCGACAACCAGTGCGCACTTGGCGACGCCGCCGAGGCGCTCGCCACCAGATATTCCGTTGACGTAAATCACTCCGGTGTGTGCCCCCAAGCGCTTGTCTTGGAGCGCAAAAACCGCTTTGGAGGACCTGACTGCACTTGAGTCCGACATATCGCAGATGGCGGATGCAGTGGTTCAATTGTATAGGACGATCCAAGATTACTTGAACAATTTATACCCACACTTTCCGTTCGTCGCGGATCGGAAAATCTATCCAACCGTCGTGACAATGGAGAACTGGCACCTATTTGGCGGGGCGATGTTAGGTCGACTGGCCGACGCAGTATCTCAAAAGCTCAGTGAGGCCGGTGTCTCGACTGAAATCTTGGCTGCCATGCCATACTCGGTGTGCGCCATCGAAGACCTAGAAACGGGCATGCAGATTATCAGAGACGAAGGGATACAAAGGTACTTCGACGGCAAGATTCGCGACGTTGAGATGCGAACAGGGGATTGGAGAGGATATAGAAACGCAGCTTTTCCGGGGTTCAAGCCGCGCAGACTTTTCGAGCGCGAGTATAAAGATATTTTTCGTGGAGTCCTGCCCAGTTAAACCACTTAACACTCAATGCAAACACCGGCGCTCACGCCACCCCCATGTTGTCCCCTTTTGCCCGGCGCTGACTCCGGCTTCGCAACCCGCGGCATCATCAGCACGTAGCAAGGCATTCAGCTCATCTTCATCGCCCGGCCTCCTTGCGGTGATAGGCGCACCCGTGATAGCGGGCTATTACTCCTGCCTCTTCGCCAGTCGCGTCTCGAACCGGCAATACCCCTCGAACAGCACGTCTCCGCCGTCCGGGCGCAGCGTTCCGCTGACATTCATCCTGCCGCCGCCGCCGACCACGGCCTGGGTCTTGAACGCGCCTGACGCGTCGCGCGTCGCCTTGAAATGGCGCTTGGTGCGGTCTGTCTGCTGGAACACGCCCCTGACGTCGTTGCCGCTGACGGTGATCTCGACGAACATCAGGTAGGACGAGCAATTGCCGGGGCCGGTGCCGTACGAGACGCCGGCGTAGTCGGAAATATGCGTTTCCGCCTGCGCCGGCGATGCCGCCGCGGAAAGCGCGACCGCGACCGACAGCGTGATCAGGTTGCGCATGGGGCGTCTCCTCGTACCGGTCCCGGGCGGAGTCCGCACCGCCCGCCATCGCGACCGCGGCAATTCTGGACCCGATCCGCGTGCCGGTCCAATCGCCTTTTGGCCGGTGCGTCCGCTCACATCCACCCCGTCTCCGGATACACGATCTTCCTGTTGAACCCCTTCCCCGGCGCCGGCTCCGCCTTCGCGAACCGCAGCATCATCAGCGCATAGCGCGTGGCGCTGAGCAGGTCGTCCTGCTCCTTCACCACGCGGCCGTCCCGGCGGTGATAGAGGCGGAACTCCTGCCACCACTCGGCCAGGTGCTCGGCCACCTTCAGCCGCCCGGTCTTCATGCGGTCGAGCATGTCGGCGAGCCCGGCCTCGAGGCCGGTGCTGCCGTCCGCGAACTGCGCGTGCATGGGCAGCATCGGCACGCCCTGGCGCCGGTACTGCTCGGCCAGCGCGGTGCCCGAGCCCTTGTCGTGCTGCAGCCCGTCCTGCGGCCACGCCACCGGAATCCAGTCGCCCCGCGCGCGCAGCGCCGCCGCATGCACCACCGGCGTCTCCTCGCGCAGGCGATAGCAGTCATAGACGTGGACCGCGTCGGCCTCGCGGTCCCACGCCAGCCACACCGAAGCGGTCGGGTGGTCCCAGCCGAAATCGAGCCCGGCGATGCGCGCCCAGTGCGGCGGAATGCGGAACGCGGGTTCGCGCAAGCCGGCTTCCTCCACCGGGAACACGCGGCCGGCGCCGAGCGACGGAATGCCCATCGTCCGCGCCTCGCGCTCGTGCGGCGCGTAGGATGCGACGATGCGCGCGCGCTCCTCCGGCGCGTAATGCGGCGCGTCGTCGATCGTCATCTGCGTGACGTGCCGGTCCGGCGACGCGGTCGTGAGAAAGCGGCCGATCACCTGCGTCATGCCGAGCAGCGGCGTGCAGGTGAGCACGGCGAGCCCGCCGGTCGCGTTGGTCCGCGTCAGGCCCTCGCTGTAGATCTCGGGCGGCGGCTCCTCGTCGAACCACACGTAATCGACCGTCTCGCCCTGCCAGCGCAGGCGGCCCTGGTCGTAGCTCTTGAACTTGAGGAACGAGGTGCCGCCGCTTGGATGCCGCACGCGGACATAGTCGCACGCGTCGGCGATGCCGCGCGCCGCCGCGGTCTCGGCGATGGCGGCGCGCGGGATCATGCCCGTGCCGCTCTCGCCGGGCCGGCCGAGCAGCATGCGCTGCACGTTGTCGCGCGTCGTCTCCGCCGTCGGCCCGCCGGCCCAGGCGTTGACCGCGCGCGCCCACCGCCGCCCCGTCCACCACGGCGGATAGGCGCCGGTCAGGTGCATCGCCAGCTCCGCAGCACCCCCCGTCGTCTTGCCGAGCTGGTTGCCGGCGAGGAACAGGCGTTCGCGATGCGCGGCGCCGGCCGCGTGAAAGGCCGCCTGCTTCGGGTACGGCGCGTAGGTCGAGAGGAGGGACGGGGAGTCGGGTTCGCGGTCGCTCGCGCCGACAGCGGCCGGCGCGCTCTCGCACGTCGGCTCTTCCTCCGCGCCCGCGTCGCGGGCGCGCATGCGCCGCGTATACGCCAGCGCGGGCGCCCAGTTCGCCGATTCGCTCATGTCAGGGTCCTTGTTCTGATTCCCCTCTCCCTTGGGACAGGGAGGGGCCCATGGCCGAAGGCCATGGGCGGGTGAGGGGCACCGTCTCCACAATCACCAGTGCCGGCCGGCACTTGCCCGCGCGGAGACGGTGCCCTCATCGCCCGCCTTCTCCCGCAGGCGAGAGAAGGGGCGCGGCCCAGTGGCCTTTACGGACGCCGCAAGCAAATGAAAGTAAGCAACGAGGCGCGCCTGAAACCCTCTCCCGCCTGCGGGAGAGGCGCATGTCAATTGACATGCGGGTGAGGGGCGCGCCGCCGTAGCGATGCTGGGAACTTCAAAAAGAAAACGCCCGCGGCCTTCTCGGCGCGCGGGCGCATCTGTCCGGGCGGAAATAGACGACGGAATCGCCCCTCCGTCAAGGCACTGAATCGCGCCGTCTTGACCCGGCCGCCGTCCGGGCGTCTACTCGGGGGCGGCAAGATGCGCCCGGACGGACCTCCCGTGCCGGGCGCTTTGCTTTTGGACTTGGACGATCGCTTTCATTGCCTCCCGCGGGCCACCCGCGGGCGTGAGCCGACGGCCCGGACATCCATTCAGGCGGTTCGGCAGGCGATTGGTTCTCATGGCGAGATCGCCGTGGACCCGCGGATCAAGTCCGCGGGTGACAGTGAAAGTGCTGACCTAAATCACACTGTCATGCCCGGGCCCTCGGATCGGGTCCGAGGATGGCCCGGGCATGACAGTGAAGGTTTGGTCGGTCCTTCTACTGTCACCCGCGGGCTTGATCCGCGGGTCCATGGCAGTGTTGCCAAAAGAGACGGCACCTTCCGGACCACCTGAATGGATGCCCGGGCCCTCGGATCGGGTCCGAGGATGGCCCGGGCATGACAGCAATAGGGCGAGAGGACCTGCGGATGAGATCAGTCCGCGCTTGACCCGGGCACCTGCGTCCGCTCCGCTCGCCGCATGCCGTACTACGTCTACATGCTCGCGAGTCGGCGCAACGGCACGCTTTATATCGGCGTGACGAACGATCTCGTGCGACGCGTGTGGGAGCACAAGGAGGGCGTCGTTGACGGCTTCACGAAGAGCTACGGGGTCCATCGGCTGGTCTGGTTCGAAAGCACCGAGAACGTGCATTCGGCGCTCCAGCGCGAGCGGACCATGAAGCACTGGAAGCGCGCCTGGAAGGTGGCGCTGATTGAGGAGGACAATCCCGACTGGGCCGATCTCTACGACGAGATCACGAAGTAGGCCCTCTCCAGACGTCTCACGCTTCACTGTCACCCGCGGACCACCCTCGGACGTGAGCCGAGGGCCCGCGGGTCCAAGCGATCCTTCAGCA
Organism: Alphaproteobacteria bacterium; assembly: GCA_041690495.1. GTDB lineage: Bacteria > Pseudomonadota > Alphaproteobacteria > CACIAM-22H2 > CACIAM-22H2 > DATAAP01. The sequence goes on along the minus strand of JAWLHE010000004.1, from coordinate 238,886 downwards.
TTGGCTTCCGTTGCGCCACCGCAATGGGTGCCCGGACCCTCGGATCGAGTCCGAGGGTAGCCCGGGCATGACAGTGAAAGTTCGGTCGGTCCTTCTACTGTCACCCGCGGGCCACCCGCGGACGTGATCCGCGGGCCCGCGGGGCCACGGCGGTATCGCCGCAAGAGGCGGCGTCGTCTGAAGCACTCGAATGGGTGCCCGGGCCAGGCCCGGGCAACGCAATCTTTTTTGTATTGGATGGCCGCGATAGCGGCCTCCACTCAAGGAGAACCCCCATGCCCAACGCACGCCGCCGTGCGGCGGAGGAGGAGCGCGTGCTGCTCGACGCGCGCGCGGTCGAGGCGGCACCGCCGGAGCCGCCGGCCCTCGTCGATCCGGTCATCGCCGCAGGCGGGCTCACCGTGATCCGTGGCGCGATCGGCCTCGGCAAGAGCTGGCTGGCGCTGTCGCTCGCCTATGCCGCGGCGAGCGGCGGCGCGGTGCTCGGCTGGCGTGCTTCGCGGCCGCTGCGCGTGCTCCATGTCGATGCCGGGCTGCGCTTCACCGCCCTCGGGGCGCGCGCACGGCTCGCCGCCGCCGGCATCGGCGCCTGCGCGCCCGACGCCCTGCGCACGCTCTCGGCCGCGCGCACGCGGCTGCCCGATCTCGGCAGCGAGGAGGGACTCGCGGCGATGGAAACCCTGCTGCCGTCCGAGCTCGACCTGCTCGTGCTCGACGGCGTCGTCTCGCCGCTCGCCACCGGGCGCGGCGCCACCGCGCGCATGCAGGCCTTCGCGCCGTGGATCGAGAGCCTGCGCCGCCGCGGCGTCGCCGTGCTCGTCGTCGATGGTCCGCGCCGCGCCGCGACCGCCATCCTCGACGAGCGCGCCGACCTCGTGCTGTCGCTGACCCGGCCGCCCGACTTCCTGCCCGACGACGGTGCCCGCGTGCAGGTGCATTTCTCGGTGGTGCGCAGCCTCGCCGGGCCCGCCGTGCGGCGCTTCGAGGCGCGGCTCGACACGGGCGACGGCGCCGCGCGCTGGACCCGCATCGACGCCTTCGACGAGGAGGCGGTCCTGATCTGGCGCCTGCACGCCTCCGGCCTGTCGGTGCGCGCGATCGCGGCACGGCTCAGGCTCTCCACCGCGACGGCGTGGCGCCAGCTCGATCGCGCGCGCGCCTTCCCGCGCCACATCCTCGCGCCCGACGCGGCGGCCGAGGACGCCGCCGCCCTTCCTTCTGAAACGGTGAAACAGCCTGATCCGGCTGGCGAATTACCCGGTGAACCAGGCCAGCAGCAGGGCGGCCGTCACCACCGACAGCGCGGTGGTGATGACCACGCTGGAGGCGGCGCGCTGGACGTAGAGCTCGTAGCGCTGGGCGAGGATGAACGGGTTCACGCCCGAGGGCAGGGCGGCGACGATCACCGCGACCGCGGTCTCGGTCGGGGTGAGCTCGAACAGATACGCGGCGAGCAGCCAGACGATCGCGGGATGCACCAGCATCTTCAGCACCGTGATCGTCGCGATCTCGCGCAGGTCGCCGGCGATGCGGAAGGCGGCGAGCGTGGCGCCGAGCGCGAACAGCGCCGCGGGCGGGGCGGCACCGGCGAGCAGGCGCAGGAACGTGTCGACCGGGGCGGGGATCGCAAGGCCCGCCGCACTCCACGCCGTGCCGGCCAGCACCGCGATCAGCAGCGGGTTCTTGGCGACCGCGCCGACCGTGCCGGCGATGCCGCCGCCGCGGCCGAGCCCGATCTCGACCAGCACCGTCGCCGCCGTCACGAAGGTCAGCGTGTGCAGGCTGGCGATCAGCAGCACCGCGATCTGGCCCTCGCGCGGGAACGCGGTGAACACCAGCGGAATGCCGATCAGCACCGCGTTGGAGAAGACGGCGGTGATCGCCATCAGCGCCTGCTTCGCGAGGCCGAGGCCGAAGGCGGCGCGGCCGATCAGCATGGTCATGGCGAAGACGATCGCGCCGCCGAGATAGTAGGCATAGACGACGCCGAGCCCCGCGCCGCCCTGCGGCAGCCCGGTCGCCATGCTGCGGAACAGGAGGGCGGGAATGGCGAGGTTGTAGACGAACGCGCCGATTCCCCTGACGCCGTCGGGCGGGATGATCTTCGCGCGCGCGAACACGAACCCGGTCAGAATGAGCGCGAACAGCGGCAGGACGATGGAGAAGGCGGCGTGCATGGGGGAAGGCGTATTCGATGGCTGCAATGATCGGGCCCGCTTCTTATGTCATGGGCGGGCCCAATTCCATAGAAGCGTCGCCTGCGGGGCTCGACCCGCGCATGGCGCCTTCCGAAAGGAGTGCCGGACCATGGCCGCACCGATGGAGAAACAGAAGATGCTCGCGGGCGAGCTCTACCGCGGCAGCGATCCCGACCTCGTCGCCGCGCGCGCGCGCTGCGAGGCGGTGCTGCGCGCGCTCAACGCGGCGGCGATGCGCGACCGGCCCGCGATCGTGGCGCGGCTGTTCGGCCGCGTCGGGCCGAACCCGGTGATCAACCCGGTGTTCTCCTGCGACTACGGCAGCAACATCACCGCCGGCCGCAACCTGTTCGTCAACTGGAACTGCGTGTTTCTCGACTGCGCCGCGATCGCGATCGGCGACGACGTTCAGGTCGGCCCGGCGGTGCAGATCTACACCGCCACCCATCCGCTCGATGCCGCGCTGCGCCGCAGCGGACTCGAAGCGGCGCGGCCGGTGCGCATCGGCAGCGACGTGTGGATCGGCGGCGCCGCGGTGGTCTGTCCCGGCGTGACCATCGGCGACGGCGCGGTGATCGGCGCCGGCAGCGTCGTCACCGCGGACGTGGCGCCCGGCGCCGTCGTCGCCGGCAACCCGGCGCGCGCGTTGCGGCAAAAAAGTGACGGCTGAATGAATTATGATGCACCAACTTAGGTGGTAGCGGGTCCCAACTTTGTCACTGCACCGTGCCGGGAGTCCGGCTAGACTGAAATTCATCGCAGAGCTTCATCGGAGGGGTTCCATGTCGCAATCGATGAAGACGTCGCGGGCCGCCGAGTCGGCCCTCAATGCCTACCGCATTGCACGACGCACGCAGGCTTCCGCGCCGGTCGCCATGGATGTCGCGATCGCGCGCTATCGCGCATACTTCCCGCTCGCGCCCACGATCGAGGTGAAGCTGGCGCTCGCCCGCCACCACGCGCGCGAACGGATGCGCGCGCGCGCCGCCAGGCGGCTGTCGCTCGTGGTGATGGAAGGGGCGCACGCCGGACGCTGACGCGCCCGGCCTTATCCCCTAAGCTGGTGCGGGAGGACAGCGCCGGGGGGATCATATGGCCGGGACGGAAATCGTCGACGCGCACCATCATCTGTGGAACCTCGGCCGCCTCCACTATCCGTGGCTGGTCGAGGAGCCTATGATCCCGTTCCGCTACGGGGACTACTCGAAGATCCGCCGCAACTACCTGCCCGAGGACTACCGCCGCGACGCCGGCCGGCAGAACGTGGTCGCCACCGTGCACATGGAGGCCGAGGTCCGCCGCGACGATCCCGTCGCCGAGACGAAATGGATCCACGGGATCGCGGAAAAGCACGGCCTTCCCAACGCCGTGGTCGGCCATGCCGAGTTCGACCGCGACGACATCGCGCAGCTGCTGAAGGGTCACGCCGCCTTTCCGCTGACCCGCGCCATCCGCCACAAGCCGCGCGCGGTCGCCCGCGGCGAGCCGATCGTCAAGGGCGCGGCCGGCTCGATGAGCGATCCGAAATGGCGCGGCGGCTATGCGCGGCTTGCCGAGCACGGCCTGCATTACGAGCTGCAGACGCCGTACTGGCATCTCTACGAGGCGGCGGAGCTGGCGCGGGCCTACCCGCACATCAACATCGTCCTCAACCACACCGGCCTGCCTGCCGACCGCAGCGAAACGGCCCTGAAGGAATGGCGCGACGCGATGTCGGCCTTCGCGGCCCAGCCGAACACGCGGGTCAAGATCTCCGGCCTCGGCCAGCGCGGGGTGCCGTGGACCGTGGAGGGAAACCGGAAGGTGGTGCTGACCACGATCGGGCTGTTCGGCGCGGACCGCTGCATGTTCGCGAGCAACTATCCGGTCGACAGCGTCTGCGCCCCGTTCGATACGATCTTCGACGGCTTCAAGGCGATCGTCGCGCACCTGCCCGAGGCGGACCAGCGCAAGCTCTTCCGCGACAACGCGCTGCGCGAGTACCGGATAAAGCTCTAGACCGGCTCGTCGAGATAGAGCTTCATGATCGCCGAGCCGTCGAGCTCGGAATGGCCGCGGGCGACGAGGATGCGGAACAGGCTCGCCGCCTGTGCGGCCATCGGCGTCGGCGCCTTCATCTCCCGGGCGAGGTCGTGGACCATGTCGAGATCCTTGAGCACCTGGCGCGCGAAGCCGCGCGGCGCGAAGTCGCGCGCCACCATGCGCGGCGTCAGGTCGTTGAGCAGGTTGGAGCCGGCATGGCCGCTCGCCAGCGCCTCGGGAATCCTGGAGACGTCGATGCCGCATTTCTCGCCGAGCCGCAGCGCCTCGGCGATCACGCAGTAATTCGCCAGCACCAGCACCTGGTTGATCATCTTGGTGACCTGGCCCGCGCCAACCGGGCCCATATGCGTGAAGCGCGCCGCCAGCTTCGCCATCACCGGCGCCACCGCCGCGATCGCGGCCGCGTCGCCGCCGGCCATGATCGCCAGCGTGCCCGCGGCAGCGGCGGTCGGCCCGCCGGAGACAGGGGCATCGACCCATGCCATGCCGGCGCGCCTCCCGAGCTCCTCGGCGAAGCGCCTGGTCTCGCCGATTTCGGTGGTCGAATGGTCGACCAGGACCTTGCCCTTGCCGTCCGCCTCGGCGACGCCGCCGGGCCCGAGCACGGCCTCTTCCACGGCGTGGGTGGAGGTGACGCAGACCATGACGATGTCGCTCGCGCGCGCGACTGCCGCCGGCGATTCCGCCGGCTTCACGCCGTGCCTGGCGGCCTGCTTCACCTTCTCGTCGACGATGTCGTAGCCGCTCACGGCGAAGCCGCTCTCGGCCAGCCGCCTGGTGAAGGCCTGGCCCATCAGGCCGAGTCCGATGAATCCGATGCTTGCAGCCATGTCAGCCCTCTTTGCGGTCCAGTCCGAGCGCGTGCGAAATGCGCACCCAGGTCATGTCGAGATGCTCGTTCAGCAGCCGGCCGAGCAGCACGCCGTCGCGCGCGCGCAGCGCCTGCATCATCCGCTCGTGCTCGGCCACGGGCTGCTCGGACTCGTGGCCGAGATCGTGCGGCAGGAAGCGGATGCGCTTGATGCGCTTCTGCAGGGAGTCGTGCATCGCCTGCAGGGTCTCGTTGTGGGCCATGCGAACGATCGCCGCGTGAATCGCCTGGTTGAGCTTGAAGTACTCGAGCATCTCGCGCGCCGCGAAGTGCTCCAGCATGCGGCGGTGCATCTGGTCCACCGCGGCGATCTCGGCGTCGCTCGCCTCGGCGCAGGAGAGTTCGCCGGCGAGCTGCTCGAGCCTGCCGATGACGCGAAGCATGTCGCGCATGTCCTTCGGCGTCAGCGCCCGCACCACCGCACCGCGATTGCGCAGCAGGTCGACCAGCCCCTCGGTCGCGAGAACCTTGAGCGCCTCGCGCAGCGGCGTGCGCGACACGCCGAGCTGCTCGCACAGCCTGCCTTCGTGAATGCGGGTTCCGGCGGCGAGCCGGCCTTCGACAATCATGTCCCGCACCCGGCTGACGACTTCGTCGTGCAGGCTCGGTCGCAGGATCGGCGCGATCTCCGGCTCGTCTGCCGGCGCGGCGGTGACGTTGATCGGCTCGTTCATCGGGGTCACTGCACCAGCCACGGCACCCACAGCGACACCGCCGGGAAGTAGGTGACGATCAGCAGGGTTATGACGAGCGGCGGATAGAAGGGAATCATCGCGCGGAGTATATGCGGCATCGGCACCTTGGCGATATCGCTGATCAGGAAGAGCGACAGCCCCATCGGCGGCGTCACCAGCCCGATCATCAGGTTGAAGACGATGATGAGCCCGAGCTGGACCGGGTCGACGCCCGCCGCAACCAGCGGCGGCGCCACGATCGGCACCAGCAGCAGGGTCGCCGTCGTGCTGTCGACGAACATGCCGGCGACCAGGATGATGACATTGACGATCAGCAGCAGCACCAGCGGGTCGCGGCTGATGCCGGTGAGCCAGCCGTTGAACCATTGCGGTATCTGCTCGACGGCGAGAATCCATCCGAACATCGCCGCTGCCGCGACGATCGCCATGATGGCCGCCGTGCCCTTGACCGTCTCGATCGCCGCGGCAAGAACGTGGGTCAGGTCGAGGTCCCGATAGATGAAGGCGCTGACCAGCAGGATGTAGATCGCCGTCACGGCCGCCGCCTCGGTCGGCGTGAAGAATCCGGAAAGCATGCCGCTGATCAGCAGCACCGGCGTGAACAGGGCGGGCGCCGCGGGAACGAAGTCGCGCCAGACCTCGCCGCGGGTCGGCCAGCGTGCCGCGCGGGGATAGCCGCGCAGGACGCCGAGGATCGCGACGGTGATCGACAGCATGGCGACGCAGAGCAGGGCGGGGCCGATCCCGGCGAGCAGGAGCTGGACGCTCGAGATGCTGGCAACCGACGCGTAGATGATCAGCGGGATGCTCGGGGGGAAGATCGGCCCGACGATCGCCGACGCGCAGGTGAGCGCGCACGAGAACGGCATGTCGAAACCGTGCTCCTTCATGGCCTTGATCTCGACGCGGCCGAGGCCGCCGACATCGGCCAGCGCCGCACCCGACATGCCGGAGAAGATCAGGCTGCCGGCGATGTTCACCTGGGCGAGCCCGCCGGGCAGCCGGCCGGCCGCCGTGTTGGCAAAACGGTAGATGCGCGTGGTGATACCCGCCGAGTTCATCAGGTTGCCGACGAAGATGAAGATCGGCACGGCAACGAGCGGAAACGAGTCGAGAGCGTAGATCGTGCGCTGGCCGACCATCGCCAATGGAATGTCGTTCGACAGGATGTAGACGAGCGACGGCACCAGCACCGCGGCGATAACCGGGAAGCCCAGGAGAAACATCACCGCGAAAACGGCGATGACAAGGAAGCTCTGTTCCATCGACCGGTCCGCCGGCTCAGGCAGGACGCGACGGCGCGGCGCCGTCGCGTCCGCGCGCGGTGCGCCACGCCTGGGCCCAGAATTCCACGGCGCCCACGGCGAGTCCGATGACGGCCGGCAGGTTGAACAGCCAGAACGGGATGCCGAGCGTGGGCGTGCTGCTGCCGATCGTGATCTCGAGCGACAGCCAGATCGCCAGCACGACGGTGGCGAACGCCGCCCCGGAAACGATCGCGATGATCACGCGCAGCACGCCGGCCGCCGGGATCGGCAGCAGCCGGTGAAGTTCGTCCATCCGGATCTGGCCGCCTTCGGCGGTCACGAGCGGGATGCCGATGAAGGTGATGGCGATCATGAAATACCGGCTCAGCTCTTCGAGGCCGACGATCGGCGCGCCGAAGATGCGCAAGACGATCTGCGTGGCCGGCAGCACGACCATGGCCGCAAGGGCGAAGCAGCCGATTGCGATGCACGCCATCCGGATGAAATGGACCGCAGCTTTCATGCGAAAGTGGCGGCCGCGGTCCGGCTCGGAGCCGCGGCCGCCCGTCCGGCCGTTACTGGATCGCCTGGATGCGCTGGATGTAACCGGTCCAGTTCGGGAAGTCCTTGGCGAGCTGCGCTCCGACCGCGCTGCGGAACGCCTTCATGTCGAGGCCGTCCTTCTCGGCGATGATGGTGACGCCCTTGGAGCGCAGGAAGTCCTGGTCCTTGGCGACCGATTCTTCGGCCCAGCGCAGCGAACGCTGTCCCATCTCGGCTGTCGCCTCCTCGAATGCCTTGCGGTCGGCATCGGACAGGCGCTGCCACACGCGCTCATTGATGAACAGGCACAGGACGGATTCCATGTGGCTGGTCATCATGATGTAGGGCTGCACCTCGTAGAAGCGCTGGGCGATGATGTTGTTGAGCGGATTCTCCTGGCCATCGACAAGGCCCGTCGACAGCGCGGTCATCAGCTCGGTGATCTCGACAGGTGTCGGAATGGCGCCCATGCCGCCGAGCATCGTGTTCCACAACTTCAACGGCACGCCGCGGATCTTCCTGCCCTTCAGGTCGGCCGGGCTCTTGACCGGGAATTTCGCCGAGAGCTGGCGTGCGCCCCGGTAGAAGTTGCCGATGACCCGCATGCTGCCCTTCTCGACGAGCTGCTTGTTCAGATCCTGCATGACCGGCGACGTCCGGGCGTCGGTCGCCTTCATCGCATGCTTCGCATCGCGATAGATGAACGGAGCATTGAAGACCGAGATATCCTCGACGATGCGATCGAGCGAGGCGAAATCGTGATGCGCCATCGCTACCGATCCGATCCGTACGCCGTTGACCATCTCGCTGATGTTGCCGAGCTGCGAGCCCGGGAAGACCCGGACATCGACGCGGCCATTGGTCTTCTGTTTGATCAGCTCGGCGAGCTCGGTGGCATAGCGCGTCTGCGATTCGCCTTCCGCGCCGACATGGGCGTAACGCAGAACGGTCTGCGCCTGGGCGATGCCGGTCGTGACATAGGCTGCAGCCCCGACAACACAGGCCGCGGCGATCTGGGTCAGTTTCCTCACGGGCGCTCTCCCTTGTCTGTGCTTATGGAACCGCGGTCAGCCCGGCCCCTTTCGGGGCAAATCCCTCTCGTGCCGCCTTGGCCCTTGATTCGCATGTTGCCCAATGTGAATTCTGAATGCAACATGCAGGCAGTTGGATCGTTTGGCCGAAACCAGGCGGGAAGAACTGACGGATGAAGCAGCAGGATTCGGCCGTGCGTATCGCGCTCGTCATGGGCGACCCGTGCGGAATCAGCCCGGAATTGACGGCCAGGCTGCTGGCAATGCCGGATGCAACGACCCGCGCCGCGGTGCTTGTGATCGGCGACCTGCGGGTCTTTCGCGAAGGCGAGGCCGTCGCCGGGGTTTCGATACCGCTTGCCGTGACCCGCTGCGTCGCGGATGCGCGGCCCGTCGCAGGGCGGGCGGCCTTCCTGGATCTCGAGAACCTCGACCCTGCTTCGGTGCGGCGCGGCGAGGCATCTCCTGCGGGCGGCGCGTACGCGATGGCGAATTTCAAGTTCGCGCTCGGCCTCGCCAGGGAAGGCAGGGTCGATGCGATCTGCTTCACGCCATTCAACAAGCAGGCGCTGCGGCTCGCCGGCAACCCGTACGAAGACGAGATTCAGCTTGCCGCCGACGAGCTCGATTACAAGGGCCCCTACGGCGAGTTCAACGTGCTGGAGAACATCTGGAACGCGCGAGTCACCTCGCATGTGCCGCTCGCGAAAGTCAGCGGCCTGCTCAGCGTCGATGCCATCCTCCGCGCATTGACCCTGACTGCCGACTCGCTGCGGGAGGCCGGCATCGCCAGTCCGCGCATCGCGGTCGCCGCTCTCAATCCGCATGCCGGCGACGGCGGCAATTTCGGCCGCGAGGAGATCGATATTATCGCGCCGGCGGTAAACGCTGCGAAGGCACGGCAGATTCGGGCCGACGGCCCGTTTCCGTCAGACACCGTGTTCCTTCGCGCGAAGAACGGCGCCTATGACGCGGTGCTGACCATGTATCACGACCAGGGCCAGATCGCGATCAAGCTGATGGGCTTCGATCGAGGCGTAACGGTGCTCGGCGGACTGCCGGTTCCGATCTGCACGCCGGCCCACGGCACCGCCTACGACATCGCGGGAAAAGGCGTGGCCAGTCCCGAGGCGACTCGCCGTGCGTTCCTGCTGGCTTGTGCAATGGGCGAGTCGCGCCAGGGAGGGCGCGCGGCGTCATCCCCGCACGACGCGGGCCGGCCGCAACCCGCGGCCGGCCCTCTTCCGTTCAAGTCGATTCGGAAAACCGAATGCTTGCCGTTCGCGACGATCCGCCGCTACTGCTTCTGGGTCGGCGTCGCATTGTCCGGCGGATTCGAGGTCGCGCCCGGGCTGGCGCTGCTCGATCCGGAACTCGACGTGCCGCCCATCGACGAGCCTGACGAGCCCGACGGGGATGTAGCGCCGGATGGGGCCGACGGGCTGGTCGACGGCGAACCGGTTGCAGTGCCAGGGCTCGAGGTCGAGCCTGACGTGCCGGATGTACCGCTCGGCATCGAGGACGAACCGCTGGTGGACGAGCCTGATGAGCCGGTCGAGCTGCCGCTCGGCTGCATCGTGCCCGATCCGGAAGTGCCGGTTGGTGACGAGCCGGCCGCACCCGAGCTTGCCTCGCCCAGCGTGCGTTCACGATCGACCTTGGCCCACTGGCCGCTGTCGCTCTCCTTGTACTCGGCCATGTTCTTGACCGACTCCTTGGTCAACCCGCTGCCGACGATCCGGTCCCCTTGAACCTTCAGCTGGTTCAGAGGCACCGCCGCCTGGCGTTCGCCGATGCCGAGAAATCCGCCGACGCCGATCACGGCCGCGGCCTGATTGCTGCTCTTGTTCATGACAACGTCGTCGACTTCGCCGATGCGCTGGCCCTGGTCGTCATAGACCGCTTTCCCGACGAGTTCCCCCGCCTTCATGCTCTGAATGTTGCTGGGCATGGAGGACTGCGACGACGGCGAGGTTGCGGACGGACTACGCTGTGCCGGACTGCTACTCGTCTGTGCCAATGCCGGCGAGGCCGCAAGCGCGACCGCTACGCCGAGCGCAAAGATGCTGGTGTGAGTCATTGTACAAGCTCCTAGTCGTTGAGACCCGTCCGTCAACGACTGGCCCGGAGGCCGGTTCCCGCGGCTACGGCGCCGGAGCATGGCACTTTCATGGCGTAGCCGTGAGCGTGCAGATGGAACGAATTCCCGCCGGGCAGGACGTTCCGGAAGGGCGTGCCGGTCGCGGATCATCGAGAAGCGGTTCGCCGGTACGCATGTACGATTCGGCACGGAAATGTCCGATCGTCGATCCGCCGGCGGGCTGGAGGGTCGCGGCGCTTCTTCGCTTGCCAGGCTTCGACAGGCGGCGCGGCGTGGCTTGGCCGGCAGACCCGCCGCGCCGCAATTCTTCGAAGATTCGTCGCCCGTGCGGCAGAACCGATGCAGAAGATGATGAAGCGGCCGGATCGCCGGGCCGGCGCCCCCGAGGATCAGTCGAGCGGCTCTTCTTCGTTCGCCGGTGCAGGCGGAGTCACGGCCACCTTATCGATGCGGCGGCCGTCCATGTCCACGACTTCGAAACTCCAGCCGTGCCACTCAAGCCGGTCACCGGCCTTCGGTACGCGCCCGAGCCGCCACATGACGAAGCCCGCGACCGTGTGGAACCCCTCGTGCTCCGGGACGTCCGGAATGCCGATCACGTGCTTCGCTTCCGGAATCGCCATCAGGCCGTCGATCAGCCATGAGCCGTCCTCGCGCTGCATCGCCTCGGGCTGCTCCGGCTGCTCGTTCTCGCGGATCGTGCCGACGATCGCCTCGGTTATGTCTTTCACCGTGGCGATGCCCTGCAAGCTGCCGTACTCGTCAACCACCAGAGCGACGTGCACGGCCGAGCGTCGCACCATTTCGAGCGCCTCGAGCGCCGTCGTGCTCTCGTGAATCGCGGGCACCGCGCGGGTCACGGCTTTCAGGTCGAACGGCTTGCCTTCGAATGCCTGCGCCAGGAGGTCGCGCGCGAGCACAAAGCCGAGCACTTCGTCGGGGGAGTTGCGGCAGACCGGGTAGCGCGAGTGCTCGCTTTCCCGGATCTTCCTTGCAATGTCCGCGGGACCGTCGTCGACATCGATCCACACGACCTCGTGGCGCGGCGTCATGATCGTCTGCACCGAGCGGTCGTCGAGGCGCAGGGCGCGCTCGATGATCTCGCGTTCGGAGTGCTCGAACACACCCGCTTCGGCGCCCTCGGCGATGAGTGCCCGCACCTCCTCGACCGTGACGACATGAGCGGAGGCCTTTTGCACGCCCAGCAGCTTGAGGACCACATCGCTCGAGACGCGCATCAGCCACACTGCGGGGCTGGCGATTCGCGAAAGCTGGCGCAGCGGGCGGGCGACGCGCGCGGCGATGCTCTCGGCGTTGCGCAGCGCTATCTGCTTCGGCACGAGCTCGCCGATGATGAGCGAGAGGTAGGTGATCGCCGCAACGACCAAGGCAATGGCGAGGCCGTGGCTGAACGGCCTCACGGCGGGAAAGGTGTCGAGCCAGACCGCGAGCTTGTTGGCGATGGTGGCGCCCGAGAATGCGCCGGCCAGCACGCCGATCAGCGTAATGCCGATCTGCACGGTCGATAGAAGCGTGCTCGGTTCCTCAGCCAACGCCAGCGCGGTGCGCGCACCGGGCATGCCGGAACGGGCAAGCACCTGCAGACGGGTTCTCCGCGATGAAACCACGGCAAGCTCCGACATGGCGAAGAAACCGTTCAGCAACACCAGCGCGAAAACGATCAGGATCTCGACATACAACATCTGTGGCATCCTCTAGTCGGCACCGATCGTAGGGGTATTCTGACTTGTTCTGCAATTCACGCATGGGTGCACCGGCGCGGCCTCCAGGCTCCGGTTTCGCTTGCCGCCGCATCCCGGCCGATCCATCCTACATGCAGGGGCTGCATCGAACGTCGGGGGAGGATGCCGTCCCGCGAGACTTCCATACCGGGAGGCGAGCGCATGCGCATCTCCGACATTCTTCACCATAAGGGCACCGAGATCGTCGCCATCCTGCCGAGCGAGAGCTTGGCGGCAGCGGCGAAGTTGCTTGCCGAGCGTCGCATCGGTGCGCTGGTCGTGCGCGACCGTCTCGGCCGGCTTGTCGGCATGATTTCCGAGCGCGATGTGGTGACGGCATTGTCGCAGCACGCCTGCGACGCGCTCTCGATGACCGTCGACGACGTGATGACGCCCGACGTGGTGACCTGCAGGCCGGGCGACGCAGTGCGCGACATCATGGCCCTGATTACCGTCAGGCGCGTCCGCCACATTCCGGTCTGCGACGGTGACCGTCTGGTCGGAGTCGTCTCGATCGGCGACGTGCTCAAATCTCGGCTCGACGAGAAGGAACTCGAGCTGAACATGCTGCGCGATCTGTCGATCGCGCGGGGCTAGATTCGTCCTGCCGTCCGCTGCTTCGATACGCAGGGTCGGGCTGGACTCGCGTGCGGCAGGAGAATGAAAATGCAAAGGGGCGCCTCGCGGCGCCCCTTTGGACGATCTATCGCCGTTTGCGGCTCAATGCAGCTTGCCGGGCAATTCGCGAACCGCCTGCTCGATCAGTGCGTCGCCCTTGGCGCCTTCGAGTTTCTCCGCGAGCAGCTTCTCCGTCGCCGCGATCGCGACATCGACCGCCGCGGCGCGCACATCGGCGGCGGCCTGCTGCTCCGCCTGTGCGATGCGCTGCAGGGCCAGCTCCTCGCGGCGCTTGAGCGTGGCCGCAAGATCTTGCGCCGCCTGCTGCGACAGCCGGTCGGCTTCCAGCTTCGACTGGGCAACGATCGCCTCAGCTTCCTTCATCGCATCGCGGTGCTTGCGCTGGTACTGCGCAAGCATCGCCTGTGCCTCCTCGCGCAGCTGCGCCGCCTCGTTCAGCTCACGCTCGATGCGCGCCGCGCGCGAATCGAGTGCCGATACGACCGCGCGCTGAGCCGGTTTCCACAGCAGGACAACGAGAATGACGAAAGCGACCGCGACCCAGGTTTCGGGGGCGTTCAGGATCTCGCTCATCAGGCCTGCCCTCCGGCCGCGGCTCGCTGGCGGGCGATCGCCGCCGTAACCCGCTCCACGTCCGCCGGCGTCACGCTCTCGCCGATCAGCCGTTCGACGGCCGCACGCGCGACCTCGCTCGACACGCCGGCGAGATTGCCCATGGCGCTGGCCTTGGCCGCCGCGATGCGCGTCTCGGCATCCTTGAGGCGCCCGCCGAGGTCGTCTGCGAGCTGCGCCTGACGCGAAGCGGTTTCCCTGGCGATAGCTGCCTCGGCCTGGCGAACAATGTCCGCCGCCCGGGTACGCGCCTCCGCCTGCGTCTTCTCGTAGGCCTGCATCGCCTCATCGGCTTCCGCCTTGAGGGACCCCGCACGGTCGAGGTCGTTGGCTATGCGCTGCTCGCGCGCGGCCACGACGTCCGCGACCCGCGGCAGCGCGACCCGTTTCATCAGCCAATAGAGGGCGATGAACGTGACGGCGAGCCAGAAGAGCTGCGGCGAGTAGTCGCCGAAGTTGAGCTGCGGCATGCCCGCATTGCCGCCCTCGGCGGCAAGCGCCGGCGCCGACGCCATTACGGCGGCGGCGGCGAGCCACATGCGGGCGGCAAGCGGGCCGGGCATCACGATGTTTCCCTGGCCTCGCGTCAGAACACGAACAGGATGAGCATCGCGATGACGAGCGCGAACAGCGCGATCGCTTCCGTCAGCGCGAAGCCAAGCAGCACGTTGCCGAACACGCGGGGTGCGGCGGCCGGGTTGCGCAGCGCACCCGAGACGAAGGCACCGAAGATGTTGCCGATGCCGACACCGACGCCGGCAAGGGCGATGGTGGCGAGGCCCGCACCGATGAGCTTGGCGGCTGCTGGATCCATGGTATTTCTTCCTTTCGTTTTCGGGAGGTGAGGATTGGTCGTGGTCGCCCTGCCGCTCAGTGCGACATGTGAACAGCGTCGTTGAGATAGAGGCAGGTGAGAATGGTGAAGACGTAGGCCTGGAGGAAGGCAATGCCGATCTCGAGCCCGGTCAGCGCAACGACGAAGGCGAGCGGTGCCCATCCGCCGAGCACGCCGAGCGCCACGACGAAGCCCGCGAACACCTTCAGCATCGTATGGCCCGCCATCATGTTGGCGAACAGACGCACCGACAGGCTGACCGGGCGGATGAAATAGGACAGCACCTCGATCGGCACCAGCAGCAGCAGCAGCGGCTTGGGCACGCCGGGCGGCACGAAGAAGGAGAGGAAATGCGCACCGTGGCGTGCGAAGCCGATCACCGTGACGCCGATGAATACGACGAAGGCGAGCGCGAAGGTGACGATGATGTGCGAGGTCACCGTGAACGTGAACGGGATCATCCCGAGCAGGTTGGAGAACAGGATGAACATGAACAGGGTGAAGACGAACGGGAAATACTGCCGGCCGGCGCTGCCGACATTCTCCTTCAGCATGTTGGCAATGAATTCATAGGACAGTTCCGCGACCGACTGCAGCCGCCCCGGAACCATCGCTCTGCCGCGCATGCTCACCGTCATGAGCAGCGTGATGGCGAGCACGGCGATCACCATGAACAGCGCGGAATTGGTAAAGGAGACGTCGATGCCCGCGATCTCCATGGGCACGAGTCGCTTGATCTCGAACTGCGCAAGTGGGCTGTGATTTTCTGCCACGACCGATCCCGCTCAACCGCCGCCGATTCTAGCCGGCGTCGTTATTAGACCGACTCTCGCGCTCCGCGCGAGCGGCATACTGCCGCGTCACCCGGTAGGCGTTCGACATGCCGGCGGCGAATCCCAAGACGATCATCGCCAGCAGCAGCCATGGGCGCGTTCCCAGCCATTCGTCGAGCAGCCAGCCAAGCCCGCCGCCGACAATGACTCCCGCCAGCATTTCGACTAAGACGCGGTAGGCGACGCCGAACTGGCGTGTCTGCGGCTCCGACAGCTGGCTGGGACGATGGGCTTCCTGCGCCTTGCGGAGGCGGGCACCCAACTCGTCGAGCGACGGCGGACGCTTATCCTCACGCATCGTGCATTCCACCCGCTCGCGTCCCCCGTTCCGGGGCCCGCGCCCAAGCGGCGCGCACCATAGGGGTGGTGGGGTGGGGTGTCAAGGCCGAAACGGCGGGGCTAACGTCGTGAAAACGCATATGAAACGGGCTCCGTCGCAGGGCGGATCGAAGCGCCGCGCGCGTCACTCTCTCACCGCCAGACAGATGAGCAGTGAACGAGGGGCGATGCCGTTCAGGTCCTCGATCCCGGCCGCTACGCTGTCGCCCGCATGCGCTCGGCGCCGGCGAGGTCGACGGAAACGAGTTGCGAGACGCCGCGCTCGGCCATGGTGACGCCGAACAGGCGGTCCATGCGCGCCATCGTCATGCGGTGATGGGTGACCACGACGAAGCGCGTACCGGTCGTTGTCCCGATATGCTCGAGCAGGGTGCAGAAGCGGTCGACATTGGCGTCATCGAGGGGAGCATCCACCTCGTCCAGCACGCAGATTGGCGCCGGGTTGGACAGGAATACCGCGAACAGTAATGCCAGCGCCGTCAGCGCCTGCTCGCCGCCCGACAGCAGCGACAGGGTCTGCAGCTTTTTGCCCGGCGGGCTGGCCATGACCTCGAGTCCGGCCTCGAGCGGGTCGACCTCGCGCGGCGGCTGGTCGGGTGCTTCGGGCGGCAGGCTGGTCGCGAGCGACAGATGCGCGCGGCCGCCGCCGAACAGTTTCACAAACAGCTCCTGGAAATGCTTGTTCACCTGCTCGAACGCCCCGAGCAGCCGGTCGCGGCCCTCGCGGTTCAGGCTCGAGATGCCCTGGCGCAGTCGGGCGATGGCGCGGACCAGGTCGTCTTTCTCGCTCTGTAGGGTGTTCATCTGCTGCTCGAGTTCGGCTGCCTCCTGCTCGGCGCGCAGGTTGACCGGGCCCATCGTGTCGCGCTCCTTGGTCAGCCGCTCCAGCCGCGACTCGATCTGGGGCAGCTCGGGCAGCTCGTCCTCGGCATCGAGGTCGCCTGCGGCGAGCGTCTCCTCGGGTGCGCAATCGAGGCGCTCGCGGATGCGCTGGGTGAGCTCCGTCATGCCCTGGTCGGCCTGCTCGAGCGACGCTTCCTCGCGCACGCGCTGTTCGCGCGCCGAGCCGAGCTCGCTTTCGATTGCCTTCAGCCGCCGCTCGGCCTCTGCCGTCTGGTTCTCGGCCCCGGCCAGCGCGTCGGCGGCGTCCTTGCGCTTCCGCTCGGCCTCCTGCAGCCGCCCGAACAGCGCATCGCGCTCGGCGGCGATCTCGGCGGGGCGGCTGGCGAGCCGGTCGCGCTCCGCCGTGGTCTCCGCCACGCGCTCGGTCAGCACTTCGAGTTGGCGCTGCGCGCTCTCGACGCGGGCGCGCCACTGCGCCCCCTCCTCCGTCAGCGCTTTCAGCCGGTGACTGCGCGCCTCGGCCTCGCGCGACAGGCGGTGCACGGTGGCCTGCAGCTCCGCGAGCTTCGAGCGTTCGCCGGCGAGCGCATCGCGGTCGCGGACGAGCTGCTCGCGCGCGGCGCTCGGGTCGGGAAGGCCGGCGAGCTTCGAGTCGGACTCGGCATGGCGTGCCGCGTGGTCGGCGAGTTCGGCGGCGAGGCGCTCGGCCTGTTCGCTCAGGGCCGCGAGCCGCGCCGACTGCGCCGCTGCGGCGCGGGCGAGCTCGGCCTGCGCGGCGCGTGCCGCCTGCGACTCGCCGAAGGCGGCGCGGGCGGCTTCGCGCGCGGCCGTATCCTGGCTCTCTGCAGCGCGGCCGGCTTCGACCGCGCGGGCGAAACGTGCCTGTGCCGCCTCGGCGACGGCGAGAGCGCCGCCGCGCTGCTGCTCGAGCTCGCCCAGGCGGTTACGTTGCGCCAGCCGGGTCGCGGCGGCAGTCGGCGTGCCGGCGCGGACGGTGAATCCGTCCCAGCGCCACAACGCGCCGCTGCGGCTCACCAGGCGCTGACCCTGGACGAGGCTGCGCGCGATGATCTCGCCGGACTCGTCGTCCGCGACGACGCCGATCTGCGACAGGCGGCGGGCAAGTGCCGCCGGTGCCGTAACGAAATTCGAGAGCGGCTCGGCGCCGCCGGGCAGGGCCGGCGCGTCGCCGGGTGCATCGACCACGCGCCAATGCACCGGCGCGGATGCGTCGATCGGCGCGGTGAGATCGTCGCCGAGTGCGGCACCGAGCGCCGTCTCGTATCCCGGAACCGCGCGGATCTGGTCGAGCACGGGCGCGAACAGGTCGCCGGTGGCGCTTGCGCCGAGAATCCGCGCGAGGCCCGCCATCTCCGCGTCGATGCGCCCGAGATCGGCCTCGGCCTGGCGCAGCGCCTCGCGCGCGCCGCGCTCTTCCTCCTGCGCCGAGCGGCGCGCGGCTTCGGCCGCTTCCGCGGCCTGCCTGCTGCTTTCGACCGCGGCTTCGGCCGCGGCGACGCGCGCCTCGGCTTCGCCATGGCGCGCGGCCTCGATCGTTGCGGCCTCGACGCTGGCGCGCTCCGCTTCGGTTTCGGCGACGCGCTGCCGCAGCCGCTCGGCGCGCTCGGCGAGATCGGCGACGGTGCGCCGCAGCGCCGTCCGCTCCGCTTCCGCGGCCGCCACAGCCTCGGTCGCGCGCGCGATCGCCGCATCCCCGTCCTCGACGACGACGCGTTGCGCGCTCAGGGCGTTTTCCGTTTCGCGCGCCTGGTCGGCAGCGGCGATCTCGGCGTCGGACAGCGACTCGCGTTCCTCGGCGATGCGCGCAAGCGCCGTTTCCGCGTCGGCCGCCTGCGCCCGCTCGCGCGCGGTATCGGCATCGAGCTGGACGAGCCGCGCCTCCGCCTGGGCCAGCGCCGCGGCGACGCGCGCCTCCTCGGCCTCGAGCTGCTCGCGCGCGATGGTCAGCCGCGCCAGCGAAGCGGCGGCCTCGGCCTCGCTCCTGCGCAGTTCGGGCAGGCGGCTCTCCGCCTCGGCGAGCTCCGTCGCCGCGGCTGCGGCGCGGCCGGTGATGTCCGCGACGAGACGCTCGGCAGCGGCAAGGCGCTCGGCCGTCGCCGCGCGCGCAGCACTCGCCTGGCGCCAGCGCAGCGTGTAGAGGATCGCTTCGGCGCGGCGGATGAGATCGCTCATGTTGCGATAGCGGGCCGCCTGGCGGGCCTGCTTCTTGAGACCCTGGAACTGCGCATCGAGCGTGCGCAGCACGTCGTCGAGGCGCGCAAGATTGGCTTCCGCCGCCTTGAGCTTCAGCTCGGCTTCGTGGCGGCGCGAATGAAGGCCCGTGATGCCGGCCGCCTCCTCCAGCAGCGCGCGCCGCTCGGTCGGCTTGGCGTTGATGATGGCGCCGATGCGGCCCTGGCTCACCAGCGCCGGGGAATGCGCGCCCGACGCGATATCGGCGAAGAACAGTTGCACGTCGCGTGCCCGCGCCTCGCGCCCGCCGATGCGATAGGCGGAGCCCTCGCCGCGCTCGATGCGCCGCGCGATCTCGATCTCGCTGAGGTCGTTATAGGCCGACGGTGCCTTGCGGCTGGTGTTCTCGATAAACAGGGCGACCTCGGCGACGTTGCGCGCCGGCCGGCTGGTGGTTCCGGCGAAGATGACGTCGTCCATCTCGCCGCCGCGCATCTGCTTGACGCGGTTCTCGCCCATCACCCAGCGAAGGGCTTCGACCAGATTCGACTTGCCGCAGCCATTCGGTCCGACGATGCCGGTCAGACCGGGCTCGATCACGAACTCGGTCGATTCGACGAACGACTTGAACCCGGCGAGGCGAAGCTTGGTGAACTGCATTCCTGGTCCTGTGTTGCTGGACTTCTCTCGGGTTTCAGGACTTGCCGGCGAGCGGCTTGATGATCTTGTCGAGTTCCTCGAACGACAGTGCGCCGGCATGGCGCTCGCCGTTGATGATCAGTGTCGGCGTCGAACGCACCTGGAATTGGTTCTGCCCGGTGACGCTGGTCGCGAGAATGCCGTCCTGGACCTGCTTGTTGGCGAGGCAGGCGTCGATCTGCGCGTCGCTCATGCCGCCGAGCCGCGCCAGACGCCTGAGCGCGGCCATCGCCTCCTGCTCGTTGCGCTTGGCCCAAGCCGATTGCTGGCGGAAGAAGACGTCGAGGAAGTTGAAATAGCGCTCAGGCCCGGCGCATTGCACGAGCATGGAGGCAGACAGCGCGAGTCGGTCGAGCGGGAAGTCGCGGAAGACGTACTTCACGACGCCGGTGTCGATATAGGCGGACTTGAGCTTGGGCAGCGTTTCGCTGTGGAAGCGCGCGCAATGCGGGCAGGTCAGCGAGGCGTACTCGATCACGGTGACCGGGGCGTCCGCCGCCCCCATGACCATGTCGCCGTTCTCGCGGCGGGGCCCCGGCGCCGCATTCGCAAGTTGCAGCCCAGCGGTCTCCGACACTGTCTCAAAGGCCAGTGCGGGCAGGGGCTTAGCTTGCTCCGCCACCGCCGGTTCCTGGGCGAAACCGAAAAGCGAAAGCAGTAAAGCCGCTGCAACCGACGATATCTTATGCTCAGCGCGCATTACACCACCACATCTGGTATATCCTACCGGGTTAGCCCGGTCGTTCACAAGCATTCCAGCGAACAGACGCGCCGGGCGGCGGCCTGCCTTACGTCAAACCTTTATCTGTGTTTACCGCGAGTAGCCCGCTCAAGCGAAGGGTCGGTGGCGGCGATTGCCTCGCCGAGCCGGGTGAGGGCGTCGCGCAGTCCGGGCTCTTCGATCTCCGCGGTCCGGCTGGCGATGGCTGCACGCGTCGCCGGCGGCACCGGCCGGGGAGGCGTCTTGCGCACGGGCCGGCGGCCCGGCAGCGGCGCCTGGACCAGCTTGAGCCGCGTGACCGCGGCGAAGCCAAGGAACGTATTGATGCGCTCGATGACCTGCGGCGCCATGTGCTGAAACTCGGTCGCGGCGCCGCCGGCAACGCGCACGGTGAGGCTGCCGCCCAAGCGGTTCGGCGCCGGGCTCAGTTTCTCGGGCAGGCTTACCTCGGCAAGCGCCGGGCCGACGATGTTCGCCCATTCGCCAATCAGGGCGGCATAGGCGCCGCCATGCTTCTGCAGGACGGGCTTGGTCACCTTCGGCAGTGTCGCGGCGAGCGCACGCGGGCTCATAATTTCTCACGCCTCCTGCGAACCGGGATTATCGTACGGGGCGATGCCACGCAGCACAACGCCAGCCACGGCTCCGGCAAGCACGGCCGTCGCGCGGACCGATGCCGGCGACGAGCTGCTCGTCTGGTACGATCGCCACGCCCGCGTCCTGCCGTGGCGAACGCGGGCGCCAGCGCGCCCGGATCCATACCGCGTATGGCTCTCGGAGATCATGCTGCAGCAGACCACCGTCGCTGCGGTGGTGCCCTATTTCCAGCGCTTCACCGCACGCTGGCCGACGGTGGCGGCACTTGCGCAGGCCCCGCTCGACGACGTGCTCTCGCAATGGGCCGGGCTCGGCTACTATGCGCGGGCGCGCAATCTGCACCGCTGCGCGCAGATCGTTGCGCACATGCATGGCGGCCGATTTCCTGACACCGAGGACGGCCTGCGCGTCCTGCCCGGGGTCGGCGCATATACGGCCGCGGCGATCGCCGCGATCGCCTTCGGCCGCCACGCGGTGGTCGTCGACGGAAACGTCGAGCGCGTCATGGCGCGGCTCTTCGCGGTGGGCGAGGCGCTGCCCGGTGCCAAGCCGAAACTGCGCGCGGCGGCGGCGACACTGACGCCGGCGGACCGGTGCGGCGATTACGCGCAGGCGGTGATGGATCTCGGCGCCACGGTGTGTACGCCGCGCCAGCCGCGCTGCATGATCTGTCCGTGGGCGGGGCGCTGTGCGGCGCGCCGCAAGGGCGATCCCGAGCGCTTTCCGGTGCGGGGCGCCAAGGCGGCGCGCCCGTCGCGCCACGGTGTCGCCTTTCTGCTGGTGCGAGCGGACGGTGCGGTGTGGCTGAGACGGCGGCCGGAGCGCGGGCTGCTCGGCGGCATGCTCGAGGTTCCGTCGACGGCATGGGAGGCCGAGGCTCCGGACAGGGCCGCGGCGCGCCAGGCGGCGCCGGCCGCATCGGGCTGGCGGGAGCTGCCGGGAGCCGTCTCGCACGTCTTCACGCATTTCGAGCTGACCCTGAAGGTCTGGCTCGCGCACGGCCCGGCGCAGACGCCCGACAACCGCGGGCTGTGGCTGCCGCGCGCTGCGCTGGCAGAGGCGGCACTACCGACGGTAATGCGCAAGGTCGTGGCCCACGGCTCGCCCGGCTTGACACCCGGGCGGCAGAGTCGCGGAAAGCGGTCGCTGAAATCCAAAGTCTTGCCGACGGAGGCCTGAACGGTACCAGCGCTTGTATGTCATCGGATCATCACGGTCCTGCCATGACGATTTCGCGAGACACATACGTCGTTAACATATACTTTAGATTTAGTACGGGGGAATAAGCGTGGCTTTAACAGACGAAGAGTTTGGGCTACTGCAGACGAGCATCGATGCGATGCTCGAGCGACTCGCGCAGCTGAATCTTTCGATCGTCGTCGAGCGCGACTTCAACGACCTGCTGCGTTTCCTGCGAAGCAAGAATGCGCCGCTGGTCAATCCAACTTACAACCCCGAATTCAACGACCTCACGCGCAATGCGTTCTGGATGCGGGTGATCGACGAGAATGGCGAGACGGTCGCGAGCCACGCCCAGCGCATGTTCGAGACCGACGATTTCTGCGAATTGGTCGAGTCCGGCCGGCTTTGGTACGACGGCGGCATGGTGCTGCAGCCGGGGCAGGACCCGATCCGTCTGGTCCGCCCGCCCGAGCTGATCCACGGTGTGGTCGCCCATGCCGGCGCATTGTGGGTCGAGCCGCGGCGGCGCAAGATCGGGCTGTCGATGTATCTGCCGTTCCTCAGCCGCGTCCTGTCGCTCAGAAACTACAACACTGATTACTACACCTGCATCGTCGACAATTCGATGGCGCGCAGCATCGTGCCGACTCTCGGTTACGGCTATCCGCACATGCAGCGCTTCTTCGACGGCTGGACGCCGCCGGCCAACCGCAATCTGACCGATGTTCATATCTGCTGGATGTCGCAGGCCGAGACGATCGAGCAGTTCCGGCGCCTGCCCAAGCATCCGTTGTTCCCGCTGGAGCTCACACCCGAGCGGATCCGCGAAGCGATCAACGCGTAGCGTTAGACCGCAAAGTCGGTGAAGGTGCGCTTGTTGATGCAGACAAGCAGCATGTTGACGGTGCGCCCGTCATCGGCGAGCGGCAGGATGAGCCGCACATAGCTGTATTTGAGATAATTGAGCAGCGCCACGACCTGGTGCAGCGCCGGCACCCCGGTGAAGACCACGCTGCCGTAGTCCTCGATCAGCGTTTCGCGATAGGGTTTCGAGTAGTAATCGCCGATGCGCAGGTTCTGATAGTTGCGGCTCCCGTCCATGCGGACCGAGGATCCGAACAGGCGGAAGCTGTAGTTGTTGGGATCCTTGTCGCTGGTGTCGACCAGATGCATCCACCCCATCAGCGGACGAAGATCGAGCACGTCGATGTCCTTGCGCGCGGGCAGGAGCCCGTCGCGGCGCCTGGACTCCCAATACCCGTAGGCCTCCAGGAGCTTCGCGTCCTCGGGAGCGAACCCGGTCAAGGGCAGCCGCCGTCGCTTGACCACGTCAGCGGCGTCGCTGACCGGCTTGCTTGCTGCCGCCGGGACGGCGCTGAATGGCGCCACCAAAACCATATTCCGGACTCCTGAGGGCCAATCCTGGCCTTTTGCTGTTGCTACCATCCTCGCTTGCAACAGTTAACGATGGATTAAAGCCAAAGGTTGCGAAACAATTTGCTAATCGCGACTGTCCAGGAGGGTTAATTCACTGTCGGGGACCATCCGAGCGGGCGGACTCTTCATCGCGAACATTGCGGAACCCGTCGTCCCTGCTTGCTTGCCGCAGTGGCAGCGCGATGCGGGTCAGCTCAGTTCCGCGCGCAGCTTCTGCCGGAGCACGTCGATCGGCACGCGGCGGCCCTCCAGCGTGATGCACCAGAAGGTCCAGCCGTTGCACGCCGGCGCGCCCTGCACTGCGGCGCCGACCTGGTGGATCGAGCCCTTGTGGTCGGCGGAGATCAGGGTGCCGTCGGCGCGCACGCGCGCGGTCAGGCGCCCGGTCGGGTCGGTCAGCACCTCGCCGGGCTGCAGCATGCCGCGCTCGATGAGCCAGCCGAACGGCACGCGCGGCTCCTCGCGCTTCGACGGCGTCGCCATGATCTCGATGTCGGTCACCGGCCGCACGTCGGCGATGCGTGCGCGCGCGATCTCCGCATAGGACGGATCGCGCTCGAGCCCGATGAAATGCCGGCCAAGCCGCTTCGCCACTGCCCCGGTGGTGCCCGAGCCGAAGAAGGGGTCCAGCACGATGTCGCCGGGCTTGGTCGCCGCCATGATCACGCGGTGGAGCAGCGTCTCGGGCTTCTGCGTGGGATGCGCCTTCTTGCCGTTGCGCTTCAGCCGCTCCGATCCGCCGCAGATCGGGATGAGCCAGTCGCTGCGCATCTGCAGGTCGTCGTTGAGGGTCTTCAGCGCGCCGTAATTGAAGGTGTATCGGCTGCCCTCGTCGCGCGCCGCCCAGATCATGGTTTCGTGGGCGTTGGTGAAGCGGCGGCCGCGGAAATTCGGCATCGGGTTGGTCTTGCGCCAGATGACGTCGTTCAGCATCCAGAAGCCGAGGTCCTGAAGCGCCGTGCCGAGGCGGAAGATATTGTGATAGGTGCCGATCACCCAGATCGTGCCGTCAGGCTTCAGGATCCGGCGCGCCGCGGTCAGCCAGGCGCGGGTAAACCGGTCGTAATCGGCGAAGCTGCCGATCTGGTCCCAGGCGTCTTCGACGCCATCGACGCGGCTGTTGTTGGGGCGGCGCAGTTCGCTCTTGAGCTGGAGGTTATAGGGCGGGTCGGCAAAAACCATGTCGACGCTCGCCGCCGGCAGGCCTTCCATCGCGGCGACGCAGTCCCCGACCAACACCTGATCGAGAAATTCATGCCCAGGAAATGCAACCCTCGCGGCCATGGGGCGGCATCCTGAGTCGCTGCCGAGTCGCCGTCAATACAATTGTGAGTCAATGAGTTAACGACTGCCCCGCTACAACGGCAGGCGGTGCTGGGCTAGCGGGGAAAAACTCAACCGGTGGTGTCTCGTCGGCCCGAGACGCTCAATACCTTCGACATGCTCCGTTGTCCCGTAACCGACATTGGAGGCCCAGCCGAAGCCGCCATAACGGTTCGCCAGTCGGACCATGGCGCGGTCGCGGACGACCTTGGCGACGATCGAGGCGGCGGCAATCGACAGCGAGCGCGCGTCGCCGCCGACCAGGGCTTCGGCGCGGCAGCCGAGGCCGCGAGGTATCTGATTGCCGTCGATCAGCGCCGCATCGGGCGTGCAGCCAAGCCGGAGAATGGCGCGGCGCATGGCAAGGAACGTCGCCTGGAGGATATTGAGGCGGTCGATCTCGGCAACGCTTGCGGCTCCGACGCCGATGGCGATCTCGCCGCCGCGTCCGCGCTCGCGCAGGATTGCGAAGGCCGTCTCGCGCTCGGGCTGGGACATCCGCTTGGAGTCGTCTATGCAGCCCGACAGCGCGCGTGGCAGGCGCAGCTCGCGGAATACGACCGCGGCCGCGACGACCGGCCCGGCCAGTGGCCCGCGCCCGGCTTCGTCGACCCCGGCGACGAGCCCGCCAATCCTGCGTTCGTAGATGAAGCTCGGCATCCCCGGCGCACGATAGGCGATTCGCGGACGCCTCCGCTGGAAAAAATGCGGGGAACGCCGCCGCGCGTCGGCGCGTGAACCTCATGAACAGCGCAAGGAGCGATCCCATGGCCAAGACGTCCGAGAAAAGCCGCGCCGGGACCGGCGCAGGAAAGGAAAGTCAGCAGCCATTCATGCCCGGCGATGCCGCCCGGCGGCGCGGCGAGGTGCCGACCGGAGAGGAGCGCAACAAAGATTACGGCAAAGGCCGTCAGTCAGGCGTCGTCGCGGACGAGGGCAAGAGCCGCAAGCAGCTGCAGGAAGAAGAGCTCGAGATGAACGAGCGCAACCACTAGCCGGGTGTGCCCGGTCGTCAGCAGCACGATCCGGCGGAGGCGGGCGCGTGCGGCTTCCCGGCGCTGATGCCGCAGCAGCCGCCACCGGCGGCGACCGTTTCCGGCCGTTTCGCCGCATCGTCGTCCGCTGCGACGGCAGGTCCCGCGCATACGCCGGTTTCGGGCAGGCAGAGCTGGACGCGTGCGGCAGACTCGATGTCCCCGGTCAGTGCGGCGGCGACCGAGCGGACCTGCTCGTAGCCGGTCGCCAGCAGGAAGGTGGGGGCGCGGCCGTAGCTCTTCATGCCGACGATGTAGAAGTCCTTCTCCGGCTGCTTCAGCTCGACATAGCCGTGCGGCCGCACCGTGCCGCAGCTGTGGACGTTTGGATCGATCAGCGGGCCGAGCGCCGCAGGGCATTCAAGAGCAGGATCGAGGTTGAGTCGGACTTCGCGCAGAATCGAAAGGTCGGGCCGGAACCCGGTCGCGACGACGATCTCGTCGGCCTTGAGTTCCCTGATGCAGCAGCCGGTCTCGCCGGCGATCGTGAGAGCCGCCGGGCCGCGATCGACGCGGAGCGTACGGAATGGGGCCACGACCTCGACCTTGCCGCTCTCGACGAGGGCGCGGGCGCGCTGTCCGAGTTGGCCGCGTGCGGGAAGCTGGTCGGCGCCGCCGCCGCCATAGACCGAGGCGGTATCGGCGCGGCGCATCGCCCAGGCGATCTGCGTATCCGGCTCCTGCTGCTGCAGTTCCGCGAGATCGAGAATCACGTTCATCGCCGAGTGACCGCTGCCGACGACCAGCACGCGGCGGCCGGCATAGCGCGGCCGCTCGATGCCGAGCACATCCGGCATGCCGTAGAAGACATGCTCCTTCGCCCCGGTTTCGCCTGTCGCCGGCAGGCCGCCGGCACCAGCGGGATTCGGTGCGAAGAACGTGCCGGAGGCGTCGAGAACGGCGCGTGCCTCGGTTGTCGTCTGCCGCCCATCGGAATGCGCGACCGTGATGAGGAAGGGTGCGTCGTCACGCCCGGCGGAGCGGACCTTGTCGAAGCCGCGCCGTCCGACGGCGACCACGCGCGCGTTTAGGACCAGGGCATCGCGGATGGCAGGCAAGGCCGCAAGCGGCTCGAGGTAGTCGCGCAGCACCTCGCCGCCGGTCGGATGGTGCTCCGGATCAGGCTCCTTCCATCCTGCCTGATCGAGCAGCGCGCGGGCAGCCGTGTCGATATTGTAGCGCCATGGCGAGAACATGCGCACATGGTGCCACTGCCGCACGGCGTGGCCGACCGCGCCGCCGGATTCGAAGATGATCGGCTTGGCGCCGCGCCGGATGAAATGCGCGGCGGCGGCGAGCCCGACCGGGCCGGCGCCGATAATTGCGATAGGCAGATCCGAGTTTGTGCGAACCATGGCCGAATCTCCGATGCGAAAGGTTATGCGGCGCTCTGCGAGAGCTTCCTCGCCGTCGGTGCGGCGCCGGGCTTGCCGAACTGGCCGAGCCATTGCGCGACCTCGCGGAAGCGCTGGCGGTTGAGCCGATAGTAGACCCAGCGGCCGTCCTTCTCGGACAGGACAAGACCGGCCTGGACCAGGATTTTCATGTGATGGCTGACGGCCGGCTGGGACAGCCCGAGTACGGTCTCCATATCGCAGGCGCAGACTTTGTCCTCGAACGAGCAGCACTCGGCTTCCGGGCGCCACAGGAACTCGAGGATGCGGATGCGCGCGGGATCGCCGAGCGCCTTGAAGGCGGAGAGAGGTTCAGCCATGAGCTTTCATATATCGACAGACTTAAATGTGTCAATGCCGAAACGAAAGGCTCGGTCTGGTCGCGGCCGCTCTGTCAGTCTTCATCCCGGTGTTCTCCGCTCGTCGGTGAGGGGAGACGGCTTGACATTCGTCTTTAATTTGATGATTTTGGAAGCATGAAAGCGAATTCGGTCGTCCGTGCCCTCGGGGCGCTCGCCCAGGATACGCGCCTGGCGCTCTTCCGCTTGCTGGTTCAGGCGGGCCCGGCCGGTCTCGCGGCGGGCGACATCGCCGAGCGTCTCGGCGTTCCGGCACCGACGCTTTCCTTCCACCTGTCCCAGCTCAGCCATGCCGGACTTGTAGTGTCCGTCCGCCATGGCCGGTCGATTCTTTACAGCGCCGATTTCGAGGCGATGCAGGCCCTCGTCGATTTCCTGACCCGGAGCTGCTGCGGCGGTCGCCCCGAGCTCTGCGCGCCTGTCAGGCCGGCGCACGGATCGGCCCGATCACGGAATGGTCGTTCCGTGCGCAGCCGTATGCATCCCCAGTCATCCACCTGATCGGAACCTTAATGGCGGGCTCTTCGCGCAACGTCCTTTTCCTCTGCACCGGCAACTCGGCGCGCAGCGTCATGGCGGAAGCGCTGCTGAACCACTGGGGCAGGGGCAGGTTCCGCGCCTATAGCGCCGGCAGCCATCCGAAAGGTGATGTGCATCCGATGACATTGGCGCTGCTGCGCGAGCTCGGCTTTTCGACGGAGGACCTTGCGAGCAAGAGCTGGGACGTCTTCGCCGCCGACGGTGCGCCGCGGATGGATTTCATCATCACGGTTTGCGACAACGCCGCGGGCGAGGTCTGCCCGGTCTGGCCCGGTCGACCCGTGACGGCGCATTGGGGCTTCCCCGATCCGGCTGCCGCCGAGGGCAGCGTCGAGCAGCAGCGCCGCGTCTTCTCCGAGGTGTGCCGCGCCATAGAGGCGCGCGTGAAGCTGCTCTGCGCGCTGCCCGTCGAGGCACTCGACCGGATGGCGCTGCAGGCGCAGTTGCGCCGGCTCGGACAGGCCCCGAAGGAGCGCGCCTGATGGCAACGCAATCGGCGGATCTCGCGCCGGCACGCGGCGCCGCCGCACTCGGTACGTTCGAGCGCTGGCTGTCCCTGTGGGTGGCGCTCTGCA
Organism: Alphaproteobacteria bacterium; assembly: GCA_041690495.1. GTDB lineage: Bacteria > Pseudomonadota > Alphaproteobacteria > CACIAM-22H2 > CACIAM-22H2 > DATAAP01. Next base: position 210,260 of record JAWLHE010000004.1, on the reverse strand, counting down.
TCGTCATCGGAGTCGTTCTCGGCACCGTCCTACCCGGCGCTTTCGAGGCGATCGGGTCGATGGAGATTGCCAGGGTCAACCTGCCGGTCGCAGTCCTCATCTGGCTGATGATCGTGCCGATGCTGCTCAAGATCGACTTCGGGGCGCTCGGCGCGGTCGGCCGGCACTGGCGCGGCATCGGCGTCACATTGTTCATCAACTGGGCGGTCAAGCCGTTCTCGATGGCGCTGCTCGGCTGGTTGTTCATCGGCTATCTGTTCCGTCCCTGGCTGCCGGCGGAGCAGATCGACTCCTATATCGCGGGACTGATCCTGCTCGCGGCGGCGCCGTGCACGGCCATGGTCTTCGTGTGGAGCCATTTGTGCCGCGGCGAGCCGCATTTCACGCTGACCCAGGTGGCGCTCAACGATGCGATCATGGTGATCGCTTTCGCGCCGATCGTCGGCCTGCTGCTGGGGTTGTCGGCGATTACAGTGCCGTGGGAAACCCTGCTGCTCTCGGTCGGGCTCTACATCGTCGTGCCGGTCGTCGCCGCGCAGGCGGTTCGTCGTCTCGTGCTTGCGCGCGGCGGACAGCGCGCACTCGATGCGCTGCTGGCGCGGCTCGGCCCGTCTTCGCTCGTGGCTCTGCTGGTGACCCTGGTCCTGCTGTTCGGCTTCCAGGGGCCGCAGATTCTGGCGCAGCCTCTGGTGATCGCGCTGCTGGCCGTGCCGATCGTCATCCAGGTCTATTTCAATTCGGGGCTTGCCTACGTTCTGAACCGCGCCGCCGGAGAAGCGCATTGCGTCGCCGGCCCCTCGGCGCTGATCGGCGCCAGCAACTTCTTCGAGCTGGCCGTTGCCGCGGCGATCAGCCTGTTCGGCTTTCAATCGGGTGCTGCGCTGGCGACGGTGGTTGGTGTGCTGATCGAGGTGCCGGTGATGCTGTCGGTTGTGCGCCTCGTCAACCGCAGCCAATCCTGGTACGAGCGCGGGGGCGTGATCAGAGCAAAGTGAGCTGGTCGCCCGGTGCCGGCGGCACCTTGAAGCGAGTCAGGTCGAGCGACCAGTCGTGCTTGTTGAAACCGAGCTTCGCGCAGGCGACACGGAAGCGCTGGCCGATCAGCTCGGCGAACGGACCGGTGCCGCGCTGGCGGCTGCCGAACCCGGGATCGTTGAGACGGCCGCCGCGCACCTCGCGCACCAGGCTCAGCACGTGCTTCGCCTTGCCGGGCTCATGCTCCTCCAGCCATTGCGCGAACAGGTCCTTGATCTCGAAAGGCAGGCGCATGAGCGTGTAGCCGGCGCTGGCCGCACCGGCGTCCTTCGCCGCGGCGAGGATGCGCTCGATTTCCCAGTCGGTGAGGCCGGGAATGATCGGCGCCACCATAACACCGGTCGGCACCCCGGCCTTCGCCAGCTCGGCGATCGCGGCGAGGCGGCGCGTCGGCGTCGCCGCGCGCGGCTCCAGCCGGCGCGCGAAGTCGCGGTCGAGCGAGGTGACCGAGATGAACACCTTCGCCATCCGTTTCGCCGCCATCGGCGCGATGATGTCGAGGTCGCGCACGACAAGCGCCGACTTTGTGACGATCGTGAAGGGGTTCTGGAAGGCGGCCAGCGTCTCCAGCACCGAGCGCGTGATCTTCATCTCGCGCTCGACCGGCTGATACGGGTCGGTATTCGTGCCGAGCGCGATCGCGCTGACCTTGTAGCCGGGCTTGCGCAGCTCCGCGGCGAGCAGCTTCGCCGCCTCGGGCTTGGCGAACAGTCTGGTCTCGAAATCGAGGCCGGTCGACAGTCCGAGATAGCCGTGCGACGGCCGCGCGTAGCAGTAGATGCAGCCGTGCTCGCAGCCGCGATACGGATTGATCGACTGCGAGAAGGGGATGTCGGGCGACTGGTTGCGGGCGATGATGGTGCGCGTCGCGTCGATGCTCACAGTCGTGGCGATCGGCGGCGGATCGTCGCTCTCGTCCTCGGGCCGATGCCAGCCGTCGTCGACCCGTACGCGTTTCTCGCGGTCGAACCGGCTGTCGGGATTGGCGATGGCCCCGCGCCCCTTACGCGCGCGGTCGGGCAGGCGGTCGAGCATCCTGAAACTCTACGCCCGCGCTATGGAACAAATCAAGAACGAATCCGCCGGTTGCATCGGTCGGCGGGACCAACGACCCCGCCATGGGCGGTGCGTATCGCTGGAGGCCGACCGCCCGTCGCCATGTCGGCAGGCGCGTCGATGGCGTCATCTACGTAATTCTCACAACCTACGTACTCTCACGCGGCTCGTCCGCCAACTCGCGCCAGATGCGGTCCATCTCCTGATGGTGCTCGGCGAACAGCCCAAGGAGCGCCGGATCGAACTGCGCGCGCGGCTCGAGATGCGAATCGCCCTCGAGGATGATCCGGCATGCCTCGTCGTGGCTGAACCCGATCTTGTACGGGCGCGGCGAGCGCAGTGCGTCATAGATGTCGGCGAGCTGCACGATGCGCGCCGACAGCGGGATGTCGGCGCCCTTGAGCCGGCCCGGATAACCCGAACCGTCCCATTTCTCGTGATGGTGATGCGCGATCTCGGCGGCCATCTTCAGGCGGTCCGACTGGATCAGGATGCGGTAGCCGTATTCCGGATGCCGGTTCATCTCGTCGCGCTCGGCGGGTGTGAGTGCGCCGCGCTTCTTCAGTACCGCCTGGTCGACGCTCATCTTGCCGATGTCGTGAAGCTGCGCCGAATAGCGGATCTCGTCGCAGAAGGACTGCGGCATGCCGAGGTGCTGCGCGATCACATAGCTGTACTCGTTGACGCGGAGGATGTGGTTGCCGGTGTCCTCGTCGTGCAGCTCGGCTGCGCGCGCCAACAGGCGGATCGAGAGCTGGAAGGCGTCCTCGGTCTGGTCCTTGAGATCGGCGATCTGCCGGCGCTGGCGGGCGAGCGCGCTGCTGCGTGTTGCGAGGCGCCGGTTCTGCTCGGAAATGCGCTCGATCATGTCGGCGCGCTCGATCGCGCCGCCGACGAAATGGTTGATCGGCTGGATGAGGGCGGCCTGTCCGGCGGTGAACGGCAGGTACCGACGGCCGGATTTGTCGAGACGGTTGACGAGCTGGACGACGCCGATCACCTCGCCCGCGTGGTTCTTGAGGGCGAAAGACAGCATCGAGCGCATCTCGAAATGATGATCGCGCTCGACAGCCGGATTGAAACGATAGGGCGCACCCGACGGAATGCGGTGAACGTCCGCGACCCGCACGGTCTTGCCGGTCCGCGCGACATAGCCGGCGATCGAGCTGGAGTCGACCGGCAGCCGGAACTGGCGGGCGCTCATGTCGACACGGTCGTTCTGCACGCTCATGCTTTCCAGCATCCTGCGGCGGCCGGCACGGCGAACGATGAAGATCGAGCCCGCCTCGGCGCCGGTCAGCTTCCGGCTCTTGAACAGCACGCGGTCGAGCAGATCCTGGACGCCGGGCGTCGGTGTCGCTTCGATGAATTCGAGGAATTCGAAGAGTACGTTCATGAGGCGGACCGGGTCGCGGGCCTGCGGCCCGGAGTCCGCGACGATATTACCGGCCCGTTCAAAAAGATAGGGCGTCGGGCCCGAGCCATTCGCCGCGGATCGCGGCGATCGTCTCTGGAGACAGAGAATCGGCGATCACCATCTCGGCGTGCCGCGCGGCGGCGGGCTCGAGGGTTTCGGTTGCGCGCTCGACGCGGAATCGTACGAAGGCGAGCGTCGTGCGCAGCCAGGTCAATCGCCGCATCGGCAGCAGCCAGGCGCGCAATGGCCCCTCGAACCGCGGACCCGCCGCGGTGAAATAGGCGCGTACGAAGCGTAAGATCTCGTCGCGCGCCAGTACGGTGTCGCAGTCCGCGTCCCAGCGGGTCGCAGGCCGCAGGGTGGCGTGGGCGATGTCGATTGCCGGCGAACCGTAGGCGCAGCGCTCCAGGTCGACGAGCATCGCCTGGCCGATTGGCATGACCACGAAATTGCCGGGCTGTGCGTCGGTCGCGACCAGCGTCCGCGGCCCGACCCCCATTGCCGCCACGCCGTTCGCCGCGAAATCACGCGCCCAGGCGATCTCCTCGTCGATCTGCCGCTTCGCATCGTCCTCGACGCCGGCGCGCTCGAGAAAGGGCCGATTTCGCTCGACGAGCTGCAGCGTGTCGGTGAACGGCTCGCGATGATCGTCGAGCGGAGGGCGGTCCGCCGGCGAGGGCAGCGGCAGCGAATGGATCGCCGCGAGGGTTTCGGCGATGAGCGACAGCTCGCGCGGCAGGCGTGGCGGATGCCCGACGATCTCGTCGACGATCAAGGCGCCGCCCGGCAGGGCAGGCGACGGCTCGATGATCGCATGTAGGCGCGGGGCGCGCGCGCTTCGCTCGAGGCGCTTGAAGCATGTCGCCTGGCGGTGGAGAAAGTCGCTGGCGTGACCGTCGCCCGAGGCGCGCGGAACGCGAACGAGCATGCCGCGTCCAACGATCCGCCAATGCGAATGGGCAAGACCTTTCTGCGGCAGCGATTGGAGATCCTCGGCGCGCAGGTCGTGCCACGGCGTCCGTTCGGCGATGGCCCCGGCAAGGGCCGCAAGATCGGGATTCTCGTGCATGGTGTATAGATAACGCGGCAGGCGGAAAAACACTCGTGCTCAGCATCATCATTCCAACCCTCGATGCGGCGGACACCCTTGATGCGACGCTTGATGCACTCGCCGAAGGGCGCGAGGCGCAGCTTCGCCACGAGATCGTCGTCAGCGACGGCGGCTCGGCCGATGCGACGCTGCAGATCGCGCGGCGCGCCGCGGCGCGGGTGGTGACGGGGGCGAAGGGGCGTGGCGCGCAGCTGCGCGCCGGCGCGTCGGCTGCGATCGGCGACTGGCTTCTCTTCCTGCATGCCGACACGCAGCTGGCCGCAGGCTGGGTGGAAGCGCTCGAGCGGTTCCGCGCCTCTTCCGGGGCGGAAGGCAGGGCAGGGTATTTCCGGTTCAAGCTCGATGCGGATAGCCGCGGGGCGCGGCGCATCGAAACCCTGGTGCGGCTGCGCTGCGCTGTGCTGGCGCTACCGTACGGCGACCAGGGCCTGCTGATTGCGCGTGCGGCATACGACGCGATCGGCGGTTACCGGCCATTGCCCCTGATGGAGGACGTGGACCTGGTGCGGCGGCTCGGCCCTGCACGCCTTATCAGCCTCGATCACGACGCGGTCACGTCGGCAGCACGCTACCGGCGCGACGGCTGGTGGCTGCGCCCGCTGCGGAATCTGGCCTGCCTTTCGCTGTACTTCCTCGGCGTGCCGCCCAACCGGCTCGTGCGGCTCTACCGATGAACCGTCAGTACCTGGTCGTCTTCGCCAAGGCGCCCGCGCTCGGGCAAGTCAAGAGTCGCCTCGCGCGCACTATCGGTCCCGCCGCGGCGCTCGGCTTCTATCGCCGCACGCTCGCGCGCGTGCTGCGGCGGGTCGGACGCGATCCGCGCTGGCGCACGATCATCGCGGCGACGCCGGACCGTGCGGCGCGCATGGCGCGCCGATGGCCGATGCGTTCGCATCGGCGGAAGCAGGGCGCTGGCGATCTCGGACAGCGGATGGGGCGCGTGTTCCGCGATCTGCCCAAGGGCCGCGTCGTCATTATCGGCGCCGACATACCGGGCATCACCGCAGCCCACGTCGCACGCGCCTTCGCCGCACTGGGGCACGCGGATGTCGTCCTCGGCCCGGCGCGCGACGGCGGCTTTTGGTTGATCGGCTCGAAAGGCTGCGCGCGGCGCGCAGACATGTTCGCGGGCGTGCGCTGGTCGAGCGCGCACGCCCTGACCGACACCCGCACGAATCTCCGGATCCGCCGCGTAGCGTTGATCGACATTCTCGACGACGTCGATGATCTGCCCGCTTACAACGCCTTCATGAAGCGCGGCGGATTCGGGCGCCGGTGAAGAAAGAATGAATGTGAGCGGCTAGCGCTAGATCAGACGGTCGCCTTCGGCTTGACGGCCAGGTGTTCCTGCAGGCGCGGCATCAGCTCGACGAGGTTGCAGGGGCGGTGGCGGTTGTCGAGCTGCCAGCGCAGGATCTCCTCCCACCCGTCCCGGCATGCGCCCGGGCTGCCGGGGAGGGCGAAGAGATAGGTTCCGCCGGCGACGCCGCCGACGGCGCGGCTCTGCAGCGCGGACGTGCCGACCTTCTGGAAGCTGACCATGCGGAAAAGCTCGCCGAAGCCGGCGATCTCCTTCTCGAATACCGCCTGGAACGCCTCGGGGGTCACGTCGCGGCCGGTGACGCCGGTGCCGCCGGTCGAGATCACGACGTCGATTGCGGGATCGGCGATCCATGCCCGGAGCTGGCCGGCGATCGCGGCGTGCTCGTCCTGTACGATCCTGCGCGCGGCGACCCTGTGGCCGTCGCGCTCGATCATCTCCGCGAGCGTGCGGCCGGACTTGTCGTCGTCAAGCGTGCGGGTGTCGGAGACCGTCAGGACGGCGATATTGACCGGCAAAAATGGCCTGGTCTCATCGATTTTCGGCATTGCGGCGCGACCCTCCCGGTCCGGTGTCGAGCGCAATGTAGGTCGGCCACCGTCCGGCAGCAACGTCGTCCAGCGACGGCGTCCCCTGGCCGAGCCGCTCGCTGTACATCCAGTAGCTGTAAAGAATGCGCGTGATGAAGTGCCGCGTCTCGGGCGAGGGCAGGCTTTCGATGAACAGGAGCGCATCGTCCTCGCCACCGCGCTTGTCCTGCTTGCGCGTCCAGCGCGCCAGATTGCCCGGGCCGCCGTTATACGCCGCGGCGAGGCGGATGAGGTCGCCCTGCACGGCGCCGTCCTGCAGCAGCTGCACGATGTAGCGCTGGCCGAGCGTCACGTTGTAGACCGGGTTGAGCAGCAATTCGGCGCGACCGCGGAACGATTTGCCGTCCAGCTGCGCTGCCGTAAGCGGCATGAGCTGCATCAGGCCGCGCGCGCCGGCGTGGCTGACCGCGCGGGCGTTGAACTGCGATTCCTGCCGCATGAACGCGAAGAGCAGCGCGCGGTCGACCCGGTAGCCGTTGGTCGGCGTCCACGGCGGCAGGGGATAGAGCGCACCGTCATGGCGACGCCCGTCAAGTTCGGACAGCTCGCTTCCGAGCCGGATCGACAGGCCGGGCAGGTTGCCGCGCATCGCGATCGCGAGCAACGTCCGCATCTGCGCCGGACCGGCGCCGGGGAGGATGCGCCGCAGCTCGGCGTCGGCGCGGCCGGCCTCGCCGACCTGGATCAGCGCGAACGCGCGCGCACCCGACGGCATACGCCGGATCGCTTCGATGTCGCGTGCCGAGGCCGCCGGCGGCTCCCAGTTGAACGGCATGGGCACGCCGAGCTGGCGGATCGCCAGCAGGCCGTAGAAGGTGCGAGGGTGCTCGGCGGCGCGCTGCAGCCACGGATTGACCGCGGCAAAGCGCCGGTCGCGCGCATGCGCCCGTGCCGCCCAGAAGGCGCCCGAAGCGATGTCCCACGGCTCGCCCCGCGGCGTGCGGGCCAGCGCCTCGAACTGGGCGGCGGCCTCGCGGAACCGGTTCTGCTTGAACAGCGACAGGCCGGCGATCCAGTGCGCGCGGGGCACCTTGCTGCCGGAGCGCCTGGCCGCCTCGCCCGCAAGCTCGAGCGCTTTGCCGTCCTCGCCCTGAGTGAACCAGCCGGTGGCGAGCCGAGCCTTGAAGTGGTCGTGCTCGCCGTCGCTGAGCAGGCGGGCGCTGTCGCGGGTGCCGAGCAGGCGCCCGACTTCGGTGAGCCGGCCGGCGCGCAGGTTCCTGCGCAACTGCGCCTTGAGCGCCGTCGCCCGCGCCCGGGCGTCTCCGGAGAGCTTGCGGCCCGGCGGCGGTGCGCGGTCCGGCGGAGGACCGAGATCGTCTGCCGCCCACAAGCCGCGGAGCTTTCCGCCGACCGGGCGATCGACCTTGGCGTTCTTCGGCGCACGGCGGCCGGCGAGGCGGTAGAGGATGCCGGCGTCGGGATGGTCGGCGTACTTGGCAAGCCAGCTCGCAAGCTCGGCATGCGGCGTGCGGTATCGCGCATGGAGGTAGCGCTGGGCGAGCACGTGGCCGACGAGGATACGGTCGCTGAGGCGCTTCATCTCCCGGTCGGCGGCCGCCCATTTGGCATCTTCCTGCAGCGCGAAGATGCGCCGATAGACCGCCACGTCCGCGGCGCTGAGCACGGTCGGGAGAGCAGCCTGGCGGTCGGCGAAGGAGGCGGGCGGCAGCGACGCCGTGCTGGTCCCGTCCGCCGCCATGGCGGGGCCGATCAGCAACGCGCAGACAGCAATCACGCCAGCCAGGCCGATACGAGCAGCCAGCGATCCCCGGACTCCGTTGCCGCCAGTATTTCTGGGCAGGCATTTTATCACGCCTGTGTTGATAAATGACGAAAGCGTGGCCGCGCAAGCATAAATTGCCCAGCTCTCAGAAACCCACGCGAATGAATGTTCCGGAATTACACCGGAAATACTCGGGCGCTACTTGTTCTTAAGTTTATTCTTGATCATCAATAAATCCCGCCAGGAATCTCTTTTCTGCGCAGGCGATCTCAATAAATAAGCCGGGTGATAAGTGGCCAGTGCAGCGATCGGCGCCGTCAGGTCGGGGCTGGAGTAGCTGAACCATTTGCCGCGCGTCCTGACGATGCCGTCGTTAGTGGCGAGCAGGGTTTTCGCGGCGGTTCCGCCGAGCAGGACCAATATCTCCGGGGCGACCAGATCGATCTGTCGCTCGATGAACGGCAGGCAGATGGCAATCTCCGCGGCCGTCGGGGAGCGGTTCCCGGGCGGACGCCATGGCAGGATATTGGCGATGTAGACGGTGCTGCGGTCGAGGCCGATGCATGCCAGCATGCGGTCGAGAAGCTGACCGCTCACCCCGACGAACGGCCTGCCGATCCGGTCCTCGTCGGCGCCCGGCGCCTCGCCGACCAGCATGATCCTGGCTTTCGGGTTGCCGTCGGCGAAGACAAGGTTGGTCGCGGTTGCCTTGAGCGCGCAGCCCTCGAACCCCGCCAGCGCCGACCGCAGCGCGTCGAGGGTCGTCGCCGATCGCGCCGCCGTCGCCGCGGTCTGCGCTGTCGGGTTGGGGCGGAGCCGCGCCGCCGCAGGCGCGACCGGCTCGGCCGGCGCAGGGCGTGGCGCCGCGGCCTTCGGCGTTGGGGGCGGCGGCCGGGCTGCGGCGGCAAGGCGGTCAATGGGATCGGCGCCGATGGCTTCGTCGGCTCCCATCTCGACCAGCCAGCGGAGTGCGGCTGCTTGTTCGGCGCGGTTCATGGTCACGGTTGCGACAGAGCCTAGCACGTAGGGTGGACGGTCGAGTATATGAGCCGGTCAGCCGGAAGTAGGGAGCGATGAATGACGCGCGAGACAATGGAATATGACGTTGTGATCGTCGGAGCGGGGCCCGCCGGACTCGCCGCGGCGATCCGGCTGCGCCAGCTCGCGCAGGAATCCGGCCACGAGGTCAGCGTGTGCGTCATCGAGAAGGGCTCCGAGGTCGGTGCACACATTCTTTCCGGTGCCGTGATCGACCCGGCAGCGATCAGCGAGCTGATCCCCGACTGGAAAGACAAGGATGCGCCGCTGAAGACGCCGGTGAACGAGGACCGATTCCTCATCCTGACCGAGCACAACCACATTGCCCTGCCGAATTTGCTGTTGCCGCGGCTGATGAGCAACCACGGAAATTACATCATCAGCCTCGGCAATTTGTGCCGCTGGCTGGCGCAGCAGGCCGAGGCGCTCGGCGTGGAGATCTATCCCGGCTTCGCCGCGGCCGAGCTCCTCTATCATGAGGACGGCAGCGTCAGGGGAGTGGCGACCGGGGACATGGGGATCGGGCGCAACGGCGAGAAGAAGGCCAGCTACACCGAAGGGGTGGAACTGCATGCCAAGTACACCTTCTTTGCCGAGGGTGCGCGTGGGTCACTGACGAAGACCCTGTTCGAGCGATTCCGCCTGCGCGACGGCGTCGATCCTCAGAAGTTCGGGATCGGCCTGAAGGAGCTGTGGCGCGTCGATCCGGCCAAGCATCGGCCGGGCCTCGTCCTGCACACCCAGGGCTGGCCGCTCGACAGGAGGACCGGTGGCGGCTCGTTCATGTACCATCTCGAGGACAATCAGGTCGCGATCGGCTTCGTCGTCCATCTCGACTACGAGAACCCGCACCTGGCGCCGTACGAGGAATTCCAGCGCTTCAAGCATCACCCGTCGATCCGCGGCTATCTCGAGGGCGGCGAGCGCATCTCCTACGGCGCGCGCGCCATCAGCGAGGGCGGGCTGCAGTCGATCCCGAAGCTGGTCTTTCCGGGCGGCGCGCTGATCGGCGATTGCGCGGGCTTCGTCAACGTGCCGCGCATCAAGGGTACGCACAACGCGATGAAGACGGGCATGCTCGCCGCGGAGGCGGCGTTCGCTGCGCTCAAGGCCGGAGCCGCCGGCCGGGACGAGCTGGCCGCCTATCCTGCTTCATTCCGCGAATCGTGGGCCTATCGCGACCTGTACAAGGTCCGTAACGTCAAGCCCGGGCTGCGCTGGGGCCTGTGGCTCGGAACGCTTCATGGCGGCCTGCACATGTGGCTCAACGATCTTGGTCTCGGCTTCCTCGCGCCGTGGACGCTGCACCATCGCAAGGCCGACCACGAGACGCTCAAGCGTGCGCAGGAATGCCGGCGGATCGAATATCCGAAACCGGATGGAAAGCTGAGCTTCGACCGGCTGTCTTCGGTGTTCATCTCGAACACCAACCACGAGGAGGATCAGCCCGTGCACCTGCAGCTGCACGATGCGGCGGTTCCGGTAAGCGTCAACCTGCCGCTCTACGATGCGCCGGAGCAGCGCTACTGCCCAGCCGGCGTCTACGAGATCGTCCGCGACGATGACGGCCGCAATCCGCGCCTGCAGATCAACGCGCAGAACTGCGTCCACTGCAAAACCTGTGATATCAAGGACCCCTTGCAGAACATAAACTGGGTCGTGCCCGAAGGTGGTGGCGGGCCGAACTACCCGAATATGTGAATGGTGCGGCGACGCCTCGCAGTAGGCGGGCGGACCGTGTCGCGCTATGTTGACGGCAACGCCGCCCGCACGGGGCGGCCATTGAGGCAGTTGATGTACGATTGGCGGCGGACATTCAGGAGCGACGGGCGCGTGCGCGTGGCTGTGCTGGGCATGGCGTTGGGCATCGGGCTGACGAGCTGCGCCGCGTCCAACGGGCCGGAAGCGGCGGCGAGTGCGGACGGCGACGCGCCGATCGGCAAATCGGCGGTCGGCAGTTACCTGGCCGGCCGCCATGCCGAGCGTCAGCGCGACCTGACCAACGCGGCGCGCTACATCGTCGACGTCCTGCAGAAGGATCCGGACAATTTCGAGGTTCTGAGCCGTGCGCACGTGCTGCTGCTGGCGGACGGCCGCTTCGACGACGCGGTCGCGATCGCACGGCGCATCGTCCAGCAGAATGCCACCAACGCGCAGGCAAACGTGACGCTCGCCGTCGCCGACGCGCGTGCCGGCAACTTCGCCGCCGCCGACAAGCGGCTCGAAGGCCTGCCGCTGGCCGGCGCCAATCGCGTCGTCCTGCCATTGATGCGCGCATGGCTGCAGCTCGCGCAATCGCAGCCGCTGTCGAGCTTCGAGACGCTGCGTTCGCTGGGGCAGATCGAGGGCTTCAGGCCGCTCCAGGAATATCATGCGGCATTGATAAGCGACGTCGCGGGCCGCAACGAGGATGCGGAGAAGCATTATCGCGCCGCGCTCGCGCTGGAGAACGGGCCGTCGGTCCGGCTGGTCGAGAGCGCAGGCAATTTCCTCGAGCGCAGCGGACAGCGGGATGCAGCGCGCGAGATCTACGCCCGCTTTGCCGGACAGTTTCCGGATTCGATCATGCTCACTGCGGCGATGGCGCGGGCCGATGCGGCCGGCCCGCCGCCGGTGCCGGTCGTGGCGACACCGCTCGACGGCCTCGCCGAGGCTCTGTTCAACGTTGCGGGCGCGCTGCGCCAGGAAAGCGGCGGACAGCTGGGACTGGTCTACGGCCGTCTTGCGCTGGCGCTCGATCCTGACAAGCCGGCCGGACTTCTGCTCGTCGCCGATATTCTCGACACCGCCGGTCGCCACGCCGATTCGAACGCGCTGTTCGCGCGCATTCCGAAGGATTCGCCGCTGTCCTACTCGGCGCGGCTGCGCGTGGCCGAGAATTTCCAGTCGATGGGGCGGACCGACGAGGCGATCGGCGAGCTGCGGGAGCTGAGCGCGGAGCGGCCCGATCGCGTCGAGGCGGTGGTGGCACTGGGTCAGCTCCTGCGCATCCAGCAGCGTTTCGGGGAGGCGGCGGATGCCTACGACCGCGCGATCGCGCGGCTGCCGTCGGTCGAGCCGCGCCACTGGGCGCTGTTCTATGCGCGCGGCATCTCGCACGAGCGCTCGAAGCAGTGGGCGCGTGCGGAGGCGGATTTCCTGCGCGCTCTCGAGTTGCAACCGGAGCAGCCGGACGTCCTCAACTATCTTGCCTATTCCTGGGTCGAGCAGGGGCTGAATTACGACCGTGCGCTGCAGATGCTCGAGCGCGCGGTGCAGCTCCGCCCCAACAGCGGCCATATCATCGACAGCCTTGGCTGGGTCCTGTTCCGGCTGGGCCGGTACGAGGACGCAGTGCCGCTGCTGGAGCGCGCGGTCGAGCTCATGCCCGAGGATCCGGTGCTGCTCGACCATCTCGGCGACGCCTACTGGCGCGTCGGCCGCATCGCCGAGGCACGCTTCCAGTGGCAGCGCTCGCTGCGCAACAAGCCGGAGCCCGACATCCGCGCCGAAGTCGAGCGCAAGCTAGAGCGCGGTCTTGCCGCCAGCAGCACATCGACACCGGGCCGCTGAGAGCGGCGGTGCCGCTGCGCTGATCGAGCCGGCGCCGGCAAAGCTCAATCTCTACCTGCACGTGATCGGCCGGCAGGCGGATGGCTACCACCTGCTCGACAGCCTCGTTGCGTTCGCGACCGAAGGCGATGTGCTGACGGCGGAGCCGGCGGACGATGTGAGCTTGCGGCTCGACGGGCCGTTCGCGCGCCCGCTCGAGGCGGAAGCCGATAACCTCGTCCTGCGCGCGGCGCGATCGCTTGCCGACGCCGTGCGGGTCGGGCGCGGTGCCTCATTAACCCTCGCCAAGAACCTGCCGGTTGCATCGGGCCTCGGCGGCGGCTCGGCGGACGCGGCGGCAACCCTGCGCCTGCTGTGCCGGCTGTGGTCTATCGATCCGCGCGACGTGCCGCTGCTCGAGATCGCGCGCTCGCTGGGCGCCGACGTTCCGGTATGCCTGAAGCAGCGTGCGGCCTTCCTCGGCGGTATCGGCGAGCGGCTCGATCCCGCGCCGAAGCTGCCCGCCTGCGGCCTGCTGCTCGCCAACCCGCGCGTGCCGCTCGCGACGCCTGCGGTTTTCGCGGCGCGCGCGGGCGCATTCTCGGAGCCGTCGCGCTTCGCCGATGCGCCGCGCGATGCCGCCGAACTGGCCGAACTGCTCCGTGCGCGCCGCAACGACCTGACGCAGGCCGCGCTCGGTCTCGTGCCGGCCGTCGGCGAGACCCTCGATGCCCTTGCATCCAGCCCGGGTTGCCTGCTGGCGCGGATGTCGGGCAGCGGCGCCACCTGCTTCGGCCTCTACGCTGATGAGCTCCAGGCCCGCGCTGCCGGGCAATGGATATCCGGACGCCGGCCGGAATGGTGGCTCCTGCCGACCCGCCTTGCCGCGGACGACGAACTTCATGGCCCCATCGAATAGGTTGCCCCGGTTGGCCGTTGTGCCTACCGGACCCGGATGGTAAACGCTTCCGCTACCCTCGCTCATTACGAGAGTCGCTCATGTCGCAGCCCGTGGCGCTCATCACCGGCATCACCGGTCAGGACGGTGCCTATCTCGCCGAGTTCCTGCTCAACAAGGGCTACGTCGTTCATGGTGTGAAGCGCCGCTCGTCGTCCTTCAACACGGGCCGCGTCGATCATCTCTACGCCGATCCGCACGAACAGGGCGTGCGCTTCTTCATGCATTACGGCGACATGACGGACGCGACCAACCTCATCCGCCTGGTGCAGGAGACGCAGCCGACCGAGATCTACAATCTCGCGGCGCAGAGCCATGTGCAGGTCAGCTTCGAGACGCCGGAATACACCGCCAATGCCGACGGCCTGGGCACGCTGCGCCTGCTCGAGGCGATCCGGATCCTCAAGATCGGCGAGCGCGTTCGCTTCTATCAGGCATCGACGTCGGAACTTTACGGCATGGTGCAGGAGACCCCGCAGCGCGAGACGACACCATTCCGCCCGCGCAGCCCCTATGCTGCCGCCAAGCTTTACGCCTACTGGATCGTCGTCAATTACCGCGAGGCGTACGGCATGCACGCGTCGAACGGGATCCTGTTCAATCACGAGGGCCCGACGCGCGGCGAAACCTTCGTGACGCGCAAGATCACGCGCGCGGTCGCCGCGATCGAGCTGGGCCTGCAGCAGCGCCTCTATCTCGGCAATCTCGACGCCTCGCGCGACTGGGGGCATGCGCGCGATTATGTCGAAGGAATGTGGAGCATCCTGCAGAAGGACGAGCCGGGCGACTATGTGCTCGCGACAGGCGAGACGCATTCGGTGCGCGAATTCACCGAGCTCGCCTTCCAGTGCATCGGCCGGCGCATCGAATGGCGCGGCAAGGGCGTCGACGAAAAGGGATTTGATGCCAAGACCGGCGATGTGCTGGTCGAGGTCGATCCGCGCTATTTCCGGCCGACCGAGGTCGACCTGCTCCTCGGCGACCCGCGCAAGGCGCATCAGCAGCTCGCCTGGAAGCACAAGACCGGCTTCGGCGACCTGGTGCGGGAGATGGTGCATTCCGACCGCAAGCAGGTGAAGCGGGAGCACGATCTGTATGGCCGCCGCGGATAAGGACCGGGCATTTCCGCTTGCCGGCAAGCGCGTCTGGGTGGCCGGGCATCGGGGCATGGCCGGCTCGGCGATCGTGCGACGGCTCGCCTCGGCCGACTGCGAGGTCATCACGGCCGGACGCGAGGTGGTGGACCTGACCAGGCAGAAAGAGACCGAGGAGTGGCTCGCGACAAGCAGGCCCGATGCGGTCTTCCTCGCGGCGGCGAAAGTCGGCGGCATCCACGCCAACAACACGCGGCCGGCGGAGTTCCTCTACGAGAACCTCGCCATCGAGACCAACGTCATCCACGCGGCATACCGCGCCGGGGTGAAGAAGCTGCTGTTCCTCGGCTCGTCCTGCATCTATCCGCGTGATGCGGCGCAGCCGATGCGCGAGGATGCGCTGCTGACCGGACCGCTCGAGCCGACCAACGAGTGGTATGCGATCGCCAAGATTGCCGGGCTTAAGCTTTGCCAGGCCTATCGCCGCCAGCACGGCTGCGATTTCATTTCGGCCATGCCGACCAACCTGTTCGGGCCGGGCGACAACTACGACCTCGAGCAGAGCCATGTGGTCGGTGCGCTGCTGGTCAAGATTCACCGCGCCAAGAAGGCGCGAGCACCCTCGGTCGAGATCTGGGGGACAGGCAAGCCGCGGCGCGAATTCCTTTATGTCGACGATCTTGCCGATGCGCTTGTCTTCCTGATGGAACGCTACGCGCAGGAGGAGACGATCAATGTCGGCACCGGCACCGACATGACGATCAACGAACTCGCCGCGGCGATCGCCGACGTGGTCGGGTATCGCGGCCGGTTCGTCCACAATGCCGCACGCCCCGACGGCATGCCGCGCAAGCTGATGGACGTCAGCCGCCTCACGGCGCTCGGCTGGACGGCAAAGACGCCGTTCCGCGAGGGTATGGAACGGGCCTATGACTGGTTCGTGCGCAACGCGGCGGAGGCGGCGTAGCCTCTCGACTCCGGGTGGTCTCGGTTGCGGCGGTCAGGGCTTTCCGCTTATGTTCGCGCCCGTATCGGTGCTGGGGCGTGGCCAAGTGGTAAGGCAACGGATTTTGATTCCGTGACCCCTGGTTCGAATCCAGGCGCCCCAACCAGCACCTCTCCTCTCGTGCATGCCGCGATGACCCGATCTGCCGTCGGCGACCCGCCTGATGCAGGTGACGTGCACCAGCCGGTGCCGCAGGTCACCGTTCAGAAGCCGCTGCCCGAGGTGACGATCGAGCAGCCGCAGGAGCAGGCCGGCTGAGTCCGCTGTCGGCGGGGCCAAAGACCGGACGGCCAAGAGCCGGCGGCTCTCCGGTTTTTTCGAGGGCATGGAACGGGTGCCGGTCCCGGCCGGTTCTCGTCCCTCGTGCGCGTTCCATCGGATGCGGCGGTGTCCTATTGCCTGGGACATCCAGGAATGAAGTTGGCAAGAAACCATTCCGGGCCATGCAGGGGCTGTATCGTGAGTGCCCGGTCAGCCATGACGGTTTGGGCGGTTCAGCCCCGGACGCCGACGATGCGGCAACGGAGTTTCCTACACTGGGCCGATAGGACCGTACGATCGTGGACCGCAGCGTTGGCCACGTTCGAGCCCAGCCGACACGAACCGCATCCGCACTGTCGCCGCTTGATCACGAATTGCGGCTCCCCGCCTTCGCAGAATCATCCACGCCCTGCGCCGGCGCAAGAAGCGCTGCCATCTTTCGGCGAATGCCCGAGTCAATCACGTGCGGAAACAGGCGCTGGACCATCACGAACAGCCGCTCCGGGCCGGGTGGATAAATTGTGTCCGCATCGCGCTCCACGGCGCCCACGATCATCCGGGCGACACGCTCCGGCGGATCGAGCGGCATTCTGAGCCGCGCGACAATATCGGCAAACCCCTCGGCTGCCGGTGTCCGTGTCGCGCGGGGGGCGGCATAGGTGACGCCGACGCCAGTCCCGGTCAGCTCCCGCCGCAACGCATCCGAGAAGCCGCGCAGGCCGAACTTGCATGCCGAATAGACTGCGAACAGCGGGTATGCGATGTCCCCGAAGACGGAACCGACGTTTACGATGCGCGCCGGCGCGCCGGCGTAGAGGAGCGGGAGCAATGCGCGCGTGATCGCGATGGGGGCCAGCAGATTTGTCTCAATCATGCGCCGCGCTGCATCATCCGTCATTTCGGCAAAGGCCCCGGTTTCGACGACTCCGGCGTTATTCACCAGGAGGTCGAGGCGGCCGAACTTCTCGCGGAGTGCCCGGCACAATGCCTGGCGATCGCCAGAATCCGTCACATCCGCCGGCATAAGCGTTGTGTCGTCGGCACGGCCGATCATCCTGCGGGTTGCGTCGAGAGCCTCGAGGCGACGTCCGAGAAGGACGGCATGCGCGCCGCGCGCCGCAACGGCGAGCGCAACGGCTTGGCCAATGCCGCTTCCCGCGCCCGTCACCAGGACGATCTTTCCATCAAGCTGCATGACGGCCGGCCTTCGTCCGATACTGGATGTCGAGGAAGATACCGCCGTAGAGCCGGTAGAAATCCCGCGCGGCTTCGACGATGACGGGGCGATGACTGGCATCGAGCGCGTCGACCAGCTGCCGAAAGAAGGCGACGTGTTCGTTGTCAAGGCTGCCGTGGGACTTGAGGTATCTGAACCCTGCGTCGCCGTTCGCAGATCCTAGAGCCGCGCCGATGGCTGTCGCCGCACGGCTCGCGAGCGCGACGGACATGCCTTCGAGGACGTGAACCATCCCCAGCAGGGCATACGGGTCTATGCGTCCGATCAGGTCGTAGGCATAGGCCACCATAACCTTGCAGGGCAAACGTGGCGCGGTTTCGCGCGCGCGATTGGCGTCGCCGCCGAGTGCACGAATGTCATCGAGTATCCACTCCTCATGTCCTTGTTCCTCGATAAGGTAGCCGGCCAGAGCCTCGCGATAGATCGAGTCGTGATCGCCGCTGCGCGCAAAGGCCAGCGCAAGGAGAGCCGCCGTGTGACGGACATGGTGGTAAGCCTGTCCCAGGAAGTCGAGATAGACCTCGCGCGTTACTTCCTGCGCCAGTGCGCGTTGGATCAGCGGAATCGCCAGGAACTCCTCGCGCTCAGCGGCGGTCTCCCGCAGCAGGCTCTCGTAAAAGCTCATCATCTATCCTCGTTAGCCATGTGATGAAGAAGAAAGGCGTCGCATGATGACATCGCGCCGTGGTCTGCCGTTGGGCGTCAGCAAACCGTTTCGGATCAGATCGGCTTCGTCAGAGACGATGTGACGCGCCGGGCGCGCATAGTCCGGCGCGGCGCTGCAAGTCTCCGCAATCAGGGCGTCGATCATGCCGGCGTCGGCGCGCGCGAACCAGTCGCGGCCGGCGGGCGACGGCACCAGCACTGCGAGCGGATAAGGCCCGCCTCCGGTCAGGATGCAGCGCGCGATCCGCGGATCGGCGAGCACCATCGCCTCGATCCATTCCGGATGAACATTCCGGCCGAGCGAGGTCACGATCATGCTGTCCTTTCGGCCGTGGACCACCAGTCTGCCGTCGACGAGGTTCCCGAGATCTCCAGTGCGCCATGTTCCACCGGAATCCGGAGCGCCGGTGTAGCCGTCCATCACGGTCGGCCCGCTGACGACGATTTCTCCTTCGTCGATCATTACCGAGATGCCATCGAGCGGCCGTCCAACGGTTCCCGCCACTCTCTCTCCGGGCCGGTTGACGGCAACGGCGGAGCAGCACTCGGACAGCCCGTAGCCTTCATGCACTGGAATGCCGAGTTCCCAAGCGCGTTCAGCCAGAGCGGGCGAAACAGGTGCGCCGCCGACGGCGACAAGGCGCAGTGTGCCTGGCGCGGCACCTCCGAGGTTTGAGAGGCTGGCCACCCAACCGCTGAGTATCTCCGGTACGATCACTGTCGTCGTAGCGGCACTCCGCGACATTGCACCGAGCAGTGGACCGGGGTCGCCGCGCATCAGGCCGGCGAGCGCTCCTGACGCGAGATCGATCGTGGCGCCGACACGGATCGGGACATAGATGCCGGCGATCTGTTCGAGCAGCAACGCAAACGGGAGAATCGAAAGGTGACGGTCGCAATCTGATGCCGCCCCCGCTCGGGCAAGGACGCGCACGCTCGTCTCGATCTGGCGGCCGGAAAGTCGGACGCCCTTCGGTTTGCCAGTGCTTCCCGAGGTATAGATGATTCGACGTGACGGCGAGCCCGCCACAAGGAAATCATCGAATGAGATCGGCGTGGCTGGAATTCCGAGGAACTCCACCTGTTCCGCAGCCTCCGGAGTGGCAAGCACGATGTGCTCAACTCCGGCATCAGCGGCGATGTGCGCGAGCTGCTCTGCCGAAAAGAACTCGGGGAGCGGAACGACGGTCTTCCCGGCGCAAGCGAGCGCGAGATCGGCGATGATCCAGTCGGCGCACTTATCGCCGATCAGGCCGACCGTCTGAGGCAGACCTACGGCCCAACCTGCGGCATGCCGGATGCGGGTTTCCAGCTGCGCATAAGTGAGTATCGACTCCCCGTCTATGACGGCGGGGCGAGACGGCGTATGCAGCGCGTTCCGCGCCAGCCCGGCGAGGACCTCACGCATGCGCCGCCCTGTCAGTTCCCGGCGCTGGACTGTGCCGCGTGACGTTTATCCTGTGGTGAACTGCTACCACACGCGGGCGATGGTCGTAGTACGTGCCCCAGGAGATAGGGTTTGCGATTCGCTCGCGGCGTGCCGGAGCGAGATCGACGGCCACGATGCCGGCGCGAGCGATGAGCCGGCGCAGTGGAGCCGTTGCGGTGAAGAACGCCCATTCGAACCCGATGCTGCGGCAAAGATCTATGATGCCGTTCAGGAAGGGCAGCGCGGCGCCGGCCTGCATGGCCGCGAGGCTGGAAATTTCGACGATATGCTCTCGTGTCGTATTCTCACCGGCGATCGCGCCGATTACGATTTCGACCGGCCGATCCAGATAGATCTCCGAAAAGAAGGGCTCGCGCCCGAACCGCAGCCCGGCTGCAGCTATCGGCCCGCTGCGACCGATCGCTGCGACGAGCACGGACGCAAAGCTACCGAGCTGAGCTCCGTAGACGCGCCGGTAGGCGTCGGCAATGCCGGCCTCGACCGAGGCGCGATCCGGATGCGAGGGCGGGACAAAAATTACATGCATGCGGGAAAACGGCCGCCGGCTGAATGTTGCGACGCAAGCCCAGGTTGCCTTGCGAAGCTGACAACAGCCTGACGACCTGCCGGATGCTCAAGCCTCAGCTTCGAGCAGCAGATATCCGATGCCGCGGACCGTGTGGATGACGATACTTGCGCCGCCGGTCTGGAGACGACGGCGCAACCGCGAAATCAGTGCCTCCACGGTGTTCGGCTGCACGTCCTCGCCCGCAGCATATATACTGCGGTCGATGGCGTCCTTGGGCACCACGCGCCCGGCACGGCGGAGCAGCAGTTCCAGCGTGTCCACCTCGCGACGCGACAATGCGATTACCCGGCCGGCCACGGTCACCTCGCGGGAACCCGTGTCGAGACGCACGTCGCCGTAACTCAGTGTGGTACCCAGCGCCCCGCCCGGGCGGCGGAGCAGGGCGCGCAGCCGCGCCGCAAGCTCCGGGACCTGGAAGGGTTTCATCACGTAGTCGTCGGCGCCCTGGTCGAGCCCCGCGACGCGGTCCTGCAGCTGATCGCGCGCAGTGAGAATCAGCACCGGCGTGCTGTCCCGACGCGCCCGCATGTCCCGAAGCAATGTGAGCCCGTCGCCATCTGCGAGTCCCAGATCGAGCACCACCGCATCGTATCGCGTGCAGGCCAAGGCGCCTTCCGCTTCTTCGATGCCCTCGGCGATATCGCTGGCGAAGCCGCTCGGCTTCAAGGCCTCGGCGGTGACGGCGGCGAGCTCGGTGTTGTCTTCGATCAGGAGCAACCGCATGGGCCGCAGCTCAGCGCAGCTCGTAGACGATATCGGATCCGTCGCGACCATTGAAGCGGACCCGGACCAATGTGCCGTTGGCATCGTACCATAGGTCGCGCTCCAGCTCGCCGCGCACGACATAGTGCCGCGCCGTCGCCGGACGTCCGCGAACGGAAACCTGCTTCGCGCCGGCGTCCGCGATGCTGACCGACATCAGCCGGCCGTCAAGCGTGTTGAGGAGATGGGACTGGCCGACGAGGGCAGGGTTCCAAAGGCTTGCCGGAACGATCGAGGTGTCGGCCGCCGATTGTGCACCGTCGCCGGTAATCTGCAGTTTGCCTCCATTGGCAACGACCTGGAGCGAGTGCTGCGTGCCGTCGTCATTCGTCGTGGACTGCAGTGAAAACAGACGGTCGCTGCGCCATAATTCGCTGCCCTGATGCTCGAACCGGTAAACGGTTATGAACGCCAGTTTGACGGCGACGTTCGTCTTGATGTCGACTGCGACGCCGTCCTCCGCGCGCCGGAACGCGATCACATGCTTGCCGACGGGTTCGCCGTTTCGGGTCACCGTGAAATCGAGCGGCTGCTCTGGAATCGGCGCCGCTTCCGCGGTGCCGATGAGTCCCGTGCACAACGCGGCGGCAAGTACCCACGAACGCAGCGGCATGGCGGTATCCTCGATCTGGTAACGGATCACCGATACTTCGCAGATCAAGCTGACAGGAAGCTGACAGCCAGTATTCACACTAGGCGGGATGCGTCGCCGGGCGGGGCGCTTCGCCGCTCACCGAGGCGACGTCGCCGCGCTGGTTGGGCGCCCGCAGGAGGCGGAGCGTGAACACGCTTCCGCCGCCCGCGCGGCTCTCCGCCATCACGGATCCGCCGTGCGCGCGCGCCGTTTCCGCGACGATCGCGAGGCCAAGGCCGGCGCCGGGCCCCCGGTTCCCAGGGCGCCGCCAGAACCGGCGGAACACAAGATCGCGCTCCGCGATGGGAATGCCGGGGCCGCGGTCAAGGACGCTGATCGCGCCGGCAGCGTCGACTTCGACCTCCACCGTAGTCCCGCGCGGCGCGTGCGCAAGCGCATTCTCGATCAGGTTCATGGTGGCGGAGACGAGCGCAGGAGCGTTTCCGGACACGATCACCGGCCGCTCGGCCCCTATGAGCGCAACCTCGCGCCCGCGGCGCACGGCCAGGGGCGCCACGGTGGCGACCGCCTCGGCTGCAATGCCGCGGAGATCGACAGGGGCGGAGACGTCGAGTGTGTCCGCCTCCAGCCGCGCGACGCGCAGGAGCTGTTCGACGATCCGCGTCATCCGCTGAACGTCGTGGCGGAGGGCTTCTGCGACATGGGGATCTTCAATCGTATCCACCCGGGCGCTGAGGATCGCCAACGGGGTACGCAGCTCATGGGCTACATCGGCCGTAAATCGGCGCTGCGCGTCGAAGCCGTGCGCGAGACGCTCGATCGCGCGGTTGAACGCCTCGACCAGTGGCCCGATCTCGCGCGGCAGGCCGGTTTCGGGCAGGCGCACGTCGGTTGCATTTGGCCCGATCGCCGCAGCTTGTGCCGAGATCTCGTTGAGAGGCGCAAGCCCCCTGCGAATTGTCATGACGCCAACCAGCAGCGACAGGAGGACGACCGGGATCATCCAGAAGCCGATCACCTCCAGAAACTCCTCGATGATGGAGTCGGCCAGCACGTCCTTGTGGATCGAGCCCTGCATCACGGCTACACGCGCGCTTGGAACGTCCATCACATAGCCGTGGAAGGGACCAAAGGCCCCTTCAGAAGGAATCGTGAACAGGTTCGGTCCGCTTGGCATCGCAAGCCGGGAAGCGAAAAGGGCCGGAGCTTCCGGCGTCGACGCCGCGACAGGTTGCCCGTTGGGGCCGTAAACGACATAGGCGAAGGCACCGCCCGACCGGGCGTAAGCGGCCGCCAGCGGCTCGGGCAGGGTGACGCGGATTTCCTTATTGTCGATGATCCGGATGTGGCGGGCGACGTCCTCCGCCTGGGCCTGCAGGGCGCGGTCATCGAGGGAGTCGATGGCATAGATGGCCGTCCACGTCAGCGCCAAACCAGCGGTTACGACCGAGCCGAGCAACACCGCCGCCAATCTCCAGGCAAGACGCGCCTGCAGGGACCTGGGCCGGAGCGTTCGGTTGAGAGCGGCGAGGAAGAAGGAACGAGGCATCCGGGACTATGTCGCACCGACGGGTTTTCGAGCGCGAAAGTGTCCGCGCTTGGCGCAGCAAAAACAAGGGAGGCCTTCCCGGCCGCCGCGAAATCGGATGCGGATGACCAAGAGGACGGACGAAAAATGGCGGGGATGCCCGCCCGGATTGATGCGGGCATCCCTCAACCAGATCTTGTCAGATGCGGCGGTGGCCCATCCGGCCGTGATGGCGGCCGCCGGCGAGGAGCTCGTCGGCGGTCTTCTTCTGCTCGTCGCTCATGGCTGCGTATAGCGGCTCGAGCGCCGCGCGGAGTTTCGCGGCCGAGGCCGCCTGCCGCTCGGCCATCTTCTCGCGCCGCTCCAGCCGCTCCAGCACTGTCGGCTTCTGGTCACGCGCAGCGCGCATGCCAGCGAAGGCGTCGCGCCGCGCACGGTCGTTTTCGCGCAGCACCGCCGCGACGTTGTCCCACAGCGACGCCTGCGCATCGGTGATCTTCAGCTCGGTGCGCAGGAAGGCGATGCGGCCCTCGATCCGGCTCGGACGCTCCTGGGCTTGGGTCTGCGGTGCCGCCGGCTGGGCGAACGCGCCGGGCAGCGAAGCGGCGGCGGTGCCGAGCGCCACGGCGACGGCGAAGGGCGCAAGTCTGGTGAATCGCAACATGGTTTCCCTCAGGTCAGTTTGGCATCATCGGCATCGCGACGCCGATATGAACCATACACGGCCCACCGCAGGAAACCCTGCGCTGGCGCGGAACGGTGCCCGGCTCCGCTTCGTTTGCCGGTAAGGAGGGGAGTCCCATGTCATGGACGGACAGCGGGACGGCGATCGATGTCGCCGTGCGGGCAGACGCGCTACTCGGCGAGTCGCCGCTATGGTCTCCCGGCGAGCAGGCCCTCTACTGGGTCGATATCAAAGACCCGCGCCTGTTCCGCCACGATACCGCCGCCGGCATCACGCGCGTCACGCGGCTGAGCGAAGCCGTCGGCGCGGTCGCGCTGCGAATGGGCGGCGGGCTGATCGCCGCGGCGCGTTCCGGATTCGCCTATATCGACGACGGCGGGATGCTCTCTCCCGCCTTCTGCACGCCCGAGGCGGACCGGCCGGGCAACCGCTTCAATGACGGCAAGTGCGACCGTGCCGGCCGGTTCTGGGCGGCGAGCATGCATGACGGCGAGACCGATCCGAGCGGGAGCCTGTACCGGCTTGACGGCGTGCAGCGCTGCGTGCGCATGGCGGACGGATTTGTGATCGGCAACGGGCTCGGCTGGAGCCCGGACGACCGCGTCTTCTATTTCACGGACTCGGTCGCGCGGCGCATCTACGCCTACGACTTCGACATCGAAAGCGGCGCGATCGCCAACCGGCGTTCGTTTGCGGCAATTCCCGAAGATGCCGGCTTTCCCGACGGCCTGTGCGTCGATGCGGCCGGGCATGTGTGGAGCGCGCATTGGGACGGCTGGCGCGTGACGCGGTATGCGCCGGACGGGCGCATCGCCAAGGTTGTTCGCGTCCCGGTGCCCCGTCCGACGAGCTGCGCCTTTGGCGGCGCCGGTCTCGACACCCTGTACATCACCTCGGCGCGGATCGGCCTGGCCGATGCGGAGCTGGCGCGAAGCCCGCTCTCCGGCAGCGTCCTGTCGCTGCGCCCCGGCATCCGCGGGTTGCCGGAGCCCGCGTTTGCAGCTTCGCAGCGAGCTTGACAGGGTCGATTCCGAGTTGTCCACACAACCCATCCGATTCATGCGGGGCTGGCGCGAGTCTAAAGGGTAGCTCCTGTTAGCGAGGGAACCTGCTGGAATGACTGCCGTTCCTTCGAGTGCGAGGCAGTTGCGGCAACCGCCACTTGCGCCTCCAGGCGGGCCGCGATTGCAGTCTGTCTCCGTGGTGACAGGGCCGGCGCCATCATCCCCTCCGATGGCGCCGGCTTTGTTTTCGCGCTGCTGCAGAACGGCGTCAGGAATTCAGGCGGAAGATCGCTGCATTGAGCGCCGTTGCATATGCCACCCAGGCCAGATACGGCACGAGCAGCAACGCCGCCGTCCTGGAGACATGGAGCGTCGTAACGATCGTCGCGCCGATCGCAGCGAGCAGGACGATGATTTCGATCAGCGCCGGTCCGATCAGCTTCAAACCGAAGAAGAGGACAGACCACGCGAGATTGAGCGCGAGCTGCACGCCGAACAGGATGAGCGCGCGGTTCCGCGCCGGACTGCGATCGCGCCAGACCAGCCAGCCGGCGAGCGCGATCATCAGATAGAGAACGCCCCAGACCGGCCCGAACAGCCAGTTCGGCGGCGTGAAGGAGGGCTTTTCCAGCGACGCATACCAGCCGGGGATCGCCGGCAGGGTCACCGCCGATGCGATCCATGCGACGGCAAAGACAAGAATGATGAAAGCGGCGAGCGCAGCGATGTCCCGGCCGGGACTCACCGAGCGCGCACCGAAGGTCAGCGCCCTTCGCGGCGCCATGCGAGCACGAGCGCGCCGAGAGCCAGCGCGAACAGCACGAGGCCGGGCAGCAGCGGCAGCTGCGTGACGCCGGTCACGATGTAGTCGCCATTGGCGCGGAAGCCGATCCAGCCGCGGCCGTTCGGCTCGCGCGCGCCGGCGTCGCGGCCCGGACGTACGCGGCGGATGTCGGGTTGTCCGTCGCTGAGCCAAAGCGTCTGGCCGTTCGCCGCGACGACGACCGGCTTCACCAGCTCCTCCGTGGTTCGCACGTCGGCAAGCTCGATCGGATTCAGCGCGCCTACTGCCGCCAGCGCAACCTTGGTTCCGTCGGTGACGTGATAGAGCCCCGGCTCCTTCGCCTCGAGCGATCCGGCGGCGCGGCCGCCGCGGCCCTCGGTCAGCGCGACCGTCTGCTTGGCGCCGGACGGCGAGGTCACCTCGACATTGCGGCCGTCGGCCTCGAGCGAGCGGCGCATGATCTCGATCATGTTGCCGCGGACGCTCGCGCGCAGATCATTCTCCTCGAGCTCCGGTTCCTTCATAAGCCAGTGGGCGATGCGGCGCAGAAGCTCGGCATGCGGGCCGCCGCCCTCGAAGCCGCGCGCCCACAGCCAGATGTGATCGGACATGATCTGCGCGACGCGGCCGTCGCCGACGCGGTCGAGGATCAGCAGCGGCCGGTCGTTGACGCCGTTCATCAGGACCTGGCCGCGCCGCGGCTCGGTATCGATATGGCGGAACCAGCGGCCCCAGCCCGGGTCGGCGGCCTCGGCGCCGGGCAGGTCGGCGGTGACCGGATGCCGGCGGCCCGCCTCACTGAGACGCGGCTTGAAGCCCTCCTCGTAACTCGCGCCCGTCGGGGCGCCGGGGAGGATCTGGCCGACCGGCGAGTTGAACAGGTTGCCCGGCGAGCTGAGGGTCGGGCCGGTCGCGACCAGCAACGCGCCGCCGCCGCGTACGTAGCGCACGATGTTCTCGAGATAGACCTGCGCCAGCACGTCGCGGCGCCGGTAGCGGTCGAAGATGATCAGGTCGAACTCGTTGAGCTTGACCTCGAACAGCTCGCGGATCGGAAACGCGATGAGAGACAGCTCGTTGACCGGCGTGAAGTCCTGCGCCTCGGGCGGACGCAGAATCGTGAAATGGATGAGATCGACCGCTGGATCGGACTTGAGCAGATTGCGCCAGGTCCGCTCGCCCGGATGCGGCTCGCCGGTGACGAGCAGGACGCGCAGCCGGTCGCGCACGCCGTTGATCGCCACCACTGCGCGGTTGTTGTCGAGCGTCAGCTCGCGCTCTCCCTGCTCGGCCGCGATCTCGAACAGCGTCTGGCCTCCGTGCTCAAGCGTGAAGTCGATGGTCTGCGGCGAGCCGACGGGTAGACGCAATGTCTGCGGCTCGCCGCCGTCGCGGCGAATCTCCACACGCGCGGTCTGGCCCGGCGTGGCGCCGCCGTCGTCTATCCGCAGCGTGATCTGCAGCGGTTTCCCGACGATGCCGTAGCTCGGCGCGCTCTCGACGATCAGGCGCCGGTCGACCTCGTTGTGCTCGCCGGTCAGCAGGACATGGAGCGGCGTTGGGAGCTGCTCCGGGTTCGCCTCGCGCGGCACGTCATGGATCTGCCCGTCGGTGATGAAGGTGACGCCGGCGATGCGCGAGCGCGGCACGTCCGCGAGGGCGCGCTCGGCCGCCGCGAACAGCTTGGTTCCGACGCCGCCGCTCGCGCGAACGACGCGCAATTCCAGGTCCTTCTGGTGCGCAAGCCGGCTGCGAAGGTGCTCGAGCGCGGCTTCGGTGCGCGCGCGGCGCTGGCCGATCGCCTGGCTTCTCGACTCGTCTACGACCACGACGGCAACGTCGGAGAGCGGCTGGCGCTGCTCCAGCACCGCGGTCGGATTGAGCAGGGCGGCAAGCAGCCCGAGCACCGCGATGGTCCGCCACACGGCGCCCCGCGCACGCAGCCACCATGTCGCGATCAGGGTCGCGGCCGCGACGGCGGCGAGTCCGCCAAGCACCGGCCATGGCACCAGCGGTCCGAAGCTGATCGTGAGGTCGCCGATATTCATCGCTTCAGCCGCTCGAGGATCGCCTCGACATGGACCTGATCGGCCTTGTAGTTGCCGGTCAGCGCGTACATGACCAGATTGACGCCGAACCGGATCGCCGTTTCGCGCTGCGCCTCGCCGCCGGGCACGGCGGCATGGATCGGCCGCCCGCTTGCATCCATCGCCCAGGCCGCGGCCCAGTCGTTCGGGCCGATCACGACCGACGAGACGCCGTCATTGATGCGGTCATTGCCGAGCTCGACCCACACTGGCCCGCCGCTCCATCGCCCGGGAAAATCGTTCAGCAGGTAGAACGCCTTGGTCAGCACATGGTCGTCCGGGACCGGGGCGAGCGGCGCGAGATTGAGCTGGCGCAGGATGTCGCGCATGCGCTGCGCCGCGGGACCGGGTGCATTGGGCGCGGCCATCTCGCCCTCGCGCGTGTCGAACAGGATAGTTCCCCCGTTCTTGAGATAGGCGTTGATCCGCGCGATACCGTTCGCCGATGGCTGCGCTCCCTGTGGCGCAATCGGCCAGTAAATCAGCGGATAGAACGACAGGTCGTCGAGCTCGGGGTTGACCTCGACCGGAGGACCGGGATCGACCGCTGTTCGCCGCGCCAGAATCGCACCCAGCCCGGTCAGGCCCGCGCGCGCGGTCTCGTCGACTTCGGGAACGCCGGTGTGGATGTACGCGAATCGCGTGGTCAGCGTGGCGATCAGCGCCGCGGAATCGTCCCCGGCGACCGGTGCGCCGGCGGCCTGACCCTGGGCGATCGCCGGCCCGATGCTCAGACCGGCAAGAAGCGGCGCGAGGATCAGCGCCGCCGCCGTGCGTGCGCCGCGCCGCGGCCACATGCCGCGCAGCGCCAGGCTGATGATGAGATCGATCAGGGCGAGAGCAAGCGCCGCGGTCAGCAGCCACGGACGGAAATCGAACTCGCGGGCGCCGGTATACACGGCGCGCGTGACGCCGGATGGCAGGGTATTGAGGAGTCGGGGCGCGGGCATGCTGGCCGACAGATTCAGCGCGCGCCGCGCCGACTCGGTACCGTAGTAGCCCGGCGGGCTCTTTGGGCTGACGACCGTGCTGGCGAAGCCGCCGGCCGGGATTGCCGCCGCCGCCGGCGGCGGCGTCTGCAGCCGTCCGAAACCGTCGAGCGAACTGACCGGCGGCAGCGCAGTGTCGGCCGCGGCGCCGGCTACGCCCTGCGACAGCGCGACGACGCGCTGGAGCATCTCGACGAACAGCCCCGAAAGCGGCAGCGACGACCAGTCGGGATTGGCCGTGGTGTGAACGAGGATGAGCCAGCCTTCGCCGCGCTTGTCTGCCGTGACGAGCGGCGTGCCGTCGGCGAGCCGTGCCCAGGTGCGGTCGGCGAGATCAAGGCTGGGCTCCGCCAGGACCTGGCGCGAAACGCGGACATCGTCGGGAATCTGGACCCCGGCGAACGGGCTGCTCGGCTCGAATGCCGACAGCGCCAGCGGCTGCGCCCAGGTCATGGCGCCGCCGAACGCGCGCCCGCCGCCGCCGCTGCGCAGCGGCACCGGCACGAAATCGTCGGCACCTTCGGCCATCCGCGCCCCGGCGAACCGCACGACCACGCCGCCGCGGCTCACCCATTCCTCGAGCGCGTTGCGATCCGCATCGGGCAGGTGTCCGACATCGGCGAGGACGATGACGGCGAGCTGGCGCTCGAGCAGATCCTGCAGGTTGCCGGTACGCACCTCGCTGAATGGCATCAGCGCGCGCTCCAGATAATAGGTGTCGGCCAGCAGCGGCTGCAGCCGCTCGGCCGATGCGCCCGACACGAGCCCGACCGGCCTGCGGCGCCAGCGCTCGTCGAGCAGCACCACGGCGCCGGCCGAATTCTCGCCTTCGATATCGAGCCGCGCCATGCGGTTGCGCAATTCGGTCGGCACGGTGATGTGAAGCGTGGCGTCGCGCTCGCCCTCCGCCCAGCGCAATTCCTCGCGGGCGATCAGCCGGCCGTCCTCGCCCGAGGCGCGCAGCACCGCATGGTCGGCGTCGGCCGTTCCGAGGCGCGTCGCGGTCACGACCATGGCGCCCGCCTCGTGACTCGGCGGCATCACCAGCCTGGGCGCGGCCTGCGGCGGATCGGCGAACAGCTCGACCCCGCCGGTCCGCTGCAGGCGCTCCACCAGGGCGAAGACCTGGCCATCGTCGAGCCCGTCGCTCAGATAGACAACCGCTGCCTGATCGGGGAACGAGACGCCCTCGAGAGATGCCAGCGCAGCCGCGCGATCGACCGGCCAGGGCTTGGGCGCCAGCGCACCGACGAGGGCTTTTGCCTCCGCCGCGCGCATCAGCCGCGATGCCCGCGGCGCCTCGCCGGTCACGGTCGGCGCGGTCGTGAGAACCATCACCGGGCGCTCCTCGCGCTCCGCGCGGTCGAGCAGGTCGGCCATCGCCGCCTGGCGCGCCGGCCAGTTTCGTCCCGCCGCCCAACCGTCGTCGACGACCAGGATCAGTGGCCCCGCGCCGGCCAGCCGCGCGCCCGGATTGGCGAGCGGATGGGCGAGGGCGAGGATGATCAGCGCGGCAATGAGCAGCCGGAGCAGCAGCAGCCAGAGCGGGGTCTGCGCCGGCGTCTCTTCCTTGGGCTGCAGGGCAAGCAGCAGGCGGATCGCGGGAAAGCGCGTGTGCCGCGGCGCCGGCGGCGTGACCCGCAGCAGCCAGTAGAGGATCGGCAGCGCGCCGAGCGCAAGCAGCCACCACGGCTGCAACACCGCCAAAGCTCCGAACAGACCGCTCACCGCACCATCTCCGGTGGCCGTGACAGCGCCACGAACAGCTCCAGCAGGGCCGCCTGCGCCGGGCGGTCGGTGCGGTAGCTCATGAATCCCCAGCCGACCGCGCGGGCGATATCGGCAATGCCGCGTACATGCGTGGCCAGCAATGTCTGATATTCGGCGCGCACGCTTTCCACACGCGGGATCAATGCCTCGCCCTCGGCTTCGAGGCCTTCGAACCGGGTCCGTCCGGTGAACGGCAGATCTTCCTCGGCGGGGTCGAGCACCTGCATGATATGGCCCTTGATTCCCCGTCCTGCTATAGCCCGCACCGAGCGGTCGATTTCGGGCAGGGGCGACAGGAAATCGCCGAACAAAATGACTTCCGAATGGCGCGGCAGCGGGACCGCAGGCGGCAATCCGCGCTCATCCGCGCCAGCCAGCAGCATCGCCTGTGCGAACTGCGACAGACCGCTGCGCCCCGAAGTTGGCGGCAGGCCCGAGCCGACCAGACCGACCCGCTCGCCGCCGCGCATCAGCAGCGCCATCAGCGCTAGGGCCAGCAGGTTGGCGCGCTCCGCCTTCTCCGGCAGCCGCGGATCGGAACGGTATCGCATCGACGGCGAGGCATCGCGCCACACCCAGACGCTCTGGGCCGCCTCCCATTCGGTTTCGCGGATATAGACTCGGTCGCGCTTGCCCGTCTGGCGCCAGTCGATCCGCTGCAGCGAATCGCCGAACTCATACTGGCGGAACTGCCAGAAAGCTTCGCCGGTTCCGACCCGGCGGCGGCCATGCACGCCCTGCGCGACGGTCGAGGCGACCCGCTCCGCGGCAACCATCAGCGGCGGCAATCGACTGGCCAGCTCCTCGGCCCGCTGCTGAGCCGTGACGGCGTCCTTCATGCCTTTGGCGCTCCGGATCGGCGGGGCGTCAGGTCAAGGGTTCGCAAAGCCGGTCGATCACCTTGTCCATGGTCACGCCGTCTGCGCGCGCCGCAAAATTGAGCGCCATGCGATGGCGGAGAACGGGATGTGCTAGCGCCAGCACGT
The DNA here is from genome assembly GCA_041690495.1 of Alphaproteobacteria bacterium. Classification (GTDB taxonomy): domain Bacteria; phylum Pseudomonadota; class Alphaproteobacteria; order CACIAM-22H2; family CACIAM-22H2; genus DATAAP01. The sequence continues at coordinate 179,008 of JAWLHE010000004.1, read as the reverse complement.
CGTCGACCGATGGTGCAAGACGGCCGTCCATGACGGCGCGCGCCCTGACCGCGAGCATCAGCGCCTGACTCGCGCGAGGGCCGGGCCCCCACACGACATGGCGCGTGACCTCGGCGATGTCCGACGTCTCGGGCCGGCCGGAACGGACGAGCTTCAGGATCGATTCAACGACGCTGTCGCCGACCGGCACGCGCCGGATCAGCAGCTGGGCCGCTTCGAGTTCGGCGGCAGTCATCGCCTGGATCGCTGTGTCGCTCCCGACCCCGGTCGTGGCGATCAGCATCGACCGCTCCGCTTCGAGGTCGGGATAGGACACGTCGATCTGCATCAGGAAGCGGTCGAGCTGGGCCTCGGGGAGGGGATATGTGCCTTCCTGCTCCAGCGGGTTCTGCGTCGCCAGGACGTGAAACGGCGTCGGCAGCTCATGGTAAGCGCCGGCAACGGAGACGCGGCGCTCCTGCATCGCCTGCAGCAGCGCCGATTGAGTTCGCGGGCTGGCGCGGTTGATCTCGTCGGCCATGAGGAGCTGGCTGAACACCGGACCCGGAATGAAGCGGAACGAACGCCGGCCGCTCTCTGATTCCTCGAGCACCTCGGAACCGAGGATGTCGGCGGGCATCAGGTCCGGCGTACACTGGACGCGCTTCTCGGCAAGGCCGAGCACGGCGCCCAGGGTTTCGACCAGGCGGGTCTTGGCGAGGCCCGGCACGCCGATAAGCAGCGCGTGCCCCCCACCGAGCAGGGTAATAAGCGAGTTGTCGATGACCTGTGTCTGGCCGAAGATCACGCGACCGATCCGCTCGCGGACCTGGCGCAAGCGTTCGCCAAGCTTCTCGATTTCAGCAATCAATTCGTGCGAAGTTGGGGGAACAGGAGCGAATTTGGGCTCGGGAGCGTTCAATGCAGCCTCTCTCGGGTCAACGAGTGCACATCGACAATGACCAACGCCCCGCCCGTTGACCGGGGTCCAGATCCAGTCGAGCTCGTCCGGCGCCTGGATGTCCCCGGCGGCGATTCCCGCGCCGCCGACTCCCTGCATCCCGACACCGCGTCGTGCGGACATTTCAACATCCGCATCGCGCGTGACGGCACGTGGTTTTATCACGGCTCGCCGATCACCCGCAAACCGCTGGTAAAGCTCTTTGCCAGCGTCCTGCGGCGCGACGAGGCCGGCCGTTACTTGCTGGTAACGCCTGCCGAGCGCGGTCTGATCGATGTCGACGATGCGCCGTTCACCGCGGTGGCCTTGACGGCCTCGGGTGCCGGAGGGTCGCAGCGGCTCGTCTTCCGCACAAATGTCGATGAAGACATCGTCGCGGGGCCCGAGCACCCGATCCGCGTCGCGGAGCATCCCGATACCGGCGAACCGTCACCATATATTCATGTACGCGACGGGCTCGAGGCCCTGATCTCGCGGCCCGTCTTCTACCAGCTGGTCGACCTCGGCGTCAGCGAGGTATTGGACGGTAGGGAGGTATTCGGCGTATGGAGCGAGGGGACGTTTTTCCGCCTCGGCACTTTGGAATAGGCAGGTACTGAAACAGGGATCATGCGCACCGACGATGCTTCCGCCATCGACCTGATCGTCAAACGCCTGCAGGCGGCGTCGATCGATATCGGCATACGCCGCTCCGGCGGACAGCGTGTTCGCGGCGATCATGATCTCAATCCCGATCTCGCTCCGGATTCGCCGCTCACTGCGGCGGCAGTCCTGGTCCCGATCGTTGCGCGGGAGGGCGAGCCGACCCTGCTGCTGACCCGCCGCTCCGCGCATCTCAACTCCCATGCCGGGCAGATCAGCTTTCCGGGCGGCCGGGTGGATCCCTGCGACACCAATCCGGTCGACTGCGCTTTGCGCGAGGCCGAGGAGGAGGTCGGGCTGACGTCGGACCGCACCGAGATCGTCGGCAGGCTCGACACCTACCAGACCCGCACCGGATTCGAGATCGTGCCGGTGGTCGGTATCGTCCGGCCGCCGTTCACGTTGCGCCCGGACACCTTCGAGGTGGCCGAGGTGTTCGAGGTGCCGCTCGGTTTCGTCGTCGATCCAGCCAATCACCGGCGTCACAGCCGCGTGTACGATGGCGTTGAGCGGCAGTTCTGGGCGATGCCGTACCGCGATTATTATATCTGGGGTGCGACCGCCGCGATGCTTGTGAACCTTTCGGAAGTCCTGCGCCGCTGAGCGCGCCCGCGATCCGCCATGGCCCGAATCCTGTTCCAGTACATCCTGCCGATCGTCCTGCCGACCGCGGTGTATTTCGCGTGGCTGGCGGCCGAGCGCCGCCGCATCGCGCGCGCGGGCGCGGGCGACGCGCCGCACTGGCACGACGCGCCGTGGCTGTGGCTGGCGGCCATCGGTGTCGTCCTCGCGGTGCTCATCGCGATCGCATCGGCCCTGTTCGGCGGTGCCGATATTTCCGGCCGGTACGTGCCGCCGCGGGTCGAGGACGGCCGCATCGTGCCCGGCCATGTCGAGCCGGCGCCTCAGCAATAGCGTGACAACTGTGCCAGAATGCGGGTTCGTTATCGCGCCCCGCGACGATCGGTGACGACCTTGCGAAAGCTGCCGGACCGGCTCGAGCCACAGCCCTGGATGACGGCCCCGGAAACGCGCGCGGTACTCGACGCGCTGACCGCCGCGGGCGGTCAGGCGCGCTTCGTCGGCGGCTGCGTGCGCGATGCCCTGGTCGGTCGCGCGGTCAAGGACATCGACATCGCGACGCCAGATCCGCCCGAAGTCGTGATGCAGCGGCTCGAGCGTGCCGGCATCCGCGTCGTACCGACCGGCATAGAGCACGGCACCGTCACCGCCGTCGTGGGCGGGAAGCATTTCGAGATCACGACACTGCGCCGCGATGTCGAGACATTCGGCCGTCACGCCCGGGTGGCGTTCACAGCCGACTGGAATGCCGATGCGGCGCGTCGAGACTTCACCATCAATGCCGTTTCGGCCGAGCCGGATGGCACGCTTCACGATCCGTTCGGCGGGCTCGACGATCTCAGGTCCGGCCGTGTCCGCTTTGTCGGCGAGCCCGAGGCGCGGATCCGGGAGGATGTGCTGCGCCTGTTGCGCTTCTTCCGTTTCCACGCTTGGTATGGCGACGGAACGCCCGACCGCGACGCGCTTGCGGCCTGCAGCCGGCTGGCGAACCTCTTGCCGACACTGTCGGGCGAGCGCGTGGCGAGCGAGATCAAGCGGCTGCTGCTGGCGCCCGATCCGGCGACTGCGGTCGAGTTGATGCGCGAACACGGCGTGCTGCAGCAAATTCTGCCCGAGGCGACCGATTCAACGCGGCTGCGCATGCTGGTGCTGATCGAAGACGACATCGGCGACCGCGACGCCGTCCGTCGTCTCGCGGCACTGTTGCCGGGCGATCCGGCTGCAGCGCTCGCCGTGGCGACGCGGCTCAGGCTTTCCAACGCGAAGCGCGACCGGCTCGCCGACATGGCGGCACCGGAGCTCCAGGTGCCTGCCGACCTCGACGAAGCCGCGACGCGCCGTATGCTGCGGCGGCTGGGGGCGGCATCGTTCCGCGAACTTGCGCTGCTCGGCTGGGCCGAGTCACCGGGCGATGCCACGCGCTATCGCGCGCTGCTGGCGGTCGCCGACGCGTGGACGCCGGTGGAGCTGCCGGTCAAGGGGCAGGACGCGATCGATCTCGGCGTGCCGGCCGGTCCCGAGATCGGCCGCCTGCTGGCCGAGGTCGAGCGCTGGTGGGAGGAGGCCGACTATCGCGCCACGCGCGAGGATTGCCTGGCCAAGCTCAAGGCGCTAATCAGCGAGCGAAGCCTGGGGGGCTGATGGCTCATCGCATCGGACTTATCGGCGCCGGCATCATGGGGCGGCGCATGGCGGACCGCATCGCGGCGCATCCCGGCTTCGCGCTCGCCGCGGCATGGGACCCCGACCGCGCGGCGCTCGACCGGCTTCGCGCCGCGCATCCTGCGACCGCCGCCGCAGGCGATTCGCGCGCGCTCGTGGCGCGCGACGACGTCGACTGCATCTACATCGCCTCGCCTCCGGCGAGCCATGCAACGCACGCGCATGCCGCGTTCGATCGCGGCAAGGCGGCGTTCTGCGAAAAGCCGCTGACCGTCGATGACGCCCAGGGCGCGGCGCTTGTCGCGCGGGCCGAAGCGGAGCGGCGCAAAGCCGGCGTGAATTTTTCGCTCGCGACGGCACCGTCCTTCGTGCGGATCGCCGAGGCGGTTGCGGCGGGCTCGCTCGGGCCGATCCGGCACATCGACGTCCATGTCCGCTTTGCGCGCTGGCCGCGCGGCTGGCAGCACGATGCGGCAAGCTGGCTCACCGGCGCGCGCGAGGGCGGCTTCGTGCGCGAGGTCGTCTCGCATTTCATATTCACCACGCAGCGGCTCGTCGGGCCGCTCGCCGTGCTGTCGAGCAATATCGAGCGCCGGAATGCCGAGGAGTCGGAACGCGCGATTGTCGCCGACCTGAGCGCCGGCGATGTCGGCGTGACGCTCGACGGGCGCGTGGCTGGAGAGGCGGACGATCACAATCTGTGGACGGTGACGGGAACGCGCGGCGCCATGCGCATCCGCGACTGGCACGGGCTCGAGCGCGAGGAGGGTGGGACGTGGAGCGCCGTCGAATCGAGTTCGATCGACGCGATGCGCGTGCATGCCGGCGCCGCGCAGCTCGACCAGCTTGCTGCCCTCCTCGAAGCGCGCCCGAACACCCTGCCGACGCTGCGGGAGGCCCTAGACGTGCAGCGCACGATCGAGATGCTGTTGAGAGGGTGAACGGACCATGGTCGCGTTGCGCATCTGCTTCGTCGGCGACAGCATCACCAACGGCACGGGCGACGACGAATATCTCGGCTGGCCGGGGCGGCTGTGCGCCGCCGAACGCGCGCGCGGCCACGACATCAGCCATTACAATCTCGGCATTCGCGGCGACACGTCGGAGATGATCGAGGCGCGCTGGCGCGCTGAATGCGCGGCGCGGCTGCCCGACATGCATCCGGCCACCCTGGTCTTCTCGTTCGGCATCAACGATACCGCGCGCGAGGCCGATGGCAGGCTGCGCGTCGAGCCGGGGCCGAGCATCGCCGCCGCGCGCCGCATTCTTGCGGCAGCGAAAGCGTGGAAGCCGACCTTGATGATCGGCCCGACGCCGGTGCTGCGCGAATCGCTGACCCTGAGCCTTAACCCCGGCCAGCCGCGCGAGGTGCAGGACGCGCGTATCGCGGCGACGTCGTCGGCGCTCGCGGCGCTGTGCGACGAGCTCGGCGTGCCCTATCTCGACCTGTTTACGCCGCTCTCCGCCGATCCGCGCTTCGCGAAATCGATGGCAGGGGGCGACGGCATCCACCCGACCGCGCCGGGCTATGCCGTGATGGCGGAGCTGATCGGGAACTGGCCCGCCTGGCGCAAGTGGTTCGAATGATCGGGACGAAAAGAGCGAATCTTAACTCTACTCCCCCGGCTGCAACGCAACAGGCTATGGCCACTTCGCCTCGGGCGGAAGCGACATCAGGATCGCTTCGACATTGCCGCCGGTCATCAGGCCGAACTTGGTGCCGCGGTCGTAGAGCAGGTTGAACTCGACATAGCGGCCGCGGCGCACGAGCTGGAAGTCGCGCTGCTCCGCCGTCCACGCCCGGTTCATGTGCCGCCGCACCAGCTGCGGGTAGATGTCGAGGAAGGCGAGGCCGACATCGCGGGTGAAGGCGAAGTCGCGGTCCCAGTCGCCGGTGTCGAGGTTGTCGTAGAAGATGCCGCCGACGCCGCGCGGCTCGTCGCGATGCTTCAGGAAGAAGTACTCGTCGCACCACTTCCCGAAGCGCGGATAGTATCCGGGATCGTGCGCGTCGCAGGCGCGCTTCAGCACCGCATGGAAATCGGCCGTATCGTGCGGGTCGGGAAACATCGGCGTGAGATCGGCGCCGCCGCCGAACCACGCCCGCGTCGTCGCCACGTGCCGCGTGTTCATGTGCACGGCCGGCACGAGCGGCGAGCGCATATGCGCCACCAGCGAAATGCCGCTCGCCCAGAAACGCGGGTCGTCGGTGGTGCCGGGAATCTGCGCGCGGAACTCGGGACTGAATTCGCCATGCACGGTCGAGATGTTGACTCCGACCTTCTCGAATACGCGTCCGTGCATGATCGACATCACGCCGCCGCCGCCGCCGGGCCGCTGCCAGGCCTTGCGCACGAAGCGGCCCGGCGGCAGGACCGCATGGGTGCCGGTGAGGTCGTCCTCGATGCGCTCGAATGCCGCGCAGATCCGGTCGCGCAGAGTCTCGAACCAGGACGCGGCCTGCGCGCGCTGTGCCTCGGTCGAAGTCATGACGCGAGCGGCAGCGCCGAAGGCCAGCCTTCGGTCTGGCGCAGCGCCTCGCCCAGCGCGAGCGCTGCGGCGAGCGCGACATTGAGCGAGCGCATGCCGGAGGCCATCGGGATGACGAGTCTGGCCGCGGCAGCGTCATGCACCTCCGCCGGGACGCCGGCGCTCTCTTGTCCGACCATCAGCACGTCGTCCGGCCGGAAGGCGAAACCGGGCAGCGCGGTATTGCCGCGCGTGGTCAGCAGCACCAGCCGGCCGGAGCCGGACCGCCGGCCGCGGAACGCGTTCCACGAGGCATGGCGGTGCAGTGCTACCCCACCGAGATAGTCCATTCCGGCGCGACGGAGCTTGGCATCCGACCAGACGAAGCCGCACGGCTCGATCAGATCGACGCCCACGCCAAGGCAGGCGGCGAGGCGCAGCATGGCGCCGGTGTTCTGCGGGATGTCAGGCTGGTACAGGGCGAGGCGCATGGTTCGATGGCAGGTTCGGGGGCGTCGCCGCGGCACGCGGATGGGCCGCAAACGCTTGGCAAGCTTGATTGCTTTCATTATACCCAACGCCCGTCCGGCGACCACACGCACGGACTCGCGCGCGCGGCTGCGGCAGGTTGTCGCACGGGTCGCGTCCGGCGCGCGGCGTACCTGATTTTTGGGACCGCATGCGTCTATAAGAGGCGCCCCTCCGTGCAACGCCTGCGCGAAGGGCCGGTGCGGCGACGAGTCGCCCGCCGGGTGCCGTGCAGAACGACGAAGGAAAGATTTCGATGGCGACTTCGACCCATTCCGCGCCTGGCGCCGCCGGTCATCCGGACGAGCCTCGGCGCGATTTTCTGATTCTCGCCGCCGGCGCGTTCAGCGCGCTCGGCGCCGCTGCGGCGCTGTGGCCGTTCATCCATTCGATGAACCCTTCGGCCGACGTGCTCGCGCTGGCCTCGATCGAAGTCGACCTGTCGCCGGTCCAGCCGGGCCAGCGCATCAAGGTGATGTGGCGCGGCAAGCCGGTATTCGTCGATCACCGCACGCCGGACCAGATCGAGCAGGCGCGCGCGGTCGACGTGAACGAACTGCCCGATCCCGAGAGCGACGCGCGGCGCGCGCAGAAGCCGGAATGGCTCATCCTCGTCGGCGTATGCACGCATCTCGGCTGCGTGCCGCTCGGCACCGGCCCGACCGAGGCGCGCGGCGAGTTCGGCGGCTGGTTCTGCCCGTGCCACGGCTCGCACTACGATACCTCGGGCCGCATCCGCAAAGGGCCAGCGCCCAAGAACCTCGCGGTTCCGCCCTACACCTTCGTGACCGACACGACCATCCGCATCGGTTGAGGCACCTTCCATGGCCAATCCTGTCGTGCCGCCGCCGGCATACATGAACAATCCCGTCGTCAAGTGGATCGAGTACCGGCTGCCGATCTTCTCGCTGCTCAACCATTCTGTCGGCACCGAGTATCCGAGCCCGAAGAACCTGAATTACTGGTGGAACTTCGGCTCCCTCGCCGGCCTCGTGCTGGTGATCATGATCGTCAGCGGCATCGTGCTGGCGATGCACTACACGCCGCATGTCAGCATGGCCTTCAATTCCGTCGAGCGCATCATGCGCGACGTGAATTACGGCTGGCTGATCCGCTACGTGCACATGAACGGCGCGTCGTTCTTCTTCATCGTCGTCTACATCCACATCTTCCGCGGCCTCTATTACGGGTCGTACAAGGCACCGCGCGAGGTGCTGTGGGGCCTGGGAGTCATCATCCTCCTGCTGATGATGGCGACCGCATTCATGGGCTACGTGCTGCCGTGGGGCCAGATGAGCTTCTGGGGCGCCACGGTCATCACCAACCTGTTCTCGGCGTTCCCGATCGTCGGCGAGAACATCGTCACCTGGCTGTGGGGCGGCTTCGCGGTCGATAACCCGACGCTCAACCGCTTCTTCTCGCTGCATTACCTGCTGCCGTTCCTGATCGTCGGCGTGGTCGTCCTGCACATCTGGGCGCTGCACCGCTTCGGCTCGAACAACCCGATCGGGATCGAGACCGACGGCCCGCAGGACAAGATCCCGTTCCACCCGTACTACACGATCAAGGACATGTTCGGCATCGCCGTGTTCATGATCGTTTTCGCCGGCGTCGTGTTCTGGGCGCCGAACTACATGGGCCATCCCGACAACTACATCCCGGCCAATCCACTGGTGACGCCGGCGCATATCGTTCCGGAATGGTATTTCCTGCCGTACTACGCGATCCTGCGCGCCATTCCCGACAAGCTGCTCGGCGTGCTCGCGATGTTCGCGTCGATCCTGATCCTGTTCGTGCTGCCCTGGCTCGACACCAGCCGGGTGCGCAGCGGCCGTTTCCGTCCGGTCTTCAAGTGGTTCTTCTGGCTGTTCGCGATCGACTGCGTCGTGCTCGGCTTCGCCGGCGCCTATCCGCCGGAAGGCTGGTGGCTGACGATCGGCCGCCTGGCGACGTTCTGGTATTTCGCCCACTTCCTGATCGTGCTGCCGCTGCTCGGCTGGTTCGAGCGGCCGCGGCCGCTGCCGCGCAGCATCAGCGAGCCGGTGCTGGGCGGCGGCCGTATGGCCACCGCCGGCGCCAAGCCGATGGAGAAGGCCTGATGCGCAAGCTTGCATTTGCCGCACTCGCCGCTGCCGGGATCGCCTTGGGCGCACCGGCGCATGGCGCCGAGGAGATCGTGCTCCCCGATCAGACGTGGGAGTTCGAGGGTCCGTTCGGCACCTTCGATCGCGCGGCGTTGCAGCGAGGCTTCCAAGTCTACAAGGAAGTCTGCGCGGCGTGCCATTCGATGAACCAGCTCCGCTACCGCGACCTCGGCGCGCCGGGCATCGGCGGCACCGGCGGCCTCGGCTATAACGAGGACGAGGTGAAGGCCATTGCCGCCGAGTTCGAGGTCACCGACGGACCGAACGACCAGGGCGAGATGTTCGAGCGTCCGGCGCGCCCGTCGGACCGCTTCAAAGCGCCGTTCCCCAACGAGAACGCCGCGCGCGCCGCCAATAACGGCGCCGCCCCGCCGGACCTGTCGCTGATGGCGAAGGCGCGCGCCGGCGGCGCCGACTACATCTACGCGCTGCTGACCGGCTATAGCGACCCGCCGGAAGGCGTCAGCCTGATGGAGGGAATGAACTACAACAAGTTCTTCCCCGGCCATCAGATCGCCATGGCGAAGCCGCTCAACGAGGACCAGGTCACCTATGCCGACGGCACCAAGGCGACCGAGGAACAGCTCGCGCGCGATGTCGCGACCTTCCTGACCTGGGCGGCCGAGCCCAACCTCGAGGCGCGCAAGCGGCTCGGCGTGAAGGTCGTGCTGTTCCTGCTGCTTCTCACCGGCCTGCTCTATATCGCCAAGCGCAAGATCTGGAGCGACGTGCACTGAGCGGCGCATTAAAGCGTTGATTTTAAAAGAAAAAGGGCGGGTCCGCGGACCCGCCCTTCGTCTTTTCGGGCAGGCTGCGCCTACAACCCGGGATTTAAGACAGGTTTAAGCAAGAGGTGGCCTAATTGCGCCGATTTCGGCAGTCCGTCGCGGCAACGCGGAATGGCGCCGGGACGGACACGCGACTTTGGGGGTAAGCATGCGGAAACTGGCCGGCCGGGCATTCGGTCTCGTCACCTCTTTCAGGATCGGCATTGGCGTTCGCGGCCGGTTGTTCCTGTCCTTCGCCGTTATCGTCGGCCTCGCGGTCGCCACGTCCGGGTTTGCCGTGGTCTCGTTCACGCAGCTCGGCGGCACCGTCAACGCGATCACGACCGAGCGCTTGCCGCCGATCACCGCCGCCCTGCAGCTCGCCCGCACGACCGAGCGCATCGTCGCCCTCGGGCCGGCGCTGGCCGGGGCCGACACCGCCGAAGCGCTCCAGACCCGCGTCGACCAGCTCGCCCAGCAGAGCGCCCAGGTCGACGCGCTGCTCGCGCGCATCGAGACGATGAATGTCGATCGCGCCGAGTTCGAGAACGTCAAGACCGCGATCGCGGAGCTGAGCGCCGGCTTCGGAAGCCTGGAACAGAACGTCGCCGAGCGTCTCGGCATCCGCGAGCGTTCGGCGGTGCTGATGGACGCAGTCATCAAGGCCGAATCGGAAACCGCCAAGTTTCTCACCCTGCTGCTGAACGTCGCGAAATCGGATCTCGACACCTCCGTCTTCAATCTTGAGAGCGCCGACGCGACGACGTACAAGGACGTCGTCGCGAAGATCACCGCGGCGCAGAGCGCCTTCGAGCCCCTGAAGAATATCCAGGACGAGCTGCGCAGCGTCATCAGCACGATCGTCGAGGCGACCTTCACCGACGACGCGCGGCAGATCGGCCTGCTGTCGATGCGCGTCGGCCTGCCGATGCACACGATCAGGGAGAAGATGGGCGCGCTGGACGAGCGCCAGGCCAAGTTCCTCCTCGAGCAGATCAAGGCGCTCGACGCGGCCATGGCCAAGGAGACCGGCATATTCGACATGCGGCTGCGCGAGCTCGGACTCGCACAGGAGGCGAACGAGACGGTTGAGAAGGCGCGCATCCTGAGCGAGCAGCTGTCCGCCTCGGTGGACGGGCTGGTCGCGGCCCAGCAGGCCGCCGTCGAAAGCGCCGCCGCCGCCTCGCAGACTCTTGTCACGGATCGCACGACCCTGCTCAGCGTCATCGCGCTGCTGATCGCGCTCGGCGCCGTCCTGATCGGCTGGCTCTATGTCGGACGCCAGGTCACCGGCCGGCTCAAGACCCTCGAAGCGGCGATGCGGCGCATCGCCGGCGGCGAGTTGGAGACGAAGATCCCGGCGGCGACCGGCGACGAGATCGGCACCATGGCAGAGGCGCTGGTCGTGTTCCGCGACAACGCCGTCCAGATCCGCGAGGCCAACGAGCGCGCGGCGCGCGAGCAGGCCGAGGCTTCCGAGCAGCGCCGCCGCGAGCGCATCAAGCTTGCGGAGGAGTTCGAGGCCGAGATGCGCGGCGTGGTCGAGGCGGTGTCGTCGTCCTCGACGCAGCTTCAGTCCAACGCCCATGCGATGGCGGCCACCGCCGACGAGGCCTCGCGCCAGACCGCCGCGGTCGCGGCCGTTTCGGAGCAGACCACGGCGAATGTCGGCACGGTCGCCACAGCCGCCGAGGAGCTGTCGAGCTCGATCGCCGAGATCGCGCGCCAGGTCGCCGAATCGACCAGGATCGCCGGCCAGGCGGTGACCGAGGCCGAGCGCACCAATTCGACCGTCAGGAGCCTCGCCGACGCCGCCCAGAAGATCGGCGACGTGGTCAAGCTGATCAGCGACATCGCCGGGCAGACCAACCTGCTGGCACTCAACGCGACGATCGAGGCGGCGCGCGCCGGCGAAGCCGGCAAGGGCTTTGCCGTCGTGGCGAGCGAGGTCAAGAACCTCGCCACCCAGACCGGCAAGGCGACCGAGGAGATCACGGCGCAGATCAATGCGATCCAGTCGACGACCGGCAGCTCGGTCGAGGCGATCGCCGCGATCGGCGCCACCATCAACCGCGTCAACGAGATCGCCAACTCGATCGCCGCCGCGGTCGAGGAACAGGGTTCGGCGACGCAGGAGATCGCGCGCAACGTTCAGGAAGCGGCGCGCGGCACCGGCGAGGTGTCGTCGAACATCACCGGCGTCGCCCAGGCCGCCAGTCAGACCGGCTCCGCCGCCAGCCAGGTGCTCGAGGCCTCGGAAGCACTCGCCCGCCAGGCGGAGACTCTGCGCGGCTCGGTCGACCAGTTCCTCGCCCGTATCCGCGTGGGGTGAGGGGGCGCACGATCCGCCGCGAAACGAGGCACGCCCTTCCACGCGCCGGCGCGTGGAAGGGCCCTCTTCTTCGGCCTCGGAAAGGGTCGCGCGATCAGTCCACCTTGGCGCCGGACTTCTTTACCACCTCGGCCCATTTCGGCAGCTCGCTGGCGACGTGCTTCGCCAGGTCGTCCGGCGTGCCGGGGACCGGCTCGGCGCCGCGCGCGAACAGCCGCTCCTTGGTCTGTGGGTTGTTCAGCGCCTTGTTGTAGGCGGCGTTCAGCTTTTCGATGATCGGCCGCGGCGTGCCGGCCGGTGCCCAGATGCCGTCCCATGCGCTGAGCTCGAAGCCTTGGATGCCAGACGAGTCGAGCGTCGGCAGCTTCGGCGCGCTCGCGACCGGCGTCAGCGTCGTCACCGCCAGCGCGCGGATCTTGCCGGCCTCGGCATGCGGGTATGCCGCCGGCATGACATCGATCATCATGTTGATCCGGCCGGCAACGAGGTCGATCATCGCCGGGCCGTTGCCGCGATAGGGTACGTGCAGGATGTCTGTGCCGGTGCGCATCTTGAACATCTCGCCGGCGATGTGCGAGCTGGTGCCGTTGCCCGCCGACCCGAATGTCGATTTGCCGGGGTTCTTCTTCAGATAAGCCAGAAGCTCCGGTACCGATTTGGCGGGCACCTCGGGATTGACCACGACCACCATGCCGATACGGGTCAGCCGCGCCACCGGCGCGAAATCCTTGACCGGATCGAAGCCCGGATTGGCATAGAGCGCGTGATTGATCGCATGCGTGCCGTTGGTGCCGTAGAACAGGGTGTATCCGTCCGGCTCCGCCTTTGCGGCGGCGGCCGCACCGAGATTGCCGCCGGCGCCGGGGCGGTTCTCGATGACGATCTGCTGGCCGAGCGCTTCCGAGGCGGGCTGCGTCACCGTGCGCGCGAGGGTGTCGCCGCCGCCGCCCGGCGCAAACGGCACGATCAGGCGGATCGGCTTGTTCGGGTAGTGGGACTGCGCCTGCGCGACGCCGGCAAGAAACAGCGCGGCGCCTGCCATGACGGCAGCGAGATGGCGACGGGCGACGGTGGCTTTCTTCATGTTTCCTCCTGATGCGTTTTCTTGAAGCGTGATGACTTACGCAGCGAGCGGCGGATCGCGCACCAGGGCCGTGCCGCTCTGGCCGACCAGCAGCGCCTCGCCGCCGATGCTGTGGAAGTTGCGCCGCTTGTTGTCGCTGGAGCGCAGCGCATGGTCGCGCATGATTTCGGCAGCACGGCTGCCGCGGCGCTTGCGAATTGCATCGACGACGCGCGCGTGATCCTCGTGCGCGCGGCGGAGCTGGCCGCGCGAGCGGTCGGTGGTCGCGACCGCGAAGATGATGGCGCGCGGCGAGGCGAGCGGAATCCGGACGACCTGTTCGAATGCGGCGCGTAGCGCCGTGTTGCCGCTGCCGTCGACCAGCGCGAAGTGGAAATCGAGGTTCGACTGGGTCCAGGCGAGCCGGTCTGCGACATCGAGGGCGCTGCGCTCGACGATCGTCTCGGACTGCGCCAGCGCCGCTTCTAGGCGCGCCGCGACCGCCGCTTCGAGCCCTCGCTCGGCAAGCAGCCGAGCCGCCATTCCCTCGAGTTCGCCGCGCACGTCGATGGCGTCGGCCACTTCGTCAAGCGTGAAGGAGCGCACGCGATAGCCGCGGCGCGGCGTGCGCACCAGCAGGCCTTCGCGCTCCAGCGTCGCCATTGCGATGCGCGCCGGCGTTCGCGACAGTCCGAGCGCGCGCGCGACCGCCTCTTCGCCGATCTTGCGGTCGGGTGCAAACGTGCCGGACAGCACCAGCTCGCGCAGCCGTTGGGTGGCATGGTCGAGATTGGTCGATGCCGGCTGGCCCGTTTTTGGATGCAAATCTTGCCACACTCGACCTTCATACCGCATTGGGCATTGACGGTCATCAGATTTTGCATCCAATATTCCCGAAACAGCGCGGGGCAGCACTTCCCCCCGCGAGGAGGAAGACGTGCTCGACCAGCCCATCGCTTCAACCCAGCCCGCCCTCGTGCCCGCCTATGCAACCCCGCCGCTGATGGCGAAGCGTCCGCCGCGCTGCCCGCCGATGCTCGAGATCACGTCGTCGGACCAGCTGTTGCCCTATCTCGATGCGGTGGCGAAGCGGCCCTACAACCAGGGACTTCATGCGTGCTGGGATCTGAAGCCGGGCGAGCGCGTACTGCTGCGCGTCGACAACTGGCACGATCCGATGGTGATCGAGGCATGCAAGAAGATCCTCGAGAAGTACGGCTGCAAGTACGAGATCCTGATGGCCGACAAGGGCCCGGTGCCTGAGTGGGTCGGCGCCGACGAGGTCGAATACTATCTGCGCCGCACCAAGGAGCTCGCCGACTGGATGGACCAGTGGGACGAGATGTCCAAAGAGGGTAAGTACGACAAGCTGCTTTGGGGTTACGGCGGCCCGGTGCTGGTCGACACCCACATGAAGATCCAGCGCATGCCGTTCATCACGCCCGAGATTCTCGCCTCGCCGGCGCACACCATGCCCTACGAGCTGCTGCACGCAATCGACATGTGGACGTGGGAGCGGGTGCGTGCATCGAAGCGCGTGCGCATCACCGATCCCGAGGGTACGGACGTCGAGTACACCAACCACGCCGGTTACTACGATTCGAAGCGCGAGAACTTCAATCCGGACCTGGTGGCGCAGACCTGGGCGGGCAACGAGCAGTTCGGGCGCACCTATCTGCCGGGCCACGTGCTCGGCAAGCCGTGGCTCTACCTGCCCGGCAAGGAGGACGGCAACGGCGTCATTGCCGGTACGACCAACCACATAGCGCCCGTCGACTGGACCCAGCTCGTCGTCGAGAACAGTCGCATCACCGACATCCGCGAAGGCGCGGAGTTCGGCGACAAGCTGCGCAGGCTCAAGGCCGAGACCGACCATCTCCAGTATCCCGGCTTCCCGGGCAAGGGACTGATGTACTGGTGGGAAGCGTCGATCGGCACCAACCCGCACATCCACCGGCCGCGTGCCGGCTTCCCGTCGGGCTGGATCAACTGCCTGTACGAGCGCGTGCGCTCCGGCGTCATCCATATCGGCTTTGGCACCATCATCTC
The DNA here is from genome assembly GCA_041690495.1 of Alphaproteobacteria bacterium. Taxonomy (GTDB): domain Bacteria; phylum Pseudomonadota; class Alphaproteobacteria; order CACIAM-22H2; family CACIAM-22H2; genus DATAAP01. The sequence continues at coordinate 163,830 of JAWLHE010000004.1, read as the reverse complement.
GTCGATGGACGAACGGCGCGCCGCGAAGCAGGGGCTCCAGGTCGGCCACTGGCATCTGCATCTCTATTTCCCGACCGTGAAGCTCGAGCGCGAGGGCGACAACGAGACCCTGATCGAGGACGGCCGCCTGCTTGCGCTCGACGATCCGGGCATTCGCCGTATGGCGGCAAAGCACGGCGATCCCGACCTGTGGCTGTCGGAATCGTGGATTCCCGCCGTGCCCGGCCTCAACGTGCGCGGCGATTACTGGAAGCACTACGCGCGCGATCCGCTGGGCTGGGTCAAGGCGGAACTCAACATCTGCCGCAACTGGCATCACCTGTTCATGCCGATGGTCGGCGCCGATCCGAAGTTCTGCCATGACAATGCCGGCTTCTGGCTGACCGGCGGCGGCGTCACCGACATGTCCGCAAGCAACCCGCACGTCGTCCGCCATGAGTGTCAAACCCATGGGGGCGGTTGCTGCGGTTGATGCGGCGGCCGTCTTTGTTCGTTGCGCCGTCTTACGGCAGCGCAACAACGCAGTTAAGCAACCAATAAATTCGGAGCGAACGCACCAATGCTGAATCCCGTGAAGAAGCGTCTGAACCTGCGCCGGCTCTCCGCTGCCGTGCTGATCGCCGCCTTTGCGTCCACTGCAGCGCCAGCCGGGGCCGATGTGCTCGGCGACCTTGCCGCCAAGGCCGCAAAGGGCGCCGAAGTGGTCTGGTACGAGAGCTCTCCCGAGGAGCAGATCGATGCCGTGCTCGCGACGTTCAACAAGCGCTATCCCAAGGTGCGGGTGAAATTCGTCCGCGTCGTCGGCGGAAACGAGTTCGCGTCGCGTGCGGTGCAGGAAATGCAGGCGCGGGGCTACACCGGCGACGTCCTGACCGGCGGCGCCGATCACATCTGGCAGCTCAACGAGCGGGACATTCTCGCGCGCGTCAACTGGGCGGAAATCGGCATCCCGAAGCGCCTTGCGCCGACCGATTTCACGGTGGCGACCTCGGCCTCGATCTACGTGCTGCTGTGGAACACGAACAAGGTCAAGGACAGCGAGGCTCCCAAGTCCTGGGAAGAGGTCCTGGATCCGAAATGGACCGGACGGATGGGGTCATGGGTGCGCGCGTCGGCATTTGCGGAGCTCGCAAGCGCATGGGGCGCGGAGAAGGCCGAGGCCGCGCTCAAGCGGTTCATCGAGCTCAAGCCGTTCCTGTTCAAGTCGACCTTTCCCCTGGCCCAGCAGGTCGCGGCGGGCGAGGTCGACGTCGCGATCGGCTTCTATCACACCGCGCAGCCGCCGATTAGGGCCGGAGCTCCCTTGAAGTTCCGGGCGCTTGATCCGACCCCTATGCATACGATCTACACCTCGATCAGCAAGACGTCGCGCAATCCCGACGGCGCGAAGCTTCTGCTTGCCTGGCTCTCTTCTCCCGAAGGCGCAAAGGCCTACGAGGACGCGACCAGCCGCGGCACGCATCTGCTGGAAGGAACGAAGGCCGCGGCGCTGATCAAGGGAAAGAACGCGACGGAGTTCCCGATCGAGGAGTCGGGCGTGCTTGGCGAGCTGAACGAAAAGTTCAACAAGATGCTCGCCGGAGTCGGCCAGGCCCGCTGAACGCCGCGCTGCTGTATCGACACGCAATGCTCGTTGACGACGCGCGGATGCAGGGTCCGAGGGGCCGATCGCGGTGAGCGCCACGCGCGCTGCGGCGTCGCCCGGGCGATGGCTGCCGAGCATCGCCCTTGGCGGCATCCTTGCCTATCTGGTGGTGGTCCCGCTCGTGATCCTGCTGATCAGCAGTTTCACGCCATCGGGGCTGCCGCTGGATCCCGGCTGGACCCTCGGCAATTACGTCAAGACCTATGCGGACCCGGCGTTCTATGGATTGGTCTGGACGACGGCCAGGTTCGCGCTCGGCGCGATGGCGGGCGCGCTGACGATTGGCGTGCTGATGGCATGGCTCGTCGAGCGCACGGATCTTCCGGCACGCGGTCTGGTCCGCGTGATGGTGATCCTGCCGATGGCGACGCCGCCGGTACTGCTCGCTATCGGCTGGGTGATGCTGCTGAGCCCGCGCACCGGTTTCTTCAACGATATGCTGAAGGCCGCGTTCGGCCTCACGGCTGCGCCGTTCAACATCTTCTCGCTCGGCGGGATGATCTTCGTCGAGACGCTGTCGCTGGTTCCTTCGTCGTTCCTGATGCTTTCCCCGGCATTCCGCAACATGGATCCGAATCTCGAGGAGGCCGCTCTGACTTCGGGCGCGAGCGTCGCGATGATGATCCGGCGTATCCTGCTGCCGCTGCTCCTGCCCGCGCTTCTGGCGGCCGGCGCCTTCCTCCTCATGGTCGGGTTTCTGGTTTTCGACATTCCGGGCACGATCGGCATGCCGGTCGGGATCTTCGTTCTGGCCAGCCGGATCGTCTATCTCGCCAACGACGCGGCCGGGGGCATCTCCCAGTACGGCCTCATCAGCGCCATCGCGATCTTCTTTCTGTTCGTGCTGCTGCTGCTCGCCTACGGCTATCAGCGGGCGACGGGCCAGTCGGGCCGCTTCGTCACGGTGACCGGCAAGAACTATCGGGTCCGGCCGTTCCGCCTGGGGCGCTGGCGCTGGCCCGCCTTCGGCCTCGTCGCGCTGTATTTCTTCCTCGCGACGCTGGCACCGGTCGGCATCCTCGTCTGGACGAGCCTGATGCCTTATCAGGCGCCGGTCTCGATCGAAATGCTGTCGAAGCTGACCCTGACCAACCATGAGGCGTTCTTCGCCAACCGGCGGGTCCTACAGGCAACTCAGAACTCCATTGTGATCGCGCTGGTCGCGGCCACGGTCGTGGCACTGTTGTCGGGCCTGGTCTCGTGGCTGGTCGTGCGCAGCCGGGCGCCCGGGCGCCGCATCATCGATGCGCTTGCATTTCTGCCAATCGCCATTCCGGGCACGATGATCGGCGTGGCGCTCATCTACGTCTACCTGACCATCAACTTCCTCGACGTCTACGGTACCATCTGGATCATCGTCATCGCCTACGTAACCAATTACATATCGTTCGGCAGCCGCGCCACTCACGGCGTCATGGCCCAGCTCCATCAGGATCTCGAGGACGCGGCGCGAACCAGCGGCGCCGGCTGGCTGCGTCTCATGCGGCGCATTATTGTGCCGCTCGCGCTGCCTGCCATTGTCGCCGTGTGGATCTGGGTGGTTGCCCATTGCATGCGCGAGCTGGCGTCGGCGCTGCTTCTGCAGGGCGGCGACAATCGGACGCTGCCGGTGCTGTTGTGGAATTACTGGTCCGGTGGCGAGCCGAACAAGGCTGCGGCGGTCGGCGTATGGCTCGTCGTCGCCATGCTCCTGGTCGTTTCGCTATGGCAGATCGCGGTTCAGCGCGGCCGACTCTCCGGGATGAAAGGTTAGGGCCATGCTGGAAGTCTCCGGCCTGTTCGTGGAGTACCCGCTCGCCGACAGGACCTATCGTGCCGTCGACGACGTGTCGTTCAAGGTCGAGGCAGGGGAGTTCTTCACGCTGCTGGGACCGAGCGGATGCGGCAAGACGACCACGCTGCGCAGTATCGCCGGTCTCGAAACACCGACCGGCGGCAGCATACGCATTGCCGGAAAGCCGATCTTCACGGCTGGAGACGGCATCCTTGTGCCGACGCAGAAGCGCGACATCTCGATGGTGTTCCAGTCCTATGCGATCTGGCCGCATATGACCGTCTTTGAGAACGTCGTCTTTCCGCTGGATGCGATGGGGATAAGGCGCGGCGCGGCGCGCGCCAAGGTGGAGGAGGCGCTGCGCCTCGTCGGCCTGCTTGATTACATCGACCGTCCCGCGACCCAGCTCTCCGGCGGACAGCAGCAGCGCGTCGCGGTGGCTCGCGCCGTCGTCAAGCAGGCCAAGGTCCTGCTGCTGGACGAGCCGCTGTCCAATCTGGATGCCAAGCTGCGCGAGCAGATGCGGCTGGAGCTTCGCGAGCTGCAGCGGCATGTCGGCACCACCTCGATCTACGTCACCCACGATCAGGAAGAGGCTCTGGCCCTGTCCGATCGTATCGCCGTGATGAGCGCCGGAAAGATCGTCGAGACCGGCTCACCCGTCGATCTCTACCTGCGCCCGCGCCATCCGTTCACGGCGCGCTTCATCGGCCAGGCCAACCTGCTCGCGTGCACGGTGCTCGGTCGGGCGGGTGCCGGCGTTCGCGTCAGGACCGCGGCCGGCGACATGGTTGCCGGCGTCCACGCCGATCTGGCGGACACGGCGACTCACGTCTTGATCCGCCCGGAATGCATCCAGTTCGTCGACGATGCGGCACCGTCGGGCAATGTCTTCGAGGGAACGATCCATGCCTCGGTCTTCTCGGGCAAGACCGTCGAGTACGAGATCGGCACCGCGCAGGGCGGCAGACTCATCGTTCAGGCGCCGCCGACTGTCCTCCGCGCGCACGGTGATCGCGCGCTGATGCATGTCGCGCCGGAGCGCTGCGTGCTGCTGTCCGAGGCGAATTCCGCGCAAATCTGAAGGGTTGAACATGGCTCGCATCGAGATCCGGCCTTACGCACTTCCGTTGAGCGTCCCGTATCGCTGGTCCAAGGGCGTGCAGCACGAGCGTTGCGGCATCATCGTCGGCATCGGGCTCGATGGCGGAACCGGATGGGGCGAAGCCGCCCTGCCGCCGCACGTGGTCTATCCGGGCGCTGCGTTAGCCGACCAGTGCCGGGCGCTCCTGCACGGACTCGATCCGGACCGGGACGACTTCCTAGAGCAACTCGAGTTGCGCGAGGCCCCGGCTCGCCTCCGCTGCGGCATCTCATCCGCATGGCTTTCGGCCCGTGCGGCGCGAGAAGGCAAGTCCCTTTCCGGCTATGTCGGCGGCACATCGCGCCGGGTCGCCGCGCGGGTTCCGGTCAACGACCTGATCGGCGACGAGAAGCCGGAAACCTGCGTGGAACGCGCGGCCGCCGCGGTCGCCCGCGGCCAGGATACCGTCAAGATCAAGTGCGATACCAATCGTGAGCTCGACCTGGCCCGGGTCGGCGCCATCCGCGAGGCTTTCCCGAATCTCACGATCCGGATCGACCCGAACGAGTCATGGCCGCTGTCCTGGGCGCTCGACCAGCTTCGCGCCATGGCGCGTTTCGGCATCGAATACGTCGAAGAGCCGCTGCCGCGCGGCACCACGCTGGCGGCCTATGCCGAGCTCTGTCGCGAGAGTCCGATCCCGGTCGCGCTCGACGATTCGGCGCGGACCTTGACCCATGTGCAATCGATCATTGCGCAGCGCGCCGCCCATGTACTGGTGCTGAAGCCGCCGCGGCTCGGCGGACCCGACCGGACTCTCCAGGTGATCGACGCGGCCGCCGCGGCCGGCCTGCGATCCGTGGTCACGGCGAGCCTGGAGACCGCGATCGGCCTGACCGTTGCCCTGCATTGCGGGGCGCTGCTGCCGGATCCGATTCCGCCGTGCGGCATCGGCACTGCCCGTTTCCTTGCGCGCGATCTCGCCCCGCCGCCGCCGATCCAGGACGGCTTCATGGCGGTTCCAGCTGCGCCGGGGCTCGGGATCTCACCGTTCGAGGCGCTCGCTCCTGCCGCGTGAACATGCCGCGCTGCGTGCGGAAGTCCGCAGGGGGCGGGCTTCTCGTGTCTTCCCGGTTCAGGGGAGTTGATGCCGCGCGCCGCGGCGTGTACCACGACCGTCAGTTAACTGACGAATAGTTGAGAGGTTGCAGGAATGCGTCTGGTGACTTTCCGGGGTGATGTGGGGCTGCGGGTGGGCGTACTCGACGCGCCGTCGCAGACCGTCGTCGACATTGCGGCCGCCGCCCCCGACCTGCCGCGCGACATGCTCGGCCTTATCGCGATGGGTGCCGCAGGTCTGCAAAAGCTGAAGCGCGCTCTCGCGACGGCGGCGGTGCGCCTGCCGCTGAGCAAGTTGAAGCTCGCGGCGCCGATCCCGCGTCCCGCGCGCAACATCTTCTGCGTCGGCAAGAACTATCACGATCACGCGCGCGAGTTTCACGGCAGCGGCTTCGACGCCTCGGCCGGCAAGGACGCGATCCCCGAGGTGCCGATCATCTTCACCAAGCCGTCGTCCTGCGTGATCGGGCCGGGTGCGCCAATTCCGGCACAGCTCGACCCGACCAACTCGGTCGATTACGAGAACGAGCTGGCGGTGGTGATCGGCAAGGGCGGTCGCGGCATCAGCAAGGCGCGCGCCTTCGAGCATGTCTACGGCTACACGATCGTCAACGACGTCACGGCGCGCACCTTGCAGCACCGCCACAAGCAGTGGTTCATCGGCAAGAGCATGGACGGGTTCTGCCCGATGGGCCCGGTGCTGCTGACCGCCGACGAGGTGTCCGATGTCGGCGATATGCACCTGACGACGCGCGTCAACGGCGAGTTGCGCCAGGATGCCAGGGTCAAGGACCTGATCTTCGACATCCCGACCCTGATCGAGACGATCTCGGCCGGCATCACGCTCGAGCCCGGCGACCTGATCGCGACCGGCACGCCGTCGGGTGTGGGCATCGGCTTCAAGCCGCCGAAATACCTGAAGAAGGGCGACGTGGTTTCGGTTGCCATCGAGCCGATCGGCGAGCTGACCAATCCGGTGGATTGATGGGGCGCCTGCTCCGGGATAGCAATTCCCGGCACTATCACTCATTGTCATTGCCGGGCTGACCCGGCAATCCGGTCCGGCGACGCCGCAGTCCGGATGCCCGGATCAGGTCCGGGCATGACAATAAGAATGCATACGGAGGAAAACCTCATGATGAGATCGGCATTGGCAGTATTCGGAGTCGTTGCCGGACTTCTCGCTACGTCGCCATTGCCCGCCGCGGCGCAGGACGCCTATCCGTCTCGGCCGATCACCATGATCGTGCCGTTCCCGCCGGGCGGCGTCGCCGACCAGAGCGGCCGGCCGGTCGCGGCAGGGCTCGAGAAGGTCCTCAAGCAGCCGGTGGTGGTGCAGAACCGGCCGGGTGCGGGAGGCGCCGTCGGCATGGCGGCGGCGGCGAACGCCAGGCCGGACGGCTATACGATCCTGATGGCGCTCTCGAGCATCTCGATCATCCCCGAGGCCGACAAGCTGTTCGGCCGCCAGTCCGCCTATCAGATGAAGCAGCTCGAGCCGATCGCGCTCGTCACCGCCGACCCGACCGTGCTGGTGGTGCCGGCTGACAGCCCGTGGAAGACGGTCAAGGACTTCGTCGAGGACGCCCGGAAGCGCCCGGGCGAGATCTCGTTCTCGTCTTCGGGCATCTACGGCACCCTGCACATGGCGATGGAGATCTTCGCCGCGGCTGCGGACATCAAGCTCAAGCACGTGCCGTTCAGCGGCGGCGGCCCGGCGCTGACGGCACTGCTCGGCGGTCACGTCCAGGCGCTCGCCTCCGGCCCGGGTCCGGTCATTCCGCAGATTCAGGCGGGCAAGTTGCGCGCGCTGGCGACGTGGGGCGACAAGCGGCTTGCGGCCCTGCCCGACCTGCCGACCTTCAAGGAGCTCGGCTACAAGGACGTCGAGTTCTATATCTGGTCGGGCGTGTTCGTGCCGGCCGGCACGCCCGAGCCGGCGGTGAAGACCCTGCGCGAGGCGATGGGTAAGGTGGTGCAGGACCCGGACTTCATGGCGGCGATGCAGAAGCTGAAGACGCCGGTCACCTATCTCGACGCGCCGGAGTTCCAGAAGTTCTGGGACAAGGACGCCGCCATGCTCGCCGCCGCCGTCAAGCGCGTCGGCAAGGTCGAGCAGAAGTAGCGAATCCTTTGTCCGTCCTCTCCGTCCCCCGAACGACAGAACCCCTCTCCACCCGCGAAGCGGGGGGAGAGGGCAGGGTGAGGGGGGCGGCAGGGCCAGTTCGGCTCTCGCGGCACTGGACGCATTCCTTCGAAGCGCGCCTGCTTTTGCTGAACCGGTGCCCCTCACCCTCATGGCGCCTTCGGCGTCGGGTTCCTCCCTCTCCGCAAGGGAGAGGGGGGGAGCATCGACGTGCCTGACCGGCCAAACACCAATGAAGGACGCGCGTTCCTCACGCGCGACCGCTTCGCAGGGATCGTCCTGATCCTTTGCGCGGCGGGGATCGCATGGGAGGCGATGGCGCTGCCGCTCGGCACGTGGCGCAATCCAGGCGCCGCCTACATGCCGTTGCTCACCGCCGCGGTGATGGCGGCCATGGCGGCCGTCGTGGCATGGCAGGGCGGCGGGCCGGCCTTGCGCGCGATGGCCTGGCCGGAGGCGCGCCACGCCGCGATGCTGATCGCCGCCTGCGCCTTCGCCGCCTGGGGGCTGGAGCGGCTCGGCTACCGGCTCACGACCATGATCCTGCTCGTGTTCTTCCTCGGCCTGCTGGAGCGCCGCCATCCTCTGGCCGTGGCCGCAGTGGCGCTGGGTCTGTCGCTCGGCTCGTTCTACCTGTTCTCGGACCTGCTGCGCGTGCCGCTGCCGCGGGGGCCGCTGGGCTTCTGAGCAGCCGATGGCCTGTGCAGAAACCGCCTTCCGCGACCGCCCGATCCGTGCTGGAGTCCGGCCGGAGAATAGCGCCCGCCCGGTTCCGGACCGGCGGGCGTTTGTCGTTTTGCGGTTCCTCTATGCCTCGAAGACTGTCATGCCCGGGCTCGACCCGGGCATCCATCCTCGGATCAAGTCCGAGGACGTGGACTGGATCGCCGGGTCATGCCCGGCGATGACAGATCGGCGGGGACGAGCAAAGTGCAGACTCGCGTGAAGCAATGAAGCAGTCGTGAATACATTAGAAAAATCAGCGCGTTGCCTGTTTCAGAGGGTGCTTCGGCCGCCGCGGCGCGGTGAAGCGGGTGAGCGGCGGTCTGCCACCGTCCTTCTCGATGGAACAGTGGAACACCCGGCCGCGCCGTGACCGAAACCCTCGCCAACCTCTATCTCGGCTTCTCGGTGGCGCTCGCCCCTGAGGTGCTGATGTTCGCGGTGGTCGGCTGCATCGTCGGCACCCTCGTCGGCATGCTGCCCGGGGTCGGGCCGCTCGCCGGGATCAGCCTGCTGCTGCCCGCCACTTTCGGCCTGCAGCCGACCACGGCGATCGTGCTGCTCGCCGGCATCTATTACGGCGCGATGTACGGCGGCTCGACCACCTCGATCCTGATGCGCATCCCCGGCGAGGCGGCGTCGGTGATGACCTGCATCGACGGCTACGCCATGACCCAGGCGGGCCGCGCCGGCCCGGCGCTGGCAATCGCCGCATTCGGCTCGTTCGTGGCGGGAACGATCAGCATCGTCGGGCTGATGCTGCTCGCACCTCCGCTCGCCTCGTTCGCGCTGCGCTTCGGCCCGCCGGAGTATTTCGCGCTGCTGACGTTGGGCCTGCTGGTGCTCGCCTTCCTGAGCGGCGGCTCGATGGCCAAGTCGCTGGCGATGGCGGCGCTCGGCCTGTTCTTCGGCACCGTCGGCATCGACCTGATGAGCGGCTTCTTCCGCTTCCAGTACGGGCTGGTCGAGCTCGGCGACGGGTTCGGCATCGTGCCGGTCGCGGTCGGCCTGTTCGGCATCTCCGAGATCCTGCTGACGGCAGGGCAGGGCAAGCCGCCCGCGGTGCAGAAGCCGAAGCTCAGGGACCTGCTGCCCTCGGGAACGGAGCTGCGCCGGTCGGCTGGACCGATCGGGCGCGGCACCGTGCTCGGCTTCGTCATCGGCATCGTGCCCGGCTCGGCGCACATCATCTCGTCCTTCGTCTCCTATGCGCTGGAGCGGCGGATCTCGAAACACCCGGAGCGCTTCGGCAAGGGTGCCGTCGAGGGCGTCGCCGGTCCGGAATCCGCCAACAACGCCGCGGCGTGCAGCGCCTTCGTACCGATGCTGGCGCTCGGCGTGCCATCGGGACCGATCCCCGCGGTGATGCTGGCGGCGCTGATGGTGCACGGCATCGCCCCCGGCCCGATGCTGATGGCCGAGCAGCCCGCGCTGTTCTGGGGCTTCGTCGCCAGCATGTATGTCGGCAATCTCGTGCTGCTGGTCCTCAACCTGCCGCTGGTCGGTCTGTTCGTGAACCTGCTGCGGATTCCGTACGCCTATCTCTACCCGGCGATCCTGGTGTTCTGCGTGCTCGGCGTCTATTCGGTCAATGGCAGCGTCGTCGACGTGTGGATCATGACGGGAATGGGTGCCCTCGGCTATCTCCTGCGCAAGTTCGACTTCGAGGTGGCGCCGATCGTGCTCGGTCTGGTGCTGTCGCCGATGCTGGAAACCGCGCTGCGGCAGTCGCTCGCCATGTCGTCGGGCAGCTACGGGATCTTCTTCGAGCGGCCGATCGCCGCGACGATGCTGTCGGTTGCCATTGTCCTGTTCGCGCTAAGCTTGATGCCGCTGGTCATGCGCGGCAGCTGGCGCCGGCGCGTCGGGCTGGAGTGATGCCGCGCGAAGCCGGGTTGGAGCGGGGCGTCACGCGCCCTATAAATGGCATGAAGCAGCGCGATGAATCCGCCCCGCCGGTTGCGGCCGGGAAACCAGGTACAAGCAGCCCATGTTCGGCTTTCGCAGGCAGTCTCCCGAGTCCCTGATCGGCCAGCACTATCAGCCGGTGTCGCCGACCTTCACCGTCCGCGACATGCCGGTGTGGAGGGTCGAGAGTGTCTTCACCGGCGTCGGGGGACTCGAGCATGCCCGACTGGTCGGACGCGACCATCCGACCGAGACGCGCATCGTGGCGCTCAAGGTCCTGACCGACGCCAGGCGCTATCGCCGGGTCGGCTGAACGCCGCCGTCACCAGGCAGCGTACCGCGCCCTTCCGGATCGAGCGTGAACAGCTCCTGCGGCCTTGCCACGCCGCGCAGCGCGTAGCGGCCGACCGAAACGAGCTGCTCGCGGCAGCCCGGCGCCGCGCCGGCGAAGGCGGAGGACAACAGCATCGGCTGGTCGAGCGATCGGCACATCGCCGCGATGCGGCTGGTCTCGTTGACAGCCGGTCCGACCACGGTGAAGTCGAGCCGGTCGACGCTGCCGATATTGCCGAAGAACACCTCGCCGACATGCAGGCCAAGATAGAAGTTGGTCGCCGGCTTGCCCGCGGCCGTGCGGGCGGCGTTTAGTTTTGTCACGCGCTCGCGCGCATCCGCGGCGGCGGCCAGCGCCTGCCGGCAGCGCGCTTCCGCATCGCCCTTGCTGAACACCGCGAGAATGCCGTCGCCGATGAACTTGAGCACATCGCCGCCCTGTCCGTGAACGGCGGTGACGATCGCATCGGCATAGTCATTGAGCAGCGGGATGATCTCGGCGGGCGACGCCGTATCCGTTATGCGGGTGAAGTCCTCGAGGTCGCTGAACCAGAGCACGGCATTGATCCGGTCGGCGACGCCGCGGGTGATGTGGCCTTCGAGAACGCGCCGGCCTGCGTCGCGGCCGAGATAGGTGTCGACCAGGGTTTCGGCGATCCGCGCGAACGAGGCGCTTTTGACCGCCAGTGCAAGCAGCGGCACCAGGAAGTGCAGCGTTGCAAGGTCGCGCTCGGCAAAGCCGTCGGCGCGGTCCGTCGCCCACGAGGAGAACACGCAGTCGACCTCGCCGATTCTGGCGTCGGCGCCGAAGCGGTTGACCATCGCGACATAGTCGGTGACGCCCTGGTCGCGCAGCTCGTCGAGAATGGGAAATTCGCCGCCATTGTAACGTGAATCGAGCCGGCGGCGGATCATCGACTCGCCGGTTTCGATCAGGCGGTAGAACGGGCTGCGCAGCCATTTCTCGCCGTCGCCTGCCATGTCGCTTCGTGCGTAGTCGGATTTGCGGGTCTTCTCCTCGGCGTCGCGCTGCCAGGCGAATATGCTGCCCTCGAGCACCGGGTGGAGGGTGTCGACGCCGATCAGCGCGCGGCTGAGCGGCAGCCCTTGGGCGAGGGCGCGCGTGCAGAATTGTTGCAGCAGGCTCAACTCGCCCTCGCCGGCGAGGCCGGCCTCGGCGATCACTTCGGCGAGCCCTATCATCGCTGCGTCGTCCATCAGCTCGCCCGGGGGCAGGAATGTGCTACAGGCAAGCGGCGAGGACGTAGTCGAGCATCATCGCGGCGCCGCGCGCGTCCCACAGATACGTCGCGCCGAGCAGCACGACCGCGGCGGCCGCGAGGATCGATACGCGGGCCGTGCGGCTCATTGCGCTGCGGCGGCCGGAGCCAGCCGCGCGACCGGCCGCTCGGCGATCGGGAAGTGCAGCGCCGCGGCGACGAGGCCAAGCACCACGCACAGCCACCACATAGCATCGTACGAGCCGAGCACGTCGTAGAAATAGCCGCCCATCCACGCTCCCAGGAAGCTGCCGACCTGATGGCTGAAGAACACGATGCCGTACAGCATCGACATGTAAGCGGGCCCGAAGATATATGCAACCAGGCCGCTGGTCAGCGGGACCGTGCCGAGCCACAGCAGGCCCATGGCCGCGCCGAACATCAGCACCGACCATTCCGTCAGCGGCACGACCATGAACAGCAGGAAGACCGCCGAGCGCAGCGCATAGACCAGCGCCAGAAGATTCTTCTTGCTGTAGCGGCCGCCGAGCCAGCCGCAGCCATACGAGCCGACGATGTTGAACAGGCCGACCAGCGCCAGGGTCCAGGCGCCGACCCAGGTCGGCAGGCTGCGATCGGCGAGAAAGGCCGGCAGATGCGTCGCCACGAACACGAGCTGGAAGCCGCAGACGAAGAAGCCCGCGGTCAGCAGCCAGAACCCCTTGTGGCGGACCGCCTCGCCGAGCGCCTGACTCAGGGTCTGCTTGGCGCCGCCCGTCGACAGCGCCTTGGCGCCGACCGCCGCCGGCGTCAGCGGCAGCATGATGAGTGCGGTGGCCGCCAGCACGTACAACGCCACCGACCAGCCGAGCCAGTCGATCAGCACATGCGCATACGGCAGCATGGCGAACTGCCCGAACGAGCCGCCGGCAGTAATGATGCCGAGCGCCACGCTGCGCTTTTCCGGTGGTGCCGCGCGGCCGATCGCGCCGAGCACGACCGAGAAGCCCGAGCCACTGAGCGCCAGGCCGACAAGGATGTTGCCCAGAATTAGCTCGGTCCCGCCGCCAGCGTGCCCCATGATCGCGAGGCCCGCCACGTAGCACAGCGCGCCGGCGGCGATCACGCGGCCTGTGCCATACTTGTCCGCAATCCCGCCGGCGAGCGGCGAGGCGGCACCCCACAGAAGATTCTGCAAGGCGATGCCGAAACTGAAGAGCTCCCGGCTCACCGCCAGATCGGCGGTGACCGGTTTCAGGAAGAGCCCGAACGTCGCGCGCAGGCCGGTGGCCAGCGTCAGGATCAGCGCGCCGCAGGTTACGGCAATCCAGAAGACACGGGCAGCCGCCATAAGGAACCTCGATCGCGGGTGAGTCGGGGTGGAATCTTGCGACGCGGCGCATGCGCGGGCAAGCAGCCTGGCTCGGTCCCGGCGCGCCCCCCCTATGCCCTGACTGCATGCCACGACCTGCGCCGCGATTGATAATTCGCGCCAAAGCTTTAAAAGGGACCGCCTCGACGCAAAAGGCGGCAGGAGAGAGCAGGAATGGTCCAATCAGGCGCGCCCGGCACGCCCGTCCTCGGCATCATCGGCGGCAGCGGCGTCTACGAGATCGATGGGCTGAGCAATGTGCGATGGGAGCGGGTCCTTACCCCTTGGGGGGAGCCATCGGACGATCTGATGTTCGGCGAGCTGGGCGGGCAGAAGCTGGTTTTCCTGCCGCGCCATGGCCGCGGCCACCGCATCCCGCCCTCGGAACTCAATTTTCGCGCCAATATCGACGCCCTCAAGCGCGTCGGAGTCACCGAGGTCCTGTCGGTCAGCGCGGTGGGCAGCCTCAAGGAAGATCTGCCGCCGGGCACCTTCGTCGTCGTCGACCAGTTCATCGACCGCACCTTCGCGCGGGTGAAAAGCTTCTTCGAGACCGGCTGCGTTGCGCACGTCTCGATGGCCGAGCCGGTGTGCCGCCGCCTCGGGGACCATGTCGCCGCGGCCGTGAAGGATCTCGGCCTGAACGCCAGGCGTGGCGGCACCTATCTGGTCATGGAGGGGCCGCAATTCTCGAGCAAGGCCGAATCGAATCTTTACCGCACATGGGGCTGCGATGTAATCGGCATGACGAACATGCCCGAGGCCAAGCTCGCCCGCGAGGCGGAGATGTGTTACGCGACCGTCGCGATGGTGACCGATTATGACTGCTGGCACCCCGATCACGATCACGTGACGGTCGACGCGGTGATCAAGATTCTGCTCGGCAATGCCGAGAAGGCGCGTGCGCTCGTGAAGAAGGTCGCGCCCAGGCTGCGCGACCGCACGCATGTCTGCGACGCCGGCTGCCACCGCGCGCTCGACAACGCGATCATCACGGCGCCTCACGCGCGCGATCCCGGTCTCGTCAAGAAGCTCGACGCCGTCGCTGGCCGCGTGCTGAGCAAAGGCTAGAGCTTTACCGCAGAGGTCGCAGAGGAGCGCAGAGATCGCGGAGAAGACAATTTTCGGCGCGGAGCGCCGCATAACCTTTTTTCTGCGTCCTCCGCGCTTCTCCGCGTTCTCTGCGGTTCAGTTCAGGATGTGAGAGCTGGTCGATGAAAAATCTCTGGTCGGACAAGGCTGCGCAGGCGGCGGTCGATAAATACGGCGCCAAGGGCGTCAATCGCGACCTGGCGCTGCGCGTCTACACAACCCGGCTGCTCGGCGGCGTGCCGGAGCTGGTGCTGCACGGCGGCGGCAACACCTCGGTCAAGACGACGATGAAGGACACGCTCGGCGAGGACGTCGAGGTGCTGTGCGTCAAGGGTAGCGGCTGGGACATGGGCGTGATCGAGCCGCCGGGACTGCCCGCCGTGCGCCTGGAGCCGCTGCGCAGGCTTTATGGGCTCGACGCGCTGACCGACGAAGACATGGTCAACTTCCAGCGCTGCAACCTGCTCGACTCGTTTGCGCCGAACCCGTCAGTGGAGACGTTGTTCCATGCCTTCCTGCCGCACAAGTTCATCGACCATACTCACGCTAATGCGGTGCTGGCGCTGAGCGACCAGCCGAACGGCGAGGAACTCTGTCGCGAGGTCTATGACGGCCGCTGCGCGATCGTCGAGTACGTCATGCCCGGCTTCACCCTCGCCAAGATGGCGGCGGAGGCGCAGAAGCAGGCGCCGAAGGCGGATGGCCTCATTCTGCTCAAGCACGGCATTTTCACCTGGGGCGACGACGCGCGCACCGCCTATGACCGCATGATCGAGCTGGTCAGCATGGCGGAGGAGCGGCTGCGCAAGGGCCGCCGCAACGTCTTTGCGGCGGGAACGCTTCCGTCGAAGCTGGCGACCCCCGCGGAGGTGGCGCCGATCCTGCGCGGGCTCGCCGCGATTCCGGCGGACGTCGACGACGGCATCTACAGGCGCTGGATCGTCGAGTTCCGCACCGGGGATGCGATCCTCAATTTCGTCAATGGAGCCGAGCTCGCCCGCTACAGCCAGGCCGGTACGATCACGCCCGACCACGTCATCCGCACGAAGGAGAAGCCGCTGATCGTGCCTGCGCCCGAGGCCGGCAAGCTCGACGCTTTTGCGACAGCGGCGAAAGCTGCGCTGGAGCGCTATGCCGCAGATTACAGGACCTATTTTGAGCGGCAGAATGCGCGCGTCGGCGGCATCAAGAAGATGCTCGACACCGTGCCGCGCGTGATCCTGGTGCCGGGGCTCGGCGTATTCTCGCTCGGCGCCTCGGCCAAGGACGCGGCGATCGCCGCAGACATCTACGACAACGCGGTGGTGACCATCACCGACGCCGAGGCGATCGGCCGGTTCGTCAGTATCTCGGAGGACGACATCTTCGACGTCGAGTACTGGTCGCTCGAACAGGCGAAGCTCGGCAAGGCAGCCGAGAAACCGCTCGCGCGCCACATCACGCTGGTCACCGGCGGCGGCGGCGGCATTGGCGCCGCGACCGTCGCGGCCTTCGCGGCGCAGGGCACCGAGGTGGTCGTCGCCGACCGCGACCTCGCGGCGGCGCAGGCCGTTGCGAAGAAGTTCGGCGGGCTGGCCGTCGCCTGCGACGTGACCGATCCGGCATCGGTGCGCCAGGCCTTCGACAGCGCCTGCGAGCGCTTCGGCGGCGTCGACATCGTCGTGTCGAACGCCGGCGCCGCGTGGCAGGGGAAGATCGGCGAGGTCGACGACAAGACTCTGCGCCAGAGCTTCGAGCTAAATTTCTTCGCGCACCAGACCGTGGCCCGGAACGCGGTGCGTGTCATGCGCGCGCAGAAGACGGGCGGCTCCCTGCTGTTCAATGTCTCCAAGCAGGCGGTCAATCCGGGCCCGGATTTCGGGCCGTACGGCCTGCCCAAGGCGACGACGATGTTCCTGATGCGGCAATATGCGGTCGACTACGGCAGGGACGGCATCCGCTCCAACGCGATCAACGCCGACCGCATCCGCACCGGCCTGCTGACCGACGAGATGATCGCGTCGCGATCGAAGGCGCGGGGACTGAGCGAACGTGATTACATGGGCGGCAATCTTCTCGGCCGCGAGGTCAAGGCATCCGACGTCGCGCAAGGTTTCGTGGCGCTGGCGCTCGCCAACAACACGACCGGGGCCGTGCTCACCGTCGACGGGGGCAACATCGCTGCGGCGCTGCGGTGACGCGAAAGGCGGAGCGGAGCAAACCATGAAGAACGAGCGCGGCATCGATCATCTCGTCCTGTGCGTGCGCGACCTCGATGCGGCGCGCGCGGCGTATGCGCGGATGGGATTCTCCCTGACGCCGCCGGCGATGCATCCCTGGGGCACCGCCAACAGTCTCGTGCAGCTGCAAGGCAACTTTCTCGAGCTGCTCGCCGTCGTCGATCCGGCGAAGATGGCGCCGCCGGCCCAGGGCGAGTTCTCTTTCGGCCTGTTCAACAAGACATTCCTGGAGAAGCGCGAGGGCTTCTCGATGCTGGTCTTCGCCAGCGACGATGCGCGGCGCGACCAGGCGGAGTTCGAGGCTGCGGGCCTGCAGACCTATACGCCCTTCGACTTCTCGCGCAAGGCGACTCTGCCGGGCGGCGAGGAGGTCACGGTCGGCTTCTCACTTGCTTTTGTCACGGACGCGCGTATCCCCGAAGCGGTCTTTTTCGTCTGCCAGCAGCACGCGCCGCAGCATTTCTGGAAGCCGGATTATCAGGCGCACGCCAATGGCGCCGTCGCGGTCGCCGAAGCCGTCATGGTCGCCGACGACCCGGCTGCTCTTGCCGGGCTGTTCGGGCGGCTGCAGGGAAAAGATGCGGTCTCATCGGCGGACGGCCGGCTCACGGTGGTTACGGCGCGCGGCCGCGTCGTGGTCCTCGATCGAAAGGGCGCCGAGGATCGCTTCGGCACGGCGCTGCCGTACGGGCCCCGAACGCCGCATTTCATCGCCTATCGTATCGCGGTCAGGGATGTCGCCGCGACGCGAACCCTGCTCGATGCGGCCGGCGTCCATTTCCGCGCCATCCATGACACGCTGCAGGTCGCGGCATCCGACGCGTTTGGCGCCGTGATTGAGTTTGCGCCGTCGTAACCGTTCGTTCAGGCCTGGCAGGTGGCCTTTGTCGGACACCGGCCGCTCTGCGCCGACATCTCAGCCGACGTGCTTCCTGAAGAAATCGAGCGTGCGGTCGCGCGCCAGCCTGGCGCTCTCGGCATGATAGCTGCCGCGCTGGTCGCAGCTGAAGCCGTGGCCGGCGGAATAGATGTAGATCTCGACCGGGCGGCCGTTCTGTGCGGTGCGAACCTTGTCGACCTCGGTTAACGGGATGGACTGATCCTTGTCGCCGAAATGCATGATGACCGCGCAGCGGGGCTTCTCCGCCGCCACGGCCCCGATGCCGCCGCCGTAGTAGGATGACGCCGCCGCGAACTCTTCCAGCCGCGTCGCCGCAAGCCAGGCCAGGAAGCCGCCCCAGCAGTAGCCCACGACTACGACCTTTCCGGACTCCGCGATCGCGTCGCGCGCCGCGGCGATGTCGCGCAGCGCCGCATCCGTGTCGGCCTTGCCCTTCATCGCGCGGCCGGCGGCGATATCGGCCTCATTGTAGCCGACGTCGAAATCTGGCTCGATGCGGTCGAACAGCGCCGGCGCGATCGCGACATAGCCCTCGGCCGCGTAGCTGTCCGTTACCTTGCGGATATGGTCGTTGACGCCGAAGATCTCCTGGATCACGACGATGCCGCCGCGCGGCTTGCCCTCCGGATCGGCGCGATAGGCGGACAGCCTGTGTCCGTCGGATGCGGTCAGGTTCAGCGTCTTGCCCATGGCGGCCTCCCTTGATGTCCAGCGTTCCGCTTAGCATCGGGGCCGAGACGCCGGCAAGAGGCGGACCGCGGACCCCCTTTGCTACACGTTGAACCGGAACAGCATGATGTCGCCGTCCTTGACGACGTAGTCGCGGCCTTCCTGGCGCATCTTGCCGGCATCCTTGGCGGCCTGCTCGCTGCCGCAGGTGACGAAATCGTCGAATGCGATCGTCTCGGCACAGATGAAGCCGCGCTCGAAATCGGTGTGGATGACGCCGGCCGCCTCGGGCGCCTTGGCGCCCTTGCGCACCGTCCAGGCGCGCGCCTCCTTCGGTCCGACGGTGAAGAAGGTGATGAGGCCGAGCCGGGCATAGCCGGCACGGATCACGCGGGTAAGGCCGGTCTCGCTGAGGCCGAGCGAATCGAGGAACTCCTTGCGGTCGGCTTCGCTCGGCAGCACCGCGACCTCGGCCTCGATCGCGGCGGAGATCACCACCGACGAGGCGCCCTCGCGCGCCGCCTTCTCGGCGACTTTCCGCGACAGCGCGTTGCCTTCGGCCGCCGCGCTTTCCTCGACGTTGCAGACATAGAGCACCGGCTTTGTCGTCAGGAGCTGGAGCTGGCGGACGATCTCGGCCTGCTCCGGCGTCGGTTTGAATGCGCGTCCGGGCTTGCCCTCGCGCAGCAATGCAAGGATCGGCTCCATCACCTCGAGCTGGGCCTTCGCCTCCTTGTCCTGGCCGCGCGCCTTCTTCTGGGCGGCGTTGACGCGCTTCTCGAGGCTGTCCATGTCGGCAAGCATCAGCTCGGTCTCGACCGTGTCGGCGTCGCGCAAGGGATCGACCGAGCCCTCGACATGGGTGATGTCGCCGCCCTCGAAGCAGCGCAGCACGTGCGCGATCGCGTCGACCTCGCGGATATTGGCGAGGAACTGGTTGCCGAGGCCTTCGCCCTTCGAGGCGCCGCGCACGAGGCCGGCGATGTCGACGAATTCGAGCTGGGTCGGGACCGCCTTCGCCGATTTCGCCAGGATCGCGAGCTTGTCGAGCCGCGGGTCGGGCACCGGCACGCGGCCGATATTCGGCTCGATCGTGCAGAACGGATAGTTGGCCGAGGCGGCCGCCGCGGTCGCGGTCAGCGCATTGAACAGGGTCGACTTGCCGACATTGGGCAGACCGACGATTCCACAACGAAAACCCATTTCTGACTACTCGTCTCGCATCAATTGTTTCAACGTGCGTCATCCGCGGACTTGATCCGCGCTTTCATTGCCGGCGGCACTATGGATCCGCGGCTCAAGTCCGCGCATGACGCTTCAAGGAAAAGCTACGGCGTCTCGCCCTTCGCCTTCGGCTCCTTCTTCGCCGACGGCGGCCTGGTCGCCAATGCCACCCGGCTCATGAAGCCGCCCTCGTCGCCGTCAAGAAGGCGCGGCAGCTCGGCGGCGATCGTCTCGAGGACCGGCACGAGCCATGCGGCGTCCGCCTTGGCGAAATCGTGGAGGACATGGATGCTCACCAGATCCTTGCGGCCAGGATGGCCGATGCCGATGCGAATACGCCAATAGTCCGGACCGATATGCGCATCGAGCGAGCGTATGCCGTTATGGCCGCCGGCGCCGCCGCCGCGCTTCACCCGCACCTTGCCGGGCAGCAGGTCGAGTTCGTCGTAGAAGACGAAGACCTGCGCCGGGTCGAGCTTGTAGAACCGCATCGCCGCCGCGACCGAACGGCCGGACTCGTTCATATAGGTATGCGGCTTCAGCGCCACCACCTTGACGCCGCCGATCTTTCCCTCCGCGGCGACGCCCTCGAAGCGCGTCCGCCACGGGCCGAAGCCATGGCGGCGGACGATCTCGTCCACCGCCATGTAGCCGACGTTGTGCCGGTGCCGTGCGTAGGTCGGCCCGGGATTGCCCAGGCCGACCAGGAGCAGCATCTCCGGCAAGGCGGCTTACTTCTTGGCGGGTGCCTTCTTCTCGGCAGCCGGTGCGGCCGCCGCCGGAGCAGCGGTAGCCCCGGCCTCGCCGGGCACCGCGGCGGCGGTCGCCGCCGCGGTCTTCGCTGCCGCCTCGGCCGCTTCTTCCTCGGCCGACTTCATGACGCTCGGCGCCGCCACCGCCGCGACGGTGAAGTTGCGCGCGATGGTCGGGCTGACGCCCTCGGGCAGCTTGACCGCGCTGATATGCACGCTGTCGCCGATGTCGAGGCCCTCCAGATCGACGACGATCCCTTGCGGAATGTTCTCGACCGTGCAGTAGACCTCGATCTCGTGCCGCACGACGTTGAGCACGCCGCCGCGCTTCAGGCCCGGCGACCTGTCCTTGTTGGCGAACTCGACCGGGATCGACACGCGGATGCGCGTGGCGGCGCCGACGCGCATGAAATCGACATGCTCCGGCTGGTCGCTGACCGGATGGAGCTGGACGTCGCGCGGCAGCACGCGCTCGGTCTTGCCGTTCATCTGAATGTCGAACACGCGCGTGAAAAATCCCGCCTTCTGCAGCTCGCGGCCGAGCTCCTTGGGGTCGAGATCGATCAGCTCAGGCGCCTTGCGCTCACCATAGATCACGCCGGGCACGCGCCCTGCGCGACGGGTGGCGCGGGCGGCCCCCTTTCCGGCCCGCTGTCGCGGCTGTGCCGCGATCGTTACTGCATCAACCATCTCGCTCTCCTCTTCAAAACGGCGCCGGCCTCCAGGGGTGCCGCGCGCCCACACGAAACTCCGTCAGTCGAACAGGCTCGAGACCGAGCGCTCCTCGCTGATGCGGCGGATCGCCTCGGCCATCAGGGGTGCGATCGAGATCTGGCGGATATTGTGCGACACGCGCACCGCCTCGGTCCCTTGAATGCTGTCCGTGATGACCAGCGACTTGATCGGCGAAGCCGAGACGCGCGCGACCGCGCCGCCCGACAATACGCCGTGCACGACATAGGCATGCACCTCGGTGGCGCCAGCCTCCTTGAGCGCCACGGCCGCGTTGCACAAGGTGCCGGCCGAATCGACGATGTCGTCGGCGAGGATGCAGCAGCGGCCCTTGACGTCGCCGATGATGTTCATGACCTCGGACACGCCGGCGCGCTCGCGCCGCTTGTCGATGATCGCGAGATCGGCATCGATGCGCTTGGCGATCGCGCGCGCGCGCACGACGCCGCCGACATCGGGCGAGACCACGACCATCTGCTGGCCGCGGAACCGCTCCTGGATGTCCTTCACGAACACCGGGGCGGAGAACAGGTTGTCGGTCGGAATGTCGAAGAAGCCCTGGATCTGCCCGGCATGCAGGTCGAGCGTCACGACGCGGTTTGCGCCGGCGGTCGTGATCAGGTTGGCGACGAGCTTGGCCGAGATCGGTGTCCGCGGGCCGGATTTGCGGTCCTGGCGGGCATAGCCGTAATAGGGGACGACCGCGGTGATGCGCCGGGCCGAGCCGCGCCGCAGCGCATCGCACGTGACCAGCAGCTCCATCAGGTTGTCGTTGGCCGGGTAGGAGGTCGACTGGATGATGAAGACGTCCTCTCCGCGCACGTTCTCGAGGATCTCGACGAACACCTCGAGGTCCGAGAAGCGACGAACGCTGGCCTTGGTCAACGGCAGGTTGAGAGCAGCGCTGATGGCCTCGGCCAGCGGCCTGTTACTGTTGCAGGTGAGGATCTTCATTGCGGCAGAGACCCGATCCCGAGGCGCCTTAAGTGCCTGAAATTGAAACAGGAAACCCGCGACGGGAACGTTCCCTCGCGGGCGGCGCGGAATGTAACAGCCCGTCATGCCCGTGTAAACCGGCTTGACGGGCCAAGGGCGGTATCTGCCGCCGGATCAGAACAGGATCGACAGGTTGATGGCGAGGAAATTGTTCGCGCCATGCTGCCTGTCGAACTCCTCGGTCCGGTACGTATAGCTGACGCCGAGTCGGAGGGCACGGGTGACCAGGGCGGCGCCCGCGGTGAAGTCGGCGACTACGGGCTTCTTGTCGACGCTGGGGCCGCTCTCGAAGGTGTTTCCGTCGAGGAAGATGTTGCGTGCGACCGCGCGCGCTTCGCCACCGGCGAAAACGTACCAGGCCGGGCCGCGGCGCAGGGCGTCGGGGTTGACGAAATCGGTGCCCGCCAGTGCCGGCTGGATGCGCGGCTGGCCCCAGTCGACGCGGAGGTGCTGGCCGAAGCGGATCATGGCACCGGCCCCGGCGTAAGTAAGGATGTTGCCCAGCGAGACATTCGCCTCGGGCAGGACGTCGGCCTCGAACGGGCCGAGCGACGTGGCGAAGCGCCATTTGCGCTCCTCGCTCACGACGATGCCGGGTTCGTTCTTGAGCTGGTACGGCCAGCCGCGGACCTGCGGTGCGCCGATGAACGGGTTGGTGAGGTCGTGCCAGCCGTTCTGGACCCTGCGGGCCCCCGCGCCGGGCCCGACCAGGCCGAGGGTAAGCGTGGCGCGGTCGAGCGTGCGGCCGGTGTCGCGGTAGAGCGATACGCCGCCATAGAGCCAGCCGGCATAGGGGCGGTCGGTCTCGTCCGGCGGGACCAGCAACCTGTCCTCTGGCGTGAAGATGCTCTGGCCGATGAATCCGCCGAAATAGAGCCGGCCGCCTTCGGCCGGCAGCATGATCGTGTCCGCGACGGCGCGCATCCGGTCGAACCAGCGATCCGCGCCTGCACCCTGTGCTGCGAAGAGTGAGGCGTAGAGGCCCTGCGTGTAATGCTTGTCACCATGGACCAGCGAATCGTTCTCCTCGATCAGGTTGAACGTCCAGTCGCGTCCGGGCGGCTTCTGCGCGAGGGCGGGGAACACCGCCGCAACAACCAGGGTGGCAACGAGAAGGCTCCGGGAAATCATCGCCGCACCGGCGGTGCGCGATCGATGAGGTCGGCGAGACCCTCTGCGGCGCCGTCGGCGACGGCGCTCGCCATCTCGGGCCAGGCGTGGTCGATGAATTCCTGGGTCACGTCGTTCTCCTGTTGCACCTTGCCCAGCTCAGTGCCGTCCGGCGCGAAGACGGTCCACACGATCGCGACGCTGCGCAGCTTCGGACCGCGCGGCACAATGGTCACGGCGCCGCGCACGACCGCACTGTCCGCATCGCTGTCCGGCGCCAGCCTCACGCCGGTGCGGCGCAGCGCGTAGTCGAGCGAGCGCGCGAGCGCCATGCCGCCTTCGCCGGGGGCTCCGGTTACCTCGCCGACCCGAAGTGCGAGCCGCTGCGCCGGCGGTTCGACCGCCTCGGGCTGGAGCGCCGCGGCCAGCGCCAGTGCAGCATCGCGCGCGACCGCCATAAGATCGAGGCCGGCGCCGGTCTGGACGCCGCGATCGAGCTTGACGCGATGGCTCTTGATCAGCGCGCTGCGCGCGTCGCGCAGCTCGAACGATGCGACCGGAACGCCGTCCGCATCGACCGTCGTCTCGCCCTCGAGCTGATAGCTGGCACGATTGCCCTCGCCGGTGGTCGCCGGGATGTTCTCGCGCCGCAGTGCGTCGGCCAGCCGCTCGGCGAGCTCGACCGCAACCGGCTCGGGCAGGCCGGCGACCGGGAGGACGATCACGCCGGCGCGGTCGGGCAGGATCAGCAGCCGGTTGGACTCGCTCTTGTCATCGGGCTGGAATGGGCGCGGCAGGTTTCCGCACGCGCCCGCGAGCAGACACGCGATCAGAGCGAGGGGGACGAAACGGTCAGATCGCACAGGTCGCCAGCAGCCCGAGGAAGCAGAACACGAAGAAGAGAAACAGATACGGCATCGCATGGACCGCGGTTCAGCACTGCAGGGTGATGGCGGACAGCCCGCGTCCGTAGTCCTTTTCGCCGCGCAGGCAGGCGCGGCGATAGCTGAAGAAGCGCTCCTCCTCGCGGCAGGTATCGTTCGGCATCTGGTGGACCTCGCCGATTCCGATCTTCGCCAGGCGTCGCGCGACATAGCCGCGCAGGTCGAACATGAAATGCCCGGGGCGGCTCGATGGAACGAAGAACATCGCGTCCGCGGGATCCGCCGCGATGAACGGCGCGGGGAATTCCGGGCCGACCTCGTAGGACCGCTGCGCGATGCAGGGGCCGATCGCGGCAATCATCGTCGCGGGCCGCGCGCCGTGCCTGCTCATCGCCTCGACCGTCGCGTCGAGTACGCCGCTCACGGCGCCGCGCCAGCCGGCATGCGCCGCGCCGACGACGCGCGCCTTGCGGTCTGCGAACAGCACCGGCGCGCAATCGGCCGTGAGGATGCCGAGCGCCACACCCGGCCTCGCCGTCACCATGGCGTCGGCGCGCGGCGCATTGTCGCGCGTCCACGGTTCCTCGACCTCGGCCACCGCGGGGCTGTGGACCTGATAGCAGGTGACGAGCGCTTCGCCAGCGAGACCGAGCCGCCCCATCGCGCGGCGGCGGTTGGTCGCGACGTTGTCGGCATCGTCGCCGGAGCCGAGGCCGCAATTGAGCGAAGCGTAGAGTCCCTCGCTCACGCCGCCCTCGCGGGTGAAGAATCCGTGACGGACTCCGTCGATCTCGTTGAAGGGGCCAAGCGTCAGCATCGTGTATCGCGTCAGGTGGCGGGGGAGGGGTCGAATCCGGGCGGGGCCGGTGCACCGGGCGCCGTGATTGCCAGTGCCTTGAAGAGGGTGCCCATTCCAGCCTCGCCGATCAAGCGCTCGCATGCGGCAATAATATGGCGTGCCTGCTCCGGCGCGGCGCCGCGCAGCAGAGTCGCCGCGCGTGCGGCCATGCCGATGCGGTGGAGGAAGACGCCTTGCGGCAGCGGCCCGTGGACCGCAGCGCCGGCTCCGCGCGCGGCGCGGCCGAGTGCGGCGAAATCGACATGCGCCGTCAGGTCGCTTTCGCCGGGTGCATCGAGCGGTCCGATCTTGCGATGGCGCCGCACCGCCTGCAGGCTGTCGCCGACGCCGCTCGCGATCGGACCGTAATCGATGATCAGCGCGGCGCCGCCCTCGGCGGCCAGGCGTCCCGCAATCGTCGCCGCGAGCGCGCGGCAGGCCGGCGATATCTCGACGATCTCGCCGATCCCGGCGGCATGGTGGGCGGGTTCGAGCGGAGGCGCCGCCGCGAGCGGGCCCGCCATGAAGACGAGCCGGTCGCCGGCGGCATCGACGCCGACGCAGCGCTCGCGCCAGCCCTCGGCCGTGCATTCGAATTGCCGGACCGGCAACGCATCGAAGAACTCATTGGCGAGGACGATTGCAGGGCCGGATGGAATCGTCTCGACGGATTCGTGCCAGCTCGGTCGCGCCGCAGCCAGCGCTGCGGCCTGGCGTGCGCGGAGCTGGCTGTTGATCTCGACCAGATGCAGGTCTATCGCCGCCCCGAACGCAGGGATCGCCTTGCCGATCGCGCGCAGGGCGTCTGCCATCAGGGTGCCGCGGCCGGGGCCGAGCTCGACAAGGCGGACGACGGCCGGGCGGCCCATACCGTTCCATACCTCCGCGGCCCACAGGCCGAGCATTTCGCCGAACATCTGGCTGATTTCGGGGGCCGTGACGAAATCGCCGCCGCTGCCGATCGCGTCGGCGCGGCGGTAATAGCCATGCTCCGGATCGCTCAGGCATAGCGCCATGTACTCGGCGACCGGCAGCGCGCCATCGCGCCGGATACGCTCGATCAGGACGCGGCCCAGCGGCGTCACGCCGCAGGTTTCGCGAGCGGCAGCGGCGTCCGGCGCCGGCTCGTCACGATCAGGTAGATGCCGGCAGCGAGCATCGGAACCGACAGGAGCTGCCCCATCGTCACCGGACCCAGGATGAAGCCGAGATGCGCGTCCGGCTCGCGGAAAAGCTCGCCGATCATGCGCGCAACCGCGTAGCCGCCGAGAAACGTGCCGCTGATCAGGCCGGGGCGCCGGCGCAGTTCCGTCCGGCGCGCGAGGACGGCGAGGACGATGAAGAGGACGACGCCCTCGAGCGCCGCCTGATAAAGCTGGCTGGGATGGCGCGGCTGGCCGTCGCTGTGCGGAAAGACCATCGCCCACGGGACGTCGGTGACGCGGCCATAGAGCTCGGCGTTGATGAAGTTGGCGATGCGGCCGAAGAACAGCCCGATCGGCACGGTCGCGCAGACGATGTCGCCGAGCGCGAGCAGCGGAATGTTCCGTCGCCGCGCGAACAGCACGATCGCCAGGATTACGCCGAGCATGCCGCCGTGAAACGACATGCCGCCGCGCCATAGATACGCGATCTCCAGGGGCTGATGGAGATAGTAGCCGGGCTTGTAGAACAGTACGTAGCCCAGGCGGCCGCCAAGGATGATGCCGACGGTCACCCAGACGATGAAGTCGTCGACCGTCATCCGGTCCATGACATGGGGCGGGCGGCCGGCAAGATATATCGCATAACGCCAGCCGAGCAGGATTCCGGCGATATAGGCCAGCGCGTACCAGCGGATCGCCAGCGGCCCGAGCTGGATGGCGACCGGATCGAGCGCGGGAAAGGTGAGCGTGAGCGCAATCAAGTCCGGCCTCTCTGTTCAGCGATGCGGGGCGGCCGCGCCGGGACGGTCGTGAGCATGCTTGCGCGCCGTCCTCGAGCGGAGTGAACGACGCCGTATAGCCGACGCGGCGCAGGTGGTCCATACGCGCCTCGGGCGGCGACGTGTGGCGCAGCGCGGCGCGATGATGGATAATAACACGACACGTCACTACGAGGCTTCCATGCAGACCGACAATCGCTTCTTCGACGACATCGCGCGCGCTGCGAGCGGAGCGCTTGGCGCGCTCTCGGGCGTTCGCAGCGAGATCGAGGCGCAACTGCGCGGCATCATGGACAGATGGCTCAAGTCGCAGGATCTCGTCACGCGCGAAGAGTTCGAGGTGGTCAGGGCGATGGCGGCCCGCGCGCGCGAGGAGAACGAGGCATTGGCCGCAAAGGTCGCGGCGCTCGAGGCCGCCATCGCCGCCCACGGTCCGCGCCGCGGCGACGATTAGTAATCTAGTATCGCCGGGTTTCCGGCGCGGCGCTGCCGGATGTGCGGAGACGCCGAATAACCCACAGGAAATTCAACAGGCGCGGTCTTTTGCGCTTGCGCGGCAGAATCCCGTCTGGCAACCTACTTTCTGTTGTGTGTCGCGGTCGTTTTTTACACAACCTGTCGAAGAGCGATCGCGATTCCGGTGCCATAGCTCGTCAGTTGCGCACTGAGAGGCGCTCACATGCCAGACGTTTCGGCATCCAGTTTCGGGCAACATCATCCTCTTGATCTCGTTGAAGAAATAGCTTCTGCCAACGAATGGGCCTTCGACCGGACGAATGACGACGAGCTGGTCGCGCAGCTGTGCGGAAAATGGGGCGACTACCGGCTTTATTTCGGCTGGAGTTCGGACATGAGCGCGCTGCAGTTCTCATGCGGGCTCGACCTGCGTGTTCCCAGATACCGCCGCGGCGCGGTCAACGAGCTGCTGGCGCTGGCCAATGAGCGGCTCTGGCTCGGCCATTTCGATCTCTGCTCGGATGAGGACATGCCGATGTTCCGCCATGCCGTGCCGCTGCGCGGGGCGAGAGGCGGCGCTTCGGTCGAGCAGCTCGAGGATCTGGTCGATGTCGCCATCAACGAGTGCGACCGCTATTATCCAGCCTTCCAGTACGTGATCTGGGGCGGCAAGGATCCGAGCGATGCGGTCGCCGCAGCCTGCCTCGATCCGCAGGGCGAAGCATAAGTAAAGACAGAGACCATGCGAGGTGATCGGCCAGCGCTGCTGCTCGTCGGCTGCGGCAAGATGGGCGGCGCGCTCCTTTCGGGCTGGCTCGAGCGGCGCAGCGTCGCGCAGGTTGCGGTCGTCGAGCCGGGCACGGTCGACGGCGCGTTCCGGCAGCATCCCGACGTGGTCGTCCATCGCGATGCGGGCGTACTCGGCTCGTTTGAGCCGGCGGTGGTGGTGTTCGCGACCAAGCCGCAAGTCATGGATGACGTCGTGCCGCCCTATCGCCGCTTTGCGGCTCCCGGCGCGCTGTTCGTGTCGATCGCCGCGGGAAGAACGCTCGGGTTCTTTGAAAAGCATCTCGGCGACGTGCCGGTCATTCGCGCCATGCCCAACACGCCGGCGCAGGTCGGACGCGGCATCACCGTTGCCTGCGCCAATCGGCACGTCGACGGGCGGCAGCGCGCGCTGGCGGAAGAGCTGCTCGGCGCCGTCGGCGAGGTCGGCTGGGTCGAGGACGAGGCTCTGATCGACGCTGTCACTGCCGTGTCCGGCAGCGGGCCGGCCTACGTGTTTCTGCTCGCCGAATGCCTGGCGGAAGCCGGTCGTGCCGCCGGACTGCCCGAGGATCTCGCCGCGCGCCTCGCGCGCGCAACGGTCGCTGGCGCAGGAGAGCTGCTGCACCGCTCGCCGGACTCGGCGGCGACGCTGCGCAAGAACGTGACCTCGCCCGGCGGCACCACGGCGGCAGCGCTCGCGGTGCTGATGGCGGACGACGGAATGCGGCCGCTCCTCGTGAAGGCGGTGGCCGCGGCGGCGCGCCGCTCGCGCGAGCTTGCGGGCTGAGCCACAATGGCTGCGTTAAGCCCGGCCGCGGCGCGCGTGCAGGAGGCGCTGACGGCGCTCGGTTTCGGCCATCGTGTCATCGAGTTCGCGCAGACCACACGCAGCTCCGCCGAGGCCGCTGCGGCGATCGGCTGCACGGTGGCGCAGATCGCCAAGTCGATCCTGTTCAAGGGCGCCACCAGCGGCGCGCCGATCATGGTGATCGCCAGCGGCGTCAACCGCATCGACGAGCGCAAGGTCGCGGCGCTGATCGGCGAGAAGCTCAGGAAGGCGGACGCGGATTTCGTGCGCGCGGCGACCGGGTTCGCGATCGGCGGCGTGCCGCCGGTCGGCCATGCACGGCCGATTCGCAAGGTGATCGACCGCGACCTGCTGGAGTTCGAGCGGATCTGGGCCGCGGCCGGCACGCCCAACGCCGTATTCAGCCTCGCTCCCGAAGAGCTGCTGAGGATCGCCGGCGGCGAGCCGGCCGACATCGCCGAGCCGCCGCTTCCGCCAACCGGAACGGTTTGACACCGCTGCCGTTCTCCCTGAGTCTGACCACGGAGGACGGCGATGGCAAAGGCAAAGAAGGCCAAAGGCAAACGCAGGACCGGGCGGGCGGGTGCCGAGCGCGAGCCAGGCACACGTGCAGCCGGCGCCGCCTCGGCCGACGAGATCATCGACGCGACCATGGATCTGATCGCCGGCCGCGGCTGGCGCAATGTGGCGCTCGCCGACATCGCGGCCGCGGCGGATCTCTCGCTCGCCAGGCTCTATGCCATGTTCCCGTCGAAGCTGGCGGTGCTCGATGCCTTCGAGCGGCGTATCAATGAGAAAACGCTCGAGGGCGCCGCCGATGGCGCCGACTCGATCCGTGACCGGCTGTTCGATCTGGTGATGCGGCGGCTCGATGCGCTGGAGCCGTACCGGCCCGCGGTCCGTGCCCTGGTGCGGGATCTGCCGCGCGATCCGACCGTTGCGCTCTGCACCGGCCCCCGATTCCTCAACGCAATGCGGTGGATGGCGGAAGCCGCCGGGGTCGAGACCGGCGGCATTGGCGGCATTCTGCGGGTCAACGGACTGGCCGCAGTCTATCTTGCGACAATGCGGACATGGCTCGACGACGACAGCGAGGACAAGGCCAGTACCCTTGCCGCCCTCGACCGGTCCCTGAGGCAGGCGGAGTTCTTCATCCGCAGCATCCCGGGGTTCGGCCGGCGCGGGAGAGAGGCCGCCAGCGCCGCCTGAGCTGTTTTGTTGCAGCGCAACAAATCGGTTGACTAAGGGATGGGCAGAGGTCATTCTCCTGCCGATTTTGCTGCACCGCAGCGAGCGTGCCAGAGAAAGGACCGGCAATGGCCACGACCCAATCTCCTTTTAGCGACTTCGACGTCAGCAAATTCTTCAATCCTTCCAAGCTCTTCTCCGATTTCAAGGTTAACGGCTTCGATTTCGAGGCGGTCCTCGCCGGCCAGCGTCGCAACATCGAGGCGTTTACCGCCGCCAACCAGGCAGCCCTGGACGGATTCCAGAGCCTCGCCAGGCGCCAGGCCGAGATGGTCCGCCAGTCGGTGGACGAGGCGAACAAGGCCATGAAAGAGATGTTTGCCGCCGGTAGCCCCGAGGAGAAAGCCTCGCGCCAGGCCGAGCTGACCAAGGCGGCCTTCGAGCGCGCCGTCGCCAACACCCGCGAGCTGACCGAGCTCGTCGCCCGCTCGCAGGGTCAGGCGATCGACCTCATCAACAAGCGCGTCGCCGAGGGTTTCGACGAGGTCAAGGGCCTCATTGCCAAGACCAGCGGCAAGGCGCCGCGCGCCGCCTGACGATTTCGTCTGCCACGAGGAAGGCCGCCGGCCCGGTGCCGGCGGCCTTTTTCTTTGCGCGCGGCCCCGTTATAGATTCCGGCCGCCATGACCAAGATCGCCTATGACGACTTCGCAAAAGTCGATATCCGCGTCGGCACCATCATCGGCGCCGAGCCGTTTCCGGAGGCGCGCAAGCCGGCCTTCAAGCTCCGCGTCGATTTCGGCCCGGAGATCGGCATTCGCAAGAGCTCGGCGCAGATCACCGTGCACTACAAGCCGGACGCGCTGATCGGCAAGCAGGTGGCCGCGGTGGTCAATTTTCCGCCACGCCAGATCGGTCCGTTCATGTCGGAAGTGCTGGTGCTCGGCTTTCCCGATGCCGCTGGTGCCGTGGTGCTGTTCTCGCCGGACCTCAAGGTCCCGGACGGCGGCAGGCTGTTCTGATCGGTCAGGGGGCGTCAACGCCCCGCTTTCGCGCGGCTCAGCTCCGTTGTTCCACCCGGTGCTGCGGCTTTCTGCGAAGAGCGTCGCATAATGCGGCGAGAAGATCGTCATCTTCGCACGGCTTTGTCAGGCAGGGCCGATTCCTGTGCATCGACGGCAGCGTCTCGCTGCCGTAGCCGGTGAGAAATACGAACGGCACGCCCCGCGCGGCCAGCGCATCCGCGACCGGAAATGCCGCCTCGTCCCCGAGATTGACGTCCAGAAGAGCGAGATCGATTCGGTGCGCGCCGATCGTGCGAAGTGCCGCGCCAACCCCGCTATCCGGGCCAAGAACCGTGCACCCCGCGCTCTCGAGAACCATTTTCTGCGTTGCTGCTATGAGGGGATCGTCCTCTACGACCAGAACACGGCGTCCGACAAGATCATCCAAGTTCATGAATCGCGCGCTTTCGACACGACTGTCTTTGGACCCAACGGAAAATCCAGCCTGGCCCGGAATCCGTCAGGCGCATATGTCATGTCGACCTTGCCGCCGAGGCCATGCCCGACCTGCTGCTCGATCAGCTGCGTACCGAAGCCCTTCCGCTTGGGCGCTACCACGGGCGCTCCGTTTCTCTCTCGCCAGTCCAGAACGACGCGCTTGGATCCCGATTCATCGGTCACCGACCACGCGACGTGCACGTCGCCGCCGACCTGCGACAGCGCGCCGTACTTGGCCGCATTGGTCACCAGTTCATGCACGACAAGATTAACGGCCAGCGCCGCTTTTGGCGTGAGCCGGATCGTCGGTCCTTCGATCATCACGCGCGGCCGTTCCGCGTCAGCATAAGGGGAAAGCTCGACGTCCACGACGTCGTGCAGTTCCACCTCGCCCCAGTCTTTCTTCGAGAGCAGATTGTAGGCTCGGGCCATGGCATGAAGGCGCGAGACGAAGATTTTCGTTCCCGCTCTAGGGTCGGGTGTGTCCGTCAAAGTCAGGCGCGCGAGCCCAACGACCACGGTCAGCATGTTGCGGACGCGGTGATTGAGCTCCTCGGCCAGCGTCTTGAATTCCTCGCCGCGTACCACCTTGGTCACGTCGATGAATGTCACGATGACGCCGTCCAGAGCGCCTTCCGCCCCGCGATACGGCAGCAGGCGTGCCAGGTAGTGGATGGTGCCGTCTTGCGACTGGCAGCGGCGTTCGACCGGCTGGTGGGTGTCGAAGACGGCCTGGATGTCCTGGCGTAGCTCGGGGTAGTCGATATTCGCGGCGATATCGGTCAGCGGCCGGCCCTTGTCGCCCGGAATGAGCTTGAAGATGGCGGTCATCGCCGGCGTAAAGCTTCGGATCACGAGTTCATTGTCGAGGAATACCGTCGCGATCTGCGTACTCTCGAACAGGTTCTTGAGGTCGTTGTTGGCGCGGTCCAGCGCGTCGACCTTGAGGTTCAGCTCCGAATTGACGGTCTGGAGCTCCTCGTTGATGGATTGCAGTTCCTCCTTTGACGTCTCCATCTCCTCGTTCGTGGACTGGAGCTCCTCGTTCATCGAGACCATTTCTTCCTGGCTCGACTTCAACTCCTCAAGCGACGTCTCGTATGCCTCGATTGTGGACTGGAGCCGATCGCGTGTTTCGCTTAGCTCGCGCTCCAGCTGCTCGACCGTGCGGTTGCCATCCGAACTCCGCCTGGCTGCTGCCGTCTCGTCAGGACTCAGCGGCGGACCGCGATCGATGAAGAGCATGAGGAACAGCGCGTCGCCGCCTGCGCTCTCGAACGGCTCGACCACCAGCTGAAGCGGCTGCGAGCGGTCGTCGACCTCGACTACCACGTTGTCGCGCACGGTCCGCTGGCG
Source organism: Alphaproteobacteria bacterium (assembly GCA_041690495.1). GTDB lineage: Bacteria > Pseudomonadota > Alphaproteobacteria > CACIAM-22H2 > CACIAM-22H2 > DATAAP01. The sequence continues at coordinate 131,087 of JAWLHE010000004.1, read as the reverse complement.
GGTTTGCACCGACTCGTTGAGAGCGGAGCGCAGCTCCGACCGGAGGCCGCGGCGCGCCGCCGCGAAGATCTGCCGACTCGGAGCGCCTGCCGCCGGTTCGAGATACTTGCCGGTGCCGGCCGAGTAGTGGACGACTTCTCCTTCCCGGTTGACCAGGACATGCGCCGGTGCGAAGCGCTCCAGCACGCGCGCCTCCACAGCGGCGCGCAGCGGCGGTCCGCCGGCCTGCGGGGCTACGGTGGTGCCTCCCGCTGCCGATACACGCCGCGGCACGTTCGTCGGCACCGTGAAAGGGACACGCATCCTCGCGTATTCCCGCTTCTGGAAGACGCGCTGCGCCTTGTCCACGGGGGCAAACAGGTCCGCATGCTGACTGACGGTTTCGGAGGTGCCGAGAAACAGAAAGCCCCCCGGCCGCAGCGCGTAGTGGAATAACGGCAGGACGCGCTTCTGCAGCTCGGGGCCGAGATAGATGAGGAGGTTCCGACAGGAGATCAGGTCGATGCGCGAGAACGGCGGATCGCGGATGATGCTGTGGGCCGAGAAGGCGCACAGTTCGCGCAGCGCCTTGGTCGTCACGTAGCTTTCGCCGTCCTTGATGAAGAAGCGCGCGAGGCGCTCCGGCGAGAGATCGCGGAGAAGCGGGGCGGGATAGCGCCCGCTGCGCGCGATCTCGAGCGCCGACTCATCGATGTCGGTCGCGAAGATCTGAACGCGCGGCGCGACGCGAAGCGTTTCCATGTGCTCGCGCAGGAGAAGGGCGATCGTGTACGCCTCTTCGCCGGTCGAGCATCCCGCGACCCAGACGCGCACCGGCTCATCGGCGGAGCGCCCCTCGAAGAGCCGCGGAATGATCCGCTGCAGAGCCTCGAAGGCCTGCTGGTCGCGAAAAAATCGGGTCACGCCGATGAGGACATCCTGAAACAGCCTGACCACCTCGTCACGGTCCCGACGCAGCCGCTCGATATAGCTCTCGATCGTATCGAGCTGGAGCACCTCCATGCGGCGGTGAATCCGGCGCAGCACGGTTGCGGGTTTGTAGCCGCTGAAATCGTGCCCGGTCTCATTGCGCAGGATCTGGCAGACCGTCAGGCGCGCCGTCGTGACCCGCTCGGCCTGGCGGTCGCTCTCGGAAAGAATCTCGGCCAGGTCGTCCAGGTTGCGCGCGAAGTTTGCGAGCTTGGCGGGTATATGTTCGACCGGAACGACGAGATCGACGAGGCCGGAGGCGATGGCGCTCTCGGGCATGCTGGGGTAGCGCGGATGCGAGCCGTCACTCCCCTGGGCGATGGTGAGTCCCCCATGTTCCTTGATCATCTTGATGCCGAGTGTCCCGTCGCGGCCGCTGCCGGAAAGGACGATCCCGACGGCCCGCTCGCCCCGATCCTCGGCGAGCGAGGCGAAGAATATGTCGATCGGGTTGTACTCGCGTTGCGCCGCGCTCGTGCGATGCAGGCGAAGGCGCCCATTCTCCGTCGTTACGGTCGTGTCGGGAGGCAGCACGTAGACGCGGTTCGCGGCGACTTCGTCATCGTCACGCAAGTGCGCGACCGGCATGGCGGTTTGGCGGTCGATGATTTCCGGCAGCATGCTGGTGTGACCCGGGCCGAGATGGGTCACGACGACATAGGCCAACCCGACGTCGGCCGGCATCGTGCGAAAGAGCTCCTCGAGCGCTTCGACACCGCCGGCCGACGCGCCGATACCGACGATGGGAACGCGGGGGCTTTCCGGTATGGATCGGCTCCGATTTGGGGGGATGGCAAGATGTCCGGCGCTTTCACCGGATTACGTTATTCAATTTAGTATAACACGGCGGAATCGTCGCCGTCTCGCGCGCCTGCGACTGCAGCGACTGGAATGGCTTGACTTCAGTGAGGTGCGCCGCGCCGGGTGGTCGGGAAGCGGCGCAAGGGCGGCGGTGCGACCGGATGGGGCCGGCTCGACAGGCGACGCCAGGGTTCGGGTGGGTTCGTGCCGGTTTAAGCTCGACATTCCAGATAGTGGCCAAGCTCGACATTCCAGACAGCGGAAAGCCGTTCTGAGCTATTTCGCGGTCGCGTGAACGTATCAGGGCGTCGGTCGCCGCGACCCTATACCGGCAGCTTGATGCGGACGCGCAGGCCGTTCAGGGGCGAGTCCGACAGCGTGATCTCGCCGCCATGCCCGCGCACGAAGTCGCGGGCGATGGTGAGGCCCAGCCCGACGCCGCCGGTCGCGACGTTGCGCGAAGGGTCGATGCGGTAGAACGGCTTGAAAACGTCCTCGCGGGCGTTCGGCGGAATACCCGGGCCGTTGTCGTCGACCGTCACCTCGAGCGAGCGGCCGCGCCGCGCCGCGTGCACCTCGACCTTGGTGCCGTGGCGGATGGCGTTGGCGATCAGGTTGTCGAAGCATCGCTTGGCTGCCTGCGGCCGCAGCGAGACGGTGAGGTCGCCATCGGTCTCCACCTCGACCGCATGGCCCTCGCGGCGCCGGATGCTGGCGAGATCGCCGATCAGCCGGCCGAGGTCGACCGGCTCGGGCGCTTCCTCGCCCTCGCCGCGCACGAAGGCGAGATAGGAGTCGACCATGCGCTCCATGTCGGAGACGTCGGTCTTGAGCCCGGCGACCGACGGATTGCTGTCGCCGAGCATGGCGAGCTCGAGCTTCATGCGCGTCAGTGGCGTGCGCAGGTCGTGGCTGATGCCGGCCAGCATCTCGGTGCGCTGCTGCAGGTGGCGGGTGATGCGTTCGCGCATGACGATGAATGCGGCCGCGGCCTGGCGCACCTCGGCGGCGCCGGCGGGCCGGAAGTCGGAAACGTCGCGGCCCTTGCCGAATTCCTCGGCGACGTCGGCGAGGCGGCGGATCGGACGAACCTGGTTGCGCATGAACACGGAGGCGATCGCGAGGAAAATCAGGGACGAGCCGACCATCCACATCAGGAAGATGTAGACTGTGGAGGTGAACACGCGCTCGCGCTGGGCGCGCACCTTGAGCACCCCGTCCGGCAGCTGCACGTCGATCCACACCTCGCGGTCATGCGTCCAGACATCGAGCAGGAAGGGGCGACGGACGCGCTCGTTGATCTGGTGCACCAGCACGCGCTCGAGCAGCCCGGAGCCGCGTTCCGGGCCGGTCTGCTGCAGGATCGTGCCGGGCTCGAACGTCGCCACCAGGCCGGTCGCGAGCGGCTGCACGTCGAACATCCACTCGCGGTCCTCGGCCTCGGGGAAGCGGCTGAAGAACTGAACGATCACGCCGACATCGCCGGCGAGGCCGGCGGCAAGGCGCCGCGTCACCGTCTCCCAGACACGGTCGTAGAAAACGAACGCGGCGACGAGCTGCACCAGCACCACCGGCGTCACGATGATGACCAGGGCGCGCCCGAACAGGCTGCGAGGCATGTAGCGTTTCAGCACCCGCCCACCGTACCCTAATCGGTCCGCAACAGGTAGCCGGCCCCGCGCGCGGTCTGGATGAAGCGCGGCAGCCTGGGGTCGTCCTCGATCTTGCGACGCAGGCGCGTGACCTGCACGTCCACCGTGCGCTCGCCGCCCGAGATGCGCGACAGGCGCAGCAGGTCCACCCGCTTGACCGCGGCGCCGGCATGCTGCGCCAGCACCTTGAGGAGCGACGATTCGGCGGAGGTCAGGTGGATCAGCGCGTCGCCGCGACGCAACTCCTCGCGATCGAAATCGAAGCGGAACTCGCCGAAGCGGACGGCCTCGACGGCTTCGGCGGGCACGCGCGGCGCGCGGCGAAGCACCGCGCGCACCCGCAACAGCAGTTCGTCGGGCTCGAACGGCTTGACGATGTAGTCGTCGGCGCCGCTCGCCAGCCCGGCGATGCGCTCGGGCGGCTCGCCCATCGCGGTCAGCAACAGGATCGGCACCTCGCTCGAGGCGCGCAGCCGCTTCGTGAGCTCGATGCCGCTCTCGCCGGGCATCATCACGTCGAGCACGAGCAGGTCGAAGGCGATCGCCTCGATCTTGCCGAGCGCATCGGCGGCGTCCTTCGCCGTCGTCACGCGAAAGCCGTTGCCTGACAGGAACTGACGCAGCAGGTCGCGCAGCCGCGCGTCGTCATCGACGACCAGGATATGCGCCGTCTCGTCGTTCATCGCCCGCGCGCCAGCGGCGCCACCGCGCCGATGAAACGCGTCCGGTCGGTCTCGTCGATCAGGCCGAGCAGCACGCGCTTGTAGCCCTCGACCGCGCCGGCACCGGCGGCGCGATAGGCGGCGGCGACGCGCGCGCGCTGGGTCTCGGTAAGCTGGCGCTCGAGATCGATGCCCGCGGCCGTCAGCTCGAGGCGGCGCTCGCGGCGGTCGGTCGGGCCGGGCTTGTGCGTGATGTAGCCCTCGCGCACGAGCTGGCCGAGCACCCGGCTCAGGCTCTGCTTGGTGATGCGCAAAATCGCCAGCAGCTCGCCGACCTTTATGCCGGGATAGCGGCCGACGAAGTAGATGACGCGGTGGTGGGCGCGGCCGAAGCCGAGCTTCGCGAGGATCGCGTCGGGGCCGGCGGTGAAGTCGCGATAGGCATAGAACAGGAGCTCGATGCCCTGGCGCAGCTCCTCGTCGCGCAGAAACAGCTGGTGGACGCCGGGTTTGAGGTCAGCCATGGTGGAGCGAGGTAACGTCTGGTGTGTCAGTCCCTCTGACATATATGCGATTTCCGCAACCGGGGTATACGTCAGCTTTGTTGACATAAAATGGCTGGTGTGTTTCTTCTGGCAGACATTCTGCGCAACGGAACTTCGCCTCCAGGCTGGTTAACGCAAGGAAAGAACCGATGGCTGCTCCGCAAATCATCCCCTTCGACGACCGCGACGGATTCATCTGGCTGAACGGCAAGCTGGTCCCCTGGCGCGAGGCGAAGGTCCATGTCCTGACCCATGCGCTGCACTACGCCAGCGCGGTGTTCGAGGGCGAGCGTGCCTATAACGGCCACGTCTTCAAGTCGCGCGAGCACAGCGAGCGGCTGATCAACTCCGGCAAGATTCTCGGCTTCGACGTGCCCTACACGGCGGCACAGCTCGATCAGGCCAAGATCGAGACGATGAAGGCCAACAACCTGACCGACTGCTATGTGCGGCCGATCGCCTGGCGCGGCTCGGAGATGATGGGCGTGTCGGCGCAGGCGACCAGGATCAACACCGCGGTCTGCGTGTGGCCGTGGCCGTCCTACTTCTCGCCGGAGCTGCGCGAGAAGGGTATTCGCCTGACCATCGCCGACTGGCGGCGTCCGGCGCCGAATACGGCGCCGACCGCGGCGAAGGCGACCGGGCTGTACATGATCTGCACCATGTCGAAGCACGCGGCCGAGGCGCAGGGCTGCCAGGACGCGCTGATGCTCGACTGGCGCGGCCAGATCGCCGAGGCAACCGGCGCCAACATCTTCCTGGTCATCAACGGCGAGATCCACACGCCGAAGCCCGACTGCTTCCTCGACGGCATCACCCGCCGCACGGTCATGGACCTCGCGCGCCAGCGCCAGTACCGCATCCACGAGCGCGCGATCATGCCCGACGAGCTCGGCAAGGCGCAGGAAGTGTTCCTGACAGGCACCGCAGCCGAAGTGACGCCGGTGGGCGAGATCGCCCAGTACAAGTTCAAGCCCGGCGACATCACCAAGAACCTGATGGACGATTATTCGAAGCTGGTGCGGACGCCGCCCGCGAAGGCGGCGTGAGCGACTGCGCGTCGCGCATTCTTTGATGCGTCACCCGTGGACTTGATCCGCGGGTCCATCCGGCAGCAGCACCGGCGCGTGCACTACGTGTACGATCGGTACGCTGAGAAATGGATCCGCGGGTCAAGCCCGCGATGTCGCAGAAATGCTGAACTACTTCTCCACCCAGCGCGCGGCGGCGTCGGCGTCCTTGGCGTCGGCGTCGACCCATTTGGCGCCGTGCTCGGTGTCTTCGAGCTTCCAGAACGGCGCCTTGGTCTTGAGCCAGTCGATCAGGAAACGGCACGCGTCGAACGCCGCGTCGCGGTGCGGCGAGGCCGTGATCACCAGGACGATGCGGTCGCCGGGCTCGAGCTTGCCGTATCGGTGAATGATGAGGCACGCCGAGAGCGGCCAGCGCTTGTTCGCTTCGGCCTCGATCGCGCCGAGCTGCTTTTCGGTCATGCCGGGATAGTGCTCGAGCGTCATCGCGCCGATCTTCGCGCCGCCTGCCATGTCGCGGACGAGGCCGACGAACGAGACCACGCCGCCGATGTCGTGGCGCCCGGCGGTGAGCGCCATCATTTCGGCGCCGGAATCGAAATCCTCGCGCTGGACGCGGATCATGGATGGACCTGCGCTCGCGCAACAGGAACCATCCTCATCCTGAGGAGCCGTTCGCCGATAAGGCGAACGGCGTCTCGAAGGATGGGCCGCAAGAAAGATCGTGCCACTCGTCCATCCTTCGAGACGCGATTTCGCCCGAAGCGAAATCGCTCCTCAGGATGAGGCGACAAGTGTGGATGGTGTAGCACGACATCACCCTCCCGTCACCGGCGGGAACAGGGCAACCTCGTCGTTCGGGCCGACGGGCGCGTCGAGCTGGACGTGCTCGTGGTTCACGGCGACGCGGACGACATCGAGATTCTTGAGCGCCTCGGCATGGCCGGGCGACCGGTCCTTGAGCCAGTCGAGCAGGGCGCGCACGGTGCGCACTTCGATCGGCGGCGTCAGGACTTCCTCGCCCTTGCCGATACGCGTGCGCAGCCACGCGAAATAGACCAGTTTCATGCCGCGACCTCGCTGAACGGCAGGAAGTCGACCATCGTGTCTGCGGGCGCGTGCGTCAACTCCTCTGGCAGCTCGATCAGCCCGTCGGATTCGACCAGCGATGTCAGGATGCCGGCACCGTCGCGCGGGTACTTGACCGCGACCGGCACGCCGTCGGCGCCGGTTTCGAGGCGCGCGCGGATCCATTCGCGGCGGCCGTGCTTCTTCCTTATTTCGAAAGCCGCGCGGACACGGAACAGATGCGGCTCGCGTTCGGTCTCGTTCGCGCCGCCGAGGCCGAGCAGGAGCGGGCGGGCGAATCGCAGAAAGGTGACCATCATCGCCACCGGGTTGCCGGGCAGGCCGACGAACGGCACGCCTCTGACCTGACCGAGCGCCACCGGTCGTCCCGGGCGAATCGCGAGGCGCCAGAAATGGATCGAACCGAGCGCTGCGACGGCGTCGCGGACATGGTCTTCCTCGCCGGTTGACATGCCGCCGGAGGTGACGAGCGCGTCGCATTCGCCGGCGGCGCGCGCCAGCGTGTCGCGGACCAGATCGGGCCGGTCGCGCAGGATGCCGTAGTCGGCGATCTCGCAGCCGAGCTGCTCCAGCAGCGCGCGGAGCACGTAGCGGTTGGCGTCGTAGACCGCGCCGGGTGGCGTTTCCTCGCCGGGCTCGCGCAGCTCGTCGCCGGTCGAGAAGATCGCCACCTTCAGCGGACGGAACACGGAGAGGGAGGTGATGCCGATCGAGGCGGCGAGCCCGACATCCTGCGGCCGCAGGCGGTGGCCGCTGACCAGGATGGTCGCGCCGCTCTTTACGTCCTCGCCGGCCTTGCGGCGGTTGGCGCCGCGCTTGATTCCGGGCGGCAGAGTGACGGCATCGCGATCGACGCGGCAGTCTTCCTGCATGAACACGGTGTCGGGCCCTTCGGGCATCGGCGCGCCGGTGAGGACGCGCACCGCGGTTCCCCGCTTCGCCGCGCGGCCCAGCGTCTGGCCCGCGGCGACGCGGCCCGAGACCGGCAGGCGCGTGTCCGAATCCGGCTGGAGGTCGTCGAAGAACACGGCATAGCCGTCGACGGCGGCATTGTCATGCGGCGGCACGTTCCGTCCGGCGACGATGTCGCCGGCGAGAATCCGACCGCGTGCGGCCGTGAGCGCAATATCCACTGGGGTCGCCACGGGCGCAATCCGGCTGTTCAGGATTTTCAGCGCCGCGTCGGCGCGCATCAACTCGCCACCGAACGCGAAGCAGTCGTCGGAGAGCTGGGCCATTGTCCTACCCCGCCGAGGCGGCGCGCGGTTGCGCGAGGTCGCAATGACCGATGATGAAGTCCGCGATTCCCGGCACGTCGCTCAGATTGAAAAGCGGAGCGCGCAGTCCGGGGATGGACGAGTCGCTCGCGACGGCGACGACATGCGGATCCCCGACGCAGAGCAGCGGCTTGCCGAGCGCGGGCCGGTGCACCTCGAGCTTCGGATGCGGATGATGCTTGAAGCCCTCGACGATCAGCAGGTCGACCGGCGTCATATGCGCGATCAGAGCCTCGACACTCGACTCCGGTGCCCCGCGCAGCTCGTGCATCAGCGCCCAGCGGGCTGCCGAGGAGACCATCACTTCGGTGGCGCCGGCTGCGCGGTGCTCGTAGCTGTCCTTGCCCGGCTGATCGACGTCGAAGGCGTGATGCGCGTGCTTCATCGTCGATACCGTGATGCCGCGCGCGACCAGCTCCGGAATGAGCCGGACCATGAGCGTCGTCTTGCCGCTGCCGCTCCAACCCGCGAGGCCGAAGATTTTCATCGGTTTCGCCGGGGCGCGCCCGTCAAAGAATCGGGCGCGCCGGCTTGGCGGGCTTCGGCCGCTCGCTGGACTTGGCCGATGGCGCAACGTCGCCTTCGCCGACATGTTTCAGACCCTCGGCGAGATAATCGTATCCAGTGACCAGCGTCAGCGCAGCGGCGCTCCAGAGCCCGACCTGACCGATCAGCACGACCGGCAGGAAGGCGGTTGGCGCGGCGTCGCCGACGATAAGGAAGCCGAGCGCCGTCATCTGGATGCCGGTCTTCCACTTCGCGAGACGCGTGACCGGCAGGTTGTGCCTGTTGATCTCCGCCAGGAATTCGCGCAGGCCCGACACGAGGACCTCGCGGCACAGGATCACCAGCGCCGGCAGCACGTCGAGGCCGCCGATGCGGTCGAACGCAACCAGCATGAGGATCGTCGCGGCGACCAGCAGCTTGTCGGCTATGGGATCGAAAATGCGCCCGAGCTTGGTCTGCTGCTGCCAGGCCCGCGCGAAATAGCCGTCGAAATAATCCGTTACGGCCGCGGCCGTATAGATCGCACAGGCCACGTACCGCACATAATCGCCCTCCACATAGAACAGCGCCACCACCACCGGTATGGCGATGATCCGGGAAAGGGTCAGCGTCATCGGGAGCGTGGTCAGCATCGGGCGATCCGGTCCGGCGCGGCTTGATCCTCGGCGTTAGAGCCGCATCTTAGCTTCCGGGGCCGTGGAAATGGTCATAAATTTTTCGTGCCACGGCCCTGCTGATTCCGCTGACGTTCTCGAGGTCCGAGAGACCCGCGCGCGACACCGCCTTGGCCGAGCCGAAGTGGAGGAGCAGGGCCTTCTTGCGCGTCGGGCCGATACCCGCGATCTCGTCGAGCGGCGACCGCACCATCGCGCGCGCGCGACGCGCGCGATGGCTGCCGATAGCGAAGCGGTGCGCCTCGTCGCGCAGGCGCTGCAGGAAATACAGCACCGGATCGCGCGGCTCGAGCGAGAAGGGCTCACGGCCCGCCATGAAGAACCGCTCGCGGCCGGCGTCGCGGTCCGGCCCCTTGGCGATTGCCACCACCGGGATGTCGTTGACGCCGAGATCGGCCATCACCTGGAGCGCCACATTGAGCTGGCCCTGGCCGCCGTCGATCAGCACGAGATCGGGCCAGGTGCCGCTGCTCCGCGTCGGATCCTCCTTGAGGGCGCGGCCGAAGCGGCGCTCGAACACCTCGCGCATCATACCGTAGTCGTCACCGGGCGTGATGCCGTCGAGATTGCCGGGACCGGCCATGCCGCGGATGTTGAACTTGCGATATGCGTTCTTCATGAACCCTTCCGGGCCCGCGACGATCATGGCGCCGAGCGCCTCGCGTCCGGAAATATGACTGTTGTCGTAGACCTCGATGCGGTTCGGCGGCGTCTCGAGCCGCAAGGCGGCGGCGACACCCTCGAGCAACCGCGCCTGGGTCGTGCTCTGCGCCATGCGGCGCGCCAGCGCTTCGCGCGCGTTCGCAAGGGCATGCTCGACCGGTTTGCGCTTCTCGCCGCGTTCCGGCACGTGGATCTGCACGCGCCCGCCCATCTTCTGCGACAGTGCATCGGCGATCAGCGCGCTCTCGGGCACCTCCTCGCTGAGCAGGATCAGCGGCGGCGCCGGCTTGTCGTCATAGAACTGGCCCAGGAAGGCGCCGAGCACTTCGGCGCCGGTCAGATGCCGGTCAGCGCGCGGGAAATACGCGCGATTGCCGTAGTTCCGGCCGCTACGGAAGAAGAAGACCTGGATGCAGGTCTGGCCGCCGGCCTGGTGGGCGGCGATGATGTCGGCGTCACCGACGCCTTCGACATTGATGTCCTGGCGCGCCTGAACCTGGGTGAGCGCGCGGATGCGGTCGCGAAACAGCGCCGCGGTTTCGAAGTTCAGCTCCGCACTGGCCGCCTCCATTCGCCGGCCCAGCTCCGCCTGGATCTCGTGCGACCGGCCGGACAGGAACTCCTTCGCTTCGTCGACGAGCTTTCCGTAGTCCTCGTGCGAGATCCGGCCGACGCATGGCGCCGAGCAGCGCTTGATCTGATGCAGCAGACACGGCCGGGTGCGTCCCTTGAATACGGTGTCCGGGCAGGATCGCAGCAGGAATGCGCGCTGCAGGGCGGTCAGCGTCTGATTTACCGCGCCGGCCGACGCGAACGGTCCGAAATAGCTGCCCTTGCGGTCGCGTGTTCCGCGGTGCTTGGCAAGCTGGGGAAACGCGTGGTCGTCCAGGATGGCGATGTACGGGAACGACTTGTCGTCGCGCAGCAGCACATTGTAACGCGGTGTCAGGCGCTTGATCAGGTTGCTCTCGAGCAGCAGCGCCTCGACCTCGGTATGGGTCGTGATCACCTCGATCTGCCGCGTCTCGCTGACCATGCGCTGCAGCCGGTTGGGCATGCGCCCGAACTGCAGGTACTGGGTGACGCGGCGCTTGAGATTGCGCGCCTTGCCGACATAGAGCGCGTCGCCTTTCGCGTCGAGCATGCGATAGACGCCGGGTCCGGGCGGCAGGGTGGTCAACGCGGTGCGAATCGTGTCGGCTCCCGCGGCGAGGGCTGTCGGGGTTGCGATCTCCTGCTCGGTTGCCTCGATGTCAGCGTCGTCGGTCATTGATGCGTATTAGGTTCGCCGCAGCCGCCGCGTCAACGAGTCGGGCCCGCACGAAGCTGCAGAAACTCCAGCATTTCCGAGCAGGCGAAACGCTATCCACGGAAGCTGTGGATAAACCTGTGCAAAGGGCACGCCCGGGCCGTCGTCAGAGGCGGATTTACCTTACTTGCGACACAATTGCCTAATTTTTAGGCAAAAAGCCAAGCTCTTGATTGGCAAGGAAAACTCTCGTGCAGGATGCAATCTCACCGAGTCGGATCGGCCAAAAGTGGCGGATTTCCTAATGTTTTGCGGCATGTCAAGGCCCGTGTGCACAACTGCCCGTCGCCGCCATTGCGGTGCGGCAGCTCAAGACGCCGTGCGTCCCGACCGGCGACGCTCGATCTCGATCCCGACGCTCTCGGCATCGGTGTATACGTCGAGCTTCTCGATCCTGACACGCGCCACCATCACCCTGCGGTCGCGAAAACAGGCCTCGGCGACCCGTTCGGCCAGGGTTTCGATGAGCTGGACATGCTCGGCGCCGACCACGATGCGCACGGCGGCAATCAGGTCGTCGTAGCAGACGACGCTGTCGAGCCGGTCGGTAACCTCGGTGTCGAGCACGTCGAGGTCCAAATTGAGCCGGATCCGCTGACGCCGGCCTTTCTCATGCGCACGCACGCCGATATCGGCATCGAGGACGAGATCGCGCACGAACATACGGCGGAGCCCGGCTCCGGCCTCGGCTGGTTTCAGATCGGTCATGCTGAGGGTCGCTGCCACGGCTATTCCTCGGGGACAGGATAGAGTTGCGGTGATGCCCAGTTCAGGTGCTGGCCGCCATCGAGCGCGATCATCTGCCCGGTCATCGACCGCGCCGCAATCATGAAATGGATCGCCGCGCAGATGTCGTCCAGCGTTGCCGAGCGGCGCAGCGGCACGCTCGCCACCTGGCGGTCGAACTGGGCCCGGGTCTGCCGCGTGCTCGGCATCACCGGACCCGGTCCGATCGCGTTGACACGGACGCGCGGCGCCAACGCCAAGGCGAGGGTCTGCGTGATCGTCCAAAGCCCAGCCTTGCTCACCGTGTAGGATGTGAAATGAGGGGTCACGTTCCAGACACGCTGGTCGAGCATGTTGATGACCAGGCCCTCGGCGTCGTCGGGCAGGTGGCGGGCAAACGCCTGGGTCAGCACGAACGGAGCGCGCAGGTTGGTCTCGATATGCGCATCCCAGCTCTCGCGCGTGGCGGTCAGCGCCTCGTCCCGTTCGAAAAGCGAAGCATTGTTGACAAGCAGGCCGGGCGGGCCGAGCGCCTTGGCCAGGCGCGGCACGAGTGTCGTCGATTCGCTCTCCTCTCCCAGATCGGCCTGAAGCAGTACGGCGCGCCCTCCCTCCGCCTTGATCGACGCGGCCACGTGCTCCGCATCGGCCTCCGAACGGTGGTAATGAATGCCGACCGCAAAGCCTTTCGCAGCGAGGTCGAGCGCGATGGCGCGGCCGATGCGCCGGGCGGCGCCTGTGACGAGGGCGGTGCGGGGCAGGGCGTTCATGGGCGGCCAACAATGGGGGATGGCTCGGGCCGGATCAAGATTTGGCCAGGCTTTCGTCAGGTGCAACGAAGAACGAGATGGCGCTGAAGAACGTCACCACAGCGACCGCCGCGAAGCCATACGTGTAGCTGCCCGTGGACGAGACAATGGCGCTGAACACGGTCGGCGCCACCATGACACCGCTGAACGTCAGGAACGCGGTGCCTGCGGTCACCTCACCGGCACGGCCCGGCGGAGACAGGCGTGCGATCTGCGCGAGATAGACGCCGTTCCACGCTACAGCTGTGCCGCCGAAGGCGATCGCCACGGCGAAAATCGCCGCCAGCGGCCAGTCGGGCGTGAACAGGCCGGTGGCGACCGCCGCGAGCGTCATCGCCAGGCCAAGCCCGCCGAGGACGTAGTCGGGCTTCACCAGGCGATCGGCCACCGCGCCCCAGAGCACGCGACCGCCGACGCCTGCGATCTGTGCCGCCGACAGCACGATGCCGGCCAGAACCACCGGCATGCCGAGATCGTGATTGAGGTAGGTGACAAGGAATGCGCTGAGCGAGATCTGCATGCCGGAATAGGCGAAAGAAACGAGCGCCATGCGCCGCAGAACCGGCGAGGCGAAGACCAGCCGGAGCGGTCCCGCCAGCATCCCGCGGCCGATGAAGGCCCGCGTGCGGTCCTTGAACATGTCCATGCCCGCGCGCATCGGCTGGACGACCAGCGCGAGCAGAAGACATGCACCGGCGGTCAGGAGGGCGGCTGCGCGCCAGCCGAGCGCCAGCGCCACCCCGGGCAGGATCGCGCCGGCCAGCATATTGCCAAGCGGGACCCCGGTCTGCTTGACGGAGAATATCAGGTTCATCCATTTCACCGGCGTTCCCTGGGCGAGCAGGGTCGAGGACGCGGGCGTCGCCGGGCCGTAGGCGATGCCGAGCAGGACCGGCGTGACGATCAGCGCCGCCACGTGCCCCGTCGCTGCCACGACCAATGCCGCCGCCGCGACCACGAGGCAGGTCTGGCTGACCCGGAACGGCCCGAAGCGCGCGATGAATCCGCTGCTGGCCAGGCCGGAAATGGCCGCGACGCCGTAGATCATGGCGACATAGAGGCCGACATAGATCGGATCGACGCCGAAATCGGCGGCAGCAAGCGGCGCAAGCACCGGCCCGGCGAGCCCTGCGAACGATACGAACACCTGGATCGCGAGCGTGGCGAACAGCGCTTGCAGTACGCCTGCCGATGGTGGAATGGGGGTCAGGGTAACATCACTGGTTGTGGCGGGTACGGGAGTTTGGAACGTTCCTGACAGCGAATCAACGGCCGTGCAGCCCGCAATGATAACGCAATGGCATTGCAGCCGGTTACGGTTAATGGAATCCTGCGTTGCCGGAGCGCCACCGTGTCCGGCCCAACAAGAGGGGGCTCCAACCGATGCGCAAGGTCGCTATCGCGCTCTGCACGCTTGCAGGATTCGCCACATCCGCCGCGGCCGGACCGACTTTCGATGCCGTCAAGGCAAAAGGCTTCGTGCAATGCGGCGTCAACGGCTCGGTCCCCGGATTCTCATCGCCGGATTCGCAGGGCAACTGGACCGGCATCGACGTCGATCTCTGCCGCGGCATCGCGGCGGCGATGTTCGGTGACGCGAACAAGGTGAAATACACCCCGGTAACGGCCCAACAGCGCTTCGTGGCGCTGCAATCGGGCGAGATCGATGTCCTGACACGCAATGCCACACAGACTCTGATGCGCGACACGGCGCTCGGCCTCAACATGGCCGGGGTCAATTTCTACGACGGTCAGGGTTTCATCGTCCCCAGGAAGCTCGGCGTGAAGAGCGCGAAGGAGCTCAACGGCGCCACTGTCTGTGTCCAGCCCGGCACCACGACCGAGCTTAACCTCGCCGACTATTTCCGCTCCAACAAGATGACCTTCACCGCAGTGGTGCTCGAGCGGGTCGAGGAAAACATCGCCGCCTATACCTCGGGACGCTGCGACGTTTACACGACCGACGCCTCGCAGCTCGCCTCGATCCGCGTCACCGCGACGCGGAATCCGGAGGACCACGTCATCCTGCCCGAGCGGATCTCGAAGGAACCGCTCGGCCCGCTGGTGCGCCACGGCGACGACCAGTGGTTCGACGTCGTGAAGTGGACGCTGCTTGCCATGATCGAGGCGGAGGAGCTCGGCATTTCGCAAAAGAACGTCGACGCGATGCTCGCGAGCGGCAACCCGGCGATCCAGCGCGTTCTCGGCGTGCAGCCGGGGTTCGGCAAGGCGCTCGGGCTCGACGAGAAATGGGCCTACAACATCATCAAGCAGATCGGCAATTACGGCGACAGCTTCGAGCGCAATCTCGGCAAGTCGAGCAAGATCGGACTCGAGCGCGGGCTCAACGATCTGTGGTTCCGCGGCGGCCTGATGTACGCGATCCCGCTGCGGTAGGACGTCGTGCGCCGACCGCGCCGCTGGCAAGCGCGACGCCGAGGCTGACGGCGACGATGCCGAGGATGGTCGCCGGGTCCGGCCATTCGCCGAGCATGGGTATCGCCAGCAGCGCTGCGATGACCGGAGTTAGCGAGATGAGCACCGCCGCGCGCGCGGCGCCGAGGCGGCCAACCGCTGCGCCGTAGGCGAGCAGGGCGATCACGCCCGAGAGCAGGCCCTGACTCAGGGCCTGCAGCGCCAGGTCGGGCCACGGCGTCTGCGGCAGGCGTGAGCCGGCCGCCAGATAGACCGGTGCAAATCCGATGATCGAATAGAAGTTTATCAGCGCCGCCGCGTGCCATGCGCCGATGCCGGCGCGGCGGAAGGCGAGGGTATAGACCGCCCACAGCAGCGCCCCGCCGAGAAACAGTACATGCCCGCGCCACTGGCCTGGGCTGCCGAGCACGAGATTGTAGCCGCCGATCGCGATGATGCCGCCGACGATCAGGAGAAATCCGGCGATGCGGACGCGACCGAACCGCTCTCGCTCGATCGACGCAGCGAGCAGTGCCACGAACAGCGGCATCGCGCCCGGCAGCAGCGCGCCGGCATGGGCCGCGGGCGCAAATTGCATTCCCGACGAGCTCACGAGGAAGAAGGGCAGTCCGGAGCCGGCGACCATCAATGCGGTCTTGCCGATGCCGATGCGCCGCAAGGCGAGGCCCTCGCGCAGAAGAACCGGGGACAGGATTGCCGCGGGGATGGCAAAGCGCAGGAAGGCCACATCGTGAGGCGTGAGCGTGGTGGTCACGCCAAGCCGCGTGATGACGATCCAGCTTCCCCATATCGCCGCCGCTGTCAGGGCTGCGACGACGCCGATCACGAAGCCACGGCGGCCCTGGGCCGGGTCCGCCCGATTCGGCGCGGCGGCGGAAACGCGGTTGCTCGTGGGCGCCTCCTTTCAAAAAACGCCCCTCGTGTAGCGCCGCTTGGGCCGACATGTCCTTGCGGAATCGGCCGCAGAGATCGTCAATCACGCACGAATATGCTAATTGGAGACGAGAATCCGGAGGAGAGTGCTAATGAACGCCTTCGATGCAATCGACGCCCGCATCCTTGCCGCTCTGCAACAGGACGGACGACTCAGCAATGTCGAGCTCGGCGAGCGCATCGGGCTGTCACCGTCGCCATGCCTGCGGCGGGTCCGGCAGCTCGAGGAGTCCGGCGTGATCGAAGGATATCGCGCAAACCTGAACCGCGCGGCGCTGGGGCTTGGGCTCACGGTTTTCGTCGGCATCAAGGTCGACGGACATCGCGACATCAATGCCGACGCCCTGCAGGACACCATGCGGCGCCTGCCGGAAGTGGTGGCATGTCATCTCGTTTCGGGCGAGGCGGATTTCCTGCTCGAGGTCGTCGTGCCCGATCTTGCGCATTACGAACGCTTCCTCATCGGCACTCTGCTGAAAATGCCGATGATCAAGGACATCCGCAGCAACTTCGCCATCCGCACCGTGAAGGCGAGCGCGCCGCTGCCGCTGGGGCATTTAGAGGCCACGAACTCGCCAGAGAATGGACGTAGTCGCAAGCGAAGCTTCCGTTCGACGCGTCGGCATTGACCCTCTGCGAGGAGCGATGCGCTCTTGGCGGCGGATGCTTTGGAGGTCGCGTTGACTTATCTTGCCGGTGCGATCGGTACTGGCGTCTGCGTGATCTGGTACATCATCGATATCGGCGCCCTCAGGCGATCTCATCCTGATTGGATAGAGTGGATAGGAGCGCTGGCGTTCTACGGCCGTATCGTCCTTCTGTGGCCGGTCGCTTGGGGGCTATGGCTCCTGAATTGGCTCGGTTCTCGCGTTTCAATCACCTTCTGACGTCGAGCCAAGTCTTCCGTTTGTGCTAGCGCCGCCACTGCGGCCGGCGCGCGCGGCCCTTGGGCGAATGCGCGGCGCCGGCCTTCGAGCGCGGGCGCGACGGCGCGGGCGCCGCCTTGTAGCCGCCGCTGACCTCGGCGAGGCCGGTCGGCATCTCCAGCTCCATGGCCTCCAGCCTACGGATCTCGTCGCGCAGGCGCGCGGCTTCCTCGAATTCGAGATCGGCGGCTGCGGTCTTCATCCGCTCCTCGAGCTCGGCGATGTAGCTGCGCAGGTTGTGCCCGAGCATATGCGGTTTCGCCTCGTCGCCGGTATCGACCGTCATGTGGTCGCGCTCGTACACCGAGCCGAGGATGTCGCCGATCTGCTTGCGGATCGACTCCGGCGTGATGCCGTGGGCGGCGTTGTACGCCTGCTGCTTCTCGCGCCGGCGGTTCGTCTCCGCGATCGCGTAGTTCAGCGAGTCGGTCATTTTGTCGGCGTACAGGATCACCCGGCCGTCGACGTTGCGCGCGGCGCGGCCGATCGTCTGCACCAGCGAGGTCTTGGAACGCAGATAGCCTTCCTTGTCGGCGTCGAGAATGGCGACCAGCGCGCATTCCGGGATATCGAGGCCCTCGCGCAGCAGGTTGATGCCGACCAGCACGTCGAACGCGCCCAGCCGCAGGTCGCGGATGATCTCGATGCGCTCCAGGGTTTCCACGTCGGAATGGATGTAGCGGACCCGGATGCCGGTCTCGTGCATGTACTCGGTCAGGTCCTCGGCCATGCGCTTGGTCAGCGTCGTCACCAGCACGCGCTGGCCCTTCTTCGTCACCTCGCGCACCTCGCTCAGCAGATCGTCGACCTGCTTCTCGGTCGGGCGGATGATGCAGACCGGATCGATCAGGCCGGTTGGTCGGATGACCTGCTCGACGAACACGCCGCCGGTCCGCTCCAGCTCCCACGGCCCGGGTGTCGCCGAGACATAGACCGTCTGCGGCCGCATCCGGTCCCACTCTTCGAACTTCAGCGGACGGTTGTCGATGCAGGACGGCAGGCGGAAGCCGAATTCGGACAGGGTCGACTTGCGCATGAAGTCGCCGCGATACATGCCGCCGACCTGCGGCACGGTGACGTGGCTCTCGTCGACGATGAGCAGCGCGTTGGGCGGGATGTATTCGAACAGCGTTGGCGGCGGCTCGCCTGGTTTGCGGCCGGTGAAGTAGCGCGAATAGTTCTCGATGCCGGCGCACGATCCCGTCGCCGCCATCATCTCCAGATCGAAGGTCGTGCGCTGCTCGAGCCGCTGCGCCTCCAGCAGCTTGCCCTGCCCGATCAGCTCGGCGAGACGGTTCTTGAGATCGACCTTGATCTGCCCGATCGCCTGCTCGAGCGTCGGCTGCGGCATGACGTAGTGGCTATTGGCGTAGAGCTTGACCTGGCCGAGATCGGCCTTCTTCTCGCCGGTCAGGGGGTCGAATTCCCAGATGCCCTCGATCTCGTCGCCGAACAGCGACAGTCGCCACGCACGGTCCTCGCAGTGGGCCGGGAAGATCTCGATGTTGTCGCCGCGCACGCGGAACATGCCGCGCACGAAATTGGCGTCGTTGCGCTTGTACTGCAGCGAGACGAAGCCGCGCAGCAGGTCGGTGCGGTTGATGCTCTGGCCGGCCTTCAGCTCCATCGTCATCGACGAATAGGCCTCGGGCGAGCCGATGCCGTAGATGCATGAGACCGAGGCGACGATGATCACGTCGCGGCGCTCGAGCAAGGCGCGCGTTGCCGAATGGCGCATGCGGTCGATCTGCTCGTTGATCGACGATTCCTTCTCGATATAGGTGTCGGTGCGCGGAACGTAGGCTTCGGGCGTGTAATAGTCGTAGTAGGAGACGAAGTACTCGACCGCGTTGTCGGGGAAGAACGACTTCATCTCGCCGTAAAGCTGGGCCGCAAGCGTCTTGTTAGGCGCCAGGATCAGGGTCGGCCGCTGCAGCGCCTCGATGACATGCGCCATCGTGAACGTCTTGCCCGAGCCGGTGACGCCGAGCAGCACCTGGTCGCGCTCGCCGGCCCGCAGGCCGGCGGTCAGTTCGGCGATCGCCTGCGGCTGGTCCCCGGCCGGCTGGAACTCGGACACCACGCGGAACGGCTTGCCCGGTTTCGCGTCCGGCTCGCTGGCCAGCGGCGGCTGGAATCCGGTCGCATCGCGCAGCCCCGGATTGATCAGCGCATCCGGGACCGGATAGGAGAGCTTGGGCGGTTGCATCCGGCTTTATATGCCCCTGCGATCCCGCCTGGACAAGCTCCCATGTAGGCGGCGTCAAGGCGCAGCTTCCGCCGAAGCGCTGCGATCCTTGTCATGCCAAGTTGCGCCGCAGGACTGGCATCGATGAACGGCAGATCGCAGCGGGAAAATCACGCCGCTCAGGAAATAGGATGCGATAAGCAGCGCAAGCTGCGGCAGGGAGCGGCGACTGGCAATCCGCGCTGTGCCGCATTGGGGACAATTGTCGCCGTCGAGCCGGCCGAATTCCTGCTCGAGCTCGGCACGGAACTCGCCGGCTCGACAACGTTGCTCGATAGCGCGCGCCGCTTCGAGGTCGCTCTGCGGCACCTGCACTTTCACGCCTCCGAGAGCCGTTGCATATGGCCAGTTGTTCCAGACGTGATGCTCGTGTGCGATCGATGCGGGTATGCCCTCCGCCTGAAGCCGCGATCGAAATAGATGCGCTTCCCATGGCTCGGTGAATGTCGCGACTGTGACCAGCACTGGCAGCTCGTGACCGGTTGCAACCGGCAGCTTACATCTCTTCTGGAACCGAAGCAGCAGGATGCCTCGTTGTAGGGGACTAGGTCTCTTACCGATGTCTATCGCGTCTCGTCGGACCGGATCTTGGAAAATGGTCAATGTCTTCGCAACGTCGCCCGATCCGGTCGAGAGCGCCCGGGCGCTCGACGACCGGCGGCTGAACAAGATGATCGTCGAGTCGGCGCAGATCCTGAGTACCTCCCTGCACCTCAACGGGCTGGGAACGCCGGAGCTCTATCGCATCGCCTATGCCGCCCATCCGGTCGTAAAATGGGCATCGCGCGATCCGCGTCACTATGCATGGCTCTTCCGCCATTTCACGGCGCTACTCGACGAGCGCCGCTTCCGGACGGCCAAGGCGGATCATGGCTGTCGCCGCGTGCTGCCGGCGCTGCTGGCGCAGGTCGCGACGACCCAGCCGCCGGAGACATTCGTCAACTGCACGCCGTACAAGGATCAGCCCGACGTGCATCTCGCCTACCGCATGACTCTCGCCGCGAAATGGGCGAAGGATACGCGGCCGCCGACCTGGCTGAAGCGCGGCCCGCCGGAGTTCGGCCGCGCGGCTATCGCTCCTGCGCAAGCGCCGTCACCACATAGCGCAGCGGTCCGCCCGGGACGACCGCGTCGAACGGGTAGCAGGTAACGAGAGTCAGCATCGGCCCGTCGTTGGCCGGCAGGAGCTGCGCATGCCGCGCGTCGATTACCCGGCGGTCGCCCACGCGGAATGTGCGGGCGCGACCGTCCGGCGTTTCCAGGGTCACGGTGTCTTCCGCGGCCAGCACCTGCAGGAACCGGAAATGGGTGTCGCGGTGGCCCGCAATGACGGAATTCCCGGCGGAACCCGGTACGGCCGTCCCGGCAACATACCCCGGCCCGAAGGCCAGGCTGCGGCCGCTGGCGTCGGCGAGCACATAGACCCATTCGCCAATGCCGGGCGCGCCAAGCCGCGCCACCGGCCAGGTGTCCGCCCACGGCCACGGCTTGGCATGCGCCTCGCCGGCGAGCGTGCGTTGCCACGCACGCTCAAGCAGGATCTGCGCCAGCATCGCCTTGGCGTGGAAGGCCACGCCTCCCGCGAACTGCCAGAGCCCGATGCCGAACAGGGCGGTGCCGGCGAGGGTCGCTGCGCGCGCCGCGATCACGCGCCCCTCCCGCGGCGGAACTGCCAGACCAGCAGGATGACCGCGGCGAGCATCGCCAGCGCGCCGACCATCATCTTGAGCTGCGCCGGCGTCGCGGTCTGCGGCAGGACAATGGTATTGGATATGCTCTGGTCGACCATCATCATGGCCGGAGCTGCCGCCCGCTGCGTTGCCATCGTGTGCTTGGTCCGGCCAGGTGCCATGGCGTGCTGGCCGCCGAACACGGCCTCGTAGCTCCACCCGTCGGGCAGGTTGCTCGGCATTTCGCCGCCTGCCAGCGGCGCATTCTGCGGGCGTGCCGGAGCGGGGTCGACAGCGACGAGGCTGGTGTAGCGGCTGACGAGCTCATAGGCGAGGGCGAGCTTGATGCTGTCCTCGCGCACGCGCGCGGGCTCGATGCCGTCGAGCCGCGAGTCCTCGAGTGCCGCCAGCTTGCGCCGCGCCCACACCGCCGCGACGCCGGGACGCGCGTCATGGCCCGCAAGCGACAGCTCGCGCCGCCAGGGTTGCCCGTCTGCGCGGCCGGTCACGATGACGTTGCCGGTCGGCAGCTCGCCCTCGCCCGCGCGGCCGACGAACAGGACGGGCTCGCCGGCATAGAGGTCGGGGATCGGCGCCGGGTAGGTCTCGACCTCGACTCCCGAGGGCCAGGTGACCGCGAGATCGGTCAGCACAGGCTTTTCGAGCTTCTCGAACAGCGCCGCCATGCGCTGCGTGACCTCGCCGAGCTTGTCGATATGGGTGAACGTGCCGCGCCCGGCCTGCGCCGCGCGCGACATGAACCACGAGTTCGGCGCCGAACCGATGCCGACCGTGAAGAGGCGGCTGGCGCCGAGCCGTTCCTCGATGCGGCGGAACAGCGCATCCTCGTTGCCGACGGCACCATCGGTCATGAACACCACCTGGCGCAGGCGATCCGTCTCGCGCCGTCCGTCGAGCGCGAGGTCCAGAGCCGGCAGCATCTCGGTGCCGCCGGTGGCGCGCAGCGCCTCGACATAGTCGTGGGCCATGCGCAGCGAATCGCGCGCCGCCGGCTGCGGCGCGCCGAACAGCACCGACGCGGTGGAGTTGAACTGGACGATGTTGAACGTGTCGTGCGGCTTGAGCCGGTCGAGCGCCAGATGCAGCGCCGCCTTGGCCTGGCGGATCGAGGTGCCCTCCATCGAGCCCGAGGTGTCGATGATGAAGATCATCTCGCGCGGCGATGCCGCGATCTCCTTTGCCGAAGGCGGCATCAGCATGACCAGCAGATGCGTCTGCCCGTCGTGCGCCTCGGTGAACAAGCCGGCGCCCGGCTCGGCACCCGGCGCGGGCCGCCACTGCAGTACGAAGTCACGGTCGGCGGGGACGCGTTCCTCGCTCAGTGTCACGGTGGCGCGTCCGCTTGCGTGGTCCTGCACCGCGATCGCGTGCGTCTTGCTCTCGATGCCGGTAAGCGCCATGCCGGCATCGATCTCGACCTGCAGGGTCACAGGGTTGATCGGACCCAGAGCGGGATTCTGAACCGGCGGGGTGATTCGCGGCGCGTCCGGTACCGGCAGCGTCGCCGGCGACCAGCCCCGACTGTCCGCGACCAGCGGCGGGCCGGGGATATAGCGGGGCCCGACCACGAGTGGGAAGCGTAGGGAGAAAGCGCCTTGGTCATAGCGCAGCGCTTCCTGGTACTCGATCTCGACCGTCACCGTCTCGTTCGGCCCGATATTGGCGAGGGACGTGGTGAAGATGTTCGGCCGCTCCTGCTCGACCAGGCCGGCGCGCTGGCCTTGCGCGCGCGCGGCCTGGTAGGTGCGGGCGGCCTGCTCGCGCTCCTCGATCCGGCCGACGATGACACGCTCGCCGATCATCAGGCGCAGGCGGTCGACCGCCGATTCGTGCGGCAGCGGGAAGACATAGATGCCTTCCATCCAACTGGTACCGGGATTGTGGAAGCGCTGCCGGACGACGCTGCGCGCGATCATGCCGCTGACGACGATCCGCACGTCGGTGTGGAGAATCGGCGCCGGCGTGAAGGACCGATCGTCCTTGCGGAAGAACAGGCGCCCGCTCTCGGCATCCTGCGGGCGTTGCGGCGCAGCCTGGGTCCGCGGCATGTTGCCGAGGGCCGGCTGCGTCATGGCATGCAGAACAAGCAGGAGCAGAAGGAGAAGGTTGGCGGTCCAGGTCGGCGTCGCCGCCGTGCGCTTCGCGATTGGCCAAGACATCTTCGAGCCCCGATGAAAAGAGGTAAGGTGCGATGCCCATCCAAGCTTGGCCTTATGTTGAAAATCGCGAGAGGTGAAGGCTTCCGCGCGGAAACATTGCGGCGGGATTGCGTTCACTCGAAAGCTTGTTGCGCGGGCATATATGGAGCCCGAGCGGCGCTCGCTTTAACCGAGCCCGGCGCAAGGCCAGCTTGCGGTGCCGGACCGAAAAAAGCCGGAGCGATCCTCTTGCGCCCGATCCCGGACAGACCTATCTCTTGGCCAAGAATTAGAAGCATTCTAATTCGCATTTGGTTTCCGGTCCGCGGTCGGCCCCGGCCGCGAGACAGCACGTAAACACCTGAAGGAGTTGTGAGTAATGCTGAGCGTTGGCGACAAATTTCCGGCTTTCAATCTCAAGGCGGTCGGCCCGGGCGATATGAAGACGGCCTTCTCGGATCTCACCGAGAAGAGCTTCAAGGGCAAGTGGAAGGTCGTGTTCTTCTGGCCCAAGGATTACACCTTCGTCTGTCCGACCGAGATCGTCGGCTTCGGCGAACTCGATCGCGAATTCAAGGACCGCGATGCGCAGCTGATCGGCGCCAGCATCGATTCCGAATTCGTGCACTTCGCATGGCGTCAGAGCCGCGAGGATCTCGCCAAGGTGCCGTTCCCGTGGCTGTCCGACATCAAGCGCGAGCTCTCGCAGGCGCTCGGCATCCTGCACCCGGAAGAGGGCGTTGCCGTGCGCGCTACGTTCATCGTCGACCCGGACAACATCATCCGGTTCGTCTCGGCCAACGATCTCAATGTCGGCCGCAATCCGCAGGAAGTCCTGCGCGTGCTCGATGCGCTGCAAACCGACGAGCTCTGCCCCTGCAACTGGAAGCAGGGCGAAGAGACGCTGCAGGCGGCCTGATCCGCGAGCGCCCTCATGCTTCGACAGGCTCGGCATGAGGGCGCTTGTTGGACCGATTCCATCCGGGCCTCATCCCGGGCCTGTCGAAGGATGAGGCTCATCAGCGAAAGATGAACCATGTTGGACGAATTGAAAGACGCCCTGCCGGACTATGCCAAGGATCTCAAGCTGAACCTGTCCTCGGTCATGACCGCGCCGGGTCTGAGCGAGCAGCAGGCCTGGGGCACGGCGCTTGCCGCCGCGATCGCCTCGCGTAGCGCGCCCGTGCTCAAGGCCGTGGCGGCCGAGGCCGAGAAGCATCTGGCCCCCGAAGCGGTCCGCGCCGCCAAAGGTGCAGCAGCCATCATGGGGATGAACAACATCTATTACCGGTTCACCCATGCGGTCACGGCCAAGGACTACCAGACCATGCGGACGGGCCTGCGCATGAACATCATCGCCAACCACGGGGTTTCGGGACTCGACTTCGAGCTGTGGTCGCTGGCGGTATCGGCCGTCAATGGTTGCGGCATGTGCATGGAGAGCCATGAGCGCGCCGTCGCCGAGAAGGGCGCCACACGCGAGCTCGTGCAGGCCGTCGTCAAGATTGCCGCGGTGGTTCACGCCATCGCTGTGACGCTCGAGGCCGAGGAAGTCCTTCCGGTGGCCCGGCAGGTCGAAGCGGCGTAAAAGGACCTCTCCGCGTTTTTTGGGCGGGCGTAAGCCCGCCCTTTGCGCCCCCTGCTGTTCCTCTCTATCCAGCGAAGCGTCATGGGCAGGCATTGCCCGCCTTCCTTTTGCGGCCGCGCCGACTGCCGTCAGCCGGTCTTGAGCGTCATTTCATTCGTCCCTGCCAGGCGCGCATCTGGGCGATTTCCCGCTCCTGGGCCCGGATCACGGCTTCGGCCAGTTTGCGGATTTCCGGGTCCCTGCCGTGCCTGAGGACGATCTTGGCCATGTCGATCGCACCTTGATGGTGCGGAATCATGCCGGCCACAAAATCCTTGTCGGCATCGCCGGTGAACTGGATCGCCATGGCGCTGTGCATACGGTCTGCAGCCTGGCGGAATTCCCGCTCGACGTCGCTTGACGTAGCGCTCGGACCGAGCCCGTGGCGGTGTCCGGGCTGGGGCGACGGCGCAACCTGCGCCGCGTCCGAGGCGGATGCCGCGCGGTCAGGCTGGACCATGGCGGCGCTAAGTAGCGCCAGGATGGCAGTGGTGCCAAGAGCCGTCGACAGTCGGTTCATTAACGTTCTCCACAGACTGGAATCGATCGAAACTGAGGGATCGGCGGCCGCCAGGCCGCGGCCATCAAACACATGCGGGTGCCATGCGCTGGAAGGTCAAGACGCAGTCGAGCCATGCGGTCGTCGCAGTTGCACCGGTAGCGCCGCCCGGATAGTTTCCGCCGATCCGGCCACGAGCTGTCAGCTGTTAAGAGTCGCCATGAGCTTTCTTGCCGAGCGCCTGTCGCGCATCAAGCCTTCGCCGACCATCGCCGTCACGACCAAGGCCGCCGAGCTCAAGGCCGCCGGCCGCGACGTCATCGGCCTCGGCGCCGGCGAGCCCGATTTCGACACACCGCAGAACATCAAGGCGGCCGCGATCAAGGCGATCGAGCAGGGCCAGACCAAGTATACCGCGGTGGACGGCACGCCGGCGCTCAAGCAGGCGATCTGCGCCAAGTTCAAGCGCGAGAACGGGCTCGACTACAAGCCGAGCCAGATTACGGTCGGCACCGGCGGCAAGCAGGTGCTCTACAACGCGCTGATGGCCACGCTCAACTCAGGCGACGAGGTCATCATCCCGGCGCCGTACTGGGTATCGTACCCGGACATGGTGCTGCTGGCTGAGGGTACGCCGGTCGCGGTTTCGTGCTCGCAGAACAACGGTTTCAAGCTGCGCCCCGAGGATCTCGAGGCGGCGATCACGCCGAAGACGAAGTGGCTGATCCTCAACTCGCCGTCGAACCCGACCGGCGCCGCCTATACCGAAGCGGAGCTGAAGGCGCTGACCGACGTGCTGGTCAGGCACCCGCATGTCTGGGTTATGACCGACGACATGTACGAGCACCTCGTCTATGACGGATTCAAGTTCACGACCCCGGCGCAGGTCGAGCCGAAGCTCTACGAGCGCACGCTCACCGTGAATGGCGTATCGAAGGCCTATGCGATGACCGGCTGGCGCATCGGCTATGCCGGAGGCCCCGCGGCGCTGATCAAGGCCATCGGCGCAATCCAGTCCCAGAGCACGTCGAACCCGTCCTCGATCAGCCAGGCCGCCGCGGTCGAGGCGCTCAACGGACCGCAGGATTTCATCCCGAGGAACGCGGACATCTTCAGGGCGCGGCGCGATCTCGTGGTCGACCTGCTCAACAAGGCGAAGGGCATCCATTGCCACCGTCCGGAAGGCGCATTCTACGTCTATCCGTCCTGTGCCGGCGCCATCGGCCGCAAGACGCCGCAAGGCAAGGTGATCAAGACCGACAGCGACTTCGTGACCTATCTGCTCGAGGCCGAGGGAGTCGCGGTGGTGCAGGGCGAGGCATTCGGCCTGTCGCCGTATTTCCGCATTTCGTACGCGACCTCGACCGAGGCGCTGACCGAAGCCTGCACGCGCATCCAGCGCGCCTGCGCCGCACTGGTTTGAGCGCCTTGCGTACGCCCGCTCCATCGCTGAACCGATAGGGTCAGGCATGGGGGGCGGGATCATGTTCCGGGAGCCGTACGGCCAATTCTTTGTACCGGGCTCTTCCGGTGCGATGGCGGCGTTTGCGCGCCGGATCTGATCGGCATTCACTCATGTCAAAGGCGTTGCAATGAAGATTGCGATTATCGGTACTGGCGGTGTGGGCGGCTATTTCGGCGGCCGGTTGGCGGAGCATGGCAACGACGTTTCGTTCGTCGCGAGGGGGCGTCATCTCGAGGAAATTCGCCGCTGCGGCCTGCGAGTAAAGAGCCGGCTCGGCGACATCCATCTGAAGTCCGCCAATGCAACCGACGCGACTTCGGAGATCGGCCCGGTCGATCTTGTGGTGATCGCCGTCAAGCTGTGGGACACCGATGCAGCGATCGAGGCGTCGAAGCCGCTGCTGGGACCCGGAACCGCCGTCGTCTCGCTGCAGAACGGCATTGACGCAACGGAGCAGCTCGTGGCCGCTCTGGGCCGGGAGCGTGTTCTGGGCGGCACCTGTCAGATATCCGCCGCGATCTCCGGACCCGGCATCATCCGCCATACCGGCAGCCTTGCGCGCATCACGATCGGAGAGCTGGATGGACGGGCAAGCGCGCGCGCAGATGCCTTCGGCGCGGCATGCGAGAAAGCCGGAATCGACGTCACGATCTCCCCCGACATCGAGCGTGTGATCTGGGAGAAGTTCGTGTTCCTGTCCTCGTTCAGCGGCGTCACCGCGCTGACGCGTCTGCCCAAGGGGCCGATCATGGCCGATGCGGACACGCGGGAGCTGTTCAAGAGCGCCCTGACGGAGGCGATTGCGGTAGCGCGTGCCAAGGGCGTCCGGGTCGGCAACGATTTGCTCGAGAAGCTGATGAATTTTGCCGAGGGGCTGCCGGAGGATATGAAGTCCTCGATGCTCGGCGATCTCGAGCGCGGTAGTCGCCTCGAATTGCCGTGGCTCTCGGGCAAGGTCGCGAATCTGGGGGTCTTGCTCAACGTCCCCGTGCCGGTGCATCGGGTCATCTACCAGGCGCTCAAGCCTTACGCCGAAGGGCGCAACACCGCGGTGACGCCGGTCTGACGCTGGACCCGGTTCGTGCACGCCGTCATGCTTCTCCTTCGACGGCGGCCATTCCCTTCGATAGGCTCGGCACGAGAGCTTTTGCCGGAGCTACGGCCTGAGCGTGTCGAAGGGCGAGGCCTGCTCACGACCTGGGGGATGCCATGAACATTCCGGACCTGAAGATTCGCGAGATCCGCGCCCGCGCGGTGTCGGTGCCGCTGCGGCGGCCGCTCGGCACCAGTGCCGCGATGATCCGCAACGCACCGCTCGTCCTGTTCGACGTCGAAACCGAGGAAGGGGTGACTGGCCGGGCCTATGCGTTCGGGCTCTCCATGTCGACCGCACCGATCCGCGCCGCAGTTCCCGACATACTTGCGGCGATCAAGGGCGAGCGCCTGGCACCCGTCGGCCTTCATGCCAGGCTCGAAGGTCGCTTCCGCCTGTTCGGACTGCACGGTCATCTTGCCATCGCCCTGGCCTGCGTAGATGTCGCCTGCTGGGACGCGCTGGCGCGAGCCGCCGGCGTTCCGCTGGTGCGTCTCCTTGGCGGCGCGCCGCGCGCCGTCCCGGCGTATAACAGTAACGGCATGAGCCTTGGCGAGCCGGCGCGGCTGGCTGACGAGGCCGAGGAACTGCTCGCCGAGGGCTTCAGCGCGATCAAGCTGCGGCTCGGATATCCGACGCTCGAAGGCGATCTCGCGGCAGTGCGTGCGGTGAAGCGCCGCATTCCGGCATCGGCGACGCTGATGACCGATTACAACCAGGCGCTCACGCCTGCAGAAGCGGTGCGGCGTGCGCGTGCGCTGGATGACGAGGGGGTCTACTGGATCGAGGAGCCGGTGCGGCACGATGACTACGCCGGTGCCGCGCACGTTGCCCACGAAGCCGCAACGCCAATTCAGATCGGCGAGAATTTCGTCGGCTCGCGCACGATGGCGGCGGCGCTCGCCATGCATGCCTGCGACTATGTCATGCCCGACCTGCAGCGCATCGGCGGCGTCACGGGCTGGTTGCGCGCGGCGGCTCTCGCCGACGCGGCCGGCATGGAGATGTCCTCGCATCTCTTTCCCGAAGTAAGCGCGCATCTGCTCGCGGTCACGCCGACCTGCCACTGGCTTGAGTATGTCGACTGGGCCGCCGCCATCCTCGCCGAGCCGCTGGCGGTGAAGGATGGATACGTCGCAATCCCGGACCGGCCGGGCAACGGGCTCGAATGGGATGCGGCCGCGGTCGCGCGCTACGCTGTCGAATGAGCCGGCTGCCACGGCGAATTCGAACGACGGATCAAGCACCTGCTCGCTCCGAAATGGCCACTCGTGTCGTGACGAAGTCCGGCGCCGGACGCATGCGCCCTCGCATCGCGATCATGAGCGCCGCCGGCGGGTACTTGCGCGCCTCAGTCAGGCAGAAAACAGTTGACGAAAGTCAACTGCAGGCCGGCTGCGAGCCGTCGTGTGCGGCGCATGGCCTATCGATCGCGTTCTCCGGTGAGCGGTGTAAGAGCGCCGGCGAAAAGGAGTTAGCTCGTTCGCGGCGCACCGCCTCGGCGTCCGGCACCGGGGACTGTCAAGCCGCCGCACGGGGAAAAGCCCTTGCCATCGTCCGCGCCCGTGGGAAGACTATGAAAAACACAAAAAGACGGACGTGATGTGCGCGCCGAACGGGAGGTGTCATGCCCCAGAAGCAACCATCGGGCCCGCGTTGTGTCGCCTTTGTAGGCCCTTATCTCAGCGGCAAAACCACTCTGCTTGAAAGTATTTTGGCCGTTACCGGCGCGATCCCGCGCAAGGGATCGGTGAAGGACGGAAGCACGGTCGGCGACGCCTCGCCGCCGGCCCGCTCGCGCCAGATGAGCGTCGAGCCGAGCGCTGCCGCAACGCAGTTCATGGGCGAGAGCTGGACCTTCATCGATTGCCCTGGCTCGATCGAATTCGCGCACGAGGCCTACACGGCGCTCATGGCCGTGGACGCGGCGGTCGTGGTCTGCGAGCCCGTCACCGAGCGGGCCCTGATGCTGGCGCCGCTGTTCAAGTTCCTCGACGACCATCAGATTCCGCATGTCGTATTCATCAACAAGATCGACCAGGCGACGTCGCGGGTGCGCGATGTGCTCGCGGCATTGCAGTCCGTCTCCGCGCGGCCGCTGGTGCTGCGCCAGGTGCCGATCCGCGAGGGCGACAGGATAGCCGGGTACGTCGATCTCGTCAGCGAGCGCGCCTACCACTACAAGCCCGGCCAGGCGTCCGACCTGGTTCCCATGCCGAAGGACGTTACCGATCGGGAGAGAGAGGCGCGTCAGAGCCTGCTGGAGGCGCTCGCAGATTTTGACGACCAGCTGCTCGAGCAGCTGGTCGAGGACACGACCCCGTCAAAGGAGGACATTTACGCGCACATCACGCGCAACATGCGTCGTGACCGCATTGTGCCTGTCCTGATGGGGTCGGCCGACCGCGACCACGGCGTGCGCCGTCTGCTCAAGGCCTTGCGTCATGAAGTGCCCGAGGCGGCAGCAACCATGGACCGGCTGGGGATACCTGCGGACGGAGAACCATTGGCGCAGATCTTCAAGACCCAGTATGCAGCACATTCGGGCAAGCAATCCTATGTGCGCGTTTGGCGCGGCCCGATCGCGGACGGCGCGACTTTGAGCGACGGCACAACCGCTGCGCGCCTCGCCGGGCTCGGGCGCCCGCTCGGCATCAACAGCAGCAAACTCGCCAGGGCCGAGTCCGGCGAGGT
Source organism: Alphaproteobacteria bacterium (assembly GCA_041690495.1). Lineage (GTDB taxonomy): Bacteria > Pseudomonadota > Alphaproteobacteria > CACIAM-22H2 > CACIAM-22H2 > DATAAP01. Next base: position 100,623 of record JAWLHE010000004.1, on the reverse strand, counting down.
TGTGACGTTGGGCAGGCTCGAGGGCATCCGTACCGGAGCGACCGTCACCCCCTCGGGCCAGATCCCGCAGGAGCTGATACAGTGGCCGTCGCCGCCGACGCCCTGCTTTGCGCTCGCGATCGCCGCCGAAAAGCGCGCCGACGAGGTGAAACTCTCGGGTGCGCTCCACCGGCTGACCGAGGAGGACGGTTCGCTGTCGATCGAGCACAATGCCGACACCAACGAGCATGTGCTGTGGGGGCAGGGCGAGATCCATCTCGCCGTGGCGCTCGAGCGGCTGCGAACGCAATATAATCTCATCGTTAGCGCCAGGCCGCCGCAGGTGCCCTATAAGGAAACGATCAAGCGCGGAATCCAGCAGCACGCGCGCCACAAGCGCCAGTCCGGCGGTCACGGCCAGTTCGCCGACGTCAAGGTGGAGATCCGGCCGCTGCCCCGCGGCCAGGGATTCACGTTCGAGGATAAGATCGTCGGCGGCGCCATCCCGCGTAATTTCATTCCCGCCGTCGAGGACGGCATCCGCGAGTACCTGCATCGCGGGCCGCTCGGTTTTCCGGTCGTCGATGTGCACGTGACCCTTTTCGACGGCCAGTATCACGACGTCGACAGCTCGGACCAGGCCTTCAAGACCGCCGGCGCATTGGCGATGCGCGAGGCCATGCCGAAATGCGATCCGGTGCTCCTCGAGCCGGTATGCAAGGTCTCGGTCGCCGTACCCAAAGAGTTCACGTCGAAGGTGCAGCGCCTGATCTCCTCGCGTCGCGGCCAGATCCTCGGCTACGATGCGCGCGCCAACTGGGAAGGATGGGACGAGGTTTCGGCGTTCCTGCCGCAGGCGGAAATGCACAATCTCATCGTCGAACTGCGCTCCGCGACCATGGGTGTGGGCACGTTCGAGTGGGTGTTCGACCATCTCGCGGAATTGAGCGGCAAACTCGCCGAGCGGGTTGCCGTGCGCAAGCAGGAGCATGCCGAGAAGGTTCCGACCTGAGGCGGCGCTTCGAACGTCTGCCGCCGGCGCGTGCGCCGGCGGCCGCATTCCCGACCGCTCGCCGGTCCATTCGCCTGCCGCATAGCGGCCGTCTTCTGCCGGCCGCTTGTTTCGGGGGAGATCGGGATTATCTCTGGAGGTGCAATTTAGATGGCTTCTAAAATATACTAGAAGACTCTAGTACATGGAACTAAAGGAGAACTCGATGGCGGCGAATAAAGGACGCAACGACCCGAGCAAGACGATGGCCGATGCGCTCGGACGCGTACTGGCCAACACCTATACGCTCTATCTCAAAACCCACAACTATCACTGGAATGTGACCGGTCCGCAGTTCGCGTCCCTGCACACGCTGTTCGAGCAGCAATACACCGAGCTGTCGGCCGCCGTGGACATGGTGGCCGAGCGCATCCGCGCCTTGGGCCACGTCGCGCCGGGTAGCTACAGCGCTTACGGCAAGCTCAGCGAGATCAAGGAAGCGCCCGATTCTCCGCCCGAGGCGATGGCGATGGTGCGCGAGCTCGCCGCCGACAACGAGGCGCTCATCCGCCTCGCGGAAAAGGCCAACGAGATCGCCGAGGAGGGTGGCGACGTCGCCAGCGGCGACATGATGATCGAGCGCATGCAGGTCCATGCCAAGGCGGCGTGGATGCTGCGCGCGCATCTCGAGTAACCCGCGCAAGGGGCCGGTTACGCGAACCGGCGGGGGCGTTCGTCAGTCGCCGACCCAGGCTATGCGGAGGATATTGGTCGCCCCGGGCGTGCCGAATGGCACGCCAGCGGTAATGACGAGGCGGTCGCCAGGTTTGGCAAACTCCTCGTATCGGGCGGCGTGAACCGCCTTGGCGACCATCTCCTGGAAATTGTGTACGTCCTCGGTGACGACGGCGTGCACGCCCCAGCACATTGACAGCCGGCGCGCTGTCGCGGTGCGCTCGGTCAGGCAGAGGATCGGCACCCCCGGCCGCTCGCGCGCGGCCCTCAGGGTCGTCGAGCCCGACGTCGTATAGGTGACGATGCCGGCGGCGCGGATTGTATGCGCGATCTGGCGTGCCGCCGCCGTGATCGCATCCGCCGCCGTGGACTCGGGCTCGGCGTGATCGGCATCCATGATCCGGCGATAGAGCGGATCGCGCTCGGTGCGCATGATGATGCGGTTCATCATCTGCACCGATTCGAGCGGATAATTGCCGGACGCCGTTTCCGCCGACAGCATCACGGCATCCGTTCCATCATAGACGGCGGTGGCGACGTCGGACGCCTCGGCGCGGGTCGGCGCGGGCGCATTGACCATCGAATCCAGCATCTGCGTCGCGACGATCACCGGCTTACCGGCGCTCCGGCACGCGCGGATTATGCGCTTCTGCAGGCCGGGCACGTCTTCCGGCGGCATCTCGACGCCGAGATCGCCGCGCGCGACCATGATCGCATCGCACAGCTCGACGATCTCCTCGAGCCGCTCGATCGCCGCCGGCTTCTCGAGCTTGGCAAGCAGCGACGCTCGGCCGGCGATGAGGCGCCGGCCCTCGGCGATGTCGTCGGGGCGCTGCACGAATGACAGGGCCACCCAGTCGACCCCGAGGTCGAGCCCGAATGTGAGGTCGCGTCGGTCCTTGTCGGTGAACGGCGAAAGCGGAAGCACGACACCGGGGACGTTGACCCCCTTGTGGTCGGACAACTTGCCGCCGGTGACGACCTCGGTAATGCAATGATCCGGGCCGCATTCGACGACGCGGAGCCGTATCCGTCCGTCGTCGAGCAACAGTTCGGCGCCCGGGCCGATCGCGGCGAAGATCTCCGGGTGGGGCAGGGGGGCGCGCGTCTCGTCGCCCGGCGCGGGGGCGAGGTCCAGGCGGAACCGCGCGCCCGTGACCAGCAGCGCCTTGCCATCGCGAAACTTGCCGACACGAAGCTTGGGGCCCTGAAGATCGAGCATGATGCTGATCGGCCGGCCGACCCGCCGCTCGAGGGCGCGGATCAACTCGGCCCGGGCGCGATGCTCTTCGTGCGAGCCGTGGCTGAAGTTCAGTCGGAAGACGTCCACGCCGGCATGGAACAGGGCTTCGATCCGTTCGGCCGTAGACGTCGCCGGACCGAGCGTTGCAACGATCTTGGTTGATCTCTGGCGGCGCATGAACCGGCAACTCTAATGGCAAGCTATTGTCGGGAGCGACCTATTTTCCGGCCGGCAGGATCAGGATGGCGCGAAAGTCGTTAACATTCGTCAAAGTCGGCCCGGTGACGATCAGGTCGTCCAGTCGGCCGAAAAGTCTATAACTGTCATTGTTGTCGAGCATCGCAGCCGGATCGTACCCGGCGGCCCTGGCGCGGTTGAGGCTGTCCGGTGCTGTAACGGCGCCGGCATTGTCCTCGGTTCCGTCGATTCCGTCGGTATCGGCAGCCAAAGCGAAGATGCCCGGCGCCCCGTCCAGGGCAAGCGTCAGGCCCAGGAGATATTCGACATTGCGACCACCGCGACCGTTGCCGCGCACGGTGACGGTCGTTTCGCCGCCGGACAGGAGGAGCGCCGGCGGACGTACCGGGCCTTTCCCGTCCGCAATAATGCGCGCGAGCCGCGCCTGCTCGCGGCCAACCTCGCTCGCCTCCCCTTCGATCGCGTCGCCCAGCACGATGGCCTCTATACCCGCTTCGCACGCCATTGCCGCGGCCGCTTCCAGCGACAGCTTCGGACTGGCGATCATGCGGAACTCGGCGGCCTGCAGCCGCGGATCGTCCGGCTTTGGCGATTCGCACTCCGGCCGTGCGAGATGCGCGGCGACGGGTGGCGGCGGTTCGATACGGTACTTGGCCAGGATCGCCTGCGCCTGCTCGCGCGTGGTCGGGTCGGGAACGGTCGGACCGGATGCGATGACCGCCGGATCGTCGCCCGGCACATCTGAGATCGCGAGCGTCACGATCCGTGCCGGATAGGTCGCGGCTGCCAGGCGACCGCCGGCAAACTGCGAAAGGTGCTTTCGTACGCAGTTCATCTCGTGAATCGTGGCGCCCGATTTCAGCAGCGCCGTCGTGAGAGCCTGCATTTCCGCCAGCGATATGCCCGGCGCAGGTAGGGTCGTCAGTGCCGAGCCGCCGCCGGAGACCAGGCAGAGCACGAGGTCATCGGATCCGTGACCCTTTGCGAGCGCCAGCATCCGGAGGGCCGCCTTGCGGCCATTCTCGTCCGGTACGGGATGCGCCGCCTCGACGATCTCGATAGAGTGGCACGGCACCGCGTGCCCGTAGCGCGTGACGACGAGCCCTTCAAGCGGCTGCCGGTAGTGGTCCTCGACGGCCCGGGCCATGGCCGCGGATGCCTTGCCCGCACCGAGGACGATCGTCCGGCCCCTGGGCGGCGTGGGCAGATGCGCGGGGACGCACCGCCGCGGATCGGCGGCAGCAATCGCGGCATCGAAGAGGCGGCGCAGGAAGGTGCGAGGATCGTTGATCACGTCGGCACGGCAGGAAATGGACGATGACGCCGGACCGTGATCGAATTCGCGCCGGCGATCAAGCCGTACGGCTCGCCCGCCGTGCGACCAGAACCCCGGCAAGCACGACGGCGCCGCCGAGCGCCTGGAGAATACCGAGCGGCTCCGCCAGCAGCGCCCAGGCGAGCAGCGCGGCGCCGACTGGCTGTACCAGCAGCGCCACCGACGAGAACGACGCGGGCAGGTGCGCCAGCGCATACGCGATGAGGCTCTGGCCCGCGGCGTGGCTGCCCCAGGCAAGGCCGATCAGGATCAGCCAGCCACGAAGGGTCGTTGGCACCACGCTCTCTCCGGACAGTATCGCGACCGGAAACAGGACGATCGCCGTGACCACGCCGCTCCACAGCATGATACGGGCCACGGAGAAGACGTTACGGAGCCGCGTCACCACCAGCAGATAGCTGCTGTAGAAGACCGCCGTGACGATGCCGAGGCTGTCGCCGAGCAGGTGATCCAGCGACAGCGTGAGGGAATCCCCCATCAGCAGCACCGCACCCCCCAAAGCGAGCGCAAGGCCCAGCAGGAAACTTGGCCTGACGCGCTCGCCCAGCAGGACATAGGCGCCGACCGTAACAAAGATCGGCGTGAAATTCGCGAACAGGGTTGCGTTCGCGACTGAGGTGAGTTTGATCGACCAATGCCAGAAGGCGAGGTCGCTACCGAAGCAGACCCCGGCGAGGATCAGCAGCCAGACCTGGCGGGGCGGCAGGGGCGGCCCCGGGCGTTCGCGGCGGCCCTCCAGCGCGAGCCATGCCCAAAGCAGCGGGATTGCGAGCGCGACCCGGTGGAATGCGGTCGCGGTTGGTCCCAGCTCCGACAATCGAACGAAGATCGGGGAGAAGGCAATGGCGAGCGCGCCGGCGATCAGCGCGACCAAGGCGCCACGCTTGGCGTGCGGCCGCGGCGAGGCAAATGCGGCAGTGGTGACGGACATGGCCGGCTTATAGCGTACCGGGGGTGGACGCCACTACCCGCGCTCAGGCATGCCCTTCATGCGCCGCGCGCGCCGAAGGCGAAGCCGCTGGCATGAAGGCGCGGTTAAGGCTATGTCAAAGCGTCGCCTCCAAACTGCGGTTTCGTCATGTCACTGCCGCGTCCCGCCGATTCGACATGGTCACCGGGTCTGTTGCAGCCGGACGAGCCGCCACCCGCCGAGCTGTTCAACATGGAGGTGCTCAATAGGCCTGGCGACATGCCGGCGCTATTCGTCTGCGACCACGCAGCACGGCGCGTACCGAGGGCGCTTGGCGATCTCGGGCTCGACCCGACCGCGTTCGAGCGTCACATTGCCTGGGACATCGGTGCGGCTGACGTGGCGCGCCACCTAGCCCGGACATTCGTTGCCCCGCTCGTGCTCGGGACGTATTCGCGGCTGGTGATCGATCTCAACCGCGACACCGCGGAGGCGACGGCTATTCCCGATATCAGCGACGAGACGACCGTGCCTGCCAATCTGAACCTGTCGGAGCAGGACCGCGCGCGGCGGATCCAGGCGCTGCATGCGCCCTATCACGCCACGGTCGATGACACTTTGGCGCGGCTGCGGTTCGGCGGTGCGGTGCCGGTCCTGGTTTCGGTTCACACCTGCACGCCGGTGTTCAGGGGCTTCGAGCGCCCGTGGCATATCGGCGTGCTGTGGAACCGCGATCCGCGCATCGCCGTGCCGCTGATCGAGCGGCTGCGCGCCCGCGGCGATATCGAGGTCGGCGACAACCAGCCCTATTCCGGCCGCGATGCGCAGGGTTACACGGTCAGGCACCATGCCGAGACCCACGGTCTTCCCGCCGTGGCGCTGGAGATCCGCCAGGATCTCGTCGACACGCATCACGGCGCCGCGAACTGGGCCGGAATTGTCGCCGAAGCGCTGCGGCCGGTGCTGAGCGATCCGACCCTCCGCAAGATCGAGCACTACTGACCCTCGATGAGCGCCCGCCCGCCGGACCCGTCCTTCACGATCGGCCTGGAGGAGGAGTATCTCCTCGTCGACCGGACGACGCGCGATCTGGTGCGCGAGCCGCCAGCGGCGATGCTGGCCGAATGCGAGCGTCGCCTCGAAGGTCAGGTAAGCCCGGAATTCATGCGCTCGCAGATCGAGGTGCAGACCCGCGTCTGCAGGAGCGTCGACGAAGCTCGCGCCGATCTGGCGCGGTTGCGCCACGTCGTCGCCGAGATCGCGACCGCGCACGGCCTTGCGCCGGTCGCCGCGGCCACGCATCCCTTCGCCGATTGGGGCCGCCAGATGGCGACCAGGCACGAGCGCTACGAGACGCTTGAGCGCGATCTGCAGGGCGTCGGTCGCCGGCTGATCATTTGCGGCTTGCATGTTCACGTCGGCATCGAGGACGACGAGCAGCGCATCGACCTGATGAACCAGGCGGGCTACTTCCTGCCGCATCTGCTGGCGTTGTCGACGTCGTCGCCGTTCTGGCGCGGCGAGGATACTGGCCTGAAGAGCTACCGCCTGTCGGTGTTCAACGAGCTGCCGCGCACCGGCCTGCCCGATCATTTCGAGAGCTTCGGCGAGTATCAGCGCCAGCTCAAGCGGCTGGTCGCCGCCGGTCTGATCGAGGACGGCACCAAGCTGTGGTGGGACATCAGACCGTCGGCGCGCTTCCAGACGCTCGAAATGCGTATCCCCGACGTGCCGACCCGGCTCGACGACTCGCTCAGCATCGCGGCCCTGTATCAGTGCATCCTCGGCATGCTGTGGCGTTTGCGGCGCGGCAACCAGCGCTGGCGGATCTATCCGCATATGCTGGTCAATGAGAACCGCTGGCGCGCGCAGCGCTACGGCTACGACCAGGGCCTGGTTGACTTCGGCAAGGGTGAGGTCGTGCCGTTCGGCGAGTTGCTCGACGAGCTGATCGAGCTGACCGCGCCCGAGGCAGCCCGGTTCGGCTGCGCCGCTCACCTCGCCGGTGCCCGCGAGATCCTGGCGCGCGGCACATCTGCGCATCGCCAGCTCTCGGTCTACCGCCAGGCCCTCGGACGCGGTGCGGCCAGTTCCGAGGCGCTCAGGGAGGTTGTGGATTGGTTGATCGGGGAGACGGTCGCCGGCCTTTGACCCGGATTAGACGAGCTCCGTGACAAGGAACAGTGCCACGCCGATCAGAAATCCGAGTACGGTGCCGTTGATGCGGATGTACTGAAGCTCGCGGCCGGCCCACAGCTCCATGCGGCGCGTGAATTCCGCGGTGTCCCAGCCCTGCACCTCGGCGGTGATGAACCGGGCGACGCGGGCGCGCCACGAGACATTCTCGGCGCTGATGACCCGGTCTACGGCTGCGGTAAGTTTCGCAGCGATGGCCGGATCGGTTTGGAGCGTACCGCCGAGCGCGATCAAGCCGTCGCTCACGGCACGGCGCAGCGCCGGCTCGGGTGCCTCGAGGTCGTCGAGCACCGCGCGGCGCACGTCGTCCCACAACGTGTGGAGCCAGTCTTGCACCTCGGGCAGGGCGATCGCCTGCGCAAACGCCGCCTGCACGCGCGCGCGCAGGCGTTCGTCCTGCTCCAGTTCCGCTGCCAGCCGCAGCAGGGCGTCTTCGAGCCGTGCCGCCGTCGCGGGCGAGGGGGCTGCGAGCTCGGTCACCGAATCCTGCAGCAGCGCCAGCAGCTGGCGCGAAAGATAGCGGTCGATCCGGCGCGGCAGGAACCACAGCCGCTTTTGCACGGCGCCGTAGAAGGACTCTTCGCTCTGGCTGAGCAAAGCGCCCGCCACCGGGGCGAGACGGGCGAGCAGCCGCTTGTGGTGTCCGTTCTTCACCAGCGCCTGGAGCATTGCGCCGAGCATCGACGAGACGTCGAACGTGCCGAGGCGGCCGCCGAAGGCACGCGCGACCAGCTGGCGCATGTCTCGATCGTCGAGCAGGGCGAGAGCATGCGGCACGGCATCGACGATCCGGTCGGCGAGGCGCGCGGCGTTGCGGGGCTCGGCCAGCCAGCGCGCCGCCTTGCCGACCAGATCGAGCGCCTTGATTTCCTTGGCCAGCGCATGCGAGGCGAGAAAATTGTCTACGACGAAAGTGCCGAGCCAGGCACCGACCCGGTCCTTCTGGCGCGGCACGATTGCGGTGTGCGGGATGGGGAGGCCGAGCGGCCGGCGGAACAGCGCCGTCACGGCAAACCAGTCGGCAAGGCCGCCGACGATCGCCGCCTCGGCGCCGGCGCGCAGCAGCAATGTCCAGAATCCCGGCTGCCCTACGGCCAGCGTTGCGGCAAGGAGCATGGCGAAAACGGCAAGCAATATGGTCGCGTAGATCCGGTAGCGGCGCAGCGCTCGTGCCTGCTCTCCTTCCCGGTCACGCTCGTTGGGGACGCCTTGCATGAAATGCCCTTGACGATCCGCTAGGCCGCTTTGCCGCGGCGCGGTCCTTGCTTATATTGACGGCAATCACGGCGATTTGGAGGCTACATGGATAATGCGACGCGTACCGAGCTCGAGGCCGCAGCCTTTCGCCGCCTGGTCGAGCATCTCCGCCAGCGCACCGACGTCCAGAACCTCGATCTGATGAATCTCGCAGGTTTCTGCCGCAACTGCCTTTCGAACTGGTATCGCGAGGCTGCAGAGACGAAGGGCATACCGTTGACCAAGGAGGAATCCCGCGAAGTTGTCTACGGCATGTCCTACGAGGACTGGAAGGCGAAGTACCAGAAGGAAGCGACGCCCGAACAGATGAAGGCTTTCGAGGAGAGTCGGGGCAGCTCCCACAAGCACTGACCTTCCGCGGCGCTCGATCCCCGATTTCCACTTTATCCACAAGCGTGTACGCCTTGCGCCGAAAGGCTGCACCCCGCTATAGAACGCGCTCCACTGGCACGCGGAGCATGACATGGCGGACGGCAGCAGCACCGGCGGGATCGCGGCGGCAAAGCTCAAATCGTTCGTGGAGCGGATCGAGCGCCTCGAAACCGAGAAGGCAGAGCTCGGCGCCGATATTCGCGAGATCTATGCCGAAGCCAAGGGAAACGGGTTCGACACCAAGATCATGCGGCAAATAATCAAGCTGCGGAAGATGGAGCCGGCCGACCGAAACGAGCAGGACGAACTGCTCGATCTCTACCGCAGGGCGCTCGAGCTGTAGCGGCTTCGGCTCAGCTCGCCCGCAAGGCCGCCTGCCTGAGAGGACGCACGTCGCGGTGCTGTGGGCAGATCTGTGCGGCCCGGTCGGGCGCCACAGCGAGATAGTGCGGGGCCGTATCGCTGACATTGCGGAAGACATAATGACCGCAGACCGGCCAGTCGACGAAGCGCGATCCCGACTTGCCGATCAGCGCCGTCGCATTCTCGGGCGTCACGAACACGAACTCGACGTCGCGTTTGAGACAGTCCTCGAGACGGGTGTTCTCCGGGCTGGACGCCGCACGCCTGCCGTTGATCAGGCCGTTGACGTCGCATACTTCCGCCTTGGTGAAATACATGAGGTAGCCGACGTCCCAGGCGATGCCGTTCTCGCCTTCGAGCTCTTCGAGGTTCAGGGCCCGCATCCCCAGGAACGCCGCGCTCCGCCCGTCGACGATGGCGTGGAACTTGGTGAACTCGAAGCCGATGACCGCGACGTAAAGCGCCAGCGCCGCCTTCGCCAGCCGGGGTGCTGAAATCCCGCGCAGCCACGCAACTGTGCCATCCCGGGCCGGCAGCATCGCGGTATTCGCCGCGATCATGAAGATCAGCGCCGGCAGCACGTGACGGATGCCCTGCACGTACTGTCCGCGCAACGAGATGATCGCCCACAACACGAGCAGCGCAAGGTTCGGGACGATGGCGATCGCATAGGATATCCGGTCCCTGGAAGCGGCCAGCGCGTAAAGACGGACGCTGAAACCGGCAAGCCACAATGCGGTCAGGCCCGCCCCGAAACCCAGCGCGCCGGCCAGCGAAACGGCGATCGCGGCCAGCGAATCTGCCGGTGCTGCCTCTCCCGTCGCCTTGGCGATTGCGGTGTCCGGCAGGACTGTGTCGAACATGAGCCAGAGCAACAGCAACGCCGCGACGCCGCCGAGTGCGAGCGGCGCTCCGCGCAGCGCGTCGCCCGGCGCGCGGCCGGTATTGCTGGCACTGGCCCGTATCGTTATCGCGAGGGCGGCGAGAGCGATCAGCAGCGTCATCTCGATCCGCGTCAGTACGGCCGCGAAGCCCAATGCGAAGAGCGCGAGTGCGGCCAAGGCTGTTTCAGTGCGAACCCGCCCGGCCGCGATGCCGAGCAGCAGGGCGATGCCGGCGGCGAGACTGGTCTCCATCCCGTCGGTCATCCAGCGCAGGGCCATCGGCGTCAGCGCCAGGGCGATCAGGGCAACCCAGCCGGCGCGCGCGGGTCCGGTGCCGCGCAGAGCGAGCGCGGCGAGCCCGAAGATGAACGCGAGATAGAAGGCCACCGACAGGATCTTGGTCGTGAAGTCGCTGGCCGCCAGCGCGTGAAGCATTGCGGCCAGCAGAACAAAGGCGGGGCTCGACGTACCAAAGCTCGCGGCCCGGCCATCGGCGGTGAAGAATCCGTGCTCGACCAGCAACTCTGCATAGCGCAGATGGATCAGCGCGTCGTCGAGCAGATGGAAGCGCGAGAACCACAAGGTCGCAACGAGATAGGCGGCGGTCAGGCCTGCCGGGGCGAGAGTCCGCCTCTCGCCTCTGATGCGGGGTCCTGCCATCGCCGTCCACAGCGCCATTCGCCGCCTGCCTTGGTGCGCCGTAAAGGATCGATCGCCGGGAGCGAAGGCCGTCCTGCGGCAGCAGCGCTGCGGGCGAATCGGCGCGGGAATGATAGCAGCGAATACGACCTTGGCGAGAAAAAACGCGGATTCTCCCGAATGCCGCGACGTGACGGCCCGGGCGGGGCGGCTAACGGTTCCTTAAGCGGCGGGGCCGGAGATTCGGGCCCGTGCGTGATCTACAGGAACGGATGCGGTTGGAGCCCTGATGTCGGCCCTTCTCCTGAAGCTCGACCGCCTTGGTCCGGCCCGCTTCGGCGTGATTTTCGCGCTCGTTGTGTCGGCGGCGCTCTATCTTGTCTTCGGTCTGGCCTCGGCGTGGCGCATCGAGCCACCTGGGCTGATCAATGCGGACCAGCCGCTCGGTCGCGACTTCATCGCGTTCTGGTCGGCTTCGGCGCTGGCGCTCGACGGCGCGCCCGAGGCGGTGTTCGATCTCAAACGCATTCACGACGTCCAGATCGCTGCGGTCGGAGCGCGGATCGATCCGACCGCTTGGCACTATCCGCCGACATACCTGCTGGCGGTTATGCCGCTTGCGACGCTTCCATATCTCGTTTCGCTCGTCCTGTGGCTCACGGTGCCGGTCGCCGCGTTCTGGCTGGTGCTGCGCCGGCTCTACGACAGCCCGGCGACGGCATGGGCGCTGCTGCTGTTCCCCGGCATGACGCTCTGCCTGGTCAGCGGGCAGAACGGCATCATCACCGCGGCCCTGCTCGCTGCGGCCCTGCTGCACCTCGACACGCGTCCGGTCCTCGCCGGCGTCCTGTTCGGCGTTCTGACCTACAAGCCCCATCTCGCCGCACTGGCCTTCCCGGCGCTCGCCGTCGGCGGATACTGGCGCACGCTCGGCGTCGCGGTCGCCACGGCGGCGATGTTCGTTCTCGCCAGCATCGCGGTCCTCGGTTTCGCGCCATGGTACGCCTTCTTCGGCAATCTCGACTTCCTCGCGCGCGTCGTGGATTCCGGCCAGATCCCGTGGGTGCGGATGCCGACCGTCTATGTCGGCCTGCGCCAGCTCGGCGTCGATATCGGTCCGGCGCGCGCGGCGCAGGGGGTCGCCACGCTGACGTTGCTCGCCGCGGTCTGTGCCGTGTGGTATCGCGGCGCACCCCTCGCCTGGCGCGCATCCATGCTGGCGCTCGCGATTCCTCTCGCGACTCCCTATGCCTTTGACTACGATCTGGTGATCCTTGTCCTGCCGATTGCGTGGCTGTTCAGGGCAAGCCTCGACGAGGAGTCGCTGTCGCCCGCCGGCCTTGCCGTCGCGGTTGCATGGGCGGCACCGGCGCTGTTCTGGCTGATCACGCTTGCCGGCGGGCCTCCGCTGATGCCGCTCATCCTTGCCTGGCTGATGGTCCTGGTCTGGCGGCGTGCGTTTCCCGCGCCGTCTTAGTCCGTTTTCCCGCGGCCTCGCCCTGCTAGAATCGCTGCGGTGGTGACGGCAGGGGTGCGCATGAACTTGACTTTTGTCGGCAGCGGCGATGCATTCGGCAGCGGCGGACGTTTCAACACCTGTTTTCATGTCGCGGCTTCGCACGGCAATTTCCTGATCGATTGCGGGGCGTCGTCGCTGGTCGCGATGCGGCGCTGCGGGATCGAGCCCAATGGGATCGGTACGATCTTCCTGACCCATCTGCACGGCGACCATTTCGGCGGGTTGCCGTTCCTGATCCTCGACGCACAACTCATCAGCCGCCGCCGCGACCCGCTGACCATCGTCGGCCCCGCGGGCCTGGGACAGAGATTGCACGAAACGATGCGCGTGCTGTTCCCTGGTTCGGAGAAGATCCAGCAGAAGTTCGCGCTCGAGCTGGTCGAGATCGAACCCGAGGCGGAGCGCCGCATCGGCGCCGTGACCGTGACGGCGTTCATCGCCGCGCACAATTCCGGCGCTCCCTCCTTGACGCTCCGCCTGCAGTGCGACGGGCGGACGCTGGTCTATTCGGGCGATACGGCGTGGTGCGACGGTCTGGTCCGCGCGGCGCAAGGCGCCGACCTGCTGATCGTCGAGTGCTCGGGCTACGACAAGGAGATTCCGCAGCATCTCGACTACGGAACCCTGCGCCGCCGCCGCGGCGAGCTCGCGGCGAAGCGGATTGCGCTTACGCATATGGGCCCCGAGATGCTGGCCCGGCGCGGCGAGGTGACCGAGTTCGAGCTCGCCGAGGATGGCAAGAGCCTCGCGATCTGACGCTCGGAAGTCGCCACTTGCGCTTCGTTCCGCATTCGCCGATAAGAAAAGAGAACCGGCTGGGGTGCCGGCCCGGATGGGCCGGCTGAGATCACACCCACTGAACCTGCCTGGGTAATGCCAGCGAAGGGAGCCTGAACATTGCGAACCCACTGAAATTTTCACGGGCGCGGCAGAAGGTCGCCATCGTCGGCGGCGGCGTGATCGGATTGGGCATCGGCTGGCGTCTGGCGGCGGCCGGTTGCCGCGTCGACGTATTTGAGCGCGATATTGCCGGCCGGGGCGCGAGCTGGGCTGCGGCAGGCATGCTGGCCGCGGGCGTCGAAACCGAGCCGGGCGAGATGGCGCTGCATGCGCTCAATCGCAGTAGCCAGCAACTCTGGCCCGATTTCGCGCGGACGCTCGAATCGGCGAGCGGTCTGCCGGTCGGCTACCGCGCCGAGGGCACGCTGCGTGTCGCCCTGACCCGTGACGACGCGGCGCGGCTGCGCGCGACATACGAGTTCCAGCGCCGGGGCGGAATCGCGCTCGAGTGGCTCACCGGCGCAGACGCGCGCCGGCGCGAACCTCACCTGGCCGCCGGGATCGCGGCGGGGGTATTCAGCCCCGAGGATCATCAGGTCGATAACCGTCTCGTCGTTCCGGCGCTGATCGCGGCGCTTCGCCGCGCCGGCGGCCGCCTGCATGAGCACGCCGAGGTCGATCGCATCGAGATCGCGAACGGGCGGGCGATCGGTGTACGCGTGGGCGAGGACCTCGTGTCTGCCGACGCCGTCGTTCTCGCCGCCGGTGCATGGTCACGGGACATTGGCGGATTGCCACCGGTCGTGCGGCCGCCGGTCCGGCCGGTCAAGGGCCAGATGCTGGCGCTGCGGATGGACCCCGGAACGCCAATGCTGCGCCATGTGTTGTGGACGCCGCGCGCCTATCTCGTGCCACGCGCAAACGGCCGGCTGATCGTCGGCGCCAGCGTCGAGGAGCGCGGCTTCGATCCATCGCTGACCGCCGGGGCGATGTTCGCGCTTCTGGATGCGGCGTGGCGCGCCCTGCCGGGCACGGAGGAGCTGCCGATCGATGAGATGTGGACCGGATTCCGTCCGGGTTCGCGCGACGACGCCCCGATTCTCGGCCCGTGCATGGTGGATCGCCTTGTCCTCGCGACCGGCCATCACCGCAACGGAATTCTGCTGACGCCGGTCACCGCAGACGCGATCAGCCGCCTGGTTCTGACAGGCGAAAGCGATCCGGCGATCGAGCCTTTCGGCTTGAATCGATTTGTTCCCCCAAGGCAGGCAAGGGAGATGGCATGAGCACAATGATCGAGATGAACGGCAACCCCGAATGCATTTCTGCGGAGGTGTTGAGCGACTTGCTACATGACCGTGGCATCGAGCCTGCCGCCCGCGGATTCGCCATTGCCCTGAATGGCACGTTGGTGCCGCGCACGCGCTGGGCGGAGACAAAGCTTCGTGCGGGCGACAAGGTTGATATCGTCCGGGCATTTCCCGGCGGTTGAGTCGCGGTTTCGACTGAAAGGATAATCGAATGAGTGAGCCTCTCGTCATCGCCGGCAGAACCTTCGGCTCGCGGCTCCTGATCGGATCGGCCCTTTATCCCAACCAGCAGGTCATGCTTGATGCCATCGCGGCGAGCGGAGCCGAGATCGTGACTGTGTCGATCCGGCGCGTCAATCTCGCGGCAGGGTCCGGCGATATGCTCGATCTGCTTGGCGGACGATACTGGCTGCTGCCGAATACGGCAGGCTGCGCCACTGCGCACGACGCAGTTCTGACCGCGCAGCTCGCGCGCGAGGCGCTCGGTACGGCGTGGGTGAAGCTCGAGGTGGTCGGCGATCGCGAAACCCTCTATCCCGATTCCGAGCAGCTCGTGGCCGCGGCGGCGGAGCTGGTGCGCGACGGCTTCACGGTCCTGCCATATTGCACCGACGACCCGGTTCTGTGCCGCCGCCTCGCTGATCTGGGTTGTGCCGCAGTTATGCCGCTCGGCGGCCCGATCGGTTCAGGCATGGGCATATGCAACCCCTACAACATCGAGATGATCTGCGCGCGTGCGACCGTGCCGGTGATTCTCGATGCGGGCATCGGCACCGCCTCGGATGCGGTCCAGGCGATGGAACTCGGCTGCGACGCCGTGCTGCTCAACAGCGCCATCGCCCGCGCAAACGACCCGGTGCGGATGGCGCGGGCGATGCGCGCGGCGGTTGAGGCCGGGTTCGGCGCGCGGGAGTCGGGCCGCATACCGCGGCAGCGCTATGCCGAGCCATCGAGCCCGCAGCTCGGCCTCGTCGGGGCCTGAGTCAATCGTTGCGGTCGATGCGGGTAGAGAGCAGGACCGAGGTTTTGGTCTGCTTCACGCCGGCGACATGGCCGATGCGGGTCAGGACGTCGTCGAGTTCCTCCGACGAGGCGGCGGTCAGCTCGAGCAGCAGGTCGAAGTCGCCGCTGACCGTGTGCAGCCGGCGGATCGCGCGGAAGGCGCGCAGCGCCGCGATGGCGCGGTCGTGGAGCTTGGGATCGAGGCCGACCAGGACCTGGGCGCGCAGCGGGCTGCCCGGCGCCTTCGCGGTGACGATTGTATAGCCCTGGATGACGCCGGCCTGTTCGAGCTTGCGGATGCGGTCGTGCACCGCGGGGCGCGAGATACCGAGCTCGCGCGCCAAGGCCGCGGCCGGCGTCCGGGCATTTGCCCTGAGCAGACCGAGCAGCTTCTCGTCCATCTCGTCGAGCCGACGAATCGCCATGCTTATCTTCGATTCGTCAGAGTGTCGCGCCGGTCGCGACGCTCCGCAAGTGGCGCCTGACAACGCTTTATTTAACCATGGGCTCTATCCTTGGGCGAAGAGGAGCCGCGATGAAGCGCGTTCTCGTGATCGGGGCCGGGCGCATCGGCGTCACGGCGGCGGCGATGCTGGCGCGGAGCCGCAGCTATACGGTCGTTCTGGCCGACGAGAGGTCGTCGGCCCGGGCGCCGGACGGCGTGGACTTCCACCAGCTCGACGCGGCCGACCCTCTGCAGCTCGCCGCCGCTTGCCGCGGGCAGGCGGCGGTCCTGAGCGCCGCGCCCTTCTTCCTTAATGCCGGGATAGCCCGCGCCGCTCGCGACGCCGGCGCGCACTATTTCGACCTGACCGAAGACGTGGCGACGACCCGTGCCGTGCGCGCGCTTGCCGAGGGTGCCGCCACCGCTTTCATGCCGCAATGCGGCCTTGCGCCCGGCTTCGTCGGTATCGCCGCGAGCGACCTCGTCGGCCGCTTCGACAGCGTCCGCGCGGCGAAGATGCGCGTCGGCGCGCTGCCGCGCTATCCGCACAACCGGCTGAAATACAATCTCACCTGGTCCACCGCCGGGCTGATCAACGAGTACTGCAATCCCTGCGAGGCGCTGCGCGAGGGGCGCCCCGTGTCGCTGCAGCCGCTCGAAGGGCTCGAGCATCTCGTCATCGACGGCGTCGAGTACGAGGCCTTCAACACGTCGGGCGGGCTCGGCACGCTCTGCGAGACGCTGGCGGGCCGGGTCGATACGCTCGACTACAAGACCATCCGCTATCCCGGCCATTGCGAGGCGATGAAGCTGCTGCTCGAGGATCTCGGGCTGTGCCGCAAGCGCGGCGTGCTCAAGGAGATTTTCGAGGATTCGCTGCCGGAGACGCCGCAGGACGTCGTCCACATCGTTGTGAGCGTGTCCGGCACACACGAGGGTCGCTTCGTGCAGGAAACCTTCTCTCGCACGGTCTGCGGCCTCGGGCCGGACGAGACGGCCATCCAGCGCACTACCGCGGCCGGCGTCTGCGTCGTGCTCGACCTGGTGCTGACCGGGCGCTTGCCGGCGCGCGGCTTCGTGCACCAGGAGGACGTGCCGCTGCCGCTGTTCCTCGCCAACCGCTTCGCCGGCGTCTACAGCGGGCCGCTGAGGGCGGCGGCGTAGACTCAGTCGAACATGTCTTTCTGGGTCTCCGCGAGGTACTCGTAGATCGGCTGGAAATGCAGCCAGCCGATATACTCGCTGCCGACATGCTCGCGGCTGTAGCGGGCCTTGTCCGGCGGCACCAGTTTCGGCTTGACGCCCGAGGCGTCGACCAGCAGCTGCTGCTGGCACACGCGCTCCAGCCCGATGAACCAGAACGCCGCGGCGTCGATGCTGTGGCGGCTGGCGGTCAGCAGGCCGTGGTTCTGGTGGATCGCGGCCTTCACGCCCTTGAACGCCGCCGCGACGTTGTGGCCGGCGGGCACCTCCACCGCGACCTTGCCGCCTTCGTCGGCGATCACGACATGATCCTCGAAGAACACGGCGGCATCCTGGGTGATGGGCTCAAGCTTCTTGCCGAGCGAGGCGAACGCGGTGCCGTAGACGGTATGCGCGTGGCACATCGCGACGATGTCGGAATGCATCTCGTGGACGGCCGCGTGCAGCACGAACCCGGCGCGGTTCACCGCGTACTCGCCCTCGACCACCTTGCCGTCGTGATCGACCAGGATGAGGTTCGAGACCTTCACCTGCGCGAAATGCACCGCCATCGGGTTGGTCCAATAGAGATGCGGGTGCTCCGGGTCGCGCACGGTGAGATGCCCGGCGAAGCCGTAGTCTAGGCCGTGCTGGGCGAAGGCGCGGCAGGCTGCCGCCAGGCGCTGTTTGCGGTGCAGCCGCTCCTCCGCATGCGTCTTGAATCTAGGAATCTCGGGAAATTTCAGGCCCGGCTGCTCGGGCTGGTACAGCGATACACGCGTGTCGGCGGGAAGCGTGCTGGTATCGGGCATGGTTCCTCCGCAAGACCCCCGTTCTGGGTTTAGCGCAGCATTATCGGGTTTTCCGGGCGCTTCGTCACCGTGTTTGCGCCGAACGGGCGCCTAGGCCATCCTGCGCCGATGGTCGGGGCATCCATTGGGAGTGTCTTGCGCCGGACAGTGGTCGCGCTGCTGGCGGCGATGCTGGCCGCAGGGGCGAGCGCCGCGGAGCCGCGCGAGGAGACGGGATTCGGCTCGAACCCGGGCAATCTGCGCATGTTCAGCTACGTGCCCGAGGGCCTGCCGCCCGGCGCGCCGCTGATCGTGGTGCTGCACGGCTGCAAGCAGCAGGCGGGCAGCTTCGCGCGCGACGCGGGCTGGACCGCGCTCGCAGATCGCGCGAAGGCCGCCCTGATGCTGCCCGAGCAGAAGGGCCTGCCGCGCTGGTTCCACGACGTCTACGTCTTTCCGTGGGTGGTCACGTGGTTCGGCGCCAACAACCAGAACGCCTGCTTCAACTGGTTCGAGCCGGAGGACACCGCGCGCGACCGCGGCGAGGCGGCGTCGATCCGGCAGATGATCGACGCGATGATCCAGCGCCACGGCGTCGACCGCGACCGCGTCTACATCGCCGGACTGTCGGCGGGCGGTGCAATGACTGCGGTGATGGTCGCAGCCTATCCCGAGCGCTTCGCCGGCGGCGCTATCGTCGCTGGCGTGCCGCGCGGCTGCGCCGATTCAGTGGCGGAGGCACTGGCGTGCATGAGTCCCGGTGTCGACCGCACGCCGGCGGAATGGCGGCGAGAAGTGGGCGGCGGCGCCGCGCGGCCGCCGCGCGTCTCGATCTGGCACGGCGACGCCGACACGCGCGTAGCACCGCTCAATCGCCGGGAGCTGGTCGAGCAATGGACGGCGGCGCACGGGCTTCCCGCGACGCCCACGCGTAGCGAGCGCAGCGGGAAGGTTATGCGCGAGTTCTTTGCCGACAGCGGTGGTACGGCACGGGTCGAGAGCGTGCTCGTCGAGGGGCTCGCGCACGCCTTCCCGATCCGGCAGGACGGCACCTCATGCGGCCAGCAGGGCGACTTCGTCGCCGATGCCGGCGTCTGTGCCGCCCGCGAGATCGCGCGCTTCTGGGGACTCGCCGTCCCGGAGTGATCGCTACTCCGCCGCCTGCGCGAAGGGGGCCGGCGTCGGCGCGCGGTACTGCGCCAGCAGCTCGGCCTCGCGCGCCTTGGCGGTCTTCAGATGCGCTTCCTTGACGTGGCCGAAGCCGCGGATGTGCTCGGGGATCGAGGCGAGCGCCACCGCGATGCGGTGGTTGGCCGGCGTCAGGGTGGTCATGATCTCGCCAATCAGCTTCACGTAATCGACCATGAGCTGGCGCTCCATCTTGCGCTCTGCCGTGCGGCCGAAGACGTCGAACGCCGTGCCGCGCAGGAACCGCATCTTCGCCAGCAGGCGGAACGCGGTCATCATCCACGGCCCGAAGGTCCGCTTCTTCAAGTGCCCCGTGTCCGGGTCGCGCTCGGCGATTGCCGGCGGCGCCAGGTTGAACTCGAGCCGGTAGTCGCCCTCGAACTGACGCCCGATCGCCTGCGCGAACGAGCCGTCGGTGTAGAGGCGCGCCACCTCATATTCGTCCTTGTAGGCCATCAGCTTGAAGGCGTAGCGCGCGACGGCCTCGGCGAGGCCGGTCTGGCCCGGCGTGCGCTCTGCTTCGGTCGCCTGCACCTTGCGGACGAGGTCCTCGTAATGCTTCGCGTAGGCGGCGTTCTGGTAGGCGGTAAGGAACTCGACCCGGCGCGCGATGACCTCGTCGAGCGTCTTCGACAGTTTGCGCAGCGGCACGGGTACAGAAGGACGGGCGGCGCGCTCGACAGCGGCGAGGTCCACGGCCGCGGCGCGGCCCCAGTTGAACGAGCGCTTATTGGCCTCGACCGCAACCTGGTTGAGCTCGATGGCACGCTCGATCGCCTCGCGCGACACCGGGACCATGCCTTTCTGCCAGGCATAGCCGAGCATGAACATGTTGGTAGCGATGGAATCGCCCATCAGGGCGGTGGCGAGGCCGGTGGCGTCCAGGAATTCGGTCGCATCGGCACCCGCGGCTTCGACGATCGACTGGCGCAGCTCCGAGGTCGGGAACTGCAGGTCGGGCTTGCGGGTGAAATCGCCGACCGTGGTCTCGTGGCTGTTGACCACGGCGCGCGTCAGCCCGGCGCGCACGCGGCTGGTCGCCTCGACGGCGGCGGCGACGACGAGGTCGCAGCCGATCAGCGCGTTGGCTTCGCCGGCGGCGACGCGCACCGCGTGGATCTCCTCGGGCGTCCTAGCGATGCGGATATGCGACAGCACCGCCCCGCCCTTCTGCGACAGCCCTGTCATGTCGAGCACGGTGCAGCCCTTGTCCTCGATATGCGCGGCCATGCCGACCAGCGCGCCGATCGTCACCACGCCGGTGCCGCCGACGCCGGTGACGAGTATGCCGTAGGGCCCATCGAGCGCCGGCAGCTTCGGCTCCGGCAGCCGCGCGAACAGGCCGTCATCGGCGCTTGCGGCCTTGGCCTTGCGCACCTTGCCGCCATGAACCGTGACGAAGGACGGGCAGAAGCCCTTCACGCAGGAGAAGTCCTTGTTGCACGACGACTGGTCAATGGCGCGCTTGCGCCCGAACTCAGTCTCGACCGGCGTCACCGAGAGGCAGTTCGACTGCACGCTGCAGTCGCCGCAGCCCTCGCAGACCAGCTCGTTGATGAACACGCGCTTGTCCGGGTCGGGGAAGGTACCGCGCTTGCGGCGGCGGCGCTTCTCGGCGGCGCAGGTCTGGTCGTAGATCAGCGCGGTGACGCCGGGGATCTCGCGCAGGTCGCGCTGGACCTTGTCGAGGTCGTCGCGATGATGGCGGGTGACGCCGTCGGCGAAGCCCGCATTGGGCGGGTACTTGTCCGGTTCGTCGCTGACGACAACGATGCGCTTGACGCCCTCGGCGGCGAGCTGCTGGGTGATCTGGGCCACGGTCAGCGTGCCCTCGATCGGCTGGCCGCCGGTCATGGCGACCGCGTCGTTGTAGAGGATCTTGTAGGTGATGTTGGCCTTCGCCGCGACCGCGGCGCGGATCGCCAGCGAGCCCGAGTGGAAATAGGTGCCGTCGCCGAGATTGGCGAAGACGTGCTTCGTCTCCGTGAACGGCGCCTGGCCCAGCCAGGTGACACCCTCGGCGCCCATATGCGTGAAGGTCGCGGTGTCGCGGTCCATCCACACCGACATGAAGTGGCAGCCGATGCCGGCGAGCGCGCGGCTGCCCTCGGGCACCTTGGTCGAGGTGTTGTGCGGGCAGCCGGAGCAGAAATAGGGCGTGCGCTTGAAGGCCGAGGCCTTGGCGGCCATCGCGCGCTCCTTGGCCTCGATCAGCGCGATGCGCTCTTCCATCCGGGGCGAGGTCCAGAAGCGGCGGATGCGGCTCGCGATCACCTTGGCGATCATCGCCGGCGTCAGCTCACCCGAGGACGGCAGGATCCACTCGCCCTTGTCGTCGAACTTGCCGATGACGCGCGGGCGCACGTCCTCGCGCCAGTTGTAGAGCTGCTCCTTGAACTGGTTCTCGATGATCGCGCGCTTCTCCTCGACGACCAGGACTTCCTCCAGTCCCTCGGCGAATTGGCGGGCGCCCTCGCGCTCGAGCGGCCACGACATCCCGACCTTGTAGAGGCGGATGCCGATCTCCGCGGCCATCTTCTCGTCGATGCCGAGATCGTCGAAGGCCTGGCGGACGTCGAGATAGGATTTGCCGGTGGTTACAATGCCGAAGCGCGGGCGCGGGCTGTCGATGACGACGCGATCGAGCTTGTTGGCGCGCGCGAAGGCGAGCGCGGCATAGGCCTTGTAGCGCTGCAGCCGGTATTCCTGATCCACCCACGGGTCCGGCCAGCGGATGCCGAGCCCGCCCGGCGGCATCTCGAAATCGTTGGGGAGCGCAATCGGCACGCGGCTCGGGTCGACATGGACCGAAGCGGAGGACTCGACCGTCTCGGCGGTGCAGATGAAGCCGATCCAGCAGCCGGAATAGCGGCTCATCGCCCAGCCGTAGAGACCGTAGTCGAGGATCTCCTGCACGCCGGCGGGGTTGAGCACCGGAATCATCGCCGAGATGAAGGCGTGCTCGGACTGGTGCGGCAGGGTCGAGGAGGCGCCGATATGGTCGTCACCCGCGAGCAGCAGGACACCGCCGTGCTTCGACGTGCCGTGCATGTTGCCGTGCTTGAACACGTCGCCGCAGCGGTCGACGCCGGGACCCTTGCCGTACCACATCGAGAAGACGCCGTCGTACTTCGCGCCGGGGAACAGGTTGAGCTGCTGCGTGCCCCAGACCATCGTCGCGGCGAGGTCCTCGTTGGTGCCGGGCTGGAACTGGATATGGCTGCGCTGCAGGAAGCGCTTGGCCCGCCACAGATTCTGGTCGAGCCCGCCGAGCGGCGAGCCGCGATAGCCGGAAACGAAGCCCGCGGTGTTGAGCCCGGCGGCGACGTCGCGCTGGCGCTGCATCATCGGCAGGCGGACCAGCGCCTGGATACCGCTCAGATAGATGCGGCCGGATTCAAGCGCGTATTTGTCGTCGAGCGAGACTGCGGCAAGCGCCATGGCGTCCGTCCTCTCGGTGCCCGCGACTCGGGGCGGGTTCATCCTTGTTTCTCAAGAACGTAATGCAGGCCCGTGCGGCAAACAATCGCACCCGAAGTAGGGATAATCGGAAAGCAATAAGCCGCCGGCCGATTCAGCCTTCGGGTACGAATATTACTGCATGCCGCCGGGGCCGGATCACATCTTTCCGGCACCGGCGGCGATTGCGGATCAGGCGAGCGCGGCCATGGCGGTTTCCGCGCGCGGCAGCGTCAGCTCGCGCAGGGCGTTGGCGATGATGACGTGGCCCACCCGATGTCCGAGCGAGAGGATCGACTCCGGGTGGAACTGCACTGCAGCAATCGGCAGGCGCCGATGGCGAATGGCCATCACCAGCCCGCTCTCATTTCGCGCCACGATCGCAAACGCGCCATCGGGAAAGTCCTCGCGTCGCGCCGTCAGGGAGTGGTAGGCGCCAACCCGCGCCGGCGACGGCACGCCGGCGAAGAGTCCGGCCCCGTCATGCTCGATCGCCCACGTCTTGCCGTGGCGCGGCTCGGCGAGGATGTCGAGACTGCCGCCGAACGCCTCGACCATGCCCTGCAGGCCCAGGCACACGCCGAATTGCGGCACGCCGGCATCCGCGAGCGCACGGATCAGTGCCGGCACGCCGAACTCGGCGGGGCGGCCGGGACCGGGCGAATGGACCACAAGGTCGGGCTTCGCCGCGAGCAGACGGTCGAGCGGCAGGCCGTGCCGGTAGGTCGCGACCTCGGCACCAGTCTGCCGGAAATAGTCGGCGAGGGTGTGGACGAAGGAATCCTCGTTGTCGATCAGCACGACGCGCTTGCCTGAGCCGGTTGCCGCGTATGCAGCGGCAGCAGGCACCGGCTTTTCCGCCCCGAGGATGCGGAAAAGCGCTGTCGCCTTGGTGCGCGTCTCCTGGTCCTCCTCGCTGCCGACCGAATCCCAGACCAGCGTCGCGCCGGTGCGGTAGGTGATGCGACCGGCTTCGAGATGGACCGTGCGGATGGTGATGCCGGTGTTGACATCGCCATTGAGCAGGAAGGCCCCGACGGCGCCGCCATACCAGCGGCGCGGGCTGGTCTCGAGCTCCTCGATGATCTCGGCCGCCTTGCGCTTGGGGGCGCCGGTCAGGGTCACAGCCCACATATGCGACAGAAACGCGTCGATGCCGGTCATGCCGGGCCGCAGGCGCCCCTCCACGTGATCGACGGTGTGGAACAGCCCGGCATAGGTCTCGATCTGGCGCCGCGCCAGCAGGCGCACCGAGCCGGGCAGGCAGATGCGCGCCTTGTCGTTGCGGTCGACATCGGTGCACATCGTCAGCTCGACCTCGTCCTTCTCGGAGTTGATCAGCGCCTTGAGCTTCGCCGCGTCCTCCATGGCGCCGCCGCCGCGTCGCGCGGTGCCGGCGATCGGACAGGATTCGACGCGGTCGCCCTCGACGCGCACGAACATCTCGGGCGAGGTACCGACGAGCTGCTCGTCGCCGAACTGGACCAGGAACTCGTACGGGCTCGGGTTGACGGCGCACATCTTCCGGTACAGCGCCGACGGAGTTCCGCCATAGGCGGCAAAAAAGCGTCGGCTCAGCACCACCTCGAACACGTCGCCGACGCGCATGCGCTCGCGCGCGGCGTCGACCAGTGCTGCATACCCCTGGGGCGTGTGATCCGACGTGACCTCCGGCGGCGACGTCCGCTCCTGGTATCGGAGCTTCAGAGGCGCGTATGGCTTCCGTTTCGCGCCGCGCGTCGTGGCGGCGCCGCGCTCGAACTCGTAGTCGTGGCGGAACGCCTGCTCCTTGCGGCGGTCGACGACAAAGACGCTGTCGGGGAGGTAGAGATGGATCTCCTTCTGCTCCGGCGGGCGGGCGAGGCGGAGCGGCATCGGGTCGAACTGGAACAGCAGGTCGTGGCCGAACGCGCCGTAAAGGCCGAGGGCACGGTCGCCGAAGCCGGCGAACTCCGCCACCAGACGGCGCAGCGGCGATAGCAGCGACGGCTGCAGGCTGCGCTCCTCCTCGGCGAAGCCGGCAACGTCAGGCAGCATGATGTCAAGGGTGAGGGTGCGCGCCTCGCTGGTGATGGTCTGGATCTCGGCTGCGTCGGCGATGGTCGGGGCCAGGATCGACAGCAGGCGAACGCCGCGCGGGTTCAGCGCCCGCACGACCAGCCGCCGCTCTCGGCCGATGATCTCCAGCGGCGGATCGACAAAGCCAAACTCCCAGCGCGAGTACCGCCCGGGATAGTCGATGCCGGAAGAGAACAGCGCACCGCGTGCACCGTCGAGCCGTTCGGCGAAACCTTCGAGTGCCGTGGCGGGGTCGAGGGCGCGCGTGCGGCGGGAGACATGGATGCCGGTCGGCGTGGAGAAGCGTTCGAGCATGGTCGGTCCTCGGTCGCGGATCGCCTGCGCGATCCGGGTGAAACGGACGCCGCGCGGCAAGACCGGTCAGTGGCCGGACTTGACGGGACGACGAGCTAATGCGGACGGAAAATGGAAAGGGATCTTATGGTGACGGGGTCACCACCAGAACCAGCGGACCGACTGGCTCTGCGCGCGGGCAAGGGTGAGTGCGGCGCGGCTCCGTTTCATGATGGCAGGCACGCTATCAGGTCGGGCGCCGGCCTGCAAGGCGGCCGGCAGTTGCATACGCCGGGGGTGATTTCCCCGGCGGATCGGGTTAAAAGACGGCGGCCTTTACGGTTTTCTCACCACCCCGGCGTATCCATATCACCGCATGACCGTCCTCATCACCGGCGCGGCCGGCTTCATCGGCTACCACCTCGCCGAGGCGCTGCTGGCCCGCGGCGAGCACGTGGTCGGCCTCGACAATCTGAATCCCTATTATGACGTTCGGCTGAAGGAGGGGCGGCTAGCGCAGCTCGCTCGGCACAAGGGCTTTCGCTTCGAGAAGCGCGATATCGCGGCACCTGGCGCCGTCGCCGAGCTGCTGGCGGGCGCGGAGGGGATAGACCGCGTCGTCCATCTCGCCGCCCAGGCTGGCGTACGCTACTCGCTGACCAATCCGCAGGCCTATATCGAGGCCAACATCGTCGGGCATTTCAACGTGCTCGAGGCGTGCCGCCGCCACGCAGGGCTTCGGCATCTTGTTTACGCCTCGTCTTCGTCCGTCTATGGCGGCAACAAGAAGCTGCCGTTCTCGGTCGACGACAAGGTCGACCAGCCGGTCTCGCTCTACGCCGCGACCAAGGCGGCGGACGAGCTGATGAGCCACTGCTACAGCCACCTCTACCGGCTGCCGGCGACGGGCCTGCGCTTCTTCACGGTCTACGGGCCGTGGGGGCGTCCTGACATGTCGGCCTACATCTTCACCAAGGCGATCCTCGAGGGGAAGCCGATCAAGGTGTTCAACCATGGCGACATGATGCGCGACTTCACCTATGTCGACGACATCGTCGCCGGCGTGATGGCGGCGCTGGACCGGCCGCCGCCGGGCGACGTCGAGGCGCCGCACCGCCGCTACAATCTTGGCAACCATCGCGCCGAGAAGCTGATGCGTTTCATCGAGCTGATCGAGCGCGCGACCAACCGCATGGCGATCATCGAGTTCGACGACCTGCAGCCCGGCGACGTCAAGGAGACCTATGCCGACATTGCGGCCGCCAGCCGCGATCTCGGCTTCCAGCCGCGCACCGCGATCGACATCGGCATCCCGCGCTTCGTCGACTGGTACCGGAAATACCACGGGGTGTGAGGCGGCCATTCCGCCATTGCGGTCTCTCCCTCGGGCCTAATCCTGAGCTTGTCGAAAGGTGAGGCGGATTAGAGCTGCGGTGTGACGGCAGATAGAGTTCCCAGAAGCTTACTGGTACAGCCTCTCCAGCTGCTCGCCATACGCCTCGCGGACCTTGTGGCGGCGCACCTTCAGAGTCGGCGTCATCTGTTCGTTGGCAATCGAGAAGGGCTCGCGCGCGAGGATGAAGCGGCGGATGCGCTCGTGGCTGGCGAGCTGGGAGGTGACGCGCTCGATTGCCTTCTCAACGGCGCCGCGAAGCGCCTTGTTGTCGCCCATGGCCGCAAGATCGGCAGAACCGCCCGAGATTCTTGCCGCCGCCTCGATCGCTTCGTTGTGCGGCACGATGACCGCGACGAGATACGGACGGCGGTCGCCGTACACCATCGCCTGGGCGATCTCGGGCTGGATCGCGAGCAGGCCCTCGATGCGCGCCGGCGCAATCATGTCGCCGCCGGAGTTCTTGATGAAGTCCTTCTTGCGATCGGTGATCTTGATGTAGCCGTCCTTGTCGATCAGACCGATATCGCCGGTGTACAGCCAGCCGTCGCGCACCGTGTTCGCCGTCGCCTCCGGTTCGTTCCAGTACCCCGACATCACCAGCTCGCCTCGCACCAGCACCTCGCCATCCTCGGCGATACGAACTTCAACGTCTGTCAGCGGGGGCCCGACGGTGTCCATCTTGATGGCGCACGGCCGGTTACAGGCGACGACGGGGGCCGATTCGGTCTGGCCATAGCCTTGCAGAAGCCGCAAGCCGAGGGCGGTGAAGAACATGCCGATGTCGTAATTGAGAGGAGCGCCGCCCGAGACGAACGCCTTGAGCCGACCGCCGAACCGCGCCTGTATTTTCCTGCGGACGAGGATGCCCAGGACACGATCGACAAGCCGGTCGAGCAGGGTCAGCGATCGCGGGTCCTCGTAGCGCCTGCGTCCGAGCTCCACCGTTCTCATGAACAGCTTCGCCTTCAGCGGCTTTTCGCGCTTGAGGCCGGACAGGATGCGCTGGTGCATGGTCTCGTAGAGGCGCGGCACCGCTGTCATGATCGTCGGCTTCGTCTCCGCCATGTTGCGCGGCAGCGCCTCGGCGCTCTCGGCGAAATACACTTGCGCGCCGATCGATAGCGCGAAGGCGCCGATACAAGTGTGCTCGTAGGAATGCGACAGCGGCAGGAACGACAGAAACGTCTCGTCGCTGAGTCCGAGCTCGACCAGCAGGTCGTAGGCGCCGAGGCAGTTCGACAAAATGGCACCGTGACTGAGGGCGACGCCCTTGGGCAGGCCGCCGGTGCCAGAGGTGTGGATGATACAGGCAAGGTCGGTGCGGCCTAGTCCTGCGACCGTGGTGGCAATGTCGTCCGGTGCTGCGTCGCCCCGCGCCAGCGCGTCGTTCCAGGAAATGATCGAGACGCCGACATGCTGCGCCACCTCGGGCGGCTCGATCGCAATCAGGAATTCGCAGCCCGGCGTCTCGCGTGCCGCACGCAGGGCGCGGTCCGCGAGCGCCTTGGTCGAGGCGATCACGCCCTTGACGCCGGCGTTGCCAAAAATGTGATGGTGGTCGGCGACCGTATTGGTGGTGTAGGCCGGCACCGTGATCGCACCCGTGGCCATGATCGCGTAGTCGGCGATGATCCATTCCGGCCGGTTCTCGGCGACCAGGCCGACGCGGTCGCCGGGTCCGATACCGAGGGCCCGCAGGCTGCGGGCCAGCCGCCGGATCTTCCGGCCAAGCTCGCCATAGCTGAGCGGGATCCAGTCGTGGTGACGCTTCGCCCACAGCGCCGGCTTGTCGCCGAGTTCACCCGCTCGGTCGAGCAGCATCCGCACGAGATTGGGGCAGGCCCGGTAATCCATCGGCCGTTTTCCTCGTTTATTATCGGCAAACCGACCGGGGATCCGGCCCGGAACTTGGCGTTCGCGATTTAGACACTTATATCGGTAGGCATCTTCAGGAGTTAAGCTCAATGTCATCGCCGCTCTATGGCCGCGGCATCGCCGCGGCCACCGTCCTTGAATGCACGCCCGAACCGGGCCCGGTCGGCGCGCTGCCGGCCTGGGACCTTAACGACCTCTACAAAGATCGCGACGACCCGCAGATCGAAACCGATCTGAGCACGGCCGACCGCGAGGCCAAGGCGTTCCGGGACCGCTATTTCAACCGGCTTTCGGCCCTCGATGGCGCGGCGCTGGGCGAGGCGGTGGCGACCTACGAGCGGATCGAGGAGCGGCTTGGCCGGATCATGAGCTTCGCCGAACTGACCTATGCCGGCAACCAGAGTGATCCGCTGATCGCCAAGTTCTTCCAGACCATGCAGGAGCGGGTCAATGCGATCTCGACCCAGATCCTGTTCTTCACCCTCGAGCTGAACCGGCTCGACGATGCCGACCTCGCCCGCAAGCTGCAGGCTCCGGCGCTGCGCCGCTACGGACCGTGGCTGCGGGACCTGCGTGCCTTCCGGCCGCACCAGCTCTCCGACGAGATGGAGCGGCTGCTGTACGAGAAGTACGTGGCCGGGCGGGGCGCCTGGGTGCGCCTGTTCGACGAGAGCATTGCGGCCCTGCGCTTTCCGGTGAACGGCAAGGACCTGACCAGCGCCGAGGCGCTGCATCTTCTCTCCGAGCGCGATCCGGCGATCCGCAAGGCGGCGGCGAAGTCGATCGGCAAGGTGCTCGGCGACAATGCCCGCGTTTTCGCGCTGGTGACCAACACGCTCGCGAAGGATAAGGAGATCGACGACAAGTGGCGCCACTATGCGAAGCCGATCTCGGCCCGCAATCTCTCCAACCGGGTCGAGGATGAGGTCGTCGAGGCGCTGATCGCTTCGGTCCGCGAGGCGTTCCCGCGCCTTTCGCACCGCTACTACGCGATGAAAGCCAGATGGTTCGGCGTCGAGACGCTCGACTACTGGGACCGTAACGCGCCGCTGCCCGATGCCGACGAGGAGACGATCGCGTGGCCGAAAGCGAGCGAGACGGTTCTCAGCGCCTATGCGGCGTTCTCGCCCGAGCTGGCGAGCATCGGTCGCAAGTTCTTCGAGCGCAACTGGATCGACGCGGCGGTGCGGCCCGGCAAGGCGCCGGGCGCCTTTGCGCACCCGACCGTGCCGTCGGTGCACCCGTATCTGCTGGTGAACTACCAGGGCAAGACGCGCGACGTCATGACGCTTGCCCACGAGCTCGGCCACGGCGTGCACCAGGTTCTGGCCGGCGTGCAGGGCCACCTCCTCGCCGATACGCCGCTGACCCTTGCCGAGACCGCGTCGGTATTCGGCGAAATGCTGACCTTCCGGGCGGTGCTGCAGGCCGAACGCGACCCGAAACGGCGCAAGGCGATGCTGGCCGGCAAGGTCGAGGACATGCTCAACACGGTCGTCCGCCAGATCGCCTTCGTCGAGTTCGAGCGCCGCATCCATGAGGAGCGCCGCAAGGGCGAGTTGACCGTCGACCGCATCGGCGAGATCTGGCTCGACATCCAGCGCGAGAGCCTGGGGCCGGCATTGCGCTTCGACGACGAGTACCGATTCTACTGGTCTTACATTCCCCATTTCATTCACTCGCCGTTCTACGTCTATGCGTACGCGTTCGGCGACTGCCTGGTGAATTCGCTCTATGCCGCCTATATGCAGGCGCCGGCCGGATTCGCGGAGAAATATCTCGAACTGTTGCGCGCCGGCGGAACGAAGCGTCATCGCGAACTGCTGGCGCCGTTCGGATTGAACGCGGCGGATCCGGCGTTCTGGCGCGGCGGGCTCGACGTTGTTGCTGCGCTCATCGACGAGCTGGAGAAGCTGGATTGAGTGACGCGAATTTTCGATACGTCCTCGCGGATCGGTTTCGACGATGACTGAGAACGAGGAAAACAGCCTCGGCGGACGGGTGCGCCGCTATGCGCGCGTCGGTACCGCAGTCGGCGGCCTGGCGGCGCGGCTGGGAGCGGAGCGGGTGCTCGGCTTGAAGATGGACCGGGAGCGTCACGCCGCCGATCTGCGTACCGCGCTCGGCGGGCTCAAGGGCCCGCTGATGAAAGTCGCCCAGCTCATGTCGACGATTCCCGATGCGCTGCCGCAGGAGTACGTCAACGAGCTGATCCAGCTGCAGTCGAATGCACCGTCCATGGGCTGGCCGTTCGTCAAGCGCCGCATGGCGAGCGAGCTTGGGCCGGGCTGGGAGAAGCGATTCGGGACCTTCAGCCGCGAAGCCGCAGCGGCGGCGTCGCTGGGCCAAGTTCATCGTGCCACATCGCGTGACGGCCGGGCGCTGGCCTGCAAGCTGCAGTATCCCGACATGCAGTCGGCAGTCGAGGCCGACTTGCGCCAGCTCAAGCTGATCTTCTCCGTCTACGAGCGCTACGACCGCGCCATCTCGACGCGCGAGATCCACGCCGAGATCTCGGCGCGCCTCCGCGAGGAGCTCGACTATGAGCGCGAAGCGAAGAACATGCGCCTTTACGGGCAGATGCTGGCGAGGGAGAGGGCCGTGCATGTGCCCGAGCCGGTTGCGGAGCTCAGCACGAAGCGGCTCCTGACGATGACATGGCTGGACGGTATCAAGCTGCTCGAGGTCGCCAAGGACCCGGTCGCGCGTCGCAATACGGTCGCGCACAATATGTTCCGCGCCTGGTATGTGCCGTTCTACGAGTACGGTGTCATTCACGGCGACCCGCATCTCGGCAATTACACGGTCCGCGCCGACAGCGGCGTCAATCTGCTCGATTTCGGCTGCATTCGCGTGTTCCAGCCGAAATTCGTGCGTGGCGTGATCGATCTCTATTACGCGCTCGAGCGCGGCGACCAGGGCCTGGCCGTCCATGCCTATGAGACATGGGGGTTCCACGATCTGTCGAAGGAGATGATCGCCGTTCTCAACCGCTGGGCGTCGTTCGTCTACGCGCCGCTGATGGAGGATCGGCCGCGGCTGATCGAAGAAACCAATTCCGGCGTCTATGGCCGCGAAGTGGCAGAGAAGGTGCACGGCGACCTGCGCCGACTCGGCGGCGTCACGCCGCCGCGCGAGTTCGTTCTGATGGACCGGGCCGCGATCGGGCTCGGCTCGGTGTTCCTGCACCTGAAGGCCGAGGTCAACTGGCACCGGATGTTCCACGAGCTGATCAAGGGCTTCGACGAAAGGACCTTGTCCCGCCGCCAGGCCGCGGCCCTCAGGCAGGCGGGCGTCCCCGAGGCGGTCTGACGGCCGGCCTGAGGTGCATCTTTCGCGCGCCGCTGCCCTGGCTCTTTAGTGCTTGGCAAGCGTGTTTCGCCTTGGCATTGTGTCGCCGCTTTCGTCCAATTCCGCAGTGACAAATCGCCAATAAGCTCAATCAGCAAGGCCGTTCCCGCATGAAGCTTGCGATTCCGAAGGAGCGCCGTCCGGATGAGGCGCGCGTCGCCGCCTCGCCCGACACCGTGAAGCGAATCAAGTCGCTGGGGCTTGAGGTTGCGGTCGAGAGCGGGGCCGGAGAAGGCGCGGCCATTACCGACCAGGCTTTCGCCGATGCCGGCGCCCGGATTGTGGACGATGCGGCATCGTTGCTGAGCGATGCGGATATCGTTCTGAAGGTGTCTCGGCCGCTGACCGCGGAGGAAGGCGGGCCCGACGAGATCCAGGCCATGAAGCGCGGCGCGGTGCTGATCGGGATGCTCGATCCCTACCGCAACCGCGAGCAGGTGCGCACCTATGCGCAGCAGGGCTTGACCGCATTCGCGATGGAACTGGCCCCGCGCATTACGCGCGCGCAGAGCATGGACGTGCTGTCGTCGCAGGCAAACCTTGCAGGCTACAAGGCGGTCATCGATGCCGCCGCCGAGTTCGGCCGTGCGTTTCCGATGATGATGACGGCGGCCGGCACCATTGCCCCGGCGAAGGCCTTCGTGATGGGAGCCGGCGTCGCGGGCCTCCAGGCGATCGCAACGGCGCGACGGCTCGGTGCGGTGGTTTCGGCAACCGACGTCCGCCCGGCCGCCAAAGAGCAGGTGGAAAGCCTCGGCGCCAGCTTCGTGATGGTCGAGTCGGAAGAGACCAAGCAGGCCGAAACCGCCGGCGGCTATGCCAAGGAGATGTCAGAGGACTACAAGCGCCAGCAGGCCGCCCTTATCGCCGAGCATATCAAGAAGCAGGATGTCGTCATCTGCACGGCGCTGATTCCCGGCCGGCCTGCGCCGAAGCTGGTGAGCGAGGCCATGGTGCAGTCGATGAAGCCGGGCTCGGTGATTGTCGATCTCGCCGTCGAGACCGGCGGAAACTGCGAACTGTCGGAGGCGGGCCGGGTCGTCGTGAAGCACGGTGTCAAGATTGTCGGCTGGAACAACGTGCCGGGGCGGATCGCGGTCGACGCAACGGCTCTTTATGCCAAGAACCTGCTGAACTTCCTCGTCCTGATCGTCGGCAAGGATGGTGCGGTGAAAGTCGACCCCAACGACGAGATCATCAAGGGCACGCTGCTGACCCGCGATGGCCAGATCGTGCATCCGGCCTTCGCCGACGCGCCTGCGCCCAGCCCGACCGCAGCGTAAGGAGCTTCGCAATGGACTCGGCAAACGTCGTCGACAACGCCGCCCAACTTGCCAACGAAGCAGCGATCCTGGCCGCCAAGGCAAAGGCGCTCGCCGCACAGACGGCGCAGCTCGGCCAGGCCGCGACGGCGCACGGCGCCGACGCGCTGACCCTCGGCCTGACGGTGTTCGTGCTGGCCGTTTTCGTCGGCTACTACGTGGTCTGGCGCGTGACACCGGCGCTGCATTCGCCGCTGATGGCGGTGACCAACGCCATCTCAAGCGTGATCATCGTCGGCGCGCTGCTCGCAGCGGGTGCAAGCGCCGTCGGCTTTTCGCAGACGCTCGGCTTCCTCGCCGTAGTGCTCGCCTCCGTCAACATCTTTGGCGGCTTCGTTGTCACGCAACGCATGCTGTCCAAGTTCAGGAAGAAACAGAAGTGAGCGGGGGCATCGCACGATGAGCGAGAATCTTTCGGCGCTGCTCTACCTGGCCGCCTCCGTCTGCTTCATCATGGCGCTGCGCGGACTGTCGAGCCCGGACACGGCGCGCGGCGGCAATCTCTGGGGCATTGTCGGCATGGTCATCGCGATCGTGACGACGCTGGCGGTGCCCGGGATGGGCAGCTACGGCATGATCTTCGCCGGCATCGTCGTCGGCGGCGCGATCGGCACGTTCATCGCGCTGCGCATCCAGATGACCGCTTTGCCGCAACTCGTCGCGGCGTTCCATTCGCTGGTCGGCCTTGCCGCCGTGTTCGTCGCGGCGGCGGCGCTGTATTCGCCGGCGTCGTTCGGCATCGGCGTGCCCGGCGCCATCAATTCGGGCAGCCTTGTGGAGATGGCGCTCGGCACCGCGATCGGCGCGATCACGTTCACGGGCTCGATCGTCGCCTTCGCCAAGCTGCAGGGCCTCGTCACCGGCGCGCCGCTGATCTTCCCGATGCAGCACCCGCTAAACGCGCTGCTCGGCATACTGATCGTCATCGTCGGCGCGTGGTTCGCGCTGTCGGGCGAGCCCGGCGCATTCTGGATCCTCGTGCTGCTGTCGCTGGCGGTGGGCTTCCTGCTGATCGTGCCGATCGGCGGCGCCGACATGCCGGTCGTCATCTCGATGCTCAATTCGTATTCCGGCTGGGCGGCCTGCGGCATCGGCTTCACGCTCCAGAACAGCCTGCTGATCGTCACCGGTGCGCTGGTCGGCTCGTCGGGCGCCATCCTCAGCTACATCATGTGCAAGGGGATGAACCGCTCGATCTTCAACGTCATCCTCGGCGGCTTCGGCACCGAGGGCGGCGCAGCGGTCGCGGGCGCGAAGGAGCAGCGCCCCGTCAAGGCGGGCTCGGCCGAGGATGCCAGCTTCATCATGCGCAACGCCAGTTCGGTCGTCATCGTGCCGGGCTACGGCATGGCGGTGGCGCAGGCGCAGCACGCGCTGCGCGAGATGGCCGACCTTCTCAAGAAGGAAGGAATCCAGGTGCGCTATGCGATCCACCCGGTGGCGGGCCGCATGCCCGGGCACATGAACGTGCTGCTGGCCGAGGCCAACGTGCCCTATGACGAGGTGCTCGAGCTCGACGAGATCAACCGCGATTTCGCCCAGACCGACGTCGCCTTCGTCATCGGCGCCAACGACGTCACCAATCCTGCGGCCAAGACCGATCCCAAATCGCCGATCTACGGCATGCCGGTTCTGGACGTGGAGAAGGCGAAAACGGTGCTGTTCATCAAGCGCTCGATGGCGACCGGCTATGCCGGCGTCGACAACGAGCTGTTCTACCGCGACAATACGATGATGTTGTTCGGCGACGCGAAGAAAGTGGTCGAGGACATCGTCAAGACGATGGCCGGCGGGCACTAGGCCACGCGCAGCCGCCAGTAGAGACGGGCGCCGACTGCCAGCATCGCCAGCGCGCCGATCACGACCGGCCCGAACAGGACGAGCTGCACGAGCGTCGCTGCGGCCACGCCGAGCGCCCCGTCGAATCCGAACTGCGCCAGCGCCATCAGGAAGGCGAACTGGTACGTGCCGACGAAGCCCGGGGCCGAGGGCAGGAAGGTGCTGAGGCTCGCGGCGCCGAGCACGACAAGCGCCAAGGCCGGGGTGACCTCGACACCGAGGCCCGTCAGCACCGCGCCCAAGGCGGCCATCTCCAGCGCGTGGATTGCCAAGGTGGCGCCGCCGGCAACCGCGAACGCGCCGCGCTCCATGACCCGGACGGCGGGGCCGATCATCGCCAGATGGCGTCGCGCAAAGCGCCACCGTCGCACCCAGCGCTGCCGCGCCAGCCAGACCAGCACCACCAGGCTGGCACAGAGCAGCGAGAACAGCGCGCCACCGATCGACGACAGCGCGAGCAGGAGCTGGTCGGGGGGCCTGCTCGCCAGCGCCAGCCCGGCCGACAGACTGACGGCAACGGTGACGATGTCGAGCATCCGCTCGATCATGATCGAGCTCATGCTCCAGGCGCGCGCGACGCCGTAGCGGCGCTTGAACGACTCGACCCGGTACAGCTCGCCCAGCCGCACCGGCAGCAAGAGGTTCACGCCGTAGCCGATGATAAGCACGCGGGCGAAGACCCCATAAGGCAGGCGGACGAGATGGCCCAGCAGGCAGCGCCAGCGCAGCACACGTAACGTGAGGGCGGCAGCGTGGAGCAGCGCAGCGACGCCGAGCCAGCGGGGATCGGCGACCTTCATGGCTTCTATGGCGTCGGTCGGTACGGCATGGCTCAGCGTCAGCCACGCGCACAGCCCGCCGAGGGCGATGCCGAAGGCCGCCTGTGCCGCTTGGCGAAGCGATGGCAGACCGCCGGGGAAGAGCGACATGCGGGCCGGTATCATTGCGCCTTTACGGCGCCGCGACCGCAGCGCCTGCCTGGGAACCGGGGAAAGGTGGCACAGCTCTGCTTTGCAAGAGGTAAACGCCGGGGCCGCTCGCTTACCTTCGCTTAATCCTTGGCGCGGGATCGCAAGAGTCGGGCTGACGGCTGCCACTGCGCCGCGCTACGGTACCGGGCATGCAACCCGCCGCCCTGCGAGAAACCGCCGATACCGCGCCAGCGCTTTCCGGCATCGACTGGCCTCGCATCGAGGCTGCGCTCGATGCACGCGGCTACGCCACGGCCGGTCCGCTGCTTACCCCGGCTGAATGCGCAGCGATCGCCGCTCTGTACGACCGCGAGGGTGGGTTCCGCTCGCGCATCGTCATGCAGCGCCATGCCTTCGGCAGGGGCGAGTACAGGTACTTCGCCTACCCGCTACCCGAGATCGTCGAGCGGCTGCGCCATGCGCTCTATCCGCATCTGGTGCCGGTCGCCAACCGCTGGCGCGCGGCGCTCAAGGAAGACGGTGTTCTGCCCGACAGGCTGGCCAAATATCTGAGGCAATGCCATGCGGCGGGGCAGACGCGGCCGACGCCGCTGCTGCTCAGCTATGGGGCTGGCGACTACAACTGTTTGCATCAGGACCTTTACGGCCCGCTGGTCTTTCCGCTGCAGGCCACGGTGCTGCTCAGCGTTCCGGGCCGCGATTTCGAGGGCGGCGAATTTCTGCTGGTCGAGCAGCGGCCGCGCGCGCAGTCGAAGGGCGAGGTTGTGCCGCTGGTCCAGGGCGAGGCAGTGATTTTCGCCGTGCGCCATCGGCCGATGCAGGGCACGCGCGGCGTTTACCGCGTCAATCTGCGCCACGGTGTGAGCCGCGTGCGTCGCGGGCGGCGTTTGACCCTCGGGATCATCTTCCATGACGCCGCGTGACGCCGATCTGTTCGGCGGCCTGCCGCGCACGGAGTCGGAGCGCATCCGCGAGGGCGTCGTGCTGCTACCGGGTTTTGCGCGCGACCCCGCTCTCGTTGCCGCGGTTCGCGCGGTGCAGGATGCGGCACCGCCGCGCCGCATGACGACGCCAGGCGGGCTGGCGATGTCCGTGGCCATGACGAGCTGCGGTGCCGTTGGCTGGATCACCGACCGGCGCGGCTACCGCTATTCGCCCATCGACCCGGAGACTGGCCGGCCATGGCCGGCGATGCCGGCGGTCCTGCGCGAACTTGCCGTTGCCGCTGCCGCGCGGGCCGGCTTTACAGCGTTCGATTCCGATTCCTGCCTGGTCAATCTCTACGAGCCGGGTGCGCGGCTGGCGCTGCACCAGGACCGCAACGAGCGCGATTCCCTCCAGCCGATCGTCTCGGTGTCGCTCGGCTTGCCGGCGACATTCCTGCTCGGCGGCGATACCCGTACCGCGCCGACCCGGGCCATCGGGCTGTCCCATGGCGACGTGATCGTCTTCGGCGGTCCGGCCCGCTTCGCCTTCCACGGCATTCGACCGATCCGGGCCGGGATCCACCCGGTGCTCGGTGCCTGCCGCATCAACCTGACCTTCCGTCGCGCTCTGTAATCCGGGCCGCTCGAAACCGGGCAGACGATCCGGTGATCAATAGGCCCGTCGACAACGCCGCAGTCGTCCACGGAAGCGGACCGCAGTGCTAGAATGCAATCCCATGACCGCCATGCAGACCCGCCCCATCCCGTCCACCGGCCAGATGTTGCCCGTCGTCGGCCTCGGCACATGGCAGACGTTCGACGTACGGCTTGGCGCGGAAGAGCGCGCAATATTGACCGAGGTCCTGCGCGTCTTCTTCGACGCGGGCGGCGCGGTCATCGACAGCTCGCCGATGTACGGAGCGGCCGAAGGCGTCGTCGGCGCGCTGCTGGCGGCGATGAAAGCGCGCGACAAGGCATTCGTCGCCACCAAAGTCTGGACCAGCGGGCGTGACGCCGGCATCGCCCAGATGCGCCGCTCGATGGAGCTGCTGAAGGTCGATCACATCGACCTCATGCAGATCCACAACCTGGTCGACTGGCGTACGCATCTTCCCACCTTGCGGGCGTGGAAGGCGGAAGGCCGCATCGGCTGTCTTGGCGTGACGCACTATACCGACAGTGCGCATGACGAGCTCGAGGCTGTCCTGCGCGCCGAGCCGTTCGACTTCGTGCAGCTCAACTATTCGCTCGACGACCGCGCCGCGGAGCGGCGGCTGCTGCCGCTGGCGCAGGAGCGCGGCGTCGCCGTGCTGGTCAACAAGCCGTTCGGGGGCGGCGGCCTGATGCGCGCGGCGCGTGGCCGCAGGTTGCCGTCCTGGGCCGGCGAGATCGGCTGCACGAGCTGGGCGCAGCTC
This sequence comes from Alphaproteobacteria bacterium, assembly GCA_041690495.1. Taxonomy (GTDB): domain Bacteria; phylum Pseudomonadota; class Alphaproteobacteria; order CACIAM-22H2; family CACIAM-22H2; genus DATAAP01. The sequence continues at coordinate 62,436 of JAWLHE010000004.1, read as the reverse complement.
CTGCTGAAGTTCATTCTCGGCCATCCCGCCGTGACCTGCATCATCCCGGCTACGAGCCGGCCCGAGCATATGGCGGACAACGTGCAGGCAGGGCGCGGGCCGATGCCCGATGCCGCGCTCCGCGCGAAGATGGTCGCGCTGTGGGACTCCGGATGAGACGCCGATATCTGGCCGCCGCAGCCGCCCTCGTCGTTGCGGCCGGAGGCGCATTGCTGTGGGACGGGATGCCTTCGCGGCGGGCCGACCCGGACGATGCGGCTCAGGTCGCCTTGGGGCGGCAGGTCTACGAGGCCCATTGTGCTTCGTGTCACGGCGCGCGCCTGGAAGGGCAGCCAAATTGGCGCCGGCGTTTGGCCAACGGGCGGCTTCCGGCGCCTCCGCACGATGTGAGCGGCCATACCTGGCACCATCCCGATCGCATGCTGTTCGACATCACCAAGCACGGTCTCGCGGCGCATGCACCGACGGGCTACGAGAGCGACATGCCGGGGTTCGGCGACCGGCTCTCCGATGCGCAGATCTGGGCTGTCCTCGCCTACATCAAAAGCAAATGGCCGGCCGTTGTCCGGCGGCAGCAGGCTGCCATCAGCGAACGCGCCCGTTAAGCGTCCGCCAGACCGCAAGAGCAAGCGCCAGAGCTGCAGTCCCCGGCATCAGAAGCGCGTCCGGTGACTGCATCGTCCACAGGGTTGCGCCGCTGATCGCGCACCAGAGCAGCGGAATGATCAGCAGGGCCCAACGGGCCGGTCCGACGGCGAGCACGATCAGGCCGAGCGTCGCGACCGCGGTCGGATCGGGCGCCACGCCGAAGATCTCGGACTGCGTCCAGCTCCGTCCAAATACGGACCCGATCAGCGGCTGGACCGCGAGCGCGAAGAGGAAGAGGCACGTCCCGACCCGGCCGACCGCATCGGGCCCGGGCCGGAATTTCAATCGGCCGCGCAGCACCCCGCTCCAGATCAGCAGCATGGCCTGGAGCGCGAAAGCCGCCGCGAACCAGATGGCGGCCCAGTTGATGGTCGCGTAACGCTGGAGATGGAACGCCCATGCGACGAACAGCCAGCCCGTCGCGAGGATCGCCGCGATGGCGCGGCCGGCCCATGTCGCGCGGGACCACAGTAGCGCGACGATCACGAGGCCCAGCACAAGCGACACGAGCTGTGCCGGCCAGATGTCGAGATTGTAGAGCTCGAACAGGCGATAGTAGGTGCGCGGCGAGAACAGCAGGAAATCGGACAGCCGGTAAGTCCACCACTCCGACATCACAGTGCCGCGACGTGATCGGCAATCCGCCGGCGCATCGACTCATCGGGCAGTCGGCCCTGGGCGGCGCCCATGTTCTCGCGGACATGATCGACGCGAGTGGTCGCCGGTATCGCGCAGGTGACCGCCGGGTGCGAGACGATGAACTTGAGGATGATCTGCGCCCAGTTGGCGCAGTCGATCTCCGCCGCCCAGGCCGGCATCGGATGGCGCTCGGCCGCGTCGATCAGCGCGCCCTGCCGGAACGGCCGGTTGACGATCACCCCGATTCCGCGCTCCTGGGCCAGCGGCAATATGCGCCGCTCGACCGCGCGGTCGACGGGATTGTAGGTGACTTGGATGAAGTCGAGCGGCTGTTCGCGCATGATCTGCTCGAACTCGCGGTGACGGCGGCCTTCCGATGTCGTGATCCCGACATGGCGGATCTGGCCCGCCGCCTTCATCGCGCGCAGCGTCTGCAGATGCTCCTGCCAGGCCAGCAGATTATGCACCTGGACGAGGTCGAAGCGCTGCACGTCCCAGTATTCGCGGGACTGCTCGATCTGCGCCGGGCCGCGCGAGCCGGAGGAGGTCCAGACCTTCTCGGCGGAGAAGAGGGCTTGGGGCTGTCCCAGCTTGCGGAGCCCGTAGCCGATCACCGGCTGCGACGAACCGTACATCGGCGAGGAATCGATCATCCGGCCGCCGGCCGCGAAGAAATTTCGCATCACTTCGGCGCAGGCGTCGCGCGCGACGGGGTCGTTGCCGACGTTGAAGGTGATCCAGCTCCCGAGCCCGACCACTGGCATCGCCTCGCCGCTCGACGGGATCGCCCTGGTATGGGCCGCTGACTGCTGTGCCGATGCGCGAAGCGGCACCAACGCCGCCGCACTCGCGGCAGTCAGACCGGCGAGCACGGTGCGCCTTGTCATCTGCGGGGGGCGGGGCATGGATTGCTCCTTGCGTGGTCAACGAGCCGCGTCCGCCAGCACTCACATCCTTCGGCTTCTCCTGCAGGCTGGAGAAGGGACATGGCTGCGCACCCCTCCAGCGTACTCGCCCGCTTGCGGGAGAGGGCGAGGCGCGGGCGGCTCCGCGAATGCGATCATCGGCCAATCGCATTCAGGCGAACGCTCTACTAGTATACAGCTCAACGCGCCAAATGAACCCGCGTACCGCCCCCATGCTGCCACGTTGAGACTCCATGGCTGACATGCTCTCGCTCGACTGGATTGCCGATCCCACCGCGTGGCTCGGCCTCGCGACCCTGATCGCGCTTGAGATCGTGCTCGGCATCGACAACCTCATCTTCGTCGCAATCCTTGCTGACAAGTTGCCGGCCAAGCAGCGCGACCGCGCACGGGTCATCGGGCTGGGGCTGGCACTGTTCATGCGCCTGGCGCTGCTCGCCAGTATCTCGTGGCTGACCTCGCTGACCCAGCCGCTGATCGCACCGTTCGGCTTTGAGCTGTCGGGCCGCGATCTGATCCTCTTCGCGGGCGGCCTGTTCCTCCTCTACAAATCGACGACCGAGCTGCATGAGCGACTCGAGGGCGCGCACGGCCGCAGTCCTGGCCCGAGCATGCGTGCGGGATTCTGGGCGACGGTTGCGCAGATCATCGTCCTAGACGCCGTGTTCTCGCTCGACTCGGTCATCACCGCCGTCGGCATGGTCAACGAGCTGCTGCTGATGATGGTGGCGGTGGTCATCGCCGTGGTCGTCATGATCGTCGCGAGCGGGCCGCTGATGCGATTTGTCAGCGCGCATCCGACTGTCGTCATCCTGTGCCTCGGCTTTCTGCTGATGATCGGCTTCAGCCTGGTCCTAGACGGCTTCCACGTCCATGTGCCGAAAGGATATCTCTACGCCGCCATCGGCTTCTCGGTAATGGTCGAGGCGCTCAACCAGATCGGTCAGCGCAACCGGCGCCGTGCGATCGCCGGCACCCGCAATCTACGCGCCCGCACCGCGGACGCCGTGCTGCGGTTGCTCGGTGCGCCGCAACAGGTCGGAGTCGAGGTCGAAGACGAGGTTGCCGCACTCGTGAGCTCGATCTCGCGCGATGCGAACGTGTTCGAGCCGGCCGAGAAGGAAATGGTGCGCGGCGTTTTCCAGCTCGCCGATCTACCGGTGCGATCGATTATGACGCCGCTGCGCGAGGTGGTGTGGATCGACGTATCCGCGCCTCCCGATGCGATCCGTGTGAAGATCCTCGCGGGTGGCCGCTCGCGCTACCCGCTGGCGCGCGGCAGCCTCGACAACCTGGTTGGCGTCGCGCTGACCCAGGACTTGCTGCGCGACCTGGACCAGAAGCGGGCGATCGGCGCGAAGACCTGTGCGAACCAGCCATTGATCGTGCCGCCGGGCCTCAGCGCGCTGCGCCTGCTCGAGCGGTTTCGCCGGGACCGCAACCATTTTGCCGTAGTCGTCAACGAGTACGGCCAGGTGCAGGGCGTTGCCACGCCGACCGACGTGCTCGAGGCGATTGCCGGAGAGCTGCCCGAGCCCGGCGACGCCCCGGCGGCAGGACAGCGTGAGGTCGACGGCGCGTGGCTGTTCGGTGGCGGCGTCGACCTCCGGCACGTGATGCGGGAGACGGGGGCGAACCTGCCCGTCGACCAGCCCTATACGACCCTCGCGGGGCACGTACTGGCCCGGTTCGGCCGCCTGCCGGCGCCGGGCGAGGCGGTCAGTTCCGAAGGCTATTCCTTCGAGGTCGTCAGCCTTGACGGAAGACGCATCGACAAGGTGCGGGTGCGGCGGGTTGCTCCGGCCGAAGCCGCATCCGCGAAGACCGATGACGGGCAGGAGCGTTGAGCCACACCGCGGCATTGTGGGGAGACAATGCAGGCGGCGCGAAGGGGGCAGATCAGTTGAGCGGCGTGTTGCGGCGCCGGACCTGGCCGTCGATCGCCACGAGAAGCGTGGCGAGGTGCCCGCTATAGCTGACCGCCACGTCGCGCTCCTCCTCGGGCAGGACTTCATCATGCGAAATCGCGTCAGATGCCTGTTTCATTTCCGCGGCAATCGATTCGGCGCGGCGCAGCGCGGCAAGATCCAGTTCCGGGCCGCGCCCGTAGACGACATGCTTCAGCGCCTCGAGGCATTCGGCGCGCTCGATCGCCGTCGCGGCGTCATGGACCGCGCAGATCGCGTCGCCATCCACGGTCACCGTCCACGGCCGGCCGATGCGGCTGATCGTGTAGAGCGTTCCGGTGCGGCCGCGGCCTGCGGTCAATGTCTCGTTCCACTCGATCAGATTCATGGCCCGTCCTGCGTATGAGGCGATGCCGGCAGGATGGACAAGCAGGGTTAAGCAAAGCTTATGGCTTAGCTTGGGTGCCGCAGGCGATCTACACCGGGACGTTGTCGATGAGACGCGTCGTACTGAGCCACGCGGCTGCGGCGACGCGCGTGGCGCCGCTCGCTCGCTCGACCGGGACGAGGCTGTCGGCATCGACGACCGCGAGATAATCGATCGGTTCGAATCCCGCGCCTTTCAGTTGCGCCGTGCCCCGCGCGATCACGTCGCGCGCAGTGGCACCCGTGGCAAGCTCGCGCGCCGCCTCGCCGAGCACGCGGAACAGCATTGCCGCCCGCGCACGCTCGTCCGGGGCCAGGTAGAGATTGCGCGACGACATTGCGAGTCCGTCCTGCTCGCGCACCGTCGGCACGCCGACGATTTCGACCGGCAGGTCGAGGTCGCGCCCCAAGCGGCGCACGATCTGCAACTGCTGCCAGTCCTTCTCGCCAAAGAACGCCGCATCCGGCGCCGCCTGATTGAGAAGTTTCGCGACGACGGTAGCGACGCCGGCGAAGTGTCCGGGGCGGTGCGGGCCGCATAGCCCTTCGGCGAGGCCTGCGACCGTCACGGTGGTCGCGAAGCCGGGCGGATACATCTCGGCGACGTCAGGCGCGAAGACAAGGTCGGCACCGACCGCCGCGAGGGCGGCGACATCGCCGCCGAGGTCGCGCGGATAGCGGGAGAAATCCGAGTTCGGGCCGAACTGCGTCGGATTGACGAAGATCGACACGACCGTGCGCTGGCAGCGCGCCATGCTCGCGCGTACCAGGGCGAGATGGCCGTCGTGCAGCGCACCCATGGTCGGGACGAGCCCGATACGCTCGCCCGCCTTGCGCCAGCCGCCGACCCGGGCGCGCAGATCGGTGACGGTCTTGACGATTTCCGGTTTCATCGCAGGGTTTTAGGCGGAAAGTACGGGACGTGCCAAGGGCAGGATAGGGTCATCGCGGCAGGGTGACATTGCCGGCGTCGTCGATCGCGAATTGCGGGTTCCAGGCGACCTCCCAGACATGGCCTTCGGGATCCGTGAAATGCCCGTAATAGCCGCCCCAGAAGGCCTCCTGTGCCGGCCGCGTGATCCGTCCGCCGGCCTGCTCCGCCTCGGCGAGGACGACATCGACCTCCTCGCGGCGGCGAACGTTGTAGGCAAGCGCCATACCCCGGAACCCGGGCCCGGCATCGGCGAGCCGCGCATCCGCGGCGAGATCGGCGCGACCCCATAGCGCCAGCACAATGCCACCCAGCTGGAAGAACACGACGCTGCCGTCGCCGAGCGATGACGCCTTCCAGCCGAGGCCTTCGTAGAAGCGGCGCGCCTTCGCGATGTCATCGACGCCGAGCGTGATCAGGCTGACTCGCTGGTCCATCCGTGCCTCCATGCCGCTGCGAGAAGAGGTGGCCGAGAACAAGAATATGCGGGGGCGGGGGCTCGAAGGCCTGCGAAATGCTGGGTCCAATAATGCCAACGCCGCGAACCGGGAGGCTCGCGGCGTCAACGAACTTGGCTAGACATGGATCGGCGCCTCCGTCGAGGGCGCCGGACGAGGCTCGTTCAGCCTTCGCGCTCGGCGCGCTTGCGCTGCAGCTTGCGGAAGCGGCGGATCGCCTCGGCCTTTTCACGGGCCTTCTTCTCCGACGGCTTCTCGAAGTGCCGGCGCAGCTTCATCTCACGAAAAACACCCTCGCGCTGCATCTTCTTCTTGAGCGCGCGCAGGGCCTGGTCCACGTTATTGTCGCGTACGACGACTTGCACGGGTTCAGCGCTCCTTTCCTTGCCGGTTCAACAATGGGGTTCGGGCATCGGAATAACCGGGCGGACTGGATCCCCCCGGTTCCGAAGCCGAGGCTTATATCACGGGGCCTTAACGGTGGGAAGGACCAACGGATGGGCTTTTTCAGCTCAATTGTCCGGCTACGGGGGAGGGGCGTGGGGTGGATCGGGCCGGGGCGCGGCGGAAAACCGGTCGGGATCGCGGCTTTTTCCAGGGGGGCAGAGACCCATATCTGAGCCATGGCAATACTGAAGATCGCACGGATGGGGCATCCCGTCCTGCGGCAGCGTGCGGCCGAGGTCGCAGACCCGACCGCGCCCGAGATCGGGCGGCTGGTCGCCGACATGCTGGAAACCATGAAGGACGCTAACGGTGCCGGGCTGGCTGCGCCGCAGGTTCATGTCCCGCTGCGCGTCGTCATGTTCCATGTTCCGGCGCACCGAACGACGCCGGACGAGGGACCGCCGCCGCAGGGCGTTACCGTGCTGATCAACCCCGTGCTCGAGCCGCTGGCCGATGAAACCGAGCTCGGCTGGGAAGGCTGTCTGTCGGTGCCGGGCATGATCGGCGCCGTGCCGCGCTTCAGGCGGCTGCGCTATCGCGCGCTCGGTCTCGACGGGGCACCGATCGAACGCATCGCCGACGGCTTCCATGCCCGCGTCGTCCAGCACGAATGCGACCATCTCGACGGCATCCTCTATCCGCAGCGGATGGAGGACCTGTCGCTGTTCGGCTTCGCGGACGACATGCGCAGGAGCTATACCGAACTGAATCACGCCGAGGTGGATTGAGCATGACCGTAACGCAAGACGAAGCCGGCCAATTCGATCGTGAGGCAGTGCGCACCGCGATCATCGAGGCGGCCCTGCCGCATGTGCCGTTCGACGGCTGGACCCAGGCCGTGCTGCAGCAGGCAGCGGCCGATGCCGGCTACGAGAAGGTGATGGCGCTGCGCGTCTTTCCCGGCGGCACGATCGAGGCGGTTGCGTTTTGGTCCAAACTTGCCGACCGCCGCATGCTCGAGGAGCTGGAGCGGCGCGACCTCGCGGCGATGAAGGTGCGCGAGCGCATCGCCGCGGCGGTGCGGGTACGGCTCGAGCAGAACGCGCGTCATCGCGAGGCGGTGCGGCGCGCGCTCAGCCTGCTGGCGATGCCGCTGAACGCGGGGCAGGGCCCGGCGCTGCTGTGGCGCACGGTCGATGCGATCTGGTATGCGGCGGGCGATACGGCGACCGATTTCAACTACTACACCAAGCGCGGCCTTCTCGCCGGAGTCTACAGCGCCACGGTTCTCTACTGGCTCGAGGACAAGTCCGAAGGATTCGAGAACACCTGGTCGTTCCTCGATCGCCGCATCGCCGATGTGATGCGCGTGCCCCAGGCGCTCAGCTCGATCGGCAAGCGCCTTTCCGCCTTCCCGTCGCCGCTCTCCTTCCTCCGCGCCGGCCCGTTCGCGCGGCGGTAGCCTTCAGCGGAACGCCGGCTCGTCGAACCCGCGCAGCTTGCGCGAGTGCAGGCGGTCGACGCCCTGCTCGCGCAGCAGGCGGATCGCCTCGATGCCGATCCTGAGATGCTGGCTGATGCGCTCGCGGTAGAAGGCGTTGGCCATGCCGCGCAGCTTGAGCTCGCCGTGCAGCGGCTTGTCCGAAACGCAGAGCAGCGTGCCGTAGGGCACGCGGAAGCGGAAGCCGTTGGCGGCGATGGTCGCCGATTCCATGTCGACGGCGATGGCCCGGCTCATGTTGAGGCGCACGAACAGCTCGTCGAAGCGCAGCTCCCAGTTCCGGTCGGCGACGGTCGTCACCGTGCCGGTGCGCATGCGAGTCTTGAGGTCCTGGCCGCGTAGCCCGGTGATCTTCGCGGTCGCTTCCTGCAGCGCCACCTGCACCTCGGCGATCGCCGGCACCGGCACCCAGGGCGGCAGGTCGTTGTCGAGCACGTGGTCGTCGCGAACATAACCGTGCGCCAGCACGTAGTCGCCGAGCATCTGGCTTCGGCGCAGGCCGGCGCAGTGGCCGAGCATGAGCCAGCAATGCGGCCGCAGGATCGCGATGTGGTCGGTAATGGTCTTGGCGTTGCTGGGGCCGACGCCGATATTGATGAGCGTGATGCCGTCGCCGTCGGCGCGCTTCAGGTGATAGGCAGGCATCTGCGGCAGGTAGCGCGACGGATCTGCCTCGGGTCCGCCCGAGGCGCGCGCCGAAGTGACGATGTTGCCGGGCTCGACGAATTCGGTATACGCGCCGCTTTGCGTGACCTCGGCGCGGCCGAGCGCGATGAACTCGTCTACATAGCGCTGATAGTTCGTGAGCAGCACGAAGCGCTGAAAATGATCGGGCGAAGTGCCCGTATAGTGGTGCAGACGCGCGAGGGAATAGTCGACGCGCTCGGCATTGAACAGGGCGAGCGGCTTGGCGGCATCCGGTCCGGGCCGGTAGGTCGCATTGACGATGGTATCGTCGGTGATACTGAGATCGGGCAGCGCGAAATGGTCCTGCAGCGCGCGCAGATCGGCCTCGGCAACGTCGGTGACGCTCTCCTCGATCACGAACGGGATGGGGATCGGCCGGTCGCTCGTGCCGACCACGACCGGCACGCGATGATGGCGCAGCAGCAGGGCGATCTGCTCGCGGTAATAGCCGCCGAACAGGTCGGGACGGGTCAGCGTCGTGCCGTAGGTGCCGGGCTCGAGCAGCACGCCGTATGACAGCCGCGCGTCGACATGAAGATCGGCGCGGCCAATGGTGATGCCGACATGGGGGTAGTTAGCGGCAACCGGCGGCAGATCGCGCTTCCCCGCGGCGAAGGCGGCAAAGCTCTCGCGGATTGCCCTGACGCTGCGCTCGTAGATTTCGCCGATGCGTGCGACCGCCGCATCGGCGTCGTCGAAGAAGGCGAGGTCCGCGACCGCGCCGAAGCCGTGTTCCATCATGCCTGTTGCCGGCCGTTGACTCGATGGCCGATGCTAGCAGTATCCGGCCCTCGCGGGGCGATTCTCGCCGACCGCGCGTCGGCTAAAGCGAGCTCATGAAAATCTCGGGGTTCTCGTCGCCCTCGACGTCGAGCCATGCGACAAGGCCGCGTTCCGCACGAGACAGTGCATGGTCGAGCAGGACGTAGCGCCCGGGAACATCCAGTCTAAGGTCGATGATGCTCGATCCGCCGGGCGGAACCGATACGGTCTGAACGCCGCCGAGTGGCGGCGCCGACACAGAGCCGAGCGGATAGACACGATCGAGAACCTGGCCCACCATGTGAAGCGACGACGCATGGTTCGGCCCGCCAACGCCGAAGAAGATGCGAACGGTCTCGCCGACGCTGGCCTTCATGGGATGCAGATCTGTGAGCGCGCCGACCGAGCCGTTGAAGATGAAGTACTCGGCGCGCTCCTCGAGGAGCTTTTCGTAGCTGTCGACAAGCGCTCCCGAGGTGCCGAATGGCTGCTCGGTATAGAGTTCTCCCTGCATCACATAGAATTCGCGGTCGACCGGAGGCAGCCCGTCCTCGGGCTCGACCAGAATCATGCCGTACATGCCGTTGGCGATGTGCATGGCGACCGGCGGCACCGCGCAGTGATAGACGAAAAGACCGGGGCTGAGCGCCTTGAAGCGGAACGCGCGCTCCTCGCCCGGAGCCGCGGTCGTCGCTTCCGCACCGCCGCCTGGGCCGTTGACGGCGTGGAGATCGACATTGTGCAGCATACCGCTGCTTCCGTCATTCCGCAGGTGCACCTCGACCGTATCGCCGACGCGAACGCGGATGAACGGTCCCGGTACTTTCCGGTTGAAGGTCCAGTAGCGGTACGTGGAGCTGCCGTCCAGGCGGCCCTCCAGTTCGACAGTATCCAGATCGACGCGCACGGTCGTCGGTCCACGCTTCCCGATCGGACCGGGCAGATCGGTTGCCTCACGCTCGATGCCGGCGGCCGTGGAGGGCACAGGATAGGCGCGGCTGCTGAGGCTCGTCGCAGGCGCCGTGGAGTGTCTCCGCTGCCCGCCGTTGCTCTGCGCGGCCGCCGGCCGCGCCAGCGGCGCCGCCCCGAGAGCGGCGGCCGTTCCAACCGATGCTGCGAGCAGGGTACGGCGGGAAATGCGGCCATGCGCCTCGGACCTGTCATGCGGAGTGCCGCCATCCTCATTTGCCCGCTTCACGCGCCGACCTGAACACGAATCCGTCATCCCGGGACCCGTAGAAAAGATACGATGTCCCGGCAACGCGGAGGGTATCGGTCGGTTCCCGCACAGGTGCGCCTACCGGTGGGCGCTTGCCAGGCGCGTCTCTGAAGGAAGGCAACGTTATCCGTTGACGACGTAGCCGTAGCGGAGGTTGCTGCGCTCGGCGCCGTTGGCCTCGTAGGCGGTCTTGATCGCGGTGACTCTGTCCGTCTCCAGCGATGCCTTCTTGAGATCGTACTTGTACATCCTCGCCGAGTTCTCGGCGAAGATCGCAGTCTTGACCGGGCCGTCGGCGGGGCCGAGCGGCTTGAAGCCGTATTTCTTCTGCATGTCCTCGGGAATCTCGAGCCGGCGCAGCGCCTCAATCTGCCATTGCGGCGAGCCCGTCCAGATCGCGTCCGTGCCCCAGACGACGTGATCCTGTCCGAGCCCCTTGACGAGAATCCCCATCAGTGCCGCGCACAGCCGCGGCTCGACGACGGTGGTCTGGGCGAAGATCTGGCCGAGATCGCCGTACACGTTTCTGACGCCGTACTTCTCCGGAATTTCGGCGAGATCGCTGACCCACTCGACCCGGCCGGTCCGTTCGAACTGCGCCAGCGCCTGCTCGGCGCGGCCGCCGCCCGCCCAGCGATAGGCCGAGTGGTAGATGACGAAGTTGATCTGCGGCCAGTCCTTGGCTGCCCTGCCGACGTCGCGCACGTCGCTGTGCTGCAGCAGATGCGGAAACCGCTGCTCGACCGAGGGCGCGAACAGGCCCTTGTGGACGCAGACGATGTTGCTCCCGGCCTTCATGATCTTCTCGTAGAAGGGATAGGTCACCTTCTCGTCGTCCATCCGCCATGGATGCTTGCTGAGGTCCTTGTGGGTGTTGTCGCCGATCGTGTAGCCCTTCCACGAATCGGGCCTGAGCTGCTCGATCTCGCGGTCGACGCGCTCGAGCCAGCCGGGCTGTCCCGGCGTGAAGATCGCGTGGCTGAGGCAGCGGCGCGAGCCCGCCTCCTTGTTGATGCGCTCGCGCGCCTCGTGCTTCATCTCGTTTGTAAGGAACCAGTCCTCCGGCACGTCCGACGGCGCACCGCTGATCAGCGCCACCTTGGTGTCGCTGTCCATGAAGACCTCCTTGAACCAGTTCGCGTACATGAGGTCGTCGATGGTCTGCTCCTTGCCCGCCAGCGCCGGGTTCCAGCCGGCCTTGCCGACTGCTTCGCGCTGCCGAACGAAGCCCTGCAGGCGCGTGTTCGGGCGCAGGAAGTGGGTATGCACGTCCATGACGAACTGGCCGGCCATCGCCTGGGCGCGCTGGTTCGCGAGTTCGGGCGTCGCGGCCTCGGCGCGGCCGACGCCATAGAGCGGGCCGTACACCTCGTTCATCGCGACGAAGGCCGCCGCCATGCCGGCGGCGGAGGCGAAGAACTGTCGGCGTGTCTGGTTGAGCTTCGGCGCGATCTCGTCGGCGAGAGCGGTCAGGCGCGTCTCGACCTGGCGCTGCCGCGCAGTCTGCGGAATCGGATAGAACTCGTCGCTCGACACGACCTGGGTAGGGATTGGCAACGCAAGCGAGGCGGTGTCGGCGGGCAGGAGATGTTCGAGCTCCTTGTCGCTCAGCAGGCTCATCGGGTCCTCTCTCGTCCGGCTGTGCCATCGCCAGGGACCCTGCGCGCGTCTCCACCTGGCGGCGGCGATCGGGGGCAAAGCCAGCCTACGCATATCGTGACGAATGCAGGCCGCGGAATACGGCAGCCACTATGCCATGGAGGCGCGCGGTCGCGCTAGTTTGCGAGCCGTTGCGGCCGCGCTTGCAGTCCTTAGGGTTCCCATCTTCCCTGTGATCGTCGTGCTGGCCGGCGTGACGGGGCTGCTCGCATGGCGCTGGGGCATTGTCGGCGCCGTCCTCTACATGGCAATCAGTTACATGCAATCAGTGCGCTGATGCTGTTCCGCTATGTGGCGCCGCGGCTGCGTCGGACGAATGCAATGGACTCGCGGCTCGGCGGCAGCCTCGCCGACAGCATTTCCTGCAACGCCGTCTTCAGGTCGTTCGGCGCGGAGCGGCGGGAGGATTCGATGATCGGCCGTATGACGCGGATCCGGTGCGCCGCGAGGGCGGCTACTACCGCGCGCTGTTCGAGAAGCAGGCGCTCGGTCTCATTGACGGAGTTGATCCGGCTGCGCTGCGGATGCGAGCGGGCTGACCCGCCGGAAACCGGAACGAGACCGCGATACGCACGTGCAGAGTGGCCGGGTAGCTACGACTCGGTATCCGTCGCGGCTGCCCGACGGGCCAGCGCCAGCAGCCAGATGATCGCGGCGCTCCAGAACACAAGGAGCCAAAGGCTGATCACCGCACCGCGCTGTGCCGGGTCGGCGACCAGCATCGGGATGAGCATGATCGGCAGGTTGGCGAGGAGATGCAGCGCCATCGCCGCGGCGAGGCCGAGCGCGAGTCCGTGCCCACGCCTGGCGCTGCGCCATACCAGCAGGGCGGTGGCGGTGAACGCGCCATGGACGAGGCAGACCATGTAACGCTCGCTGATGAAGCCGGTGAACTGCCACCACGGCGAAGCAGCCGCGCCCGGATTGAAGCGGACGAGATCGGCGGTCAGCGCGATCTCGCCGATCCCGAAGCCGAGACCAAGTGCGGCGCCAGCGCGGACCGCGTTGGCGCGTGTCACGCGATGCGCGAACCACGGTATGGCGAGCAGCAGGAGCTTCGCCGGCTCCTCGGTGAGTGGCGCATAGAACGGCCATAGCCAGCGCACCTGCTCGGCGCCGAACCCCGCCATGGCGCCGACATTGAGAGGCGCGCGCACGAGGTGATAGGCAAGCCAGGACAGCGGCAATGCAGCGGCGGCGATGGTGCCCAGCAACGTCCATTCGCGGCGCGGCGCGGCACAGGCGAGAGCCGTGCCGTAGACCGCGATCGAAAGCACGGCTGCGATCAGCGCGGCGACAAGGAGTCCGGACATCACCGCCGGGCCGGGTTCCGCTATTCCCTGCGCGGACTGAGCCGCGTGACGTGGCCCATTTTCCGTCCCGGCCGCGCTTCCGCCTTGCCATAGAGGTGCAGCTTCGCGCTCGGATCCTTGATGATCTCCTGCCACTGGTTCACGTCGTCGCCGATCAGGTTCTTCATGACGGCGTCGGAATGGCGTTCGGGGCTGCCGAGCGGCAGCCCGCAGATCGCGCGAACGAGTTGCTCGAACTGGCTGGTGATGCAGGCATCGATCGTCCAGTGCCCGGAATTGTGCGGCCGTGGCGCCATCTCGTTGACCAGCACGGCGCCCGTCCGGTCGACGAACATCTCGACCGCGATCAGGCCCACCAGATCGATCTGCTGCGCGATATGCGTCGCCACCGCCTCCGCCTTCATCGTCACCTCGATCGGCAGCCGCGCCGGAACGATGGTCTGGTCGAGGATATGGTTCTTGTGCTGGTTCTCGACCGGCACATAGGTTGCGTGCGCGCCATCGACGCCGCGCGCGACGATCACGGAGATCTCCTGCGCGAAATCGACCAGGCCCTCGAGCACACCGCGCGCGACTCCCATGCGCCGCCAGGATTCGTCGAGGTCGGTGTCGGCGCGGATCGTTATCTGGCCCTTGCCGTCATAGCCGAGCTGCGCGGTCTTCAGCACCGATGGCCGGCCGAGATCGCGCGCCGCCCGCGCCAGCGCCGCGGCGCTTGTCACCTCCTGGTAACGCGCGGTCGCCACGCCGATCGAGTTCAGAAAGTCCTTCTCGCGCAGGCGATCCTGGCAGATGGCGAGAATCCCGGGTTTGGGTCGCACCGGGACCGTGCCGGCCAGGAATTCGACCGGTTCGGCGGGAATGTTCTCGAATTCGTAGGTGACGACGTCGACCGCGCGCGCGAAGCGGATGAGCGCGGCGCGATCGTCATAGGCGGCCACGGTCGTCTGCGCCGACACCTGGGCCGCGGGAGAGTCGCGTTCCGGCGTGAAGACGTGACAGCGGTAGCCAAGCCGCGCCGCCGCCAATGCCGTCATGCGACCGAGCTGTCCGCCGCCGAGAATGCCGATCGTGGCTCCGGGCCTGATGATACTCACCGGCGCCTCCGGCGTGGCGTCTCGTCCGGGTCGACCGGCGCCTTGCCGACGACGGCCGTCTGAGCCGCGCGCCAGCGGTCGAGCGCGCGCGCGATCTTTGGGTCATCCAGCGCCAGCACCGCGGCTGCGAGCAATGCGGCGTTGATGGCCCCGGCGCGGCCGATGGCCAGCGTACCGACGGGAATGCCGGCGGGCATCTGTGCGATCGACAGCAGGCTGTCCAGTCCCTTGAGCGTGCGGCTCTCGACCGGCACGCCGAACACCGGCAGCGGCGTCAGTGCCGCGGCCATGCCCGGCAGGTGGGCGGCCCCGCCGGCGCCGGCGATGATGACCTTCAGCCCACGGGCGCGGGCATTCGTTGCGTAATCGTAAAGACGCTGCGGTGTGCGGTGGGCGGAGACGATCCGCCGCTCGGCCCTGATGCCGAGCTTCCGCAGCGTCTCGTCGGCATGTCGCATCGTTTTCCAGTCGGACTGGCTGCCCATGATAAGTCCGACCGCAGCGCCTTGTTTTGCCATCTTTTTGCCGTGCCCCCGGGCCAAGCTTTGTCGCGAAGGGCCGGCATTATAGAGACGGACGGGGGGTTGGCAATTTCTGGTAAACCATATTCGGGCTATGGTCGCCTGGTCGCGGCCGGGATCAACCATCCCGGGTCGCGGGGTGGCGACTTACGGAACTCACGCGGGACGGCATGAAGGTCGAGGACAACAAGCGGGTGGGCAGCCCCCAGGCGACCGGTGCGGTGACGCGCCGAACGGCTGGCAATGCCGGGGCCGGGCGCAAAGCTGCACCGGTGGGCGAGACTCAGCCTGCCGTCACGACTGCGATCATGGGCATCCCCGAGACCGAGTTTACGCCCAAGGTTCGCGCCGCGATCATGACGCTGATGGAGGAGGTGGACAAGCTTCGCCGCGAGCTGCAGCAGAGCCAGCAGCGGATCGCTTATCTCGAGCAGCTTGCCGACCAGGACTCGCTGACGCCGATCGCCAACCGACGTGCCTTCGTCCGCGAGCTGTCGCGCATGATGTCCTTCGCCGAGCGCTACAACACGCCGTCCAGCGTGATCTATTTCGACGTGAACGACCTCAAGGTCATCAATGACACGCTCGGCCATGCTGCCGGCGACGCGGTGCTCGCCGAGGTAGCGCAGGTGCTGGTCAAGAATGTGCGCGATTCGGATTTCGTCGGGCGTCTTGGCGGCGACGAGTTCGGCATCATCCTTGCCTATACCGACCAGGCGACCGCGAACGAGAAGGCGGCGTCGCTCGGCGCCGCGATCGCGGCGCATCAGGTGACCTGGCAGGGCAAGACCATCAATATTTCCGCATCGTGGGGCGCCCATTCATTCCAGAGCGGCAGCGACGCCGCGGGTGCTCTCGACGCCGCCGACAAGGCGATGTATGCGCGCAAGAAGGAGCGGGCCAAGCCCGCGTAGGGCGTTCGCGGCTCCGGCGCCGGTCAGATCTTCAGGACGACCTTCACGCAATCGTCCTGCTTGTTCATAAACAGATCGTAACCTTCCGGTGCGTCCTCGAGCCGCATGCGATGCGTTATGACGAAGCCCGGATCGATGTCGCCGTTCTGAATCCGATCGAGCAGTGGGCGCATGTAGCGCTGCACATGTGTTTGGCCGGTCTTGATCGTCAGCGCCTTGTTCATGATCGCGCCGAGCGGGATCTTGTCGTCAAAGCCGCCATAGACGCCCGGGACGGACACCGTCCCGCCCTTGCGGCACGCCATGATCGCCTCGCGCAGCGCGATGGGCCGGTCGGATTCCAGCATGGTCGCTTGCTTGACGCGGTCGTACATGCCCGCGATGCCGGGCGCGTGCGCCTCCATGCCGACCGCGTCGATGCAGGCATCGGGGCCGCGGCCGCCGGTCATCTCCATGAGCGAGTCGTAGACGTCGGTCTCCTCGTAGTTGATCGTCTCGGCGCCCGCCTTCTCGCGCGCCATGCGCAACCGCGCGGGGATGCGGTCGATGGCGATCACGCGCTCCGCACCCTGCATATACGCGCTCGCGATTGCGAACTGCGCCACCGGCCCGCAACCCCATACCGCGACGACGTGGCCCGGCTTGATGTCGCAGTTCTCGGCCGCCATCCAGCCGGTCGGAAAGATGTCGGACAGAAACAGGACCCGCTCGTCCGGGACCCCATCGGGAACCTTGATCGGCCCGACATCGGCGAACGGCACGCGCGCGTACTCCGCCTGCCCGCCGGCATAGCCGCCCAACATGTGCGAGTACCCGAAGATACCCGCGGGCGAATGGCCGAACATTTTCTCGGCCATCCACGCGTTCGGGTTCGAGTTCTCGCATAGCGAGAACATCTCGTTGTTGCAGAAATAGCAATGGCCGCAGGAGATCGGGAACGGCACGACGACGCGGTCGCCGACCTTCAGGTTCTTCACTTCGTGTCCCGTCTCGACCACCTCGCCCATGAACTCGTGGCCGAGAATGTCGCCACGCTCCATCGTCGGCACGAAGCCGTTGTAGAGGTGCAGGTCGGAGCCGCAGATCGCCGTTGACGTGATCTTCACGATGGCATCGCGCGGGTTGAGGATCTGCGGGTCCGGCACCTCTTCGACGCGGAGCTTGTGCTTGGCGTGCCAGCAATTGGCTTTCATCGCATTTCCTTCTCGAGAATTCGGGCGAGCGAGAGTCGGCGTCCGAACGGTCCCCCCTTGCGGCCGGAGGTCTGACCGTCCGTGGTCGCGATCTCGCCGGTCTCCACGAGCTGCTTGAACCGGCGCAAATCCTCCATCGTCTGCCGCTCGGGCGCCTTGCCCAGCAGTCTGGCGAAGACAGCCCCGAGCGTGCCGCCGGGGGGCCGGTACTCCAGCTCCACCCGAATTTCCGTTCCGCGCCCGCCGGGCGCACGATCGAAGCGCACCGATCCGGAGTTCGGCACGTCGCCGCCGGGTAGGGATTGCCAGGCGATATACTGACCGGGCCGATCGTCGACGATCTCCGAATCCCACTCGACCCGGTAGCCACCCGGCGCTCGCGCTACCCAGTGCGAGCGTCTGTCGTCGATCATCCGCACCGAGGCGATATGGCGCATGGCGCGCGGCAGATTCTCGAAATCGCGCCAGAAGCGGTAGAGCTCGTCCGGTGGGCGGTTGACCGTAATGGACCTTGTCGCGCGTAAGGAGCTGCCTGCCGTTGCTGCGGCCGACCCGCGGCGGAGCTGTACTGCACAGATCACGTCGAGTGCCGTGACGCAGATCACCGCCGCTGCGGCCCCGGCGAGCCGTTCGCTATGCGCATGTCGCTGGCCGGAGGCGGCGGCCAGGAGGGCGAGGTCCATCACGTCGCCGGCGACGCGCGCCGCGACCCACCCCGTCGGCTGCGGCCGAGACAGGATGCCGATGCCGGTGGCGATCTCGCGCAGGCCGAGCATGGGCATGATCCCGCGATCCGTCCTCAGGCCGATCAGAGTCGTGAGGCCGCGCGGCGCGAAAATCTGCGCGAGGCCGAGGCCGATGCTGAACAGGCCAAGCGCCGTCGCGAGGCCGTCGCCCGCGCTTGTCTTCCTGCCGTGTCGGGCCGGCATCCGGTTCGCGGATGACCGGGAATTCGCATCCGTCCGGCCTCGGGCGCCTGCCAGGTTGTCTGGTCGTGTTTCTGTCTCTGTAGCCATGCTCGTCGGCCTTCTTGACGCAGCGGCTCCCCTGCGGACGCCGTGGAGCCGCCGGGGAGTTTCGAGAACGGTTGTTGGCATTGCCTCGTTCCCGCGCCTACGATGTTGGCGCCGCCGCTGCACCGATGCCCCGGCCGTGCTTGCAACGGGCCGACGAAGCGGCGAATGGGCAGGGGGCGTGCGCGCGTGGCTAGGCGATGATGTCGGGGAGCAGCCGGCTCTCGAGCCGGGTGATCTGGTCCTTGAGCGCGAGCTTGCGCTTTTTGAGGCGCTGCAGCTGGAGCTGATCGAAGGGCTGCGTTTCCTGGACACGCGCAATGATATCGTCGAGATCGCGATGCTCTGTTCTGAGTTCGGCGAGCTTGCGCTTGATCGTCGCCAGATCCGGATCGTCCATCGGCGCTGCGGGCCCGGAAGGTGGTGGGAAGTGCTCGCAGCATAGCAGAACGTCCTCGCGATTTCATGAACCTCCGATTGCCCCCGCGGCGGCTTTTTGTGAGACTGCGGGGGCCGGAGAAAACCTTGGCAATTGAGGTGCTTGAGCATGATCAAGCGGATCGGGTTGATGACCAGCGGTGGCGACTGCGCCGGGCTGAATGCCGTCATCCGGGCGGTGGTGTTGCGCGCGGTCGAGACCTATGGCTGGCGCGTCATCGGTATCAAGCAGGGGACGCATGGCCTGCTGGCCAGCCCGCCCGACGCGATCGAGCTGGACGTCGACACCCTGCCGACCGGATTGATGCGCATGGGCGGCACGATTCTGGGGACGACGAATACCGGCGACCCGTTTGCCTATCCGATGCCCGACGGCACCAGGAAGGACCGTTCCAACGAGGTGATCGCCAACTACCACCGCCTCAATCTCGATGCGCTGATCGGCATCGGCGGCGACGGCAGCATTCAGATCCTGCGCCGGCTGGCGCAGCAGGGCGGCCTCAACCTGGTTGCGATCCCCAAGACCATCGACAACGATGTTGGACAGACGGAAGCGTCGATCGGCTTTTCGACCGCGGTCGATGTCGCGACCGAGGCGCTCGACCGCCTGCAGCCGACCGCGGCGAGCCATAGCCGCGTGATGATCCTCGAGGTGATGGGCCGCGATGCCGGTCATATCGCGCTTGCCGCTGGAATCGCCGGGGGCGCCGATGTCGTTCTTCTGCCCGAGATCCGCTGGCAGCTTCCCGCGATCCAGGCGCGGATCGAGCAGCTCAAGGCGCGCGGCCGCAATTTCGCCCTGGTGATGGTCGCCGAGGCGGTGCCGACCGAATCAGGCGAGGCGGCGACGATCAACACGGTCGGCGGCAAGCGCTATGGCGGTATCGGCCACTATCTCGGCGGCCTGATCGAGAAGGCGACCGGGGCCGAGACGCGAGTCACCGTCCTCGGCCACATCCAGCGCGGCGGCCAGCCCAGCGCCCGAGACCGGTTGCTGGCGTCGACGTTCGGCGTGCATGCCGTCGACCTGATTGCCGCTCGCAAGTTCGATCGCATGGTGGCGTGGTGGAACCGCGAAGTGGTCGACGTACCGCTCGGCGACGCGGTCGCGGCGCCGCACACGGTCGATCCCGAGGGCCTGCTGGTGCGCACGGCGCGCGGGCTCGGTATCTGCTTCGGCGACTGACATGCCGGCGTCCTTCCCACCCTCGGCGTTCTGGACCTTTTCGCTCCGGCTCTATGCGCGTCCCGGCATTGCCGATGCTTGTCTGCGGCTCCAGGCCCGGCATGGAATCGACGTCAACCTGATGTTCTGCTGCCTGTGGCGCGGGGTGGAAGGGGAGCGCCTGAAGCGCGGCGAGATCAGGGCGATGATCGCCCGCGTGCGCATCCTGCACGAGCAGGTCGTAAAGCCGCTACGGACGGCGCGCGTCGCGCTCAAGACCATGCTGGACGGCGATCCCGCGCTCGGCGTCGCGATCGGCGCCGTTCGTGCCGCGGTCAAGAAGTGTGAACTCGACGCCGAGCATGTCGAGCAGATCGTCCTGACCGGAATGTTTTCGGAACCGACCGGGATACCCGGGACCGCTGAGCGGTGCGCGGCGGCATTGAAGAATGCCGAGTCGTATTGCGCGGCGCTGGGCCTGCGCCTTTCCGCGGCGGACCGTGCCGATTTGGCGCTGTTGGCGGATTCGGCTCAATCGGAAAAAAGCCAGTTATCCCGGGCAGTTGGTAGGACCGTACGCAGGGCCGGGGAGCGCGGCCGCAGGGGCCCCTTGGCAAGGGACAGGGCACGGGCGTAGCATCAACATTAGTATGGGGATCCAACCATTGGAGGATATGGATGACCATCGAAGATCGTGTCGATTCGCTTAAAGCAAAGCACGCCCGCCTCGAACACGAAATCGATGAAGAAGTCCACCGACCTCTACCCGACACGATTCATCTGGCAGAGCTGAAGCGCGAAAAGCTGCGCATCAAAGAGCAGATCGAGCGCATCGGTTTACGCTGAAGAACCGGCCGTTTCCGGCCGGCATTGACGATATCGTTGCGGCACGGGGCCGCCCGGCTCCGGAGTGTTGCTTTTAACTTTTTCAGATTCTTTCAACTGGCCGCAGGCGCCGGGTCAGACAGAGTGCAGGACAGCAGGACCGCGTCGCCCTTGCGATACTTGAGCGTGGGGTGAGGGACGATCGGCCGGCGGTCGGTCTCCGCGAAGCCATGGCGCCGGTAGAGCGCCATGGCGCGCGTATTGGCATCGAAGCAGATCAGGCTCAGCCGCGGCAGGCCGAGCTGTTTCGCCCGGAATGCGGCGGCCTCGAGCAGCCGCGTGCCAAGGCCCTTGCCGCGGTGCCCGGGATAGAGCGCGATGCCGGAGATATAGAGGCTGCCGTAGTCTTCGAGCTCGCTGGCCGGGCGCAGGACCGGATCGGTTTCGGGCTGCGGATCGGTCGTGCGCTCCATCGGATAAGAGTGCAGCATGCCGAGAACCGCGCCTCCGTCGGCGGCGATCAGGCAGTTCTCGTACGAGAAAGCAACGCCCTTGCGGGCATAGCGCCGCGCCCCGACCTCTTCCAGCGAAAGGTCGGGTGTCTGCATCTTGCTCCAGATATAGGCGGCGAGCCCATCCGATGAGATCAGGAACAGGCGGGCGATATCGGCGCAGTCGTCGCGCGTTGCGGGGCGAATTGTCACGGTCATTGCTGTCTCCCGATATCGCGGCTCGAAACGAATGTGTGCGGCTGCCTGGCGGGCGCACATCCGCACTGTAGCCGCGGCTTTCTCGCGGCCGCTGTGAAATCTTTCACAAGGACGAAGTGGCCAGCGGATGACCGCAGCCGTTCCTCGGGCCGTTTGGCATGATGAACCGTGTGGCCCGGGCGGCGTTTGCCATGGCGCGGCGGTGTATGATGGCGCCCGACAAGGGAGCGGCGCGATGACGAAGACGCCCATCGAACCCGAATCCTATCGCTTTGCGCCCGGCGGGGACGTGCCCAACAATCCGCGCCTGCCTCTGCTCGTCTATCGCGGCGTGCTGGCGACGGAAGGGAACGATCCGGCCAAGGCCTGCGAGCAGCTCTTCACGCGCCATCATTGGCCAGCGGCGTGGCGCGATGGCGTCTACGACTATGATCACTACCATACGACGGCACATGAAGCGCTCGGCATCGTGCGCGGCGACGCGCGGGTTCGCTTTGGCGGTCCGGGCGGGCGAACCGTGCAGCTCCGTGCCGGCGACGTCGTGGTGATCCCTGCCGGCGTCGGCCACAGGAACGAGGGCGCCAGCAACGACCTGCTGGTGGTCGGCGCCTATCCGGAGGGGCAGGATTGGGACATCTGCCCGGCGAAACCGGGCGAGCGCGATTGCGCGACCGCCGACATCGCCGCAGTCCCCGTGCCGGATGCCGACCCCGTCTACGGCATCGGCGGGCCGCTCAGCGAGAAGTGGCGCTGACGCAAAAGACCGGCTTGTGAACGAGGTCACAGCGCGGGACTGGAGACACTGCTAACTCTCCCCCATCGGGGGACACCAATGCCGTCCCGCCAAGTCAATTCGAATCGGGAGATCGTTCATGTCGCTCAAGGACCAACGCGGCGAGCCGGTTTCGACCGCCAACGCCAAGGCGCTGGAGAGTTTCGAGCGCGCCCTCACGCTGCTTAACGGCTTCTTCGCCGACCCGCTGGCGGCGATCGACCAGGCGCTCACCGAAGATCCCGACTTCGTCATGGGACATTGCTTCCGGGCGGGCCTGATGATGATCTCAACCGAGAAGGGCGCGGAGCCGGACCTGCGCGCCGGGATCGAGGCCGCCGAACGCACCCGTTCGGCGAATGCGCGCGAACGTGGCCACATCGTTGCCTTGCGCGCTTGGCTCGACGGTGATTTCCAGCGCGCCACCGATCTCTATGGAAAGCTGCTGATCGAGCATCCGCGCGATCTTCTGGCGTTGCAACTCGCCCACCAATGCGATTTCTTCCTCGGCAAGTCGATAATGCTGCGCGATCGCATCGCGCGCGTCCTGCCATTCTGGGACGAGTCCGTGCCGGGCTACAGCTACGTCCTCGGCATGCACGCATTCGGCCTCGAGGAGATGAACGACTATCGGCGCGCCGAGGAGACGGGCCGCCGCGCCCTCGAGATCGAGCCGCGCGATCCTTGGGCCGTGCATGCGGTCGCGCATGTCATGGAGATGGAAGGCCGCGTCGCCGATGGCATCGCCTGGCTGGACGGCCGGCGCGGCGATTGGGCGACCGGCAACATGTTCGCGTACCACAACTGGTGGCATCTCGGACTCTTCCATCTCGATCTCGGCGACGACGCGCGTGTGCTCGAGGTCTATGACAGCGGCATCCGCCCGAGCCCGTCGGCGGTGGCGCTGGAGATGGTGGATGCCTCGGCGATGCTGTGGCGCCTGCATCTGCGCGGACTCGATGTCGGCCGGCGCTGGGACGAACTCGCGGACAAATGGGCCCCAATGGCAGAGGATGCCTATTACGCCTTCAACGACGCGCATGCGATGATGGCTTTCGTGGCCGCCGGCCGGAGGACCGAGGCGGCCCGGCTGCTGTCGGCGCTGACGCGGCGCGCCGGCGGCACCGGCACCAACGCGATGATGACTCGCGACGTCGCACTGCCCATGAGCCGCGCCATCCATGCGTTCGGCGAGGAACGCTATGGCGACGCGGTCGATCTGCTGCTTCCCGTGCGGCCGATCGCGCACCGCTTCGGCGGCAGCCATGCCCAGCGCGATATCGTCCACCTGACATTGGTCGAGGCGGCGCTGCGCGACGGCCAGACCGGACTGGCGCGCGCACTCGCGGCCGAACGGACCGCGCTCAAGCCGTCCAGCCCGTTCAACTGGGCGCTCACGGCGCGCAGCCTCTCGGCGGCCGGCGATGCGCGCGGTGCCGCCCTCGCGCAGAACCGCGCGCGGCTCCTGGCCGCATAGCGGTCACGTCGGCCCTGCGCGGCTTCGGACTTGGGCTGGATGTATTTCTCGATGCCTGTGGACCGATCCGTTCAAGCAGCGATTCGGTAGAACGGGCATCGTCCGGTCCGCTGGGCAGGCGCCATCGGAGAACGCGTTGCGGGAAATCGGCAATCGCGCGCACGCTTTGGCTATGGCTCTGCGGCGAACCGAGCGTGCGGTGCATCCCGGGGATGGTGGTGCGGTGAGCGCCGCATGGCGCGCCGCTGCCGCTACGAAGGCGGATCCGGGCCCGCGTTCAAAGCCCGAAGAGCCGGCGCAGGCGGCGACACGCAATCACGAGCGTCGACGGCTGAAGCCGGCGCCAGGCGAACATTTCGGCGGTCCCTTCTTCTCCGGAACGGGTATCTGCGTCGCCGAGATGATAGTGACTCGCAATATCGCCTGCAACCGCGCAAGGCGCTGACTATAACGTAGATGTTAAGAATGATTTGCAATCGTAATACAGACGGCCAATGGCAGGCAGCGGGACGTCGGGCGGCAGGGTGCGGAAGCGCCCCGATCGAGTTGCCGGTCCGGGCCACGACGCGCCGCGGCGCATCCCTGCGGATGTGCTGCTGGAAGGGCGGCGGGAGCTGATCGGCACCATTGCCGGGCCCGCCGCCGCGGGCGCGCTGCCGTTCATCCTTCTGGTCGCCGCCTTCCTCGGCGGCCTCGCCGCGACCGCGCTCGTCTATCGCATCGGCATGATCTTCGGACCCGGCTCGATCCCACTGATGCTGCTCGCGGCATCGCAGTCAACGCCATCGCTGCCACGCTGATCGGCGTGGCAGTCTATGCCAGCGACGACCGCCAGCTCCGCAACATCACCTTCTGGATGATGGGCAGCCTTGGCGGCATTGCCGTCTGCGACGGCGAATGCGTTGCGGCGGGCCCGCCGGCCGAGGTGATTGCCGAAGGAATCCTGGCGGCAATCTACGGCATGCCGTTCGAGGTGATGGTTTCGCAGCTGGGCCGGTATCTGGCATCAGATCCGGGTGCAGCGCGACCCGGCGCGAGCTGTCACTGAACGATCGTACCGGTGTGTAGCGGAAGCCGATCTGTCTGTCGGCATTTGTTACACCTGCGACTGCGCAGTTCCCAAGCCTTGCGGCGGCGCTCCCGCGCAGACCCCTACTTGTGGTTGGCGTAAAAATTGCTTGAAACCGGTCGAGTGCTCGGCCGAACGCGATTGCAGTCGACCGCACGAGCACGCAGGGAGGGACAGATGATCGTCACCCGGAGACTCACGTTGGCACTGGCTGTGCTCTGCACGGGCGCGGCCTTCTCCGTCCTCTCGTCGCAGCCGGCGGCGGCGATCGCGCTGGGCACGGATTTCGCGACCGATTACACCTTCACCGATCTCGGCTCCGTAACCGGCCTGCCGAACAATTACGGCGGCCTCCTCTTCAAGGCCGGCGATCCGAACAAGGTTCTGATCGGGGGCCAGGCCAATACCGCGTCCGGCGGACTGTACGAGGTATCCGTCACCCGCGGCGCCGGCGGGCACATCACCGGCCTTGGCGCGGCGGTCCTGATCGGGACAGCGCCCTACAACGACGGCGGATTTGCCTACGGCCCGGACGGAGTCCTGTTCCTTTCGCGATGGCCTGTGAACGGGCTCAGCCAATACAAGCCGGGCAGCACGGATCCCGACAAGGTGGTCGATCTCGCGCCGCTCGGTGTTGTCAGCTCGCACGCGGCGCTCAATTTCGTGCCGGCCGGGTTCGCCGGGGCCGGTCAGCTGAAGGGCGTATCCTGGTCAGGCGGTCAGTTCTACACCTTCGGTCTTGCCGCGGATGGGTCTGGCACGTTCGACGTCCTTACCGCGACTCTCGAAGCGACCATCGGCGGCGGCCCTGAAGGCTTTGTGTACATCGACGGCGCCAATGCCGGCTTTGGCGATGACAGCCTTCTCGTCTCCGAGTACAGCGCCGGCACGATCGGCGTGTACGATATCGACGCCAATGGCGATCCGATCGTGGCGACGCGGCGCGATTTCCTCACAGGCCTGACCGGCGCGGAAGGTGCTGCCATCGATCCGGTGACCGGCGACTTCCTGTTCTCGACATTCGGCGGCGGCAGCCGGATCGTGGTGGTCCAGGGCTTCATCGCACCCGAGCTTCCGCCCGACACCCCGGTTCCCGAGCCGATGTCGCTGGCGTTCTTCGGGAGCGGCCTCGTCGCGCTTGTGGTGTTGCGGCGGCGGCGCTCCGCCACCTGACGGTCGCATTCGCGCCCGCGGACAAGCCCCGCCCGACCGGCGGGGCTTTTCGATTTCGGGCGTCGTGCTACAGCACCTTCGCCTGATCGCGCAGGACGAATTTCTGGATCTTGCCGGTCGAGGTCTTGGGCAAAGGGCCGAACACCACGGTGCGCGGCGCCTTGAAATGCGCGAGCCGCTCGCGGCAGAAGGAGATGATGTCTTCGGCCGTCGTGCTGGCGCCGTTCTTGAGCGTGACGAACGCGCACGGCGTTTCGCCCCATTTGTCGTCGGGCCGCGCCACCACCGCCGCCTCGAGCACGTCCGGATGGCGGTAGAGCACGCCCTCGACCTCGATGGTCGAGATGTTCTCGCCGCCCGAGATGATGATGTCCTTGGAACGGTCCTTGAGCTCGATATAGCCGTTCTCGTGCATGACGCCGAGATCGCCGGTGTGGAACCAGCCGCCGGCGAAGGCCTTGCGCGTCGCCTTCGGGTTCTTGAGATAGCCCTTCATGACGATGTTACCGCGCATGAAGACCTCGCCGATCGTCTCGCCGTCCGACGGCACCGCCTCCAGCGTGTTCGGGTCGGCGACCATCAGCCCTTCGAGCACGGGATAGCGCACGCCCTGCCGCGCCTTGAGGCGGGCCTGCTCCTCGCCCGGCAGTGCGTCCCATTCGTCGTGCCATTCGCAGACGACCGCGGGCCCGTAGACTTCGGTCAGGCCGTAGACATGGGTGATGTGGAAGCCTATGCGTTCGATCTTCTCGATCACCGCCGCCGGCGGGGCGGACGCCGCGGTCATCACCTCGACCCGGCGGTCGATGCCCTTGCGCTCGTCTTCCGGCGCGTTGATCAGCAGGTTGAGGACGATGGGCGCGCCGCAGAAATGCGTGACGCCATGGTCGCGGATCGCGGCGAAAATCGGCTTCGATTCGACGCGGCGCAGGCAGACATTGGTTCCCGCCATCGCTGCCAGGGTCCACGGGAACGTCCAGCCGTTGCAGTGGAACATCGGCAGGGTCCACAGATAGACCGGGTTCCGCGGCATCGCCCAGACCAGCACATTGCCGACGGCGTTCAGATAGGCGCCGCGATGGTGATAGACGACGCCCTTGGGATCGCCCGTCGTGCCCGAGGTGTAGTTGAGCGCGATCGCGTCCCATTCGTCGCGCGGCCGCAACGGCTCGAACTCCGGATCGCCCTCCTGCAGGAAATCCTCGTATTCGATTGTCCCGATGCGCTCGCCGCCGGGGCCGACGGGATCGTCGATGTCGACCACCAGCGGCTTGCGCTTTGCGATCTTCACCGCCCTGGCGATGACCGGCGCGAACTCGGTGTCGGTCAGCAGGACCTTCGCCTCGCCGTGATCGAGCATGAAGGCGATCGCCTCCGCGTCGAGCCGGATGTTGAGGGCGTTGAGCACGGCGCCGGTCATCGGCACGCCATAGGCCGCCTCATAGGCGGCAGGGATGTTGGGCGCCATCAGCGCCACCGTGTCGCCGCGCCTTACGCCTCGCCGGGCCAGCGCCGAGGCGAGCCGGCGGCAGCGCAGATGGGTTTCCGCCCAGGTCCGCCGGATCGGGCCGTGGATGATCGCGGTGCGCCTGGGGAAGACCGACGCGGCGCGCGGCAGGAAAGACAGCGGCGATAGCGGCTCGTAATTGGCCGGGTTGCGGTCGAGATCGGTGTCGTAGGGGCTGCGGCCGGCGCTAGCGCGGCTCCTGACCGTCTTCCGCGAGGGCGGTTTCCGGTTCGTCGTCTTCGTCGCTGACCTGTTTTTCCGCCGCGCCATCCCGTGCCTCAGTCCGCTGGTATCGTTGCGTCCCCGGCGCGGAAGGCTCCACCGCCTGCAGCGCGCCGAGAAATCGTTCGCGCCAGTGGGTGATGGTGTTCGCCCGCAGCGCTTCCATCATCCCATGCCAGCGCGCGCACCGTTCGTCCAGAGGCATTGTCAGGCCCTCATGCATCGCCTCGGCGACCTGGTCGGTGTCGAACGGATTGACGATGAGGGCCCCCTTGAGCTCGCGCGCGGCGCCCGCGAAGCGCGAGAGCACGAGCACGCCGGGATCGGCGGGGTCCTGCGAGGCGACGTACTCCTTGGCGACGAGGTTCATGCCGTCGCGGAACGGCGTCACCAGCCCGAGGCGGCTGGCGCGGTAGAATCCGGCGAGCGTGCGCCGGGTGAAGCTCTTGTTGAGATAGCGCACCGGAACCCAGTCGAATTCGGCGAACTGGCCATTGATCCGGCCCGCGGCGCTCTCGAGCTGGCGCCGCAGCGCGCGATACTGCGCCACGTCGTCGCGCGACAGGGGGGCTATCTGCATGAAGGTGACTTTGGCGCGGTGCTCCGGAAAGGCGGTCAGGAGCTGGCGGAATGCATCGAACCGTGCCGGCAGGCCCTTGGAATAGTCGAGGCGGTCGACGCCGATCGCCAGCGCCCGCCCGGCGAGGCTCTCCTTCAGGCGTCTGGTGTCGAGCGTGTCGGCGGCCTCGCGCGCCAGGGTCGCGAACTCCTCGGTCTCGATGCCGATCGGGAAAGCCGCCGCGCGGGAGGTGCGGCCGAACACGCTGAAGCTGCCGTCCTCGGACGCGCTGCCGTCGGCCTCCTCGCGGACGCTCGCGAGGAAGGCCTGGATATCGCCCCGGGTCTGAAACCCGACCAGATCGAAATCGGCGAGATCGGAGAGCAGCGCCTTGCTGTTCGGCAACACGCCGAGAACCTCCGGCGCGGGAAACGGGATATGGAGGAAGAATCCGATCTTGTTGCGCACGCCTGCCTTGCGCAGTGCGCTCGCGAACGGGATGAAATGGTAGTCATGCACCCAGATGACGTCGTCGGGCTGGAGCAGCGGTACCAGCGCGTTCGCGAATCGCGTGTTGACCGCGAGGTAACCTTCATAGGCGGCGCGCGTGAACTCGATCAGGCCGAGCCGGTAATGGCAGAGCGGCCACAGCGTGCTGTTGGCATAACCGAGATAATAGGCCTGGTGCTCCGCCGGGCTGAGGTCGAGTGTGGCGAACTGGACGCGTCCGGAGCTGACCGTCTGCGGAACCGGGTCGGGATCATCCTTGATCTCGCCGCTCCAGCCGAACCAGAGCCCGCCGCGCCGGTTGAGAGCCTCGCGCAGGGCGACAGCGAGTCCGCCGGCGCGGCCGATCCGCTCGCGCGGCAGGCTCACCCTGTTCGATACGATCACCAGTCGCGCCACGCGATTGACCTCCGTCAAGTAAACGCTTGGCCGGTCGCCCCGGTTCGGGACCCATAGGAACCGATCGGGGGCGGAAACGCGAGAGGGCAGTATCCCCATCATGGGAAAACGTTGAGAGATCAAGGGGCTGATCCCTCATCCGCACGTCTGCCCAATCGCCGGAAGCGGCCGGTCCCGACTATATCACGCGCCGTCGCGCGCGCGCACGATCTGTGCCTGCACGATACGCTGCAGGGCCGCCTCGGCGCCGGGCAGGGCGGGATCCTGCTGCATGGCCGTTCGCAGCGCGTGCGTGGCCTCCGGCAGCCGGCCGCGGTCGGACAGGACCAGGCCAAGTTGGAAATGCGCGTCGGGAAAATGATAGCGCAAGGCTATGGCCTGCCGCAGGGAGGACTCGGCTTCGTCCAGATCGCCGCGGGCCCGCGCTGCGACGCCGAGCCCGCGCAGCGCCGGAACAAGGTCGCGCTGCAGCGCCAGCGCTTCGCGAAAATGATCCTGCGCCGTCCGAGTCTCGCGCAATCGCAGCGCGAGCAGCCCGAGCACGAGCTGCGCGAGCGGTATCGTCCGTCCGCGCGCGCGCGCGCGGACGAGGTGCGGCTCCGCCGCCTTCCGCTCGCCGCCGACCGCCAGCACGGCGCCCTTGAGCAGACTGCCCCACGGCGCGTCCGGCTGGCATCTCAGCAGCACCTCTGCGATCGGCGCACAGGCTTGCCATTCGTCGAGTTGTACGCGGGCATGTGCCAGCAGCAGGGACGCAGGCACGGACTCCGGCGCAATCGCCAGGGCCTTCTCCGCAAACGAGGCCGCATCGCGATGGTGGCCCAGCGCGATCTCGGATTCGGCGAGATGGAGCAGCGACTCCAGCTCGGTGTCGCGCAGCGCGCGCGCCTGCGCTGGCGTCGCTGCATCGCTGTACTTCAGATCGCGGAGATGCGCGGTCTCCGCTTCGGGCTGCGCGGGCGGCGGCGGTATCGGCGGGATCGGGCGCATGGCCGCTTCCGGCAAAAGGAGCACGTCGGCGAGGACGCGGCCCTCCTGCGCGCTGTCTGCCTTGCGGCCGAACAGGGCGAGCACGGTCGGGGCGACGTCGAAGATCGCGGCGCCGTGCACGATGCGGTCGCGCGCGATCGACGGCCCATGCGCGACGAGGACTCCGGGTCCGGAGGCGCCGCGCGGCGAAACAAGCAAGACGTCCGTTCCGTCGCCGCAGAGCTCGACCAGCCGGCCGAGCATCATGTCGAGGAAGCGATAGGCGGCGTCGACCACGCCAGCATAGAGCTGTCCGGCACCGGTCGCCTTCCGATGCTGCAGGAAAGCGCCCTGCGCCTGGGCCAGAAGCTCGTAGCGGACCGCGAGCAGCTCCCATGCAGGTTCGGCGGCGAGCTGGGTCGCGGCGGCATGGACTGTAGTCGCTTCGGCGATCAGGGCTACAATCCGGGCGAGGCGCTCGTCGCTCGCCGGATCTATCGTCTCCATGTCGGGCACGAAGACCGCGATCTCATCGCCGGAAATGTCGGCGGGATGCACACGCAGTTCGCGCAGGGCGGCGCGGAGCTGCGCCGGCGACACGCAATCGGGCGGAAGAGGCCAGCCGTCGAAGTCCCTGCCGCTGGCCTTTGCGAAGCGCTCATCGATTATCGTGCCCGGCCAGCGCACGGCCGGCCACGTCGCGGGCCAGTTGACGGCGGCGGTGGCGACGCCGTCCTGCGCGAGGCTTTCCCAGATCGGCGGTGCGCACCACGCGCGGCGTCCCGCCGCCTCGACGCCGCCGCCGTCGGGGCGGGGCACGTAGGGGCCGATGACGCCATGGTGCCGCGCGCGGCATCCCGTCGCGAGCGAGGCCCACAGCATCTCGGCGCGCAGCGGCGGCGTGCTCCTCAGTGTGCCGCTCGCACCATGCTCGATCAGGCGGTGCAAGTTGGGCAGCACGCCGGCGCCCAGCTCGTGAATGATCGGCCAGTCGGCGCCATCGCAGCCGATGACCATGACCCGTCGCTTCATTCTGCTGCCCTGATGCCCGAACTTCCGCCGCGACGCGGCAACGTATGGATTTTCACGCTGCGGAAGGAAATATCGGGTAAAGCTCGATGCCGTGACTAGCAGATCGGCCGCCGCCGACGAACCCTTTTCCTCGCCGCCCGGGGTCGCGATCCGCCGCGCCGGGGACGGCGAGCTGCGCGCCTGCCGCATGCTGGTACCCGAGGCATTCGCACCGCGGCGCGCGCCGGAATGCCACGTCGCGCTCGCCGGCTCGCCGCCGGTTCCAGTTGCAGCGGCTGCGGTTTCCTGGGTCGCCGGCGGATTCCCGCTCCAGGTGCATGTGGCGCAGCCCTGGCGCCGTCGCGGAATCGGCCGGGCGCTGGTTGAAACCGTCGCCGCGTCCGCGATCGGCGAGACCGATCGCTTGCGCAGCTGGAGCCTGATTCCAGAAGACGGCGTCGCGCACGCGTTTCTCACGGCTCTCGGCTTCAGCGTCGCACGACGGTTTCTCGGCTACGAGGCGCAGGGCTGGCAGATCGCGGAAACCATCGCTTCAGTCCGCCAGCGGCTTGAGAGCAAGGGACGGATTCCCGCCGAACTACGGATCGTTTCGCTCCCGGACGCGCCGCATGAGCAAGTCGTGCGGCTCGCAGCGACGGAGCTGTCGGTCATGCCCGCCGCGGTTGCCGCGCGGATCGCAGCTCAGGACACGTCGAGTTTCTCGAGCGGCCTGTCCATCGTCCTGATGCTGAACGGCAGGGTCTGCGGCGCTATCCTGGTGAGCCGACGCGAGAGCATGGCACGTGTGGAGATCAACGTGGTGGCGCCGGAGTACAGGCATGGCTGGGCGAATGTCGTGCTGCTGGACGAGGCGATACGTCGCGGCATGGCGAGCGGTGTCGAGCGCTTCCGCTTCTTCTCGGACGAGAAGACCCGGGACACCGTCAATCTCGGCAAGCGCACAGGCGCGAGTGTGATCGGCACCGGCCTGCTGTTCGAGCGTCGTCTGACGCGACTTTAGAAACGGACCTCCGCCCTCGCGGGTCCTCCGCCGGAGACTGCGACAGCGCTGCCGGATGAGGGAACTGTGGCGCTCGGGTGGCTTGGCAGGGAAGAGAAGTGCTGCGGCCGGATGCCCGGCCGCAGCATCGGATCAGGCGGCGCGGTTGGCGCGGCGCCGGCGCAGCAGTGGCAGTCCGGCAGCGCCGACTGCCAGCAACGCGAGCGTGGCCGGTTCCGGCACGGCGGCGGTGCGGCGGGTAATTTCGGTGGTGTAGTGGATAGTGGGGCCGATAGCGCCGAACTTCAGTTCGGTTACGTTCGGGATATCGACGTTCAGGTGCGGGCTGTCGAGACTGTCGTCCGTTCCGAAGCTGACATAGAGGTCTGACTCGTCGTCGATTTTGACCGAAACCGCGTTCAGATCGTCGTAGTCGAACGAAACCGTGCCGACGCCAGGAACATTCGTGAATGTCGCACCGAAGTCGTCGATGTCGGAGACGTCGTTAATCTCCGTCATCGGCACAATGAGACTGTCGTCGATCGTGAAGAACCCGGTGCCTGTCGAGTCGCCCAGGATCTGGTCGAATACCATGTCGAAAGTGGCCGGCGCTGCCGACGCATCCGCTGCGACGCCAAAAGTGACGACTGCAGCGGTTGCTGCAAGAATAGGTTCCTTTCTCATCGATACCACCCCGAATCTAAGCATTAACTTAAGAAGTATTAAGCGGCGCGTATTGTTTTGCTGAAGCACGCTGCAAAGCGCGCGCCACCCGGCACGGCACCGGAGAGTCAAAGGGTTAGAAATTCCCGCGCTCTGCCCTGTAAAAACCTCCGACAGTCGGGTGAACGGCACATGGCACTCTCTTGCCGATTTGCGGCCGGGGCGGGTCCTGCGCCGTCGTGCCGCCTTCCAAAGCGGTGGCGAAGGGGGCAGACTGCCGGGCAAGCGAGAAAACCGGAGGAGACGACATGACCGGCGGCTATGCTGAGCTTCATGCCCGTTCGCTGCGCGACCCGGAGGGGTTCTGGGGCGAGGTGGCCCAGGACATCGTCTGGACCCGGAAATGGGACCGCGTCCTCGACGGCTCGCGGCCGCCGTTCTATCGCTGGTTCACCG
This sequence comes from Alphaproteobacteria bacterium, assembly GCA_041690495.1. Classification (GTDB taxonomy): domain Bacteria; phylum Pseudomonadota; class Alphaproteobacteria; order CACIAM-22H2; family CACIAM-22H2; genus DATAAP01. The sequence goes on along the minus strand of JAWLHE010000004.1, from coordinate 29,313 downwards.
GCGGCGAGCTCAACACCTGCTACAACGCGGTCGATCGCCACGCCGAGAGCCGCGGGACGCAGGCGGCGCTGATCTACGATAGCCCGGTCACCGGCACAGTCCGGACGATCACCTACGCCGAGCTGCGCGACCTGACCGCCCGCTTCGCCGGCGTGCTGGCGGGGCTCGGCGTCGCGCGCGGCGACCGCGTCATCATCTACATGCCGATGGTGCCCGAGGCGGTGATCGCCATGCTCGCCTGTGCCCGCATCGGCGCCATCCATTCCGTCGTGTTCGGCGGCTTTGCGGCGAACGAGCTGGCCGCGCGCATCGACGATTCCGGCGCCAAGGCGATCGTCTCGGCCTCGTGCGGCATCGAGGTGCAGAAGGTGATTCCCTACAAACCGCTCCTTGATGCGGCGATCAACCTCGCGCGGCACAAGCCGCAGCACTGCCTGATCCTGCAGCGGCCGATGCAGACCTGCGAGCTGGTGAAGGGCCGCGACATCGACTGGAACGAGGCGATGGCGGCGGCAAAGCCCGTCGATTGCGTGCCCGTCGCGGCCACCGACCCGCTCTACATCCTCTACACCTCCGGCACGACCGGCCAGCCCAAGGGCGTGGTGCGCGACAATGGCGGTCATGCCGTCGCCCTCAAATACACGATGAAGGCGATCTACGATTCGGACCCGGGCGACGTGTACTGGGCGGCGTCCGACGTCGGCTGGGTCGTCGGCCATTCCTACATCGTCTACGCGCCGCTGCTGCAGGGCTGCACGACGATCCTCTACGAAGGCAAGCCGGTCGGAACGCCGGACGCCGGCGCGTTCTGGCGCGTGATCGCGCAGCACAAGGTGAAGACGCTGTTCACCGCACCGACCGCGTTCCGCGCCATCAAGCGCGAGGATCCGAACGGAGAGCTGATCCGCAAATACGACCTGGCGCACTTCAAGGCGCTGTTCCTCGCCGGCGAGCGCTCCGATCCCGACACGCTGAAATGGGCGGAGACGAATCTCAGGGTGCCGGTGATCGATCACTGGTGGCAGACCGAGACCGGCTGGACCATCGTCGGCAATTATCTCGGAATCGAGCAGATGCCTGTGAAGCACGGCTCGGCGACCAAGCCGGCGCCGGGCTGGGACCTGCGCGTGCTCGGGCCCGACGGGCACGAGATGAACCGCGGCGAGATAGGGGCGCTGTGCTGCAAGCTGCCGCTGCCGCCGGGCACGTTTCCGACGCTGTGGAACGCCGAGGAGCGCTTCCGCAAGGCCTATCTCGACGACTATCCCGGCTACTACAAGACCGGCGATGCCGGCTATGTCGATGCCGACGGCTACGTCTTCGTCATGACGCGCGTGGACGACGTCATCAACGTCGCCGGCCATCGTCTCTCGACCGGGCAGATGGAGGAGGTGCTGTCCTCGCACAAGGACGTCGCCGAATGCGCCGTGATCGGCGTCGCCGACGAGCTCAAGGGCCAGGTGCCGCTCGGCTTCCTCGTGCTCAAGGCCGGCGTCAACCGCCCGCACGAGGAGATCATCCGCGAGGTCGTGCAGTCCGTGCGCGAGCGCATCGGGCCGGTGGCGTTCTTCAAGCAGGCGATCGTGGTCAAGCGCCTGCCCAAGACGCGCTCGGGCAAGATCCTGCGCGGTACGATGCAGAAGATCGCCGACTCTCAGTCCTTCCGGCAGCCCGCGACGATCGACGATCCGGCCATCCTCGACGAGATCACGGAATCGCTGCAGGGCGTCGGCTACGCCAAGGCCGGCAAGCAGGTAGCCGCAGAATAAGCCTGGCCATGACGGGAGCGCTGCTCCCGGGCTTGATCTGGCTCAATGCCTCGTCTTCAGGGACGGCGTTTACTGATGTTCGTGAACCCGCGGCGAGCCATGCCGCTCACTGCAGGAGATGATAGATGTCCGCTCTCACCCGAAAGCTGTTGACCGTCGCCGTTCCCTTGCTCGTCCTGGGAGCATGTACGTCGCTGAGCGCCGAGGATCGCGCGCTGCTGGAGCAGACGCGTGCGGCGGCGCAGGATGCGAAGGCCGCCGCGAGCCGCGCGGAAACCGCAGCTACGGCGGCCGAGCGCAACTCCGTTGCTGCGGCAGCCGCGGCGCAGCGCTCGGCCGATGAAGCCAAGGCAGCCGCCGAGCGCGCCGACCGGATGTTTCAGCGCACGCAACGCAAGGGGGTAGGGAGCTGATGGACGGGATCTCGCCCGCACGGGGCGGAGTCCCTCCTCTTTGCGGCTACCATTGAGGGAAGCTTTGCGCCCGGCTGTCTCGGCGCGAGGATCGAGGCCAGATGACCGCGCATGGTCCATCCTCACCGAAGGCTGATATCGGACAGACTGGCGGTGCGTCGTTGGAGAATGCCGGCCCGACGCCTTTTCGTGATCCTGCCGTAAACGCAGGTTCCGACAAGCCGGTGCATCTGTTACGACCTTCTCCGATGCGGAATGGGCAGACCCTACCTGCGGCGCGCCAGCGACGATCGGGAAGACGCCTCTCTTATTTGACTCTCGTGCTCTTTGCCCTCGGCTTGGCGGGAGGCGCTGCCTGGTTTCTCCTCGGCCCGATCGCGGTGGAGGTCGTAGCGGTGAAGCGCGGCCCCGCCGTCGAGGCCGTGTACGGGTCGGGCGTCGTCGAACCGGTCGTCATGCTGCCGATCGCGCCGAAAGTGGCCGGCAGATTGCACGGAATTTTCGCCGATGAAGGCGCCGCGGTTAAGGAAGGGCAGCCGCTGATCCAACTCGACAGCCGGGAACTGGCCGCCTCCGTGGCGGAATGGGAAGCGCGCGTCAAGTTCACAGAGGCTCAGTTCCGCCGCGCCAGCGAGCTGTTCCGGAATCGGACCGGCACGGAGTCGGCGCTCGACCAAGCGAGAAACGAGCTCGACACCGCCAGAGCGCTTCTCGAACGCGCGAAGCGACAGCTTGCCGAGATGACCCTGATCGCGCCGGGCGATGGAGTCATCATCCGGCGTGACGGCGAGGTCGGTCAGCTCGTCCAGCCGGGCGAGCCGATCCTGTGGATGTCCTGCTGCGGATCCCTTCGCGTCACGGCGGAGATCGACGAAGAGGACATTCACCGGGTAAAGGTGGGCCAGAAGGTGCTGATCCGGGCCGATGCATTTCCCGAGCGCGTCTTCGAGGGAGAGGTCGCTGAAATCACGCCCAAGGGCGACCCGGTCGCCCGCAGCTTCCGGGTTCGTATTTCCCTGGCCCCCGAATCGCCGCTGATGATCGGCATGACCACGGATAACAACATCATCACCGAAGAAAAGCAGGACGCGCTGCTGGTGCCCGCGACCGCCGTCGTCGACGACAGGGTGTGGTTGGTGAAGGACGGGCGTCTTGTCCATCGTGCCGTGTCCCGCGGCATCGTCGGCGAGCGCATGATGGAAATAACCGCGGGGGTTGCGCCAGGCGATCTGGTCGTCGCTCGTCCTGCTGCCGAGCTACGAGAGGGAAGACGCGCGCGGCTGGTCCCATCGGAGCCGTGACCATGCCTCTGGGCCTGAGGATCGCCCTTGTCCATCTGACGAGCCGCCGCCGGCAGTCGCTGATGTCTCTGCTCGGCATTGCGCTGGGTGTCGCTTTCTTCATGGCCGTGAGTTCGCTCATGCGCGGCTCGGAGCGTGACTTCATAGAGCGGCTCGTCGATTCTGCCCCACATATCACCGTAAGCGACGAGTTCAGGACGCTGCCACCGCAGCCGGTGACGCTGGCCTATTCGGGCGGGGCAGTCGCATTGCACGGCTTGAAGCCGAAAACCGAGACGCGCGGCATTCGCGGCTACAGACAGAAGCTGGCCTTCATCGCGGACATGCCGGGTGTGCGCGTGGCACCGGTTCTGTCGGGCCAGGCGATCCTGACCTTCGCCGGGAAGGAGCAGGGCGTCACGATCAACGGCGTCGTTCCGGAGCTGATGGCAGGCGTGAGCGACATCGACGAGAAGTTCGTCGCCGGCTCCCTCGACGCGCTGTCCGCGGATCCGAACGGGATCGTGATCGGCCGGGCGCTCGCCCGGAAGCTCTATCTCGACATGGGCGACAGTCTCAACATCTCCTCGCCCACCGGACTGGTGCGAACGGTGAAGATCGTCGGGTTGTTCGAGACGGGCACCTCTGCCGTGGACGAGAACCAGGCCTATGTTCTGCTAAAGCGCGCCCAGGCGCTGCTCGGCCGTACCAACCGCGCGAACAGGCTCGTGATCCAGCTCGACGATCCTTACGCCGCCCGAGAGCTCGCAACCGCCATCGAGTCCCAGGTGGGCTATCGCGCGCAGTCGTGGCAGGAGGCGTCCGAGAACCTGATGTCCGTTCTGCTGATTCGGAACATCATCATGTACAGCGTCGTCAGCGCCATACTTGTCGTCGCCGCGTTCGGCATTTTCAACGTGATTTCTACCGTGGTGATGGAGAAGCGTCGCGACATCGCCATACTCAAGTCGATCGGATTTCATGCGAAGGATGTCCGCCGGATCTTCCTCGCCGAAGGCGCCATCATCGGCGGTGCCGGCAGCCTCCTCGGCATCGCGCTCGGCTACGGACTGATTGCGGCGCTTGGTGTGGTGAAGATCCATCCCCCGGGAGTCTCGCAAGCCGTGAACATGCCGGTCTACTGGGGCATCGATCAGATCCTGATGGGCGTGGCGTTCGCGATGATCTCCGCCGCCGGTGCCGCCTATCTTCCGGCGCGAAAGGCCGGCCGTGTTCATCCGGTCGACATACTGCGCGGCGGCATGACATGACGGAGGTGCTGCGCGCCGAGCGTGTTACCCGCGTGCTGCCGGGTGCGATCCCCGTGACGCTGGTACGCGACGTGAGCCTGTCGATCGGGAGAGGCGAGTTCGTGAGCATTCAGGGCCCTTCGGGCTCCGGCAAGTCGTCTCTCCTGTATCTGCTCGGCCTGCTGGACTCCCCCAGCGCGGGCAAGGTGTGGCTTGACGGCGTCGACACCTCCGCGTTCGGAGAGGACGAACTCGCCGAAGTGCGACTCGAGAAGCTTGGGTTCGTGTTTCAGTTCCACTTTCTGCTGCCGGAGTTCACGGTGCTCGAGAACGTGATGCTGCCGATGGCGAGACTGGGGCGGCTGTCTCCGGAAGAGCGGAGTGAGCGTGCGGAGACCCTGATCGCCGATCTCGGACTTGGCGACCAGCTCCGCAAGCGGCCGGATCAGCTTTCGGGCGGGCAGCGTCAACGCGTTGCGATCGCGCGAGCGATGGCGAACGAGCCGCTTGTGATTCTCGCGGACGAGCCCACGGGGAACCTCGATACGGCCGCCAGCGCCAACGTGCAGCAGATTCTGAGCCGGGTCGCCCACGACCTGAACCGCACCGTCGTCGCCGTAACGCACGATTCCGATTTCGCGCGCGCGGGCGATCGCATCATTCGCATCGTCGACGGCCGGATCGAAAGCGACGGCTGATGCGGCGAGCGGCGGCACGCCCCGAGCCGACGGTTGATCTGTGTCAAGGCCGATTTCCGCAAAGAGGCAAGAATTGCATTGGCAAGTCTGCCAGGAAAGGAGATCGAGACCATGAAATACGGTTCATTGGCGCCGTGGTGGAGTTCGCGCGACCTCCCATTCGCGAGTCTGCAGAAGGAGATTGACCGCGTGTTCGACAGTTACACGCGCGGCATGTCTGATTTCGCCGCGCCGGGCTGGAAGGCCGAAGCATTCGCGCCGCGCGTGGATCTCGTCGAGGAGAAGGAGGAGTTGAAGGTAACGGCCGAGCTTCCCGGAATGGATGCAAAGGACGTCGAGTGCACGCTGGACGAGGACGTCCTGACGATCAGGGGCGAGAAGAAGTCGGAGAGGACGGAAGAGGACAAGGAGAAGGGCCATTATCTGGAAGAGCGTAGCTACGGTTCCTTCTGCAGGGCCATCCCGCTTCCCTACGCCGTGGACGCCGATAAGATTCAGGCGGCTTACAGCAACGGGGTCCTGACGGTCCGGCTGCCGAAGGCGCCGGAAGCCAAGTCGAACGGGAAGAGGATCGCCATCAATTCATCCGATGCAGGCAAAGCGAGGGCGGACAAGAAGGTCGCCTGACCATTCATGGAGGCGCTCGCGAGGGCATGACCCGTCCGGGCGCCTCGATCTTCCCGGATGCCGCGATGCAGATGGGCAGAAGACGGCTCGCGACCATGTTCGTCGCCGGCCTGGCGCTGCTGACCCCGACCGGCCAGGCCACCGCCGATGAGATGGCTGCTGCGGTCAGAGCCGACCAGATCGTTGTCGGGAAGGCGGAGCGGCGACTCTACTTGCTGGAGCAGGGCCGGGTGATCCGCTCGTATCCGATCCGGCTCGGGCCGAATCCGGTCGGGCCGAAGATCTTCGAACTCGACGGCCGCACGCCCGAGGGAAAGTACGTGATCGACTCGCGAAAGCGCGACAGCATGTATTTCCGCTCCCTGCATATTTCCTATCCGAGCCCGGAAGACCGGGCGCGCGCCGCGAAGTACGGAATCTCCCCGGGAGGGAATATCCGCATCCACGGAACGCCGCGCGAGAGCGGACGCTTCCTCGGCGACTGGACCGATGGGTGCATCGCCGTGTCGAACGCTGCGATGCTGGAAATCTGGAACGCCGTCGAGATCGGCACGCGGATCGAGATCAGGCCATGAGCTCTCGGGTCCAGAGGCTTGGGTTGCGGCTTATTGCGATTTGCACCGTCCTGGTTCTCGGCCTGCAGTCGCACGGTGCCGTCGCGGATCGTGACGACCTCGTCGGCGTCATGGACGCGCATTTTGCCCTGGCCGAGGACGCCCTGCTCGATCTCGCCATCGAGCACGATCTCGGCTACGTCGAGATCGTCGCCGCCAATCCGGGCATCGATCCGTGGCTGCCGCCGGAAGGAGCCTTCGTCGTCCTGCCGACGATGCATGTGCTGCCGACAGCGGATCGACGCGGCATCGTCATCAATCTCGCCGAGATGCGGCTCTACTGGTTCCCGCCAGGCGCCGAGATCATATCGATGCCGTTGGGCATCGGCTCGGAAGGTTGGGATTCGCCGCTCGGCCGAACCACGGTGATCCGCAAGCGTGAGGCACCGACCTGGTTTCCGCCCGCCTCGATCCGCGCCGAGGATCCCGACCTGCCGGTCTCGGTTCCGCCTGGGCCCGACAACCCGCTCGGGGACTATGCGCTTTATTTCGGCTGGCCGGCGATCGTGCTCCATGGAACGAACCGGCCTTACGGCATCGGGCGGCGCGTGAGCCATGGTTGCTTCCGCCTCTCGAACCGCCATGCGGAACGGCTGTATCGGGAAGTGCCGACCGGCACGCCGGTCCTGGTCGTTGACCAGCCGGTCAAACTCGGATGGCGCGACGATGCTCTCTATCTCGAAATCCACCCCAGCCAGTCGCAGGCGGACGAGCTGGAGCAAACCGGGCAACTGACGTCGGTGCCGATCCTCGGGCTTCGCGAGGAGGTTTCGCGCGTTGCCGGCGAGCGGGTCGAGCTGATCGACTGGAGTGCCGTAGAACGCGCTGCGCGCGAACGCTCCGGCGTGCCCGTCCGCATCACGCGCTGACCAGGCGGCGCCGGGTCCGGCGCAAAAAGGGCCTTACGCGACCGCCGGTCTTGTGCTCGAATCCTGTCGGAAGTGCGCGCCCGCCAGGCACCGACCGGCGGGCGCTTTGTTGCCGGACCCTGCTCGAGACGATCCATGTACTCCAGACAGAGATACCTCGGCGTCATCCGGGCGGTCCCGACGCCGGAGCAGCGCAAACTGCAGATCCCGGTGGAGCAGCAGCGACGCAGCGCGAACTAATCTCGCTAAATCAAGAGACTAGCTGTTTCGGCCTGCTTCACGCTATCGACAGGGGCGACGACAGTCGACGCAAATCGCAGGAGGATCAAGGACATGCGTCTGAAGGACAAGGTGGCGATCGTGACGGGGGCGGCGGGCGGCATCGGGCTCGCCTGCGCGCAGGCCTTCGTGCAGGAGGGGGCGAAAGTCGTGCTCAGCGACGTCGACGCGGTACGCGGCGAGGCCGAAGCGAGGAAGCTGGGAGAGCGGGCGCGGTTCGTCGCTTGCGACGTCGGTGATGCAAAGCAGGTCCAGGCGCTGGTCGATGCGACGGTGAAGGCCTTCGGGCGACTCGACATCTGCGTCAGCAACGCCGGAATCATTCACGGCGCCGAGTTCCTCGACCTGACCGAGGCCGATTTCGACCGCGTGCTGCGCGTCAATCTCAAGGGCGTGTTCCTGACGGGGCAGGCGGCGGCGCGGCAGATGGTGAAGCAGGGACCGGTCCGGTCGCGCGGCGGCTATGCCATCGTCAACATGTCGTCGTGCAATGCCGTCCTCGCGATCCCCAACCAGACGCCCTACGTGGTCTCCAAGGGCGGGGTCAACCAGCTCACCAAGGTCATGAGCCTGGCGCTCGCCGACAAGGGCATCCGCGTCAACGCCATCGGCCCTGGCACCATCGCCACGGAGCTCGCGAAGAACGCCGTGCTCGGCAACGAGGAGTCGCGGCGCCGCGTCATGGGGCGCACGCCGCTCGGCCGGCTCGGCGAGGTCGAGGAGATCGCCTCGGTCGCCGTGTTCCTGGCCAGCGACGATTCCTCCTACATCACCGGCCAGACCATCTATCCCGACGGCGGCCGCCTCGCGCTGAACTACACGGTGCCAGTGAAATAGTGTCATGAAGCGGGTGACGAGCCTCAAAGCGCCGTATCTGAAGAGGATCGCGCTGCAGCCCGAGCGCGCGGACCGGAAGGCGTTTCCGTTCAAGACGCTCATGTTCCTGACGGACGAGTTCGAGATGAGCTTCGACCGGCCATCACGATCTTCGTTGGCGAGAACGGCTCGGGCAAGTCGACGCTGCTCGAGGGCATCGCGTCGCTGGCCGGCTTCCATTCTTACGGCGGCAGTCAGCACCATCAGATCTACAGGCGCGCAAGGCATTCTGACGAAGACGACGACGAATTGATCGGCGTCGAGGACGAGCCGGAGCCGCCCGGCCGCATCCTGGCAAACGCGCTCAAGTCTGCCTGGCTGCCCCGGGTTTCGAACGGTTTCTTCTTCCGCGCCGAGAGCTTCTTCAATGTCGCGGCGTATCTCGACCAGGAAGGCGAGCCCGGGGAGGGCGGGCCGCTGCACTAGATGAGCCACGGCGAGTCTTTCCTGTCGCTGTTCAAAGAACGGCTCGGCGGCACACGCCCGTCGCTCTATTTGCTCGACGAGCCCGAGGCGGCGCTGTCGCCGGCGCGCCAGCTCGTCTTCGTCTGCCTGATGCGGCGGTGGGAAGAGGAAGGCACGTGCAGGCGATCATCGTCACGCATGGGCCGATCCTCATGGCCTATCCCGGCGCGCGCCTGCTCGAATTCCGCCGCGGCCGCATCCGCCAGGTCGAGTTCGAGGAGACCGAGCACTTCCAGGTCATGCGCTCGTTCTTCGCCGACCCGCGCGGCTATCTGGAAGGCATCATCGCGGGAGAGGAGTGAGTTGAATTGACGAAGCCCCAAGAAAGGCCCTCATCCCGAGGAGCGATCGCGCGCATGAGCGTGCGATCGCGTCTCGAAGGATGAATTGCCAGGTGCAATGGTCGTGGGTGCGTTCCTCTACATCGTCCTGTGCAGCGACGACAGCTACTACGTAGGGATGACTCGCGGCAGTCTGGATCTGCGCCTCGTCCAGCACAATGACGGCACGTTCGGCGGCTATACGTCGAAGCGCCGCCCAGTAAGGCTGGTCTTCAGCCAGGAGTTCGACCGGATCACTGACGCGATCGAGGCGGAGCGCGAGGTGAAAGGATGGACGCGGGCGAAGAAAGAGGCGCTGATCGACGGCCGCTTCGATGACCTTAAGGCGCTTTCGAAGCGCCGCACCCGTTTCTCCCCATCCTTCGAGACGCCCGCTGCGCGGGCTCCTCAGGATGAGGAGAAAGGATAGGGCGGCGCAGTCGTTGCAGGCTACTCCGCGGTCTGCTTCTCGTCGCTCGGCTCGGCCGAATCCTCGGACGGCTCTTCAGCGGCCTCGGCCGGCTTCCCGGCGGCGGTCTTCGCGGCGGCCTTCTCGCGCTCGGCGCGGCGCTTGGCGCGTTCCTCGTTCTGCTTGGCGCGCTGCGCTGCGCGGTGCGCCTTGTCGATCGCGTCGTCGAGGTCCTGCTGCGAGCAGATGCCGAGCGAGACCGGGTTCTGCGGCTTGATGTTGGCCATGTCCCAGTGGGTGCGGTCGCGCACTTTCTGGATCGTGCTCTTGGTCGTGCCGACGAGACGGCCGACCTGGGCATCGGTGAGTTCGGGGTGATGGCGGATCAGCCAGGCGATGGCATTGGGCCGGTCCTGGCGCTTCGATACCGGTGTGTACTTGGCGCCCTTGCCGTGCACCACCGGGATCGGCAGCGCGTTCTCGACGATCTTGAGCCGCGCCGACTTGTCGGCCTCGACACGGGCGATCTCCTCGCGCGTGAGCTGGCCATTGGCGATCGGGTCGAGGCCGACGATGCCGATCGCGACTTCGCCGTCAGCGATGCCCTGGACTTCGAGCGGATGCATGCCGCAGAACTCGGCGATTTGCTCGAAGGTGAGCGAGGTGTTCTCGACCAGCCAGACGGCGGTGGCTTTGGGCATGAGGGGCAGAGTCATCGAACCTCCAGAACGGGCGGCGATTGAGCCCTTGTCACCATCGACGAGCCCAGACAGCCAGCGAATTGTTTGATTTCGCTCTATATATAGGGCCGCCTTGGCGGGGTCAAACCACTGTTAGCACGATTTTTCCGGTGTGCTGGTCGGCGTCCATCATGGCGTGGGCGTCGGCCGCGCGCGCCAGCGGAAAGGTGGCGTGGATGACCGGCTTGAGCTTGCCGGATTCGAACAGCGGCCAGACCTTTGCGCGCAGCGCGGCGGCGATCTCGCCCTTTTCGGCGACCGAGCGCGGCCGCAGCGTCGAGCCGGTCAAGGTCAAGCGCTTGCGCATGATCGGATTGAGGTCGATCTGGGTCTTGTTGCCGCGCAGGAAAGCGATCTGCACGACGCGGCCCTCGGTGCGCAGCAGGTCGAGGTTCCTCGGCGTGTAATCGCCGCCGACCATGTCGAGGATCACGTCGACGCCTTCGCCGCCGGTCGCCTGCTTGATGATCGCTACCCAGTCCTCCGTCTTGTAGTTAATTGCCTTTTCGGCGCCGAGCTTCTCGCAGGCCGCGCATTTCCCGGGAGTGCCGGCGGTTGCAAAGACGCGTGCGCCCATCGCCCTGGCGAGCTGAATCGCCGTGGTGCCGATGCCACTGGCGCCGCCGTGGACAAGGAATATCTCGCCGGATTTGAGACGGCCGCGGTCGAACACGTTGGTCCAAACGGTAAAGTACGTTTCCGGCAGCGATGCGGCCTCGGCCATCGAATAGCCCTTCGGCACCGGCATGCATTGCGGCGCTGGCGCGACCGCATACTCGGCGTAGCCGCCGCCGGCGACCAGCGCACAGACCTGCTCGCCGATCTTCGGCGCGGTCACGCCGGGTCCCGTGGCGACGACCGTGCCGGCGACGTCGAGCCCGAGCGTGTCGGGGGCGCCCGGCGGCGGCGGGTATTTGCCCTGGCGCTGCAGCACGTCGGGACGGTTGATCGCCGCTGCGGCGACCTTGATCAGTACCTCGCCCTGGCCGGGCTTCGGCACCGGGCGCGTGCCCGGCACCAGCATCTCGGGCCCGCCGGGCTCCTTGAGCTCGATCGCGGTCATGGTCGCAGGTACGGCGTTGGTCATGGGATCCCGCTCGATTGGAAGGGTTTCGATACAACAGGGTTGCCTGTCTAATCGAGCAAATCCAAACTGACAAGGCTACGACCGGGGAGAACCGGATGGATTTCGAGGATCTCGAGCCGCGCAAGCAGCCGCCCAAGCCCAGGGACCTGAGCGGCTGGTCGGTCGACGAGCTCAACGCCTATATCGCCAATCTCCAGGCGGAGATCGAACGCGCGCGCGGCGTGATCGCAGGCAAGCAGTCGCACCGGGCCGGCGCCGAGGCGTTCTTCAAGCGGTGAGAGCGGCTTCGCGCGCCGCGACGCTGTTCGCCAGCGCCGCGATCAGCGCGCCGCCGTCGCCGCGCCAGGCACTTCCATGCATGCAGGCGAGGGTGCGCGGCCGCGTTGCGGCGAGCTTCGCGAACAGGGTAGCACCGTCGCGCGCGTGCGCGTAGTAGTCGAGCGCCTGCCGGAAAGCCTCGCTCGGACCGAGGATGTCGCCCTCGGTGAGCGCCGGCGACTTCGCGCCGGGCTGGGTGAACAGGTCGCCGCACAGGAACGTGCCGGTCGACTCCTCGAACATGTAGCCGTTCTCCCAGCCATGCGGCAGGTGCGGCGCGTCGATCCAGCGCAGGCGGTGCTTGCCGATCTCCAGCATCTCGCCGTCGGCCATCGCATGCGCCGGGCGGTCGGCGACGTCGTTGACCGAGACCATCGCCGCGATCCTGCTGCAGACCGGGTCGGCATGCGGTGCCGCGGCGAGGAATTCGTTGAGCGACCCGCATTCATCGGCCTCGAAATGCGCGAAGCCGATGTAGCGCAGGCGCTCGACCGGCATCACGCGCGCGATCGCGTCGCGAACGCTGCTGAACAGGCGGCGCGGGCCGCTGTGGAACAGCAGCGGAGCGTCGTCGACAATCAGGTACTGGTTGAATGAGAAGCCGCCCGCGCCGGGGATATCGATCGGCGTGTTGATGCGGTAGATCGCGTCTTCGATTTCGTCGACGGAGGTGGCGTAGTCACGGACGATGGCGGTCATGGCTGATCTCCTTTCATGGGAGAGTTGGTCGGTGGTCTTTCGGCATAGCCGTCGAGGACACGGCAGACGGCATCGCTGATCGCGTCGACGGCCGCTTCCTCGGTCAGGCCGTGCTCGTCGAGAAGGCCCTCCCAGGTGCGGAAATCGAGCAGGGCGGCGAGCAGGCCGATCAGTGCTTGCGGCGGATCGGCCGGGAAGGCGGGCGCCGTTGCCTGCGCGATGATGGCGCGCCGCGCCTGCGCCATCCGCCGGCGGTGCACCGCGAGCTCGGGGATGTCGTCCGCGGGCCAGCGCTGCCACGGCGCGAAATAGCGATGGCGAGCCGCAATCGCCTTTACGAGGGCTGTCAGGCGGTCGCGGGCGCCGGGCAGGCCGTCGAACAGGTCCGGCCCGAGCGGCGGCGCTCGCTCGCTGACGTGGCCGACGCAGGCATTGAACAGGACCTCGAGCGAGGGGAAATGTTTGTAGACGGTTGGGATCGCGACATCCGCGCGTGCGGCGATGTCCGCATAGGAAGTGTTGCGCGCGCCGCGCTCGGCGTGCAGTTCCACGATCGCGGCGACGATCCGCTCGCGCGTACGGGCTTTCGCGGCATCGCGGTTGCGTCGATCATATCGACGGGGCATGCTATCATATTAAATGAAATGATAATAAATTCAATAAATTTATCGAATGAAGGAGACAAGAGAACATGAAGCAGAATCAATGAGTTATCGCGAGCGTCGGCGTGTCATGAACATGATCCACCCGATTGGGCCGAGCAGCAGGACAATGACCAGCCAGCCGAAGCGCGGCCCGATCGGGCAGCGCGAGCCCGGTGGCGGCAGGAACGGCCCCGCCCCGGGCGTGAAGAGGACGTGAAGAAGGGGCGCGACATAGAGCGCCAGAACGAGGATGAGAGCGGTGGATTGGCTCATCGGCCCCGGAGTGTGCGCGAGACCGGCGGCCGATGGCAACCTTGGTTCCGGTTGCGGGCAGCGACATTTGTGGTCTAGAAGCGCCCCTCACTGCGTCGAGGACAACGCTGATGCTCAAGGGTAAGGTCGCCATTGTCACGGGATCAACGAGCGGGATCGGGCTCGCCGTCGCGCGCGCGCTGGCACGCGAGAACGCAGACTTGGTGCTCAACGGCTTTGGCGACGCGTCCGCAATCGAGACGATTCGCAGCGAGATCGCGAAGGAATGCGGCGTCCATGTCGGCTATGACGGCGCCGACATGTCGCAGCCGGCCGAGATCACCCGAATGGTCGAGAATGCGACGCGCGAGTTCGGGCGGGTGGACATCCTGGTCAACAATGCCGGTATCCAGCACACGGCACCGACGGAGGAATTTCCGCCGGAGAAATGGGACGCGATCATCGCCATCAATCTTTCGGCGGCGTTTCATGCGATCCGGGCGGCGCTGCCGCAGATGAAGCAGCGCAACTGGGGCCGCATCATCAACGTCGCATCGGTCCACGGCCTCGTCGCGTCCGCCCATAAGGCGGCCTATGTCGCCGCGAAGCATGGCATCGTCGGCCTCACCAAGGTGGTGGCGCTGGAGACGGCGACGACCGGCGTCACCTGCAACGCGATCTGCCCCGGCTGGGTACTGACGCCCCTGGTTCAGAAGCAGATCGACGCTCTCGCCGCGGAGGAGAAGATCACCGCCGATGCGGCGAAGAAGAAGCTGCTCTCCGAGAAAATGCCGTCGGGAGAGGCCGTGACGCCCGAGCAGATCGGGGCGCTGAGCGTATTTCTCTGCTCCGAGGCAGCCGCCCAGATGCGCGGTTCGGCGCTGGCAATCGACGGCGGCTGGACGGCGCAATAGCGCCTGCCGCACCGGGAGCTGTCAGTCTGCTGCGCCCGCGTGCCGCGCCGCGCGAGGGAGATCGCCGCACGGTGCGGACAGCACGCGCGTCGCCGGGAAATTGACCGAGAAGGTCGTGCCCTGGCCCGGCATGCTTGCCACCTCGACCGTGCCGCCATGCATTGCGACCAGTCCCTTGACCAGCGACAGACCGAGTCCGGTGCCTTCGAAGCGGCGATTCAGATCGCTGTCAACCTGATAGAAAGGCTCGAAAATCCGATCGATTTCGCCGGACGCCATGCCGATGCCGGTATCGCTGACCGCAACCGTCAGACCGCTGCCGCTGGGCCAGGCCGACAGCGTGATCCGTCCCGATGGCGGCGTGAACTTGACGGCGTTCGACAGGAGGTTAAGCAGGATCTGCTTGATCGCGCGCCCATCGCCTTGTAGCGGCGGCAGGTCCGGGTGGACATCGATGCCGATCGAAATCCCGGCCGCTGAGGCCTGCGGGCCCATGACGCCGGCACAGTCCGCGATCACGCGCCGCAGGTCGACGCACTCGTCGCGCAGCTCCGCCTTGCCAGCCTCGACCTTCGAGATGTCGAGCACGTCGTTGATGAGCTGCAGCAGATGCTTCCCGCTGGCGTGGATGTCGCCCGCATAGTCCCGATAGCGCACGCTGCCGATCGGGCCGAAGATCTGCCGCTTGATCAACTCGGAGAAGCCGATGATGGCGTTGAGCGGGGTGCGCAGCTCATGGCTCATGTTGGCGAGGAAGGTTGTCTTGGCCCGGCTGGCCGCCTCCGCCGCGTCGCGCGCCTGGCGCAGCGCCTGCTCGCGGATTTCCTGTCCGGTGATGTCGAAGAATGTGGAGACGATGCCGCCGTCGGCGAGAGGCTGGTGGATGATCTCGATGATCCGACCGTCCTGAAGGGGCTGACGGACCTGGTGGCGCTGACCGGTCCGCACTGCATCGCGCCGCGCCTGCACGACGGCGGTGGCGACCTCGGGGTGATAAATTCCATGGCGAAGCCCGTGGGCGACCAGGTCGTTGACCGTCGTGCCCAGCCGGGTCGCATCCGCAGGAAGATCGTAGATCTCGCGATAGCGGCGGTTTCCAAGCACGAGACGATCGCTCGCGTCGAACAGGCTGAGGCCCTGGCTCATGTTGTCGAGCGCGATGCCGAGCTGGCGGTTCTTCTCCTCGACGGCGATCTTCGCCTCGCGCAGCTGAATCTCCATGCGCTTGCGGTCGCTGATGTCCGTGACGGAGCCGACCATGCGCTGAACCCGGCCGCTCGAATCGCGTCGCGAAACGGCACGGTCGAGGACCCAGAGATACTCGCCACTGGCATGACGCGTGCGATACTCGCACACGAACAGCGCCTGCCCGCTCTTGAGATGGACCCTGAGCGCCGACTGGTACGGCGCCACGTCGTCGGGGTGGATCTGGGCCAGCCACCATGACGGCTTGTCGATCGGCTCGTTCTCGGGCCGGCCGAGAATCTGCCGGAGCCGCTCGGAACGGAAGATGCGGCCGGAGCGGAGGTCCCAATCCCAAAGGCCATCGTTGATGCCTTCGACCGCCAGCGCGAAACGCTCTTCGCTCTCGCGGAGCGCCTGCTCGCGACGTTTGATCTCGGTGATGTCGGTACATGCCGATATGATGCCGCCGTCGGTGGACTGCCGCTCCTTGATCTGGATCCACCGTCCGTCGCTGAGGTGCTGCTCGATGGGCTCGCCCGGAAACCGGTGACTATGGACCCGCGCAGCGACGAACGCCTCGATCTGCTCCGGTCCAAGGTGGAACATGCCGCGCGTCGTCGCGGCGCGCAGCAGCTGTTCGAACGCGATCCCGGGCTTCAGCAGATCGGCGACACCGGGATAGGCCTTGCCGTAGCCAGCGTTGCATATGACGAGGCGGTCCTCCGAATCCCACAGTGCGAAGCCGCTGTCCACCGCCTCGATCGCCTCGTGGAGTCGTATCTGTGACCGCCGGGCCTGGCGCCGCGCAACGATCTCCGACGTCACGTCCGTACCGGTGCCGCGATATCCCGCGAAGTTGCCGTATACGTCGAAAATCGGCTTGCCGCTCACGCGGAACCACCGGCCATTCAGCGCGTCGCTCGAATAGACGAAATCGCGGAACGGCCGGTGCGCCTTCAGGTCGGCAAGATGCCGTTGCCACAGATCCGGATGGATTGCCGCACCGATCTCTTCGCGCGTGCGGCCGATCAGCTCCGCAGGAGCGATCCCGCTCTTCTCCCTGATCCGGCTGGAGATGTAGGTGAAGCGCAGGTCGCGATCCATTTCCCAGATCCAGTCGGAAGAGGCGTCGATGAGTTTGCGGAAGCGCTCCTCGCTCTCGCGGGCGCGTTCCTCCGCGCCCTTCAGTTCGGTCACGTCTACGCTGATTGCGATGCAGGCGGTTGCGCGTCCCTTCAAATCGCCCAGCGGTGCGAGCTGGCTGCGCATGTAGCGTGCGGTGCCCTTGAGGCCGATCATCGCGAAAGCACATGTGGCGGGCCTGCCAGCCAGCGCATCGGCTATGGCGCTCTCGTAGGCTGGACGATCCTCGGGGGCGACGAACGCCGAGGCGTGGTCGCCGATGACCCGATCGCGTCCGTCCGCCTCGATCATGGCAAGGCCGGCCGGATTCATGTCGGCCAGCGTGCCGTTGCGGGTGATGATCGTGATGCAGGCGGGGCTCGCGTCCCACAGCGTCGAGGCCATCGCCGTTCGGTCCACCTCGACGCGGCGCCGCGACGGCCGCGCCGCCGAGCCGGCTGCGCGCTTCGGCTTCGGCGGAGTCGATTTTCGATTCAGGCCGCGCGTCATAGATATTGGCAGTTCACGCAAAATCCAGGGTCAGGTGTGGCCATTGCGACGCTAGGACGTCACGGTGAAGAAAGCTTGAAGCCCCGAGGACGCGCGATTGGCGCAACGGCATTCCCGGACCGCTGCGTGGATGACTTGCGCGGGACCAGACGAGGCCGGGCGCATCCACGTCGCTGTCGCGGGCGGCAGAACAGGCAGGTTCGACAACCAGTGCGCTGTCGCGAGCGCCTCCTGCGCCGATCCGTCGCCGGACAAGAGCTTACCGGGGATCAGCCTTGAGCCTGCGTTCGACGGACGGGCTTCCATCGAAGGCCCCTCGTTAACCATAGTTTAACGGTATCCACGTATTCTCGACAACGTCACGGCTCGTTCGATTCTGTCGGATGAGCTGCGCCGGGTTCGCCCGGCGTCATTGACGCCTCCCTGTTCAACTCGGGCTGCCCCAGGGCAGCCCTTTTTTCTTTGATGGGTTCTGCGCCGGAACCCTCCCGCACTGGCATTTCGAGAACGTATCATGAACCGGTGACGGGGCTGCGTCGCCTTGACGCACTACCGCCAAGTTTGTAAGAGTCCGCCGGACGCACGGAGTTGAACAGGGAAGTGCGCAAAAAACCCAGGCCGCTCGATTCGGACCGAGGTGTCCGCGTTGGGCGGCCAAAATTTTTGCGCTACAGTCGCCGCGCTTTCCCTCGATCTGACAGGCTCCGATGGCCGATCCCAAGTTCCTGAAGTTCGACACGCTCGGCCTGCATGCCGGCCAGCATCCCGACCCGCTGTTCGGCGCGCGCGCCGTGCCGATCTACCAGACGACGTCGTATGTCTTCCGCGACGTCGATCACGCGGCGTCGCTGTTCAATCTGGAGCGCGCCGGCCATATCTACTCGCGCATCTCGAATCCGACCGTTGCGGTGCTCGAGGAGCGCATTGCGGCACTCGAAAGCGGAGTGGGTGCGATCTGCACCGCCAGCGGCCAGGCGGCGCTGCATCTTGCGATCGCAACCCTGATGGGACAGGGCGGCCATATCGTCTCGTCCGCCTCGATCTACGGCGGCTCGCACAACATCCTGACGCACACACTGCCGCGCTTCGGCATCACCACTACCTTCGTCAATCCGCGCGATCCGAACGCGTTCAGGCGCGCAATCCGGCCGGAAACCCGCCTGGTGTTCGGCGAGACGCTCGGCAATCCCGGCCTCGAGGTGATGGACATCGCGGCCGTGGCGGAGGTCGCGCATGCGGCGGGCGTGCCGCTGATGATCGACTCGACATTCACGACACCCTACCTCCTGCGGCCGTTCGAGTTCGGCGCAGACATCGTCATGCACTCTGCGACCAAATGGCTCGGCGGGCACGGCGTCGCGATCGGCGGCGTGCTGGTCGACGGCGGACGCTTCGACTGGGAGCGTTCGGGCAAGTTCCCGACGCTTACCGAGCCCTATGCCGGCTATCACGGCCTCGACTTCGCCGAGGAGTTCGGACCGCAGGCGCTGATCATGCGGGCGCGCGCCGAAGGGCTGCGCGATTTCGGTGCGGCGATGAGCCCGACCAATGCCTTTTACATCCTCCAGGGCGTCGAGACGCTGTCGGTCCGCATGCAGCGCCATGTCGAGAATACCCGCAAGGTGGTCGCCTTTCTCAACGCTGCGGCGGAAGTGGAATGGGTGAATTATCCCGAGCTGCCGGGCCATCCTGACTGCAAGCTTGCCGAGCGCACGATGCCGCAGGGCTGCGGCTCGATCGTCAGCTTCGGCATCAAGGGCGGCCGCGCGGCGGGCCGGCGCTTCATTGAATCGCTGCGCGTATTCTCGCATCTCGCCAATGTCGGCGATGCCAAGTCGCTTGTGATCCATCCGGCCAGCACGACGCACCAGCAGATGGATGCGGAGTCGCTCAAGGCCGCCGGCGTCGGCGAGGAGATGATCCGGCTCTCGGTCGGGCTCGAGGACGTTGCCGACCTGATCGACGATCTTGGCCAGGCGCTGCGCGCCTCGCAGAAGCAGAAGATCTAGGGGCCCCGCCGTGGATCTGGTCGTCGATGGCAGGAGAGTCTTTGCCGCCACCGGCGGCAAGCCGTTCAAGCCCGAGCTGCCGACCGTCATCTTCATCCACGGCGCCGGCATGGACCACACGGTGTGGACCCTGCAGACGCGCTTCTTCGCGCATCACGGGCGCAACGTGCTGGCGCTCGATCTTCCCGGTCACGGCCGCTCGGAAGGGCCGACGCTCGGCTCGGTCGGCGCCCTCGCGGACTGGGTGATCCGGGTCGCCGACGCGATGAAGCTCGAGCGGGCCGCCCTGGTCGGGCACAGCATGGGCGCGCTGACTGCGCTGGAAGCGGCCTCGCGCGCGCCTGCGCGGGTCTGGGCATTGGCGCTGCTCGGCGCCGCCTTGCGCATGCCGGTGCATCCCGATCTGCTCAAGAGCGCCAGGTCCGGCGCGCACGAGGCGATCGATCTGATTGCCTCGTGGGGATATGGACGGCGCGCCCATCTCGGCGGCGCGCAGGCGCCCGGCGCCTGGATGCTGGGCGGCGGCATTCGTCTGCTCGAGCGCGGCGCCAACGGCGTGCTGGGCTCCGATCTCGAAGCGTGCAACGCTTATCTCGGCGCGGTCGATGCGGCTGGGAAGGTCACCTGTCCGGTCGTGCTGGTGGTCGGCGAGATCGATCGCATGACGGCGCCCGCGGGTGCGCGCGAGCTCGCGAAGCATTTTCAGGATGCGCGCGTGATCGTCGTCCCTGGTGCCGGCCATCTCATGATGGTCGAGCAGCCAGACCGAACCCTCGACGCGTTGGCCGAAGCGGTATGAGCAAGCTTCCGCAGCAGCCCGAGACGCGCGCGCGATACCGGCACTTCCAGGTCATTCCGACGCGCTGGAAGGACAATGACATCTACGGCCACGTCAACAATGTCGAGTACTACAGCTATTTCGATACGGTGATTAACCGCTATCTGATCGACGCTGGCGGACTTGCGCCGCATACCGCCGGGATCATCGGCATCGCGGTCGAGACCATGTGCCGCTTTCGCCGCTCCTTCGCCTATCCGGAGGACGTGCATGCCGGCCTGCGCGTCGGCCATCTCGGCAATTCGTCGGTGCGCTACGAGGTCGGCCTGTTCGGGGACGGCGACGACGAAGCGCGTGCGCACGGCCACTTCGTGCATGTCTTCGTCGAGCGCGCGACCAACAAACCGGTGCCCATCCCGGCGGAGATCCGCGCGGCGCTGGAGCGCCTCAAGTCTGCATAAGAAAGGGCGGGCCTTGCGGCCCGCCCCTAGTTTTAAGAGAGGTATCGGATCCTGATCCGGACGGCGTCAGGCCGCCTTGCTCTCGAGAACCTTGCCGCTGTCGGCGCTCTCGATCTTGATCGTCCGCGGCTTCATCGCCTCGGGCACCTCGCGCACAAGCTCGATGTGGAGAAGGCCGTTCACGAGGCTTGCGCCGCTCACCCTGATGAAATCCGCGAGCTGGAAGCGCCGCTCGAATGCACGGCCGGCGATGCCGCGATAGAGATACTTGGTGTTGTCCTCGCCGTTCTTCATCTTGCCGGCAACGACCAGCGTGTTCTCCTGGGTCGTGATCGTCAGATCCTCAGGCGAAAAGCCGGCTACCGCCATCGTGACGCGGTACGCGTTCTCGCCGAGCGACTCGATGTTGTACGGGGGATAGCCGCCGGCGACCTCGTCGTTGCGAAGCGCGGCGTCCATCAGCCGGCTCAGACGGTCGAAACCGACGGTCGAACGGAACAGGGGCGAAAAGTCGAGGGTTGTCATAGCCATATTCTCCTCTGAGCAACATGGGTCAAGGAACCCGCCGCGGTCGGCCGGATTCCGGTTACTGCACTGAGTCGGGCCCCGAAACGGGCGCCCGGCTCAGCTACCAACATAGGTATGGTCCCGCCTGCTTCAAGGGGGCGCTAAGTGGTGGATTAACCAAGTTTATCCGTTGCTTGGCTGCCGGATCGGGCGGACACTGATGCCGGACCAGGAAGGCTTGGCGGTGACGGCGATTCACCTCCTCAACAAGACCTATGACGAGACGCTGGCACTGCTGGTTGCCGCCCGCGACTACATGAGCTATGCGGCGCCGTCCGCCCGGCAGGGGTTAGAGCCGGCGCAGCGCTTGCGCGTCAGCTGCGAATCCATGCGCGTGACGGCCCGGCTCAGCCATGTCATGGCCTGGCTTCTGGCGCAGAAGGCGGTCCAGGCGGGCGAAATAACCGCTCGGGATGCGGCCGAGGCCTACCGGCTGGTGGAGGACGATATCTGCCTGCTGGAAAGCGAGACGGACTTCGAGGGGCTGCCCTCGGGACTGCGCGACCTCCTGCACAGGAGCCGCGCCCTGTATGTCCGCGTCACGCGCCTGGACGCGCTGGTGCGACGGTCGGCGCAGGTCTGAAATGCAAAAAGGGCGCCCGTCGGGCGCCCCTGGTCGCGCTGGGCCGCACTGGCCTTGCCTTATTCAGGCTTTTTCAGGCCAAGGCCCTGGAAGCGCTTGTTGAACTTCGCGACCTGGCCACCCTGGTCGACGATACGGTGGTGACCGGTCCAGGCAGGGTGCGTCTTCGGATCGATGTCGAGCCGCAGCGTGTCGCCCGCCGAGCCATAGGTCGACTTCGTCTTGTACGACGACCCATCGGTCATCACGATCGTGATCTCGTGATAGTCCGGGTGAATGCCTTCCTTCATCGCCAAATCTCCTGCGGGCGCAGGCCCGCCCGGCGGCGGCCTCGCGAAAGGCGGGCTTATAGCGCCAGAAGACCGGCAGGGCAAGGATTTCGCACCGCAGGCGGCCCGGCTTGTTGGCGCCCCGCCCGCGTGTTAGACGGAGCCCTTTCCCGGACGGACGAAGCCATGGACGAACGCGCGTTTGAGACGCTAGCCGACCGCACGCTCCAGCATCTCTTCGCGCGAATCGAGGAGCAGCTGGAGGCGGTGGACGCCGAACTCCGCGGCGGCATCCTGACGATCGAGCTCGACGATGGCCGGCAGTACGTCATCAACAAGCATGCGCCGAACCGCCAGATCTGGATGTCGTCGCCGGTTTCGGGCGCCTCGCATTACGAACACGACAGCGAGTCGGGCGAGTGGCGCTCGACGCGCGACACCGGGTTGCTCGTCCAGCGGCTGGCCGAAGAGCTGCGGACGCTGACCGGCGCCGCCATCGCGTTCTGAATGACGCGTTCCCACGCAGTGCCGCCACCCGCTCCCGACTCCCTCGCACGACCGGCCAGCCGCGATCTTCGCGTCCTGCGGAGGCTGTTCGGCTTCGTGCTTCCCTATGCAGGTCATGCCGCGCTGTCGGCCGTCGCACTGACCGTCGCCGCCGGGACGGTGCTCGTGTTCGGCGCAGGCCTGCGCTGGCTGGTCGACAATGGCTTCGTCGCCGGCGCCGCGCATCGCCTGGACCAGGCGCTCGCGGCCATGTTCGTCGTCATCCTGGTGATGGCGGCGGCAACGTTCGCACGCGCATACTTCGTCTCCTGGCTGGGCGAGCGCGTGACGGCGGACATCCGCAATGCGGTGTTCGAGAATGTGATCCGTCTGTCGCCGTCGTTCTTCGAGCTGACGCGCACGGGCGAGGTTCTGTCGCGCCTGACGACCGACACCACCGTGCTCCAGACCGTCGTCGGCTCGTCCGCATCGATGGCTGCGCGCAACGTGCTGCTGGTGGCCGGCGGCACGGTGATGATGGCGGTCACCTCGCTCAAGCTGACGGCGCTGGTCTTGCTGGTCGTGCCGGTCGTCGTGGCGCCGATCATCCTGTTCGGCAGGCGCGTGCGCAACCTCTCGCGCGCCAGCCAGGACCGAATCGGCGATGTCGGCGCCAGCATCGACGAGACGCTCAATGCGACGCGCACGGTGCAGGCATTCAACAACGAGGCGCATGAAGCGGCGCGGTTTCGCAGGCTCGTCGAGGAAGCATTCTGCACCGCGACGCATCGCGTGCGCGCGCGGGCCATTCTTGCCGCCGTCGTCATCGTCCTGGTCTTCACCGCGATCGGCGTCGTGTTGTGGATCGGCGGGCACGACGCGATTGCCGGGCGGATATCGGCAGGCGACCTTGCTGCCTTCGTGTTCTATGCCGTCATCGTCGCCGGCTCGGTCGGGTCGCTGAGCGAGTTCGCCGCCGACCTGCAACGCGCAGCCGGCGCTTCCGAGCGCCTGTTCGAGCTGCTCGACAGCAAGCCACTCATCGCCGCGCCGAATGATCCGGTTCCGCTGCCGGTCCCGGCGCGCGGCGCGGTCGCGTTCGAGAACGTCACGTTCCGCTATCCCGCGCGGCCCGACCGGTCGGCGCTCGAAGCAGTGAGCTTCTCCGTCACTCCGGGCGAGACGGTGGCGGTGGTCGGGCCCTCGGGCGCCGGCAAGACCACCGTGTTCCAGCTGCTGTTGCGTTTCTACGATCCGGCGGGCGGGCGAATCCGGCTCGACGGCATCGACATCGCGCAGGCCGATCCGGCCGCCGTGCGGTCGCGAGTCGGTCTCGTCCCGCAGGATCCTGTGATCTTCGGCGCCGATGTGGCGACCAACATCCGCTATGGCCGCCCCGAGGCGAGCGACGACGAGGTGCGTGCCGCGGCGGAGGCGGCGCAGGCGCTCGAGTTCATCGAGCGGCTGCCCAAAGGCTTCGCGACCTTCGTCGGCGAGCGCGGCGTGCAGCTTTCGGGCGGTCAGCGCCAGCGCCTGGCGATTGCGCGCGCGATCCTGCGTGACCCGGCCGTGCTGTTGCTCGACGAGGCGACGAGCGCGCTCGACGCCGAGAGTGAGCGCCTCGTGCAGCAGGCGCTCGAGAGGCTGGGGGCAAGCCGTACCGTCATCGTCATCGCGCACCGCCTCGCGACCGTCCAGCGCGCCGACCGGATCATTGTGCTCGATCATGGTCGCGTCGTCGCCGTGGGAACGCATCGCGAGCTCGTCGCGCAGGGCGGCCTCTATGCCCGGCTTGCGGCGCTGCAATTCTCGAACGGGCTCGATGTCGCGGAGGCGGTTCGCTCCTAGAGCGAGAGGCCGAAGGCCTCCGCCAGGCCCCTTCGCCCAGCCGGCGTGATCGCCAAGGCGCGGCCGCTGCGGTTCCGCGTGAGCCAGCCAAGATCGAAGCAGCGTGTCGCCAGGGCGGCTCCCAATGCGCCGCCGAGGTGCGGCCGGCGCTCGCTCCAGTCGAGGCATGGCCGGCAGAACACGCGGCCGCGACGTCGCGCCGCCGCGAGATCGATACCGAATTCCTGCATGAAGGCGAGGCCGCCCGGTGTGACCTCTCCTCCCTCCTCGGCGAACACGAGGTGGCCGCGCTCGCATAGCGCATCGGCGATGCCGACCCCGAGCCGGCCGGCGAGGTGGTTGTAGCAGGTGCGTGCGGCCTTGAGCGCCTCATCGAGCTTGGAGGACGGGCGGTAGCGCGGCGGCCCCTCGACCGCGACCGCCATGATGCTTTCGAGCATCTGCGCCACCAGCGGGCTGGCGAGCCGGTAATAGCGATGGCGACCCTGCCGCATGGCGAACAGAAGCCGCGCATCGGTCAGCTTGGCGAGGTGGCCGCTGGTCGTCTGCGGTGTAACGCCCGCAGCGTAGGCAAGTTCAGTCGCGGTGAGGGCGCGGCCGTCCATGAGCGCCGAGAGGATATTCGCGCGCGCCGGATCGCCGACCAGCGATGCGATTTCGGCCAGATTTACCGCGAACGTCATGCCCGTAAGTCTAGCGCCGGGCGCCGCTGCAGGCAGCGATGAATATTTCGGCGGCGGCCGTACTGTCGTTTACGGCCGCTCAGTTCATGATCTTCCAGGCACCATCCGGCTGCCGACACGCGGTGCCGTAGACCTGCTGGACCTTGCCGCCGACGGCGGCCTTGGTCTGGTACTCGCGGCAATACATTCCGTTGCTCTGGAAGGTCCGCAGCGGAACGACGTCGTAATCGTATCCGGCGCCGGTCCACTGGATGCGCTGGCGGTCGGGGGCATGTTCGAGCACCCGGCCGACACAATTCTGGTCGATCTCGTCCATGCTGCGGCCGATGGAGGAACCGACCAGAACGCCAATGATGGTGCCGCCGATCGTCGCGGCGGTCTTGCCGCTGCCCTTGCCGATCTGCGAGCCGGCGGCGCCGCCGACCGCGCCGCCGAGCACGCCACCGACCACTTCCGAGGAGACAAGGCCGCGATCGCACCGGCCGCGATCGATGCCGTACGGCACGTGGTAGATGACCTGATCGTGGTCGTGTTTCTTGTGCTTGTGTTTGTGCTTCTGCTTGGCGCGATGGCCGTGCGCCGGCGCCCAAGGCGGCGGGTCCGCCTGCGCGGGCAGGGCTGGCATTCCGAGCGCGACGAACAACGCTGTGGCCGCGATTCGCGCGGACAGCGGTCGGGTCCTGGTCACCATCTGCTCATCTCCCCCCTTCATGTGCGGTAATGATGCGCGGATATCCTCTAAACTTTTATTTCTTCTTCCTCTTTCCGTCGTTCGTGGTCAGGGCGCCGACGGCAGCGCCGCCGGCACCGCCGATCAGCGCGCCCGTGACGGCACTCCCGCCGGTAATCAGCCCGATCGCAGCGCCGCCCGCAGCGCCGATCGCGCCGCCGCTCAGCGCGCGCTGCTCGCGCTCGCTCAGGCCGGAGCATCCGGCGGTCGCGATCAGGATCGCGGAAATGCAGGCAAGCTTGGTCGTTCTCACGAGTGTCCTCCATGCTACTTACTGTCCCGTGGTGCGCGGGCAGTGCTGGCCGGGACAGTCTTTCCCGCACCCGCCTTTCCGCACCTTCCGGTCGACTCCAGCATACGGCCAAGTAAAAAAGCGCCACGGAGGCGCCAGTTCAACCAATGATTAACTTTATTACCGTAAACTATTTGTTAGCCATGTTTAGTCACGGAAAAATCACAGTTTCTCCATTTCGGTCGTCTCGCCTCGAGAGGATGCCCTGTGCACTATAGCCTTGGCCTCTCCCGTCAAGCTCTTATAGAATCTCGGTCGTTCACCGCTTCCGGTGGAAGGATTGCGGCGAATGGTTGATCGGTTCCGTTCGAGGCGAGGTCATCCCGGTGGGCTGCGGTCCAGGGTCTTGCGAGCCGTCGCAATCCTTGCCGCCTCAGCCCTGAGTGCGTGCGCCTTGGTCGAGGAGGCACTCGCGCCGCCGCAGCCGGAGCCAGCCGAGGCCACGGAAGCGGAGGCGGTGCCTGCCGTCGAGCCGCCGCTGCCGAAGGCGCCCCGGCCGCGCCCGGCACGCGTGGCACGGTTGCCGGCGCCGAGCGAGCAAGCGCAGCCGAAAGCTCCCGAGCCGCCGCAGGAGATGCAGCCCGAGCCAGGGCCGGAGCGGGAGATCAAGCTGCTCGGAATGAGTCGCAGCGAGGCGACGACGCTGCTTGGCACACCGGCGGCCGAGCGCGATGCGGCGCCGGCGAAGATCTGGACATACGCAGGCGCCGAATGTGCGGTCGAACTTTATTTCTACCTCGACGTGGCGCGAAACGACTTTTATGCCTTGCACTACTACGTGCATGGCGCCAACGGCGCGATCGTGGGTGAAGCGGCCGACCGCTGCCTGCAGCGCATTTACAGTGAAAAGCCCAAATAATGATGACGATGACTGCCGTAGAAACCGATCTGAACCCGGTGCTGGTCGTCGACGACGATCCGCTCTTCCGCGAAACGCTGTGCGGCAATCTCGAGGACAACGGCTTTCGCGCCGTCGGACTCGATGGCGGCCGCGCGATCATCGAGTATTTCGAGAAGGGGGGGCCGGCCTCGGCCGTGCTGCTGGACTGGCAGATGCCTGACGTGGACGGCCCTGCGGTCCTGCGCCAGCTGCGCGCGAGCGGCAGCCTGACGCCTATCCTCTTCCTGACCGGCCATAGCCAGCCGATCTACGAGGAAGCGGCGCTCGTGCAGGGGGCGGTCGACTTCATCGACAAGTCGCGCAGCTTCGCGATCATCCTGCAGCGGCTTCGCCTCGCGATCGGCGGCGCCAAGACCGGCGCCGAATCGAGCGCGCCGGCAGCCGGCGGGGCGCACGGCCCGCTGTTCCTCGATGTCGGCAGCGCGCGCGCCTTGTGGCGCGACACCCAGGTCGATCTTACGCTGACCGAGTTCAAGGTCGTGCAGCTTCTGGCAAGTCGCGCCGGCCGCGACGTGTCCTATCGCGAAATCTACGACGTCGTCCGCGGCGCCGGCTTCAGGGCCGGCTCCGGCGAGGACGGATTCCGTGCCAACGTTCGCGCCCTGGTGAAGCGCGTGCGCCAGAAATTCCGCGCGATCGATCCGGATTTCACGGCTCTCGAGAACTACCCGGGATTCGGCTACCGCTGGATCGATGCGGGCTGAGGCGATCGACCATGGCCGCATGACGTGGCGCCGCGTGAAGGTCCGATCCAGCCGTGCCGGCCGGATCCTTGGCTATGTCCTGCGCTCGCTGGTGGCCCGGCTGGTCCTGCTGGTGGTCGTATTCGCCGCGGTCCCGGTCGTCCTCTACGAGCAGTTCCGCGAGGCTGACGAGTCGCGCCAGGCGATCCTGCTCGGCGCGATCCGCGAGAAGGGCATCCTGATCGGCCGCGCGATGGCGCCGATCCTGAGTCAAGCCGACAGCAACGAATATCCGCAGCTCGGCAAGGAGTTGGCCCGGTTCACCGGCGGCAGCGCCAGCGTGCGGCTGCTGTTCCGCCCGGCCGGCGCCACCGATGCGCTCGGCTTCTATTATGTCGCTTCGGCCCCGATCATCGCGACGGGAGACCTCGCGATCGAGCGCCAGCGGCTGGTCGCGGACGGGATTCTCCATCGCCTCGCGCAGAGCTGCGAGGGCGAGCTGCCGCTCGCATTGCGGCTCGACCTGCCCGACGGGCGCACCGAATTGCTGACCTCGATCGCGCCGGTCCTTACGCCGGCCGGCTGCTGGGCGCTGGTATCCTCTAACACGCTGTCCGAACTCGGCGATTATTCGCTTGGGCTTCCCTACTGGCAGTTTCCCGAAGTGCGTATCGCCGGCGCGATCTACCTTGCGCTCGCCGCGATCGTGCTGTTCGTCTTCTTCGATTTCTGGCACAGCCTGGCGAGCTTCGGCCGCACCGCGCGCAACATCGTCACGGACGGGGGCGGCCGGTTCGCGGAGAAGACCTACATTCCCGAGATGGGCGTCGTCGCCCGCGAGTTCGACCGCATGGTCGACACGCTGCAGGAATCGGCGCTCAGCCTGCGCCGCGCCGCCGAGGACAATGCGCATGCCTTCAAGACGCCGATCGGCATCATCCGCCAGTCGCTCGAGCCGATCAGGCGGCGCCTCTCCAGCGAGGACGTTCGCGCGACACGGGCGCTGTCGGCGATCAATTCCTCGCTCGACAAGCTCGACGGTCTGATCGCTACGATGCGCCGGCTCGACCGCGCCACGGCCGACTCGCTCGATCCGCCGCGCGAGCGCGTCAATCTCAGCAACATCGCGCGCGCGATCGTCAGCGAGCACGGGCAGAGCCTGGGAACCGACGGGCCGAGGGTCAGCGTCGAGATCGCCGACGGTCTTACGGTGATCGGCAGCGCCGAGCTGATCGAGACGGTGATGGAGAACGTGTTCGATAATGCCGTCAGCTTCTCGCCGTGGCGCGGCGTGATTCGCGTGCATGCGAAGCGCGACGGCCGCCGTGCGCGGCTGGTGATCGAGGACGAGGGGCCTGGTGTGCCGCCGGACCGCCTCAACCGCATCTTCGATCGCTACTACTCGGTGCGTCCGATGAGCGGGCCCGGGGTCAACACCAGCCGCAACAATTTCGGCATCGGGCTGTGGATCGTCCGCCGCAACGTCGAGGCGATGGGCGGCCGCGTCTTCGCCGAGAACCGCAAGCCCAACGGACTGCGCATCACGATCGAACTGCCCGCCGCCTAGGTCGTGGACTCATAAGTGCGGGTCCATAGGCGTGTGGCCGCCAGGAGGACGGCGGCGAGATAGTTGCGGGCGAGCTTGTCGAAGCGGGTGGCGACGCGTCGGAAGTGCTTTAGCTT
>JAWLHE010000003.1:0-480966 GCA_041690495.1 Alphaproteobacteria bacterium | reverse complement strand
GCCGGTCCAGCTGCTCGCCTACCACACCGCCATCCTCAAAGGCACCGACGTCGATCAGCCCAGAAATCTCGCCAAAAGCGTCACCGTCGAATAGCCGGGGCTTCGGCTGCGGCCCTTTGTCGGCGCGCGGCCATGCTGTATGATCGGCGCAACAGGAAGAACGGCCCTCATGAGATTGTTCGCGCTTTCCTTTGTCGCATTGATGCTGGGCTTTCCGTCGCTGGCGCACGCGCAAGGCATGCCCGACGTCTGGGGACCGTCCGGTCGATATCTCGGCTCGACCGAGCGCAGCGGATCGATCTACGGCCCGAACGGGCGCTATCTCGGCCGGATTCAGCGCCCTGGCACCGCATTGCGACGCGGTAGCGAAGGCGGGATCGGGCGCCGCACGATGAACGGCACGGCCCATGCGCAGCGTCAGGCCCAACGCAATTCCACCGTCTACGGCCCGCGCGGGGAATATCTTGGTGAAGTGAACCGCAGCGGCGACTTCTGGGACCCGAACGGAATCTATCGCGGCCGGCTGCGTTGATGCGTCCCCGGCCGCTGGCTGCGAATTTCTAGTCCGTTGTAAAGCCCACCGACGATCGCCGGGCGACCCGCCGCGCCACGAGAGCGGGCGCGATCCGGCAAGCCTTTGTAGATTTTACTCAAATCGCCGACGAGCCCATTCCGGTTCGTCATTTGCATGGCAGAGTGCCGGAGTTGTCCGGAAGAGGGTGAAACGGCGCGATGGCCAAGACTCTGAGTCACCGACTTCGTCGCTCGTCCCGGCTCGCCTTTGCCGCCGTGCTGATCTGCACGGCGGGTGCCGCATCCGCGCAGCCCCTTTCACCCGAACCGAAATCGCACGCGGATCCGGTCGTCGACTGCTATGACGAGGCGCGCGGCACGGTGACGCGCGCGCTTGCCGCAGAATGCTCGGGGTCCGTGATCTCCGATGAGAAGGCAAGGAGTATCCGCGCCGAGCGCGTTCGCGCGATCCAGCGCGCGTTGAAGTCGCGCGCGCAGCCGGTCTTCTCCGACAAGCGGATGGTGTCGATCGGCACCGGCTTCTTCGTCTCCGACGGCGGCCGCGTGATCACAAACCGGCACGTCATCGATCATTGCGACGCGCTCTCGGTCGAAACGACCGCCGGCCAGATCGCCAGCGCGCGGAGGCTGAACGTCGACGACAGACTCGATATCGCGCTGCTGCAGGCGAATCTCCCCACCCCGGCCATCGCCGTCTTTCAGACCAACGACACGGTGCCGCCAGGCGGCTCCATCGTCGTCATCGGCTATCCCGACCAGGGCCTCGCGCCGCGAAAGCCGCTGATGACCGTCGGCGCGATGGCACGGAGCGGCCATCGCTCCGGCGACAGGCTGGCGATCCTTGCGGATGTGCGCCGCGGCAACAGCGGCGGGCCCGTGCTCGATCAATGGGGCAACGTCATCGGAATCATTCATGCCAAGATCGACACCGTGAAAAATTATAACGAGACGAAACAGCTGATCCGCAATGTCGGGTTTGCGATCGGCACGCCGGCGGTATTGCGCTTCCTCGACAAGACCGGCACGAATTACCGGCTGAACGCTCTCGGCACGACGCTCAGTCCCGATCAGCTCTTCGAGCGCGCCCGGCCGTTCGTCGTGCGGGTCGGCTGCTGGCGCTGATCTCGCGTGAGGGCAAGCGCGACGCGGGTCCACGCCTGATTCAACTGTATTGCTGACCTATGTTCCAGGCGGAGACGTGACGGTTTTGCGTTAACCTTTCTGCTGGCCGCATCGGATTAACAAAGCATCAATGCTTCCTTTACGGGCCTCGCTTATCTAGAAGGGCGGGGAACATGCAGGGCATCGCCCGAACCGCCGCATCAAGGGGTCAATCGGACAATGGCGAGATGGCTGGTAACCGGCGGATGCGGCTTCATCGGCTCGCATCTCGTTGAAGCGCTGATGGCGCGCGGGGATCAGGTCCGCATTCTCGATGATCTGTCCACCGGCCGCCGGGAGCATGCGCCCTCCGGGGCGGAGCTGATCATCGACACCATCGCGAATTTCGATGGTCTCGCAGGAGCCATGGCCGGCGTCGATGGCTGCTTCCATCTTGCCGCGATCGCGTCTGTCGAACGGGGCCGGACCGAGTGGCTCGCAACGCATCGCGTTAACCTTACCGGCACAATCGCCGTTTTCGAGGCCGCGCGCCGGGCGCGGCGCGACCATCCCATCCCTGTCGTCTATGCGTCGTCCGCCGCGGTTTATGGCGACAATCCGAACGCGCCCTTGTCGGAGAACGAGAAGCCGGCGCCGCTGTCGGCGTACGGCGCCGACAAGCTCGGCTGCGAGTTGCACGGCCGTGTCGCCTGGGACATTCACGCCGTGCCGAATGTCGGCCTGCGCTTCTTCAATGTGTACGGACCGCGCCAGGACCCGAAATCGCCATATTCAGGGGTCATTTCCATCTTCGTCGACCGCCTGAGTGCGGGCCACGGCATCGCCATCCATGGCGACGGCCGGCAGATGCGGGATTTCATATTTGTAAAGGACGTGGTGAAATTTCTCATTGCAGCCATGACCGGGACGGACCATGGACATCGCGTTTTCAACGTTTGCACGGGTCAGGGGACAACAATCCTCGATCTGGCGAGGTTGATCGGCCGCCTGCTCGGGCGCGACCCCGCGATAACGCATCAGCCGCCGCGCGCGGGAGACGTCCGGCTGTCCCTGGGGAATCCCGCGGCAGCCGCCCGGGTCTTGGGCGTTACGGCGGATGTGCCGCTCGAGGACGGGCTCCGCAGGACGCTCGAGGCGTCCTCCCCCGGGCCATGACCGGCATCGCACAGGCGGCTTCACCCGGCTGGGGCAGGGGGGTACAATCAGGCTGCAACAGAGAGTTGCGTAGCCTGCGGGCGGAATTCAGCCCGGGTCGTGGATGGTACGGCCCCGGCCGTCGCCCGGCCTGATGCCGGGCAAAATTCAAGACGTGTTGAGGATCCGAAAGCGCGAGCAGTCGTGCCGCGCGAAGAGGGGGCGAGAGTCAGATGTTTGACAGGATCAAGCCGTTACCGACGCAGCACAGCATGATTTCCAGGAAGCGCCGCGGCTGGCTTGCGGCATCTGCGCTTGCGGGTCTGCTGGTACTGGGCGCGTGCGACCCGCGCGGCAGCGCAAGCGTCGAGGAGCTTCTCAAGCAGGCGCAGGAGCATCGCGCGGCGGGCAATCTCCGCGCGACGGTGATCGAGCTCAAGAACGCGCTGCAGAAGGAGCCGGAGAATGGCCTCGCCCGCATGCTGCTGGGGCAGGCGTTCATCGACCTCGGCGACAGCGCATCCGCCGAGATCGAGCTCCGGCGTGCGAGCGAGCTCGGGACGGAGCCGCAACGGACGATGCTGCTGCTGGCCGAGGCGCGCCTGATGCAGGGCCGGTTCGACCAGATGCTGCGCGACTTTCCGGTCGGCGACGAACTCGCTCCGGAAACCAGGGCGGCGCTACTTGCCTTGCGCGCCCGCGCCCATCTCGGTCTCGGCCAGCGCGTCCACGCCCAGGAAGCGCTCAAAACCGCTGTCGCGACGGACAGCAAGTCGGTCGACGCGTGGGTCGGCCTGGCGCGGCTGGCCCTGTCCACCGGCAAGCCCGACGAGGCGGGCGAGCATCTGACGAAAGCCGCGGAGATCGCGCCCGAGGATGTGGGAATGTTGGCCGCCCGGGGCGATCTCGCCTTCGTGAGAAAGGATTACGAGGGCTCGGAGAAGGCCTATCGCCAGATCCTGAAACTCCGGCGCGACGATGTCGCCGCGCTGAACGCGCAGCTCGGCATTGCCCGGGCGCAGATCGCATCCGGCAACCCCAAGGATGCGGCGACCCGGCTCGGCCAGGTCCTCAAGCTCGCGCCGAACGATCCGGCGACCAACTATCTGCGCGCCCTCGCGGCGTATCAGCTCAAGGACTATACGGCCGCGAAGACGCACAGCGAACTCGCGCTCCGCAGCGCGCCCGGGCATCGACCGAGCATGTTCATCGCCGGCGCCGCGAACTTCGCGCTCGGGCAGTACGAACAGACGTTCCGCCACATCAGCCTGTTCGTCAACGAGGTGCCCAACAACGTCGAGGCGCGCAAGCTGCTTGCGGCGACGCAGATTCGCATGGGGCAGTCGGACAAGGCGATCGATACATTGCGGCAGGTCGCCAAGCCCGGCGGCAGCGAGGACGCACACCTTCTTGCCATGATCGGCGCCGCGTCGGCGCAGGCCGGCGACTACAAGGCGGCCACCGGTTATTTCGCGCGGGCCGTCGCCCAGAATCCGGACGATGCGACGCTGCGCACGCGGCTGGGAACCACCCAGGTAGCCCTCGGCGCCACGGATGAAGGCATCGAAGAGCTCGAGAAGGCGGCGGATCTCGATCCCAAGGGCAACGCCGACATCGCGCTGATCATCGCGCATCTTCGCGTCAAGGACTACGACAAGGCGCTCGAAGCGGCGAAGCGCCTGCAGGAGAAGCAGCCGACGAGTCCGAACGGTTTTACGCTGGCCGGCATGGCCGAGATCGGCAGGGGCAACGAGGCGGCCGCGAAGACCGCATTCGCGAAAGCATTGGAGATCCAGCCCGGCGACCGCAACGCCACGAAGAACCTCGCGGCGCTCGCGGTCAGGGAAAAGAATTTCGATCTGGCGCGGCAGCATCTCGAGGAGGCCTTGAAGCACTTGCCGGGCGACGTGGAGATCCTGACGCTGATGTCGCAGGTCGAAGCGCGTGCCGGACGTCCCAAGGAAGGCCTGGCGCGGCTCGAGGAGGCGGTCCAGGCCAATCCGAACAGCGTGAAGGCGCGCGTCACGCTGGCCCGCGTCTATCTCCTGTCGGGCGAGCCGAACAAGGCGCTCACCACGTTGCAGCCGGCACTGGCGGAGAGCGGCAAGGAAGCGGCGGTCCTCGAGGTCGTCGGTCGTGCGCAGATGGCCCTGGGGCAAGGCGACCTGGCCATTGCGACGTTCCGCGATCTCGTCAGCGCGCGTCCGGATTCGGCCCAGGCTCGCCAGTATCTGGCGACGGCTTACGAGAACGCTGGAATGATCGACCGCGCCGTCGCAGAGATCCAGGAGGCGCTCCGGCTCTCGAAGGACGCGCCGGCGATGAAGTTTCAGTATGCGCGCCTGCTGGCCCGCGCGAACAAGCTCGACCAGGCAACCAAGATCCTGGGTGAGCTGAAGGCGAACCATGCGGACGATCCGGCGCTGGCCGATCTTGAAGGGGCGGTCGCGCTTGCGAACAAGAAGCCGGCCGACGCCGTTGCGGCCTATCAGCGGCTGCTGGAGAAGCAGGAGAACAATTTCAACTTCCTGAAGCTTGCGCGCGCCAAGATCGCGGCCGGCCAGCAGGCGGACGTGGAAAGTGATATTCAGAGCTGGCTGCAGCGGTTTCCCGACGACGTGCTCGTGCGGACGTCGCTCGCGGATCTCTATCTGACGGCGGGCAAGCTCGATAAGGCATCGGCGGAGTACACGGAGATCCTGCGCGTCACGCCCGACAATGTGCCGGCGCTGAACAACCTGGCCTGGGTGATGTCCAAGTCCGGCAAGGCGAATGAAGCGCTGACGCATGCCAAGCGCGCGGTGCAGCTGGCGCCGAACAGCCCGCAGGTGCTGGACACACTCGGCACGACCCAGATGGCTGCCGGTCAGACCAGGGATGCCATCCAGACCCTGCGGGATGCGGCGGCCAAAGCGCCGACCGACCCCGCCATCCAGTTCCACCTGGCGCAGGCGCTTGTGTCGGACGGGCAATCAGCCGAAGCGAAGGGGCTGCTGCGCAGCGCACTGAACGTCCGCGCACCGTGGCCGGAGCGGAGCGAGGCGGAAAGCCTCCTCAAGCAGATCGGCGGATGAGCGCTGCCGGCCGGGACGGGCCGTCCCGCCGCTGGTGATGCCGATGCACGGCGACGACCGCGGAGGCGCGGGCCAGGGCGGGCCATTGCGCGCGGCGCTCGCGGCATGGACCGAGCTGTTGGGCCCGGCCCATGTGCTGGCCGAACCGGCGATGCTCGCCCGATACGGGGCGACGACACTGCCTGCCGCCGACCGGCCGGTTGCGGCGCTGCGCCCGGACACGCGCGACAGCGTCGCCGCCGTCGTGCGCATCGCCGGCAAGCACAAGGTGCCGCTCTATCCCGTCAGCACAGGGCGGAACTGGGGCTATGGCGACGCGTGCCCGCCGACGCCGGGCCAGGTCATCGTCGACCTGTCGCGGATGAACCGCATCGTCGAGGTCGATCCGCGGCTCGCCTATGCCGTGATCGAGCCCGGCGTGACGCAAGGGCAGCTCGCCGGTTTCCTCGAAGAGAAGCGCACCGGATTGCGGCTCGACTGCACCGGCGCCGGTCCGGATGTGAGCATCGTCGGCAATGTGCTGGAGCGCGGCTTCGGACACACCGCGTATGGCAATCGCTTCCAGCATGTCTGCGGGCTGGAGATCGTGCTTGCTGACGGCAACGTCCTGCGGACCGGGTTCGGGCATTACGAGAACGCGCGCGCGGCGCGCGTCTTCCCCTATGGAATCGGCCCGGCGCTGGACGGGTTGTTCACGCAGTCGAACTTCGGGATCGTCACACAGCTCGGCGTGTGGCTCATGCCGAAGCCGCGGCGTTCGGAGCTGTTCTTCTGCCAGATCCGGGACCATGCCGATCTCGCGCCCGCGGTGGACGCGCTGCGCGGGCTGCGTCTGGACGGAACGTTGCGCAGCATCGTTCATATCGGCAACGACATGCGGTTGCTGTCGAGCCGCCCTGCGCGCGGGGGTGGAGAGGGCCAGGTGCCGCTCACGATCGCCGCACGGCAGTCCCTGCGAAACGATGAGCGCATCGCCGCATGGTCGATGTCGGGGAGCCTGACCGGATCCGGCGCGCAGGTGCGTGCGGCACGTGCAGCGGTCCGGCGCGCGCTCGCCGGTCCGGGGCGTCGGCTGCTCTTTCTCAGCGAGCGCAAGCTGCGGATCGCGGAATTCGCGACGCGGCTGATGGGTGGCGCACGTGCCGGGAGGCTGCGCCAACTCGTGGCTACGGCGCGTGCCGTGGCCGATCTGAACATGGGCCGCCCGACCGGCTATTTCCTTTCGGGCGCCTACTGGCGCCGGCGGGAAGGCGTGCCGGACAGCTTCCCGGCAGACCTCGATCCCGCGCGCGACCGGTGCGGGTTGATGTGGCTTTCGCCCGTCCTGCCCATGACCGGCAAGGCAGCGCTCGAGTTCCATAGCTGCATCGAGCCGGTCTATCAGGCGCATGGATTTCACCCGCTCATCACGCTCAGCACGATCAACGAACGGGCGCTCGGCGCGGTGATGACAGTCGCCTACGACAAGGAAGACCCCGGCGACACCGAGCGGGCGCGGGACTGCTACCGCGCCTTATGGGATGCGCTGGCGGCGGCCGGCTTCATGCCATACCGGGCCGGCGTGCAGTCGATGGCCGATCTCGGCCGCTACTCCACCGGCTATTGGCAGATCACCCGGCGCATCAAGTCGGCGCTCGACCCGGACGGCATCATCGCGCCAGGCCGCTACGACCCGCTTCAGTTCAGCTGACGCCCTGCCGGACCGGCGCTCGCCGGCGCTGAAAAAGAAGCGAACCCAAAAAAGAAACGGGGGCCACATGGGCCCCCGTTGGAAGTGTATGGTAAGTGACTTACTTGCGGCGACGGCGGCTCAGGACGCCGAGGCCGACAAGGCCGGAAGCCAGCAGTGCAAGCGTGCCGGGCTCCGGAACGCTCGTCGCGCGGGCCGTCTGCTCCTGCGTGATGGTCAGGGTGTAGGTAACGCCACCCTCGAGATTGACCAGTCCGCTGAAGTCGCAGGTGCCCGGTGCGTAGGTGTTGTTGGCGTTCGGGACGCCCGCGCCGCGATTGGTCGTCAGGTCGCAGCCGTCGGCCAGCTCGGCGATGCTCGACTCGTTGCCCGTGACGCCGTCCGGCGACCACTCGAACACAGTCTCGCCGGTGTCCTCGTTGCGCAGGCTGATCGAGAACGAAATGTTGGCGAAGGGCGCGCCGCCAAACTCGTCCGTCTGCACGTTCAGGATCGGGATCGCACTGAAATCGGCGCGGACTGCGATGTCTTCCACCAGCTGGAAGCTGAACGTCGCGTTCGTACCGAGTTCGCTGTTCGACGTGCTGGCGCCGGGGAAATCGCCGACGACCTGCACTTCCGCGACGCCCTGGCCGCGAGCCCCCGTCGGAGCGAGGAGCGAGCCGGTCAGCAGTGCATCACCGCGGGAGAACGAGGCCGAGGTGAACGGCGCCTGCTGGGCGAAGTTGTTCTCGCCGATGCCGCCGCAATTGCCGACGCACTGCAGAAGCACGTTCGTTTCGTCCGAGCCGCTCACACCGCCGAAGCCGAACAGATTGCCGGCAGCCGACGTGCTGTTCGAGACGGACGGGGTCGGAACGAAGTCGGCAATGCCGAGCTGCGTGTTCGTCGCATTGTTGAAGAGCTTGAAATCGAAGACATCGAGGGAGGCATAGGCAACGGCCCCGGCATGGGCTTGCGAGCTCCACCCAAAGGCTACCGCGGCGCTGATCGCGGCGGCTGCCAAGCCTGTTTTACGAAGGTTCATCACAATACCACTCCTGTTAAGCCGTATGACCGTTGGTCGCCATAATGGAAGCAACCCCCGTGCCAACCGGAGGGAGTTCATGTTTTTCAATAGCTTGCGTAAATTTCGGCGTCGCTCGGGTCGGTGGTTGTCAAGGTCTCCGACGCTTCCGACCCTGAAAACCCCGCCCCTTTGACAACCGTGCGATTGCCGGCGTCGAGACTGCCACGGTAAACCGCGTTTCCCGGTGAATGGCAAAGGCTTGCAGCAGGCTCCGCCGCGGCTGCCAAGCTGTCAATATTCTCGACGATGCAGGCGTTCGCGCTACGGATGCAGGCTGCGCACCCCTCCCGGCCCACAGGTTTGGAGCGATTCCAATGTGTAGCTTCCGCCCGGTTCAGGATCGTTGGTTTCCGGGGATTCCCCTCAACTGCCTCGGTGAAGTTGCAGAATAATATTTGCGTGTGCTCGGCCGGGCTTCATCAAGGCTTCGAAAATCGCCTTAACCCCACTTTAAGCCGTACTGGGCCACCCTAACCCTTGACCAAACTTCTTAATTTCGCACCGGGGCCGGCGTTCGACCGCCGGATCGCCGATACCCGGAAAGCCGACATCCAGAAGGAGCCTCTCAGTGCGCCGGGCAACGACAGCGGCCTCAATGTCACAGATCCCCGGATCGGCTCCCGGCGAGCCCCACGGTGCAGGACATTCGTCCCTGTTCCATCTCTACGCGCGCTGGTTCGATGTTGTGCCTGCCGATACGCCCGAACGGCTGGCCGAAGCCTATCGGCTTCGCCATCAGGTGTACTGCGTCGAAAATTCTTACGAAAACGCCGCGGCGCACCCGGACGGCCTCGAGACGGATGAGTACGACAGCCATTCCGTGCATAGCCTGCTGATCCACCGCCCGACCGGCATGGTCGCCGGGACGGTCCGTCTGATTCTGCCAGACGGGTCGGGAAGCGTCGCGGCCCTGCCGGTCAGCAAGGTCTGCACCGACCCTGCATTGCACGATATTGCTGCCTTCCCGCCGGCCCGGACGGCCGAGATCTCCCGCTTCGCCGTGTCGAAGGCGTTCCGCCGCCGTATCACCGACACCAGCCTCCCCGACCTGGAACTCGGCACCGGCCGACCCGAAGCGAGGGCGGCCGGCGAGCGGCGCATCCTGACACCCAACATCACGCTCGGCCTGATGAAGGCGATCGCCGAGATGAGCATCCGCAACGGCATCACGCATCTCACCGCGATGATGGAGCCGGCGCTGCTCCGGCTGACGGCACGACTCGGCATCAGGTTCGCCCCGCTCGGCGGCCTTGTCGAGTATCACGGCACCCGTCAGCCCTGTTATGCGGAGGTCGCGACCCTCGGATTCGCGCTGATGGCGTCGCGCCCGGATGCGCACGAACTCGTCTCCGACCAGGGCCGCTACTGGCATCAGCTTCGCAACATCCTGCCCGCCGAGTGAAGGGCGATGACCCTGACGCTCGCCCTCCGCAACCTCCTGCATGACCGGGTACGGCTTGCTGTCACCCTGACGGGCGTCGTCTTCGCCGTGGTGCTGATCATGACGCAGCTGGGGCTGTTTCTCGGCTTCGCCGCCACGACGTCGAGCCTGATTGATCGGGCGAAGGCGGACATCTGGGTCGTTCCCAAGGGCACGCGCAACGTCGACCAGGCGGCGCCGCTGAGCGAGCGCCGCCGCTATCAGGCGCTGTCGACCCCGGGCGTTGCGGCCGCCGAACTGTTCATCACCGAATTCGCGCGCTGGCAGAAGCCCGATGGCGGCGTCGAAACGGTCCTGGTGGTCGGTTTCGAACCGGACAGCAAGCTGGCCGGGCCGTGGAACGTGGCCGCCGGCAAGGTCGCGGACCTCAGGCGACCGGGCACGGTGCTGATCGACGAGCTCTATGCCGAGAAGCTCGGCGTCACGGCGCTCGGGCAGATCGTCGAGATCCAGGGGCGGCGCGCCCGCATCATCGGCCTGACCCACGGCATCCGCTCGTTCACGCAGTCGCCCTACATCTTCGCCTCGGTCAAGAGCGCGCGCGAATATGCCATGCTCGACTCCGACCGCGCGAAGCACGTCCTGGTCAAACTCGTCGAAGGCGCCGACCGGGAGGCGGTCAAGGCGGAACTCGCCACGCGGCTGCAGGGGGTGGACGTCTACACGGCAGCGGAGTTCAGCCGCCGCACCCGTTTCTACTGGATGTTCACGACCGGCGCCGGACTCGCCCTGCTGGTGGCGTCCTTCGTCGGCCTGATCGTCGGCTTCGTCGTCGTCGCCCAGACGCTCTATGCAACGACGATCGATCATCTGCGCGAGTTCGGGACGCTGCGCGCCATCGGCGCAGGGCGGCACTACATCAACAAGGTCGTCGTCAAACAGGCGCTGCTCAGCGCCATTGCCGGATATGGCATCGGCCTGGCGGTATTCCTGTTCGCGCGCTACGTCGCGGGCCCCGCCGCACCGGCAATGATCCTGCCATGGCAGCTTGCGGTGATGGTCGCGGTACTGACAATCGCGATGTGCGTCGGCGCCGGCCTGATCTGCATCCGCAAGGTGATGACTCTCGATCCGGCCATGGTGTTCAAATGACATCAGCGCATCTCGAGCATCCGATCATCATCGCGCGGGCGCTGACCAAGACCTACGCATCGGGCGCTGGCGGCGTGCCGGCATTGCGGGGCGTCAATCTCGACATCCGCCGCGGCGAGGTGACCCTGCTGCGCGGGCCGTCCGGCAGCGGCAAGACCACGCTACTGTCGGTTTTCGGCTGTATCCTGAGCCCGGACGGCGGCAGCCTGCGCATCGGCACCCGCAACGTGCTGGGCTTGAGCGAGCGGGAGCTCGCGTCCGTGCGCCTCGAGCAGATCGGCTTCGTATTCCAGGCGTTCAACCTGTTTCCGACCCTGCGCGTCTGGGAGAACGTGGCGATCGCGCTCGATCTGCGCGGCGAGCCGCGCCGGCTGGCCAGGGCTCGCGCATTCGACGCGTTGCATAGCGTCGGACTGGGCGACAAATGCGAGGCGCTGCCGGAGCATCTGAGCGGCGGACAGAAGCAGCGTGTGGCCATCGCCCGCGCCATTGTCGGAGATCCGGCGATCATCCTCGCCGACGAGCCCACCGCCGCACTCGACAGCGACAACGGGCGCACCGTCATGCAGCTGCTGCGGCGTCTCGCGGTCGATCAGCAGCGCGCGGTCGTGATCGTCACCCACGACGAGCGCGCGACCGCATTCGCGGATCGCGTGATCGCGATGAAGGATGGCGAGATCCGCGACGACGTTGCGGCCGATCCCGGGCGCATCGTCCGTGCCGACCGCGGGCTGCCGCCGCCGGTGCCGGAAATGCACGAGATGCGACAGCCGCATCTGCGGCGGGTGGCGGGATAAGTCCGCGGAGATCGAGCCATGAACCGGATCGTCAGTTTCCTCGTCATCACTCTCGGCGCCGGCGCAGGGGTCGTCGGCGCCGCGTATTGGGCGCAGTCGAACCCGCCGCCGAAGGGGGTCGTACGCGTCGCACTCGACTCCGGAATCGTCGCGGCGCCGGGCCGCGTCGAGCCGCGCTCCGAGGAGGTCGTTCTATCCTCGGAGATCAGCGGACGCATCACGCGCATCCTGGTGGGCGAAGGCGACCAGGTGAAGGCCGGGCAGGTCGTTGCGGAGCTCGACAACAGCGTCCATCTCGCCCGCGTCGCCGAGGCGGCGGCCTATGTCCGGCAGAAGGAGGCAGAGCTGCGGCGCGTCGCCAACGGCGCGCACGAGCAGGAGCGCCGCGAGGCGCTTGCCGCCGTCCACGAGGCCGAAGTGGTCGTCAAGAACAGTGCGGCCGAGCTGAGCCGCCGCGAAGCCCTATCCAAGAGCGGTTTCTCGTCCGACGAGCAGGTGCAGAAGCTACGCACCACGTATATGTCGGCCAAGGCGCGGCTCGACGCCGCGCGCTCGCGTTACGCCCTGCTGACCGCGCCTACGCGCGAGGAGGACGTCGCCCGCGCCGAGGCCGATCTCGCCTTGGCGCGAGCCCGGCTGGAAGAGGCGCGCGCGCAGCTCGCGCGCACGGTGGTGCGCTCGCCGATCGACGGCACGGTGCTGCGGCGGCTCAGAAAGCTCGGCGAGGTCGTATCGGAACTGCGCGACACCTCGATCCTGATCGTCGGCGACGTCAGCGCATTGCGTATCCGCGCCGATGTCGACGAGGCCGATATCGCCCGCGTTGCCATGGGGGCCAAGGTCCAGGTCAAGGCCGACGCGTTCGGCGACCAGACGTTCCCGGGCCGCGTCGTGCGGATCGGTCAAACGCTCGGACGCAAGAACTTCGTGACCGAAGTCCCGGGCGAGCGCATCGATACCAAGGTGCTCGAGGTCGTTGTGGAGCTCGACGCCCCGGGCCCGCTGATGCCCGGACTGCGCGTCGACGTCTTCTTCGAGTCCGACATACAGCCGCCGGATTCCTGAATTGTTCGCGCCGATCCGTGATCGGGCCAGGCGCATCGATACTCTCGCACTGCAATCCCGGTAGGCCGCCGGCGCCCGCCATGATGACACCGGGAGGCGGTCAGCGCCTCGCAGCGTCGAACGCACGTCTCTTCAAGTGTAAAGTTTTTCGAAAGTTTCGGAATTCTTTACAAGGCATTGCAGGATTTAGATGCCTCGCGGCGGCAACGCGCTCGCGCCGGCATCGGCGTTCCGGTCGTGCGAAAAGCCGCCTAAGTCGTCTCCGCTTCGGCTTTTCTTCTCGTTCCAGCGGCTCCAACGCACCACGATCCGGGCGCGCGGGCCTTTGCAATTTCCGCAGGCCGGAATGGCACGAATGTTGCCTATTAACCATCGACACGAGACTCGCAACCCAGGCCGGAAAACATCACCCGCAAGCGAACTCAATGAGGTCCCCAGGATGCGAGGCGATCGACGAATTTCCCTGAGGCTCTTCTTCCTCCTGCTGGTGTCCGGCGGCCTGATGGGTTGGATGATGCTTGTAATCGCGGCCTATTACTTCGTCCGAAGCGACGACAGTCAGTGGGTCCAGCGCAATTTCGACTCGCTGTCGAATATTGCGCCGGCGGCGGGTAGCACGCCGTCGCCGGGAGCCGCGGCCGCGAAAACGTCGGGCGAGCAGAGCCGGTAGATCCGCCCGCTTCCTTCCGAGGCGACGGGCAGCCTAACGTCCTGCGGCGAGGGTCAAAGGCATTTCGCGGGTCTCGCCCATGCTGTGGACCTGCCGGAAGAACGACTCGAACATCAGCAACGCCCAGATCGTGGCACTGTGGTCGCGCGCACCGGACTGATGCTGGTCCGCGAGCGTTGCGAGATACGCCATGTCGAAAATGCCGGTCTCGGCGAGCGCCTTGCTGGAGAGCGCCTGACGCACGCGCTCGCGCAGCGGTCCGCGGAACCAGCGCGCCAGCGGTACCGAGAATCCCATTTTCGGGCGGTAGAGCAGCTCGCTCGGCACGAGCGGCTCAAGCGCCTTCTTGAAAACATGCTTTCCGTCGCCGCCGCGCAGCTTCATCGCCAGCGGCAGTCCGGCAGCCCACTCGATGAACTCGTGGTCCAGGATCGGAACGCGCACCTCGAGCGAATTCGCCATGCTGGCGCGATCCACCTTCACCAGGATGTCGCCGGCCAGATAGGTCTTGAGGTCCGCATACTGGATCTGCGCCAGGTGATCGTCGGCGGGCGCGCTGCGCATGTGCTGCTCGAGGACCTCGATAGCCCGATAACTCTGCAGCGTGCGCGCGAATGACGACGAGAACAGGCGCCGGCGCATCTCGTCGGTGACGACGCCGACGCTGCGGAAATAAGCCTCGACGCTGTCGCGCGCGATGCCCTGGAGGGTCGATTTCGCGCGCAGCGGCCGCGGCGCCCAGTCGGCCTTCGGATAGACCGAGCCGAGAAATCCGAAGAGCGGACGGCGGAGTGCCGCGGGAATCGCGCGCCTGACCAGTTCCTCGTAGTGATGCCAGCGGTAGCGTCTGTAGCCAGCGAAGACCTCGTCGCCGCCGTCGCCGGAGAGCGCGACCGTGACGCGCTCGCGCGCCAGCTGGCAGACGCGATATGTCGGCATCGAGGAGCTGTCGGCGAAAGGCTCGTCGTAGAACAGCGCGAGACGGTCGATCAGGTCGAAATCGTCCTCGGTGACCTGCCTCACGTGATGACGCGTTCCGTAGCGGTCGGCGATCATGCCGGCAAAGCGGGACTCGTCGTAATCCTTCGCGCCGAACGAGATTGAGCAGGTGTTGATCGGATCGGCCGACAGGCCGGCCATCATCGCGACGACAGCACTGGAGTCGACGCCCCCCGACAGGAAGGCGCCGATCGGGACATCGGCGATCATGCGCATGTCGACCGCCTCGCGCAGACGGCCGACCAGCTCGTCGGCGACCGCATTCTCGTCGCCCAGCTTCTGTTCCCGGAACGTAACGTCCCAATAGGCGCGGGGCGCCGGTAGCCCGGCGCCCCGCCGCAGCGTCAGGATGTGCCCCGGCGGAAGCTTGTGGATCCCGTGATAGATCGTCTTCGGATCGGGGACGTAGCCGTAG
The DNA here is from genome assembly GCA_041690495.1 of Alphaproteobacteria bacterium. Classification (GTDB taxonomy): domain Bacteria; phylum Pseudomonadota; class Alphaproteobacteria; order CACIAM-22H2; family CACIAM-22H2; genus DATAAP01. The sequence goes on along the minus strand of JAWLHE010000003.1, from coordinate 465,864 downwards.
GCGAAATAATCCTCGATCGCGGCGGCGTTCAGCTCGCGTCCGACCGCCGGATGGGCGAGCAGGGCCTTGAGCTCGGAACCGAACAGGAACGTCCCGTCGGCGGACTGCGCGTAGTAGAGCGGTTTCTCGCCCACACGGTCGCGCGCGAGGAATAGCGTCTGCTGCCTCTTGTCCCATATTGCGAAGGCGAACATTCCACGCAGGTGATCGACGCAGGCAGGCCCCCATTCCTCCCAGCCGTGCACGATAACCTCGGTGTCCGACCGGGTCCGGAACACGTGGCCGCGCGCTTCGAGGATCGGGACCAGCTTCTTGAAATTGTAGATCTCGCCGTTGAAAACGATGACGACCGAGTTGTCTTCGTTGAACAGGGGCTGGCTGCCGCCGGCGAGATCGATGATGGCAAGGCGGCGGTGGCCCAGCCCGATGCCCGGCTCGACGAAGAAGTCGCCGCCGTCGGGGCCGCGATGCAGCAGGGCGTTGTTCATCTGCGACAGTAGATCGCGGTCTATCGGCCGCTGGCCGTTGAAGTCGAATATTCCGACGATGCCGCACATGCAGTCGCTCCAGTCTATGACGTCATCGGCCCTGCGGCGCTAGCGCCGAACCGCGCTTTCGATCGTCGCTCGAATGGCCGGCAGCGCCGCCACGGCGTCTCGGAACAGATGGGACGGCTCACCCAGCGCGGGCGGATACTCGGCGCTGATCGCGACGATGCTGACGGCAGGATCGCCGCCCGTCAGCAGCGCTTTCATGCGAAGCCATTTCGCCTCGTACGGGCTGCCGGTGAACTCGCCATTGGCCCAGAACCAGTACCAGACCAGGCGATAGCGCCCCGCTGCGGACATGCGCATGGTCCTCACCGCCAGGTCGCGATCCGGTAGCGCGATCCGCGTCGATCCGAGTGCGCCGAGATGCCAGTCGTCGCTGCCGGCGAAGTCGTGAGCGTCGGTAATGGCCTTGGCGCCCTGCCGCTCGTGGCTGTAGAGCCCGATATGGAGGCTGATCTCGCGCCCGTCCTTGCCATAGAGCTGGTCGATCTGATGGTCGGCGCCGGCAAAGCCCGGCCGCCATGTCTGCGTTCGCGCGATCCGATCGAAGCCGGGGAGGGCCGGAGCGACGGCGCGTGCTGTATCGATGCGGGCCGCGGCATTGGTCAGCGCGCTGGCGTACTGCGATGTGCCGAGCACCAGTGCGACCGACACCGCCGCCGCCGCGAGCGATGCCCGGCCCGCTTCCGCGCCGCGCGCGGGCGGCGTTGCGGGGGGAGCATCCTCGTCGGGCTCGCGCATCGCATAGCCGATCGCGAAAAGGATGAAGGTCACGAAGCTGAAGAAGACCCAGCCATAGATCACGTGGTCGATGCCGGTCGCGATCTCGTTGTTCGAGACATAGGCGATGAGGACGATGAGGAAAGCCCGAACACCGTTGGCGACGATCGGCACCACCAGCGCGAGGGCGATGAAGGCGGCGCGGCGGGTCCAGGAATGGAACGCAAGGTTTGCAAAGACCAGGCTGAGCGCCAGCGTCGAGATCAGATAGCGCAGGCCGGCGCAGGCTTCGGCGACGAGATAGTTTCCCGCCGGCGTTGCGATGAAGACGCCGTCGATGAAGACCGGAATGCCGACGAGCCGCAGCAGGGTCACGACGAAGAAAGCCGTAATGTCCTGCAGGGGCGGGACGAGCTCGGCGCCGAACGGCACCGCGAAGACGAGGTAGAACAGGGGAAACAGGAGACGTGCCGTAACCTCCCGTCCGAGGACGCAGAGGACGAATGCCTGAAGCGTCATGACCAGCGCGAACTGCTGGATGATCATGGTCGCGCTGACGCGACCGACCAGCCAGATCGCGAGCGCGCACAGGAGGGCGATCAGGCCCAGCCAATCGAACCGCGGCTCGACATCGGCAAGCCATTCGCGCCGCTTCCAGACAAGATAGCCGGCCAGAAGCGGGATCAGCGGACCGTGATTGAACGTGCTGGACGTCGACCAGGTCGAAACCATGCCGGCGGTGGCCTCGCCAAAGATGGCGAGAATGATCGCGGCGCCGGCGATTGCGGCCCCGAAGGCGAGATTGCGGCGCGTCAGGAGACCCGGGGCCGGCGCGGCATCTGATTGGAGCTTCGTCGTATTCACGGGAGCAGGCCCTCAGTCGGACGACGGGTACGCAACCGGGCCGTCCTGCCGGTCCGGGTCGGCGGCCATCGGCGCACCGTCCAGGATTGCATCCAGTTTACACAGGCTTTTTAGCCAATCATAGGTTGCCAGAACGTAAGCGCGGGCGGCCCCGCCGACATCGCCGTGCGCCTTGCGCTCGACTATGTCCGTCAGGTGGATGGCGAACGCCCGCGCGTCCTCCGCGACGAGAAACTCGCGTCCCGACGTGCCCGGGATGCCTTCGACCGCCGGCGGACTTGCGACAACGATCCTGGCCATCGCCATCGCCTCGAGCACCTTGTTCTGGATGCCGCGGGCGATGCGAAGGGGGGCGACGACAGCTGCCGCATGGGCGACATAGGGCCGGATGTCGGGGACGCGCCCGGTCACGACGATGCCGCTGTTCCTCGCGAGGTCGAGCACCGCGCGCGACGGATTCGAGCCGACGATCCAGAACGCCGCATTCGGAACCTGCGAGCGGACCGGAGGCAGCACTTCGCGCGCGAAGAACTGAACGGCGTCGATATTGGGCCAATAGTCCATTGCCCCGGTGAAGACCAGGGGGACGACATCCCGCGGGAACGGACTGTCGTAAGGCCGGTCCGGCGAGAAGTAATCAGTATCGACGCCGTTGTTGACGGCGTGGATCTTGCCGCGCGCCTCGGGCGCGAGATCCGCGAACAGTTTCGCCTCCGCCGCCGATACCAGGATGGCGGCATTCATACGGCTGGCTGCGACGCGCTCGAACTGCAGCAGCGTGCGGCCTTCTCGTTCGTAGATCCATGAGAGCGGCCAGTGCTGCCGGGTCGCGTACTCGGCCCATTTCCGCGAATCGACATCGACGAGATCGACGACCCGTCGCGCGGGATAGGGTGTCGGAACGTCGAACTGCGCCATGGCGGAGGAATAGAAGAACAGGCGTTCGGGCCGGTGCCGCTCGATGACCTGTTCGACCCACGAGGCGAGCGCGGAACTGCGATAATAGGGCAGGGTCAGCGGCTCGCCGGTCAGCAGACCGTGCAGGCTGCGCAGCTTTGCGGCGCGCGGGGCGAGCTCGACGAAGTGGCACGATGCGCAGATGTCGCGCAGGACCGGCTCGTGCTGGCGGTCGGCGGGATCGTCGATGAAGCAGCCGAGGTGAATCCGGTGGCGCTGCGCGAGGTGGCGCAGCATGTGCCACGAGCGGATCTTGTCGCCCTTGTTCGGCGGGTACGGAATCCGGTGCGCGAGGAAGAGGAGATCCGCCACCGGGCTACCCGAGATTCCGGACGATATGCGGGCCGATCGCATTCGCGACGCCGAGCGGCAGGCGCTTCCAGATCTCGATGAACAGCCTGAATTTGGGGTTGAGCGGGTTGAGGTCGGGCAGCTCACCTGCCTTGTTCAGGCGGTACTGATACTGCAGCGGCTCGGGCGTGAAGCCCCAGTTCTTCTTGAAATCGAAGGCGCCCGTGCCGCGCTTGCTGCGGCCGAAATCGAACAGCCTGCAGCCGCGTTCGCATGCGCGCCGCATCACTTCCCAGTACATGAAGTCATTGGCGGCAACCTGGCGCGCCGCCGCGGTGCCGCCGCCATAATAGGGCAGCACCTCGTCGCGAAAGTAGAAGTTCATGACGCCGGCGACCGCACTGCCCTGGCGGGTGACCATCAGGATCTCGCAGGCATCGCCGAATTCCCGCTTGAGATTCTCGAAGTAGCGGCGTGCGAAGACCGGCGTGCCGAGATTGCGCACGCTCTCCGCATAGACGGGATAAAGCCGCGACGGGTCAGGATCGATCTCCGAGACAAGCTCGAGCTTGATGCCTTTTCGCACCATCGCCCGCTGCTTGCGCGGAATCGCAAGCATGTTCTTCTCCGGATCGGAATCGATCGGCTTGCGGAACGTCGCATAGAGATCGGCCTTCGTCACCCAGCCGTCGAGCGGCCGCGCAATACGGCTGCGGTACTCGATATGGCCGACGCCGGTTTCCTGCGCCAGGCGCAAGGCGGCCTCATCCAGCGCCTCGAGCGCGCCGCTGGCGGTCCCGACCGGTCCGCCATAGACGCAGAACGCGCTCGCCGCCAGGTAATTGCCGAACAGCCGGCTCCTGACGTGGACCAGCGGCAGCACGCCGCAAATCTCCCCGCCGGATTCGGCATAGAGGAAGCGCGTGCGGTGGCCGAAGCTCCGCTCTATGACGTTCTTCCAGCCGGAGCGGTGAAAGAAGGTCGCGTCGGGGCACCTCTCGACAAAGCGGTCCCATCTCCCGCATCCGGCGTCATCGAGCACACCGATGCGAAACTCGGTCGGGCGCCCGTTCACAGCGGTTTGCTGCCGTCGAGATAGATGCGGTCCATCCGGTCCCACGCGAAATCGCGCAGCAGCCGGCCCAGTCGTGCTTCCATCCGGTCCAGGTTCAGATAGTGGCGGAACCGGCTCTTGAGCGGCGCCTGATGCTGGCGGGGCTGGTCGGGGTCGATTTCCCATGGATGGAAGTAAAAGATGGCGGGCTGGTTGTCGCGCCGATTGACCTGCCGGAAGGCCCAGCGCGATACGGAATAGGGCAGCAGTCGGAAGTAGCCGCCGCCGCTGCAGGGCAGGTTGCGACCGAATATCGCCAATGTGCTCATCGGCACCTCGACGAGCGCGCGCGCAGTCGGCCGGAACGCGACGCGCGGCGCATCGGGGATGCCGTAGAGATCGTGGCGAACCGGATAGATGCTCGAACTGTAGCGATAGCCCTCGTCGGCCAGCACGTCGAACGCCCAAAACGTGTTCCTGGTGATCGAGAAGCTCGCCGCGCGGTATCCGGCGACGGGAGCCCCACCGATATCCTCGAGCAGATGCTTGGTGCGGCGCACGTCGGCGCGAAACTCGTCGGGCGTCTGGCTGAAGACGGGCCGGTGCTCGAGCCCGTGGCTGGCCAGCTCATGGCCGCCCTCGACGATCCTGCGGATCAGCCCCTTGTGGCGTTCGGCGACCCAACCCAGCGTAAAGAACGTGGCGCGCACGCCGTGGCTGGCGAAAAGCTCCAGGACCCGGTCCGTGTTGCGTTCGACGCGCGACGTCTGCCGGTCCCAGCTGTCGCGGGCGATGTGGCCGGCGAAGGCCTGTACCTGGAAATAGTCCTCGACGTCGCAGGTCATGGCATTGCGTGGAAGGGACTTGCCCGGCGCGCCCTCGCGCGCCGCGACGGCCCGCCCGGCGGCCACGGCGCCGTCCGACGGCGTCGCGCGGAAGCTGGAGTCGCGTCCCATCATCGTCGTCAGCCCGACGTCTCGTTGCGCTCGCCGCCATTGTCCAGATAGGCCGCGAACATCTGCAGGGCACGCTTGAGGGCGCGCTCGTTCGCAGTTACGGACCGTTCCAGCGAATCCAGCCGTTGCTCGATCCGACTGATATCGGTGGCAGGGGCGTGCCCGTTCTGCCTGACGGTGCCGGGCAGCGGCACCGCGGCCGAGGCGGGCAGGGGCTGCGCGCCCTCCTGCATCAGGTCCTTCACCACCTCTTCGACCGTCGCGCCGTCGATCGTATGGCGCTCCTCAAGGGCACCGAACAGAAGGAGGCGCGTGCAAAGCGTGTTGATCCGGCGCGGCACGCCGCCGGTATGATCATAGATCTTGTGGAATGCCTCGTCGGTGAAATGCGGGTCGGCCTTCCAGCCGACGAGACCGAGGCGATGCTCGACATAGGCGCGCGTCTCTTCGCGTTCCATCGGCGCCAGGTGATGCGACGCGATGACGCGCTGCCGCAGCTGCTCGAGATTCTCGTGCCCCAAGGTCTGCCGGAACTGCGGCTGGCCGAGCAGGTAGAATTGAAGGGCGGCCTTCTCGTTGACCTGGAAGTTGGACAGCATGCGCAGCTCCTCGAGCGAGCGCCATGGCAGGTTCTGCGCCTCGTCGATCAGCAGCAGGACGCGCCGCCCGCGGCTCTGATTGTCGATCAGGAAGCGCTCGAAGCGCCGTAGCAGAGAGGCCTTGTCGAGACCTTCCTGCTGGATACCGAAGGCGGAAGCCACCATGCGCAGCGTGTCGTCCGCCTCGAGCTGGGTGGTGACGACCTTCGCCGCAACGTATTTGGCGCTATCGAGCTGCGCGAGCAGGTGCCCGACCAGGGTGGTCTTGCCAGCGCCGACATCGCCCGTAACGATGATGAACCCCTCGCCCTGCAGCAGGCCGAAATTCAGATAGGCGAGCGCCTTCTGGTGCGTCTGACTGCCGAAGAAGAATCGGTGATCCGGGCTCAGCTGGAACGGCGGGCCGGTCAGCTTGTAGTACTGTGTGAACATATCGACCGGCCTAGAACTCCTTGAGCAGCGTTACTGCGACGAAATTCTCGACGAGGTCCCCGTTCGCGCCGTTCGAGTCGCGTTCGGTGCGCCGATACGTGACACGAGCCTGCGCGGTCTCGGACAGGCGATAGCTGAGACCCGCATTCGCCGAGTACAGGTTATCCTCGCGCTCGGATTGATTTTCGAACTTGGTGAGCGAGTACGAGCCCGACAGATTGAGCGACAGCAGCGGAGTCAGCGACCGGTTGAACCCGAGAACGACGCCGCGCGAATGCGTGTCGTTCTGGGCCTGTACGTCGAACTCGCGCTTTTCGTCGAAGATTTCGAGAGAATAGCGATTGCGCAGGCTGGTGTGCTCGATGCCGGCCGAGAAGCGGTCCTGCCGGAACGCGCTGTTGCTGAGGCCGAATCGCGGATCCCCCGGCAGGAATGGCAGTCCCGTCTCCGAATCGATCAGCGTCCCCTGGGGGCTAAGCGACAGAGAGGCGAGATCCTGCGCGCCGAGAGACTGTGACGTATTGATCGCCTGGATGTAGCTGGCGCGCAGCCGAGTCAGCGGGCTGGGCCGGTAATCGACCTCGGCATTGTAGTTGGAGCCGCCGAAGCGCCGCCCCACCGTAAAGCGCGCGGTCGACACGCTGTTCGGCCGGACCTGGAACCCGACGTCCCAGATCACGTCGTCGGGCGGATCGAACAACGTCGGATCGTCGATCTTCTCGTAGCCCAGTCCCGCGAGCAGCGACCATGTGGAGTTGAATGCGTACTGGGCGTTGAGCTTCGCAAGGCGCCGCTCGATCTCGGTGCCGCTGAACGTAGCGCTGCCGTTCTCGCGCTCCGCATTCGAGGCGGTGGCGTTGAAGTCCCAGGCGAGATCGGTGAACTGTCGACCGCTCGTGAGCAGGAACGAGAACTCGTGCTGCGTGGAGTCCGCGACCGATTCGTCATCGACCAGGAACGCATTGAAATTGTAGCGCGTCTCGGCGTCGGCGAATGAGCCGAGATGATTGCGCAGGATCGGCCCGAGGCTGTAGGTCTGGACGGTCCGGAGATTGCGGCTGCCGGTCAGAGTGGTGCCGCCGATCGCATCGGTATTGTCGACGAACTGCTGATTGACCGACCCGCTTGCCTCCAGGAAAAGGAGCTGCTCGATCAGCTCGGCATTGCCGAACCCGCGAAATCGCTGCCGCAGTTCGTTGCGGCTGCTGTTCTCCAGGAAGAGGATCTGCTCGGGATCGTAATCGAAATTGAGCGCCAGCCGCCGGCCGGTGCCGCGGACGCTGACACCCGGGCTGATCGACGTGATGAAATCGGAGGTCTCGGTGCCTTTGCGTGTCAGATCGATGTTGTCGTTATAGGCCTGCTCGACCGTTACACGCGGCAGGACACGCCACTGTTCGGCCATCGCATCTGAGCCCGTACCGGCGGTTGCGACGAGCGCAAGGCTCGCAGCAAACCGGGAAAGCGACCCTGTGCTGCGGTTCTTCTTGAATTGCCGCATCTGCCCCCCTGGCAGGGATTATCGCTTGTATCTTCCGTAATACTGACCGAACCGGTCGGTGCCGTAGGAAGAACGAAGCTTGTTCAAGATCAGGCCAATATTGCTGCAGCCGTCGAGCAGCTCAAGCGCCTCCTTCACCGTCGTCTCGTTCGTCTGCTCGGCTTCGACGACAAACGCGACCTGGCCCACATGCGTCGCCAGCACGCTGGTTTCCGTGCGAACGAGGACGGGAGGCGTGTCGAAGATGATGACGCGGTCGGGATAACGCTCCGCGATGTCCTTGATGAGCGCACCCATTTTTGCGCTCGCCAGCAGCTCGTTGGCGTTCGGCATGTCGCGGCCGGACGGCAGGACCGAAAGGTTCTCGATATTGGTCCGGATCATGACCTCGGACATGTCGAGCTGGTCGTCGACGAGGAGGTCGAGCAGGCCGCGGTCCGACTCGAAGCCGAGCACCGCGGGAATCATCGGCTGCGCGACGTCTGCGTCGACGAGCAGGACGGTGATATCCTTCTCGAGCGCCATGCTCAGCGCGAGATTCACGGCCATGAACGTCTTGCCTTCGCTCGGACGAGCGCTTGTCACCATGATCAGGTGCGAGGTGCCGTTCGTGCCGCGACCGTCGGAAAAGGCCTGGCGCAGCAGCGGCCGCTTGATCAGCCGGATCTCCTCCGCGGTCGTCGAGCGATCGCCGGGAACCACGAAGCCCTTCTCGCGCAGGCGATTGAAATTGAGCTCGATCTGCTTGCGCGTGACGCGCTTCGCGATCGCGGGCGCAGGCGGGGATACCGGTCCGGTTATCGGCCCCGGAGCCGCTTCCGGCAGCGCCTTGGGCACCGGTTGCGCCGCGGACGGAATCGCGCCGGCGGCCGCCGCGTTGCTTGCACGCGGGGGCTCGGGCGGACGCTGCGGTTCGCTGTCGAAAATCGCGGCGGCCCGCTCGACGAGCGACTTTCGCGCGGTGGGGCGTTCGGCGCGACGTGCCTTTTCGGGAAAGTCCATCAAACGGATCCTGGTAGTTCTTCGCCGGATTAGATGGTCTTCGAGAGCAAGGCTTCGATCGACAGCAGCCCGAGATACGCGCCGACGAGGCTGAGGCATGCAAGGCCGAACGAGGCGAGTTCGATCCGCCTGCGGCGCTGCGCCCAGGCCGACTGGATCATCGATACGCTGCCGAGCACGGGGAGCTTGAACGACATGCGAAGCTGCTCTGCATGGCGCATCGTGCTGTCGAGCTGGCTCAGGAAGAAGGCGAATGCGCCTCCGATGCCCAGCCCCATGACGAATACGACCGACACGAACAGGGCCCGCTTCGGACCGGTTGGCCTCGACGGGACCTCCGGCGGGTCGACCAGCCGGAACTGAACCGCCTTCGTCTGAGTTTCGAGGTCCTGTCCGATGCGCGCGGCCTCGCGCCGGGCCACCAGCTCGTCGTAGTTGCGCTTGATGACTGCGTGATCGCGATCCAGGCGCGCCATTTCCGCGGCGACGCCCGGAACGGCGCGCGCGAGCTGCTCCCACTTCTGCACGTCCGACGTCTGGCGCTCGAGCCGGCTCTCCAGGCTCGCGATGGTGGTCTCGAGCTGGACCTGTTGCAGGCGCATCTGCTCGTAGACCGGATTCGATGTGGTCGTCTTCATGCCGCCCGGCTCGGGCATCGGGGACGACCCTTCGGCTTCCATGGCGGCGCGTTCCTCCTCCTCGCGCTTGGCCAGCTCGAGCAGACGCTTCGCCTCGACGACGTCGGGATGGCGTTCGGTGTAGCGCAGCAGGAGGGTCTTGAGCCTCTGCTCGAGCTCCGGCACGCGCAGTACGGAATCCATGCCCGCACCGCCGATCGGCGGTCCAAAATCGGGGCCGAGCGGGCCCGAATTGACGGTCTCGACGAATTTGGGCGTTTCGGCGAGCTGCTTCTTGAGCTCGTCGCGGCTCTTGCGGGCTTCGGCGAGCTCGCCCTGCGTCTTGGCGACCTCGGTGCGGGCGACTTCCAGCCGGGTCGAGTAATTGTGGTCGCCCGGAAGAAAGCCGACGTTCTCCGCCTTGAAGTCGGCGAGACGGCGCTCGGCCGCATCGAGCTGCCTCTCGTATTCCTTGATCTGCTCGTCGATGAAGCTGCGCGCCACCACGATGTCCTTGCGGGTATTGCCCAGATTCGTCTCGACGAAGATATCGAGCAGCGACTGGATCACCTTCTTCGCGGTCTGCGGCTGCGGATTCTCGTAGGTCAGCTCGAACAGATTGGGCGCCTGGTTGACGATTCTGATCTGGCGGCCGAGATCCGCGATGATCTGCTCCTGCTGCGGCAGGCTCGTCGCATGCAGATCCAGATCGGCGAGACGCGCGACTTTCTGGAGGTTCGGCCGGCTCAGCAGCGTGCGCTGCATGATGTCGACCTGATTGAGCGTGTTCGAATCGACCGTGATGCCACGCAGCAGGGGGCGCAGCATGCTATCCGTATCGACGTAGATTCGCGTCCTCGCCTGGTACTGGTCGGGCATCGTCGCGACGAAGGCCCAGCCCGCCACGCAGACCAGCCACGCGACGCCGGCGGCGAACCAGCGCCGGCGCCACATCGCCGACGCGTAATCCCACATCATCATCTTGACGGAAACCACGGGTCGCGCTCCTTCGAAGACCTTGGTCCGAACCGCGTCTCTCGGCCTGCCGGCGCCCGACCGCCCGGTCGCGGCGCCGGCGCGAGCCCTAGAACCAGCTTTCCGGAATGATCAGAACATCGCCTGGCAGCATCTGCACATTCGCCGAGACGTCGCCATCCTTGACGAGATCGCTCAGGCGGACCCGGTACTGCCTCTGCTCGTTGTTGACCGTGCGCACGATCGAGGCGCGATTGCCTGCCGCGAACTCGGTGATGCCGCCGACCGCCACCATGACGTCGAGCAGGGTCATGTTGTCGCTGTACGGGATCGCCTGCGGACGGGTCGCCTGTCCCACGACGCGCACCTGGCGCGCAAACGGACCGTTGAATCCGGTGACGATGACGGTAACGATCGGGTCCTGAATGAATTTCGACAGCTCGCCTTCGATGTCGCGGGCGAGCTGGGTCGGCGTCTTGCCCGCGGCGGGCAGATCCTCGATCAGCGGGGTGGAAATGCGGCCATCGGGCCGGACGGGGATGTTGATCGACACGTCCGGATTGCGCCACACGAATATGTTCAGGTTGTCGAGCGGGCCGATGACGTATTCGGGGCCAGGACCCTCGATCGTCGGCGTCGCCGGCGGCAGTCCCTCCAACGACGAGCAACCGGTCAGGGCCAATACCGCAAACGCGAAACCCGCCAGAGTTGCTCTCAGACCTTTGTTGCCCGTCATCATCATTCTCAAGCCTCCTCAATGGCCGTTTGAAACAGCCTTGCCCCTAGAACCATCTGTGCGTGCGAGCGCCGCGACCCCGCCCTTCGATGCGCTGCTGCAGGCGTCTGTGCGCGCCAGCGGATCCGGTCCGAGGTCTGCTCGGGAAGCTCGATCATAGAAACACGCAATGTGGCGAAATATAGAGGGTTAGGACAGTGTTCTGCAACTCTTGGTGAAGCTCCCGAGGTGAAATTCGGAAGCGTCTGGCCCGTCAGGATTGTAAACCAGCGCGACTGGCAGGTTTATAGAATGCGAACATTACTAAAATTTCTACAAAGCGACCGATCCACCCTCTCTGTGCTTTCCCCGGGCGCCGGGTCCGTGCCGGCTGCCCGCGCATTTCGTCATGCCGCATCGCGCGGCGAAGGGATTAGCACCCGCCCCGGTGGTTTGCCAGTCTTGCTGCCGGCGGCAATAAATTATTAAGGCTATTTCAACCCACGTTTCACTATAGATGCCGCGTCTCCGGCGCGTCGAAGACGGGCGCGCGGAGGCCTGATGCTGTGTTTCCGCTTCGGGCCGACCCAACCGGAACGCGCATCGGCGATTGCCGTCGCGACAGCAACCGGCAGGCGGGCCATGCGCCGCCGCGTCATGGCCTTTTCGAAGAATTATGAAAGAATATCAATGCGCGGCGACCCTCCCCCTGGAACGAGACGTGCCGGCGCATCCCGGACATCGTCGTGGCGCATTCCGGTCCTGATCATGCGGACATCCGGACCGATGGAGCGGCCGTGGATCCGCAGATGACCGCAGGCGGCGCGCCGGGTATCGGCCGGCAAATGGCGGTGGGCGCGGCCTGGATGGTCCTGATGCGCCTGCTGGTGCGCGCGATCGGCCTGGTCAGCACGATCATCCTTGCCAGGCTGCTCGTGCCCGAGGATTTCGGGCTGGTTGCGCTCGCGACGAGCATCGCCTTCGCCGTGGAGGTTCTTGGTCAGTTCAGTTTTGACGTCGCCCTGATCCGCGATGTGAAGGCGGGCCGCGACCACTACGACACCGCCTGGACGCTGGCGGTGATCCGAGGCGTCCTGCTCGGTTTGCTGGTCGCGGCGCTCGCCTACCCAATGAGCGTGGCTTTCAACGACGCGCGCCTGACGAGCATGATCTGCATTTTCGCCGGAACGATTGCGCTTGAGGGCTTTCAGAACGTCGGTGTGGTCAATTTCCGCAAGGAAATGCGGTTCGGCCGCGAGTTCATGTTCATGGTGACACAGAAGCTGGTCAGCTTCTCGGTTACCCTGACCCTCGCCGTGGTGTGGCGAGAGTACTGGGCCCTGGTCGCAGGCATCGTGGCGGGGTCGGTGACGGCCACGGTATCGAGCTATGTCATGCACGGCTACCGACCGCGCTTCTGCCTGCGAGAATGGCGCGCCCTGATCGGTTTCTCGAAATGGCTGCTCGTCAACAATATGCTGCATTTCCTCGCGACCCGCCTCGACGTCTTCATCATCGGCCGCTGGTTCGGCGCGCATGATCTGGGCGTCTACAATGTCTCATCCGAGATCGCGGCGCTTCCTACCACGGAGCTGGCGGCGCCGATTCAGCGGGCGATATATCCGGGCATGGCCAAAATCGCAGGGGACCTCGACCGGCTGCGGCAGTCCTACCTGGACGGAATTTCCGTGCTGCTGATGCTGGCCGTTCCGGCCGCCGCCGGGATCACCGTCCTCGCCGACCCGATCGTGCGGACGCTTCTGGGCGAAAAGTGGCTCGATGCCATTCCGCTGCTGCAAATCCTTTCGTTGCACGGCCTGATCAGGCTGGGAGGCGCCAATGCCACTTCGGTCCTGCTGGCGTTGGGCCGGCCCAAGGTCATCACGAAGCTGTCGGCCCTGCACATCGCGTTGCTGAGCCCGGCGCTGATCACCGGGATCTGGCTCGGCGGCCTGGCCGGGGCGGCCTGGGCCGCCGTCTCCGTCGCCTGCGCCGGCCTGGTCGTGTCCTATGGCATCACCTTGCGGGTTCTGGCGGTGTCGCCGCTGCGGCTGCTGCGTGCGGTGTGGCGGTCGTGGGTCGCCGCGATCGTCATGGGCGCCCCCTTGCACGCATTGTCGGTGTGGGCCGATCATGCGATCGACTTCCCCGCCGTGAAACTCCTCGCCGGCATCGCCGCGGGCGCCTTGATCTACGCCATCGTGCATTTCCTTCTTTGGTGGATCGCCGGCCGGCCGCGCGGCGCCGAATCGATGGCCCTGGACGCCGTCGCGTATCTCCGCCGGTCCGCCCCGATCGCCACGTATCTTGCCGGGCGGACATAGGATTGGCGCCGCATATGCGGCGCCCGAAGGTCAGCGCCGCAGCAACTCGCCGACCTTGACCTGGAAATTGCGCACGGTCTCGACGGCGGCGCCGAAAATCGCGTGCGCCGCTTCAACCGCCGCCTCGGCCGAGTCTGGCGATACCCGAAGCGCGTAGAAGGCGCTACCGCCGATCACTACGGCGGCCAGGGCCATCCCCACCGCGCGCGATCGGCTGCGTCGCCGGCCCGCCGAATCCGCCTGGCCGGCGCCCTGCCGGGCGGCCGGCTTATCCGGCTCCTTGCGCCGCGGCACGAAGCCGGAAAACGATGTCGCAACGCCAGGCGCCGGCAGGTCCACCGGCGCGGGCTCGACGGGAAGGCTTCTTTGCCGCGGCACGAAGCCGGAAAACACGGGCGGGCTTCCCGGCGGTTCCGGTTTCGCGGGGGAGCCGGAGGTGTCGTCCTCCGCATCCACGGCTTTGAATTTGAGCCGGCCTTCCTTGCGTCTGTGGCTTGCGAAGGGCCGCTGAGCGGCGGCGGAAGGCATCTTCTGTGTCGCATCCGCGCCATCCGGGTCTGCAGCTGGCGGCTGGAATTTTGCACTGATCGGGGCGGTCGGCTCGGCCCGCGGGGAGTCCGCGAGCGGTGGCGGCGATGCCGGCTCGTTCTCGCAGGCTGGCTGGTTATTCCCGGGCGGCTCCGGCGGCAGCCCTGCCGCAGTGTCGGGCCGGCTTGCGGCGGTTGCGGTCTGCGCGTCGGGCGCGGGTGGCATTTTGGCCGGTGCGGCATGTGCCGGCGGCGATCGGCCATCCAACAGCGCTGCGGGGCAGTCCTCGATCGCTTCCGCGACCGTTTCTTGCGAAATCGATTTGGCCTGCTCGAGATCCGCGAGAATCAGAGCCCGCGAGCAGACCTGGTTTACCAGTCTCGGAACGCCGCGCGAGTAGCCGGCGATGGTCTCGATTGCCTCCCGCGAAAACAGGTCCGCGGGCCGTCCCGCCACCTGGAGGCGGTGACCGACATATTGACCGATCTCGTCGACGCTGAGGGGGCTCATCGTAACGTGCGTATCGACGAGCTCGGCCAGGTTCGGCAGCTCGCGCAGCATGCGGGGCCACAAGGACGCCCCGCCGACCAGAACGATCTGCGGTCCGTGCGGCCGTTCGCGCCGCTTCGCAGCGAGGTCCTGGAGGCCGGAGAGAAGCACGTTCGAGCAGTTCTCGGCGTCATCGAGAAGCAGGATGCTCGAAGGGATCGGCCGCCCGGGTTGCCTGAAAGCAGGATCGCCATCGGCCCAATCGAGCAGAGCGGCGACGCTCAGCTCGGAATAGGGAATATAGCGCGGGCGCAGACCGGACGATCGCAGGGTTGCCTCGAGCCGGCGCAGCAGGATGGTCTTGCCCGTTCCAACCTCGCCGTCGACCAGCGCCAGGCCGGCGCCGCGCCGGAGCGCCCCGTTCAAGGCCGCGAACGCCGCCTCGTGCGCCGGCTGCGGATAAAGGAAGCGCAGGTCGGGCGTGATCCGAAAAGCCGCGCGGTCGTTCATGTACAGCCTGGCGCAGGATTGGGTCCGACGATCGGGAGTCCGCGACCAGCATCGCGTCCCGACCGGTTTCGCCGCGACCATAATGGTTCATACGCCCGCGAGGTAGCCTCGGCGCGCGCGCCGGGACTCAGATCGGCCGGCATGAAGCCTTCACGGCGGTTGCGGCGCCGCGACGGCCGTTCGAGAGCCCACCGCATGGGCCCGCGGCAGGGCTGCCGCCGGAACCGTCGGTTCTCGGGCGAGTTCCCGGTCGACCACGGCCTTGAGGGCAACCAGAATTGCGATGACTGTATAATACAAGTCGAAGAAGCCCAGATTCAGGAACGCTCCGCCGCTGGCATAGCCGAGCAGCGACACTTGTATCATCGCCGCGAGATTCCGGGCCCATTCGAGTTCTGGACGGTTGCGCGTGCGCCTGATGATGCCGCCGGCGGTCAGCAGGCACGACAACCCGAGCATAAGGAACAGCGCAAGCCCGACAAATCCGCTCTCGCCGAGCACCTCGAAATAGATGCTGTGCGCGTTCTGGGTCTTCGGTGCGGTCGGGACGAGGCGGGAGTACAGCTGCACGTCGCCGAAGACGTTGCCGCCACCGCCCACGAGCGGGCGCTCCTTGGCCAGCCGCCACGCGAACGTCCAGGCATCGAACCGGCCCTGGACAGAGGCGTCCTCGTGGTACGTGCCGATCGTCTCCATGCGCTCGAACCACTTGGACGGTACGAACGCGAGCGCGCCGGTCATCAGGACGAGTGCGGCCGCCCCCGTCAGCAGCTTGTGACGGCTCTTGAGCCAGAGAAATGTCAGCATTACGCAGAGCGCAAGGAAGCCGCCGCGCGAATGTGAGCCGAAGATGGAGAGCGTCGTGAGCGCTCCGGCGCCGAGCAGCCCGAGCCGCAGATAGCGCTGCGCCGTCGTCAGGTACAGATACCAGATCAACGGCAGAACCATGATCAGCGCCAGCGCGAGCTGGTTGTTGTCGGTCAGGAACGAGTCGGGCGGCCCCCAGACGAGATAGTTGCCGGCCGTCAGGATCGTGAAGGCGCCGCCGCGTACGCCATAGAAGCCGACGGAGGCGGCGACAGTCCAGACGACGATCTGGAGGCGGAATCGATCCTGGACGAGGCACATGGCAATGAACGTCATGCCAAGGATCTTGATGATCTGCGTCCACTTCGCCGTCGCCTCGACGGGATTCTCCGCAAATATCGTCGAGACCGTCACCCACACGGTGAACAGCGCCAGCAGGATGGTGGGTGCGCTCGCCGGCGGCCGCTTCGGCTCGCGCGAGACCAGCCATGCAAGGAAGGTCGCCGCGCCGACGACAAGGGCGAAGCGTGCGTGATAGGCAAAGCCCCATGTCAGCCGATGCGGGTTCATCAGCGACAGCCAGTACCAGATGACGATGCCGATATACGGGCGAACGAACGCGAACGGGGTCGACCCGAATACGATCATCGCCACAATTACGTCGCGCATGATCTTCTTATAGCGACCGCACTGTTAGAATTGGTTAAAATTCACACGCTATAAATGGGTTGGCGCGTCGGACGTCGATTCACTTACTGTACACGCCCTGATCGCCTCGCAGCCAGACCCAGCGTTGGAAATCTCCGCCGCCTCCCGGTTCATCCCTGACACGAACGACTCCGAGATGATGAAGCGCCTGACCAAGCTATTGGCCTGGATACTTCCGGCCGTGGTTCTCTTCAGCATCTGGTTTCCCGCCCTGTGGAAATATCGCGTCTCGACCGACGTCGACATTGGCGCGGTCGAGCGTTTGCGCACGGTGCCGCCGGACGACCGCCTGGCGGAACTTGCCAGGATCCGGCTCAGCCCATCGTCGGGCCAATCCGCGGACGCGCTGCCGATCGCGGACGCCATACTGGCGGGCGAGCCGATCGTCTCGGCGCGCGGCGCCTTTCGCCTGTCGGCGCGTTTTTCGGCGCAGGATGTGCTCGCCGGGCCGCCCCAGATCGCCCTGGCGATGTCGAGCCTTGCCGTGCCGGAATTCATGGTCCGCGCATACGCGAAAACGCGCGATCAGCACTATCTTAAGGCGGCGGTCGAATACGTCCGCGGGTGGGCGGACTACGAGCGGTCGGTCGTGGTGCCGCCGGAGGGGCTGTTCTGGAACGATCACGCGATCGCCGCCCGCGCCCTTGTCCTGACCGAGTTGTGGTTCCATTATCGCGGGACCGGCAACACGTCGTATGACCCGGACTTCGCGTACGAGCTCATGGAACTGGTCGACCGCTACGGCCAGCTCCTCGGCCGCCAGGTTCTGTACACGTATCGGTCGAACCACGGCGCCATGCAGAACCTCGTGCTGATGGTCCTGTCGCTGGCGTTTCCCGAACTCGAGCATGCGCCGGAATGGGCGGAAACCGGCTATCGACGCTTCGTCGAGCACATGCAGTATTTTATCGGCCGCGACGGCGTGATCAGCGAGCACTCCCCCGGCTACCAGCCGTTCGGAATGGCCCTGATTGCGGCTAGCCTGCGCTGCGCGACACTCCTGGGGAAGACGGTTCCAGCCGATCTCGCCGAGCGCTACGAGCAGTCCAAGATCTATTACGCGCAGCTGCGTCGCCCCGATGGCACGGTGCCGATGATCGGCGACACGGATCGGGTCCCGACGCGGTCGCTCGCGCCACGCCATCTGCCCGACGGAGGGTATGGCCCACTCGAACCGCTCGTGACAGGCAAGCCGGCGCCGCTGACGCTGCATCCGGATGGCGGAGTGCTGATCTGGTGGCACGGCCTGGAAGACTGGCCGAATGCGCAGGCCCTCAGCCAGCTCGCCGTGACCTGGTCGAACTGGCCCAGCCGCGTCCACAAGCATGCCGACGAGGGCAGCCTGGTGTTGTGGAGCGGCGGGCGGCAGTGGATTGGCAATGCCGGATATTTCCCTTATTACGACACGACCGGTCGGCTGATGGCGGAAGGCTGGCCCGGCAGCAACGCGCCGCATCTCGTCGGCGAAGCACAGGATAGCGAGCGCACGACACGGCCGCTTCGGCATATCGCCACGTCCCGATTGGCATTCATGGAACTGGAACGCACGCGTCCGGACGGGTTCGCCGCGCGCCGTCAGATCCTGCGCTATTCCGCCGACCTCTGGCTGGTCATCGATTCCTTTACTGACGCGCATGCGCGGGAAGTGAATACGGTCTGGACGACGCATCCTCGGCTTTCCGCCGCCGAAGCCGGCATCGCGGACGCATTCACGCTGAGCCGCCCGGGTGAAGCGGCATCCATGGAGCTGGCCTTCGCGGGCGCCCCTGGCCATGAGGTGACGTTGCATCGCGGCAGCCGGTCGCCTCACATCGGCTGGGCGATAGCGGAGAATCAGGCTGTGACGCCCACCCCTGCCTTCCTGGTCCGCCAGCGATCGGATTCCGGCTGGTCGATGATGGTGGCGGCGCCGAGCGAGCGCGGCCGGCCGGGCCTTGCGGGCGCGCCGCGCATGGAGTCGTGGTCGGGCCCGGAGCGCTGGTCGCTGCGTCTGGAAACCCGCGACGGCCTCATCGCAATATCGCGGAACGGCGCAGACCTGCGGTTGACCGGCCCCACGGGAGCGGCGGAGGCGGTCGCCGGGGCGGTGCTGGCGCCCGCACACCGCGCCACGATGGAAGCGGCCTATCACCGCGTCGCAGCATCGGGCGCATCGCGCTGGTACGAGGACTTCATACCGTATCGCTTCCGGGCGAGCTATCTTGTCCTGGGGTTGGCGCTTGGCCAGCTGATCGTGTTCGCCGCGGTGTCGCGCATCGCTCCGCGCTATTCGGCGCTGCTTGCCGGTCTTGCAGCGGTCTGCTGGATCGCGACTGGCGCCTGGTTGAATTTCGTCTATTTCGCCTGACCCTGCGATCCGGTCTCGGCGCGGTCATCCGGCGTGCCACCATTGATTTCTCTGCATTATTGACAAACGCACCCCGGAGTTGTACTCGCTGCGGCTGTAGGCGGGACCGGTATGAACCGGGCACCCCGGCCCGTCCAATGCAGTGATAATTGCAAAAGCGGCTCACGCGATCGCCTGGCTTCGTCAGGGCCTCGCGCATGAAGGTCATGGAGTTCGTTCTGGACGCCTCGTTAACGTCTGGTGCCGGCCACAGAGCGCCTCGACAATCCACTCGAATGCTAACGGGACGGCGCGAATTGTTAACCATATTTGAGTAAAAAACGCCGACACTTTTCGTCCTGGGCAGGACGAAAGAATGGAGTCGGGCGCCGTTGAGCGCGGTGGGGGTAGATCGATGACAGGCAGTACGAAAAGCCCGCGACAGGGGATCAGATCGGCATCTCATGCCGCGGCGGACCGATAAGGCATGGTCCGCATCTTCCGCCATTATCTGAGCACGACGGTCCTCGCGCTTGCCGCGATCGAGGCGCTGCTGCTTGCCGTCGCGGTCTATGCTGGCAAGTTCCTGCGCTTTGCCGACGCGGACCACTTCATCGAGGAAATCTATCGCCACGCCCCTGACGCGGCGATCTTCGTCGGCGTGTTCATGCTGACGATGCATGCGGTTGGAGTCTACCGGCAGGAGTCGCTATCCGATACGCGGGTGATGTTCCTGCGGCTGTGCGTCAGTTTTCTGCTCGGATTCGTCGCAATCGGCGCACTTCAATATTCAGTTCCATCGCTGGAGCTCTGGCGCAGCGCGCTCGGCATCGCGATCCTTCTGGGTTTCACCGGAATCGTCTGCTTCAGGCTTGCTTCGCGCCGCGTCGTGACCTCGCACGCCCTGAAGCGTCGCATCCTCGTTCTCGGCGCGGGCAGCAGGGCAGCCCGCATCGGCAGTCTGGAGGTGAGCCGCCGGGCGCCCAGCTTCATGTGCGCCGGGTTCATTCAGATGAACGCCGAGAGCGCTTGCGTGCCGCCCGAACAGATCATCGGCGAAGCGGCCGATCTCGTGCGCCTCGCGGAAAAGACGCGTGTCGATGAAATCGTGGTTGCGGTCGAGGACCGGCGCAAGGAAATGCCCGTCAACGATCTGCTTCACCTGAAGCTCAGCGGCGTTAACGTTCTGGAGTTCTCCTCGTTCTGGGAGAAAGAGACCGGGCGCGTCGACCTCGACACGGTTCATCCAAGCTGGATGATTTTTTCAGACGGCTTCGGCGGCACCGCGGCGACTCGATTTCTCAAGCGTGGGTTCGACCTCGCCGTGAGCGCAGCGTTCCTTTTGCTCACGCTCCCGGTGCTTGTCTTCACCGCAATAGCGATCAAGCTCGATAGCCGCGGGCCGATCTTCTACCGTCAGGAGCGCGTCGGCCGGCACGGTCGCCCGTTCATGCTGCTGAAGTTCCGCAGCATGGTGACGGATGCCGAGCGCGATGGCGTGCCGAAATGGGCCGGGGCCGCCGATTCGCGCGTGACGCGCGTCGGCCACATCATCCGCCAGACCCGGATCGACGAGATCCCGCAGGTTTTCAATGTCCTTCTCGGCGACATGAGCTTCATCGGACCGCGGCCCGAACGCCCATTCTTTGTGCAGGAGCTGGCGGCGAAGATTCCGTATTATGCCGAGCGCCACCGCGTGAAGCCGGGCATCACCGGCTGGGCACAGATCAATTTTCCCTACGGCGCTTCGGTCGAGGACGCCAAGCAGAAGCTCGAATACGACCTGTACTACATCAAGAACCACAGCATTTTTCTCGATTGCATAATCCTGCTGCAGACGGCGCGGGTCGTGCTCTTCCCCGAAGGCGTGCGCTGAGGGCGCGCCAGACATGCCGCCCATGGAACTAGCCGTTGCAACGTATTCGGCGTCGGCCGTCTCGTTCGCGGTTCTCGCCGTGCTGCTCGCATGGCGCCGCGGGGAGGTCCGTTCCTATCAGTCGATGATCATGGCCGCCGGCTGTACCGCTCTGTGGTCGGGGTGGCTCGCGGCCGAGTTTTGGTCGGGCGGCGTACGCTTCATCGTGTCGGGCCATCTGCTCGAGGTCGTCCGCAGCACGGCATGGCTGGTCTTCCTTGCCGATGCCCTGTTCGCGAGCAGCCCCGAGCGGGTCCGTGCGCGTCTCTACCTCCAGGCGGCGATCGTTGCCGGCGGCCTGATTGCTGCAGTGCTCGGCGTGTTGCCATCGCTGTTGGTGGACGGGCCGCGGCTGATCGATGCCAATCTCATCATCATCGGCTACCTGACGCTCGCCATCTTCGGCCTCGCGCTGACCGAGAACCTGCTGCGCAACGTGCCCTCGGACGCGCGCTGGAACCTGAAGTACCTGTGCTTCGGCGTCGGCGCGATTTTCGGCTATGACTTCTTTCTCTACTCGCAGGCGCTGCTTTTCCGGCAGATCGACGGCGACTTGTTCGCCGCGCGCGGCATCATCGATGCGCTTTCGGTGCTGCTACTCGCCGTGTCGGTCCTGCGCAGCAAGCGTCCCCGCCGCGGCATCGTCGTATCGCACAGCCTTGTTTTCCATTCTGCGGCGCTGCTCGGTGCGGGCACCTATCTGCTGGTCATGGCGGCGGTCGGCTACTACATCCGGCAGTTCGGCGGCACCTGGGGCGGCGTGCTGCAGATGGTGTTCCTGTTCGGCTCCGGGCTCCTGCTGCTCGTCACGTTATCGTCGGGCACCGTACGCGGCTATCTCAAGACCTTCATCGGCAAACATTTCTTCAAGTACAAATACGACTACCGCGACGAGTGGCTGCGGTTCATCCGCACGATCTCCGAGGCCGAGGAGAACGTGAAGCTGCCCGAGCGCGTCATCCAGGCGGTGTGCGACATTTTCGACAGTCCGGAAGGCGGCGTCTGGATCCAGCAGCAGGAGCGCTTTCTGCTGAAGTCGACATGGAACCTGTCGCGCTGGGAACTCGAGGGGACCGACACGCATATCGATCGCGGCGACAGGCTAGCCGAGTTCCTTTCCCGGACCCATTCGGTGGTGAATATCGACGAGCTGCGCGGCGAGGCGGGCCGCTATGAAGGGATCGTCCTGCCGTCCTGGCTTGCCGGAATCGGCCGCGCCTGGCTGATCGTGCCTCTCATCCACCATGACGAGCTGCGCGGCATCCTGATTCTCGGCAAGCCGCGCGCGCCGAAGGAACTCGACTGGGAAGATTATGAACTTCTGGGCACGCTGGGCCAGCAGGCAGCGAGCTATCTGGCGGAGTACGAGCTGAGCGAAGCGCTGGCCGAAGCGCGCCAGTTCGAAGCATTCAACAAGCGCTTCGCGTTCGTCATTCACGACATCAAGAATCTCGTGAGCCGGCTGTCGCTGATCGTGTCGAACGCCGCGAGGCACCGCCACGAAGCGGCGTTCCAGGACGATGTCATCCGAACCATCGAGGGCTCGATCGAGAAAATGAAGCGGCTGCTGCAGCAGTTGCATGGGCAGCCTGCCCAGGCGGCGGCGCAAGGGCAGGCGATCGAGATCGAGCGGTTGCTCCAGGCCGCCGTCGCGGCCCAGAATGGCCGCGGGCCCTCCATCAGCCTGGAGATTCGGACGCCAAATCTGGTCGTGAAGGCCGACGAGGAACGCCTGCGCCGGGTCGTAGGGCACCTGCTGCAGAATGCCGTCGAAGCGTCCCCGCAGGACGGCAAGGTCCAGGTGCGGCTGCGCAGCGAGGGCACGATGGCGGTGCTCGAGGTCGAGGACAACGGCCCGGGCATGGATCCCGAGTTCATCCGCGACCAGTTGTTCCGGCCGTTCAAATCGACGAAGGGCGGCGGCTACGGCATCGGGGTGTACGAGACGAATGAATTCGCGCGTGCCGTCGGGGGGCGCCTCGACGTGTTCAGTCAACCAGGGCGCGGAACGGTCATGAAGATGAGCTTGCCGCTCGTCCGGCCGGTCAGCGTATAGTCAACACCGGGTGGAAATGAAGATGGACAAGGCGAAACGCAAGCTGCTCGTTGTCGAGGACGATCTGGACCTGCAGCGCCAGCTCTCCTGGGCGTTTACCGATTACGACATCGCATTCGCGGATAATCGCGAAGCGGCCATGAATCTCGTCGCGTCCGTCAAGCCGCCGGTTGTCACTGTCGATCTCGGGCTGCCGCCCGACCCAGACGGCTCGGCGGAGGGGCTCGCGACCCTCGAGGGCATCATGTCGGCCTCGCCGACAACCAAGGTGATCGTCGTCACCGGCAACGAGGACCGCGTCAATGCACTCAAGGCCGTCCAGCTCGGCGCCTATGATTTCTATCAGAAGCCCATCGATGCCGACGTCCTCAGCCTGATCGTCAGCCGGGCATACAATCTCTACGAGCTGGAGGCGGAGAACCGTCGGCTCGCGCAATCGACCCAGAACTGGCCGCTGCGCGGCATTGTCACCTCCAGCCTGCCGATGCTCAATGTCTGCCGGGCAATCGAAAAGGTGGCGCCGACCAATGCCAGCGTGTTTCTGCTCGGCGAAAGCGGCACCGGCAAGGAACTGGCGGCACGGGCGCTGCACGAGATGGGTCCGCGCGCGACCAAGCGATTCATCGCCATCAATTGCGCCGCGATCCCGGAAAATCTCCTGGAAAGCGAGTTGTTCGGGCACGAGAAGGGCGCCTTCACCGGGGCGATCAAGCAGGTGATGGGCAAGATCCAGCTCGCCGACAAGGGAACGCTGTTCCTTGACGAGATCGGCGACATGCCGATGGCTTTGCAGGCAAAGCTGCTGCGCTTCCTGCAGGAGCGCAAGTTCGAGCGGATCGGCGGCCGCGAAGAGATTTCGGTCGACGTGCGCGTCGTCTGCGCGACGCACCACAAGCCCGAGGAGCTGATCGCCACCAACCGGTTCCGCGAGGACCTTTACTACCGGCTCAGCGAAATCGTCCTCTCGATCCCGCCGCTGCGCCAGCGCAGCGGCGATGCGGTCCTGCTCGCGCATCACTTCCTCAACACGTTCGGCAAGCAGAACGGCGCGGCGCCGCGGGGTTTCACCAGCGAGGCGCTCGGCGCGATCGCGAGCTATCCGTGGCCGGGCAATGTGCGCGAGCTCGAGAACCGGATGAAGCGGGCGGTGATCATGGCCGGAGGTCCGCTGATCACGCCGGTCGACCTCGACCTGCCGACGTCCACGGCGAATCCGACTCCGCTCAGCCTGCGCGAGATTCGCGAGCAGGCGGAGCGGGAGGCGATCCAGCGCGCCCTGGCCCAGGCCGACGGCAACATCTCGCAGGCGGCGAAGCTGCTCGGCATCAGCCGCCCGACGCTTTATGGTCTGATGAACGAGTTCGGGATGCGGACCTGACCCTGCGGGTCGGTCCGGGATCCGGCCGTCTCTGAACGACTACCGCAGCAGTACGTACAAAGCGGCGATTACGAGCGCCCAGCCGAAGGCGCCGGCGGTCACGACAACCGCGAGGGCGCGACGCATCGGCCACCGCTCCTCTCTCGCTGGCGCCACGACGGATTCCAATCGACACGTATCTGAGATGCCGATGGTCGCTGCGGCTGTGGCGAGATTCCAACGTGTTTCCGTGGTACTCCCCTCCTTTCGCTTTCTTACGTTCAGGTTACACAATCTCTTGGGCCTGTCCAGCGGGAACGCGCAATAGGCTGTATGCGCGGGTGCTCCGAGCCGCCGAACCCAAGTGATTAGTCCCGAATCAACCAGCGCGGCGCACGACCGGGCAGGGGGCGTGTCAGGCAGCCGATTTGCGGTCGAGCGCCAGGCAGAGCGACCGGACGTCATGCGGCGTGGCGGCGATGCCGCCCAGGCGCCCAAAGAAGAATTCGCAGTACCCCTCGATCCGCCGGACGAACTGCTCGAGTTCGGCTTCGCTCCGCACATAGGGCGTGTGGCCGGGCGCGAGCGAAGGGCTGTGGTACATGAGATTGAAGACGCGAAAGCCGGCGGCGTGCATCGCCTCGCTGACGCGGCAGAGATCCGCCAGCTCGATGCCTTCGGGCGTCAGCTTGATGCGGTCGAACAGGCGCGCGCGGGCCAGAACGCCGGGTAACCGGCAGGCGCGGCCCCAGCCGGACTGGGACAATCGCTGCCAGAGCGGGCCTGCGCCGGACAGCAACCCGGTCCAGCCGAGGCCGACCGGGATCTCGAGCAGCTTGCGCGTCGTCCCGAACCAGTAGGGATCGAAGCCGAAGGCGCTGAAGTCAGGCCCCTCTTCGCCGCTGAGATCGGTGCGCGGCACCACGCTCGAGTCGATCTCGTAGCCCAGCGACTCGAGGATCGCAGCCGTATTGGGGCCCGCGCCGTAGCGGCCGGCGCGGTAGACCGTCGGCCGGGTTCCGAAATTGCGCCCGATCAGCTCGGTGAGCTGTGCGAGCTTGCGCCGTTCGAGTCCCGCCTCGAGATTGCCTGGGTAGGAATGACGGTTGCAGACCCGCTCCTCGATCGGCGGGTTGACCCAGGGGTGCAAATGCGCGCCGATCTCGCACTGGCCGCGCCGGGCCCAGTCGCGGAGCGGCTCGTAGGCCTGGGGCTGCGCGGCAACCGGATAATCGACGAAGTAGGTCGGCTTGAGTCCGAACCGGGCGAACACGGTCTGAGCCCGTTGCTGGGCCGGAATATGCGTGACCTGCGTATTGGCGCTGGCATGCGGCTTTGACCAGTCGAACTCCTCCTCGGTGTCGACCGTGATCAGGAGCAGCGGCTTCTGCGGCGCGGGAAACCGGATCGCCGGACCGGCGGGTGAATTGAACATCGGCTTATCTTACAAGATCCTCGAGCCGTCCACGCGGCACGGCGGCGTTCCTGGTGTGCAGCAAGCGCGTATTCATGTATTTGCGTTAGCTCTGATCATCAAGCGCCGACACGTCCCGGCTCCGCAGCGGGCGTCGAAGCCTGCCGCGGGGCCCGCTATCATTGCAGGAGCGCGTTAAGAGTTCCTGCCGCTGGCAGGCGACAGGATTAAGGGAAACATGGCATCGAATACTTCCCGGCGATTTCGCAACCAAGGCAGCTGCACGCGACTGGCGGCAGGAGCGATGCTGTCGATCCTGACGGCCGGGGGCGCGCAGTCGGCCGGCAGCAAGGACGAGCTGGTCGTCTATTGCCGCGATCCTGCGCGCGGCGTCATCACGCGCGCGCTGGCCAGCGAATGCCGCGGCGAGATCGCCACGGAGAAGGAGTTCGATGCCGCGCGCGACCGCAGCGCCGAACGGCGGCGGCGCATCCTCCAGGGCGGAGAGCAGTCGCAGCCTGCCGGCACGAACGAGGGGCCATCACCGGCTGCTACCGAACCCGTGAAAGAGGCGGAGGCCCCTGAATCGGCGCCCTCTGAACCGCCGTCCGTCGAAAAGCCGGCCGAGCCAAAGCCGGTCGGCACCGATCGCGGACGTGCCGCCGCCGCGCCGGCGCCGGCGGCCAGTGCGCCGGCGCCGAAGAACACCGGGCCTGCTTTGGAGCCGTACCGCGCGCCGCCTCCGTCGCTGGCCGGCCTGTCGGCGGAAGCCCGTCAGATCGCCGCTTCCCTGAAGCCGGGCGAATTTCGCGCGGTGTCGCGCAACACCATGCTGTCGGTTGCGCCGGAAAAGGACAAGACGGTCTGGGGGGTCATGGGCCCCCAGGCGGTGACGTTCTGGTCGGGGGCCGCATTCGACACGAAGCGCAACCTGCTCGTGGTCAACGGTGGCGGCCATACCGACTACGGCGGAAACGAAGTTTATCACTTTCGCCTCGATACCCTGGCCTGGGAGCGCGTCACCGAGCCGAGCCCATATAGGGAGCTTGGCAAGGGCAGATTCGAAGTGGCAGATGACGCGGCCCCCGTCTCTGCGCATACCTATGACGGCGTTGTCTATCTCGCCAACATCGATCGCGTGATGCGCTGGGGCGGATCGTTCTATCAGTCCGGCAGCGTCACCGATGTTCACGCATGGCTTTACGACACATCGACGCGACGGTGGACGCGCGGCGCGGCGGCGCCGGTTTCGGCCTCCCTGGCGCTCGAGGTGGGCGGCGATTACGATCCGCAGACGGGAGAGGCCATCTTCACGTCGAGCAACGGACTCGTGGCCTACAACCCGGCCACCGATACATGGCGCATCGTCCGGCGCAACGACAACACCGACCATGGGCGTACCGGAGCGTTCGACCCGGTCAATCGCCGCCTCGTGTCGATCGGCGGAGCGAGGAGCGCATTGTCCTATTACGCGCTCAGCGGCGGCGGCCGTGTCGGCGTAAAGGTCACCGGCAACGCTGAATTCGCAAGAAGGCGCCATTGCGGAATTGCCTATCATCCGTCGCAGGCGTTCGCGATCTGGTGCGGCGGGCCCGAAGTATGGGCCGTCGATGCGAACACGTTTTCAAGCACGAGATTCTCCGCAACTCCGTCGCATCGCAGCCCGACCGGAATCTGGGGGCGCTGGCAATACGTGCCGGCCCTGGACGTCTTCGTCGGCTGGCCGACTGCGGATGCGCCGGTCTATTTCTACAAGCTTCCCAGGCCCGGCGAAGTCGAGGGCGACGATACGGCCCCGCCGGACCTGCAGCAGCTGGTCAATGCAGCACAAACTGCGATAACGCTTCCGGCAGGCGAATTCGCGCAAGCCATCCGCATCAGCAAGCCGATCGTGGTGAAGGGCGCCGGTACGGTGCTGAAGGGGCAGGCCTACGGCGACAAGGCGGCGGTCGTCGTTGCCGCGGATGGCGTGACGCTCGAAGGAATCGCCGTGCAGGACGTGAGCAACGGCGACAACCATGCGCTGCTGCGGCTGGAGCGGCCGAACGCGACGCTGCGGAACCTGGTTTCGCGGCGGAACGATTCGCACCTCATGTCATCCGGAGTCAAAGGAGGGACGCTGACGATCGAGGGCGGCGTTTTCGTCGATGCGCGGGGGTGCGTGGAAAATCCGGGGCAAACCCACGGCTTCTACCTGGGCTATCACGACCGGGTGCTGGCGCGGGGATTCGATCTGCGTCGCACGCACGGCGAGGGGCATAACTTCAAGAGCCGGGCGTGGGACACTCTCGTGGAGGATGCCCTGATCGCGATGCAGGATGCAGCCGGCTCGCGTTCGTTCGACTACGCGATGGGCGGCAACAACGTCATCCGCAATTCGGTCATCCAGCACGGCCCGAACGGCAATCTCGACATCATCGGATTCGGTCACGAGACTGGAGGAAAGAGCGACGTCAGGCCGGCGCCCTCGCACAGACTGACGGTCGAGGGAACGACGATCATCTGCGACCGGCCGTCCTGCGTGCTCCTGACCAGGAAGGCCGGTCTGGACGCCGCCATCACCTTCCGCAACTCGGTCTTCGTCGGCGTGAAGGTTCCGCGCGAATACGACGGCGGCGGAAACAGGTACTTTGCAACCCGCGAGGCGGCAGGGTTCCCTCCGTACCCGAACGTCAGCCTCTCGATGCGCGCCCGCTGACGCGCGCCCAGGTCCGGAGAATCAACGCGCGGCGCTTCGGTAGGCGGCGCTTGTATCCTGCATGAACCGCTCGAGCCTTTCGAACTGATCGGAACGCGACAGACCTGCTCGCGCTTCGAGCGGCAACGGAGCAATCTCGCCGAACTGACGCTTCCGGTCGAGCCATAGCCGCAGCGCGTTCGCGATCGCGTCCGGATCCTCGCTAATCACGCCGAGGTCGCGCGACCGGATTATGTCCGGGACCGCGCCCTGGTCGAAGCCCAGACACAGGATCGGCCGGCGCGCACCGACATATTCGAACAGCTTTCCCGGAACGACGCCGAGCTCGGACGGGTCGTTCCATCGCAGCATCAGCAGGATGTCGGCCGTGCGCTGCAGTTCCACGACGCGCTGGTATCCGACCGGCGCGAAGACCTCGACCTGGGCGGCAACGCCGGCCCTTTCGGCAAGCTGCATGACTGCATCGCGGTCGGCGCCGTAGAAATGCATGCGCACGGCGCGGGCGCGTTCGCCGAGGCGTGCGACGGCCTGGAAGAGCGGCGTCGGATCGCGGCGACCCGGGTACAGCGTTCCCGTGTAGAGGAGCGTCAGCCCCTCGATCGCTTCGACCCGCGGCGGCGCCTCCGGATAGTCGTCGGGATCGAAGCCGTTCAATACAGTGATGGTCGGCTTGTGGAAGCGGGCCTCGAGAATGTCGCGCCATGGATCGGACACGGTGACCAGCGCGCTGGCCGCGGCGAGCGTGCGCGTTTCCTGAATCCGCTCGAGCCAGCTCCGCCACGGCGGCGCATCGTAGTACGGGTGGTCGACCCACAAGTCTCTGAACTCGGCGATCCACGGAATGTCGAAACGCCGCGCAAGCCGCCGCGCCACCAGCAGTCCGGTCAGCGGCGGTACGGTCGCGTAGATGAGATTGGCGCGCCAGCTGTTCAGAAGCTTCCCGCCGTCGGCGACGGCGTAGGGCAGCCAGCCAATCTGTGCGTCCGGCCAGTTGGTGATATCGGTGTACAGGAGCCGGAGCCTGTCGAGCGCGAGCGCCAGGCCCGACTTCCCGGCCACGGGCTTGCCTTCGGCCAGTGCGGCCCCGTTCTTCCCGAGCGTATCGCCTGCGGACCGCGTACCGCGGAGGCGGTTGCGGAAGCCGGCGACGCGCTTGGGCAGCGCATTCACGTCCAGCCAGTCGGCATAGCAGACCTTGTTTTCCGGGATCTCGAGCGGCAGCAGAGGCGGATAGGGGAGATTCTTCGCGCAGAGCACGCGGACGTCGTGTCCGCGCGCAAGCAGGTATTTGGCCAGCTTGCCCGCGCGCACGCCGGACATCGGCGCGAAGGGCGGGAAATAGCCCGAGACGATGAGAATGCGCATGGATTACCCGGGCGGAGCCGCCGATCCGAAAGAAGCTGTTGTGCGATGGACCGGCCGGGCCGGCTCAGGGTTTCCCAGTGGGGTATTCGACGAAATACATGACGTAGTGCTTCCGCGCGCCTTTCATGACCCACCGGAAGCCGTCCTGGACGGGCGAGTAGCACACCGACATCCAGTCTGCCTGGCCACGACCCTTTATGCAGCCGGCATTGCCGGACTGGTCCCAGTTCGGGTCCCAGGCCTGGAAGCTCTTGCGCGTCACTTTTTCGCCGCTGACCCAGCGGAGCTCTCGCAGCTTGCAATAGTAGCGCAGGCCGATCCACACGGGGAGATCGGGCTGGAAGTTCTGCATCAGGAAAAGATGCGTTTCATTGCTCTTTACGACGGCCAGCCGGCCCCTGACGCCCTTGAACGTACGTTGGCGGGCGAACCGCTCCGCCTGGTCGAACGGCAGTTCCGGTATTTCCACAGCACGCCGGTCCTCGTCCCGGGTCACCTTGTGCAGCTCGAAATAGCTCTTCGAGACAGGGTCGTACATCGGTTTGTCGAGAACGGGTCTTGCATCGGCGGATGTCGGCAGGAACAACGCTGCGAAAAGCGCCAATGACACGAATCTCATCATGCGGAAGCCTCTACAGAATACTCCTGACTGGCGCGCCGGCCGACTCTGCGTCGTGCCCTTCTCGCGGTTGACGGCGCATCGAGCGGTGGATATCCACAGTTGCAGTATCTTACACGGCGCGTTGCAATATCATCAAATCGAATATGTGTCGGGGTTGTTTGTCGCTAGACCTCCCCGATGTTCGGCCGTATTGATGCGGCCGGTCCATTACGGATCGTCACGGACGCAGGAATCTTATGATTTCAAAAATTAAGGCTAACGTCCGCGAGCTGGGGTGGATTAATGCGTTTCTCTATGGGCTCGACAGGGGGTTTCGCCGCTTCGCGCCGGCGTTGAGTATCTACCGTTACTACTTCGTTGCGCAGCCGGTGCCCGATGCCGCGCTCCTTGCCCCGGGGCGGGGTGCCACGATCGCGGTCCGGCAGCTTGTCGAGCACGATCCTGCCTTGCAGGCGCTCCCGGTCGAAGAGCGCGTCGTCGCGGCGCGGTATCGCCATGACGCGATCTGCTTCGGCGCCTTCCGCGGCGAGACTGTGATCGGCTGCCTCTGGCTGTGTTTCGACCGCTATGTCGAAGACGAGGTTGCTTCGGTCTTCATGCCCCGCCCGAGCGACCGCGCCGCCTGGGACTTCGACCTGTGGATAGACCCGAAATATCGGATCGGCTTCGCCTTCGCACGGCTGTGGGACAGCGCCTATGCATATCTGCGCGAGCGCGGCTACCGCTGGACCGTCAGCCGCATCTCCGCCTTCAACGCCGTTTCCCTGAACTCGCATGCCAAGCTGGGGGCTGTCCGCGTGGGCAGCCTGTTCGTCCTGCGCGCCGGCCGCGCGCAGTTCTCGCTGTCGAGCGTTCGCCCCTTCGTGAGCGTCTGCGTGCGTATGAGGAACATGCCCGAGTACCGGATCGTCGTGCCGGGTGACGAGCCGGGCCCCGAACACGCAGTCTTAACCAATCCGCGATAGTAGATTAGATCGGGAAATTCGTTAGAAATATCAACCATGATGGAGTGGTCCTGCCGCGTGGCGCCGCCTGCCTGCGCACGAGGCGGGATCATGCTCGCGGGTCCCCGGGGCCTCCCGCTCCTTTCGCACGGATGAACGGCTCACATGTCCAGCCCTCTGCCCATTGATGTCGCGACGACGCGGAGCGTTATCGACGTCACGCTCGCGCCGATGGCCGACCGAGGGGCGCTCGGCCGCATGTGGGAATCGCTCGAATCGCGCAGCGACTGTTCCTACTTCCAGTCGTGGGCGTGGATCGGCACGTGGCTCGGTCTTCTCCCCGCCGCGCTGCAGCCGCATCTGGTCGTCGCGCGATCGGGGCGGAACGTGGTCGGGCTCGCGATCCTCTGCCGCCGGACGGTGAAGCGACATGGCTGGCTTCGTTCGAGGGCGGTGTTCCTGCATGAAACCGGCGATCCCGACCTCGATTGCCTGACGATCGAGCACAACGGGTTCCTGGTGGACCGCGAACGCGCAGGCGAAGTCGAACACGCCATGCTCCGGGCGATCGCCGAGGCGGACCCCGGCTGGGAGGAACTGATGCTGAGCGGCGTCGAGCCGCGCTACGCCGACTGCGCGCGCAGTCTCGGCCTGGATGTGACGACCCGAGCCTCGCAGCCGAGCCCCTATGTCGATCTCGCTGCGGTACGCAGCGGCGGCAAAGGCTATCTCGGACATGTCAGCTCGAATACGCGCCAGCAGATCCGCCGCGCCCTGAGGCTCTATGGCGAAGCGGGACCGGTGCGCGCCGTGGAACCGGCCGATCTCGGCGAGGCCCTCCGGTTCTTCGCAGAGCTCAAGACCCTGCATCAGCAGGTCTGGACAGGTCGCGGCCGCTCCGGCGCGTTCGCCATGCCGTTCTTCGAGCGTTTCCATGAGGCGTTGATCCGGGCACGCTTCGCGCATGGCGAGATCCAGCTTCTGCGCATCGAGGCGGGCGGGAAGCCGCTTGGTTATCTGTACAGCCTGATCAGAGACGGCCACGTGCTCTTCTATCAGAGCGGATTGAGCTACAGTGCCGATCCGAAGCTCAAGCCCGGGCATGTGTGTCATCATCTGGCGATCGAGAAGAACCTCGCGGGCGGCGCGCGCATCTATGATTTCCTGGCCGGCGAAAGCCAGTACAAACGCAGTCTGAGCACGCATTCGAAGCCGCTCGTCTGGATCGCGGCGCGGCGTCCGCGCCTGAAATTCCGGATCGAGGACTCGCTTCGGCAGCTCAAGCGAAGTCTCGCCCGCGCGAAGCCGGTCGCGGCCGAAGAATCCGGCTCCGCCGGTTCGTCATAGGGGGAATTGGACGTGTCAGGGATTTGCGGCTGGATCGGGGGACTCGAGCGCGACGCGCAGTCGGATCGACTGGTCGGCACGATGTGCGCCGCCATGAAATACGGGCAGAACGTCACGACCGCGGCGCAGCATGCCGGCGGGGCGGCGCTCGGCGTCGCGGGCGACGTCGGCGCCATGTCTATCCTCGCCGACGGGCCGCTTCTCGCAGCAAGCGAGGGCTATCCGATCTGGCGCGATCGCGAGCTGGCCGAGGTCGCACGGGTGCATGGCCATGCCGCAGCGCTCATTCGCGGGTACAAGCGGCTCGGGCGCGATCTGCCGAAGGCGGTGCATGGCCATGCGGTCATCGCCGTGATCGATGCGGCGAATGAGCGGGCGCTGGTCGCGATCGACCGGCTCGGCACGCGCACGATGTGCTACGCGACCGGCGGGCGCGGCCTGATCTTCGGCTCCTCGGCCGATGCCGTCCGCGCACACCCGCAGAGCGCGTCGGAGATCGATCCGCAGGCGATCTACAGCTACCTGTGGTTCAGCAAGGTGCCGTCGCCGCAGACGATCTATCGCGACCAGCGCAAGCTCATGCCGGGCCAGTCGATCTGGTTCGAGCGCGGCCAGATCGAAGTAGACCGATACTGGGCGGTGCCATATGCACTCGACGGTTCGAGAGATGCGGCCCGGCTCGGCGTCGAAATGCTAACGGTTGCGCGGCGCTCGCTCGATCGCGCGCTCGACGGCGCCGCCGGTCAGGTCGGGAGTTTCCTGAGCGGAGGGCTGGACAGCTCGACGGTGGTTGGCCTGATGGCCGAGCGCGCGATCGGGCCGACCCCTGCGTTCACGATCGGTTTCGATGAGCCAGGCTACGACGAGATGGAGTACGCCCGCATCTCGGCGAAACATTTCGGCGCCGCGCATTACGAATACTACGTGACGCCCGACGATGTTGCCGAGGCGATTCCGATCATCTCCGCAGGCTACGACGAGCCGTTCGGCAACGCATCGGCCGTGCCGGTCTATTACTGCGCCCGGCTGGCG
Source organism: Alphaproteobacteria bacterium (assembly GCA_041690495.1). GTDB lineage: Bacteria > Pseudomonadota > Alphaproteobacteria > CACIAM-22H2 > CACIAM-22H2 > DATAAP01. Next base: position 432,188 of record JAWLHE010000003.1, on the reverse strand, counting down.
CAGCAGAACGGCATCCGTCTGCTGATGGCCGGAGACGGAGGTGACGAGCTTTTCGGCGGCAACGCGCGTTATGCGAAGCAGAAGATCTTCGAACGTTACGCGATGGTCCCCGGCTGGCTGCGCCGCGGTCTCATCGAACCGGTGGTCGGCAACATGCCGCTGCGCGATGCGATCATGCCGCTGCGCAAGCTCTGGCGGTACATCGAGCAGGCCAACATACCGTTGCCGTTCCGCATGGAAGCGCACAACCTCTATGCCGGGACGAGCGCAACGCAGATCTTCCTGCCCGATGTCGCGCGTACAATCGATGTTGGGCATCCGCAGGCGACACTTGAGGAGGTCTATCACCGCACGCCCTCGCAGGACATCCTGCATCGCATGATGCATCTCGACCTGCAGCTCATCCTGGCCGACGACGATCTGCGCAAGGTGCGGCGGATGTGCGAGATCGCCGGCGTCGCGGTCAAGTTCCCGCTGCTCGACGACGAGTTCGTCGAATTTTCGGCCAAAGTGCCGCCCGAGCTGCTGATCGACGGGTTCAAGCTGCGTCACTTCTTCAAGGAAGCTTGCCGCGGCTTCCTGCCCGAGGCGACCCTGACCAAGACCAAGCACGGCTTCGGCCTACCCTATGGCCCGTGGCTGCGCAGCGGGCGCCTGCGCGCCCTCGCCGGCGACGCGATCGCGTCGCTGAAGGCCTACCGGCTCTTCGAACCGGCATTTCTCGACGAGGCTCTGCGCAAACACGAGGTCGGACATGCCGCCTATCATGGCGCCATGGTCTGGGACCTGATGATGCTCGGATGCTGGCTCAACGCCCATCGCGGCCCGGGCTGACCGGCCCCGGCGATGGCTCGGCGGGTCAGGCGGCGAGTTTCTGTTGGACGTAGTCGCACAGGCTGCCGACCGTGGCGAAAGTGTCGGCGCTGACGTCGTCGTCGGCCACGGTGATGCCGAAATGCTCCTCGATCGCGGTGAGAACGGTCAGGACCGCCATGGAGTCGAGTTCGGGAACGCTGCCGAGCAGGCGGGTATCGCTGGTGAAGGCCCTGGCGCGCTCGCCGAGCTGCAGGGACTCGCCCAGTATGTTCTTGATCTCGTCGATCGTGGCCATTGCTTTGAGATGTCCCCTGTCTGGAGCAAGCGTCGGCGCATTCACTAATGCGTAGCGGTTAAAAATTAACCAAGGCGGCCTGGCTTTCGCGGCCAGCGATGTCATAGGCGATCCGACGGCGCACTTTCAACGGTGCTGCCATGCCCCGTGCCCGACATTCTCCTTGCCGGAGTGAGAATTTTAAACCGGTCCGGGGCAATCTCGCCGGCGCCGGCTTCCCTGCCGGGTTTCACTAGAAATTTACCATAAACCTACAATAGTCTTCGCGACCGACACGGCGTCTCGAACGGTCCAAATGTCAGAACTGCTGCCGGAACTTATCTTCAACAGCGCCGTGCGGGCGCCGGCGGCCCCGGCGCTGTCCTATGCCGGCGAGACGCTCACCTACGAGGCGCTCGCAACACAGGTGCGGACCGCGGCGCGCGGGCTGCTCGCGGCCGGGCTGGGGCGGGGCGACCGCGTCGGAATTTATCTCGAGAAGCGCCTGGAGACGGTCGTCGCCATGTTCGCGGCCGCCGCGGCGGGCGGCGTGTTCGTCCCGATCAATCCGCTGCTGCGCGCGCGTCAGGTCGGCCACATCCTGCGCGATTGCAATGTGCGTTTCTTCGTCACCTCTGCCGACCGCCTCAATGGGCTCGAGCTGAACTTCGGCGAATTCCCCGATGTGCGCTCGGTGGTGCTGGTCGACAAGGCGGCCGAAGCGTGGAAGACGGCGAGCTGCCATACGCTGACCTGGGCCGACCTGATGCACCGGGGCGAGGCGAGCCGGGCCGAACCGCACCGCGTGATCGACGTCGACATGGTGTCGATCCTCTATACCTCCGGCAGCACCGGCCTGCCCAAGGGCGTGGTGCTGTCCCACCGCAACATGGTCGCGGGCGCCAAAAGCGTCAGCCAGTATCTCGGCAATACGCCCGACGACCGTATCCTTTCCGTGCTGCCGCTCAGTTTCGATGCCGGCTTCAGCCAGCTCAGCACGGCTTTCAACGTCGGCGCGTGCGCCGTGCTGATCAACTACCTGCTGCCGCAGGACGTCACAAAGGCGGTGGTCCGGGAGAAGATCACCGGTTTGGCCTGCGTGCCGCCGCTGTGGATCCAGCTGGCGCAGCTCGACCTCAGCGGCTGCGCGAAAGCCTTGCGCTATTGCACCAACACGGGCGGCCGCATGCCGCGCGCAACACTCGACAGGCTGCGCCAGGGCCTGCCGAAGACGCAGATCTTCCTGATGTACGGCCTGACCGAGGCGTTCCGCTCGACCTATCTCGATCCCGGCGAACTCGATCGCCGGCCCGATTCGATCGGCAAGGCAATTCCGAATGCGGAGATCCTGGTGGTTCGCCCCAACGGCGAACCGTGCGCGCCCAACGAGCCGGGCGAGCTGGTGCATCGCGGCGCGCTGGTCGCGATGGGCTACTGGAATGATCCGGAAAAAACCCGCGAACGCTTCAAGCCGGTGCCGAACCAGACTCCCGGCCTGGTGATCCCGGAGCTTGCGGTGTGGTCGGGCGACACCGTGCGCATGGACGAGGAAGGCTTCCTTTATTTCGTCTCGCGCCGTGACGAGATGATCAAGACGTCCGGCTACCGCGTCAGCCCGACGGAGGTGGAGGAGGCGATCTATGCGACCGGCCTGGTCGGCGAGGCGGTGGCGTTCGGAGCGCCGCATCCCGTGCTCGGCGAGGCGATCGTGGTGATCGCGACGCCGCCGGCCTCCGGCGCGCTTGACGCCGCCGCCGTCATCCAGGCGATGAAGGCAAAGGTCCCGCCCTATATGGTGCCGCACAAGATCGTCGAGCGTCCGGTGCTGCCGCGCAACCCGAACGGCAAGATGGATCGCAAGTTGCTTTCGCAGGAAATCGGCGAGCTGTTCTCCATGGGTGCGGCGTGAACGCGCCGCCGGCTCCGGCGCGCCCGGCGCATGGCTTCGTCGTCCAGGACGGCTGCCTGCAGATCGGCGGCATTCCTGTGACGCGGCTGGCGGAGCGGATCGGCAGCACGCCGTTCTTTGCCTATGACCGCAAGCTCATCACCGCGCGAATCGAGGCTCTGCGGCGGGCGCTGCCGAAATCGGTCCATCTCAATTACGCGATCAAGGCCAATCCGATGCCGGCCGTCGTCCAGCATCTCGCCGGCCTCGTCGACGGCTTCGACGTCGCGTCGGCGCTGGAGATGAAGACGGCGCTCGACAGCACGATGCCGCCGGCGCGGGTCAGCTTCGCCGGCCCCGGCAAGACGCGCGGCGAGATCGCCCAGGCGGTGGCCGCGGGCATCCTGCTGTCGATCGAATCGGAAACCGAGCTCGCCGCCGCGGCCGAGTTCGCCGCCGCGCAGAAGACGCGGGCGCGCATCGAGATTCGCGTCAACCCGGATTTCGAGCTCAAGTCGTCCGGCATGAAGATGGGCGGCGGGCCGAAGCAGTTCGGCATCGACGCCGAGTGCGTGCCGCAACTCCTGTCGCGGCTCGACAGACGCCACCTGGAGTTCGAGGGCTTCCATATCTTCAGCGGCTCGCAGAACCTGCGCGCCGAGGCGCTCTACGAGGCGCAGAAGAAGACTATCGATCTCGCCATCCGCCTTGCCGATGCGGCACCCGAGACCGTGAAGGTCGTCAATATCGGCGGCGGCTTCGGGATTCCGTATTTTCCCGGCGAGAAGCCGCTCGATCTCGCGGCGGTCGGGCGTGGCCTCGCGGAAATCCTGCCTGCGCTGCAGAAGCGTCTGCCGGAGGCGCGGATCGTCGTCGAGCTCGGGCGCTACATCGTCGGCGAAGCCGGCGTCTATATCGCGCGCGTCATCGACCGCAAGGAATCGCGCGGACAGGTTTTCCTCGTCACCGACGGCGGCCTCCATCATCAGCTCGCAGCTTCGGGCAATTTCGGCCAGATTATCCGCAAGAACTATCCGGTCGCGATCGCCAACAAGATGGACCTCCCGGCGAGCGAGACCGCGAACGTGGTCGGCTGCCTGTGCACGCCGCTCGACCTGCTCGCCGACCGCTTGGAGCTGCCGCGCGGCGAGATCGGCGACCTCATAGCCGTGTTCCAGTCGGGCGCCTATGGACTGACCGCCAGCCCGACCATGTTTCTGAGCCATCCGGCGCCGGCAGAGGTTCTGGTCTAGGCCGCGCGGCGGCATAGTCGCCCGTATGCAGGCGTCATCCGGGATGAGGTCGCAGGGATCCGGCTTCGGTCCTGATCGGAGATTGGGGGACTGAGATGCATCGGCCATTGCGCATTCGAGGATGTTTTCTGACGTTGGCCGGTTGCGCGATCCTCGCCCCCGGCGTCGCGGCGCAGGGCTCCGAGGACGCTGCCAGCCCTGCGACCGTGGTCGCCGAACCGGCAACGCCGACTGCGCTCGCGATCCGCTGGCCGGTCGTGGGCGACAGGAACCGGAACGCCACGATCGGGGTGGCGTATCGCAAGTCCGGCGCGGAAACGTGGACGCAGGCCTATCCGCTTTTCCGCACGCACAACGACCGTGTCTCGCCGGACAATGCGGTTCGCGGCGGCCACCTCTTTGCCGGCAGCATCGTCGATCTCACGCCGGATACCGCGTACGACGTGCGTCTGGCGCTCGAGGACCCGGACGGCGGCTCGACCGTGCGGAGCCTCCGCCTGCAGACGGCATCGATCCCGCGCGAGCCGGACGGCATGCAGACGCGCAATGTCGTGCCGCTCGCGCCGGGCCAGCCGGCGGGCGGCAGCGGCACGCGGTCCGACCCGTTTCGCGGGCTGAAGGTCGCGTTGGCGCGCGCGCGGCCGGGCGATCTGTTGCTGCTGGGTCCGGGGACCTACGCGGAAAGCGGGTTGAGCCCGGCCGTATCGGGGACGCGCGAGCGCCCGATCATCGTGCGCGGCCCTGCCGATCTGTCCGCCGTGCTCGACGGGCGCGGGGCGGACGTTCTCGCAGATCTCGGCGGTCGGGCGCATGTGTGGCTCGACCGGCTGACCTTGCGCGGAGCGCGTACGCTCGTCAAAGCCGACCGCGCGAACTTCGTGTCCGCGACGCGCAGCCGGTTCGAGATACAGCATCTCGGTTTCGACGGCCGCGGCGCGATCTACCGCGAATCGACGGGGTTCTATGTCGCCGACAATGTCTTCGCAGGTACGGTCCGGTGGCCGCGCTCGAAAGGCATCGAGAAAGTCTATGGCGTCACGGTCACCGGCGCCGGACATGTGGTCGCGTACAACCTGATCCACAATGTCGGCGATGCGGTCCATAATGGCGACGTCGGCCGCCTGTCGGCTAGCGACATCCACAATAACGACATCGACGTCTGCACCGATGACGGCATCGAGGCGGACTATTCGGACACGAATGTTCGGGTATTCCGCAACCGGATCACCAACTGCTTTTCCGGGATCAGCCTGCAGCCGGCGCATGGCGGGCCCGTCTATATCTTCCGCAATCTTCTGTTCAATCTCGAATACACGCCGTTCAAGCTGCACAACGAGACCGCGGGCGCGGTGATCTTTCACAATACGTCGGTCAAGTTCGGCACGCCGTTCGCCATCCTGAACCAGGGCGAGACGGTCCGCGATGTGGTAACCCGCAACAACCTCTTTGTCGGCACGGGCACGCCCGCGCTGCGCAGCACCGGGGCCATGTCGCGCTGCGACTTCGACAATGACGGCTATGAATACGGCCAAGGGCCGTTCGCGACCTGGAACGACAAGACCTACCGGTCGGCGATGATGGCGCGCGGCGGCGGGCTCTATGCGAGGTATGGCGCATTCACCATGGGTCCGCACCGGACGTTCGCGGGCGCGTTCGCGCCGCCCGCCAATCATCGGCAGCGCCTCGACCGCAACGCCCACGACCCGCGGCTGGGGACCCATTCGCGTGCGATCGATCGCGGGGTGAAGCTGCCGAACTTCAACATGCGCTTTGCCGGAAAGGCACCGGACCTCGGCTGCTGCGAGCGCGGCGACGCGCTCCCGTGGTTCGGCCCCCGTCCGGACGAGCTCAGGCGATGATCGGACGGCGCGAGACGCTTGCCGGGCTCTGCCTGGCGCCGCTGATGGCCCGGGCCGGCGCGGCGGCCCCGGAATCGTCTCTCGGCGAGTTGCCGCGCGGGCGCTGGACGAAGATCCACGAGCAGGCGGAAGGGGACGAGGTGCGCTTCCGCCGCCAGCGCCACGGCGGCGCCGCGTTCGACTCGCGCCGGCGCCGGATCGTGCTGTTCGGCAGCGACGGGCACGGCGAGGACTGGACCAACGCGCCGCTGTTCTTCGATCTGCGGACATGGCGCTGGAGCCGGCTCTACCCCGACGACGATCCGGCCACCTATCGCGTCAACCGGTCCGGCATTCCCGTCGCCGGCACGGGCGCGGAGCATCCTTGGGCGATGCACACCTACGGCGCCGTCACCTGTCACGAAGCCGACGACATGCTGGTCGTCAGCATCTATCCCGAGCACCTGAAGCCCGGCGTCTTTACCGACGCGCTGGCCCATGTCTGGCCGCAGATCCGGCGCCATCCCACCTGGATGCTCGATCTCGGCACCGGGCAATGGAAGGCCCACGCCGAGCCGGCCGTCCATTTCTTTCCGTATGCCACCGCCTACGACCCGGACCGCCGGGTGATCCTCGGCTACCGGTCCGACGGCGTGTTCGAATTGCGCCCGCGACCGGTCGGCTGGGTCAAGGCCGCCGGCCCTGGCCTGCTCGGCTACCATAACGCAGCGGTATTCGATACGCGCCATCGTGCGCTGGTCGTCTTCGGCAGCCATTCCGGCAGCAACGACATCGTGGTTTATCAGCCCGGCACCGGGCGGCACCAAAGAATGCCGACCCCGGGCGAGCGCCCGCCGAAAGCGCAGTACCGCCCCATGGCTTTCCACACCCGACTCGGCCAGACCGTAATCCTGATCGACCGCGGCGATGTGCCGCCCATTCCGTCGCACGCGGCGCCGGGGTGGTCGGAAACCTGGCTCTACGATCTGGACCGGGACGCATGGACGCAGCGTGTCGACGCCCGGCTGCCGTTTCGCACGGGCATGAACTACAACATGGTCTATGACGCGGCCGGCGACGCGCTGCTGCTGGTCGCCGACGAGCCCGATCGTCCGACCAGCGTCTGGGCCTTGCGTCTGTAGGCAACGGCAGAGAGCATGGATTTGAGATCCTTCCTCGTTCCCCCCTTGAATCTGTTTGTCCTTGCCGGGGCCGGATGGATCCTCTCCTGGCGCTGGCGCGCATTCGGTCGCGCGCTCGTGGCATTGGCGGCACTGGCCCTCGTCCTGGTCAGCATGCCGGCCGTGAGCAGCTGGCTGATGCAGCCGCTGCAGGTCTACTCGCCGCTCGATTTCGACCGGCTTCCGGAGGATGTCGGTGCGATCGTGATTCTCAGCGGCGACACGCGTGCCGCGGCCCGGGAATACGGCGCCGACATCGTCGGGCCCGCGACTCTGGAGCGCGTCCGCTACGGCGCCCATGTGCACCGGCGGACGGGAAAGCCGGTGCTGGTCAGCGGCGGCGTCATCCTGCCGAATTCGAGCGCGCTTGCGCGGCAGATGCAGGAGACGCTGACCAGGGACTTCAACGTTCCGGTGAAATGGGTCGAGGATCGCTCGCTGACGACGCAGCAGAACGCAGCGTATTCGAGCGAGATCCTCAGACGCGAAGGCGTCTCGCGCGTCCTGCTGGTCACCCATGCTTGGCACATGCGCCGTGCCATGGCCGCTTTCCGTGCGACGGGTCTTGAGCCCATCGCCGCGCCGACCCGCTTCGTCGATCCCCCCACACCGATCGCAAGCGACTTCATTCCGACGGCCGGCGCGCTGCGCACCAGCGCCTACGCCATTCACGAGTGGTTAGGCCTGGTCTGGTACTATGTCGCCGGCTACACCAGCACGTTTTCCTGACAGGCAGCGCCCGGAATGAACGACACGACCCGAACGGGCCAGGCCGCGGCGGCGCCGACTGCCCGGCGTGAGATCAAGATCCTCACGTTCTCCACGCTTTATCCCAATGCGGCGCAGCCCTCGCACGGCGTGTTCGTCGAGAATCGCATCCGGCATCTGGTCGCGAGCGGCCTCGTCCGGACCGAAGTCGTCGCGCCGGTGCCGGTCTTTCCGGTCGCCCGCCGTTTCCTCGCCGGCTACGCGGCGGCCGAGAAGGCGCCGCCGCACGAGACCCGGCACGGACTGACGGTCCGCCATCCGCGCTATCCGCTGGTGCCGAAGGTCAGCATGCTCGCAGCGCCGCTGAGCCTGTACCGGGCGGCGCGGCGCAGCATCGAGCAGGTGCGGCGGGACGGCTACGACTTCGACCTGATAGACGCGCATTATTTCTATCCCGACGGCGTCGCCGCGGCCATGCTCGGGCGCCATTTCGGCAGACCGGTGACGATCACCGCGCGCGGCACCGACATCAACCTCATTCCCGCATACTATTGGCCGCGCCGCATGATCCTGTGGGCGGCGCGCGAGGCGGCTGGCCTGATCACGGTCTGCGCCGCGTTGAAGGACGAGCTGGTCAGGCTCGGCGCCGAGCCAAGCAAGATCCGCGTGCTGCGCAACGGTGTCGACCTGGAGGCATTCCGGCCGGTCGACCGCGAAGCCGTCCGTCGGCGCCTGAACCTCACGGCACCGACTCTGCTCTCGGTGGGCCATCTGATTCCACGCAAGGGCCACGACCTCGTCATCGAGGCGCTGGCGATGCTGCCGGGTCACGAGTTGCTGGTTGCCGGGCAGGGGTCCGAAGAGCAGCGCCTGAAGGCGATCGCGCAGAAATCCGGCGTGGCGGACCGCGTACGATTCCTCGGACGCATCGCGCACGACGAACTGCGCGAGGTCTACAACGCGGCCGATCTGCTGGTCCTCGCCTCGAGCCGGGAAGGCTGGGCCAACGTGCTGCTCGAAGCCATGGCGTGCGGCACCCGCGTTGCCGCCTCGGACGTCTGGGGAACGCCGGAAGTGGTCGCCGATCCCGCCGCCGGGGCCCTGTTCAGGGAACGGACGCCGCAGGCGATCGCGGCAACGGTCAGGGCCGTCCTGACGCAACCGATCGAGCGGGGTGTGACCCGGGCCTATGCCGAGGGGTTCAGCTGGGATCACACCACCCGGGGCCAGATCGACCTTTTCCGCTCGATCCTCTCGTCGAAACCCGATTAACCTCGCCGCGCCAGGGGCAGTGCAATAAGAAGCCGGACAACCGATGGCTCTCCGCATCCTTCACGTCCTCGACCACTCGCTGCCGCTTCACAGCGGCTATACATTCCGCACTGCCGCGATCCTGACACAGCAGCGGGCGCGCGGCTGGGAGACGCACCACGTCACCAGCGCCAAGCAGGGCCCCACTGCCGGCCGGGCCGAACGGGCGGATGGCTGGACTTTTCACCGCACCCGGTTCCGCCCGTGGGCGAGCGGCAAGCCGGCCATCAACGAGCTCACGCTCATGTACGACCTGCACGCGCGGATCGACGAGCTTGCCGCCGAATTACGTCCCGACATCATTCATGCGCATTCGCCGGTGCTGAACGCGTTGCCGGCGCTGCTGGTCGGCCGCCGCCATCGCATTCCCGTGGTCTATGAGGTCCGCGCGTTCTGGGAGGATGCGGCGGTCAGCCACGGTTCCAGCCAGTCCGGCGGGATGCGCTATCGCGCTACGCGCGCGCTCGAGACTTTTGCGCTCGGGCGTGCCGACGCGGTGACCACGATCTGCGAAGGGCTGCGCAACGACATCGTCAGGCGCGGCATCGCCGCCGACAATGTCACCGTGATACCCAACGCCGTCGATCTCGGCGAGTTCGCCGCGCCCAAGCCGGCCGACCCCGCGCTGGTCGAGCGCCTCGGGCTCGGCGGCAAGGTCGTCGTCGGGTTCTTCGGCTCGTTCTACCGCTACGAGGGTCTGCACCTGCTGCTCGAAGCGATGCCGAGCCTCGCTGCTGCCGCGCCCGAGCTGCGCGTGCTGCTCGCCGGCGGCGGCCCCGACGACAAGCTGCTGCGGCGGCGCGCGGAAGAGCTGAATCTCGGCGACCGCGTGATCTTCGTCGGCCGCGTGCCGCATGGCGACATCACGAAGTATTATGATCTGGCCGACGCGATGGTCTATCCGCGGGTTTCGATCCCGCTGACCGAGCTGGTCACCCCGCTCAAGCCGCTCGAGGCAATGGCGATGGAGAAGATCGTCGTCGCTTCGGATGTCGGCGGCCACCGCGAGCTGATTCGCGACGGGGATACCGGCTATCTCTTCGAGCCGGACGATCCCGGGGCGCTGGCGGCGCGGCTGCTCGATGTTCTGCGCCGGCGCGACGACTGGCCGGGCATGCGCGCGCGCGGCCGGCGCTTCGTCGAAACCGAGCGGAACTGGCCGAAGAGCGTTGCGAAATACGAGCGCGTATACGGCCGGATCGCGCGCGCCTAGGCGCGCTGCGCCGTTCTCTTTTTCAGACTGGCAACGACGCGGTTGGCGGTTTGTCCATCCCACAGATCGGGCTTGCCGCCGCGGCTCCATTTGCCGTCGAGGATGCGTCCGACCATGCTCGCGAGGTCCTGCGGCTTGATCAGCCGGTTGGAGCCCTCGCTGACCGTGACCGGCCGCTCGGTCGTCTCGCGCAGCGTGAGGCACGGAATCCCCAGATAGGTCGTCTCCTCCTGCACGCCGCCGGAATCCGTCGCGATCAGCCTTGCCTCGCGCACCAGGCTCATGAAGTCGATGTAGCCCATCGGCTCGGTCAGATGGATGCGCGGATGGTCGGAGAGGCGCGCCAGCAGGCCGAATGTCTCGAGGTTCTTTCGGGTACGGGGATGGACCGGAAAGACGATCGGCAGGCGCTCCGCCACCTTGCGGATCTCCTCGACGAGTGGCGCGAGGGTTTCGCGGATGTCGACGTTGGACGGCCGGTGCAGAGTGACGACCGCGTAGCCCTGCGCGTCGAGACCGAATTTCCGGCGAGCCGACTGCGCCTCGATGCGCTGGCGCAGCAGCTCGTAGGAATCGATCATGATGTTGCCGACGCGCTCGATCCGCTCCGGTGGAATGCCCTCGGCACGCAGGTTCTCGTCGCCATCGGGGGATGGCGTCCACAGCACGTCGGAGATTGAATCCGTGACGATGCGGTTGATCTCTTCCGGCATCGTGCGGTCGCGGCTGCGTAAGCCCGCCTCGAGATGCGCGACGGGAATATGCAGCTTGGCGCCGACCAGCGCGCAGGCGACGGTCGAGTTCACGTCGCCGACGACGATGATCCAGTCCGGAGGCGCCTTCAGGCAGACCTTCTCATACGCGATCATGACGCCGCCGGTCTGCTCGGCATGCGAGCCGCCGCCGACGCCGAGATGATAGTCGGGTCCGGGCAGGCCGAGATCGCGAAAGAACGCGTCCGACATGTTGAAGTCGTAATGCTGGCCGGTGTGAACGAGCTCGGCCTTGCACCAGCTCTCGCGCGACAGCGCGTGGTAGAGCGGGGCGATCTTCATGAAATTCGGGCGCGCCGCCGCAATCAGGTGAAGGACAACACGGCTCATCCGATCGCTCCCGTGCGTCCGGCATCGTCGGGGCGCGTCTCGCCCGCTGCGGCTTCGGCCGTCATCTTGAATCTCTTGCGTGAAATCAGCTGGTCGAACAGGCCGCCATAGGCGGCGAACATCGCTGCCTGGTCGTAGTGCGCGCGGACATGCTCCTGGTTCTGTGCGCCCATCGCCTGGCGGCGCTCAGGCGAAAGCAGGAGCCGCTCGAGCGCTACGCCGAAGGCGCGCTCGTCTTGCTTCGGCACGATGATCTCCCGGTTCTTCGGCCCGATCATGGATTTGACGTCGCCGACGTCGACTCCGGCGATCGGCCGAGCCGCCGCCATCGCCTGCAGGATGGTGTTTGGCATCTGCTCGGTGTCGGAGGAGATCGCGAAGACGTCGAACAGCCCCAGGACGCGCTCCGGCGCGTCGATATGGCCGGCGAAGACGACCCGCGAGGCGATGCCGAGTTCGGCCGCGAGCGCTTCGAGCGCGCGGCGCTCGGCGCCGTCGCCGACGATCAGCAGCCGCGCCCGCATGGTTTTCGGCAGGGCGGCGAACACGCGCAGCAGACGGCCGATATTCTTCTCGGCGCGTAGCGGTGCAACGGTACCGACGACCAGCTCGTCTCCGGCTTTCATGAAGCCGGGAATCGCCGCATGGTCGGGCGCTGCGGCGAAGCGCTGGCAGTCGACGCCGTTCGGGATGTATATGACGCGGCCCTTGCGCAGCTTCCACACCTTGGTGGCGAGCTCGAACAGGGTCGTCGACGGGACAACGACTCGCGACGAGCCGAACAGGGCGACACGCCGGAACAGGATGCGGCGCGGCACCTGGCCGTCGCTCTCGTCGGGACCGAAGCCGCTCTCGAAATGAATATGCGGGGCGCGGCGCCGGAGCGTGTTGAGCAGCGCCCACTCGGTCGAGCCCCAGTTGTAGGTGAGAAGCAGGTCGGGCCGCGCCTGGCGCAGCATGCGGTTGAAGGTCAGCAGCGTCTCGACCGGTCGCTCCTTGCGGATCGCGGGAGCGATCAGGGTCGCATCGAGGTCGTCGCGCAGGCGGGACCGGGCGTCGAGCACGCCGTCGAGCCCGATGATGGTGTGACGGTAGCGTCGCCCGAAATGATTGACGACGTTCGAGATGCGGATCGGCACGCCGCCGAACCCGAATGTCGGAAAGACATGCAGCAGATGCGGTGCGCGCGCCTGTGCCGCACCGCTGCCTGGCGCGCTCATTACGCGGAGTCTCCGGTGCGTCCGGTCGATACCGCGGTCATCGGCGGGAAAGAGTAGGCGCGGAGAGGAATTGAACCTTCGACCTCTGCCAGGTAATAGCAGCGCTCTGCCACTGAGCTACGCGCCTGTCGGGCCTCAGAGCTTCAGCTCCGAGGCGGTGAGGGTGAGCTTGTTGATCACCGTGCGCAGGTAGCCGAGGTCCTCCTCGAGCTTCTGTTTCTCGGCAGTCAGGCGCTCTTCCTCGCGGCGGATCTGCGCCTCGATCGCCTCGAGGCGGACCTTGGCGGCCTGCTCGGCCGCCGCCGCGTTGGCCAGCGCCGCCTCGCGACGCTGCTCCGCCTTCGAGATCTCGTCGAGCAGTCCCAGCTTGCGGCGCTCGAGTCCGGCGATGTTCTCCTTGGCGTCGACGATATGCAGCAGGATCTGTTCTGCGGCACGCAGCGAGTTGTACTGCGCCTGAAGCGAGCGGAGCGCGGCGATCACCTCGTCGAGGCTGAGGCCGTTCCCGGCGGGAGAGGCCGGCCCGGCCTCGTCTTCGTGGCGCGGTACGTAAAGCGGCGCCTCGGCCGTCGGCGTGCTGAAGTCCCCCGCGAGATCGTTCGACATGTGCAGCCCCGTTTCCTTGATTTTTTCCCGCTGCCCGGAAGTCAGGCCGTTAACGATAAGTGGTTAACGTTACGAATCCGCTAACCCGACCACCGCTAAACTGCCCATTCCCCGCGCATCGGGACACCCCAACGCAAGCTGATACGCTTAGGGAACTTCGGTGACATGCGTCAAGCGCTTCTACATCGGACCCGCCGGTCCCGCAAACGGCGCTGGGTACTGCGGCGCGCGGTGCGGGCCAATGGTACGCGCCGCTGACCATGGCATTCCGGATCCTCAGCCTGGACGGCGGCGGCATCCGCGGGGTGTTCATCACCGCATGCCTGGCCCGGATCGAGCGTCAGCTCAACCAGCCGCTCGCGCGCTATTTCGACCTGATTGCAGGCACTTCGTCGGGCGGGTTCATCGCGGCGCTGCTCGGATTCGGCTATTCCGCGCAGGAGGTTCACGGCTTTTTCATCGGATACGGTCCCCGCATTTTCGAACGGCGCGGCCCAGGCCCGCTCGGCCGCCGCGTGCTCGCCCGTTTCCTCGATCCCTACCTGCGTCGGTTCGGGCTGGAGTTCGAGTGGCTGCATCGGTCCCGATATCGTCCGAACACGCTTTCCTGGGCATTGGGTGAGTTGTTCGGCGAGCAGCGCTTCGGCTCCGCACGTAGCCGTCTGGTGATTCCGGCCATGGATCTTGCTTCCGGGCGGGTCGTCGTCTTCACGACCCCGCACCGGCCCGGGCTGACCCGCGACCGCAGGCTTCTCACGCGCGACGTCGTGCTGGCCGCCTGCGCCGCCCCGACCTATTTCCCGCATGTGACGCTCGGGCGCGGCGGCAGTTACGCCGACGGTGCGCTTTGGGCAAATAATCCGGCCGTCATCGCCTATGGCGAGGCGATGCGGATCCGCGAGCATTGCCGCCGGCGCGGCATCGACGCGCCCTTCGACGAAAATGATGTGCGGATGCTTTCGCTGGGCACCGGCCGCAAGCGCGATTTTGGCAATCCGCGCGAGGCAGATACCGGGCTCAAATGGTGGGCGCCGCGCATCGTCGACGTGATCGGCAATGCGCAGTCCGAGGGAGTCAACTTCCAGATGCGCCATCTTCTCGGACCGCGCTACACACGAATCGACTTTGCTATTCCCGACGCAAGTTGGCGGCTCGACGCGCTCGAGAAGCTGAACGATCTCGAACACACCGGTTTCTCCAAGGCCGACGAGTTCAAGTCGCGGCTGCGGGCGCCGTTCTTCTGCGAGACGGCGCCGCCCTACCAGGCCTGCCGGCCCGTTCCGGGCTGAGCGCGGCTAAAACGGTCCGCGTCGCGCAGCAATGCGACCCGCCGACGCCGTCCTGCCGATGCATCGGCTATGATTCTTTTTTTCCACGAAATTCACACGTTATCCCCAGACTCATTCACCGAACAAATGACGTGCAGATTCCGGTGGATTTCTTGTCACGCTCGCTTGCGCGGCTCCCGATCGCGCACTACTGTCGCGCTCGCTTCGACGCTGATTGCAGACGGTACGACCGCGCGCGGGATTCAACCGAAAGATGTTGACTGAACAGGACATAAGATCGGCCGCGCGATTCCTGGTCGCACAGCGCGGCGTCTGCGCGCCAAGCCACGCGGCGATGCGTGCGGCGGCGCTCATCAAGGACGGCAATAAGCGCGGCGGCGCCGACTGGCTCCGCGTAAAGCAGGCCGCCGAGACACTTCTCTCCAGCGAGGCCGAAACGGCTGCGTGATCGCCGCTTGCGCTGGCGCGCGGATGGCGTTAAGCAGCCGTTAACAGCGGCGAGCCGGAGTAAGGAAGTTGTACTGAACTCGTCCATAATCGCCCGATCCGTTGGCAGTTCGACTACTCAGAATTGTCACCGCCGATCCATCGTTTGTCCCTTATCTCTCTGTACATCACGGTCTATAGCAGAAAGGCTTCGCGCAAAGCGCGGAGCCAAGCGTGTGGCGGATCGCGCCGACGCGCCGGACCGTGGTAGAGAGCGCTGCATTCGAAGTAGCCGTCTCATCCGTGTCTGGCGGGGGTTGGGGGCCGCACGCACGGTTCAGGGGGACGTTGGGGGCAAGGTGGTCGGTGCGCCGGCAACTCTGTCCTGTGGCGAGAACGGGATCGTACCGGAACGTCCCGCACGGGACGGAGCGGCACGGTCTGATCGGCACCCACCCATAGTCGGATCCCCCATGACTCATCTTTCTGCGGCCTTCTGCGAAGAGTATCTGAAGACCTTCACGGTGCGCCTTGTCGACAGCGACGACCTGAAGCGCGAGGCCCAACGGCTCCGCTATCAGGTCTATTGCGTCGAAAATCCGTTCGAGCCGCGAAACGACAACGAACTCGAGTGCGATCCATTCGACGATCGAGCGCCGCATGCGCTGCTCTTTCATCGCGGCTCCGACGAGCCGCTCGGAACCGTGCGCCTCGTCCTCCCGGACCCCGCCAGCCCCTCGGGCTCGCTGCCGATTCACGAGGTGTGTACCGCGGAGATGCTCGCCAGGGCCGAACTTCCGGCCGGGCGGACCGGCGAGATTTCGCGCTTCGCACTGAGCAAGGCGCGGTTCCAGAAGGTCCTTGGTGCCGCGGCCAACGCGCATGACGGTCACGAGGATTCGCGCCGCATCCTCGCCTTCTCCTGCCTCGGGCTGATCGCCGCGGTGCGCAAGATCGCGCGCGCCAACGACGTCACCCATCTCGCCGCGATCATGAAGCCGGCGCTGCTGCGCCGCATCCAGCCGCTCGGGCTGTCGTTCGACAGGCTGCACGGACCCGTCAACCACCACGGCTGGCGCGTGCCCTGCTATACGGCGATCGATCGGCTCGAGCACAGCCTGCAGCGCCAGCGCCCCGATTTGTGGACCGTGTTCAGCGCGAATATCGCGTGACGAATCCTCAGGTGGGGGTGCCTCAGGTGGTGGGGCGAACGACAGCCGCACGGGACCGCCGCCGCTCGCTGATCACGCCGGCGACATAGGCGGCGTGCCATGCGGCCGCGAAGCGCCGCACGGGATCGCCGCGGCACGCCGCGGCAAGATAGTCGCCGCCGGTGCGGGCGAACTCGCCGATCAGGTAGCGCGGAATCCCTGCCAGCGCGGGTACGCGATGCGCCGGCATGCCGGCCTTTCCCGCGCGTGCCTGGCCCCGGCCGAAGCGGAACGCCCGGCCGATCAGCCACCGCCTGGACATCTGGTGCCTGGCGATGATGTGCTGCACCACGGCGGCGGAGCAGTGGCGAACGGCGTGACCGCGCGCGTGGAGCCTGCTCACGAACTCGGTTTCCGAGCCCATCGCATAGCCTGACGTGCCGTCGGGGCCGACGCTCTCGTCGAATCGGTGGCCGGCGCGAAAGACGCGTGACCGCACCGCCATGTTCGGGCCCCAGACCGACGCCGGCGGGGCCGGTCCGTCCTGGAGCTCGGGCGGGGTTACGGCGTAAGCCACCGCGACCGGCACCGCACGCAGCAGCCATTCGGGCGGCGGTGCCGGCCATAGCGGCTCGATGCGTCCGCCGATGATATCGACCTCGGGATGGGCCTCGAACGCGTTTGCGATCGTCAGGAGCCAATCGGGCCGCGGCAATACGTCGTCGTCGGTGGCGACGACGATCTCGCCCTCGATTTCCGCGAGCGCGCGATTGAGCGCGACGTTCTTGCCGCGCCGCGCCTCGGTCAGGCAGACGAGCGGGAGGTGCTGCCGATACGATCGCAGGATCTGCGACGTTCCATCCGTGCTCGCGTTGTCGACCGCCACGAACTTGCAGCGCAAGTCCTCGGTGCGGAGCGCCCGCAGCGCCTCGAGCATGATCGGCAGCGTTTCCGCGCCGTTATGCGAGGAGAAGATGACGGTGATCACGCGCATCCCCCAACCGGACCGGCCCGCGCGCCCTGCTGATGGTTAATGGCAGACGACGATCATACTACAACCGGGCGTACAGGCTCGGCGAGGGGTGCTATACTGGCCGTGTTCGGCGCCGGGGAAGGGTCCGGCGCCCGTCGCCATCCCGACCCCATGAAGAACCCGCACCCGACCTCTTTCGCCATTGTCGTTGAATGGGAGAACGCGCGCTTTGCGGCGTTGCGGCGCACCCGCGCCCTGCTCGACCGGCTGCATGTACAACTGCAATCGCTTCACGCGAAGGTTCCGGCAGCCGCCGAGGTCATCCTGCTCTTCAACGAGTTCGATATCGACCGGAAGGTCGTCGAAACCGTGGTCGCCGAGCATCTGACATGCGTGGATCTGCCGGCAAAGGTGCGAATCGTTGCGACAAAGGGGCTGCGCTACTATCAGCAGAAGAATCATGGCGCGGCGCTGAGCGATGCCGAGATCGTGATCTTCCTCGATTGCGATCTGATTCCCGAGCCCGACTGGCTCGAGAACATGCTGACCGCCTTCCGGCGCGGCGATGTCGATGTCGTCGCGGGCGAAACCTATGTCGACTACAGCGGCTGGTACAGCAAGGCCATGGCGCTGTTCTGGTTCTTTCCGCTCCGCGATCCCGCCACGCATCTCGAGCGCACGCACTTCTTTCATGCGAACAACGTCGCGTTTCGGCGCCACGTATTCCGGCGCCATCCCTTTCCGGAGTTGCCCGCCTACCGCGCGCAATGCGTGGTCCTGACCCATCGTCTCGAGCAGGACGGCATTGCGATCCATGTCCAGAAGAGCGCCCGGGCGTCGCACCCGGTGCCGATCGGCGTCTGGTACTTCATGGCGCGCGCCCTGCATGACGGACGGGACCGGGTGATCATCGATCGGGAGCGCCTGCGACGGAACTTCGATTCGCCGCTGCGGAGCGCCTACTGGAACTACCGAGCCTATCTGCGCGAGACGATAGCGCGGGTGCGCGAACGGCGGCGCGCGGTCGGCCTCGGAAGGCCCGGTGCGATCTTCGCGGGCGCCGTCGGCTTCGTCTACGCGACATTGCGTTTTGCCGGCGAGCTGTCTGGCCGCATGGCGCCCGATCTCCTGCCGCGCCTCTTCAGAATTTAGCCTTGGTCACGTCTTCCGCAGGAAGGTGAGCTTGGCGCGGCCATAGCGCCGCTCGTCGAGCACCGTGAACCCGGCTGGCGCCGCGACATCCTCGCGCGCCTCGGTCTCGACGATGCACAAAGCGCCGCCCCCGATCCAGCCGCCCGCATCGAGGGCGGCGAGTGCCGCACCGGCGAGCCCGCTGCGATAGGGCGGATCGAGAAAGACGAGGTCGTGGGACTCCGTCGCGCGCGGCGGCCTGGTCGCATCGCCCTGGACAATGCGTGCATTCGCGCTCTCGCCCAATGTTTTGAGATTGCGGTGCGCCAGCACGATGGCGGCAGTGTTGCTGTCGATCAGGGTGGCGAACGCGGCTCCGCGCGACAGCGCTTCGAGCGCGAACGCGCCGGTGCCGCAGAACGCGTCCAGCACGCGCGCACCCGGCACCAGCGAGGTGCCGTCGCGCGACAGGCGCCCATGCTCGAGGATGTTGAACAGCGATTCGCGTGCCCGGTCGCTGGTCGGCCGCAGTTCCGCGGCGCCGGGGCTGCCCTCGTCAGGCCCCTCGATCTTCCGCCCGCGATGGTGGCCGCCGACGATGCGCATGGCTCAGCGCCTGGGCGGGCGCCGCGTCGCGCCCGCGTCGAGGGCCGTGCCGAGCTGCTCGTGCAGGATCTTGCGCGGCACCTCCTCTGCGCCGCCGCGCGGCACGTCGCCGAGCTGGAACGGGCCATAGGCGATGCGGATCAGCCGGTTCACCTGTAGGCCGAGATGCTCCATCACGCGGCGGATCTCGCGGTTCTTGCCCTCGCGCAGGCTGACGGTCAGCCACGCATTGCTGCCCTTGATGCTGTCGATGCTCGCCTCGATCGGGCCATATTGCACGCCGTCGACCTTTACGCCCCTGGCGAGCCGCGCCAGCGTCTGGGGATCCGGCCTTCCGAACACGCGCACGCGATAGCGGCGCAGCCAGCCGGTCGAAGGCAGCTCGAGATGGCGCTTGAGCGCGCCGTCATTGGTCAGCAGCAGCAGCCCCTCGGAGGCGAAATCGAGCCGGCCGACCGGCATCAGCCGCGGCACGTTGGGCGGAAATGTGTCGTAGATCGTGGGCCGACCCTGCGGGTCTCGCTCCGTGGTCAGCACGCCGGCCGGCTTGTGGTAGCGGAACAGCCGCATGCGCTCGGGCTCGCCGATCGGCTCGCCGTCGACCGTGATGACGCTGCCCGGCTCGACCAGGACCGCGGGCGTGGTCAGCAGCCTGCCGTCCAGCGCCACGCGCCCGTCGGCAATCAGCCGTTCCGCTTCGCGGCGCGAACACACGCCGGCGCGTGCGATGACCTTAGCGACGCGCTCGCCCTTCGCCGTGTCGCGCTCAGGCATGGTGGCGGTGCTTCTGCATGGGCGCTGTTCTAGGGCTTTGCGTCGCCCTTGTCGAAGGGAAGGCGGTGCCGGCCGCGTATTGACCCGATCGGTCAGCGCATCTTCGGGAGTTCTGATTCCGGGCGCCCGGTCCTCGGATCGGGCCAAATCCCATGACCAAAGGTCGGCCTCTCACTGCCGCAGAGTCCGTGCGAACGGATCGGCTGTGCCGCCGGCTTCCGCGTTTGTCGTTTGTTCCTGCAACCGAAGATGGCCTGTTAGGCCCACGAATGGCCGCCCTGCGGCGCGATGATTCTGACGCTCGTCGCGGTTCAACGCCCCGCCAGCGCATCCGTGCGGGCCTGCGGCAGGTCGGGGAAGTCGAGCCGCATGGTCAGCGCGTTGAGCATGTCCTTGAGTGCGACGATGCCGATGAGGCGGTCGCCTTCGGCGACCAGCAGCCGGCTGCGCCCGGTGCGCTGGATGAGCTCGAGCGCCGCGATTGCATCGCTGTCGGGCTGGACCGTGTTCTCGTCCGAGGACGGCGTCATGATGTCGGCGACGCGACGCTGCGTCCATGCCTCGCGCGGCACCGCCTTGACGGCGCGGACATCGACTAGGCCGAGCAGCCGCCCGTTCGCGACCACCGGGACGAACTTCAGGTAGTGCTGCAGAAAGTACGCCTCGACCAGATCGGCGATGGGCGTATCGGGCGTGACGGTGCGCGGATCGCGACGCATGAAGCGCAAGACCGGCACGCCGCCGAGCGTCTCGCGCGCCATCATCTGCTGGTACGAGCCCGACGCCGCGGCGCGCACGAACAGCCCGATCAGGAAGTACCACATGCCCCCGACCAAGTTGCCGCCGATGACATTGATCACGCCGAGCAGGATGAGGGCGAGGCCGAAGCCGCCGCCGATATTCGCGGCAATGCGCGTCGCCCCGCGCAGGTCGCCGCGCCATCCCCACAGCACCGCCCGCAGCATGCGGCCGCCGTCGAGCGGGAAGGCCGGCACGAGATTGAATACCGCGAGGATGACGTTGATTCCGGCGAGATAACCAAGCACGCCGATGAAGGGGGCGGGCAGCCCCACGACATCAAGAGCGGTTCGCAGGAGGTAGAAGACCGCCGCGATGACGAGGCTCGCTACCGGACCCGCAGCGGCCATGACGAACTCGGCGCGCGGGCTGGGCGGCTCGTTCGTCATCTCCGCGGCGCCGCCGAAGACGAACAGCGTGATACCGTGGATCTCGATCCCGAAACGCCGCGCGACCAGGGAGTGCGACAGCTCGTGCAGCACGATGGAGGCGATCAGGCCGATCGCGCCGAGGACGCCCATCCAGAAATAGGTCGAAGCGGAGAGATCCGCATAGGCGCCCGGGAAATAGCCTGCGCTCAACGTCCAGACGATCAGCGCCACCAGGATCAGCCACGAGAGATCGAATCGGACCTCGAATCCGAACAGCCGTATCAGGGGCACGCGCTTGCCGAACATTCTAGCCTCCTTCCCGGGTCATGACCGAAAGCCGAAAGGTGAGTGTCGCCGATGGGCGCGCCGCCGCCTTGATCTGGGTCATGTGCCGGAGAAACGAGACCCGGCCAAGCCAAGTTCCGCCTAGTGCGCGGTCCAGCCGCCGTCCACAGGTAGCGTGATGCCGGTGATCCCGGACGCGGCGTCGCTGGCGAGGAACAGCACGGCGTCGGCGACCTCCTGCGCCTCGATCAGGCGGCCGAGGGGCGTCTGCGCCGCGATCGCGTCGACCATCTTCGGGTCGGACAGCAGAGTTCTCGTGAACGGCGTGCGGACGAAGGCCGGCGCTACGGCATTGACGCGCACGCCGCGCGCCGCCCATTCCAGCGCCAGCGCCCGGGTCCAATTGATCAGCGCCCCCTTGCTGGCGTGATAGGCCGGGTTGGGATAGAGGGCGCCGCCGACCAGGCCCATGATCGAGGCGATGTTGACCACGGCGCCGCGTTTCGCCGCCAGCATGTGCTTTCCGGCCTCCCGCGCGCAGCGGAACGCGCCGGTCAGGTTGACGGCGAGCACCTTTTCCCAGGTCGCGGTCGGCATCTCCTCGGACGGCATGCGCGCCGCGGCGCCGGCGTTGTTTACCAGGATGTCGAGCCGCTGATGGGTGCGGGCGACCGCGTCGATGGCGGGACCGACTGCGGCCTCGTCGGTGACGTCGAGCCTGTGCGCCTCGGCCGACAGGCCGGCGGTCTTGAGCTCCTCCGCCATCCGCCGCGCCGCCTCGCCGTCGAGATCGGTGACGGCGACATGCGCGCCTGCGGCGGCGAGAACGCGCGCGGTATTGGCGCCGATGCCGGTGGCAGCGCCGGTGACCAGCGCGATGCGGCCGTCGAGGCGGAAACGCTGCGCGAGCCCGGCGTCGGCCATCACGCCGCCGCGCGGATGAAGGCGTCGAAGATGCGGTCGTCGCCCGGGCTGATCGAGTATTCGGGGTGCCACTCGACGCCGATGCAGAAGCGCCGGCGCGGGTCCTCGATGCCCTCGATCACGCCGTCGGGCGCCAGTGCATTGACGACGATGCCGCTGCCGACGTCCCTGACCGCCTGGTGATGCGCCGAATTGACCGGCAGCTCGAGCGCCTGCACCACCTTGTGCAGCAGCGTGCCGGTGACGATTTTCACCGCATGGCCGGGCTCCGTGCGCGGATTTGGCTGTTCGTGCGCCAGCGCGTCCGGCACCTCGTCGGGAATGTGCTGGATGAGCGTGCCGCCGAGCACGACGTTCATGAGCTGCTGGCCGCCGCAGATGCCGAGCACCGGTTTGTCGGCCTCGATCATGCCTCTGGTGATGGCGTATTCGAATGCCGTGCGGCGGTCCTTGGTCTTGACGGTGGCGTGGCGCGTCGAGGCGCCGAACAGCGACGGGTCGACGTCGAACGCGCCGCCCGTGACGAGCAGACCGTCGATCCGGGTGAGGTACTCGGCGGCGAGATCCGGCTCGTGCGGCAGCGGCACCGGCAGGCCGCCGGCGCGGGCCACCGCGTCGCAATAATTCTGACGGAGCGCGTACCAGGGCATTTTGGACCAGCCGCCGGCCGGCTCCGAATCGAGGGTGATACCGATGATGGGGCGTGACATGGGTGGAAGGACCTTAGCAAATGGCGCCGCCGCGCGGGAGAGGCTTGGCTTGACCTGCCCGCGCGCCGCCCCGCAGGATCGCACGCGATGCAGCCAGAAACGGTTAACGCAAGACCGGCCCGGTCATGAGCGCGCGCCTCTCTCCCATGCAGCAGGCGCTGGCCGAGGCGGAGAAAGCCGCAGCGGCCGGCGAGGTGCCGGTGGGCGCCGTGCTGGTCGACGGCGAGACGGGCGCGGTGCTGGCCGCCGCCCACAACCGCGTCGATACCGATCACGATCCCACGGCCCATGCCGAGCTGCTGGTGATTCGCCAGGTGGCACGCGAGCGCGGCGAGAAGCGGCTGGCGGGCTGCGATCTCTACGTGACCCTCGAGCCGTGCCCGATGTGCGCTCAGGCGATCAGCTTTGCGCGTCTGCGCCGCGTCTATTACGGCGCCTCCGATCCCAAGGGGGGCGGCGTCGAGCACGGCCCGCGCATCTTCAGTCAGCCGACCTGCCATCATAAGCCCGAGATCTATGGCGGCTTCGAGGAAGTCAGGGCCGGGGAACTTCTGCGGGCATTCTTCAGATCGCGCCGCTGATCGGCTGACGGCGAGCGGCTGCGGTCCGGCGCGGTCTACGCCTCGTCGATACCGAGCAGCGCGCCGATCGTCTGCGATGCAAGCACGGCGCTGGAGTAGGACGTCGTCCGGACCTCGTCGGGAACGGTGTAGCCGTGCCGCTCCATCGCCTCGTGGTCGACGATCCACTTTATCGGCGGACGCATTTCCCACTGTGCCTGGGTCTGGGCGGTGGCGGCCTTGACGACCACGCCGCCCACCGCTTCGGCGATTTTTTGCGCGCGTTGCTGCGCGAGCGCCGGGCCTTGGGTGCCGTCTTCGCGGCCGAGGATGTCCCGAATCTTCCCGGACAGCGCGTTGCTCGTTTGCACATAGCCGTTGTTGGTCAGGGTCGCGACGACCTTGCCGCCAATTTTCACCTCGGCATAGGTCGCATCGGCCGGGACGACCGGCTTCTTGTACATCTCGATTCGGGCTGCCTGCATTCTTGCTATGGCTTCGGCAGAGGCGCGATGCGGCGTCAATTTGCGGGCGTCCAGAGGGACTGCGTTGCTCAGGCTTAATGATATGCTCATTGACCGATCCTTCGGTGGTCTGGGTGACGGCACCGCTTGAATTGCAAGACGAATGCCGCCCGCATTGCGGGCGAATCCCGCCGTCTCCGCGCATCAGGCGGAGATTCTTGCCGTGCCGGAAGGTTTCAGCCGGGTAAAATTTTCCGGTCCGTCCCGTCAGGCGCGGCGAGCCGGAATGACGGCCGTTCGCTTTCGGTCGTATGGCGTTGCATGGGCGTCAGTCACGGGCGTTGGCCATCCGACGGAGACAGCGCGCGTTCCCAGAACGGCGGCTTGCCGATATGCTCCTGCAGTGCCGCGAGGAAGATCTGGAGGCGGGGCGGCACGAACCTGGCGCTCGGATAAAGCGCCGTGATGGCACGCGGCTCCGGCTCATTGCCGCGCAGGTGCAACGGCATCAGCTCGCCGCGCTGCAGATGCCCGGCGATGTCCCAGAGCGAGTGCAGGCCGACGCCGATACCCGATACCGTCGCCTCGCGCAGCAGCTCGTTGTTGGTGCTGGTGAGCGTGCCGGAAACGCGCATGCGCTGCGTGCGGCCGCTGGCGACGAAGGTCCATGCTTCCATGCCCGGCAGAACCAGGCAGTTGTGGCGCGCCAAGTCGGCCAGCGTCTTCGGCGCGCCGTGGCGCGCGAGATAGGTCGGTGCAGCACATACGATGCGGCGGTCGCTGGCGAGCTGGCGCGCGATCAGGCTCGAATCCGCCAGCGGCGCCAGCCGGATCGCCAAGTCGATCCCGCTCTCCGCCAGATCGACGACCGAATCGGTCATCACCATGTCGATACGGAGTTTCGGATGCGCCGCAAGCAGTGCCGGCAGGATCGGCGCGATTATCTTACGTGCAAATGTCGGCGGTGCCGTGACGCGCAGCAGGCCGGACGGTTCCTGCCGGCGCAGGCCGACGCTGGCCTCGGCCTCCTCGGCCGCGGCAAGCAGCCGACGGGCTTGCTCCAGGAAGGCGTTGCCCTCGACCGTGACCTTGAGTCCGCGCGTCGAGCGGTTGAGCAAGCGCGCCTGCAGGTGCCGCTCGAGGTTGTCTAGCCGGCGACTGGCGGCACCGGGAGTCATGCCGAGCTCGCGCGCCGCGCGCGACACGCTGCCGGCGCTGGCGGCGCGCACGAACAGCGCAACATCGAGCAGGTCGAGCGGACTCATTATGGGGCACCGGCGCGATCGCGGGACTCGCCGCATCATAGCGCAACCGCAGGTGCGCCGCGCGGGCGGGAGAGGCTTTTGCCGGGTCGGCAAAACGGTTTTGTGCGATCCGGCCCTACCGCCGCGCCGCGCGCCGGCCCTATCTCATGCGCAGGAACAGCGCGTCCATTTGCGCCCGGCAAGGAAAGGAGTGGCGGTCATGCGTCTCATCGGAACCACGGCCCTCGTCACCGGCGCCTCGCGCGGCATCGGTGAAGGCATCGCGCGCAAGCTGGCGGAGGCCGGTGCCAGGCAGGTTGCCGTCACCTACTTCGAGCGCCGCGAGGCCGCGGAAAGGGTACTCGAGGAGCTTCACATCCTCGGGGCGCGCGGGCTGGCAATCCAGTACGACCAGAGCAGGCCCGAGCACATCGAGCGGCTGTTCCGCAAGGTCGGGGAGGCGTTCGGCGGCCTCGATATCTTCGTGAGCAACGCGCGCCCGGAGCTTGCGACTTTCTTCGAGCCGCTCGACACCATCCCTGTCGAAAAATTCGAGCACGCCTTCGCCGCGCAGAGCCGCGCCTTCCATCTCGAGGTGCGCAACGCGCTGCCGCTGATGAAGGATGCCGGCCGCGTCTTTGCCATCACCTATGCGCCGAGCGCCAGGACCGGCAGCTGGCAGCCCTGGGCGCCGATGGGCGCGGCCAAGGCCGCTGTCGAGAGCCTGGTGCGCTACTACGCGGTGCTGCTGGCTCCGCGCGGCATCACGGTCAACGCGGTCAGCCCCGGCATCACCGAGGATTCGGTCATCAACGGCCTGCCGCCCGCAGCACTGGAAGAGCTGAAGGCGTGGGCCGCGGGCGGCTGGGTTCCGATGCGGCGATTCGCGACGCATGATGACATCGGCAATGTCGTGGCGCTGCTCAGTACCCGCCATGCCGACTACCTGACCGGCCAGACCATTCATGTCGACGGCGGTACATCGCTGATGGACCCGAGCTTCCCGCTGGGGCTGCAGGGGGCGGCAAACGGGGAGCCGCGGCCATGAACCGCGCGTCCGTCCAGCCGAAGGGGGACGCTGCGACGGTGGAAGCGTGCCTGAAGCAGCTCGGCCTCACCCTGCCGGTGCCGCCCGATCCGATGGGAACGTACTGTCGCGGTGTCGTGCGGCAGGGTGTGGGCTTCCTGTCGGGGCAGATGCCGGTGCGCGACGGCAAGGCGCTCTATACGGGCCTGCTCGGACGCGACCTCGACATCGGGCAGGGCAGGGAAGCGGCGCGGGCGGCGGCCCTCAACATCCTCGGCCAGCTCGACCGGCTGCTGGGCGGCTTCGAAAATCTCGTCGGGCTGCTGCGGCTCGACGGTTTTGTCGCGAGCGCCCCCGGCTTCACGGAGCAGCCGGCGGTGCTCGACGGTGCGTCCGACCTGCTGGTCCATGTGCTCGGGGCGCGCGGCATGCACGCGCGGAGCGCCTGCGGCGTCTCGGTGCTGCCGCTCAACGCTCCGCTCGAGCTGCTGGTGACGTTTGCCGTGAAGACCTGAATGCCGTCCGCCCGCGGCGCGCTGCGTGACATCGCCTCCACCCGGGTTGCCATGACACCGGCGCCGCTGTTTGCCGCGCCGCTCTGTCGATGCTGCGGCGCGGACCCGCCGAGACGTCTCAGGTGCGCCGACACGCTCAGCCGCTGCGGCGGATCTTCTCGGCGAGATCGCTGATGCGGTACGGCTTCACGAGGATCGGGATATCCGACACCAGGCCGCGCTCGTTGAGCAGGGTTTCCGCATAGCCGGAGGTGAGGACGATGCGCAGACCGGGGCGCAACCGGCGCGCCCTGTAGGCCAGCTCGATGCCGCTGACGTTGCCGGGCATGACGATATCGGAGAACAGGATGTCGACCCGCTGCCTGCTTTCCAGAATCGCCAGCGCGCGCGGTCCGTCCCGGGCGCTGATCACCTCGTAGCCGAGCTCCTCGAGGTTCTCGATCGCGATCTCCAGAACCGGCTCGTTGTCCTCGACCACCAGGACGATTTCCCGTGACGCGGGGCTGGCCGCTCCCGGACGCGATTCCGCCCGCGCGTGCGGCATCTCGTGCGAGCGCGGGAGGTAAAGATGGACGCTCGTGCCCTGTCCCGGCTTGCTTTCGATCACGATATCGCCGCCGGACTGGCGCGCGAACCCGTAGACCTGGCTGAGGCCGAGGCCGGTGCCGCGTCCGACCTCCTTGGTCGTGAAGAACGGCTCGACGGCGCGTGCCCGCACGTCCTCCGGCATGCCCTCGCCGGTATCGTGCACCGAGACGCGAACATACTGTCCCGCCTCGAGGTCAGCGATTCGCGATGCCTCTTTCGCGGACAGTTCGACGTTCCCGGTTTCGATCGTGAGCGTTCCGCCGCCCGGCATGGCGTCGCGACTGTTGACCGCCAGGTTCAGCAAGGCGGCATCGAAATGGGCCGGATCGATATGGGCCGGCCAAAGATCCGGGGCGGGCTTCACCTCGATGCGGCTCGACTCGCCGCAGGCATGGCGCAGCATCGGACGGAAATCGGCGATAAGCGCGTTGCAATCGACAGGCCGGGGATTGAGCGCCTGGCGGCGCGAGAAGGCGAGGAGCTGCTGGGTAAGCTGCGCAGCCCGCTCGGCCGCGCGCAGCGCGTTGTCGGCAAGGCGGCGAACGCGCGGAAGCCGAGCCGGGTCCCGCTCGCGCGCGATGATTTCGAGGCTGCCGGCCATCACCGTCAGCAGATTGTTGAAGTCGTGGGCGATGCCGCCAGTGAGGCGGCCGACCATCTCCAGCTTCTGCGACTGGTGGAGCGCCTCGCGGGCCTGCTCGAGCGCGCGCTCGGCCTCCTTGCGCTGCGTGATATCCCGCGTGATCTTGGCGAAGCCGATCAGCTTGCCGCGCTCGTCGCGAACCGGGTCGATCACGACATTGGCATAGAAGCGCGTGCCGTCCTTTCGGACCCGCCAGCCTTCCTTCTCGTAGCGGCCCTCCTCCGCCGCGATGCGAAGTCCGGCGTTCGGCAGGTTTTCCAGGCGGTCCTCTTCCGTATAGAACCGCGAGAAGTGCTGGCCGACGATTTCGTCGGCCGTGTAGCCCTTGATCCGCTCGGCCCCCAGGTTCCAGTTGGTGACGTTGCCGTTCAGGTCCAGCATGTAGATCGCGTAGTCGCTGACCGCAGAGACGAGCAGCTGGAAGCGTCGTTCGGCCCCGAGGGCGGCCGGGTCGGTCGAGCCGCCCTCGGCTGTGTTCTCCGTTGCGGTCTTGCGGTCCTCCGCCATCGGCATTGCCTCGTTGCCAGGCCCATCCGTCGGAACGGGTCCCGACGACCTCGTCCGGGCGGGCACCATGCGATAGCAGGGCCGGCTCTGCCGCCGCAAGCGGGCGATGGGTGGTGAAACCGCCGGCCTAGTTCCGCTCGCCGCTGATCAGGTCCCCGAGCGTGTGCAGGCCCTCGATGTTCTCGCAGACCGTTTTGGCGATGACGAGGATCGGCACCGCCAGCAGCGCGCCGGCGGGTCCCCACAGCCAGCCCCAGAACAGCAAGCTGAGGATGATGACCAGCGGATTGAGGGTGAGGCTGCGGCCGAGGATGTTAGGGCTGATGAAGTTGCTCTCGATGATCTTGATGGCGGCGTACGCACCCGGCGCCATCAGCGCGTACCAGAACGAGTCGAACGACAGCATCGCGACGACGAGCAGCACGCTCGCGGCAATGATGAAGCCGAAGAACGGAATGAAATTGGCGAGCGCCACCATCAGACCCCACAGGACCGGATTGGGCACGCCCATCGCCCAGACGACGACGGCGACGACGGCGCCAAGTCCGATGTTGATGAGTGTCTGGGTGGACAGGAATACCGAGACCTGGTGCTCGATGTCGGTCAGCACCGTCAATGCCCGCTTCTTGTCCTCGAGGCGGTGGATCGCGCGCACCAGCTTGAGGCGGAACAGGTCGCCGGTGGCGAGCAGGAAATAGAGCACGATGAGCGTCACGCTGAGTCCGAACAGCAGGCGCTGGATGCCGTCGGCGATCTGCTCGAGCAGGCCGGGCGGGCGGAGGGTCACCTGCATCGTCTGGCGCTCGCCGGTCACGGTCGTCGCCTTCTCGACCTGCTCGGAAGCCTGCTGCACCTGCTGCACCGGCTCGCGCACCACGCGCAGCTTCTCCTGGATCTGGGCGGCGACCTGCGGCATCCGGTCCATCCACTGCGTCGTCGGGCTGGCGAGATGATAGATTCCCGCGACAAGCATGCCGGCGAGGCCGATGATGATGATCGCGGCGCTCAGCGGTACCGGCACGTGCCAGCGGCAGAGCTGGCGCATCGCGGGCGCCACCATGAACTGGATGACGATCGCCGCTGCCACCGGGATCAGGATCTGGCCCGCGACATGCAACGCCGAGATCAGGGCAAGCGCGGCCAGAATGATCAGGGCGCCGCGCGAGGCTTTCGGCCAGACGGCGCGCGGAGACGCCGGCTGCGGCGCCGATTCGGGCAGGGCGGGCTGCGGTTGTGCGCGGGCCACGATCATCACCTCCGGCCGCGGCTGGGCGGCACCCCCAGCGGATCGGCCAAAGGTTATAAACGGACACGCTTGGCGCCGGTTCCCTAGTGCGCCGGTACCGAGCGGCGCGCCGACTGGCGCCTGTCCACGTAGCGCTTGATGAAGTCCTTGAACTCGTCGCTGCCGAAGGCAAAGCCGAGCTCCTCTGCCCGCGCCATCATCGCGTCGCCGGTAAGGCCCTCGACGACGGCGCGGTGGACGAGCGCGAGCGTGCCCGCGCGTTTGCCCGAGGCGCAGTGGATATAGATGGGCTGCGGCAGACGCGAGAGCTCGCTGTGGACGCGATCGAGCGCATCCGCATCGATCCGGTCGAACGCAACGGGTATGTGCCTGTAGGCAAGCTCGAAACGCCGCGCCGCCTCCGCTTCGGCCACGGGCGACAGCGCCTGGTCGGGCTCGCCGTCCTGCCGCAGATCGATGACGGAGCGGATGCCTTCCTGTGCGAAGCCCTGGAGATCGGCGTCGCTGGGCTGGTCGGTTCCGATCAGCAAATTCTGCGTCAGCCTGATGCGCCGCTGCATGCGCTCCTCCTGTGCAATGTCTTCGTCAGGCGAACGCGGCCCTGAAGCTGCACGTTCCACAGCCGGGCTTTCGGCGCGTGACCGGAGAACGCCGCATGGCGTGGCGGTCATTCGGCGCGGCTTCAATGTCGGCAGGGTTCAATCGAACAGCACGGATGGCAGCCAGAGCGCGATCTGCGGGAACATGATCAGGAGCGCGACGCCGATCATCTGCAGCAACATGAACTGGATCATGCCGATGTAGATGTCCTTCAGGTCCCAGTCCGGAACCACGCCCTTGAGGAAGTACGCGGATAGCGCCACCGGCGGCGACAGCCATGCGGTCTGCAGCGTGACGGCGACCAGGGTCCCGAACCAGACCAGGTCGAAACCGAGCTCCTTCACCAGCGGCAGGAAGATCGGCAGGATCACGACGACGATCGGCACCCATTCGAGCGGCCAGCCGAGCAGGAAGATGAGCAGCAGCACGAGCAGCAGGAACATCGTCGGCGGCAGCTGGAAAGTCAGCAGCCACTCGGCGATATAGGTTGGCGTGCCGAGCCGCGAGAAGACCGCGCCGAAGAAGTTCGACGCTGCGACGAGCACCAGGATCATCGTGGACGTCCGCGCGGTTCGGAACACGGCCTCCTTCAGCAGCTCCCAGTTCAGCTTGCGGGACGCGAGAACCATGAGGAGAGAGCCGAAGGCGCCCATGGCGGAACCTTCGGTAGGTGTCGCGAGCCCGAACATGATGGTGCCCAGCGTCGCCATGACGAGGACCGCCGGGGGTATGAAGCCGATGAGCATTTCCTTGAAGACCGGTGCGAGCGACTTCGCCCTCATCTCGACCGGCAGCGGCGGCCCCAGCTTGGGATTGAAGAAGCTGCGCCCCATCGTGTAGGCGAGAAACAGCCCCGCCAGCAGCAGCCCCGGCATGATGGCCGCCGCGAAGAGCTGCACGACGGAGACCCTCAGCACCGGCCCCATCACGACCAGCATCACGCTCGGCGGGATGAGGATGCCGAGGGTGCCGCCGGCCGTGATCGTGCCGGCCGACATGCGCGTATCATAGCCGGCGGCCCGCATGACCGGCACCGCCATCAGGCCGATGATGCTGACGGACGCGCCGACGATTCCGGTTGCGGCCGCGAACAGGGTCGCGACGACGACGGTCGTCGCATAGAGCGCGCCGCGCACCGGGGCAAGCAGGAGCCGCAGTGCGTTGAACAGGCGGTCCATCAGGCCCGCGCGTTCCAGCAGATAGCCCATGAACAGGAACAGCGGCACGGCGGCCAGGACGGATTCGCGCATCGCGCCGAAGACCTGGAGCGTCATCAGATAGAAGACGACATCGCCGAAGCCGATATAGCCGACCACGAGGCCGAGCAGGATCAGCGTGAACGCGATCGGGAATCCGAGCAGGATGGCGAGGAACAGGGCTCCGACCATCCCGAGGCCGAGAATTTCCGGGCTCATTCCCAGCGCCCCGCTCTGGCGGCGTAGGCGCTCTTGAGGAATTCCGATACGCCTTGAAGGAGCAGCAGCGCCGCGCTGACCGGCAGCGCCGTCTTCAGCGGGTACACCGGCGGCAGCCACGGACTCAGATTGCTGCGCTCGCCCTGGATCCAGGATTCGATCGCGAAATCGGTGCTCACCCAGAGGAAGACGACAAGGGCAGGGATGTAGAACAGGAGATACAGCCAGGCATCGATCGTCGCCTGCCAGCGGACAGGTATCAGCCGGTAGACGAAGTCGGTGCGGATGTGGTCGTGCTTGGCGAGACCGTAGGCGGCCACCAGCATGAAATGCGCCCCATAGAGCATGTAGGTGATGTCGAAGGCCCAATGGGTCGGGGCGGAGAAGAAATAGCGCGCGACCACTTCGTAGACGAGCGCGCCCATCAGCGGGATGACCAGCCAGGCGAAAGCCTTGCCGCTCCAAATGCTGATCGCGTCGATGATCCGCAGCAGCCGCTCCATGTGCGGCGGCACGTTCGGCGGATACGTAACCCCCTCCTCCATTGACGCCCCCAAATCGCCCGGCCCATCAAAGATCGGGGGAGCCGCCCGTTTCCGGACGGGCAGCTCCCCCTGCGTGATTCTCAGCGACCTATTTCTTTTCCTTCGAGACCTGCAACCCGGCTTCGCCCATGAAGAGCGACTGCTTGAGGGTTTCGACGCGATAGGGAACGGCCGTGTCGGCGAAGCCGCGCATCGACTGGACCACTTCCTTGAAGAAGGGATCCTTCTCCTCGTAGCCCCTGAGGACCGTGTTGGCGGCCTTGAGGAAGGCCGGCGGGTAGTCGGCCGGCGGCGTGAAGAGCTGCACCTTGTGCTTGTTGACGAGGACGTCCAGCGCCTTCGAGTTCTCCGCCACGAAGTAGGTCAGGCTCTCGGTGATCGAAGCCTTGGACGCGACTTCGACGATCGCCTGGAGATCGGGCGGAAGCTTCTTCCACACGGTACCATTGATGATGATGTCGCCGACGTCGATCGCCTGGTGCAGGCCCTGCAGGGAATAGTATTTGAAGATTTCGTGGAAGCCCATGTCGAGGTCGGACGCGGGATTCACCCATTCGCCGGCATCGATCACGCCGCGCTCGGCGGCCGGGATAATCTCCGGCCCGGGCAGGCCGGTCACCGAGACGCCCATCTCGGTATAGACCTGTCCAGGCAGGCCCGGCGGGGTGCGGAACTTGATCTTGCGGAATTCCTCAAGAGATGTGATCGGCTTCTTGAACCAGCCAAGCGCCTCGGGCCCGTCAGGAATGACCTGGAAGGCGACGACGTCGAGCTTGAGAACGTCCTGGTAGAGCTTTCTGTAGAGCTCCTTTCCCTCGCCCTGCTGCATCCACGCGAGATGGCCCATCTGGTCGAGGCCGGTGCCGGCTCCGCTCATCGGCGCGCTGAACAGGCCGGAGGCGGGATGCTTGCCGGTCCAGTAATGCGTCCATGCATAGCCCATGTCGACGAGGCCCTTGCTGACCGCATCGGCGATCTCCTGCGGCCCCACGACGGCGCCCGCGGGAAGGACCTCGACCTTGAGGCGGCCGCCGGACATCCGATCGAGGTTGTCGGCAAAGCGTTTCAGCAGGACGGCGTGTGGTCCGGTGCTGGGGACCGCGGTCTGCATCTTGAGGCGGAACCTCTCCTGCGCTTCCGATTGCGGGGCGCCGAAAGTCATGAGCGCGATGGCCCCGATTGCGAAGCCTATGACCCGCCAGGATGTTGCAGTCATCTTGTTTACCTCCCTTTGTGACGGGCGGAGGGGGTGCTCCGCCCCGTTTTGTGCTCCGGTTGCCCCGTGAGACTTGCGATGAATTGAAACACTCTGTCTCGTTTTCAACTGTATGCGCGGTCCGCGCGCCCGTCAACGGAGGCTCGCGCGTGCGCGCGGGCGGATGCCCCGAACGATCGTCCGGCAAGGCTTATCAGATGCTATGGACGTGGCGTCTCCGCCGAGGCACAAGCGCGACATGTTCGACAGCTTCGAGACTGAACGGCTGGCAGCGGAGCGCCTGAGCGCCGCGCATCTACCGGACCTATGCCGGATGCACCGCGATCCGCGAGTCATGGCCACGCTCGGCGGCGTTCGCGCCGATGACGCGACGCGCGCGTATCTCGAAACCAATCTGCAGCATTGGGTAGAGCATGGTTTCGGTCTTTACGTCCTGTTGGACAAGACCGATCAGCGGTTCGTCGGGCGGGCCGGGCTGCGCCACGTGGAGATCGGAGGACGTCCGGAGATCGAACTCGCCTACGCGCTGGTCCCGGGATGCTGGGGAGTCGGCCTCGCGACGGAGACGGGGAGGGCGCTGTTGCCGATCGGATTTAATGCGCTTGGTCTGCGGAGCATCGTCTGCTTCGCAATGACCATCAACCACGCGTCGCAGCGCGTGATGACAAAGCTCGGGTTTTCGTACGAGCGCGACATCGACCATCGCGGCCATTCGCACGTGCTCTATCGCCTGGCGAGGTCTCGGACCTGATGCGCCGGTGAAAAGCGCCACACGCCGTGCGGGTCGCGCGCGCGCGCGGCGCGGCCGACGGCTTCAAGGAAGTGGAGATGCGCCAGCGCCTCGCCGGTCGCGAGGCCGACATTGCCGGGGCCGATCTCGCGCCGGAACAGCAAGGGAAAGCAGTCGACCGCGGAGAGCGGCCGCTCGGCCATCGCCGCGGCAAGTCGCTCGAGGCGTTCGGCGTGATGGCTCTTGAGTGCGGCGATGCGCGCGTGAAGCCCGCGATAGGGCAGGCCATGCGCCGGCAAAACGAGCGTCTCCGGCGACAAGTCACGGAAGCCGTCGAGGGAGTCGAGATAGTCGCGCAGCGGATTGGCCAGCGGCTCGGCCGGCCAGACGCTGACATTGGGCGAGATGCGCGGCAGCAGGATGTCGCCGCCGATCAGGACGCCGAGTTCCTTCGCGTGCAGGCATGCATGTTCGGGCGCATGGCCTCGGCCGATGATCGGCCGCCACCGGCGTCCGCCGATCTCGATCGGCTCGTCCTCACGGATGCGATGGAAGACCGGCGGCACTTCGGGCACGCTGCGACGATAGAAGCTGTTGGGCTTCTGCGCCTCGACCAGCAGCTCGTCGTCGGCGCCGTTGCTGCGGTAGAAGGCGAGCCGCGCATCGATGTCAGTCTCGCTGTTGCTGCCGTGGATCGCACGCGCCATGTACCATTCCGCCGCCGTCATCCACAGCGGCGCGCTCCAGCGCCGGCACAGCCAGTCGGCGAGGCCGATATGGTCGGGATGGAAATGCGTGACGATGACGCGCGTGACCGGCCGGCCGCGGAGCTCGTTGGCGAAGATCGCTTCCCAGTGGCCCTGCACTTCCTCGCGGTAGAGGCCGGCATCGACGATGGTCCATCCGTCGCCGTCTTCGAGCAGCCACAGGTTGATGTGATCAGGCGGGAAGGGCAGGGGCATGCGCAGCCAGCGCACGCCAGGGGCCAGCTCCTGCGTCGTGCCGGGTGCGGGCGGAGTTTCGGAAGGATAGACGAGTGCTGCGTCGAGACTGCCTTCGGCCATGCGTGTTGCGTACCGGTTGGTGATTGCGGGCGCTCAACCTAGCCCGCGGCCGCTTTCCGCGGGAACTGAAAAAAGGACAGGGCTGCGTCGCGTTCGTCAGGCGAAATTCGCTCCCGAGGCCTTGTTCCCGCGGAATCAGGCCAGGCTATCGCATATCGATTCGTCATGCCGATACGAACCTGCTGGATAAGCCTGATCGCGACCTTATGATCGCAGAGGAGGCGGCCTGAGAATCCTTAGCGGCGGCCGATCGCCCGCCAGCCGATGTCGCGCCGGCAGAAGCCGCCGGGCCAGTTGATCGCGTCCACGGCGCGGTAGGCGGCCTTCTGCGCGGCGGCGATCGTCTTGGCCGTCGCGGTCACGCCGAGCACGCGTCCGCCGGTGGCGATCACGCGTCCGCCTTCGGCCCTGGTGCCGGCATGGAAGATGGTGACACCGGGCATCGCCTCGGCACCGTCGAGATTCCGGATCTCGGTGCCCTTCTCGTAATCGCCGGGATAGCCGTTCGCCGCCATCACCACGCACAGTGCTGCCTCGTCATGCCAGCGCAGGTCGAAGTTGCCGAGGCCGCCATCGCGCGCCGCGACGAGCGCCGGCAGCAGGTCGGATTTCAACCGCGGCAGCAGCACCTGGCATTCGGGGTCGCCGAAGCGGACGTTGAACTCGATCAGCTTCGGTCCCTGTCGCGTGATCATCAGCCCGGCGAACAGCACGCCCTTGAAGGGGCGGCCTTCCTTGGCCATGCCCGCGACCGTCGGGCGGATGATCGTCGACATGATCGCCTCGGTCATCATCCTGGTGATGACGGGGGCGGGCGAATAGGCGCCCATGCCGCCGGTGTTGGGACCAGTGTCTTCCTCGCCGACGCGCTTGTGGTCCTGGGCGGCGCCGAGCGGCAGCGCATGCAGGCCGTCGCACAGCGCGAAGAAGCTTGCCTCCTCGCCTTCAAGATAGTCCTCGATGACGACTTCGGCGCCGGCGATGCCGAAGCGGTTCTCGACCATGGCCTCGTCGATCGCGGCGAGCGCCTCTTCCTCGGTCATGGCGACGGTGACGCCCTTGCCGGCGGCGAGCCCGTCGGCCTTGACGACGATCGGCGCACCTTTCTCCTTCACATAGGCATGCGCTGCGTCGCGCTGACTGAAGCGGCCATAGGCACCCGTCGGGATCCTGTACTTGGCGCAGAAATCCTTGGCGAAGCCTTTCGAGCCCTCGAGCGCGGCCGCCTGCTGGCTCGGCCCGAACGCCTTGATGCCGGCGGCCTCGAGCCGGTCGACGAGGCCGAGAACGAGCGGGGCCTCGGGGCCGACCACGACGAAATCGATGCGGTTCTCGGTCGCGAACCGCACGATCCCGTCGAGATCGTCGGCCGCAATCGGCACGCACTCGGCCTCGCGAGCGATCCCGGCATTGCCCGGCGCACAGTAAAGCTTGTCGCACAGCGGCGAGGCGCCGATCGACCAGCACAGCGCGTGCTCGCGACCCCCTGATCCGACCACCAGAATCCGCATTGCGTCGCCCTATCTTTTGCTCTGGCGCGGCTTGTATCATAAGGGCCGCGACCTGCCATGAACGAATTTCTGCCCCCTGCCGACAAGGCGCCGCTGCGCCCCAACATTCCCGAATTCACCGTCGGCGAACTGTCGCAGGCGGTGAAGAAGACGGTCGAGGGCGCCTTCCCGCTGGTGCGGGTGCGCGGCGAGATTTCGCAGTTCAAGCGCCACACCTCCGGCCATCTCTATTTGTGCCTCAAGGACACCGACGCCGTGATCGACGCCGTCGTCTGGCGCGGCTCGGCGGCGCGGCTCGGTCTCAAGCCCGAGGACGGCATGGAGGTGATCTGCACCGGACGCGTCACGACCTATCCCGGACGCTCGAAATACCAGCTCGTCATCGAGCGCATGGAGCTGGCGGGCGAGGGCGCTCTCCTCAAGATGATCGAGGAGCGCAGGAAGCGCCTCGCTGCCGAGGGCCTGTTCGATGAGGAGCGCAAGAAGCCCTTGCCGTTCCTGCCCGACGTGGTCGGCGTCGTAACCTCGCCGACCGGCGCCGTGATCCGCGACATCCTGCATCGCCTCAACGACCGCTTCCCGCGCCGGGTCATCGTCTGGCCGGTCGCCGTGCAGGGCGACGGCGCCGCGGAGCAGGTCGCGGCGGCGATCGAAGGCTTCAACGCGCTGGCGCCGGAAGGCGCCGTGCCGCGCCCCGACCTTCTGATCGTGGCGCGCGGCGGCGGCAGCCTCGAGGACCTGATGGCCTTCAACGAGGAGATCGTGGTGCGCGCTGCCGCTTCCAGCGCGATTCCGCTGATCTCCGCGGTCGGGCACGAGACCGACACCACGCTGATCGATTTTGCCGCCGACCGCCGCGCGCCGACGCCCACTGCCGCCGCCGAGATGGCCGTGCCCGTACGCGTCGAGCTGATCGCCGACATCATGCGCGATGCGCAGCGCCTGGTCGGCGCGTTGCAGCGCATGCTCGAGGAACGGCGCATGCGGCTGGATGGGCTCGCGCGCGGCCTCGGCGATCCGCGGCGGATCATCGAGGACTGGATGCAGCGGCTCGACGACCGCGCCGAGCGGCTGGCGCTCGGCTTCGAGAATCTTCTCGCATTCCGCAGCGGCCAGGTCGCGACGCTGTTCGCGCGCCTGCCGCATCCTTATCAGCAGGTGCGGCGCGCGCGAGAGACGCTCGACGACCGCGCGGCGCGGCTTGCGGCGTCCCAGCTCGCCACGCGGCGGGCGATGGCGCAGTCCGGCGACCGGCTCGCCGAACTGATGGCGCGCGCACGCGCCGCGACCGCGCGCACGGTTTCCGATCGCGCGAAGCATGTCGCATCGGCGGGCCAGCTCCTCGAGAGCTTCTCGTACGAGCGCGTGCTCGAGCGCGGCTTCGTGCTGGTGCACGACGCCGAGGGGCGCGCCGTCACCTCGGCCGACGACGCGCGTGCCGCCGGCTCGGTCGGGTTGCGCTTCCGCGACGGCGAGGTGGCCGCACAGGTGGACGGCGGCGCCGTCCCGGCCAAGCCGCGTAAGCCCGCAAAGCCGGCCAAGCCGTCCAAGGACCAGGGGCGGCTGCTGTGATGCGCAGCGCGTTGCTGTCGCTGGCCATCATGCTGGCGGTCGCCGCGACGCCGGCCCGCGCATCGGACATCGATCTGCGGGGGAATTTCGTCCAGGGCGGACTCGTCACCGGCAAGGCGCCGCCGGGCTCGCGCGTCACGTTCGAGGGCCGCGCGATGCGTGTGGCCGGCGACGGCACGTTTCTGATCGGCTTCGGCCGCGACGCGCCCGCCGAGGCGACGCTCGAAGTCGAGTTCCCCGACGGCCGCAGGGAGACGCGCCGCCTCGCGGTCGAGCCGCGCCGGTACGACATCCAGCGCATCGACGGGCTGCCGGAGCGGCAGGTGACGCCGAAGCCCGAGGACCTGCAGCGCATCAGGGAAGACGTGGCGCTGGTCGCGAAGGCCCGCGCCATCGACAGTGCCGAACCGTTCTTCGCGTCCGGCTTCGTCTGGCCGGCGATCGGACCGATCAGCGGCGTCTACGGCAGCCAGCGCATCCTCAACGGCCGGCCGCGGCAGCCGCATTTCGGCGTCGACATAGCGGCGCCGGCGGGCACGCCGATCGTCGCCGCGGCGCCGGGCGTAGTCTCGCTGGCGCATTCCGACATGTTCTTCACCGGCAAGACCGTCATCATCGATCACGGACACGGGCTCAATTCGGCCTATTCGCATCTCGCGACCATAGCGGTCGCCGACGGCGAGCAGGTCGCGCAGGGGCAGGTGATCGGCACGCTGGGCGCCACCGGCCGGGCCACCGCCGCGCATCTCGACTGGCGCGTCAACCTGTTCGACATCCGCCTCGATCCGGCGCTTCTCGTGCCGCCGATGCCGGCGGCCGGTCCCGGCGCCGGCATCGGTGTCGGCGGGCGGTGATGGCGCCGCGACGGAAGGCGGGACATCTCGCCGCGCGGCGATGCTGCGCGGCGTGCTGACCTTTCTTGTCGCGATCGCCG
Source organism: Alphaproteobacteria bacterium (assembly GCA_041690495.1). Lineage (GTDB taxonomy): Bacteria > Pseudomonadota > Alphaproteobacteria > CACIAM-22H2 > CACIAM-22H2 > DATAAP01. The sequence continues at coordinate 392,958 of JAWLHE010000003.1, read as the reverse complement.
GCGCGTACGCGCTGCTGGTCGCCGGCATGTACGGTTTCCAGCGCAGCCTCGTGTTTCCCGCCAGCCAGTTCCGCGCGGTGCCGGCACGGATGACGGTGCCCGAGATGAGCGTCGTCAGCGTCAGGACCAGCGACGGGCTCGACCTGGCAGCATGGTACCACCCGGCCCCGCCGGGCCGCTTCACGATCCTGTCCTTTCACGGCAACGGCGATTTCCTGGGCGCTCATGCGCCGTTCGCGCGCAAGCTGATCGAGTCCGGCTATGGCGTCATGCTGGCGAGCTATCGCGGCTATAGCGGCAATCCGGGTGCGCCGGACGAGGCCGGCCTCTATCGCGATGGCCGTGCGGCGATGGACTTTCTCGAAGGCCGCGGCGCGCGCGTCGTCCTGCACGGCTTTTCGCTGGGTGCTGCGGTCGCGATGCGCCTTGCCAGCGAGCGGTCCGTGGCGGGGGTGATCCTCGAGGCGCCGTTCACGGCCGCGGTGGACGTCGCGGCGGCGGCCTATCCGTTCGTGCCGATTCGCCTGCTGATGTGGGACCGTTTCGAGTCGCTGGAGGCGGCGCGTTCGCTGCGGATGCCGGTGATGGTGACGTACGGCTCGCGTGATGAGGTCGTGCCGCATGCGCAGTTCGACCGGCTCTATGCCGCGATCGGCGCGCCGAAAATGCGTCACGTGGTCGAGAGCGCCTCCCACAACGATCTGTGGCTTCGCGGCGGCGGCCGCGCGGCGTTCGATTTTCTGCGGCGGCTGGAAGCCGGCTGGGACGGGCAGGCGCCGCGATGAGCAGCGCACGGGACGAGCGCAAGGTGCTCGAGCTGATCGCGGCCGATCCGTGGCGCATGACGGTGCTGCGGACGGTGCGCGGTCTCGCTCTGCCCGACTGGGCCGTCGGCGCCGGCTTCGTCCGCAGCTGCGTCTGGGACTGGCTCAGCGGCCATGCCGCCATGACGATGCCGACCGATATCGACGTGCTCTATCACGACCGCGACGACCTTTCTCCCGAGCGCGAGACGGCGCTGGAGCGGCGACTGAACGCCATCATGCCGGCGGCATGGTCGGTGACGAACCAGGCGCGCATGCACATCGACAACGGCGATGCGCCGTATGGATCGACGCACGATGCGCTGCGGCACTGGCTGGAGACCCCGACCTGTATCGCCGCGCGGTTGAGCGGCGACGATGCGCTCGAGCTTCTCGCTCCCTGGGGCACGGACGATCTGTTCGCGATGACCGTACGCCCGACGTCCAGCGGCAGGGAGAAAATCGACGTCTATCGCCGTCGCATGGCCGAGAAGAGCTGGCCGGCGAGATGGGCCCGGGTTCGGATCGTCGATTCCGGCTGACCGGGCGCAGACCGCCATCGCGGCTCCTCGTGTAAACGGATTAATCCGGTCGGACAGTTTCCAAGCGCCGCGCTTCGCGCTCTGATTGCACGACTCGCAAACGCAGGGAATGCCAATGAACACGCGGCCGCAAGGGGGGATCGAGCGCTGGGCGATGGGTTCGAAGCCGAAGGCGTTCGCCTTCCTGATCGGTCTGGGTCTGGTGATCTCCGTCGTCCTGGTCGGAAGTGTGGTGGCCGTCGCCAGGATCGGCGTTCCGCAAGTACAGGCGAGCGGACACTGAGCGGCGCGTGCTCGCCTTCCGCAGTTGCATCCCGCGCACCGAGAGCGAACCATCTTCGAGCGGTCCGTCGCCTGGCCGGCATGGCCAAGATGGAACGCCCGCGCGCCCGCAGGAGTTGTTCGTGGGCGATATCGAGGTTGCGGTGAGCAAGCGCAAGCCACCGAGGCAGACCGGGCAGGAGCGTGATGAAGACGCTGAAGGCGACGCGCGGCGGCGCTCCATCGACACGATGCTCGCCGGCCTTTTTCGGGACGCGCTCGAGACGCCGATCCCCGAAGACATGCTGCGCCTCGTCAGATTGATCGGCGCGCGGAAACCGGCGAAGAGTTGAGCGTGACGCTGCTGCGCGCTGCGCTCAGTCGGGCCAGCGGCGATGCAGCCACAGCCATTGCGCAGGGCGGTGGCGGATCCACGCCTCGAGATGCGCGTTGGCGCGGGTCATGATCGCATGCACGTCCTTCTGCAGGTTGCCGGTCCGCTCGAGCGGCAGCGGCGGATGCACGGTCAGGCGGAAGCGCGCGCCCGCGATCCGCTCCACCTGCACCGGCAGCACCGTGCAGTCGAACTTCAGCGCAAGTCGCGCCAGCGCCGGCGCCGTCATCGCGTCGCGACCGAAAAACGGCACGGGAATCCCGTCATTCATCTTCTGGTCGATGAGGATGCCGAGCTGCTTGCCCTCGCGCAGCGCCTGCACCGCCGCCCGCGCTCCCTCGGCCCCCTTCGGGATCAGTCCGGCGGCGATGTCGCCGCGGCCCTCGCGGAACATCTGCTCGACCCACGGATTGTTGGCCGGCCGGTAGATGAGGTGCAGGGGAACGCCGTACTGCTTTGCGGCCAGGCCGCTGATCTCCCAGTTCGCGATATGGCCCGCGAAGAAGATGAGCGGCTTGCCGCGCGCGCGGCCTGCGTCGACATGCTCCGTGCCGACGACCTCGACATTGTTCCCGGGCGGAAATGCGCGCATGCGCGACAGATGCGGATACTCGGTCGCCACGCGGCCGAGATTCTCCCACATGTCGCGGATGATGGCTTCGATCTCATGGTCGGTCTTCTCGGGAAACACGCGACGCAGGTTCTTGCGCGCGCGCCGCGTCACGCCGATCCGCGGGCCGATGGTCCGTGCGATCCGCCCGCCGATGGCCGAGGCGGTCTCCAGCGACATCATGCGGAACAGAACGAACGCGGTGTGTACGATCGCGGCTTCGACCGGCTGCACGATACGCGTCAGGCGGCGTTGCCATTGGGTCCGACTAGCCACCCTTGTCCTCCTTCGCAGGAGCGCCGTGCGCGGCGAGCGCCGTGCGCAGGATCCGCCCGACCGCGGCCTCGTCCCCGAACGCGAGTTCGACGCGCACGGCCGTGACCATGCCGCGGGCACCCGGCGGCAGGCGCACGAAATCCTTCGCCGTGGTGACCGGCGTGGCGCCGAGCCGGCTCGCCTGCTCGACCAGCCGCATCGCCTCGTCCTCGGTGTAGGGATGATGGTCGGGAAAGGCGCTGGCGCCGACGCGCACGGCGCCGAGCGCGTCGATGGTTGCAAAGAACTTTTCCGGGCGGCCTATGCCGGCGAACGCGAAGACCTTGCGGCCGGCGAGTGCGAGCGCGGCGGAATCGGGAACCAGGCTGGCGCGGAGCAGCGCCGCCTGCCGGGCGAGCATCGGAGCAAGGCCGCGCTCGTCCTCGCCGATCAGGACGAAGGCGCTGGCGCGCGCCATTCCGCGTGCGATCGGCTCGCGCAGCGGCCCGGCCGGCAGCACCCGCCCGTTGCCGAAGCCGTATCCGCCGTCGATGACGACCAGCCGCAGGTCCTTCGCCAGCGCCGGATTCTGCAGGCCGTCATCCATGACGAGAACATCGGCGCCGCCGGCGATGGCGGCCCGTGCAGCGTTCCTGCGGTCGCGCGCGACCCAGGTCGAGGCGCGCGCGGCTAGCAGCAGCGGCTCGTCGCCGACCTCGGCGGCGCCGTGGCGCGCCGCATCGACCTCGACCGGCCCGCGCAGCGCGCCGCCATAGCCCCGGCTGAGGAAGGCGACGCGCAGATGCCAGTCCTGCAGGATCCGGGCGATCGCAAGCGCCGTGGGCGTCTTGCCGGTGCCGCCGACCGTCAGGTTGCCGATACAGATGACCGGCACCGGTGCGTGCCACGGCGTCGCAGTCCGCTCGCGCAGCCGCGCCGCGGCGCCATAGAGCGCGCCGAGCGGCGCCAGCAGCGCGCCGGCCGCACCGCCGTGCTGCCAGAACTCAGGCCGGCGCATGACCGTCGCCATGCGGACCCTGCCTCGGCATCCGCGCGAACAGCGGCGCGAGTGCGTCCATGACGCGTTCGGTCGCGCCGCGGCCCTGCGCCGCCACTTTGAGCGCCGCGTCTCCGGCGCGCCGGCGCGCTTCGTCGTCGCCGAGCAGCGTCGAGACATGCGCGGCGAGGGAGGCCGCATCGCGCACCTCGACGGCGGCCCCCGCAATCAGCATCGCGTCGGCGATGTCGCGGCAGTTGGTCATGTGCGGGCCGAAGGCGAGCGCGCAGCCGAGCTGCGCCGCCTCGAGCGGATTCTGTCCGCCTTTCGGCACCAGCGACGCGCCGATGAAGGCGATGCGCGCGAGCCGGTAGAACAGCCCGAGCTCGCCCATCGTATCGGCGAGATAGATCGCGCTCTCCCCGGTGAGGCGCTCCCCTTTCGAACGCCGTGCGAATGCCAGCCCGGCAGCCGCGAGGAGCCCGGCGACGTCGTCGCCGCGGCGCGCATGGCGCGGCACCATGATCGTCAGCAGCGCGCGGTGCGTCGATGCCAGGGCCTTGTGGGCCGCGATGACCGCCTCTTCCTCGCCCTCGCGCGTGCTCGCGGCGAGCCAAAGCGGTCGGGGTCCGATGGTCTCGGCCAATATCCGCAGCGCGCCGGGATCGGCGGGGAGCTCGTTGCCGTCGAACTTCAAATGGCCAAGGAACCGCGGCGTGAGCGCGCCAAGCATCGCCAGCCGTTCCGAATCGGCGGGGCTCTGGGCGAGGCAGATCTCGAACGCCTCGAGCGGCGGGCGGAACAGCCTGCCGGCCGACTTCCAGCGCCGGAACGACTCCTCGGAGATGCGCGCGTTGACCAGCGCCATCGGCACGCCGCGTGCAGCCGTGCGCGCGATCAGGTTCGGCCACAGCTCGCCCTCGATCCACAGCGCCGCATCCGGCCGCCAGTGGTCGAGGAAGCGGTCGATCCAGGCCGGCACGTCGAGCGGCACGAACTGGTGCGTCGCGCGCGGCGGCAGCGCATCGGCAAGCATGCGCGCCGCCGTCAGGGTGAAGGTCGTGAACAGGACATGGAGGTCGGGCCGGCCGGCGAGCGCGCGCTGGACGATGCCGAGCGCCGAGCGCGCCTCGCCGTTGCTGGCGGCATGCAGCCAAAGCAGCGGCCCGGGCGGCCGCGGCGCGCTTGCGGCGCCGAATCGCTCCTGGATGCGCGCGGGGTCTTCCTTGCCGGCGCGCGTTCGCGCCATGAGGAGTACGCGCAGGGCAGGGCCGGCGGCCGCCGCGGCGAGGCGATAGGCGGCGCTCATGCCGGGCCGGCGGCGAGCTGCGATGCGGCCGGTTCGGGCTCGACCGGGGCGCGGCCGCACATGCGGTCGGCTTCGCGCGTCAGCTCGTTGAGCTGCTCTTCGACCATTGCGCGGGCCGATTCGAGGGCCGCCGCGTCGGCGTCCGGCGGGACGTACACGGGCGCGCCCCAGAGGAAGACGCCGCGGCCGAAGGGAAGGGCGATCAGGAACCGATCCCAGCTCGACAGCATCACCACGCCGCGCGTGGACGAGTACGACACCGGAACGATCGGCGTGCCCGTGAGCTTCGCGGCCATGGCGATGCCCGGTGCGGCGCGCATGCGCGGGCCCCGCGGCCCGTCGGGCGTCACCGAGACGCAGCCCTGCTCCGCCAGGGTCTGTGCCATGGCGCGCAGCGCCGCGACGGCGCCGCGCGAGCTGGAGCCGGTGATGGTACGGACGCCGAAATGCCTGATGACGCGCGCGATCAGGCGTCCGTCCTGGTGCTCCGAGATCAGCATGTGCATCGGCGCCGGATAGGTCCAGATCGTCGGCATCATCAGCATGCGGCCATGCCAGAAGCACCCGATCAGCGGCTTGCCTTCGGCCCGCAGCCGGGCGGAGTGTTCGGCGCCGAGAACGGTCCAGCGGGTGGTCGCGAACACCACGCGGATGTACTGCGCCGCAAGCCATGCGACGATCGCCTGCGCCAGGCCGGAACGGAGCAGCCGCTTCACCGACGACCTCCGTCAGGCACGCGCCCGGCTGGCCGCACCGGCATCGAACTCGGCGACGCCGCCGTGCTCCGCTCCTTGTGCGGCGTAGAGACGGGCATAGGCTCCGCCGCGTCCCAGCAGCTCGACATGACGGCCCTGCTCCGCGACGCGGCCATTCTCGATCACGTAGATGATGTCGGCGTCGACGATGGTCGAGAGGCGGTGCGCGACGACCAGCGTCGTGCGACCCTTCATCAAGACAGAAAGCGCCGCCTGGACCTGGCGCTCGGATTCGGTGTCGAGCGACGACGTCGCTTCGTCGAGCAGCAGAATCGGCGCGTTCTTCAGCAGGGCGCGCGCGATGGCGATGCGCTGCCGCTGTCCTCCCGACAGCTTAACGCCGCGCTCGCCGACGATCGTGTCGTAGCCCTGCGGCAGGGCGGCGATGAACTCGGCCGCGCCCGCCGCGGCGGCGGCCTGTGCGATCTCGGCCTCGCTCGCCTGCGGCTTGCCGTAGGCGATATTGGCGCGCACCGTGTCATGGAACAGGCTGACTTCCTGGCTGACGATGCCGATCGCCGCACGAAGGCTGGCCAGGGTCGCGTCGCGCACGTCAGTGCCGTCGATCGTCACGCGCCCGCGATCGACGTCGTAAAGGCGCGGAATGAGGTTGAGCACGCTCGACTTCCCGGCGCCCGAAGGCCCGACCAGCGCCACCGTCTTGCCGCCGGGCACGACCAACGAGAGGCCATGCAGCGCGGCCTTGCCCGGCGCATAGGCGAAATGGACGTCGTCGAACACGATCTCGCCGCGCCCGATCCGCAATGGCTGGGCGGCGGGCCGGTCCCTGATCTGCGGCTCGCTGTCGATCAGTGCGAACACGCGCGAAGCGCCGGCGAGACCTTCCTGCAAGGTCGCGTTGAGATTGGCAAGGCTCTTGACCGGCTGATAGGCCAGCAGCAGGGCGGTGATGAAGGAGAAGAACGTCCCTGGCGTCGTCGCGCCGACGATCACCTGGCTGCCGCCATAGAAAACGACGAGCGCGACCGCTGCGCTGCCCAATGTCTCCATGATCGGCTGCGATGCCGAACGCGTGCGCGTCGCCTTGAGCACGAGGCGGAACAGCCCCTCGATGACTTTGGCGGCGCGCCGGGTCTCGTGCGCCTCCATGCCGTATGCCTTGACGTGCCGCGCGCCCTGGAAGGTCTCGTCGAGGACGGTCGAGAGATTGCCCATCTCGACCTGGGTGTTGGCGGAAACCTTCCGCATGCGGCGGCCGATCTTGACGATCGGCAGGATGGCGATCGGGAATGTGGCGAAGGCGATCAGCGCAAGCTGCCAGTCCTGATAGAACATCAGGGCGACGAGGAAGGCGACCGTCAGCGCATCCTTGGCGATGCCGGTCAGCGCGCGCGTCACCGCGCCGCGCATCAGATTGACGTCGTTGGTGACGCGCGAGATCAGCCTTCCGGTCGGGTTGTCATGGAAGAACTGCAGGTCGGCGCGCATGAGATGCGCAAAGAGCCTGATCTGCAGGTCGGCGATGATGCGTTGCCCGACATGGTTCAGCAGCACCGCCTGCGCATACGTGGCACTGCCCTTGACCAGCGCCGAGACCATGAGCGCCAACGGGATCAGCAGCAGCATCGTGCGGTCCTTGCGCACGAACACGTCGTCGAGCACCGGCTCCATCAGCCAGGCGTTGACGGCGGTGGCGCCTGCGGCGAGGCACATCGCGACGACGGCAAGGGCTATCCGCCGCCAGTGCGGACGCACGTGCTCGCGCACCAGGCGGGTTGCCAGCGCGCGGGTGGAGTCGGATGGCCGCAGGATTCTGGAATCTTGGGTCAAGCAGTTGATCGCGTTGTCGAAGGCGCGGCGAAAATAGCACGCGAAGGCCGGCCCGGGGCGCAAATTTGCGGGCCCGTCCGCGGACCCCCGGGACGCGATGCCGCCGCCTAAAGGACGGTCGCGATCTTGCGCAGGTCGCCGACGAAGCGGCGATATTCGACCTCGGCGTCCATCTGCGGCGGCAGCCGCAGCAACGACGACGGATGAACGGTCGCCAGAACGTGCGGCGCCAGGTTCGACTTGATGAACGCGCCGCGCTGCTTGGTCACGCGAAAGTCCCGGCCCAGCAGCGCCTGTGCCGCCGTGGCGCCAAGGCAGACGAGAACGTGCGGCGAAACCAGCTCGATCTCGGCCTGAAGCCAAGGGTTGCAGGCGGCGATCTCGGGTCCGCTGGGCTTGCTGTGCAGCCGCCGCTTGCCGCGCGCCGTCCATTTGAAGTGCTTGACCGCATTGGTCACATAGGCCTTGTCGCGGTCGACGCCGGCCTCCGCGAGGGCCCTGTCGAGCAGCTTGCCGGCCGGTCCGACGAACGGCCGGCCGACGCGGTCCTCGTAGTCGCCCGGCTGCTCGCCGACCAGCATGAGCGGCGCATGCGCCGGTCCCTCGCCGAATACCGTCTGGGTTCCGAGCTTGTAGAGCGGGCAGGCAGTGCAATGCGCCGCGGCCTCGCGCAAGGTCTTCAGCGTCGGATTCGCCGGAATGAACCGGGCAGCGGTATCCCTGCGCTCCTCGGGGTCTTCGAGCCGGTCCGTCAAGCGGGACATACCGAGCTAACGCGCGCTGCCGGCGCGGGTTCGTGGGACCCAAGAGCCTGGCCTTAGGACCCGATCCACGCCGCCGCCGTTGCCTCACGATAGCGCAATGGAGGCGACATGCCCGTCAAGGCAGATCAGGGATCGAATCTCAACCAGCCGCAGGAAACCGGGGCGAAGGATACGCAGCGGACCGTCGATGCATGGCCCGAGATGGATCCGAACCGTCCGGCCGACGGGCGGACCACCGGCCGCGCCAGCCGCGGCGGATCGAGCACGACGAATGACGGCGGTGCGCGCCGGGAGCACCCGTTCAAGCCGCAGAACGAGCTCGAGCGCGGCGAACATCGCTCTCCCGGCGCCCCGAAGCCGCCGCCGCATGAGGATTGAAGGATCGGAAGCCTGCTAGCGCGGCCGGCCCGGACGCCGGGGCGGCGGGGAAGTGCCCTCCCGCTTCCTGGCCCGCTTCGCTCCGGCGGGTCGCGATGGCGCGGGGCGCGAAGGCTCGGCGGTTTGCGGCTCGGCCTTGGCAGGAGTCGGGGTCGTGGTGTTCTCGACCATGTCGTCGCTGATGCCGGCGCCGAATCCGGCGCTCTCGCCCTGAACCAGGCCCAGCGGATCGGCTTCCGTGCCCGAACTCCTTTCTTCGGGCGGCAGCCGCCGCGCCGCCGTCTCTTCCCCCTCCGGACGCGGGGCGCCTTGGTCGGCTGAACCTGCACCGGTCCGCGCTGCGGGGACAGCCTGAGCGTCGGCGCCGTCGCGCGATCCGCGGGCGGCCTCCTCTCGTGCCAAGTGCCAGTGATGCTCATGCCGCCCGTGCGGGCGACCCTCCCGTTCCCACAGCTCGTAGGCGCGGCGGCGGAGGCGCTCCTCCTCGCTCTTGCCCGCGTGCTTGTCGCGATCGGAATCCGGCATCACAGCACCTCGCCAGGCTGGCCCCTCGGTCGGAGAACGTCGCGCTGCAGGAGGCGTTCCAGCCCGCGAGCGGAGCGATGCGGCGGTCCCGGGCGTTACGGCTGGAGAATGAGCGTCTACTTCACGAGCGACACGCATTTCGGCCATACCCAGGCCATCGCGCGGTTTCATCGGCCATTCGCATCCGTTCGGGAAATGAACGAGACCATGATCGCGCGGTGGAACGCATGCGTCCGGCCGCGGGACGAGATATGGCACCTCGGCGATTTCGCGATCGGTATGGACGAGTCCGCGCTGTCGCGCATCCTCGACTCGCTCGCCGGGCGCAAGCATCTCGTGCGCGGCAACAACGACGAAGCGGCGACGACCTCGCTGCGCGGCTGGGCCAGCGTCCGGGACTATGCCGAGATCGAGGTCGAGGGCACGCGGCTCGTCCTCTGCCACTACCCGTTCCGCACCTGGAACGGGATGTACAAGGGCGCCTTGAACCTGCACGGACATAGCCACGGGCAACTCAAACGCCTGCCGCGCCAGATCGATGTCGGCGTCGACGTATGGGACTTCCGGCCGGTGGCGCTCGCGCAGCTCCGGGGCCGCCGTGCCGCGCGCCGCGCGGTCGCGTGAAGCGGCCCGGCCGCGCGCCGGTCGCGACAAGGCGCCGTTCGACATCGACGAGGTCTTCCGGCGTCTGCGGCGGATGACGGCTGAACTCCCGAAGGCCGCGATGTTCGAACTGCGCGATCGCGGCAATGACACGCCGTTCGAGCAGCTCGTCGGCAGCCTGATCTCGGCGCGCACGCGCGACGAAACGACCGTCGCTGTCTGCGCGCGGCTGTTCGCGGTGGCGCGGACGCCGCAGGCGCTCGCGGCGCTCGGACAGGATGAGCTCGCAAAGCTGCTGCACGGCGCCAGGTTCGCGGAGGCCAAGGCGCGCGATCTCAAGGTGATCGCGCAGCGAATCAGTGCAGAGTATGACGGACGCGTTCCGGAAGAAGCCGCGACGCTCATGACCTTTCGCGGCGTCGGGCCGAAGATCGCGGCGCTGACGCTGGCGGTCGGCTTCAGTCGTCCGGCGATCGCGGTCGATGTCCATGTCCACCGCGTCGCCAACCGCTGGGGCTATGTCGCGACCCGCACGCCGGAGCAGACCATGGCGGTGTTGCTGGAGATCCTGCCGCGGCGCTACTGGATCGAGATCAACGAGCGGCTGGTGCCGTTCGGAAAGTTCCTCTGCACCGCGGCCCGGCCGCAATGCTCGACCTGCCTGCTGCTGCCGATGTGCCGGCAGGTCGGCGTGGCGAACCCGCGCTAGGCCATGAAGCCGGTCCGGCTCACATCGGCTTCAGTTCGGCCAGGATGGTCGGGACCAGTTCCGATACGGTCGGGTGGATGTGCATCGCCCGCTGCAGGACGGTATACGGGGCCTTGGCGTACATGACATCGAGAATGCAATGGATCGCCTCGTCTCCGCCGGGTCCCAGGATCGCGGCGCCGAGAATCTCCTTGCTCTCCGCATCGACCGCAATCTTCATGAAGCCCTGTGTCTCGCCCTTCTCGACGGCGCGTGCCACGCGGGTCATCGGCCGTTTGCCGGTCAGGGCCGGGCGGCCTCTCTTCCTCACCTCGGCGTCGGTCAGCCCGACGCGCCCCAGCGGCGGATCGATATAGAGTGCATAGGCCTGGATGCGCTCGCTGACCCTGCGCCGATCGTTGTCGAGAAGGTTCGCGGCGGCGATCTCGAAATCATTATAGGCGGTGTGCGTAAAGGCGCCGCGTCCATTGCAATCGCCGAGCGCCCAGATGCCGGGCACATTGGTGCGGAGGTGATCGTCGACCGCGATATGGCCGCGCTCGTCCAGCGCGACCCCGGCCCTGTCGAGGCCGAGGTCGTCCGTATTCGGCCGTCGCCCCGTGGCGAGCAGCAGATGGCTGCCCTCGATCTCGGGCGGGCCGTCCGCACAGGCGACCCTCGCCGTGATCCGATCGCCCCTGCGATCGACGGCGATGCAATTGGCATCGAGCCGGACGTGGATTCCTTCGGCCCGAAGAATGTCCAGGATGGCGGCCGAGACCTCTTCGTCTTCCCGCCCGATCAGGCGACTGCCCATCTCGATGACAGTCACCTCGCTGCCGAAGCGCCGGTACATCTGTGCGAACTCCAGGCCGATATAGCTGCCTCCGACGATCACCAGGTGCGCCGGCAGGACATCGAGATCCAGGATCGACGAATTCGTCAGATAGTCGATCCGGTCCAGCCCCGGCATCGGCGGCGCCGCGGCACGGCTGCCGACGCAGATGAAGAATCGTTCCGCCGTGAGCACCGCATCGCCGACGCGCACCTCGCGCGGCGCGGTGAATCGCGCCTGGCCAGCGTAGACCGTGCAGTTGCGTGTCTCCTTCAGCCACGCTTCAAGCCGTGTCCGCTGCTGCTCGACGACGGCATCCTTGCGCGCCTTCACGCGTTTCATGTCGACGCTGACCGGGCCGCCGATCGCGACGCCGTAGTCGCCGGCGCGCCGTGCCATTCGGGCCGCGTAGGCGCTGGCCACCAGCGTCTTGGTCGGCGTGCAGCCGACATTGACGCAGGTGCCGCCAAGCTGGCTGCGCTCGACAAGCGCGGTCTTCATGCCGCCGCTCGCGAGCCGCTGCGCCATATACGCGCCGCCGGTTCCTCCGCCGATGACGATCGCGTCGAATGCAGGCATGCGGGCCTCCCGATGCTGTGCTGCGAAGGGCGCCGATTATGGCCAATGCCGCACGATCCGGCCACGCCCGATCTGTGTTTGGCGGTTGACGCGGAGGCTGCTGGCCCGTAACCTGCGCTTCATGGTTTTCCGACTTACGACGCTTCGACTTATCTGACCGGTGCCCTCGCGGGCGCCGGCCGCCCGCGTCTCATCGTTTCGTCGAAGCTGTCAGGAAAACCGCCCGTGTCCCCCCATCCATATCGCGCAGTCCCGTCGTTCCATCCGCGTTGGCTGCCCGTCGAGCGACTTATCGGCGGCCGCTGATCGCGCGCATTGCGTGCAGGATCGTCGGCCGCTCACGTCCGCTCGCTCCCCAACCAATTCGAGGACATGACCATGACTGCGATGCCGATTCACAAGTACCGACCGTTCACGCCCATCGATCTGCCCGACCGGCGCTGGCCCGGCCGCGTCATCGACAAGGCGCCGGTCTGGTGCAGCGTCGACCTGCGCGACGGCAACCAGGCGCTGATCGAGCCGATGGGCTCGGAGCGCAAGCGCCGCATGTTCGAGCTGCTGGTGCGCATGGGCTTCAAGGAGATCGAGGTCGGCTTCCCGTCCGCATCGCAGACCGAGTTCGATTTCGTGCGCGAACTGATCGACGGCGGCCTGATTCCGGACGACGTCACCATCCAGGTGCTGACCCAGGCGCGCGACGAGCTGATCGACCGCACCTTCGAGAGCATTCGGGGCGCGCGCCGCGCCATCGTTCATCTCTACAACTCGACCTCGACCCTGCAGCGCCGCGTCGTATTCGGCCTCGACCGGCCGGGCATTGTCGACATCGCGGTGAACGGGACCCGCCGGGTCAAGGCGCTGGCGGAACGCCTGACCGGCACCGAGGTCGTGCTCGAATATTCGCCGGAGAGCTTCACCGGCACCGAGCTCGATTTCGCGAAGGAGATCTGCGAGGCGGTGATGGACGTGTGGCAGCCGACGCCGCAGAAGAAGATCATCCTCAACCTGCCGTCCACCGTCGAGATGGCGACGCCGAATATCTTCGCCGACCAGATCGAGTGGATGAGCCGCAACCTGAAGAACCGCGACAGCATCGTGCTCAGCGTCCATCCGCACAACGATCGCGGCACCGGCGTCGCCGCCGCGGAGCTGGCGATGATGGCGGGCTGCGACCGCGTCGAGGGCACGCTGTTCGGCAACGGCGAGCGCACCGGCAATGTCGACGTCGTGACGCTGGCGCTCAACATGTTCAGCCAGGGCGTCGACCCGCTTCTCGACATCCGCGACATCGACGAGGTCGTGAAGACGGTCGAGTACTGCAACCAGCTGCCGGTGCATCCGCGCCATCCCTATGGCGGCGAGCTGGTCTTCACCGCCTTCTCCGGCTCGCACCAGGACGCGATCAAGAAGGGCTTCGCGGCGATGGAGGGCAGCAACAGCGGGCTGTGGGAGGTGCCGTACCTGCCGATCGACCCCGCCGATCTCGGCCGCAGCTACGAGGCGGTGATCCGTGTCAACAGCCAGTCCGGCAAGGGCGGCGTCGCCTATCTGCTGCAGGCCGATCACGGGCTCGACCTGCCGCGGCGCCTGCAGATCGAGTTCGCCCGGATCGTCCAGCGGATCACCGACGCCACCGGCAAGGAGATGGTCTCGGCGGCGCTGTGGGATGCCTTCCGCGACGAATACCTGGCACCCGGCGCCCTCGCGCTGATCGACCACAAGACCTGGCCGGCCGCCGGCGGCGGGCAGCGCGAGATCGAGGCGCGGGTGCGGCTGAACGGCGAGACGAAGGTGGTTCGCGGCCGCGGCAACGGCCCGATCGACGCCTTTGTCGAGGCCTTGCGCGCCGAATGCGGCCTCGCCGTCGAGATCCGCGATTTTCGCGAGCATGCGGTCACGCAGGGCGCCGACGCCCGGGCGGCCGCCTATGTCGAGACGGACATCGACGGGCAGCCGCTGTTCGGGGTCGGGCTGGACGCCGACATCGTCGTCGCCTCGCTCCGCGCCGTGGTCAGCGCGGTCAACCGGGCGCTGCGCGGGCAGGACGGCTCGGCTGTCCGGGCCGCCCCGGCCGGGGCCGTCCCCGATGCGTGAGCGGAATTCATGCAATCGGTGACGCAATCGCGTTTGTAATGTCTGCCGGCTCCCTCCATTCATTCGCCCACAAATGAATTGGCGCTGTTCCGGAGCCGCGGCCTTGGCCGCGGCTCCGGCTTAGTTCGGGGAGTTCGCCGATGGGACGGTATCTGCGGCGGCCGGAGCCGGCCATGTCGCTGGCGCTGGACGCCTTCAACGCCGCGGTTGCGACCATCCAGGGGGTGGTCGAGCCGATGGTCCGCACGAATCTTGCGCTGATGCAGGGGATGAACGAGACGGCGGGACATCTGGCCCGCTCGTCCTGGCAGCTTCCGCCGGCCGGCGAGGCCGCGGCGGCGCCGGTGCTGCGGACCTGTGTGGTCACGGTCCTGTTCACCGACATCTCCGGCTTCACCCGCCTGGCCGAGCGCATGCCGGCGGTCGAGACGGCGGCGTTTCTCGCCCGCTACGTCCATTTGATCGCCGATCGCGTTGCCGACGAGGGCGGCACGTTCGACAAGTTCGTCGGCGACTCGGTGATGGCGTATTGGGGTGCGCCCGAGGCGCAGCCGGACCATGCTTCTCGTGCCTGGCGCGCGGCGCACGCGATCGCCGCGACGGTGCGCGCCGAGAATGCGGTGCGCGGCCGCATGCCGATCCGGATGCGGCTCGGCCTCCATACCGGCATGGTGGCCACCGGCGACATCGGTGCGCCCGGCGCGGGCCCCGCGATCTTCGGCGACACGGTCAATACCGGTCAGCGCATCGAGCAGCTCGCCAAGACCTATTTCACGCCGGGCGACGATGTGGTCGGGTTGGCCAGTTCCGCGGCGCTCCGCGCCGCCGGCCGGGACGGGATGTCCGAGCTGCGCCGCCACCGCCTGCGCGGACGCAGCCGCCCGATCGAAGTCGCGCGCATCATCTGACCCCGCCCGCCTTGCCGCCTCGCCGGCAATGGTGATACTCGACGGGAAACCGTCGGGGAGGGACGCGGTATGGACAGGGCGGAGAACGTCGTCGATATCGGCAGCTTCGACTATGTCGTGGTCGGCGCCGGTTCGGCGGGCTGCGTGCTCGCCAACCGTCTCAGCGCCGATCCGTCGGTCAGCGTGCTGCTGCTCGAGGCCGGCGGCCGCGACAATTACATCTGGATCCACATTCCGATCGGCTATCTCTACACCCAGAACAATCCGCGCACCGACTGGTGCTTCAGGACCGAGCGCGAGGAAGGGCTGAACGGCCGCGCGCTCAACTATCCGCGCGGCCGCGTGCTGGGCGGCTGCTCGGCGATCAACGGCATGATCTACATGCGCGGCCAGGCGCGCGACTATGACCTGTGGCGCCAGCTCGGCAATGCCGGCTGGGCGTGGGACGACGTGCTGCCGTACTTCAAGCGCTCGCAGGACCACGTGCACGGCGCCGACGCGCATCACGGTGCGGGCGGCGAGTGGCGCGTCGAGGAGATGCGGCTGCGCTGGGAGATTCTCGATGCCTTCCGCGATGCGGCCGAGGAGGTCGGCATCCGCAAGACCGACGATTTCAACCGCGGCGACAACGAGGGCTGCGGCTATTTCCAGGTCAATCAGCGCCGCGGCGTGCGCTGGACCACCGCGAAGGGCTTCCTGCGCCCGGCGATGAAGCGGCCGAACCTGCGCGTCATGACCGGCGCGCAGGCGAAGGCGATTCGTCTCGACGGAAAGCGCGCCGCCGGAATCGAGTTCTGGCAGGGCGGCCGCACCTGCTATGCCGCTTCGCGCGGCGAGGTGATCCTCGCTGCCGGCGCCATCGGCTCGCCGCAGCTCCTGCAGGTCTCCGGCATCGGCCCGGGCGACCTGCTGCGCCAGCATGGCGTTCCCGTGCGGCATGATCTGCCGGGCGTGGGCGAGAACCTGCAGGACCACCTGCAGATCCGCACGGTCTACAAGGTGAAGAACACGCGTACCCTGAACGAGGTGGCGAACCGCGTCATCGGCCGCTGCGGCATGGGCCTGCAGTACCTGTTCCTGCGTCGCGGGCCGCTGACCATGGCGCCGAGCCAGCTCGGCTGCTTCGCGAAAAGCGATCCGTCGCGCGACACGCCCGATCTCGAATATCACGTGCAGCCGCTCAGCCTCGACAAGTTCGGCGACCCGCTGCACCCGTTTCCGGCGTTCACGGCGTCGGTGTGCAATCTGCGCCCGGTCAGCCGCGGCTGGGTGCGAATCAGGGATGCCGACCCGCGCCAGCACCCGGCGATCAAGCCGAACTATCTGCGCGAGGCCGAGGATCGCCGCGTCGCCGCCGCGGCGATCCGCCTGACGCGCCGCATCTGCGCGGCGCCGGCGCTGGCGCGGTTCGAGCCCGAGGAATATCGGCCCGGCCCGAAATTCCGGAGCGACGAGGACCTCGCACGCGCCGCCGGCGACATCGGCACGACCATCTTCCACCCGGTCGGCACGTGCAAGATGGGCGACGATGCGCTCGCCGTCGTCGACGCGCGGCTGCGCGTGCACGGCATCGACGGCCTGCGCGTCGCCGACGCCTCGATCATGCCGACCATCACATCCGGAAACACCAACTCGCCGACCATCATGATCGCCGAGAAGGCTTCCGACATGATCAGGGAAGACCGGCGCGGAGCGGCGAGGGCAGCCTAGCCTTCAGGCCGCGCGGGCGTTCGGAATGTCGGCGAGCCCCGCGATCGCGGACATCCCCACCAGGAATATCTCGGCCGTTTGCGTGGCCTGCAGCCTTACGGTCTCGCCGCGGGCGATCTCGATGGCCGAGCCGCCGCGCCAGGCCGTCGCGTCGTGCAGCCCCGCGCCCTCGACGAAGGCGCGGCCTTCGCCCGACAGGACATAGAGAAGCTGAATAGCGCCGGGCGCTGCGACAAGGGCGTCTGCGTCCTGGTCGATCTTCAGCATTTCCATCCGCGTGTCGCGGACGAAGTGGCCGAGCAGCTTCGTCTGGACGCCGGCCGCGGCGGTGGGATGCCAGTCGAAAGCCGCCGTGTTCATGATGACCGGCTCGGCATACCGGGCCTTGGGGTAGGTGAGCCTGCGGCCGCGCTTGTGCTCCCAGATCGCTTCGTAGCTGTCCTGCTTGCGGCGCCCGGCGGGCTGGTTGGAGCCCGGGTTGCGGTGGAATATGCCGTTCTCGAAGCGGCCGAGCTTCTCCATCTCGAGATGGCCCTGGTGCAGGGAGTCGTAGTCGAGGAAGCCGGCGCCGGACGGCGCGCCGCATTGCAGGATAAGCATCACGGAGTCGGTGACGGTCTGCGGGCCGTAATAGGTGCCTTCGGGGAAGTAGCCGGCATCGCCCGCCCGCATCTTCTTGCGCGTCGCATAGCCGAACTCGCCTTCGACCACGAGCCGCATCTGGTCGAAATTGTGCCGGTGCCGCGGCGTATAATAGCTGCCGCGGTTGCGGACGAGAGACAGCTCATAGTTGTCGAGGGCGCCCGGATCGCCCTGGAGCAGGCGCTTGAACTGGATGTCGCCGGTCCGGTGACCGGACACCGGGCGGTATGCGATTTCGGCTTCGTTGACGGCGCGCATGGGGCTCCTCGGAACTGGAAACGTGATGGAAAAATGTAGGACAAGATCGTACAACGACAAAGAATGAAGTGAAGGAACCCCGCCGTGGGACACGAGGAGATGGAATCGGCGGCCGGCGCGCCGCCCGCCGAATCGGCGGTCGACAGGGTCGCGCGCGCCATCGTCGAGGGGATCAGGGCGGGCCGTTACGCGCCCGGCCAGCGTCTCATCGAGGCCGATCTGACGCGCGATCTGTCGGTCAGCCGCGGCCCGGTGCGGGAGGCGACGCGGCGGCTGGCGGCCGAGGGTCTGCTGCTGACGGTACCGCATCGCGGCGTCGCGGTCCGTCGGCTCTCCCGTACCGACGTTGCGGCTGTTTACCGCGTGCGCGAGGTGCTCGAGGGGCTTGCGGCGCGCCTAGCGGCCGAGCGGGTGTGCGCGGCCGGTCCGGAGATGGCGGCGTCATTGCGTGACGGCCCCGCCTGTGCGCCGGACGGGGAGTCGGCCGCCTATCCGGACCACAACGCGCGCTTCCATGCCGATGTCGTGCGCCTCGCGGACAATCCTTTTCTGGAAGCGCAGGTCGCCGCGCTCCGGCTGCCGCTTCTCAGGCTCCAGTTCCGGATCGTCCTGAATCCGCAGACGATCGCCGTGTCGTCGGCGGGCCATCGCGCGGTCGCCGAGGCAATTCTCGCCGGCGACGGCGATGGCGCCGACGAAGCCATGCGCCGGCATGTGCGCCGCTCGGCCGAGGCGGTCGCCATCCTGCCTGATGCGCTCTTCGGACCTTGAAGCGTCCGGCGAGCCGGTCCACAGACTGAATCGAACCAACGGGAGGAGATCATGAAACGCTTCTTGTTTCTGGGCATGTCGCTCTGCGCCATCGCGGCGGCGATGGTCGGCGGCGCAGCCCGCGCCGCCGACGTTACGGTCGCCCATTACGGCGCTCTGATGCAGGGTGCGCCCTACGCGATCGCGATGGAGAAGGGACTTTTCAAGGAGGCCGGACTGCCGATCGACGGCATTTCGGCGGGCAAGGGCGGCGGCGACACCGTGCGCGCGGTCCTCGCCAGCGGAATCAAGTTCGGCGAGGCGGGCGTGGGCGCCGTGCTCGCCGCGCGCTCGAAGGGCGTCGATCTGGTCATCGTCAGCGCCGCCGTTTCCGGCGAGACCGACATGTACTGGCTCGTGAAGCGCGACAGCCCAATCAAGGGCATCGACGATCTGAAGGGCAAGCGCGTCGGCTACACCAATCCGAACTCCGGCAGCGACATGCTGGGCCGGATGGTCTGGAAGCGCGCCGGGATCTCGCCCGACTCCTTCACTCTGATCGCGACCGGCGGCCTGCGCGAGGGCATCACCATGCTGGGCCAGGGCGCGATCGACGTAATGCCGGTGATCGAGCCAATAGCGACCCGGCTGTCGAAGAAGTTCCGGCCGGCCTTCGCGTTCGGCGATTATGTTCCATCGTTGACGCAGACGGTCGGCTTCGCCCAGCGGAGCTGGCTGAAGGACAACGGCGATCTCGTCCGCGGCATCATCGCGGCGCGGCGCAAGGCCGTCGAGACGATCTATGCGGACCCGACCGCGGCGGCGGCGATCATCGCGAAGACACATGGGCTGGAGCCGGCGGTCGCGGAGGCGGTGACGGCGAAGTTTGCAAAGGTCGGGTACTGGAGCCGCGGCGATTTCGACCGGGAGGGGCTCGATGCGAATATCGAGGGCTTGGATCTGATCAATGCGGCCGGAGGCACGGGCGTTGACTGGAACGAGGTCATCGACCAGAGCTATCTGCCCGCCGATCTGAAGAAGGCGCTTTGAGGCGGACCGCAGGCGCCCCCGCGCGAGCGGGCTCTCCGGGATGACCGCAACGTTCTCGCTTCGGCATGGGCGGCCGGGGGCGCGCGGATGAGCGCGCGGCGCATCGCATTTCTGCGGATCGCGGTCGTCGCGCTCGCCGTCGGCCTGCTCGAGGCGCTGTGCCGGCTGCACGTCATCGACCCGCTGACGATGGTGCCGCCGTCGGCGATGGCCGCGGGCCTCGCTGAACTGCTCGCCTCCGGCAAGGCGACGGACGACATCGTGGCGACGACGAGAGTCGTCGCGATCGCGATCGCCGTTTCGATCGTCCTGGGGATCCTCCTCGGGATCGGACTGCACGCGGCGCCGCGGCTCAAGCGTGCCGTGGCTCCGCTGCTGACCAGCTACTACGCGGTGCCGGTCTTCGTGTTCTATCCGACATTGATTCTGATCTTCGGGCTGAACGAGATCCCGATGATCATCGTCGGCGCGATGTTCGCCATCGTCGTCATGGCGATCAATACGATGAACGGGCTTGATCGCGTGCCGCGGTCGTTCGAAAAGACCGCGCGGGTGCTGAGGCTTTCGCCGCTGCAGACGATCGCGTGGATCATGATCCCGTCCGCGTTTCCCTATCTGATCTCCGGGATCAAGCTTGCGGTGGCCTACTGCTTCATCGGCGTCATCGCGGCCGAGTTCATACTGTCGACGGTCGGCCTCGGCCATGCCATCGCCTTCGCGTATAACGAGTTCGAGAACCGGACGATGTATGCGCTGATGCTGCTCGTGCTCGGATCGGTCACCGCGATCAATCTTCTGCTGTATGCGTTCGAGCAGAGGATGCGGCGGCGCCGGGAGCGAATATGAGCAGGACGGCAATCGACCGCCTCCTCGTCGCCGGCGGCGTGCTCCTTGCCTGGCAGGCCTTGCACCATTGGGCCGGCGAATTTGCCATGCCGTCGCCGCTGGCCACCGTGCTGACGGCAGGCAGGCTGATCACGGATGACGGATTCGCAAGCCATGCCCTTGCCTCGCTCGAGGCGGTTGCCCTGGCCTTCGCGATCGCAGCCGTGGGCGGTGTCGGCCTCGGGGCCTGGCTTGGCGCATCGCGCGTGGCGGGTGCCGTCGCCGAGCCGATCCTGACGGCGCTCTATGCGCTGCCGAAGGTGACCCTGTATCCGATGATCCTGCTGATCTTCGGCCTCGGCCTGTCCGCCAAGGTCGCGTTCGGCGCCATCCATGGCATCATGCCGATCACGCTGTTCGTAATGACCGGGGTGCAAAACATACCGGTCGTCTTCATCAAGGCCGCGCACAGCCTGCGCATGAGCCCGTCGCAAGTGGCTCTCCATGTCCTGCTCCCCTCGGCATTGCCGGAGCTGCTGAGCGGGCTTCGCGTCGGGCTGTCTCTGACCTTGCTCGGCACGCTGATCGGCGAGATGTTCGCGTCGCGCGAGGGCCTCGGCTATCTGCTCATGCAGGGAATCGCGCTCGTCGAGGGCGATCAGATCCTCGCGATTACGCTCATTCTTTTCGTCGTCGCCGTGAGCCTGAACATGCTGCTCCATCGTTTCGAGCGCCGGGCGCGGGGCCGCTATGGGGCCGACGCCGGCCTGTGACGGCGGGCTCGCGACCGGTCAGCGCAGCCTGACGACCCGGCCGCCGGGCGCGGCCGCCTTGCCCTTCGGCCCGTCGGAATTGGCGGGCGGGTGAATCATGCCGGCCTGCTCGGCCGACCAGGCCGCGGCCTCGGCCATCAGCCAGCTGCAGAACGCGCCGACCGCCGGCCGGTCGACCGCCTCGGGCAGGCAGACGATGTAATAGGCGAACGAGGTCGGCGCCTCGTGCGGCAGCAGGCGCACGAGCCGGCCCGATGCGAGATCGTCGCCGATCAGGCTGCGGCGGACCAGCGCCACGCCGAGCCCGTTCGCCGCGGCCTCGAGGGTCAGCAGCGCCTGGCTGAAGCGCAGCCCTTCGCCGCACGAGACCTCCCCGGCGGCGCCGACATGCTGCAGCCAGTGCGACCAGCCCGAACCGCTGCCGTCCAGCTCGGTCGGCATGTCGTGCAGCAGCGGCCAGTCGGCGAGCTGCGCCGGATGCGTGATCGGCCCGCGCTCGGCCAGCAGGCGCGGGCTGCAGACCGGAAACACGCTGTCGCCCATCAGCTTGACGACATGCAGGCCCGGATAGACGCCCGGACCGAACCGCACGGCGAGGTCGGCCTCGTGCGCCTGCAGGTTAACGAGCGCAGAGTCCGCATTGATCCGCACGTCGATATCGGGATGCTGATTGCGGAACCGGGGCAGGCGCGGCACCAGCCAGCGCGCCGCGACCGAGGGCAGGGAACTGACCGCGAGCGGCTCGGCGCCGGTCTTGCGGTCGATGGCGGCGACGGCGCGCGCGATCTCCGCAAGCCCCCGGCGCACGCCGGCGGCGAGCGTTTCGCCGGCCGCGGTCAGCTCGAGCTTGCGCGTCAGGCGGCGGAACAGCTTGACCCCGAGATCGTCTTCCAGCGCATTGATGCGGTGGCTCAGCGCGCTCTGGGTGACGTGCAGTTCCTCGCCAGCCTTGGTGAAGCTCAAGTGGCGCGCGGCGGACTCGAAGGCCCGCAGGGAATCAAGGGAGGGAAGGCGTTTCATCTTCGATCACGCGATTAGAATTATAGCACCACCCCCAGTGCGGAGCACACTATGGGCGCGGTCTTACCTATGACGATCGGGTCCCGGACCGCGCTGTGATCCATGCCACAGCCCGGTAGAAGACGCCAAGCTGTTGACCGGAAAGGGAAGTTTGCCCGCCGGCCTGAGCCTTTCGGTGCGGGATCCATGCCGCGTTCGCGCGCCCCTTGCCGGTTTCGCGCTCGGATCCGTATCCGCGGATCGACCCGCGGACCCTCGCGCCCGAGGGCAGGTCAGTCCGCGGGCGACGCAGCGGTGCTTGCCGCTGCGATCTTATGCAAGCCGTGCGGCAACGGCTTCGACGCACAGGTGCGGGCTCGAAAGCACCGGCACGGATACTTCGGACTTCAGCCCATCCTCGAGATGCGCCATCGACGCCTGCGCCAGCACGATCACGTCGGTGCGCTTGGCCAGATCGGCGGCGGCCGCGCGTACCAGCCGGTCGTGCGCGTCGCGATCTCCCGTGGACAGAGCCTCGAACGCGCCGTCGACCAGCAGCCCCTCCACGTCCACGTCACGCCCCTTCTCGCGTGCATGCGCGCGGACGAGATCGGCACTGGGGCCTTTCGTACTGTGCGTCGTGCAGACCACGCCGATGCGCCGGCCGAGCGCGACCGCGCGCGCCGCCATAGGATCGTCGATCTTCATGATCGGGACCGAGATCGTCTGCCGCGCGACGTCGATCGCCGGCGAGGTCGAAGAGCAGGTGAACACGATCAGGTCGGCGCCGGCATCCGCCGCCAGCCCGGCGAAATTCACCACGCGGCGCGTGATCTCCGGCTTCGGCCCGTGGCGCATCAGGTCCTGCAGCAGGCTCTCGTCGACCATGTGGAATGCGTCGACATCCGGGATCTTCTCGCGGAACATCGCCTTGAAGCGCTCGGCGAGCGCGCTGACGGTGTGGAGGACGGCAAGACGTGACATGCTCGGGCCCGTTGGATAGCTTCGCGCATCCGCAGCATAACGGGGCCCGGTGAAAATGGAACTGTCGGCCGGCAAGTACTGGGCGCTGCGCCGCCTCTCCGACGACCGCGGCTTCTTCCGCATGATCGCGGTCGATCAGCGCCCGCCGATCCGCAATCTCGTCGCCAGCCGCCGCGGCGTGAAGGAGGCCTCCTACGAGGACGTCGGCGACGTCAAGGCGCTGCTGATCCAGGAGCTCGGCCCGCATTCCTCGGCGCTCCTGCTCGATCCCGCCTATGCCTATCCGCGCGCGATCCAGCATGTCGATCCGCGCAAGGGCTTGCTGGTGACGCTCGAGCAGTTCGAGTTCGTGGAGCGCCCGCGCGGACGTCTGACGCGCATCTATCCCGGCTGGTCGGTCGTCAAGATCAAACGGCTTGGCGCCGACGGCGTGAAGCTGATGCTGTTCTATCGGCCGGATGCCGATGCCGACGTCAACGCCGAGCAGCAGGCGCTGGTCGAGAAAGTGGGCCGCGAGTGCCGCGAGAACGATCTCGCCTTCCTGCTCGAGCCGCTGGTCTATCCCTTCGCCGATTCGGTCAGCGCCTCCCACGATTATGTCGAGGACAAAGCCAAGCGGCCCGAGCTCGTCATCGAAACCGTCCGCGAATTCGCCAAGCCGCGCTACGGTGTCGACATCTTCAAGCTGGAAACGCCGATACCGGCCGACAGGGTGCCCGATCCGGATTCGAACGATCCGGCGGTGGCGGAGACGCGGGGCTGGTTCGAGGCGATCGACCGGGAACTCGACCGGCCGTGGGTGATGCTGAGCGCGGGGGCAGGCATGGAGCCGTTCCGCCGCGTCCTCGGCTTCGCCTTCGCCGCCGGCGCCAGCGGCTATCTCGCCGGCCGCGCCATCTGGTGGCAGGCCTTCCAGAACTTCCCCGATATGGAGCCGTTCCGCGCCGCCCTGCGCAAGGATTCGATCCCCTATATCGAAGCGATCGCCCGGCGCCTCATGCGCGACGCCACGCCATGGTGGAAGCGCCCCGCCTTCGCGGACGGAGTCCATCTCCGCCACGCCGGCCCGGATTTCTATCGGCGCTACGAGGTTGGGTAGCCGTCCCCCGGCGCCGCTCGACCCGCTCAAGCCTTTCCCCGCAAGGCCCCGAAAGGGGGAGGGAGTCAAACCAGCGCTCTCTCCGGCTGGTCGCTTGCCAGCCGGCTTGTGACTATGCAGATACTGGAAAGAGCGGATTGCGCCGAGGCGCAGCCGCATAACACGGGCAGGCCGGTCAAGGCAGCCCACCGGGAGGACACGCCATGCGCAAATTGCTGGGATTGGCGCTTGTCGTTGCGGGCTTCTCGCTCACCCCGCTGGCACAGGCGCAGGAGAAGGTCGTCGTCTGGTGGAACAAGGGCTTCTACGAGGCCGAGGACAAGGCGCTGCGCGCCGCGATCGAGAAATGGGAAAAGCAGAGCGGCATGAAGGTCGAGCTCTCGCTGTTCGCCACCGAGGACATGATCACCAAGACCGTCAGTGCCGTCGAATCGGGCAATCCGCCCGACCTCGCCTTCGGCTGGACGTTCGACTTCCGCGCCAGCCCGACCTGGGCTTTCCAGGGCAAGCTCGAGGACGTGTCCGACATCATCGAGCCGCTCAAGGACAAGTACCTGCCGGTTGCGCTCGACGGCGTCAACCTGTTCAACGGCAAGACAAACAGGCGCTCCTACTACGCGATTCCCATCGAGCAGCAGGCCGAGCACGTCCACTATTGGCTCGACATGCTGCAGGATGCCGGCATCGACGAGAAGACCATCCCCCGCAAGTGGGAGGAGTTCTGGAGCTTCTGGTGCGACAAGGTGCAGCCCGCCGTGCGCCGCAAGACGGGAAAGCGCGTCTACGGCGTGGGGCTGCCGCTCGGCACGTCGTCGACCGACACTTACTACACCTTCTATCATTTCATGCTCGCCTACGGAGCCGACTGGCTCGACAAGGACGGCAAGCTCCATGTCGACGACGCCGAGGTGAAAGCGCGGATGGTGCAGGCGCTCGACAGCTACATGAACATCTACAGGAAGGGCTGCACCCCGCCCGGTTCGATGAACTGGACGGACGCCGGCAACAACGAGAACTTCCATAATCTCACGACGGTGATGACGCCGAACCCGTCGCTGTCGATCCCCGGCAAGCACCTCGACGACAGGAACGAGAACAACTACTACAGGAAGATCCGCACCGTCGAATGGCCCGATCAGCCCGACGGCTCGCCGATCACCTACATGGTCTCGGTCAAGCAGGCGGTGGTGTTCGCGGATTCGAAGAACAAGAAGGGGGCCAAGTCCTTCATCAGCTTCCTGATCAAGCCGGAAAATCTCGGTCCCTATATCGAGGGCGCGTTCGGCCGCTGGTATCCGGTGATGCCGGAGCTGGCGAATACGCCGTTCTGGACCGAAGGCAAGGATCCGCACCGCTCGGTCGCGCACAGGCAGTACACCTCGCGCACGCTCATCCCGTTCCCGCAGGTGTGGAACTACAAGGCCGCGAACGTGCAGGCGGAGAATTTGTGGGGCAAGGCGACAGGCCGCGTCGGAGTCGACGGCTGGACCTCGGAGAGGGCCGTCGACGAGCTGATCGCACGCATCAAGGAACTGATGTCGTAGCGATCCGATGCGCCGGAGCGCGGAGGCAGGTCGGGGGGCCCGCCTCCGCGCTTTTCTTGCCCGCCGAAGTGGGGCGGGTTGTGCCAGCCGACCGCAGCGGTCCTTTAGGAACGGTGTGGAGCACGGTCTATCATCGAGCGTCACCCGCGGCGTGATCCGCGGGTCCATGGTGCTGGCGGCGCCATGGATGCCCGGGTCAAGCCCGGGTATGACCCAAGAAGAAGGAGACATGAGGCCGCCCCATGGCTAAGGCGTCGACCGATATCGCCGCCGGTACGGTGCGCATCGCGCGCGAGAGCAGGGGGCTCTCGGCCGAGGCGTGGTGGGGCATCGCCTTCGTGGTGCCCTACGCCGTCGTATTCGCCCTGTTCGTCGTTTACCCGGTCGCCTACGGTCTGTGGCTCGGCTCGGGCGTCGAAAGCTACGTCACCCTGTGGAACGACCCGATCTTCCAGCGCACCCTGCGCAACACGCTGGTCTTCCTCGTCGTCGCGGTGAACCTGAAGATGGCGCTGGCGCTGGCCGTGTCCGGCTTCTTCGCGCAGGCGCGGCCGTGGATCCGCTGGATGAGCGTGGTCTTCATCCTGCCCTGGGCGATCCCGTCGATCCCGACCATCCTCTCGTTCCGCTGGATGCTCAATTCCGAATGGGGAATGATCAATACCATCCTGTTCCGGCTGTTCCAGATCGACGGGCCGTGGTGGCTGCTCAAGCCCGAGCTCGCCATGGGCTCGATCATCTTCGTCCACATCTGGAAATACCTGCCGTTCTGGACATTGATCCTGCTCGCGGCGCGCATGTCGATTCCCGCCGACCATTACGAGGCGGCGCACATCGACGGCGCCAACGCCTGGCAGCGCTTCCGCTACGTCACCTGGCCCAGCGTCAAGAACCTCTACATCACCTCTACACTGCTCTCGACGATCTGGTCGCTCGGCGACTTCAACAGCGTCTATCTGCTGACCGGCGGCGGCCCGGTCGACGCGACGCACGTGCTGGCGACGCTCGGCATCCGCTACGCGTTCGGCCTCAACGACGTCGGCACGGGCGTGGCCACCGTCATCGTCGCGATGCCGCTGGTGATCCCGCTGGTCGTCTACATGGTGCGCCGCCTCGGGCGCCCGCAGGACCGATGAACCCGCGCGCCGTCTTCCGCGAGGGCCGGCTGGTCTTCATCGCGGTCCTTGTCCTGATCTGGACCCTGGTGCCGATCTACCACATGTTCATGCTGTCGGTGACGCCGGTGAAGGAGGCGGTCGGCACGGCGCTGTGGCCGGAGAACCCGACCTTCGACAACTACCGGACCGTGTTCGCCGAGGGCCACCAGTTCCTGCGCAATTTCTGGCAGCAGCTCTTCAACAGCGTGCTCACCGCGCTCGCGGTATCGTTCCTGGTCCTCGCAATCAGCTCGCTGGCGAGCTTCGCGGTCAGCCGGCTCAAGGTATGGTGGGGCCACACCGTCACCAATGCGGCTTTGCTTACCTACCTCATCCCGGCGGCGTTCCTTGCCATCCCGATGTACAAGACGATGAACAACTACGGCCTGCTCGACAGCCGCTGGGCGCTGATCCTGTCGATGGTGACGTTCGCGACACCCTATGCGATCTGGGTGTTGCGCAATTTCGCGGAGAGCGTGCCGGCGGAGCTCGACGAGGCGGCGAGGGTGGACGGCGCCAGCGTGCCGCAGATGTTCCGGCTGGTCTATCTGCCGCTGATGACGCCGGCGCTGATCGCCATCGGCACCTACGCGCTGCTGCTGGCATGGAACGAATATCTCTACGCCCTGCTGATGCTGTCCAATCCGCAGAGGGTGACGCTGCCGGTGACGCTCGGCTATTTCCTGCTCAGCGACGACGCGCCCTGGGCGCTGCTGATGGCCACCTCGATGATCTACGCTCTGCCGCCCGCCGCCCTCTACTACGCCGTGCGCAAATACATGGTCTCGGGTCTCGCCACCGGCTCGGTGAAGGGGTGAGGCCGCGGCCGCTCATGGTGCATTGACTCGCCCCGGCGGCTATGGCGCACTCTCCGACGGACAACCACGCCCGCAGGCTCCCGGCCCGCGGGCGTTTCGCTTGTGAGCACCTTTCCACGACCCCCTGGGCGTCATGCCCGGGCCTGACCCGGGCATCCATGACGCATGCGGCACAATGGACCCGCGGGTGACGCGAGAAACCTGCACGCGCGCCTTCGAGCGAACGGTCGAAATGGGTGAAACACCCGGAACGGTCGAAACGACTGAAACAGGTGAAACAGTGAAACACCGAACACCGCCTCAAACCGGATGCAAGAAAAATCAAGGCCTTGGCCGGTCCGAGTGGCGTTTCCACGCGTTTCACGCCCGTTTCACCCGGAGCGCGCCGTGACCCGGATCGTCTGTCTCGGCATCGTCACGGTCGACCGGATCTGGCACCTCGCCGAGATCCCCGCCCGGCCGGTGAAGGTCCAGGCCGACGATTTCCGCGAGACCGGCGGCGGCATGGCTGCGACCGCCGCCGTCGCGATCGCGGCGCTGGGCGGCCAGGCCGAGCTGTGGTCGCGGGTCGGCGACGACGCCAACGGCAACTGGCTGCGCCATCAGCTCGCCGCGCGCGGTGTCGGCACGGACGGCGTGCGCGTCTTTCCTGGCGCCGTGACGCCGTGCTCGGCGGCGATGGTCGATGCGCAGGGCGAGCGCCTGCTGAGCTATTTCCGCGGCCGCGGCCTCGGCGACGATCCCGGCTGGCTGCCGGTCGCGTCCCTCGACGGCGCCGCGGCGGTGATGGCCGATGTGCGCTGGGGGGCGGGAGCCATCCGCCTGTTCGAGGAGGCGAAGCGCCGCGGCATTCTCTCCGTCCTCGATGCCGATGTCGGTGAGCCGGACCGGATGAAGGCGCTGGCGCGGCTGGCCGACCATGTCGTGTTCTCGGCCGCTGGGCTGGCGCGGCTCGCCGGCGCGGAGGGCAAGGAGGGATTGCGGCGCGCGGCCAGGGAGACGAACGGCGTCGTCGGCGTCACCGCCGGCGCCGACGGTTATATGTGGCTCGAGCAGGGCGGGCTGCGTCGCGCGCCCGGCTTCAAGGTCGCGGCGCGCGACACGACAGGCGCGGGCGATGTCTTCCACGGCGCCTATGCGCTGGCGATCGCCGAAGGCCGCGCGCTCGACCACGCCGCGCGCTTCGCCAACGCCGCCGCCGCGCTCAAATGCGCGGCCGGCCACGGCTGGAACGGCATGCCGTCGCGCGAAGAGGTCGAGGCGCTGGTGGCGACGGACGGGTACGCAGCCTCGTCCTTTGACAGGCTCAGGACGAGGCCTTGAAGAACGGTCCTCTCTCTGAGCCTGTCGAAGGGTGAGGACCGGGCGATCTCTCTAGGTCCCGCGCGGTTTGGCGCGGCGGGTGGCGGGCGCGGTGCGCGGATCGTCGGGCCAGGGATGCTTGGGATAGCGGCCCTTCATCTCGGTCTTCACCGCCTGGTAGGAGCCGGCCCAGAAGCCGGGCAGGTCGCGCGTCACCTGTACCGGACGATGCGCGGGCGACAGCAGCTCGATCGTGAGCGGCACGCGACCGCCGGCGATGGTCGGATGCGTGGCGAGTCCGAAAAGCTCCTGCACGCGCACGGCGACTTTCGGTCCGCCCTCGGCGCCGTAGTCGATGGCGAAGCGGCTGCCGGTCGGCGCTTCGAAGTGACCTGGCGCCGCTTTCTCGGCGCGGCGCTGCTGCGCGTACGGCACGAGGGCGCGCAGCGCCGCGTCGAGATCGTCCGGCGTGACGTCGCCGAGCGCGCGCCTGCCGGCGAGAAAGGGCGCGAGCCACGTCTCGAGACTGGCGAGCAGCGCAGAATCGGAGAGATCCGGCCACGCCACGCCTTCGGCTGCGCGCAGGAACCCGATCCGTGCGCGCAGCTGGCGCAGCGCCGGCGTCCACGGCAGCGCATCGAGCCCACTGGCGCGGATGCCTTCGAGAAGCGCCGCCGCGACCGCCTGCGGATCGGGATTGGGCAGCGGCTCGCCGGCCAGCACGAGGCGGCCGAGCCGGCGCACGCGGCGTGCCCGCACCGAGCCGGTCTGCGGATCGAAGCGCACGACGTCCTCGCTCCCGATATGGGTGGCGAACTGCGTCTCGATCTCCGCCTCGGACAGCGGTGCCGCCTGCAGGATGCGCGCGCGGGGCGCCGCGCCCGCGATCTCGGCGACCGCGAGGAACGGCTCGCGCGCCAGCGCATCGGCGGGATCGAGCGCGACGCCGCGGCCATTGGCGAGCAGGAACTCGCCCGTGCGGCCGGCGCGCGCCATGGCGATGCGGTCGGGATAGGCGCGCGCGAGGATGGCGCCGGCGCGGTCGAGACTGACCGGCGCGTCGGCGCCGCCGGCGATGCGCCGCCAGCTCTCGGCGAGCCGGCGCGCGTCGTGGGCCCGACCGCTCCTGTCGCTGCGGAGATTGCGGATGCGGTGCCGCAGGTCGACATCGCTGCCGCCGAGCCCGCGCTCGGTGAGGATCACGGCGAGATCGGCGGCCAGCGCCGCCTCGCCGTCGGTTACGGATGCGAGGACCATGTGTGCCAGCCGCGGCGGCAGCGGCAGCCGCGACAACGCTTTGCCCTGCGCTGTGATCCGGCCCCCGCCATCGAGGGCATCGAGCTCGCGCAGCAGCGCGCGCGCCTCGGCGACCGCGGCTTGCGGCGGCGGGTCGAGCCAGCGCAGCTTCGCCGGATCGTCCACACCCCATTCGGCAAGCGAGAGCAGGAGCGGGGCGAGATCGGCCTCGAGGATCTCCGGCCGCTGATACGGTTCGAGCGCGCGCGTCGCGTTTTCGTCCCACAGGCGGTAGCACACGCCGGGCTCGACGCGGCCGGCGCGGCCGCGGCGCTGGTCGGCGGCGGCCTGCGACACGCGCACGGTGCGCAGCTCGGTCAGGCCCGTCGCCGGCTCGTAGCGCGGCACGCGCGCGAAGCCGGAATCGATCACCACGCGCACGCCCTCGATGGTCAGGCTGGTCTCGGCGATCGCGGTGGCAAGCACGACCTTGCGGCGGCCGGGCGGGGCGGGACGGATCGCCTCCTCCTGCACCGCGCTTTCCAGTGCGCCGAACAGCGGCGCTAGGATCACGGCGGAGCTGCGGACCTTCTCGCGCAGGATTGTCTCGGTGCGGCGGATCTCGCGTGCGCCGGGCAGGAACACCAGCACGCTGCCGGTCTCCTCGCGAAGCGCGGCAAGCACCGTGTCGGCAACCTCATCCTCGATCCGGCGGCCGGGATCGCGGCCGCGATAGCGGGTCTCGACCGGGAAGGCGCGGCCCTCGCTCTCGATCAGCGGAGCACCATCGAGAAGCTTCGCCACGCGCGCGCCGTCGAGCGTTGCCGACATGGCCAGGATGCGGAGATCGTCGCGCAGCGCGCCCTGCGCGTCGAGCGCGAGCGCCAGGCCGAGATCGGCGTGCAGGCTGCGCTCGTGGAATTCGTCGAACAGCACGGCCGCGACGCCCTCGAGCGCGGGGTCGCCGAGGATCATGCGGGTGAAGACCCCCTCGGTGACGAACTCGACGCGGGTGCGCGGGCCCGCCTTCGACTGCAGCCGCATGCGGTAGCCGACCGTCTCGCCGGCGCGCTCCCCGAGGCCGCGCGCCATGTGCTCGGCGGCGGCGCGCGCCGCCAGCCGGCGCGGCTCGAGCACGATGATCTTGCGCTGCCGCGCCCACGGCTCGTCGAGCAGGGCAAGCGGGACGCGCGTCGTTTTGCCCGCACCCGGCGGCGCCACCAGCACCGCGCCGCACGAGCTGCGCAGCGCGGCGCGGAGATCTGGGATGACGTGCTCGACCGGCAGCATGGGCAGACGCATAGCACGCCTCCCGCGCGCAAGCATCGTGCGGCCGAGTTTCGGGTTGACGTGCGCTTCGGCGCCGGTACGGTCAGGCCATGAACATCGATTCTCCCGTGATGCCGATCCCCGCCGCCACCCTGCTCCTGATTCGCGACGGTGCTGCCGGCCTCGAAGTGCTCATGGCGGCGCGCCACGAGCAGTCCGGTTTCGCCGCCGGCGCGCTGGTCTTTCCGGGCGGCAAGGTCGATGCCGGCGATATGGCGCTGGCGCGCCGCCATCGCGGGCTCGACGGGCTCCCGGACGCCGGAGCTGCGGCGCGTGTCGCGGCGATCCGCGAGACCTGGGAGGAATGCGGCATCCTGCTGGCGCGGCGCGGCCGCGCCGGCGCGATGCTTTCCGCGGCGGAACTTGCGAAGCTGAGTGCGGCGCGCGGCCGGGCGATGGTCGAGGTGCTGTCGGAGACAGCGACCGACCTGGCCGTGGACTGCCTGGCGCCGTTCGCGCACTGGATCACGCCGGCCGACCGGCCCAAGCGCTTCGACACCATGTTCTTCGTGGCGCCCCTGGAGTGCGACCAGGAAGCCCTGCATGACGGCCGCGAGGCGGTCGATGCGCGCTGGGTCCGGCCGAACGACGCCGTTGCCGAGGCCGACGCCGGTCGCGCCAAGCTCGTTTTCGCAACGCGCCTCAACCTGCTGCGGCTGGGCCAGTCGCGCACGGTCGGCGAGGCGCTGGCGGCGGCGCGCGAAACCTCGGTCGTCACCATCACGCCGCAGATCGTGACGACGCCGGCCGGGACCATCTTGCGCATTCCGCCCGATGCCGGCTATCCGGTTCACGAGATGTCCGCCGACAAGGTCGCGCGCGCCTGATGCGGACCGACCGCAGCTTCGCCTGCACGCACGGCGTGCTGGAGCCGGTGGCGCCGCTGATCCGCCGTATCGTCGCTCGCAATCCCGGACCGTTCACCTTTCACGGCACCGGCACCTATGTCGTCGGCCAGGGCCAGGTCGCGGTGATCGATCCCGGCCCGGATCTGCCCGAGCATATCGACGCATTGCTGCAGGCGCTGCGCGGCGAGACCGTGACGCACATTCTGGTGACCCACACGCATCGCGACCATTCGCCCGCGGCGGCGGCGGTCAAGGCCGCGACGGGCGCCCCGACCTACGGTCTGGGCCCGCATGCCGCCACAGGCGAGGCGGTCGAGGCAGGCGGCGACATGGATTTCGTGCCCGATCGCGTCATGCAGGACGGCGACGCGGTCGAGGGTTCGGGCTGGCGGCTGGAGGCGGTGCATACGCCCGGCCACACCTCGAATCATCTCTGCTTCGCGTTTCCGGAGCAGCGCGTCTTGTTTCCGGGCGACCATGTCATGGGCTGGTCGACGACGGTGATCGCGCCCCCCGACGGTGACATGGCGCAGTACATGCGTTCGCTGGAGAAGCTGCTGCCCCGCCACGACGCGGTCTACTGGCCGACCCATGGCGGACCGATCCGCGAGCCGCAGGCGCATGTGCGCGCGCTGATCGCGCACCGCAAGGCACGCCGCGACGCGATCCTCGCCGCGCTGCGTGAGGGGCCGGCGAGCCCGCTGGAACTGGTGCCCAAGGTCTACGAGCCGCTCGATCCGCGCCTGGTGCGGGCCGCTTCGCGCTCGGTGCTGGCGCATCTGATCGAGCTGGCCGAACGCGGCGACGCGGCTGCAGACGGCGAGCGGTGGCACCTGGAGCGCCGATAGAGGTTGCGGAAGGGGCGGGAGCACCTTATCTCCCCCCGTCATGGGCACGCCGACCTTTGCCATTCCGCCGACCTTCATGGGTGTCTCTCGCACTGCGCGCGACGCCGCGTTCTGCGTCGCCGGCATCCCGTTCGATATTGCGACGACCAACCGCAGCGGTGCGCGCGGCGGTCCGCAGGCGATCCGGCATGCGAGCCGCATGCTCGTCGACGGTCACCACCCGGGCACGTGGCTCGATCCCGCGACGGTAGCGCTGGCCGATATCGGCGATTTTGCGCTCGTGCTCGGCGAAGTCGAGAAGAGTCTCGCCGCAATCGAGGAGCAGGCGGCACAGGTGTCGCATCTGATCGCGCTGGGGGGCGACCATGCCGTCACCCTCGCGCTGCTCCGCGCCGTCCGGCGCCGGCACGGGCAGGTCGGGCTCGTGCATTTCGACGCGCATGTCGACACCTGGCCTGACAGCTTCGGCCTGAAATACGGCCACGGTTCGGTGTTCTTCCACGCCATCGAGGAAGGCCTGATCGATCCGCGCCGCACCGTGCAGATCGGTATCCGCTCGCCGGTCCAGCGCGACGTCTGGGACTGGACGAAGGGCAAGGGCGTCACCGTCATCGGCGCCGAGGACGTGCATGTCGCCGGGCCCGTTGCGGTCGCGGAGCGCGTGCACGGGATCGTCGGCGATGCGCCGACCTACCTGAGCTTCGACATCGACGCGCTCGATCCGGCTTTCGCGCCGGGCACCGGCACGCCGGAGATCGGCGGGCTGGCCAGCTGGCAGGCGCAGGCGATTCTCCGAAGACTTGGCGGAATCCGCTTCGTCGGCATGGACGTCGTCGAGGTTGCGCCCGCCTACGACGTCGCCGAGATCACCGCGCTCGCTGCGGCGACGGTTGCCTACGAGTATCTCGCCCTGGTCGCGAAGCGCTGAGTGACGCGCAGGCGTCACGCGCGGCGATTTTTTTGCTGCGGGCGCAAGAATTTTCTTGCGCTGCGGCACAGTTGAATTACATACGCAACCAGACGCAAATCGCACGTGCCGATGGCCCTGTGGAGGCTATGCAACGACGTAACGCGTCCTTTTCGGTCGAGCCGGTCAATCGTGGGCCGGTGTCCTTAAGGGAAGTGGATATGGTTGCTGTTCGGCATGGAGCGACCGCTCTCCATCGCATCGCTGGGTAGACGCGCCCGCCGTGGCTGACAGGCCGCGGCGGTCGTCAGGTCCGCATTTCGCGGACGGCCGTCGGCTCGTTCCCGTGTGGAAGGCCGCGCCGTCCGGGTTCGGGCGCGCATCGTTGCGCGCCGTCATCCTTGCGAGGAAGTCAAGATGGCCCGTACCCGTGTTCGCACTGCCGTGTCGCCGCTGCGACGACGCTTCGCTTCCGTCGAAGCGCCGCGTCCGCGCGTCGATGCGGTCGTCGCCGCCGAGCGCCCGTCCGAGCCGCTCTACTGCCTGCGCCCCGCGGTGATCACCGCCGCGGCGCGCCGGTTCGTGGACGCGTTCCCGGGCGACGTGCTGTACGCCGTCAAGTGCAACCCCGAGCCTGCCGTGCTGCGTGCGGCATGGGCCGGCGGCGTGCGCCATTACGACTGCGCCTCGCCCGCCGAGGTGGCGCTGGTCCGCGCGGTGCTGCCCGCGGCGGAGATCCACTACATGCATCCGGTCAAGAGCCGGGCGGCGATCCGCGAGGCCTATGCGCACCACGGCGTGCGCGACTTCGTGCTCGACAGTTTCGACGAACTCGCGAAGATCCGCGCGGAGACCGGTGACGCACGCGACCTCGGCCTGATCGTGCGGTTGGCGCTGCCCAAGGGCAATGCGGCCTACGACCTGTCCGGCAAATTCGGCGCGGACGTCGCAACGGCGGCGGAGCTTCTTCGGGCCGCGCGCCCGCTCGCGCTGCGCCTCGGCATTGCTTTCCATGTCGGCTCGCAGTGCCTGGAGCCGCTCGCCTACCGGCGCGCGCTCGATCGCGCGGGCGAGGCGATCCGGCTCGCCGGCGTTCCGGTCGACATCGTCGATGTCGGCGGCGGCTTCCCGGTCAGCTATCCGGACATGACGCCGCCCGCGCTGGGCGCCTACTTCGCCGAGATCGAGGCCGGCTTCGCCGCTCTCGGCCTGCCGAAGGCGCGGCTGTGGGCGGAGCCGGGCCGCGCCCTCGTCGGCGCCGGCGCGTCGGTGGTCGTGCGCGTGGAGCTGCGCCGCGGTAACGAGCTGTTCGTCAACGACGGCATCTACGGCAGCCTGTCGGATGCCGGCACGCCGTGCTGGCGCTTCCCGGTGAGGCTTGTCCGTCCGGGCGAGCCGGAAAGCGACGCGCCGCTCGCGGGATTCGAGCTCTGGGGCCCGACCTGCGACTCCGCGGACCGCATGCGCGGACCGTTCGAGCTGCCGGACGATATCCGCGAGGGCGACTTCGTCGAGATCGGCCAGCTCGGCGCCTACGGCGCGTGCCTGCGCACGGCGTTCAACGGCTTCGACCGCGCCCGCCTCGTCGAGGTGAGCGACGGCCCGCTGCTGGCAACGCCCGGCGTGGAGCCCGACGCGAATTGACCGCCCGGAACCAGGAAAGCAGGGTGCGGAATGCGAGGCATTCCGCGCCAACGTCCCCCGTCCATCGTGGCGAAGGAGATACGAGGATGAAGCATGTCACGTTCGAAGGCCGCCTGGTCATGGTCGGCTTCGGCAGCATCGGCCAGGGCGTCCTGCCGCTGATCCTGCGCCACATCGACATGCCACGCGGGAACATCACCATCGTGACGGCGGACGAGGCCGGCCGCGCGATCGCGGCCGAGCATGGCGTCGGCTTCCGCGTCGAGCCGCTCACCCGCGACAACTACCGCGCGGTGCTGGGCTCGATGCTGCGCGCGGGCGATTTCCTGCTCAACCTGTCGGTTGACGTCTCGTCGACGGCGCTGATCGAGCTCGCCCGCGAGAAAGACGTCTTCTATCTCGACACCTGCATCGAGCCGTGGCTGGGCGGGTACACCGACCCGTCGCTCACGCCCTCGCAGCGATCGAACTACGCGCTCCGCGAATCGGCGCTGGCGTTGGCGCCCGCCTCCAGGGGTGGACGTACGGCAGTGCTGACGCACGGGGCCAACCCGGGCCTTGTCTCGCATTTCGTCAAGGAGGCGCTGCTCGACATCGCCCGCGACACCGGGATCGAGACCGGCATTCCGCGCACGCGCGAGGAATGGGCGGCGCTGGCGGCCGCGCTCGGCATCAAGGTGATCCATATCGCCGAGCGCGACACCCAGACCGCGGAGCACCCGAAGAAGCCGGGCGAGTTCGTCAACACCTGGTCGATCGACGGCTTCGTCGGCGAGGGCAGCCAGCCGGCCGAGCTCGGCTGGGGCACGCACGAGAAGCACTGGCCCGACGATGGCCGCCGCCACGAATTCGGCTGCGACAGCGCGATCTTCCTGGAGCGGCCGGGCGCTGCCACGCGCGTGCGTACCTGGACGCCGCTGGAAGGGCCGTTCCACGGCTTCCTGGTCACGCATAACGAGTCGATCTCGATCGCGGACTACTACACGCTCAAGCAGGGCGGCACCGTGCGCTACCGCCCGACCGTGCACTATGCCTATCACCCCTGCGACGACGCGGTGCTGAGCCTGCACGAGATCGCCGGAAAGAACTGGACGATCCAGGCCAGGAAGCGGCTGCTGATGCGCGAGATCGTCGACGGCATCGACGAGCTCGGCGTGCTGCTGATGGGCCACAGCAAAGGCGCCTACTGGTTCGGCTCGCGCCTGTCGATCCATGAAGCGCGCGCGCTGGCGCCCTACAACAATGCGACCAGCCTGCAGGTGACCGCGGCGGTACTGGCCGGGATGGTCTGGGCGATCGAGAACCCGCGCGAAGGAATCGTCGAGCCGGATGCGATGGACCATGCCCGCGTGCTG
This sequence comes from Alphaproteobacteria bacterium, assembly GCA_041690495.1. Classification (GTDB taxonomy): domain Bacteria; phylum Pseudomonadota; class Alphaproteobacteria; order CACIAM-22H2; family CACIAM-22H2; genus DATAAP01. Next base: position 355,789 of record JAWLHE010000003.1, on the reverse strand, counting down.
GAGATCGCGCGACCGTATCTCGGCGAGATGGTCGGCATCTACTCGGACTGGACGCCGCTCCAGAATCGCGGCCGCCTGTTCACGGAGCCGGTCGATTCCGAGTGCCCGTGGCAGTTCAAGAACTTCCGCGTCGCCTGACGCGTCGGGTCGAAGGAGACAACGAGAAGATGACGAAGAAGATCGCCCGCTTCCTCGCGGAGCGGCAGCCCGCCACGCCATGCCTGGTCATCGACCTCGACGTGGTCGCCGCAAACTATCGCAAGCTCCGCGCCGCGGTTCCGGATGCCGGGATCTACTACGCCGTCAAGGCGAACCCGGCGCCGGAGATCCTCGGCCTGCTGGCCTCGCTCGGCTCGTCGTTCGACACGGCGAGCGTGAGCGAGATCGACATGGCGCTCGCGGCCGGTGCGGGGGCGGAACGCATCTCCTTCGGCAATACCATCAAGAAGCGCGGCGACATCGCCGCGGCGTACGAGCGCGGCGTGCGCCTGTATGCCTTCGATTCGGCGGCCGAGCTGGACAAGATCGCGGGGTCTGCACCCGGCAGCAAGGTGTTCTGCCGCATCCTGACCTCGGGCGCGGGCGCCGACTGGCCGCTGTCGCGCAAGTTCGGCTGCGACGTCGACATGGCACGCGAGCTGCTGCTTGCGGCGGCGCAGCGCGACGTCGTTCCGCACGGCGTGTCCTTCCATGTCGGCTCGCAGCAGCGCGACCCGGCGGCGTGGGACACGGCCGTCGCCGAGGCGGCACGGCTGTTCCGCGACCTGGAGGAGAAGGGCGTGCGGCTCACGATGCTCAACATCGGCGGCGGCTTTCCGACCCGCTACCGGCGCAGCGTGCCGGCGCTCAATGCCTACGGTGCCGCGATCCGCGAGTCGATCGCGCGGCATTTCGGCAACCGCATCCCCGACGTGATCGTCGAGCCGGGCCGCCAGATGGTCGGCGACGCCGGCGTCATTCAGACCGAGGTCGTGCTGATCTCGAAGAAGTCGGAGAACGACCGCAAACGCTGGGTCTATCTCGACATCGGCAAGTTCGGCGGCCTTGCCGAGACGATGGACGAGGCGATCCAGTATCCCGTGGTCAGCCAGCGCAAGGGGACACCCGAACCTGTCATCCTCGCCGGCCCGACCTGCGACAGCGCCGACGTGATCTACGAGAAGGCCGACTACCGCCTGCCGTCCGACCTCGAAATCGGCGACAAGCTCGAGATCCGCGCCACCGGCGCCTATACCTCGACCTATTCGTCGGTGGCGTTCAACGGCTTCGAGCCGCTGCGCACCTATTGCGTCTGAGGAGGCGGCGCAAAGGAGATGGTGGCGATCGAGCTCGAGCGGCCCGCGGACGGGGCGGCGATCGAGGACCTGCTCGACCGCGCCTTCGGGCCGGAACGCCGCAGCAAGACGGTACAGCGCCTCCGCGACGGACGACGCCCGGTGCGCGGCCTCGCTTTCGTGGCCCGCGAGGGCGGGAGTCTGGTCGGCACGCTGCGGTTCTGGCCGGTGCGGATCGGTACGCGGCATCGCGCGCTGCTTCTCGGCCCGGTCGCCGTCGATCCGGCGTGCCGCGGCCGCGGCATCGGTGCGCGGCTCATCAGCGCCGGTCTCGCCCGGGCAATGGCGTTGCGCCATCGCGCCGTGATCCTGGTCGGCGACGCGCCGTACTACCAGCGCTTCGGATTCTCAGCGACGCTGACGGTCGACATGGACTTGCCCGGACCTGTCGATCGCGCACGCTTCCTGGCGCTCGAACTTGCGGCCGGGGCCTTGGCCGGCGTCTCGGGTGCCGTGGTTGCCGATGAAGACGCCTATGCCGCATCGCGACGGTATCGCTGCAGACCGGATCACGGCGCGCATTCGATCAGGCTGCTGCCAGGGGACGCCATGCCGGATTTTCCGGTACGCACCCGTGCCGGAATGCGCGGCGCCAGGAATCGCTGACGTTCATCTATTGCACGCGCGCATGCGTGAGCGCGTGCGCCAAAGCAAAACGGGGGGCGCCTTTCGGCGCCGCCCGCTGAGTAACGCGCTTTGCGTGTTACTGCTTCTTCTTGGCGGTTCTCTTCTTGGTCTTCGCCTTCGCCTTTTTCTTCGCTGCCATGGTTGGCTCCTTTTCCGAGTGCCGTCGCGGAGGATTCCGCGCCGGATGGGCAATCGAGCAGTCGCTCATGATGTGACGGCGTTCCGATCAACATGTCGCATCGACGTCCGGATTGCCCGGACTAAGCGCGGACTCGAATACCCACACGATATTTCTGCGCCTGCAAGGTTAAGAATTCAATTAAAAAGTGCTAACGAAAATCACATTGTCCGAACATGCGATGGGGGACCTTCGCGTCCAGGAGCGCGCGCATCGGAAGATTGCTCATGCGGATTCGACTCACGCATCGACGTCGCGCATCGTCGGCGCGGTTTCGACCGACGCCATGCATCATCCGCGGTGAGTCGCAAGGCTGCATGAAACATGTTGGACGATATGGTCGCGGGATTCGCGTCGACTCGATCTTCGCATCAAACGCGGCAGGATGTCGGTTGCGACGCGAACACCATTGCAGTGTCTCGCCGACGCAAGCGACGCGCTTGATTGGAGAACGGGATCGCGGCGTTCATGCGGCGCCGAAAATTAAAATGGCCGCCGGGGCGATCGGACCCCGGCGGCCGCTTCCTCGGAAAAGGAATCCACGAAGGCAGCGAGCAAACTCGTTTCCAACGCGGACCTTGATTATAGGGACCGGCGGCGCGCCTGTCCGCGACATTTACGAGATAATTTAAGCATTTGAAATGGATTGGGTTTTCGCCCTTACATCGCAGTTACCCGAGGCCCCGTGGTCCACGTCAAGAGGGTGATTTTTATAAGAAAATGATCTTATTCTAGCGGGTCCGGCTCGCGATCACGCGTGCGGATGCGCGGCAAAGAAGGCCTTGATCGCGCGGTCGATGACGGTCGCATCGGCCGGGCAGGCAGCGCTGGCCGCCTGGTGACCCTGAACAGTCGCAAGTTCGAGATAGCGCGCGCCGCGAATGAGCTGCGCAGCTTCGCGCGCGGCCTCGACCGGATTGTACAGGTCCGTGGCCGAGGCGATGACGAACGTATGCGCCGAGATCGACGCGAGCGCGGCCTTGAGGTCGCCGCCGAAGCGGACCTCTGCCGCTACGTCATGCGCGTCGTACGCGTAACTCTGATAAATCCAGTCGAGCGGATCGAGTTCCATCGTCAGCGTATCGTCGGCGACGGCGGCATACCGCGCCAGTGCCGTATCCCGGCCGGCACAATCCTGCGCCAGGGCTCGCGGACTGCGGTTGGCGAGCATGCGCAGCACACCCGACCATGTCCGCCAGCCGCGGAGCGGGGGACTCGTGAACCGCCGGCCGTCCCAGGCCGCGTCGGCCATCAGCGCCGACCGGCAGGTCTCGTTGACGGTTACGGCCCACGGCGCGGTTCGCGCCATCGGCGTCATCGCGACGATGGTGTCCATCATCTCGGGGTGGGTCACCGCCCATTGCAGCGCCTGCATTCCGCCCATCGACGCGCCGACCACGGCGTGCAATCTGTCGATCCCGAGCGTTCTGGTGAGCACCGCATGCTGCGACGCGACCATGTCGCGGATGGTAAACCGCGGGAACGCACTATGCGGCTGCGCGGGGCTGGTGCTGGGCGATGTGGTCAGGCCATTGCCGATCGCATCGATCGCGACGATGAAGAAGCGATCGGGATCGAGCGCACGGCCGTGCCCGATCAGGAAGTCGAGCCGGTGATGGCTTTGGCCGATGGCGGCGCAGACCAGGACGGCATTGTCGCGCGCCTCGGACAGCCGGCCATGCGTAACATAGCACGCGTGGAAATCCTCGATCGCCTCGCCGCTCTCGAGAGGGAAAGCGCCGAGCGCGGCGAAACGATGCGGGGCATCGATCTGCCAGGGCTGCAGCGGCGCGTGGCGATGCGGCGGGCTCATGCGAGCATGAGGACGGTGCGGATCCCTTCGCCGCGCGCCATTGCGGTGAAGCCGTCATTGATCCGCTCGAGCGGTAGCCGGGCGGTGATCAGCTCGTCGAGCTTAAGCTTACCGTCCAGATAGCTTTGCGCCAGAAGCGGAAAATCGCGGCGCGGGCGCGCGCCGCCATAGGAGGAACGCACGATCCGCTTCTCACCCATCAGTGCGCCCCAGCGGAAGGCGACCTGCTTGTCGACATTGACCTTGCCGAGAAAGACGATCTGTCCGCCCGGCCGGGCGATCTCGGCCGACAGGGCGAAGACCTTGTCGTGACCGGCCGCCTCGAAGACGTAGTCGGCGCCGCGGCCTGCGGTCAGTGCCCTGATTGCGGCGATCGGGTCGTCCCTGGTCAGGTCGATTGCGTCGGTGGCGCCGAAGACGCGGGCGGTCTCCAGCTTCCGGGCGCTGACATCGACGGCGATGACGCGCCCGGCGCCGATCATCCGGGCGCCCTGGATGGCGTTGAGGCCGACGGCGCCGCAGCCGATCACCACGACGCTGGCGCCGTAGGCGACCGGCGCCATGCGGGTCGCCGCGCCGACTCCGGTCATGACGCCGCAGCCGATCAGGCAGGCGCGGTCGAACGGAATGGCCTTCGGCACCGGAATGGCGCCGGACTCGGGCACGACGCAGTATTCGGCGTGCGACGAGACGACGGAGAAGTGATGAACGGTGTCGTTCTCGCGCCGGAGACGGGTCGTTCCGTCCATCAGCAGCCCCTTGGGCTGGGTCGCGGTGAAGACTTCACAGAGGATCGGCTGGTCGCGCTCGCAATAGAAGCAATGCCCGCAGTTCGGGTTCCACGAGCAGACGACGTGATCGCCGGGCTTGACCTGGGTTACACCGGTGCCGACGGCTTCGACCACCCCCGCCCCCTCGTGTCCCAGCACGATCGGCAGCGGATAGGCGAGCGAGCCCTGGATGACCTCAAGATCCGTGTGGCACAGGCCGCTTGCATGGATGCGCACGAGGACGTCGCCGGGCTTGAGCGGCGCCGCCGCTAACTCCTCGATGACGAGTGGTGCGCCGACCTTGTGAAGGACGGCAGCGCGGAATCTCATCGTCTCACTCCATGATCTTGTTGGGCAGCCAGAGGACCAGCTCGGGGAAGAATGTCATGAGCGCCAGCACGATGAACATGCTCGTCAGCAAAGGCAGGGCCTCGACCGTGAATCGCTGAACCGGAACGCGGAGGATGGAGCAGCTTACGAACATCAGCGTACCGACCGGCGGGGTTACGCCGCCGACCGTCAGGTTGACCACGATGACCAGCCCGAAGTGAACGGGATCGATGCCAAGCTTGGTTATGACCGGGATCAGGATGGGGGTCAGAAGGATCAGCGCGGCCGTACCTTCGATCAGCATTCCGACCGCGAGAAGTAGAAGGTTGATCAGCATCAGCAAGACGGTCGGGCTGCTGGTCAGCGAAATGAGGAACTGGGCCGCCTGGGCGGGGATCCGCTCCCAGGTCATGTAGAACCCGAACGCCGACGCGGCGCAGATGATCAGCATCACCGCGCTCGTTGCGAGCACCGTTTCCAGGACGATCTGGGGAAAATCCGCGAGCTTGAGCTCCCGATGCACGAGGAAGCCAACGAGCGTCGCGTAAATGACCGTCATGGCTCCGGCTTCGGTCGGCGTGAAGATGCCGTACCGAATGCCGATGAGGATGAACGCCGCGATCGACAATGCGCCGAGCGCCTGGATGAACGCCTGCCACAGCTCGCGCGGGCTGACCATCCGTTCGCGCATCGCCGTGTAGCCGCGTCGCCGGGCGACAACGTAAATGGCAGCCATCAGGCCGATGCAGAGCATCACGCCCGGCACGATGCCGCCTATGAACAGCCGGCCGACGGAAACATCGGCGAGAAAGCCATAGATGATCAATCCGATGCCGGGCGGAATGATCGGCGTGATCACGGCGGAGCAGGCGGTGACCGCGGCGGCGAAGCCCGGCGCATAGCCGCGTCGCACCATCTCGCTGCCCAGCATTTTCGCCTGCATCGCTGCATCCGCGTTCGCCGATGCCGACAGCCCGCCCATCAGGGTCGCGAGCAGGACATTGACCTGGGCGAGGCCGCCGATGGTATGGCCGACCAGGGCGTCGGCGAAGTTGAGGAGCCGGCGCGTGATGCCGGCATAGTTCATGATGGTGCCGGCGAATATGAAGAACGGGACGGCAAGGAGGGGGAAGGACTCGGTCGAGCTGACGAGCCGTTGCACGAAAATCTCGATCGGAACGCCGTCGGCGAAGGCGAAGAACATCAACGCCGCGGCGGCGATCGCGATCGCCACCGGAACGCCCAGCGCGAACAGCAGGAACATCAGCAGGATCGGCAGAAATTCCATTCCCGGCGCGTCCTAGGACCGGCGATAACGCGGCCGCGCCGCTTCGATGTAGCGGAGCAGCAGGCAGGCGAACCCGATCACGACCGGGACGTAAATGATGGAAAGCGGGATGCGCAGCACCGAGGACGGGTTGTCGAATGTCTCGACCGCGAATTCCGCGGCCAGAACCAGGCCGACCAGAAGAAACACGACGACGACGAGATCGGCGATCATCATGACCGTGCGTTGCGCCACCGGCGGAAGCGCCAGCACGAGCATGTCGATGCTGACATGCATCGAACGCTTGAGGGCGGCGCTGGCGCCGACGAATACGAGCCAGGCGAATGCCATGGCGGCGACCTCCCCGGCCCAGGCCGCCGGCTGCTCCGTGATGTAGCGGGTCAGGACGCCCCAGCAGACGGCGAGGACGACCACGATCAGCGCGGTCCCGGCGATGATCTCTTCAAAATTCCGGGCGAGCGACGGCGACCTGACCGGCGACATGGCGACAGCGTCTTGGCGAGGGAAGGGAGCGCGGCCGGACGGCCGGCCGCGCCGGTGTGGCTCAGTTGCTCAGGATCTTCATGACCTTGCCGTGCAGGCCCGGCGTCCATTTCGGGAAAGCCTTGTAGACGGGCGCCGTCGCCTGCTGGAAGGCAGCGAGATCCACGTCCTCGACGAAGGTTACCCCGGCCTGACGGAACTTCGCCACGTACTCCTTGTCCAGGTCGAGCGTGAGCTTCGTCATTTCCTCCTTGGCCTTGGCGCCTTCCTCGAGCAGAACCGTCTGCACGTCCTTCGGAAGCCGGTTGAAGAAGTTGTTGTTCATCGGCCAGGTGACGATCGCGGTGAAATGCCCGGTCATCGATATGACCTTGCGGGTCTCCTGCAGCTTGGCGCCCCACAATGAGCCGAGCGGCGCCTCGGCCGCCGCGACCACGTTCTGCTGCAGCGCGTTATAGACCTCCGACCATTGCACCGTGGTGGGGCGGGCGCCCATCGCCTTGAACGTCTCGATCCACATCGTGTTAGGCGGGACGCGCACGGTCATGCCCTGGATGTCCGCGGGCTTGCGGATCGGCTTGTCGGCGATGACATGGCGGCGGCCGAAGAAGCCGCCGGCCATGATCAGGCGGAATCCGGCCTGCTGCAGCTTCTGGTCGATGGTCTTGTACCAGTCGGAAGCGAACAGCCTGTCGAACTCCTTCGGGTCCTTGACGATGTAGGGGCCGTTCAGCACACCGACATCGGGCACGAAATCCTGGAGATAGCCGGGGTCGGTGATGTTCATCACGTTCGCGCCCTGGCGGATCATCTCGTTGACCTCCTTGCCCGAGCCGAGCTGCTCGCTGGGGAAGACCTGGATCTGGACCTTGTTGCCGGTGCGCTGCGCGACGCGCTTCGCGAAATTCTCGGCCGCGATGTGGGCCGGCTCGGTCGACGACAGCGAATGGGCGAAGCGGATCTTGATGTCCTGCGCCGAGGACACGCCTGATGCCAGAACGGCGAATCCCGCCGCGAGAGTGAGCGCTCTGATCATAATGTCCTCCCTGGATTGACAAGTTTCGACGCGGCGCGCGGCCGCCTTAGATCGTTGCGCCGAGTTTGCCCGGTTGCGCGGCGCCGGAATAGAGGATGCGAAGCTGGCGGTCCATGATGCGCTTGTGCCGTTCCAGCGCCGCCGGATGCAGATCGGCCTCCGGCGGCTCTTCCGGTTCGAAGTGCTTGTACCTGTCGACGCCGCGGACGAGCGTGGCGCTGTCGGCCTCGCCGCCGATCTGACGCACGTCGGTCGGCAGGTAGCGGATGGCGAAGCCGATGCGCGGATGCGGCGCATTGTTGGGGTCGGAACCATGCGCGATCAGGACGTGATGCAGCGACATCTCGCCCGGCTGCAGCACGATATCGATCGCCTGCCTCTCGTCGACATCGATCGCGATCTCCTGGCCGCGCGACAGCAGGTTCTTGTCGTCGAACGTGTCCTTGTGCTGGATCTGGTGGAGATGCGTGCCGGGGATGACGCGCATGCAGCCGGACAGCGGTATGCTCGGCGTGAAGGCGAGCCAGGCCGTGACGACGTCGGGCCGCGACAGGCCCCAATAGGTCGCATCCTGATGCCACGATACAAAAGTGCGGTCGCCGGGCTGCTTCATGAAGAACTGCGCGCTCCAGCACAGGATGTCGGGCCCGATCACGCTCTCGACGGCATCGAGGATCTTCGGGTGCCGGACCAGTTCGTTGACCCAGGGGAAAAGCAGATGCGGCTTCTGGTTCGTGCGGCCTTCGAGCCGGCCGCCGACCTTTGCCTCGGTCGCGCGCAGGCGGTCACAGAGGCCTGCCATCTCCGCATCGGAGAAGATCCGGACCGGAAAATGATAGCCGCGCTCGCGATACGCCGCGATATCGGCGGCGCTCAAGGATTGAGCCAACGCGTTCTCCCTAGTCATATTTAAAAGTTGGTTTCATATTTGGAATAAGGGGCGGATAGGAGTCAATAGCCGTGGCGCATATCAACAGCTACTCGGCGCCTGCGCTGGAGAAGGGGCTCGATATCGTCGAGCTGCTCTCGGGCGAGGAGGGCGGGCTTGTGCAGAACGAGATCGCGCAGCGGCTCAACCGCAGCGTCGGCCAGATCTTCCGCATGCTCGAAGTGCTGGAGCGGCGCGGATATATCCGCCGCTCGGATGACGATGGCCGGTATCGGGTGACCCTGAAGCTGTTCGAACTCGGCCACCGCAATCCGCCCGTGCGCCGGCTGTTGACGGCCGCGTTGCCCGAGCTACGGCGTCTCGCGGAAGCGACCGGGCAGTCGGTGCATCTCAGCGTGCATCACGACCGGCGGCTGCTCGTGGTGGCGCAAGTCGACGGCTTCCGCTCGATGGGCTTCTCGGTCCGGCTTGGCGCGCACTTCCCGTTTCGCCCGGATCGGGTATCGGCGCGCGTGATCACGGCATTTCAGAGCGACGAGCGCCGCGAGCGGCTGCTGCGCGAGCTGAGCAAAGGCATGGACCGGAAGGCGCGGACCGCGCTGGTCAGGAAGATCGCGCAGATAGCCAAGGCCGGCCATGTCAGCGCGCCCAGCGACACGGTGACCGGTGTCGTCGATATCTGTCATCCGATCATCGACGCCTCGGGCATCGCCATAGCCGCGATGACCGTGCCGTATGTCCGCATGCGCGACAACCCGACGACACTGGACGAAACCCGCCGCATAGCCGGCAACGTCGCGGTGTCCATCTCCAGGCAACTCGGGCATCCGCGCTGACTGCTTCGCCCTTGTCCAGCAGCGCGAAGCCGGGGGCCTCAGGCGGCCTTGCGCGCTCCCGCGTTCGCCGCGAGCAGGCGTTTTGCCGCCTGCTCGACCGCGGCGATCTGCGCCGGCTCGGTGATGTTCGACAGGTACGGGAGCAGCGGTCCGGTTTCGGCGATACCGGCGAGACGCACGGCCTCGTGTAGCACACGCAACGGCGAATGCGCGTCGCGCAGATCCTCGAGCGGCAGGAAGAGCTGGCGCAGCCGCTCCGCTTCCTGGACGTCGCCGCGCCTGAGCGCCTCGAGCAGCATGGTCGAGAGACGCGGGGCGACGCAGACGCTGCCGGAGGTGAAGCCGGGCAGTTTGAACCGCATCAGGTGCGCGATTGCCGGGCGCTCGCCGATGCCGCTGATCACGAGTTCGCGGCCGACGACGGACAGCACCTGCTCCAGATACGGGTCGACTTCCGGATTCGCGCGCACGATCGCGTATTTGATGCCGCAGATGGCGCCGTCCGCCGCGAGCCGGCCGAGATCGGCCGCGTCGATGTAGCCGTCGTCCTTGACGTACGCGATCACCGGCCGCTGGTAGAGATCGGCGAGGCGGCGGATGCCGGTCGCGATGCCGGCGGGCGTTGCGGGGAAGCGGTGCGGCAGCACCATCGCTGTGGGAAAACGCAGGCTGCGCAGGATGGCAACCTGATCCGTCGCCTTGCCGTAGTCGCTGCCGACCGAGGGGATCACCCAGTCATCGGTCGCGGCAATGTCCTCGAGCATCTCGAGCAGCGGCGCGAACTCGGAGACGGGCAGATTGTAGAAGTTTGCGTTGCCGCCGTACATGAACGTGCTGACGCCGCCGGCGCGCAGATGGTCGAGGATCTTCTTGTTCGCCGCGCGGTCGATCGAATAGTCGGTGCGCCGCGCCAGGGGCGGAACCGACAGAACCGAGCGCGGAATGTCACTGGCTGTGACCGGCGTCGTCTTCATCGCTGAACTCCCCAGCTTGAGCTCCGGGGCAGATTGCCATGTTGTCAGACAACCTTCCAAGCTAAAATCGCCATATGAAGCGAGCGACGAAGGACAGCGGCAATGCGGCGCGGCCCGCCGGCGCGGAAAGCCTCGAAACCAGCGCAGACCTGACCTTCGTCCCCGGCCGGCGCCAACGGCTCAGCGATCAGCTCTACGGCCAGATCCTGCAGCACATCGTCTCGGGCCGTCTCAGGGAAGGCGACCGGCTGCCGCCCGAAAAGGGCATTTGCGAAATGTTCGGCGTGTCGCGACCGATCGTTCGCGAGGCGCTGATGCGGCTGCGCGCCGACGGCCTGGTCCAGGCGCGTCAGGGCGCCGGCACGTTCGTGATGCGCCGGCCGGCGGCGCGCCTGACGAACTTCGCCAGGACCACCGACATCGCCGGCTATTTGCGCTGCCTGGAGCTGCGGCTTCCGGTCGAGGGCGCCGCCGCGAAGCTCGCTGCCGAGCGGCGGTCCGCCGAGGCGCTGGCGCGGATCGAGGCGGCGCACGCCGCGTTCCAGCGCGAGATGAAGTCAGGCCGCTTCAGCGCCGAGGCGGACCTTGCCTTTCACACTGCGATCGCCGACGCAACCGGCAACGATTTCTTCCCGGCCGTGCTGCTCGGGCTTGGCGAGTCGCTGCACGGGTTCATGAATCTCATGCTCAATCTGACGCGGACAGGGTCGAAGCAGCGGGCCCGGATCGTGCTCCAGGAGCATACCCGCGTGCTGGACGCGATCCGCGCACAGGACAGCGAAGGGGCTGCGTTGGCCATGCAGCTTCACATAGGTCAGGCGCGCCGTCGCCTGACCGACCGCAATCGCGATCCGTGAATTGAGTCAGCGCTCGCGGCGCTGCACGATACAGCCGTACCAGCCGAGGCCGCGATAGGTCTCGTAGCCCGGCGTGCGCGCATAGCCGACCGTGTTGCCTGCGCGGTCGACATAGGTGCCAGAAGCGCCTTTCGTCTCGAGCGGGAAATGCTCGTGGAGTTCGCCGCGCCTGTCCGATGCCGCAAGCACGCGGTGGCTGGCGTCCAGCAGCATGACCCGCGTGCGGCCGCGCTCGTCGTCGCTGAGCCGCACGCCGTCGACGACCGTCTGCGCCTGCGGGCCCCAGTCGAAGTGTACGGCCAGCACGCCGACCGGCTTGGTGTCGGGGCGCCCGTCTTCGCGGATCGCCGCGGAATAGGTCGCGATCGAGTGGCCGTCGAGGAGACGCGAGACGGTGATGTCGGCGACGGCGTACTCGTCGCCGGTCCGGGTGGCGAGCGCCTGGGAGAACCAGGGTTCGTGCCGCATGTCGGCGCCGGCGACCGCCGGGTAGTGCGCCGGGCGACCCGAGGCGATCACCCGCCCGTCGAGCGAGCAGATCCAGAGATCGAGATAGACGGTATAGGCGCCGAGGATGACCCCGAGGCGTTCCGCGGCATGGGCGCAGGTTTCCGGCGTCCCGGCGGTCGCGCAGGCGACGACGGCGCTGTCGGTCGCCCACCAGCGTACGTCGCAGGTCCGCTCATAGAGATTGCGGTCGATGATCTCGATCGCATTCAGGGCAAGATCGATGAGGCGCGTGCCGCGCACATGCTCGACCATGCGGCGGCCCAGCTCGTCGAGCGCCGACACCTGGGTCGCCAGCTCGGTCTGCAGCGACTGGGCGATGTTCTCGACCTCGGCGGAGATCGACTTGACCTCGTTCGCGACGACCGAGAAGCCGCGGCCGAACTCGCCGGCGCGCGCCGCCTCGATGAGCGCGTTCAGTGCCAGGATCTTGGTGCGGCCCGTGATCTTCTGGATCTCGGCGATCTTGTCGGTCGCGGTACGCTGCACGTCGCCGGTCAGCTCGAGAATCATTTCGGGATCGGCGCCGCTGCGAGATGCGGCAGAGGACGCAGGAACGGTTGCGGCTAGGCGGTTCGGGGACATCGGAGTCTCTCGGCGGCGAAGACGCGCCAATGTGCCCTAATAATGTTAAGCCAAGTTTGAAACGAACTGCACTTTAATGCCCGGTTATTAGGCATTGTCGAGCGTATCGCTTGCCGACTGCGTCGCTTTTCTTCGGCATTGCCTAATTCGACGGCATCAAGGCCCGCTTGTCGAAATCCCATACCGGACGCCGCACGGCACCGCCGGCCCGCCCCGTCGGTGACGTTCAGCCGGCTGCTTGGGCAAGCCACCGCCGGCGCGCGAGCAGCGCGCCGGCGGCAGTCAGGGCAGAGAGGACGGCCAGAGCCGCGAGCGCCGAATGATGTCCCGGCAACCGTCCGAGCGCCTCGCCGAACAGATACCCCGCTGCGACGAACGACAGCGCCCATACCGCCGCGCCAAGTAGGTTCAGGCCAGCGAATTTCACCGGCTTCACGCCGCTGAGCCCGATCGAGAACGCGGCGACGTTGCGCAGGCCGTAGATGAATCGGAAGGAGAGGGTCAGCACCACGACCCGGCGCCGGACGAGTGGCAGCAGCGATTCCACGCGCTCGCGCCACCGCCAGCTCTTCAACCGGTCCAGCATGCGCGGGCCGAAGCAGCGCCCGACCCAGTACATGACCTGGTCGCCGCCGAAACTGCCGAGCCAGGCGACGACGAAGACGAGCCCGGCATCAAGGGCGCCCTGCGAGGCGAGCAGGCCAGCCGCGATTACGATGGCCTCTCCCTCGAGAAACGTCAGAAGAAAGAGCAGCGGATAGGCGGCGTGGCTGTGGTCCGCGATGAAGGAAAGAACCGGCTCGATCAACTGAAATATGCCTCTGCCAAATGCACCCCACCCCAATGATAAATTTGCCTCTCCTCAGTGGCGAATTTGCGGCAGCTAGAGCGCTGCGGACGGAACTCCGCTGCCGGTCGTCGCGAAACATCGCAATGAAGGTCCTCATGACCGGTCATGCCGGGCAGGGCACGCCGACATGATCACGGCGGAGCTTGCCGACGGCACGGTGCCCGGCGAATTCCGGTTCGGAACGCGCCGCGTAATCGGCGGTTGAACGAGCTTGGCGCTTCTGCGTTGAATGACATTGGAGCCGGTTGCGGTTTCAGCCGTTGCATGATCGACATGAGGCGCGTGGATGAAGGGAGCACATATGGGGTTTTTCACAGTCGAGGCATCCGGCCAGCCGATTTGCACGTTCGCAGCGGATGATCTCGGTCAGGCCGGCCAGATCGCCGAGCTGGAACGCGAGGACTGGGAGGAGATCGGCGCGCTGGAGGCGGAAAGCCAAATTTCGGTGCGCCAGGCCAATATCGGCGAGGCGCTGGTCTGGAAGGAAATCGCGGCCGAGGCCGTCGAGGACGGCACCGTCGGCGACCTGACGGAGGCAGAGGAGAGCATCATCGCCTTCCACCTGCCACTCGAAGACGAGGACAACGACGACGAGGACGAGGGGGACACGGAGGATGAGGAGGACGATGACGAGGATGACGGCGGCAGCCCAGCCGCGTGAGCCTGCCGGCGCCGGGCGTCACAGGTTCTCGATTTCGCAGCCAAGCGTCTCGCACAAGCGGCCGGCAACGATCGCGCGATGACAATGAGCGGCGCTTGCCTCGTAGCAGAGCAGCGCCGCGCGCCGCTCGCGGGCGATCTCGGCCGCGCGGGCGAGTTCGAGCTGCGGTTCGGGCTTCTGCAGATGGCGCTCGTAGATCGCACGCATTTCGCCCACTCGTCCGGAGCGGACAGCCACGCGGCCTTCCTTCGGCGTGCCGAGCTGGCGCAGATGAACATAGTCGATCCCTTGCTGTGCAAGGGTGGCGGCAAGCATCGTCTTCGAGAACCCCGGGCGCCGCGAAGCGGCGATCGCGCGGACATCGATGAGCACCTCGACTCCGGCCTTCTTCAGCCGCTCGATCAACCCGGACAGCGTCTGGTGCTCATAGCCGATGGTGGCGAGCTTCATCGCCGATCTCCCCTTTTCCGATCCATGGTGCCCCGATCGGGCCGACGGCTGCGCTACACTTTAGCGGGCGATGGATCGAAGCGCACGGGCCGGCATGCCGCAGATTCCACGCGATAGGAGCCCCGACAGCACGCTGGCGTTGCTGCGGGACGGCTACCGGTTCATCTCGAAGCGTTGCGCCCGCCACCGTTCCGACGTGTTCGAGACCCGGCTCATGCTGCGGAAGGCCGTCTGCATGCTCGGGGCCGACGCCGCCCGGATCTTCTATGACGGCGACCGATTTACCCGGAAGGGCGCGATGCCTGCTACCACGCTGATGCTGCTGCAGGACAAAGGCAGTGTTCAGCTCCTGGACGGCGAGGCACATCGACGACGCAAGCTGACGTTCATGGCGCTGCTGAGCCCGGCGGCCCTGCGGCAGCTTGTCGATGCGATGCGCGATGAGTGGCGCATATGCGCGGAAACATGGGATGACAGGGAGGCGGTCGTGCTCTTCGACGAGCTCGAGCATATCCTCTGCCGCGCGGTCTGCCGGTGGGCGGGCATTCGGCTGACGGACCAGGATGCGCGTCGGAGGACGCGCGAGTTGAGCGCGATGATCAATGGCGCGGGAAGCGTGGGACCGCGGAACTGGCGAGCGCAGTTCCTCCGCGCGAGCAGCGAGCGCTGGGCCCGGCAGCTCATCCGGGACGTCCGCGGCGGCGAAGCTGACAGCCCGGAGGGCGGCGCGCTCCACGCCATCGCCTGGCATCGGGAGGGCGACGGCGGACTCCTCGATCCGAAAACCGCAGCGGTGGAACTGCTCAACGTGCTGCGTCCCGCCGTCGCCGTTGCGCGTTTCGTCACCTTCGCGGCGCTGGCCCTGCATGAGCATCCGGAATGCAGGGAAGGGCTCCATGACGACGAATGCCTGGAGCGGTTCGTGCAGGAAGTGCGGCGGTTCTATCCGTTCTTTCCGTTCATCGCCGGGCGCGTGCGGAAAGAATTCGACTGGCGCGGCGGCCATTTCGCGGCGGGTACGTGGGTGCTGCTGGACCTCTACGGCACGGATCACGATGCGCGCATCTGGCAGGAGCCGGAAGCGTTCCGGCCGGAGCGTTTCCGGCACTGGAACGGAGATGCGTTCGACTTCATACCGCAAGGCGGCGGCGATTTTTACGCCGGGCACCGCTGCCCCGGGGAGCCGGCCACGATCGAATTGATGAAGGCCGCCGTGCGCCTGCTGCTGGCGCTCGACTATGAAGTGCCCGAACAGGACCTGCGGATCGCGCTGTCGCGGATGCCTGCACTCCCGAGGAGCCGGTTTGTGATCAGGCCGGTGCGGCGGTCGGGCGACGGAAGGGTGCGCGCCGCCGCGAGAGGTGTCTAGCGGAGCGCAGAACGAGTCTGGCTCGCACTACGCTTCGACAGTTCAAGGCCGCGTCGTGAGCAGGAAGGGAAAGAGTTGGTCAGGTAATTGGGGTCGAGTCGCGGATAGAGCCATCGGGCGACAGGTTGGACTGCTGATATGGCTTCCCGGCTTTGAGGATTATGGCGGAGAGGGGGGGATTCGAACCCCCGATACCCTCGCGGGTATGCCGCATTTCGAGTGCGGTGCGATCAACCGCTCTGCCACCTCTCCGTAACTGATTTACTTAGTAATTTTGGCCGTATAGGGCAAGCCTTCTGACGTTTCGAACCCGATTTGCAACCCGTTTGCAACCCGCCGGCTCCGCTTCCGTTCGCGTTTCCTTCCGGGCGTCGCGCGGGCCGCTGTTCTAAGCATCCTGCAGCGCGGTTGCAAGCAGCGAACCGGCAACCGCGACCGCCTGATCCTCGGCGCGGCGGAGCACATGGCCGTAGACCGTCAGGGTGACGACCGGGCTGCTATGGCCGAGGCGCTGCGCGACCGCATTGATAGGGACTCCGCCGATAAGCAACAGCGTCGCATGGGTATGCCGCAGATCGTGGAACCGCAGTCCGGCGAAACCCGCCTTTGCGGCCCGCGCGACGAAATCATGCGTGACGTACCGGGGCGGGCGCGGCGTCGTCAACGCGACCGGCGATTTCGGAAAGACGAGGTGATCGGGTGCCAGCCGGATGCCGAGCTTCAAGGCTTCCTCTGCCTGGCGCCGCCACTCCGCGCGCAGCAGCGCGACAAGCCCCGGATCAATGCCGATCGTCCGCCGGCTCTGTTTGGTCTTGGGTGCCTTGAAGCGGATACCCTCGGCCTTGGTATCTTCGACCGACCGTGCAACACGGATCGTGGCGCGGTCGAGATCGACGTCGGACCAGCGCAGCGCCAGCACTTCGCCGCGGCGCATGCCGGTGCCGGCGGCAACCGCGACGATCGGGAACAGGCTCGATCCCCTGAAAGCGCACAACAGCGTGTCGAGCTGGTCGCGCTCAAGGGCGCGCATTTTTTCGGTCCCGTCGCCATCGACGCCCGATGAACGCAGCGCCGCCGGCCGCGGGGGCGTTACATCCTCCGCCGGATTGCGCGGCAGCAGCCGTTGCCGTACGGCTGTTGAAAGCGCGAGGTGCAGGACGCGATGCACGTACAGCACCGTGGCCGGTGCCAATCCGGCGGGCTGCGCTGGCCCATCCGCAGCCGTGAGCCGCGGGCGCCGCCCCGAAGTCAGCAGGTCCGAATAAAGCCGCTGGATCGTCGGGGGCGTCAGCTTTATGAGCGGACCCGCCCCGATGCGCGGGATCACATGAAGGTTGATCATATCGCCGTATCGCTCGCGGCTCTTGGCGCCGATGGCGGTTGATGCGTGATCGCGCAGCCATGACGTCAACCATTCGGCGACGGTCAGCTTGTGTGGATCAACGTGTGTGCCGTCGTCAAGCTGGCCGAGCAGCCGGCGCAGCTCGCGCTGCGCGTCGCGAAGCGAACCGCGCACGGTCTTATAGAGCTGGTGGCGCCGACCGGTCGCCGGATCGCGCGGACCGTCGTATTTGAGCAGATAGGAGGTGCCGCGCTTGCCTTCGCGGCGGATGATGGTGCCATTGCTCATTGCCTATCTCCGAGGCTAAGGCGTCAACTTGATCCGCTCTTGGTTCGCGAGGCTTTGGACAACCCGCGCCCGGATTTCGTTCGCCATGAGCAGGATCTTATCCGGGTTGGCGTTCGGTGCGCGAAGCAGGAGCGACGTGAGAACCTCAAACATCGCCGCGATGTAACAGTCCTCGTCCTTAAGCCAATCCGATGGCTTCCACTCGGGATGGCCTTTGCCCGCGGCTGCCTGCGAGCCGGCGCTAAAGAAGGCGGCAATCATCGTCAATTGGACGTTGCGGAGCTCGGGGCCAAGTAAAGCATCTTCCTCTGAAAACGATTGCTGCAGCCGAAATTCTGCCTCCTGGCTTTGAGTGCGGCCTTTTTCCCGCGCCGCGCCGTCAATGCGGCGCTTTATGTCCGCCGTCACCTTAAGCCCGAGAGATACACGTTTGCCTGGCTCCGGCTCTTTAAGCGGGCGCCCCATCCGCCTGGGTTTGGTCGTCATCGCTTGCCCCTTCCGTACCAACTCCGTACCAACTTTCTCTAAATCATTAGAAACTGATTGGCAAGGTGCAAGAATGGTGTATAAGGGGTAAAGTGTTTCTCACGAACGCGAGAAAGGGTGCAAAATGACTAAACCTGACCAACCGCAAGAGCCTAATCGCCACGAGCGCAGGAAATTAAAAGCAGCGGAACGGAAGGTGCTCACGGTGCCGGAAGCGGGCGAGCAGCTCGGCCTAAGCCGCAATTCGGCCTACGAAGCCGCAAGGCGCGGCGACATTCCGACGATTCGGATCGGGAAGTTGCTGCTTGTACCCAAAGCGGCGTTCGACCGGTTGCTTTCTGGCGATGGGAAGGCGGCTTAGAGCACATGCCGGCAAAAGAAAGCCCGGCCAGCGCTGGCGGCGCCGACCGGGCGGGTATCGGAAGCAGCGAATTTGAACGCGCGGACGGTACTCTCCTCCTCGCCATAACGCAACGCCGCGCTACTGTCTGGATCGCCCGTCGCTATGGCGTCCGAATTCGGGTCGCCGCTGTCGTCGCCGACCTCTCTGGATTAGGCGAGCGGTCCGCATGACGCAGGCGACCCTCGCCGCGGCGCTCGCGGATGCCGGCATTCGTTTGCGCCGATATACCACCGGGACCTATCGGACTTCATGCCCGCGCTGCAACAGGCGGTCGCGCGATGATGCGCTCGGCGTGACGATCGCGGACGATGCTGCCATCTGGAACTGTTTTCGCTGCGGGTGGGCTGGTGCCTGGCGACCGCGCGACCCAGTGCCCACCAGGCCTACGAAGGCGATGCCCCGGCCGCAGCCGGCGCTATCCGACAAACGGCGCTGGTCACCGCATGCGAACGGGATTTGGGAACGGGCGACCGCCATCCCAGGAACCCCCGTCGAAATCTATCTGCGCGGGCGCGGCTGCGCTGTACCGGCTGATTTGGATCTGAGATTTCACCGGAACATCGGGGGGCATCCCGCGATGGTCGCACGCGTGACCGACGCGGCGACCGGCGAGCCGATGACCTTGCATTTCACCCTGCTCAAGCCCGACGGCTGCGGCAAGGCGGACGTCGAGCGGCCGAAATTATTGCTGAAAGATCATACCAAGGCCGGGGGCGTCATTCGGCTCGTTCCTGACGCTGACGTTACGCTCGGCTTGGGCATCGCTGAGGGGATTGAAACCGCCTTGTCCGTCATGGCGTCGGGATGGTCGCCTGTGTGGGCTGCGATCGATGCCGGGAACGTCGCGGCCTTCCCGGTATTGGCCGGCATCGAAAGCCTTACGATCTTCGCCGATCATGACGACGCGGGACTATCTGCCGCGCGGCGGTGCCTCGGACGGTGGCACGCGGCCGGGCGCGAGGCTTGCATCGTCGCGCCGCCCGGCACCGGCAACGACTGGAACGACACGACGCGGAGGACGGCGGCATGACGCACCCAACGCCGCTTTCGGCCGCTGATTCCGCCTGGTCAAAGCCGAACGTCGGCACCGTGAAGAGCAACCGATTTGCACTGGTGCGCTTCAACGACGTGATGCTGACCACAACGTCGCTTTACCTGATCAAGGGTATTTTTCCCAAGGAAGGACTTGCCGTCGTCTGGGGGCCGCCCAAGAGCGGCAAATCGTTCTGGTTGTTTGATGCGTTGATGCACGTCGCGCTTGGGTGGGACTATCGCGGCCGGCGCGTTAAGCAAGGGCCGGTGGTCTATGTCGCCTGCGAAGGCGAGCGCGGCCTGGGTGCAAGGATTGCCGCATTCAAGATGCACCACGGGCTTTCAGACGAAGATCCGGACTTCTACCTCGTCACGACGCGGCTTGATCTGGTCGGCGAGCGCGAACAACTCATTGCCGACATCAAGCACCAGATCCGCACCGCAAACCCCGTTGCAATCGCCTTCGATACGTTGAACCGCTCGATCCGCGGAAGCGAATCGAGCGACGAAGATATGGGTTTGTACATCAACGCAGCCGATACGGTCCGGGAGACCTTCGGATGCCTGGTAATCGTCGTTCATCATTGCGGCGTGGACGAAAGCCGGATGCGCGGCCACACGAGCTTGCGTGGCGCCCTTGATGCCGAACTATCGGTCAAGCGCGACGTGGCCGACAACGTGGTTGTCGCCGTCGAGGAAATGAAAGATGGCGAACGTGGCGAAACCCTTTGTAGCCGGCTGGAACGTGTCGAAGTCGGTCGCGACGAAGACGGCGACGTGATCTGCTCCTGTGTAATCGTCCCGGCTGACGAGGCGCCAAACGCGAAGCCGAGGATTCAGCGGCGGTTGAACGACCGCCAGACCAACGCCCTACAAGCGCTGCGAAACTACTTCGCTGATGGTCATGGCGAGATTCCGCCAACGTCCGATCACATCCCGAACGGTCGCAAATGCGTTTTGCGACCGGACGCGCTGGAAGCACTCGAAAACGCCGCGGTCGCAAAAGAGGTCGCAGAACCGAAGCGGCGCCGGGAAGCCATCGGCCGAGTCCTTGAACAGCTTCAAAGTCGTGGAGTTATCGGGGTTTATAAGGAGTGGCTATGGCTTGCCGAATGAACAGTCGCAGGTCGCAGAATGGTCGCAACTCAGTCGCACAACGGCTGGTCGCAGTCGCAGTCGCATTTCCCCCCCTTAAAGGGGGAATGCACTTGCGACCGCTGCGACCGCGACCGCTCGGTTCCGGGGGGCGTGGGCACGAATCTGGCCTTGCCGCCGTGAGACCGGTGGCGCCCCTCCGTTTTCACCGACATGAAATTTTGGAAGGGGGGTTTCGAGCTCTGTCGCCCCGCGTCCCGCCCCAACCCGCCGGAAATTAACCCATGACGAAAATCACGACCCGCCACGTCGCCGTAATCTCCGCCCCGGAACGACGCGCGCTTGCCTTCCTCGCCGCGTCGCTTTGCCCGTCCGATAGTTGGCCGCGCGCCATCCTTACAATCGGCCTGGATAGCATCATCGAAGCTCTGAACGCCCCCGCAGCCGCTGCCTACTGGATCGAGCCGAATACGGCGGCCGATTTCCTCCAGGCGCAAGCGGTGCGCGCCTACATCGCCAACGGCGTGCCGATTGTCGCGCTCTGCCGCTCATACGCCGATGCCAGCGCCATCGCGGCAACACTTGGCCGGGCAGCGGCATGATCACCGACGGGGGGGGCAGCGCAAAGACAGAACGCGGTCCCCTCAGACCGCTGCCCCAATCCCCCAAGGCAAACTTTGACCCTTGGCCCCCCCCCCCCCCCATGAACGATCTCCAGCGCCTTGATGCAGAAATCGCCGCTGTGGCGGGCCGGCTGACCGGGCTGTTGCAGCGGCGGGCGGCGCTGGCCGGCGGAGCGCCATCCTCGCCGGCGGTGCCCGCCCAGGATGCCGTCGCCATGAAAGAACGCGAGCTGCGCGTCGCGTGTCGCGACCGCGGGCTGCCGTTAACGGGCGACGACCATGTACTCGAAGCGGACGCGGCAGTTCTGCTCCGCCGGTCAGCAAAAACGCTGAGAAACTGGCGCGCCGAAAATAGGCCGCTCGCTTTCCGCAAGCGCGCCGGTCGGATCGAATACGCGCTCCAAACGTTAGCGCAGCACCTCGTCGCGAGCGGCCGCAGCGACGATTTTTCCTGATTCAAAGTGCCCGAAGGCAACCGAAACCAACCGAAACGACCTTACCGCCCGCGTTTTCCGAGTTGAAAATGCCCGTATCAATGAAGGGGCGATGAAACGCGATGCGCGAGATTTTCAGGCCGAACGACTTTTGCACCGTAACAAAGCTGCTCATGGCGACGCGCGGAAGCCTTCGCAATGCTGCCGCCCTGGCCGATTCGGATGCGTCCGTGCCCGATCGGGTGCGGGGCGCCCTGAAATCCGCCGTGGCTGCGGGCGTCATGTCGGTGCCGGAATGGGCGGGTGCGCTCGGCGGTTCGTATGCCGGGCTGGTCGAATCCTTCGCCGAATCGCTGCGCCCGCGCTCGACGTTTTTTCGGCTCCTGTCGGATGGCTGGTTCGTTCCGGCGCCGCTCCGGACGAGGCTGACCAGCATCACCGCAGCAGCCGGTGCGTCGGTCGTCGGCGAAGGCAAGCCCACTCCGGTATCCCGCATATCGCTCGCTAATAGCGTTCTCGAACCGCTGCATGTGATTGCCCTGATCGTGCTGAGCGCCGAAGTGGTCGCGTCGCAGTCGCCGGCTTCGCAGGCGTTCGTCGCCGGCGAGCTGCGCGGCGCGGTCGCCGATGCTGCCGATGCGGCCCTGTTTAACATTGCCATTCCGAGCGGTTCGCCGGCGCCGACGTTCTCGGCGACCGGCACCACGGCTGCCGATGCAATCAGGGATCTTCGATCGGCGCTCGGCCTGGTCAGCACCACGGGGGCCGGGCGCCTGTTCTGGGTCGCGTCGCCGGACGTCGCCAACGCGCTCTCGGCCTTGCCGGCCGGCGACGGAACAACCGACCTCGGCCTGCTCGCCTTCCCGCAGATGGGACCGACCGGGGGCGAGCTGCTCAACCAGCCTTGCGCCGTCAGCGGGAAGCTCGATGCCGGATCGTTGCTTTTGCTGGACGCCAGCGGTTTCGCTGCCGCTTCCGAATCCATCATTCTGGATGCGTCGCTCGCCGGAACCATCGAACTGGAAACCGCACCGATGGCCGACGGCTCGCAGGGCACCGGTAGCGAACTGGTTTCGCTGTTTCAGACGCACAGCGTGGCGCTGGCCGCGAAATGCTTCATCGGTTGCGAGAAGATCCGATCCACCGCCGCGGTGATGATTACCGACGTCGCCTACGGTTCGTAAGGTCGAGGCAACGGCAATGCCCCGAGGAAACTTCGACGGCTTCGCGGAAGAACTCCTCCGCACCGTTACAGGCAAGAGCGCCGGTCATCCGGTGACGTGGCGGAACGTCGCGCGCGTTGTCGAAGCTGTGTTTGGCAGCGTGTCCCAGGCATTGCAGCAGCGCGACGACAAGATCAAGGCGCTCGAAACGCGGCTGGCCGAAGTCGAAAAGGGAGGCGTGAAGTACGTCGGCACTTGGCAGCGCGCCGCCGATTACAAGCGCGGTTGTCTCGTCACGCATGGCGGCAGCATGTGGTGCGCGATCCGGGACAACCGCGACACCACGCCCGGCACCTCGGACGCTTGGCAATTGGCGGTTAAAGCCGGCAGGGACGCTGCGCGATGACTGCGGGCCGCTTCGTCATCAGGGCGCCAACGCTCGCAACGCACGGCGAATACATGGCGTGGATCGCCTGTTTCGTCGATACGCAGCTCGCGCTCCGGATGGACGCCGAGCTTGAGACGTTGCGCGCCGAGGGGCTATCCGACGACGAGGTTGCGGACGCCGAGAAATGGCTGTGCGAGCCGTACGCCGCAACGCGCCGGGAAATGCTGGCCGAGTTGTCGCGGATCGGCTGCGATCCGTGGGCGCCCACTCACAAGCTCCAATGACACACGGCAATACAATGCGCCGGCTGGCCGCAATGACGATACCCGAGCTGATGCATGCATACGCCGCGAGCATTGCCCTGGTCGCGATCTTGCCGGCGCCGCAGCGTGTCGTCGCCGATGCGCTGCGGGATCTTTCCGAAGCGATCGAACTGGAGTTGTTCACACGCGCGGCCGATGGCAACGCCGAGATTGGCGCCGCACTCCGGGCAGCGGCAAGCCGGGCGCGGGCCGATCTTGAAATGGCCGGTGTCGCCGCGGCATTAAACCCGAGCATGGGGAATCATTAATCCATGGCAGCACCAATCGGCGCTCTGCTGGTCGAGTTGTCCGCGAATACCGCGGCCTTCCGGTCGGACATGGGCAAGGCGACGGCGATCCTCAGTTCGTCGCAGGCTCGAATGAACCGCTCGCTGGCGCAGATCGACAAGGGGTTTGCGCTGGTTGCGAAATCGGCAGCCGTGTTCGGTCTTGGCCTGGGTGTCGGCGCTATCCTGAATTTCAGCAAGCGGGCATTCGATGCCGTCGGCGGACTCGGCGAATTGTCGCAGCAGCTCGGCATCAGCACCGACAGCCTTCAAACGTTTCAGTTCGCCGCGACACAATCGGGCGTGGCAGCGGGCGCGATGGAATCCGCCATTGCCCGTTTCACCCGCACGATCGGCGATGCACGCGCCGGCAGCGACGAGGCCGTGAAAGCGGTCCGGGCGCTTGGTCCGGCCTTCGAGCGCGCCGTTGCCGGCGGTGCTTCCACCGACCGCCTTCTGCTCCTGTTCGCGGATCAGATCGCCGGAATCGGCGACAAGTCCGTGGCGGCTGCGCGCGGCGCCGACCTGATGGGCGAGGGCTTCCAGAAGATGGTTCCCCTGTTCTCCGGCGGCAGCGCAGCGATCGCGGCAATGTCCGCCGAAATGGAACGGCTCGGCATGAAAGCCACGCCTGAAATGATCGGGCAGGCCGACATCGTGGCCGACAAGATCGCGGCGTTGAGCTTCGAGGCTGAAAAGTTCGCTCAGATCCTGATCGTGAAGGTTGCGCCGGCGATGGCATCGGCGCTTCGCGGATGGAGTGCCATCCTTAGCGGCCCTGACATTGGGCAAAGAATGGTCGAGCTGACGCGGCAGGAGATCGAAACCGAGGATCGGCTTAACAAGATGCGCGCGGCGCGGCCGGGTTCTTTTCCGCGCGAAGTATTGGAGCAACAGGAGCAACGGCTCGCAGCGATCCGGCGCCAGATCGAAGCCTTGCGAGAGGAAGGCAAGAAGCAGGTTGCCGCGCTCGATGCCGTGCCGCCGGACATGGATCGGCCGGGCGGATCGAAGTCGGTCGGCGGTGCCCTGGTCGGACGCTCCGAATTGAAAAAGCGCCAGGAGGAAATGGGGCGGCTCGCACAGGCCGAGCGCGAGCTGCAGGACGAGGCAAACGAGGCGACCAACGAATATCTCAGGGCGGTTGCGGCGCGACAGTCGATATTTGCGCAGGCCGACGACGAGATCGAGGCGAACAGGAAGCTTGCGGCGGCGCTCGGCAAGGGCACCGCGGAATATGAGCGGCAGGCCGAAGTCCTCCGCATTCTGGGACCGCTGCGCGCTCAAGGCATCGGCGCCACGGACGCGGAGATGGATCGCGCGAAACAGCAGGCCGCGATCCTGGTCGAGCAGCGGCGCGAGATCGAGCGAAAACAGGAGGCGTTTCGGACGCTGGAGAATTTCGGCGAGCGTGCTTTCGACCGTCTCGGGCAGGCCGCGACGATCTTCGGGCGGGATAGCGAGAACGCCTTTCTCAATCTCCGAGACATCGCGCATTCGGTGATCGTCGAGATACAGGAAGAGTTGTTGAAACTCGCGATCCTGAATCCGCTCAAGAACTGGGTATTCGGCAGCAACAGTCCGACCCTTGGGGATTTCGGCCTTGGCGGCGGCGGATCGAGCGGCATTGTCGAAGGCGACAACCCGCTCAGCGGCATGCAGGACTGGCTGCGCGGCTTCCCGTTCTTCGCGGACGGGACCAACAGCGCCCCGCGCGGTCTTGCCGTTGTCGGCGAGGACGGGCCGGAACTGGTCAGCTTCCGGGGCGGGGAGCGGGTGTTCGATCACGAGGCGAGCATGGATATGCTCGGAGGCGCGCGTGAGTCGGCTCCGGTGTTCTATGTCGATAACCGCGGCGCGTCGCTTGAGGCGGTGGCGCGTCTGGAACACTTCGTCGGCAAGCTGAACGGATCGATAGAGCCTCGCGCCGTGAACGCGGTCCGCGATGCGCAGATGCGCGGGGCGATGGCGCGATGATAACCGAAAGGAAAAGCTCATGACGCTACCTGCCGTAGTGACCACGACTCAGATGGGGCCGAGCGGCGACCCGGCACAGGCGCGTAGCGAACTGCTCGCCGGGTTGCAGGCGATCAACACGCTGCGTGCCCATCTTGCGACATCGACCCTGACGAGCGGCGCGTCTGTTCTTGCCGCGGCAGGCGGGCTTGCGGTCAGCGGCACGGACCTGCTGACCTCGTTTGGTTTCGTGGCGAAGTCGGCGAACTACACGGCCCTTGCCGGGGATCGCGGGAAGGTGATCAACTTCACCACGGCGGGCGTCACGCTGAGTCTGACGGCTGCCGGCACGTTGGGGGATGGCTGGTGGTGCATCGTCGTCAACTCGGCGTCCACGGGACTGGTGACGATAGACCCGAACGGGTCGGAGACAATCGACGGATCGACGACGATCGCTCTTTTGCCGGGGCAGTCATGCATCGTGCTCTGCAACGGGTCGCTGTTCAGGACCGCTGGACGCCGCATTGGGGGCGAGATGGTGCGGGCGCACAAGGGCGGGACCGATCAAACCGGTGTTGCGAACAACGTCGAGACGCTGGTTACTTTCTCGAATACCGACACGAACGACGGGGATGTATTCAATCTGGAGAATGAGCGATTTACGCCGTTATCCGGCCAGCGATGGCTGATTACCTCGACCGTCCTGCTCACGAGTGCCAATGATGGCATGTCGCTCCAGCTCTTGCTGTACAAGAACGGGTCGGTCTACCGGCGCGGGCAGCAGGTCCGCGCGCCGGACAGCAACAGTATCGGCGCTGATGCGCATTGGATCGTCGCGGCCGACGGCGACTATTTCGAGCTGTACATCCTCATCACAAATTCGAGCGCGACGCGCACCGTTGAAGGCGATGAGGTTTCGACGTTCTTCGAAGCCGTAAGGGTGGGTTGAAAGCGCAGCAATCCTCAATTCGTCGCAGGGTGGGAGGGACAATGCCATCTTCAGTTATCGCCGCAGTCGTTGCAGGCATCGGCACCGCGGCGACGGCCGGTACTGCAATATCGTTCGGCGCGCTCGCGCTTCACGCCGCAGTGGGAGTCGTCGGCAACTTTGTTTTGTCCGCGGTATCCCGCGCGCTGCCGAAGAAGCCGAATTGACGATCTTTAACGCATGGATTGACGGCGACAGCATCCTTGTCGCCACGGATTCCGACGCCGTGGCGCCGGACGGCTCGCATTGCAACATCGAAAAGCTGTTGGCGCTGCCTCTCACGCCGGCCGTGATCGGGGGCCGCGGAACGGCGGGTTTCATTACGACGGTCGGGAATGCGTTAGTCCATGCGCGGCTGCCGGATCGCAGCCTGCGCACGATCGCAACGGCCATGCCGATTCTGTTGCCGGGCGTTCGGGGAAATTGGGCCGGGATCGCGGCAGCCCATGGCCAGCCCGGAATGGCGTTGCCGCCGCAGACGATCATCGTTGCCGGTTACTGCGACCGGTCGGACGGTCCGGTGCTTCACGAATACGAGATGGACGGCGACCGGATCGGGCACGCGACGCCGCGGCATCATATCGCCCCATGGGACCGGAGCATTGACCACCTCGCCAGCAGACCATCGGTGCCCGGCGCGATCGAGCTGGCGCGGGCGCAGGTTGCGCTCATGCGGGCGCGGGCGCCCGGTGCGGCTGCCGGCGGATACCTCGTGGTGGCACGCATTACGCGCGGGTCGGTCAGCCTGGGGCGGGTAGCCACCCTATCTGGCTAACATCCACGCTATGGCGGAAAATCTGCCCGCCCATGCGCGTTAGGGCTTTTCGGCTAGGGGTATAGCCTCCGCAGCCAACGCGCACCAGCGGCCCGGAAAATGGATTCTAGGGGGGTATGGCCGTTCGGGGGCGGTCGGACGGGAATGTCAGGCTTCCGTCCCGCCCCGTCACTTGCCGCGCCGGCCCGGCGCCTTGAGATAACCCGCGGCCCGCAAGTGCTCGACCAGCAGCTTTTCGACCAGCGACGGCACGGACCTATGATCCGCCTCGGCCGCGCGCTCGGCTGCCTCCCTCACGTCCGGCTCAACTCTCAGGAAAATGGATTCTGTCTTTCCAGATTTCGGCCTCATGTCTCTTAACCATTTAATGATTGTAAATGCTATTAGGCACATTCATATTATAGCCACTTGCTTCTGAAAGCAAGCGGCCCTGCCCGGTGCTGGAACACCGGAGCAGGGCCTAACCCCAAACATGGGAGAAAGCCATGTCGAAGGCTGGAGAGAAGTCTACATCCCGGAAATCGGGCAATAAAGTTAATGCAAGGCGCGAGCTACACGACGCAATCGAATTCGGGCGGCTGGTCGCTCTGCCGTTCGTGTCTCCGACCGGCGCGAGCCGGTGGAGTGTCAAGCCGACCGGGGATCGTATCGCCGACCGGGAGTTGGCGCGCGAATACGCGCTCGCATATCTCGACTATGCCCTGGCGCGAAAGGTATACCGAGGCCATCCCGGTTCAATCGGTATTATTCTGAGGGACATGGCGCGAGCGGGCTTCTCGCATATCGCGCAAGAATTCCTCGAGACGATGTTTAACGTACTTGTTCAATGTGCGACGCACGAGCACGTTGCGGCGCAGCGGCATGCCGAGGCTCTGTCCGACAAGTCGGTTTTCGACCGCGCCGCTCGCGAGAAAGGCGGTGCGGCATGATCGCCCCCGGCCTTCATTGCGAAACCCCCGTCGCATCTGCGGCGGGGGATGCCGCTATCCTCGCGCTGCATAAGGCGTGGCTCGCCTGCGAGGACGGCCTTAACAACGCCAGTCCCGGCCGCACCAATCCCAACATCGAGCCGGGCGGGCCGGAGGAGCGCGCCTTCGACCGCCTCGTGTCCTGCGTCAGTCGCAAGCAAAACGCGATGCTCAAGGACATGGCTGCGGCGCGCGCGACCACGCCGGCCGGTGTCGTCGCGAAACTCGAATTGTTCCTCCGATACTACGACGACGGCGGCACGCCGGAGGAGATCGAGGTCGCACTGTTGCGGAGCGCCATCGGCGATCTTCGCGCGATGCGGCCCGACCCTGATACGAAGCTGGTCGAGCTGTGGGCCGAACACGAGCGCATCATTGCGGAAGTGGACGGCCGGGGCGCACCGCAGGCCGAAGTTGATGCCGTCGCGGATCGCACGTTCGAGATATGGCAAGAGATCGTCGCCACGCCAGCCCGCGGGCCGGCCGGTATCGCGGTCAAACTCTGCCTGATACGGAACTGGCACGAGAACGGCGACCCTGCCGGCGCTCTCGATACGCGCCTGTTCGATGGCATGGCACGCGATCTGTGCGCGATGGGGCGTGCCAATGCGTAGCCGCCCCGTCCCTCCCGCAGCCCCCGTCGCACACGCGGCGGGGGTAGCGGCATCGCCTGCCGTGCCGCGCACCCGGCGCAACCGGCGCTTGGGCGCGCTCGCCGAAACCTTCGCGCTGCTCGCCCGCATCACATCGGCGGCACAGGCCGCGACCAACGATCCGCAACAGACGCGGCTCTACGTGGCTCGCCGTCGCGACGTGTGCGAGCGGGTTATCGCGACCAAGGCGCGCGACGCGCGGGGCATCGCCGCGAAGCTGCAGGTGTGGCTCGATCACCAGCGCCTTGCGAGACACCCGGATATTGCGCTGCCGATGGCCGAGCACATCGCGGCCGTGCCGCTGGCCGACATGCCGCCCCTGCTGCGCCTGTGGATCGAGCACAAGCAAGCGCGCGGCTGCGGCCCTGCCAACAGGGCGGTCCGGCTGGCGCAAAGCATCCTCGCCGACCTGGAAAGGATCTTGGCATGACGCCCGCAGCCGAGGCGCGCGCCGCCCAGGCGCACGCGCTCCGTCAATCCGGCCTGCGCTTTCACGAGATCGGCCGGATCATGGGCGTCAGCACCGGGCAGGCCCGATTGTATGTCGTCATGTGGGAACGGCTGGAACGCGCCCGCGCGAAGCTGGCCGAGAACCCCGACGACCTCGTGGCGCTGGCGGATACAGGGCAGCTCTCGCGCCGGCTGGTCTATGCCCTGCTCAACTACGGCCGCTTGTGGGGCGAGGAAATCCGCACCGTGCAGGACATGGCGACAATCACCGATACCGAGTGGTCGCGCATTCCGCTGGTCGGCCCGGCCGGCATCCGGGAAGCCAAGGCGTTCCTCGCCAAGCGTGCTGCGCAGGCTGCTCCCGACCGCGCCTGATAGAGCGTCGGCCAACTCACCCTGCCCCTCACCGGGCGGGGTTTTTTGTCCCGGCCTTGCACTTTGCACCTTTCCCGTTAAGTTTGTGCGGTTCTCGCGATCCGACAACCTGTGATCCAGACGTGAATATTGCCGTTCCCGCGACCGGTCGGGTTTCGCTGCGCAGCTCGGCGCGTACCGTTGTTTCCGTCGTCGTCACGGCGATGGCGCTGGCGGTCGCCGTGTCCCATGTCGATGCCGGGGCGTTGCTGCGGACGCTCGGACAGGTCCGGCCCGCAAGCATCGTCGTTATCGTCGGCTGCCTCGCCTTTGGCGCGCTCGGCTCCAGTTTCAGGCTAAAGCTGATCGCGGCTGACGTCGGCTATCGTATTACGTTCCGCGATGCGGTTGCCGCGCTGTGTCTCGGCCAGGTTGCCGGTGCGCTGTTCTTCCAGATCGTCGGCCAACTGATCGGGCGCGGTGCCGTCCTGGCGCGGCGCGGCGTGCCAGCGGCCGGCACGATCATCGTCACCGGCTACGAACGAATCGCGGCGTTGCTCGTCTCGCTCGCGCTGGCGATGGCCGGCGGCTGCTATCTGTTCGGGCGCATAAGCCTCGACCTGCAGGCCGGCGGCGCCGTCCTCGTCAAGCTTGCAATCGGCGGCGCGCTCGTGCTGGTCGCGACGGCAGCCGCAGCATGGGGCCGTACCGCCGTCACCCGTGCGCGCAAGGTGCTCGGCCCGCGCGCCGTGAGCGGGTTGCTGGTCAATCTCGGCATAAGCCTGCTGATCCAGCTCATGACCATGACGGCGTATGTAGCCGCTGCGATTAGCCTCGCCCCCTCGATTGGCGTGCTCGAAATCGCTGCCGCTGCGGCGGTCGTCATGCTTGCCGCCAGCGTGCCGGTCAGTCTCGCCGGTTGGGGCGTGCGCGAGCTTGGTGCCATCTATGCGCTCGGCGTCATCGGCATGCCGAGCGAGGCGGCGCTTGCGGTCGCGGTGCTGATCGGCGTCGTCGCGCTGGTCGTGGTGGCGGCGCTCGCCGCTGCCACCGGCCTTGCGCCGTCCGGCGCTGCGCTGCCCGCTGCCCGGCCCGCCGCGGCGGAGGCGCCGGTCGATCATGCGGCGCTGCTGGCATGGTCGGTCCCGGTCATTGCGGCGATGGCCGTGTTCTTCCAGGTGCATATCCCGCTGACCACCGCCAGCCTCAACGTCAACCTCGCCGATCCGGTGGCAATCGTCGGCGGCGCGCTGTTCCTGCTCATGTGCTGGCGCGAGCGCGCCCTGCCCGCGTGGCGACTGCCGGGACTCAATGCGCATATCGTCGCCGCGACCGCGATGCTGACGATTGCGTTGGCGCTCGGATGGTGGCGTTTCGGTTGGACCGGATGGGCCTTCGTCAACCGCTTTGCCGGCTGGTTCATCCTGCTCGCCTATGCGGCGACGGGCGCGATGATCGTCCGGCATGCCGGACTCGCCGGGTTCCGCATGCTGGCGCGGACATTCGCCGCAGCGGCCGCGGCAATCGCGCTGCTCGACCTCGCCATCTTCGGCGGCGTCGTCGCCAATCTCCATGTGCCGCCCGAGCTGATCAGCTATCGCAGCGAAGGTTTCGCGCAGAACGCCAACGCCTTCGCGCTGCAACTGCTGCTGGCGCTGGCCTGCGTCATCGCGGCGGTGGAGCCGGGGCGGCTTCGCGCGCTGCTCCTGGCCGGCGCGCTGACCGGGCTGTGGTTCACGGGTTCGCGGTCCGGGCTTATCGCAATCGCGGTCATGGCTCCCTTGGCGTTGTGGCTGTACGCGCTAAAGCCGCGCGAGCTGGTCCGCCCGTTACTCGCCGTCGTCGTCGTCATCGGGATCGTCAACTGGTTGCCGGAGATCCTCGGCGCGGTGCGCTTCGGGTGGGCGGTAGCGGTCGGCTACGTTGACGCGGCAGTGACGGCGCTGTTCGCCAGGACCGACAGCAGCGGGGCTTCCGGGCCTGCGCCGCAGCTTGTCATCGTCAAGCGGGAGTTCTCGCCGCTCGAAGTGGTCGCGTCCGGGTACAGCGGATCGAACGTCCAGCGTATCGCCAGCCTGCGCGGCGGGTGGGCGATGTTCGAGGCGCACCCGATCCTCGGCGGCGGACTCGGCGCCTTCGTCGAGCACTACGCGCGCACGCACGGGCAGGCGCTGGTCATCCATTCCGTGCCGCTCTGGCTGCTCGCCGAAACCGGTGTCGTCGGGCTGCTGACCTTCCTTGCGCCGTTCATTCGGATCGTGAAGTACGAGGTTCGCGAGCGGGCAGCGGGCGATCCGGTCAGGAACGCCCTGATTCTGTCCCTGATCGGGTTCGCAGTCATGGCGGCAGTCCATGACCTGTTCTACCAACGGGCGCTGTGGCTGCTCCTGGGGGCCGCGCTCGCCTTTGTCGGAAGCGCGGCCGGACGATGGACGCACGGCGGGACGAGCGCGCCCGGTCAAAGGCCGTCGCCGAATTTGTAACCCGATTTGTAACCCAACTAGACGGGACGGGCCGTAACGAGTAGGGAAAGCCTGTTGCAGAAACCCGCTATTTATCGGGCTATTCGGCAGTACAAGGGACGGGTCGGGACGGGCTGGAATGGCCGCGGCAGAATTTCGAGTGCGGTGCGATCAACCGCTCTGCCACCTCTCCGAACCTCGCGCGGCCGTGCGAGGGCGGGAAACTAGCGGAGGCGCGCGGATGCTGCAATACCGGCAATGCGATCCGGGCGCCGCCATGGGGCCCCCCGCCAATCTACATCGCACATATTATATATAGTGTGTGCCCGGCTCCTATGGAGCCGGGGGGCGGAGGATCGCGTCACCCCGGCCCACCGGGGCGGTCAGCCTCTGAAACAACTGCGCGTCCTCTGCCGCAGCGCCGTGCATGGTGTTGTTGAAATAGACATGCACCTCGCGGCCCTCGGCCAGCCAGGCTTGCGCCCGCTTGGCCCAGACTTCGATCTCGGTTCGTGGGTAAGGCGACCGGTAGCAATGCGGCCGCCCGTGCAGCCGGACATAGGCGAAATCGGTCGTGACCTCGTCCCACCGCGGCCAGCGATCTGCGTCCGAGATCGCCGAGGCGACGCCTGCTTCGGCAAGCAGCCCGACGGTTTCCGCGTCGAACCATGAGGAATTGCGGAACTCGATGACATGCCGCACGGCGGGCCACCGTGCCAGGACGGCAAGAAATTCGAGCAGCCGCGCGCGGTCCTTCGGTACCGAGGTCGGCAGCTGCCACAACACGGCCGCGAGCCGGTCATGCAACGCCGACGCGCTGTCACGCTGGCGGTCGACCGCCTCGGCTGCGTCTGCAAGCCGCTTCACATGCGTGACAAAACGGTGGCCTTTGATCGCAAATCGGAAGGTTTCAGGTGTCGCTTCGCGCCAACCGGCAAAGGTCGCCGGGCGCACCGCGCGGTAGAAGCTGGCGTTGACTTCGACCGCATTGAACCGGGAGGCGTAGTGGCGAAGCCAGTCCTGGCGTCTGACGCCCGCGTAGAACCGGTCCCGCCACGGTCCGTAACTCCATCCGCTCGTACCGGCGCGCAGGACCGCCATCCGCCCTCCGCGAAAGGGGGCCAGGCCTCTAATTGTCGTCGCTGCCGTACTGTTTGTCGCGATCCAGCAGGTTCGATGTCTCGGTGGCCTCCAGGTCGGTCGGGCGCCTGTTGCCGGGTTTTCCGGCGGAGGGTTCGGCGCGTCTGTCACGCGCGGGGCCGGGCCCTTGCATTTTCGGCGGGGCGTCCGGTTCGCGATCGTCCATGCTTTCCGCCTTCCAGGTGCTACAATATTTTAAGAAACTTGGGCGGGAATAGGCCGTTCCCCGCGCCATTCTGTGGCTGGTCGATGATCGCAAGGGTCGTTCCTTTCGCCTGCGTCCTGTTGGCAGGCCAGGCCATGATGCAGGCACTCACGCCTGCGCCTGCTTCGGCACGGGAGTGCCTCAGACCGCCCGATCCGACGGTCGATCTGGATTTCAGGCAGCCGAAGGCGACTCTCGACACGACGCGCAGCGTGGCCGAGCTGCGCAGCATGTCGCGCCAGGCCCTGAGCGAGCACGACCAGGCGCTCGGTCTCTACAAGACTGAGCTGCGCAGCGCGCTCAAGGTCGACTATCAGGCAACCGCGACACAAGACGGCCATGTATGCCTCGCCGTGCGCCGGGCAAAGGTGGAGATCGAATATGTCGATCGCGTCATCCACCTGGCGCGCGAACTGCAGCGCGGAACCTGTCCTTACGACGTGACGCTTGCGCACGAGCAGAAGCATGCGAGCATCGACGACCGGGTGCTCAGCCGCGAGCTGCCGGAGCTGCAAAGCGCGCTGATCCGGGCGATCCGGGATGTCGGCCTGGTCGGGCCGGTCGCACAGGGCAGCGCCGCGGCCTATCGCGACGACCTGTTCGAGCGCATCCAGCGCGTGTTCCGCGACGAGATCGGGCGCATCGAGCGCATCCGGCGCGGCGAGCAGTCGAGCATCGACACGCCGGCCGCGTACCGGCGCGAATCCGGCCGCTGCCCCGGGGGGCTTGCAATCCAGTAGTGCCGGATCCGTGCCGGTGTCTCGCCGCGCGCCGCTCCGGCCTTTGCCGGCGGCGGCACGCATGACAGAATACCCGCATATGGCCGCATCCGACCTGCAACTCCCGGAGATTCCGCTGATCGATGTCGGCGACGGCGGCGCGCTCAGATCGCTGGAGGCGGAGCGCGCGCGTGCCGATGCGCTGCTCGCCTGCAGCCATCGCGCGCACGGCCGGCTGGTCATGCGGGTGGGGGACCGCATCAGCCGGGCCTGGCTCGCGCGCAGCGGCAATCCGTTTGCCGGCGAGATCCTCGCCGTCGCCGGCGCGATCGGCCGGCCCGGCGCCGTCATGCTCAACATGAGCTATGAGTGGGGCTGCACCACCGGTGCTGCGCCCGATCCTGACGGGGACGGCAACCGCATGCTGCGCGTGCTCGACTGGCGCGTCGAGGGGCTGGGCGAGCATGTCATCGTCGCGCGCGAGCAGACGCCCGCCGGTCCTTTCTACAACGTCACCTGGCCGGGGGCGGTCGGCGTGCTGACGGCGATGGCGCCGGGCCGCTTCTCAGCCGCGATCAACCAGGCGCCGATGCGCCGCCACGGCTTTACCAAGGCCGGGGACTGGGCGCGGAACCGGATGGCGGTGTGGCGCAGCCGGCATCTGCCGCCGGCGCATCTCCTGCGGCAGGTTTTTCTTGCCGCCCGCGACTACGCGGAGGCGCGCGCGATGCTGATCGAGACGGAGCTGGCGCTTCCGGCGTTCTTCACCTTGAGCGGCGTGCGGCCGGCGCAGGGGTGCGTCATCGAGCGCACCGAAACCGAGGCGGTCGTCCATGACGGACCGGTGGCGTGCGCCAACCAATGGCTGTCGAAACCGGGAGACGGCCGGGCGCGGGGCCGCGACAACGAGGCGCGCCGCGAATTGCTGAGCCGCACCCAGCGCGGCCGTGTCGAGGGGTTCGAATGGGTGCGCCCGCCGCTCCTCAACCGCTTCACCCGTGTCGCCGTGGAGGCGAATGCGGCACGCGGCAGGCTCAAGGTGCTCGGAATCGAGCGCGAGCGCCCGGCAACAGCGGAATTCGGATGGATTCACGAGGGCTTAGCCGTAGCCTAACGGCCTTGACTTCTCGGCGTTCGCGGCTATAGTCCGGCCTCTCGCCGCGGCCCCGCGCGAAGGGCTCGCGGCGTGTTTCCTTATGCAAACAGTTTTTTTCTGGCGGGCGGCGCAGTCATGTACGCAGTGATCCGGACCGGCGGCAAGCAATACAAAGTCGCCCCGAACGATGTGATCGTCGTCGAGAAGCTCATGGCCGATGCCGGCTCCATGGTGCAGTTCGACGAGGTGCTGATGGTAGGCGGCGAAGGTACGGCGAGCATCGGCGCGCCCCTCGTTGCAGGTGCGGTAGTGACCGCGACCGTGCTCGACCAGGGCAAGGGCGAGAAGGTCATCGTCTTCAAGAAGCGGCGCCGCAAGAACTACCGCCGCAAGAAGGGCCATCGCCAGCACGAGACGACGCTGCGCATCGCCGGCATCTATACCGGCGGGCAGAAGCCCGACCTGACGGTGGCCGCGCCGAAGCCGGCACCGAAGAAGGCGGCGGCCGAGAAGAAGGCCGCGCCGAAGAAGGCTGCGAAGCGCGCCGCACCCGCCGCGAAGAAAACCGCGGCCAAAAAGCCGGCCGCCAAGCGCAAGACGAAGTAAAGGAGTAAGCCATGGCACACAAGAAAGCCGGCGGCTCGTCGCGCAACGGGCGCGACAGTGCGGGCCGCCGCCTCGGCCTCAAGCGCTCGGGCGACCAGGTCGTCCTCGCCGGGAACATCCTCGTGCGCCAGCGCGGCACGGTCTATTACGCCGGCAGCAATGTCGGCATGGGCCGCGACCACACGCTGTTCGCGCTCAAGGACGGCAAGGTGAAGTTCCACAAGACGCGCGAGCGTACGGTCGTGTCGATCGAGCCGTCGACAGCTGCCCCGGTGCCGAGCGCCGCGGAATAACCGTTCTCCCATACCGGACGACCAGGGGGAACGGCATGCCGTTCCCCCTTTTCGTTTGTGTCGCGAGCAGGCAGTAATGAAATTTCTCGATCAGGCCAAGATCTATGTGAAGGCGGGCGACGGCGGTGCCGGCGTCGTTGCCTTCCGCCGCGAGAAGTTCATCGAGTACGGCGGGCCGGACGGCGGTGACGGCGGGCGCGGCGGCGATGTGATCGTCGAGGCGGTGCCGAACCTCAATACCCTGATCGACTATCGCTACCAGCAGCACTTCCGCGCCGAGAAGGGCCACCACGGCACCGGTCAGAACTGCACCGGTGCCGCAGGAAAGGACATCGAGCTCAAGGTGCCGGTCGGCACCGAGATCCTCGCCGAGGACAAGGAAACGGTGATTGCCGACCTGAAGAAGCCGGGACAGCGCATCGTCCTGTGCAGGGGCGGCGACGGCGGCTACGGCAACGCGCACTACAAGTCTTCGACCAACCAGGCGCCGCGCCGCGCCGATCCCGGATGGCCGGGCGAGGAGATGTGGGTCTGGCTGCGCCTCAAGCTGATCGCCGATATCGGGCTGGTCGGGCTGCCCAATGCCGGCAAATCGACCTTCCTGGCTGCTACCTCGCGTGCCAAGCCGAAGATCGCCGGTTATCCGTTCACGACGTTGAAGCCGCAGCTTGGCGTAGTGTGCGTCGACGAGACCGAGATGGTGATCGCCGACCTGCCCGGGCTGATCGAGGGCGCGCATGAGGGCCGCGGGCTCGGCCACCGCTTTCTCGGTCACGTCGAGCGCTGCGGCGCGATCCTTCATCTGGTCGACGGCACGCAGGACGACGTTGCCGGGGCCTACAGGACGGTCCGCGGCGAACTCGACGCCTATGGCGGCGGCCTCGCGGAGAAGCCGGAGATCATCGGCCTGAACAAATGCGATGCGCTCGACGCGGACGCCATCAGGAAGAAGAAGGCCGCGCTGACGCGCGCCGCGAAGAAGCGTTCGCCGAATGCGAAGGTCATGGCGCTCTCGGGCGTTGCGGGTACGGGCGTGCAGGACGTTCTGCGGGCGCTCGTCCCGCACGTGCTCGCGCGCCGCGCCGCCGAGGCCGAGGCCGACCGCGTCGGGGAAGAAGAGACCGTTGCGATCGAGACATGATGGTCGGCGAGGGGGACGATCATGCATGCAGCCGCCGCTCGGCATTCTGAAAAGCATTCGCTCGCCTCGGCGCGGCGGCTGGTCGTCAAGATCGGCTCGGCGCTGCTGGTCGACGAGGACAGCGGCGACATCAGGCGCAATTGGCTCGACGGGCTCGCCGACGACGTCGCCGCGCTGAAATCGCGCGGCGTCGAGGTGATGATCGTCTCGTCCGGCGCGATCGCGGTCGGGCGGCGCCACCTCGGCCTTGCCCAGAGATCGCTCAAGCTCGAGGAGAAGCAGGCGGCGGCGGCGACCGGGCAGATCCGCCTGGCACACGCCTATCAGGAGACGCTGGCGCGCCACGGCATCACGGTTGCCCAGGTCCTGCTGACCCCCGAGGACACCGAGGAGCGCCGCCGCCATCTCAACGCGCGCTCGACCGTGGCGCAGCTCCTGAAGCTGGGCGCGGTGCCGGTGTTCAACGAGAACGACACGGTCGCGACCGAGGAGATCCGCTTCGGCGACAACGACCGGCTCGCGGCGCGCGTGGCGCAGATGGCCAGCGCGGACACGCTCGTTCTGCTGTCGGACATCGACGGCCTGTACACGGCAGACCCGCGCCGCGACGCGGAGGCGAAGCGGCTTGACGAGGTGCGCGAGATCACGCCGGCGATCGAGGCGATGGCGGGGGCGGCCGGCACGGCGTATGCGTCGGGCGGCATGGTGACCAAGCTCGCGGCGGCGAAGATCGCGCTTGCGGCCGGCTGCCGCATGGCAATCGCGCGCGGCACCATCGCCAACCCGCTGGCGACGCTCGACAGGGGGGCCGCATGCACCTGGTTCGTTCCCTCGACCGGGCCGAAGACGGCGCGCAAACGCTGGATCGCCGGCAGCCTGCGCCCGGTCGGCTGGCTGACCGTCGATGACGGAGCGCTGGCGGCGCTCGCCCGTGGCAAGAGCCTGCTGCCCGCCGGCGTGCGGGCGGTCGCGGGCGACTTCCAGCGCGGCGATCCGGTGGTGGTAAGGTCCGCCGAAGGCCGCGAGATCGCCCGCGGTCTGTCGGCTTATTCGGCCGCGGACGTGCGCCAGATCATGGGGCACAAGAGCGCGGATATCGCCCGGATCCTCGGCTACCGAGGCCGCGACGAGGTCATTCACCGCGACGATCTCGTCCTGAGCTAGTCCACAATCCGCCGCAATCGTTGCATAAGGCTTCGCGCGACCAAACTCCAGGGATCTCCATGATGACAACCGGTCGTGTGATCAGGATCGCGGTCGCATTCGCGTGCTTCATGTTGGGCGGGGCGGCAGCAGCGCAATCCGTTGTCGAACGTCCCGATCTCGATGCGATCTTCGCCGAGCAGGGTGCGTCCGGGACGTTCGTGCTGCTCGACGTGGCGGCGGACAGGATGACAGTCGTCAATCGCGCGCGTGCCGAGAAGCGCACCGTGCCGGCCTCGACCTTCAAGATCGCGAATAGCCTGATCGCGCTGGAGACCGGCGCGGTGAAGGACGAGGACGAGATTCTTCCCTATGGCGGCAAGCCGCAGCCCATCAGGGAATGGGAGCGGGACATGAGCCTGCGCGATGCGATCCGCCTCTCGAATGTGCCGGTCTATCAGGAGGTCGCGCGCCGCGTCGGGCCGGAGCGCATGCGGGCAATGATCGAGCGCCTCGACTACGGAAACCGGCAGATCGGGACGGTGATCGACCGCTTCTGGCTTGACGGGCCGCTCGAGATCAGCCCGGTGGAGCAGGCGCGATTCCTGGCGCGGCTTGCGCGCCGGCAGTTGCCGCTGTCGGTGCGCTCCCAGGCGATCGTCCGCGACATCGTTCGCCTGGACGAGGCGAACGGCGCGACTCTTTACGGCAAGACCGGCTGGGCAGGCAGTACGCAGCCGAACATCGGTTGGCTGGTCGGCTGGGTCGAGCGCGGCGAGACGGTCCACAGCTATGCGCTCAACATCGACATGGCGACGGTACAGGATGCGCCGAAACGCATGACGATCGTGCGGGCCATGTTGTACCGGCTCGGGGTAATGTAGGATAGCGATGATGTCCATGGCTCCCGCAACAGACCTCGCCGCAACGATGCAGCGCATTGGTGCCGCCGCGCGTGCGGCGGCGCAGGCCCTGGCGACCGCGCCGGGGGCGTCCAAGGACCGCGCGCTGCGCGGAGCCGCGGCCGCCGTGCGTCAGGCGCGGGAACGGCTCCTGCAGGCCAATGCGCTCGATATCGCCTCGGCAAGGGAGACGAAGGCGACCAGCGCCTTCATCGATCGCGTCACGCTGAATGAGAGCCGTATCGAGGGCATCGCCAAGGGACTCGAGGACATCGCCGCACAGCCCGATCCCGTCGGCCATGTGCAGGAGGAATGGACACGCCCGAACGGCCTCAGAATCGCGCGCGTCAGCGTGCCGTTCGGCGTGGTCGGCATCATCTACGAGGCGCGGCCCAATGTCACCGCCGATGCCGGAGGGCTGTGCCTCAAGTCCGGCAACGCCGCCATCCTGCGCGGCGGCTCGGAAAGCTTCGAATCCTCGCGCGTGCTGGTCGACTGCCTGCACGAAGGCCTGCGCGCCGCCAACCTGCCCGAGGCTGCGGTCCAGCTCGTGCCGACGCGCGACCGTGCGGCGGTCGGCCACATGCTGACCATGAGCCAGCATATCGATGTGATCGTGCCGCGCGGCGGCAAGCCGCTGATCGAGCGCGTGATGAGCGAGGCGCGTATCCCGGTGATCGCCCATCTCGAAGGCCTGTGCCACACCTACGTCCACCGCGCCGCCGACCCGGAGATGGCGCGGCGCATCGCGTTCAACGCCAAAATGCGCCGGCCGGGAATCTGCGGCGCGACCGAGACGCTGCTGGTGGACCGCGACGTCGCGCTGACGCATCTCGCGCCGCTGCTGCACGACCTGGTCAAGGCCGGCTGCGAGGTGCGCGGCACCGCGGAGGTGCAGAATTTCCACCCGCGCGTCGTGCCCGCGACCGAAGAAGACTGGCGGACCGAATATCTCGACGCGATCCTGTCGGTGAAGCTGGTCGACGGCCTCGACGAGGCGGTCCGGCACATCAATCATTACGGCTCGCATCATACCGACGCAATCGTCACCGCGGATGCGCAGGCTGCGGAGGCGTTCGTCGAGCGCGTCGACAGCGCCATCGTGCTGCACAACGCCTCGACGCAGTTCGCCGACGGCGGCGAGTTCGGCTTCGGCGCCGAGATCGGCATCTCGACCGGACGCCTGCCGCCGCGCGGGCCGGTCGGCGCGGCGCAGCTCACCAGCTACAAATACGTCGTCCGCGGTTCGGGCCAGACGCGGCCCTAGGCCCCTGCGCGAGGAGCATGGCCGAGCTCACCATCGGGATGCCGCTCTACAACAACGCGGCGACGCTCGCGGCGGCACTCGATTCGCTGCTCGCCCAGACTTTCGCCGATTTCCGCATCATCGTCTCCGATGACGCTTCGAGCGACGA
Organism: Alphaproteobacteria bacterium; assembly: GCA_041690495.1. Taxonomy (GTDB): domain Bacteria; phylum Pseudomonadota; class Alphaproteobacteria; order CACIAM-22H2; family CACIAM-22H2; genus DATAAP01. The sequence continues at coordinate 314,843 of JAWLHE010000003.1, read as the reverse complement.
GACGGGCGCGATCGCGCAGCGCTACGCGCGGCAGGACCGGCGCATCTCCTATGTCCGCCAGGCGCGGAATCTCGGCTATTACGGGAACTACAAGTTCGTCCTCGACCGTGCCGGGACGCCGTACTTCATGTGGGCGGCGGGCGACGACCGCTGGATGGTCTGCTTCGTCGAGGCGAACATCGCGCAGCTCCGGCGCGATACGGATCTTGTCGGGTCGATCTCGCGCGTCGCGTTTTCCGGCGACAGGCCGCGGCATGCGACCGGGACATACGCGATCCGCGGCACGCACAGGCAGCGGCTGGCGCAGTATCTGAAGGGGTGCGGCGTCTGCGACATGAGCCGGCTGTTCTCGGTGTTCCGTACGGCCGCGCTCAAGGCCGCCTTCCCGATCCCCGAATCGTTCGCGTTCGATTTCGGCCTGTGCGCCGACGTGCTGCGTCACGGCGGATTCCACGAGGTGCCGGAGACGCTGATGGTGCGTGACAAGACGCCGGTCGAACGCTATCTGGCGCTGATGCACAAGGAGGCGCCGCCCGGCTTGGGCGGGTATTTTCCCGGGCTGCGGACGACGCGCTGGCTGCTGCGCGAGCGGCGCATCCCTCTCGATCCTCGCATAGCGGCCGGCCTCATCGCCTTCAACGTCGACTGGCATCTCGCCTATACCGAGCGCTACTGCCCGCGCTATCGCATGCTGACGCGGCCGGCGCGCTGGCTGTGGGGCCGGTATATCGGCTGGCGGCTCCGCGCCGCGTGACGGCGCGGGGGCTCAGCTCGCGCGCGGTGCCAGCACCATCTGCGTCTGCGTGATGACCGCGAGCAGGCGGCCGTTCTCGCCGGTCACGCGCGTCTGCCACACCATCGTCCTGCCGCCGCGATGCAGCGGCGTCGCCTCGCCGGTGACCGTCGTGCCGAGCGGGGCGGGTGCAAGGAAATTGGTCTTCGATTCGATGGTTGTCGTCGCCGCACCCTCGGGCAGGTTGAGCACGGTCGCGGCCGCCCCCAGCGTATCGGCGAAGGCCATCACGGCGCCGCCGTGCAGGATGTCCGGCCGCGTGCACAGCTCCCGCCGCACCGTCAGTTCGGCGGTAACGCGCTCGCGCGTGGCGCTCGTGAAGCGGATGCCGAGCAATGCCGCGAAAGGCAGGGTACGTTGCTGCAGGAATTCGAGCTCGGTCACCGTCATCTCCTCGAGGGGGTACCCCGATGTGACGGCAGATCGGGCCTCCGCGTCAACAAGGCAACGAAACCCCGGATTGCCGGTCCGGCGGGCCCGCAGCCATGCAGATCTGTTGCCGTTGGTGCGCCGCCGCGAACGCGACGGCCGCGACGCGCATTTCAGCTGGTGACCTGGCTCGACTCCAGCTCGGGCGGCGTCTTCGATTCGCATGGAAAACTGATCGTCGTCCGGATGCCGCGGATCGAATCCTGATGGATGGTTCCGCCGAGCTGTGTCGTCAGGAGATTGACCAGCTTCAGTCCGACGCCCCGCTCGGCCGACGCCACGCTCTCCCGGCCGCGGCCGTCGTCGGCGACGCACAGGGTGCAGGTCTCCGCCTCGTGCCGCAGCTCGACCAAGATCGTTCCTGAATCGCCCTCCTGAAAGGCGTGCTTCGTGGCGTTCGACACCAGCTCGTTGATGATCAGACCGACCGAGGTGGCACGGTCGATGTCGATCGTGAAATCGTCGCCTCGCGCGACAAGCGAGATCCGCGGGCGCTCTGCCAGCAGCAGCGAGCGGAGGTGGTCCGAGAGCTCCTTCAGATACACTTCGGCTCGGACGGTGCCGAAGCCGCGCTCGTCTCGGCAGAGCCGGCTGTGCAGGCTGGCGATCGTGCGGATCCGCTGCTGCGCCGTCACGAACTCGGCGCGCGCCTTCGGGTCGGTGATGCGGCGGCTCTGGATGCTGAGCAGGCTGGAGATGAGCTGCAGGTTGTTCTTGACGCGGTGGTTCAGCTCCTTGAACAGGACATCCTTCTGCCGCAGCAGGGCATCCTTCTCCGCTTCCGCGTCACGCAGGCGCAGCAGCGCCTTTACGTTTGCGACGAGTTCGTCGGCGGAAATCGGTTCGGCCAGATAGGCATCGGCGCCGAGATTGAGGCCGCGCACGCGGTCGCCGCTCTCGACAAAGGTGGCCGACACCTGCAGGACCATCATTCCGGGGTGGTCGCGCTTGATTCGCTGGCACACTTCGAGACCGCTCATGTCCGGAAGCTTCACGTCGAGGAGGATGAGGTCCGGATGCCGTGCGGCGGCGGCTTCCAGGGCCGCCTGACCGCTCCCGGCCTCGATCACATCGAACCCGGCGTGCCGGAGGGCCTTGGTCTTGGCGTACCGCAGCGCCTCTGTGTCGTCTACATTGAGGATTAGGCGCATCCGGGTCAGCCGCTGGTGAGGAGCCGCGCCGGCTGCAGCGTCCGGGGCAATACAGCAGCCAAGGCCTGTGCGGAAAAGCTGGCTTTCGAAAGTACCGCCGCGGTCCGGTCGAGTCTGGCGCGTTCGGCCTCGGACACCTCGGAAGACGTCACGACGATAACCGGGATATCCGCGGTCCGCGGATCCTTCCCCAGGCGCTCAAGCAGCGTCAGCCCGTCCATGCCGGGCATGCGCAGGTCGAGCAGAATCAGGTCGGGACGGTCGTGGTAAGCAAGTGCAAGTCCGTCGAGGCCATTGGCCGCTTCCTGCGAATCGCCGTCCAGCTGCCGCACCGCCTGACGCATGACATAGCGGGAGGTCTCGTCGTCGTCGATGATCAGGACCTTGCGCAAGGCCGGGCCGGTTTCCGCGGGAACGGCGACGGGCGCTGATGGGCCAGCCTCGGATCGGGACGTGGCTAAGCGCCGCGGTATCGTGACCGAGAACGTCGAGCCCTTGCCCGGCTCGCTGTCGACGCTCAGCGTGCCGCCCAGCAGCTCGACCAGGCGACGCGACAGCGGCAGGCCAAGGCCGGTCCCCTTCGCGCGTGCCTGCAGCTCGCTCTCGATCTGCGTGAACTCCTCGAAGATGTATGGAATCTGGTCGGCGGCAATTCCGATGCCGGTGTCGCGCACGGCGAAGCTGATATCCGATCCGGCCGGATCGAGCGTGGCAGAAACCGTCACCGACCCGCGCTCCGTGAATTTCAGGGCGTTGGAAACCAGGTTTCGCAGCACCTGGGCCAGCTTCGACTGATCCGTGCAGAGATCGACGGGTTGCTCCGGATCTTCAATGACCAGCGACACTCCGTCGCGCAACATTGGTTTGAACATGCCGCGCAGCGCACCGAACACATCGGCCACGGTGAACTGCACCGGCCGCATCGTGATCTTCCCGGCCTCGACCTTGGCCAGATCGAGCAGGTCGTTGATGATCTCGGACAGGCTATTCGCCGACTGCAGGATGAATCCCACCTGGCGCTCCTGTTCCGGTGTCAGGTCGCCGTCGGCGCGCTCCTGCAGCAGGCGTGACAACGCCAGGATCGAGTTGATCGGGGTGCGCAGCTCGTGCGTCATGTTCGACAGGAACCGCGTCTTCATCTCGCTGGCGCGGCGCAGATGCTCGGCCTTCTCGTCGAGCTCGGCATAGAGCGCCACGACGCCGCGGTTGGTGTCGGCCAGCTCGTGGTTGAGCTGCGCCAGCTCGTCCTGGCGGGCCCGCAGCTCATCGAGGTTCTCGATAAGCTCCCGGTTCTGCTCGCGCATCTCGCTCAGCAGACTGCGCGGCATCTCGGCCGCGAGACGGCGCGTCAGCTCGGCGATCAGCTGCTTTGTCACCGGTGCCGAGCGTCGCGGCAATTGCTTGCGCATCACGACTCGCGTGCCGAGTCCCGGGCGGCTGTCGAACTGCGCGTCGTCCATCAGGCGCCGCACGCCCTGAATGCCCACGCCCATGCCGCTCGGCGAGGCGTAGGTGCCTTCCAGCACCGACTGGAGATGGGCGATGCCGGGGCCTTGGTCCTCGACGACGATCTCAAGGGTAGGCTGCGCCGCGGCCAGATCGACGACGGCATACGAAACCTTCCCGCCACCGCCATACATGAACGCATTGCGTGCGATCTCGGAGACGGCGGTCGCGATCCGCGTCTGGTCCTGCCCCGCATAGCCCAGGCCGCCAGCGATCAGACGGGCAGCCTGCCGCGCGCGCACCACGTCGTCCTCCACCGCGATTTCCGTTGTGATGATCTTGAGGGTCATGGCCTCCGCTTTGCCACCAGCACGGTGGCGTCGTCGCGGCCGCGCTTGAAGTCACGATACATGATACCCGCGATCACCGCCGGATGCCGAGCCAGCAAACCGGGATAACGCTCCAGCGACCAGTTCGTCAGCAATCCGTCCGAATGCATGATCAGCACGGCGTCCGCGGTGGCCGGGTAGTTGAATTCGCGCACGGTCCGCGCGACATGGCCAACCGTCCCGCTATGCGAGACCATCTTGCGCGTGACGGTGCCGGACAAGAGCGTTCCGGAGATATTGCCAAGACCCGAGAACACGACATTGTTCTCTCCGGCGTTCCAGTCGGCAACCGCCGCGGCGGCACCGCGCGTTGACGCCAGCGCGCGATGCATCGCCTGGACGGTCCCGGCCGGAGATTCCCGCATGGCCCGGTCGTCGAATATCTTGGCGGCCGCGCGGGCCGCCCGGGCAGCCGCCGCGCCATGGCCGAGGCCGTCGACGACCAGGAACTGCGCTCGCCCGGAATCTGCGGCCGCGCTCCAGGCGTCGCCGCATTCCTCCTCGCCGGCGATTGGCTCGCTGATCGCGCTCCAGACGAACGGCGTTTTCCTGCTCCCGGCATTGTCCAGGCGCACGCGCGCCGCGAGGACCGTCCCTTGCCCCGGCTTGGACCACACATCGACCATCGTCGCGATCCGTGAAATGGCCCCCAGGCCCTCGCCCGGCGTTCCGGCCGTCGAATAGCCGTCCTCGAAGCATGCCGCGATGTTCTCCATTCCGCGGCCGCGGTCGAGCGCGAGGAGCTCCAGGCCGTTTCCTTCGCCGTCCTGCCACGGGCCCAGGAATATCTCTCCGCCGTCGGTGTGACGGACGATATTCGCGGCGAGCTCCGTGGCCACGATCGACACATTGCCGACAGCGGATTCGCCGCCGCCCAGCCCGGTCGCAAGCGCGGCCGCCATGCGCCTTGTCTGGGCGATCTGGCTCTGCTCGCGGACGGCGACGACGGCCATTACTGCTTCCAGCGCGTAATGATGACACGCGTGCCCTTGCCCGGTGCCGATTCGATGTGGAACTCGTTCGACAGGCGCTTGGCGCCGCCGAGCCCGAGCCCGAGCCCGGTGCCGCTCGTAAAGCCGTCGCGCATCGCCTGCTCGATGTCGGCAATCCCCGGCCCGTTATCCTGAAACGTGAGTTGCAGGCCCCTGCGCCCGCCCGCGACAAGAGGTCTTATCCGCATCTCGCCGCCGCCGCCGTAGTCCAGCGTGTTGCGCGCGAGTTCGCTCGCCGCCGTGACGATCTTCGTCTGGTCCACGAGGCCGAGGCCGGCCTCGGCTGCCTTGCTCCGGACGACTTGCCGGATTCTGACGATATCCTCGGTCGTCCGGATCGGGACGGCGTCAGGAGGACTGTCGGACAAGATCCACGTCTCCGCCACTCAGCCTGGCGCGGATCACGTCCATGCCCCGCTCGACGTTCAGCGCGGTCCTCACTCCTTTCAGGGAGAGGCCGAGCTCCACCAGCGTGATCGCCACCGCCGGGCGCATGCCGACCACGACTGTCTCGGCGTCGAGAATCTTCGACATCGCCGCGATGTTGTCGAGCATGCGGCCGATGAAGGAGTCGACGATCTCGAGCGCGGAGATGTCGATCAGCACGCCCTTGGAGCGGTGCTTCACGATGCGGGCGGTCAGATCGTCCTGGAGAGTCATCGCCAGGCGGTCATGCATGTCGACCTGGATAGTGACGAGCAGTGCGTCACCCATCTTGAGGATCGGGATGCGCTCCATGTGTCAGCCCTTGTTGCCCTTCTCGCTGCGCGTGATGGTGCTGCCGATCCGCTGCAGCGCGATGGCAAATGCATCCGCCATCGTCGCCTTCGAGACGACGTTCAGCTCGACGCCGAGATGCACGATCGTCTGGGCGATCTGCGGCCGGATGCCGCTGATCAGGCAGTCCGCGCCCATCAGCCGCGCGGCGGCGACGGTCTTGAGCAGATGCTGCGCGACCAGCGTGTCCACGGTTGGTACGCCGGTGATGTCGATGATGGCGATCTCCGCCTCGGTATCGACGATGCGCTGCAGCAGGTTCTCCATGACGACCTGCGTGCGCGAGCTGTCGAGCGTGCCGATCAGCGGCAGCGCCAGGATGCCGTTCCAGAGCTGCACCACAGGCGTGGAGAGCTCGCTGATTTCCTCCTGCTGCCTGCGGATCACGTCTTCGCGGTTCTTCTGGTACGACTCCATCGTCTGCAACCCGAACTGGTCGAGCAGAGTGCTGATCGTCCATGCTTGGGAGACAATGAGTTCGGGCTTATCGCCATATTCGGCGCTGATCAGGTTGAAAAGGGGCTGTTTCAGCGAGAACACGAAGGTCGTCGTTTCCCGCGGCGAGAATCCCTGTGTGGCGCGGGCCTGTGCGACCTCTTCGATCAGATCGCGCAGGTTCGCAAAGGACGGAGCGGAGACATCGTCGATATTGCCCCCGGCGATCGCGCGCTGGAACGCGGCAAGGAACTCGCGCGACTGCTTCTCGAGATCGCCGCGGCTGAGCCGGCCGCTTTGCAGCGCGCCTGATCCTTCCTGCAGGCGCAGCCATTCGGCGAGGAGCTTGCCTTCGTGCTTTTCGATCAACCGTGGCAGCTCCGCCGCGATCTGTTGCGTGGGCATCAAGGTCCCTCAAGGGTTGGAGGCAAAGGGTGAACCTATGGCAAGTCGGCGCCGGGCCGCTCTACCTCTTTCTGGGTACTCCGCCGCTGACCGGACCGGGGATGATGTCGTCCGCCCGGCCAAGAGCGGGCGTCCGCTAGCGCCCTCGGCTCAGGCTCCGGAGCGGGCGCGGCTCGCCTCGAGGCGGCGGATGATTGTCGCGCGCTCGGCATCGGAGAGTGCCGGCCACGCCGCGATTTCGGCGATGGTGCGGCCGCAGCCGACGCAGACCTGGGTCTGGGGATCGAGGCGGCAGACCGCGACGCAGGGGCTTGCGGTCATGCCGCCGGACGGACCGGGCGCAGCACGCGCGGGTTCTCCGGGTCGCCGCCCGAGGGAATGATTTCGTCGCCGCCGCAGCACGGGTCAATATTGGTGCGGCAGTGCATGCATTGCCCGTGCCCGTGGACCCAGATCGCCTGGGTCGGCCGTTGGCACCACGGGCAGATCTGGATCGTGCGGCTGCGGTGCTGGTTCGCGTAGTTCATGTCGTCCCCGTTTCGGGCTGCCCGCCAGGCCGCCCGTGCGTTCAAGAATCCGGTAACGACATAACAACCCATGGTGGTTAAGGATGGCTTAAACCGCTAGGCGTTGACGGGAAACGCCGGAAAATCAGCGAGTCGCACGCGCCGGCGCGCCCCGTGCCTGCGCCGCGGCGGCCGCGACTCGGGCGCGCTGGCGGACCAGGCCGAGGATCGTGTCGCACATCGGCGTCGCGACGCCGACCAGCCGCGCCATCTCGACCACCGCGCCGAGCAGGCCGTCGATCTCCATCGGCCGGCCGCGCTCGAGATCCTGCAGCATCGAGGTCTTGTGCGCGCCGACCTCTGCCGCCATGGCGATGCGCCGGTCGACGTCCATGGCGAACGTGACGCCGAGCTGCTGCGCAACCGCCTGCGCTTCGAGCATCATCGCGCGAATCGGCGCCTGGCTGTCCGGGTCGCTCGCCAGCACGTCGAGCGTCGCCCCGGTCAGCACGCTGACCGGATTGAAGGACAAGTTGCCCCACAGCTTGCCCCACAGATCCTTGCGGATGTCGCGGCTCACCGGTGCGTCGAATTCGGCGCCCTCCAGCGCCTCGGCCAGCCGGCGAACGCGCGTACTCTCGCTGCCGTCGATCTCGCCGACGATGAAGCGGTTGCCGGAGAGATGGCGGATCACGCCCGGCGCCTCGACCTCTCCCGCGGCATAGACGACGCAGCCGATGGCCCGGCCCGGCCCGATGCCGTCCCACTGCGCCCCATCCGGATCGATGCTGGTCAGGCGGTGGTCGGTCCACGGACCCGGCAGCTTGTAGAAGTACCAGAACGGCACGCCGTTCATGGCGGTGACGACCATCGTGTCGGGGCCGAGCAGCGGGCGCATGGCGCGTGCGGCGTCCGATGCCGCGGTCGCCTTGACCGCGAGGATGACCGCTTCCTGCGGTCCGAGGTCGTCCGGCCGGTCGCTGCAGGCGGGGCGCGCGGCAATCGAGCGGCCCTCGCTCAGCAGCGTGGCCCCCTTGCCACGCATCGCTTCGAGATGGGCGCCGCGCGCCACGAACGAGACGTCATGGCCCGCCGCCGCCAGTTTCACGCCGAGCAGCCCGCCCATGGCGCCTACTCCGAAGATGCAGATTTTCATGGAGCCGGACCTTAACCGATCCCGGCGGCACCTTCCTAGGCGGGTCGTCGGGCGCAAAGAAACCGTATTGACGCCGTGTGCCGTTCTGCTCGAATCCGCGCGGAGAATAACGCCCGCCGCGTCGCCGGACCGGCGGGCGTTTCTTCAGGAGCTGCTGCGCGGGCGGCCGTGGCCCCCTCATGCCGCCGGGTTTGACCGGGCGGGGGGATGCTTGGGGATGTTGAAGGAGTCAAGGGCCAATTCCGGCCTCCGCTGACGGGGGTCGGGAAGAGTAACTGCAGAATCAGGTGAAGCAGTGAAGCAGGCCGGAGTTATCTCATAAAATCAGGGGCTTGACTGCTTCATGCGATGCTTCGTCCGGATCGCCCCGAAGCAGATCGGGGAAGCGCGGTGCGCCGCACTTCCCCGTGAAATACCGAAACAGCCGCGGCGGGCCGGTCAGAACAGCCCGGTGATCTTGCCGTCGCCGGTGACCTCGATGCTGTTGGCGGCCGGTACCTTCGGCAGGCCGGGCATGGTCATGATCTCGCCGCAGATGAAGACCAGGAATTCCGCCCCGGCCGACACGCGCACCTCGCGGATCGGCACGATGTGGTCGCTCGGCGCGCCCTTGAGGTTGGGGTCGGTCGAGAAGCTGTACTGGGTCTTGGCGACGCAGATCGGGTAATGCCCGAAGCCGGCGCCCTGCAGCTCGGCGATCTGGTCGCGCACCTTCTTGTCGGCGGTGATGTCGCGCGCGCCGTAGATCTGCTGGGCGATGGTCCGCATCTTCTCCCAGAGCGGCAGATCGTCCTGGTAGAGGAACTTGAAGTTCTTCGCCGGCTTGTTCTCGATCGTGCGTACCACTGCGTGCGCCACGTCGGCGGCACCGGCGCCGCCGGCCGCCCAGTGGTCGGCCATGATCGCCTCGACGCCGAGATCGGCACAGGCCTTCTTGACGAGGTCGATCTCCGCCGGCGTGTCGGCCGAGAAGCGGTTGATCGAGACGACGACCGGAAGACCGAATTTCTGCACGTTGGTGACGTGGCGCGCGAGATTGGTGATGCCCTTCTTGAGCGCCTCGAGATTCTCGGTCTTCAGGGCGTCCTTGGCGACGCCGCCATGCATCTTGAGGGCGCGGATCGTCGCCACCAGCACGACGCAGTCGGGCTTCAGCCCGGCCTTGCGGCACTTGATGTCGAGGAACTTCTCCGCACCCAGATCGGCGCCGAAGCCCGCCTCGGTGACGACGTAGTCGGCGAGCTTCAGAGCGGTCGTCGTCGCCAGCACGGAGTTGCAGCCATGCGCGATGTTGGCAAACGGGCCGCCATGGATGAAGGCGGGGTTGTTCTCCAGCGTCTGCACCAGGTTCGGCGCCAGCGCGTCCTTGAGCAGGGCGGTCATCGGGCCGGCGGCCTTGAGGTCCGCCGCGCGCACCGGCTTCCGGTCGCGGGTGTAGCCGACGATGATGTTGCCGAGCCGGCGCTGCAGGTCCTTGAGGTCGGTGGCAAGGCAGAAGATGGCCATGACTTCGGAGGCGACGACGATGTCGAACCCGTCCTCGCGCGGATAGCCGTTGGCCACACCGCCGAGCGAGTTGACGATCTGGCGCAGCGCACGGTCGTTCATGTCCATGGCGCGGCGCCAGGTGACGCGGCGCGGATCGATGCCGAGCGAATTGCCCCAGTAGATGTGATTGTCGATCAGCGCCGCAAGCAGGTTGTTGGCGGACTCGATCGCGTGGAAGTCGCCGGTGAAGTGGAGGTTGATGTCCTCCATCGGCACAACCTGGGCATAGCCGCCGCCGGCCGCACCGCCCTTCATGCCGAAGCAGGGGCCGAGGCTCGGCTCGCGCAGGCAGATGATCGCCTTCTTGCCGATGTGGTTGAGGGCGTCGCCGAGGCCGACGGTGGTCGTCGTCTTGCCTTCGCCCGCCGTGGTCGGCGTGATCGCCGAGACCAGGATCAGCTTGCCGTTCGGCCGGCTCTGCAGCGAGCGGACGTAGTCGAGCGAGACCTTCGCCTTGTAGTGGCCGTAGGGATCGAGGTTCTTGGCATCGATGCCGAGCTTCTCCTTGGCCATCTCGAGGATCGGCCGCATCTGTGCCGCCTGCGAGATCTCGATGTCGGATTTCGGCTTGGCGTGCTGTTCTTTCGGATCGCGCATTCTCGTCCCCTCGAGTCCTTCATCTCTTTGATTGTCACCCTCGGGCTTGACCCGAGGGTCCAGTCTGGATGCCCGGGTCAAGTCCGGGCATGACAGTTGGAAAAATACTGTTCAGCCGAGTTTCGTCCCGGCCTTGAGGCCGCTGGCAGCGACGAACTCGGCCGCTTTCTGCTTCGGCGCATCGGCCGGCTTGACGCGCTTGACGGCGATCTGGCCGTCGCTGCACGCGACGGTGAAGCCGTCGGCGGTGATCTCCGTCACCTCGCCGGGCGCAGCACCCGGCTTTGCCGGAGCCTTCGCAGCGTCGAAGATCTGCAGGACCTTGCCGTTGAACTTGGTCCATGCGCCAGGCTGCGGATTGGAACCGCGGATCAGATTCCACACCTGCTGCTGCGGCTTCGACCAGTCGATCTCGACATCCTCGGCCTTGCACCAGCTCTCATAGGTCGCCTGCGACTCGTCCTGCTTGATCTTCGGCGCCTTGCCGGCCTTGACCAGGTCGATCGCCTCGAGCATCGCCTGCACCCCCATCGGGTAGAGCCGGTCGAAATAGATGCTGCCAAGCGTGTCGTCGTCCTTGATCGGCGTTTCCTTCTGCAGAAGGATCGGCCCGGTATCGAGTCCGTTGTCGGGCCAGAAGATCGACAAGCCGGTCTTGGTCGCGCCCTGGATAATCGGCCAGTTGATCGAGCTCGGGCCCCGATGCCGCGGCAGCAGCGAGGGGTGGTACTGGATCGAGCCGTGGGTCGGGATGTTGAGGAACTCCTCCGGCACGAACAGCGTGACATAAGCCATCACCTGCAGGTCCGGCTTGAGCGCGGCGAACTGCTCCCACACCTCCGGCTTGCGGTAGGACTTCGGCTGGTAGACCGGAAGATTGGCGGCGAGGGCCGCCTCCTTCAATGGGTCGATCTTCTGTCCTTCCTTCTCCGGTGCTGCATAGACGGCGATGACGTTGTCGCCGCGCTTGAGCAAAGCCTCCAGAACCGCTTTGCCGAAGGCCTGCTGGCCATGAACCACGATCCGCATTGCAAACTCCCCGATGTCTCTTCGTTCAGGCCGCGGCCTTCGCGCCTGCGTTCTTCTGCCCGCCAAGCGCTCCGGATTCCTTGATCTCGGCGATGTCCGCCGGCTTGAAGCCGAGCACGCTCTTGAGGATCTCGTCGGTGTGCTCGCCAAGCAGCGGCGAGCGCTTCACCTCCGAAACTGAGTCGGACAGCTTGATCGGATTGCCGACGGTCAGGTACTTGCCGCGGGTCGGATGATCGACCTCGACCACCGTGCCGGTCTTGCGAAGCGATTCGTCCTGGGCGATCTCCTTCATCGATAGGATCGGCCCGCACGGGATGTCGTACTTGTTGAGGATGTCCATGGCCTCGAACTTCGTCTTGGTCATGGTCCACTGCTCGATGCGATTGAAGATCGCCTTGAGCTTCGGCAGCCGCGCCGGCGGTGTCGCGTACTCGGGATCGGTCTTCCAGCCGGGTTCGCCGATGACGTCGCAGATCGCCTCCCAGACCGGCGCCTGGGTGATGAAATAGATGTAGGCGTTGGGATCGGTCTCCCAGCCCTTGCACTTGAGGATCCAGCCCGGCTGGCCGCCGCCCGAATCGTTGCCGGCGCGGGGCACTGCATCGCCGAACGGGATGCCCTCGCCGTACTGGCTGTACTCCTTGAGCGGTCCGTGCTTGAGGCGCTGCTGGTCGCGCAGCTTGACGCGGCAGAGGTTGAGCACGCCGTCCTGCATCGCGCACAGCACGCGCTGACCGCGTCCGGTGCGGGTGCGCTGGTAGAGCGCCGTCACGATGCCGAGCGCCAGATGGAGCCCGGTGCCGGAGTCGCCGATCTGGGCGCCCGTGACGAGGGGTGGGCCCTCGCGGAAGCCGGTGGTGGAGGCGGCGCCGCCGGTGCACTGCGCCACGTTCTCGTAGACCTTGCAGTCCTCATACGGGCCGGGGCCGAAGCCCTTGACCGAGGCGACGATGATGCGCGGGTTGAGCTTGTGGATGTACTCCCAGGTGAAGCCCATGCGGTCGAGCGCGCCCGGGGCGAAATTCTCGACCAGCACGTCGCATTTCTTGATGAGCTCGTCGATCACCCGCTTGCCCTGCGGGTTCTTGGAGTCGACCGTGATCGAGCGCTTGTTGTGGTTGAGCATCGTGAAATAGAGGCTGTCGGCGTTCGGCACGTCGCGAAGCTGGCCGCGCGTGATGTCGCCGATGCCCGGGCGTTCGATCTTGATTACGTCGGCGCCGAACCAGGCGAGCAGCTGGGTACAGGTCGGTCCCGACTGCACATGCGTGAAGTCGAGAATGCGCACGCCTTCGAGCGCCTTGCCGGCGTGGCCGAACGGCTTGCTCGACGGCTTCGGCAGCGCGCCGTTGCCGTTGGCCTTCGCGGCCGGCTTGCGCGCAGCGGCGAGCTTGACCGCCCTGCGTGCCGGCTTCTTTGCCGCGGTTTTCGTCTTGGCGCGGGGCGCCTTCTTCTGCTTCCTGGCCATCTCTTCGTCCTCCAAGCTCACTCGATCGGGTATCCGGATCGGCGGCGCGCCACGTCGTGCCCGCGCCGCATCCGGCAAGGGCTACTTCTTCTTCAGCACGCTTTGCGGGTTGAGGTTGCCGATACGGCCGCTCTCGGAGCCCGCCTTGGGATCGATCACCGCGTTGATCAGCGTCGGCTTGCCCGAGTCCAGCGCCGCGCTCACGGCGCGCTTCAGGTCGTCGGGCGACGTCGCGTTGACGCCCACGCCCCCGAAGGCCTCCATCATCTTGTCGTAGCGCGCGTCCTTCACGAACACGGTCGGCGCCGGGTCGGTGCCGGCCGGATTGACGTCAGTGCCGCGATAGATGCCGTTGTTGTTGAAGATGACAATGCAGACCGGAAGGTTGTAGCGGCAGATCGTCTCGATCTCCATGCCGCTGAAGCCGAAGGCGCTGTCGCCCTCGACCGCCAGCACGGGATTGCCGGTCTCCACGGTGGCAGCAATCGCCTGGCCCATGCCGATGCCCATGACACCCCAGGTGCCGACATCAAGGCGCTTGCGCGGCTTGTATATGTCGATGATGCCGCGGGCGAGATCGAGCGTGTTGGCGCCTTCGTTGACCAGGATCGTGTCCGGCCGCTCCTTGATGATGGCGCGGAGCGCCCCGAGCGCGCCGTGATAGTCCATCGGCACGTTATTGTTCATCAGCCGCGGCGCCATCTTGGCGACATTCTCGTCGCGCTTCGCCTTGACGGCGTTGATCCACTCGGCGGGCGGAGGATTCCACTTGCCGCCCATCGCGTCGAGGAACGCCTGGACGCAGGAGCCGATATCGCCGACCACCGGGGCCACGATCTCGACATTGCTGTCCATCTCCTTGGGCTCGATGTCGATCTGGATGAACCTCTTCGGTGCGTCGCCCCAGGTCTTGCCCTTGCCGTGCGACAGCAGCCAGTTGAGCCGGGCGCCGATCAGCATGACGACGTCGGAGTCCTTCAGCACCGTTGAACGGGCGGCGCCGGCGCACTGCGGATGCGTGTCGGGCAGCAGACCCTTGGCCATGCTCATCGGCAGGAAGGGGGCGCCGGTCTTCTCGACGAACGCGCGGATGGCGTCGTCCGCCTGCGCATACGAAGCCCCCTTGCCGAGAATGATCAGCGGGCGCTTGGCGCTCTTGAGCACGTCGAGGGCGCGCTTGACCGAAGCGGGGGCAGGGATCTGCGCCGGTGCCGGGTCTATGACCTTGACCAGCGACTTCCTGCCGGCTTCGGCGTTCATCACCTGGCCGAACAGCTTGGCCGGCAGGTCGAGATAGACGCCGCCCGGGCGGCCCGAAACGGCGGCACGGATCGCGCGCGCGACACCGATGCCGATATCGGCGGCGTGAAGTATGCGGTAGGCCGCCTTGCACAGCGGCTTCGCGATGGCCAGCTGGTCCATCTCCTCGTAGTCGCCCTGCTGCAGGTCGACGATCTCGCGCTCCGACGAGCCCGAGATCAGGATCATCGGGAAGCAGTTGGTCGTGGCGTGGGCCAGCGCCGTCAGGCCGTTGAGGAAGCCGGGTGCCGAGACGGTGAGGCAGATGCCGGGCTTCCTGGTCAGGAAGCCAGCTATCGCGGCGGCGTAGCCCGCGTTCTGCTCGTGGCGAAACGACAGAACGCGGATGCCCTCGGCCTGCGCCATGCGGCCGAAATCGGTGATCGGAATGCCGGGCACGCCGTAGATCGTGGTGAGGCCGTTCAGCTTGAGCGCATCGATGATCAGATGGAAGCCATCCGTCAGGTCCTGCGTGTCGTCCGCCGCGGGCGGGGCGGTCTTGGCGGTCTTCGCCGTGCTGGTACCCTCGGCCATCTGTCTCCTCCTCGGTATCTTGTTTGCACCGCAGCCCGGTCGTTGCGGAATGCCAGGGCGTGCGGCCGTCGCTCAGTCCAGATAGTTGACGTTCTTCTCCACATGCGCCGCGAGGTCGAGGCTGTGCCGCCTCACCAGATCCTCTGCGCGATCGGTCTCGCGGCGCTCGAGCGCCTCGATGATGTTCAGATGATCGATGATCGAGCGGTTGGCGCGATCCTTTTCGGAGATCGTGCGCCGGCGGATCGAGCGCATGTGGATGAACAGGTTGGCCATCGTGTCGATCAGGAGCTGGTTGCGGCTCATGTTCACAATGGCCTGATGGAAGCGGATATTCGCATCAGAGTATTCGTCGATATGGGCGCGCGGCTCATGGCCCCTGCGGAACTCGACGAAGAGTTCGCGCAACTTTGCGATCTCCTGGTCGGTGGCATTGAGCGTGATCAGCCGGGCCGCCATGCTCTCGAGCGCGGCCCAGACCTGGATCATCTCGAGCAGCTCTTTCTTGGTCTTGCGCACCACGAACACGCCGCGGCGCGGGATCGAGCGCACGAATCCTTCCTGCTCGAGCCGGTTCATCGCTTCGCGAATCGGCGTGCGGCTGACGCCGAGATCCTGCGACAGGCGCCGCTCGTCGAGCCGCAGCTCGTCCCGGCTGTCATAGATGTTCATCGACGTGATCGCCTGCTTCAGCGCGTGGTAGACCTGATTTCTGAAGCTGAAATCGGCCTCGATCGGCTTCACGATGAGCTTGAGGGCGGTCACGTCAGGGGTCCCGTTCGGGTGGTTATGGCGTCTCTCTGTTCAATCGGCCGCCTTTGCCGGTAGACGCAGCAGGCAGCTCTATGTAGAATAATTGTGTCAGGTATTTTGTATACCAGATACCAAATCGGACGCAAGGCTCCTCACCCATGAAGGAGTCCGCGTCCCCTGTCCGCTCGCTGAACGGGCAGGTCCGGCCATGGGGGGCATAGAATCCCGCCGGTCCGGTGATGATGAGGAAAACGCGCGGGAGGACGTTGGTCTTGGAAGAACTTGCCTCACTTTTCCACGGTTTCGCGGTCGTTCTGCAGCCTTACAACATCATCCTGATGCTGATTGGCATCACGCTCGGCGTGCTGATCGGCGTGCTGCCGGGCCTCGGTGGGGCGAACGGCGTCGCGATCCTGTTGCCGTTGACCTTCTCGATGCCGCCGACCTCGGCGATCATCATGCTGTCATGCATCTACTGGGGCGCGCTGTTCGGGGGGGCGATCACCTCGATTCTGTTCAACATCCCGGGCGAGCCGTGGTCGGTTGCAACCACCTTCGATGGCCACCCGATGGCGCAGCAGGGCCGGGCCGGCGAGGCGCTGGCCGCGGCGTTCACCTCGTCCTTCATCGGCGCGTTCTTTGCGGTCATCGTAATCACTTTTCTTGCGCCGGTCGTCGCGGGCTTCGCCCTGCAATTCGGCCCGGCGGAGTTCTTCGCCGTCCAGTTCCTCACCTTCTGCAGCTTCATCGGCATGGGGCGCGGCTCGCCGTTCAAGACGCTGGCGGCCATGACGCTCGGATTCGCGCTCGCGGCGGTCGGCCTCGACACGGTCACCGGCCAGCTGCGCATGACCTTCGGGACGACCGAGCTGCTGCGCGGATTCGATTTCCTCATTGCCGTCATCGGCCTGTTCGGCGTCGGCGAGATCCTGCTGTCGATGGAGGAGGGGCTTTCCTTCAAGGGCAAGACCGCGAAATTGAACGCCAGGGTCGTGTTCGAGACCTGGAAGAAGCTGCCGCGCTTCTGGGCGACCAGCCTGCGTGGCGCGGTGATCGGCTGCTGGATGGGCATCACGCCGGGTGGCGCGACGCCGGCCTCGTTCATGAGCTATGGCATCGCCAAGCGCATGTCGAAGACCGGCGACAAATTCGGCAAGGGCGAGCTGGAAGGCGTGGTCGCGCCGGAAACGGCGGCCCATGCCGCGGGCACCAGCGCGCTGCTGCCGATGATCACGCTCGGCATTCCCGGCTCGCCGACTGCCGCCGTGCTTTTGGGCGGCCTGCTGATCTGGGGCCTGCAGCCCGGTCCGCTGCTGTTCGTCGAGCAGAAGGACTTCGTGTGGGGCCTGATCGCGAGCATGTATCTCGGGAATATCGCCGGCCTGCTCGTCGTTCTCACATGCGTGCCGCTCTTCGCGGCAATCCTGCGCATCCCCTTCAGCATCATCGCGCCCATCATCCTGGTGATCTGCGCGGTCGGGGCATACAGCGTGCACAACGCGGCCTTCGACATCATGCTGATGCTGGTGTTCGGCGTGCTCGGCTATCTGTTCAAGAAGCTCGATTACCCGCTCTCGCCCCTGGTGCTTGCGCTGGTGCTCGGCGACATGGCCGAGGACGCCTTCCGGCAATCGATGCTTCTGTCCGGCGGCAGCCTCTCGATCTTCTGGTCGAACTGGTTGGTCGGCGCGATCATCAGCCTCGGCCTGGCCCTCCTGCTGTGGCCGGTCGTGACATGGGCGATGGGGCTCATGCGTCGGAGCGCGCCGGCGCAGAGCGGGCAGGCCTGATGGAGGAATGTCCGCTGGACGCGCGCGCGGAACGCACGATAGGCTTACTCTGACAAGACCGGAAACGTGTCGATACAGCGAGGGAGAGGAAACATGAGACGATCAGCTTCAAGACTTCTGAGGACGGTGGGCGCCCTGGCGGGCGCTGCACTCGTGTCGACCCTGATGGCGACGACAGCGTCGGCATGGGAGCCGACGAAGCAGGTGACGTTCATCGTGCCTGCCGGAACCGGCGGCGGCGCCGACCAGATGGCGCGGCTCATCCAAGGCATCGTTACGAAGCACAATCTGATGTCGAAGCCGCTGGTCGTCATCAACAAGTCGGGCGGCGCCGGCGCGGAAGGCTTCCTCGACGTGAAGTCGAGCCCCAACGACCCGCACAAGATCATCATCACGCTCTCCAACCTGTTCACGACGCCGCTCGCGACGGGCGTTCCGTTCAACTGGAAGGACCTGACGCCGATTGCGATGCTGGCGCTGGACGAGTTCGTTCTGTGGGTCAATTCGGAGAGTCCGTACAAGACTGCCAAGGACTATCTCGCGGCGGTGAAGGGCGGGACGGACGGTCAGTTCAAGATGGGCGGGACCGGCTCGAAGCAGGAAGACCAGATCATCACCGTCGCGCTCGAGCGTGTTACCGGCAAGAAGTTTACCTACGTGCCGTATAAGGGCGGCGGAGCGGTCGCTGTGCAGCTCGTCGGCAATCACATCAACTCGAGCGTGAACAATCCGATCGAGGCGGTCTCGCAGTGGCGTGCGGGGGCGCTCCGTCCTCTGTGCGTCTTCGATGGCGAGCGGATCGCCTACAAGGCGAAGATGACCGACACGATGTCCTGGAACGACATCCCGACCTGCAAGCAGGCTGGCGTTGACGTCGAGTACCTGATGCTGCGCGGGATCTTCACGTCGCCGGGCGTGAAGAAGGACCAGGTCGACTACTACATCAACCTCTTCCAGAAGGTTCGGGCGACGACGGATTGGAAGGAGTACATGGAGAAGGGGGCATACAACCAGACCTTCATGACCGGCGCGGATTTCAGCAAATGGGTCGAGGCGGCGGAAAAGCGCCACCTGGATCTCATGAAGGCCGCGGGCTTCCTCGCGAAGACCAACTGATCGTCACGTAGCCGGCGGGGTGCCACAAGGCGCTCCGCCGGCAATCTGCTGCAACTCCAAGGCTCAGCATCGCGCCATGCAGGACAACGACAACAGCACGGACCAGCGCACGGTTGTTTCCACGCGGACAATGGAGATCGTCGTCGCGCTCCTTTTCATGGCGGCGGGTACGCTGGTGATGATGGACAGTCTCCGCATCGGCGCCGGCTGGGTCGATCCCGACGGGCCTCAGGCCGGCTACTTTCCGATGCGCATGGGCGCGATCATGGCCATTTCCAGCCTGCTGATCCTCGTCCACAAGCTTCGTGCCGGCGGACCGGGCAGGGCTTTCGTTAACGTGCATGCGCTCAAGCAGGTCCTGCTCGTGCTGATCCCGGCCGCGGTATTCGTCGCCGCCGTGAATTTCGTCGGCATGTACGTCTCGGCCGCCGTCTACATCGCCTCGTTCATGATCTATATGGGCCGCTACAACTGGCTCATATCGGCCGGCATCGGCCTCGCGGTCGTCACCGTGCTCTTCCTGATGTTCGAGGTCTGGTTCCTGGTGCCGCTGCCGAAAGGCCCGATCGAGGACTTCTTCGGTTATTGATCCCAGCATGTTGGTGACGCCTGAAACGTCTGTCCTAAGTGCCGGTCGGCTGGTATACAATATACCCGCTGGCGCCAGGGTGCCGCCGGCCTCGCAAAATCAACGTAATCTCTGATCCAGG
The DNA here is from genome assembly GCA_041690495.1 of Alphaproteobacteria bacterium. Classification (GTDB taxonomy): domain Bacteria; phylum Pseudomonadota; class Alphaproteobacteria; order CACIAM-22H2; family CACIAM-22H2; genus DATAAP01. The sequence goes on along the minus strand of JAWLHE010000003.1, from coordinate 295,517 downwards.
TCCGCGTATGGAGCACTCCGCATCCGACGTGCAGCGATTTCGCCACCCCGGCGCGGGGCGCCGGCGCGGCAACCAGACGCCGAAAGGACGGCAGGTCGATCCTGTCGCGCTGGAGCAGGTGCGCGCGCTGCTCGGCGATCGTCCGCGCAGCCGCGACCTGCTGATCGAGCATCTGCATCTCATCCAGGATCGCTACCATCACCTTTCGGCCGCGCATCTCGCGGCGCTGGCGCAGGAGATGAAGCTGGCGCAGACCGAGCTCTACGAGGTCGCGACGTTCTACGCGCATTTCGACGTCGTCAAGGAGGGGGAAACGCCGCCGCCGCCGGTGACCGTGCGGGTCTGCGACAGCCTGACCTGCGAGATGTTCGGTGCGCAGAAGTTGCTGGACGAGCTCGAGTCCCGGCTCGGGGAAGGGGTACGCGTCGTACGGGCACCATGCATGGGAGCATGCGACAAGGCGCCCGCCTGCGCGGTCGGGCACGGCGACGTGCCGAACGCAACGGTCGAGCGCGTACAGGCTGCGATCCGGGACAATGGCCATCATCCGGCCGTCCCCGGCAAGGACTTCGCTGCCTATGCCGCCGCCGGCGGCTACGCGCTGTTGCGCGATTGCATCGCCGGTCGCCGCACGCCGGAGCAGCTCATAGCGTCCCTCGACGGCGCAGGTTTGCGGGGCCTCGGCGGGGCGGGTTTTCCGACCGGCCGAAAATGGGGGTTGGTGCGCAAGGAACCGGCGCCGCGGCTGATGGCCGTCAACGCCGATGAGGGCGAGCCGGGGACGTTCAAGGACCGGTTCTATCTCGAGCGCGATCCGCACCGGTTTCTCGAAGGCATGCTGATCGGCGCATGGGTGGTGGAGGCCCGCGAGGTCTTTATCTATCTCCGCGACGAGTATCCGGCGATCCGACGCATGCTGCTCGCCGAGATCGCGAAGCTCGAGGCCGCCGGTTTGTCGCCGCATACGAAGATCCACCTGCGCCGCGGCGCGGGCGCCTATATCTGCGGCGAAGAGTCGGCGATGATCGAATCGATCGAGGGCAAACGCGGGCTGCCGCGGCATCGGCCGCCCTATGTCGCGCAGGTCGGCCTTTTCGGCCGCCCGACCCTGGTCAACAACGTCGAGACGCTGTTCTGGGTCCGCGACATCGTCGAGAACGGCACGGAGTGGTTCGCCAGCCAGGGCCGTCGCGGTGGCAAGGGGTTGCGCTCCTTCTCGGTTTCGGGACGCGTCAGGAATCCGGGTGTGAAGCTGGCGCCCTCGGGAATCACGATGCGCGAACTGATCGACGAGTTCTGCGGCGGCATGGCCGAAGGCCACACCTTCAAGGGATACCTGCCCGGCGGCGCGTCGGGTGGCATCCTGCCTGCATCGATGGCCGATATCCCGCTTGATTTCGGGACGCTCGAGCAGCACGGCTGCTTCGTCGGCTCGCACGCGGTCGTGGTCCTGTCCGACAAGGACAGCATGCGCGACGTCGCGTTGAACCTCATGAGGTTCTTCGAGGACGAATCCTGCGGGCAGTGCACGCCGTGCCGCGTCGGCACCGAGAAGGCGGTCAAGCTGATGGCCCAGCCGAAGTGGAACGCTGCCCTGATCGGCGAGTTGTCGCAGGCGATGACCGATGCCTCGATCTGCGGGTTGGGTCAGGCCGCCGCGAACCCGGTGAAGTCGGTGCTGAAGCATTTCCGTGAGGACGTGTCATGACCGAAGCGATCCGTTTCATTCTCGACGGCGAGGAGGTCGAAGCACGGCCGGAGGAGACGATCTGGCAGGTTGCAAACCGCCGCGGCACCGAGATTCCGCACCTCTGCTATACGCCTGCGCCCGGGTACCGACCCGACGGCAACTGCCGCGCTTGCATGGTCGAGATCGAGGGCGAGCGGGTCCTCGCCGCCTCGTGCATCCGCAAGCCGACTCCTGGCATGAAGGTCAAGAGCGCGAGTGAGCGCGCCAGGACGGCGCGCAAGATGGTCTTCGAACTGCTGATGACCGACCAGCCGGATCGCGATGTCGCGCACGATCCGGATTCGCGCCTGTGGCGCTGGGCGGAACAGGTCGGGGTGGCGGACAGCCGGTTTGCGCCGCGCGACACGCCGGAGCCGGACCCGAGCCACCCGGCGATGCGCGTCAACCTCGATGCCTGCATTCACTGCAACCTCTGTGTTCGCGCGTGCCGCGAGGTGCAGGTCAACGATGTGATCGGCATGGCCGGGCGCGGCCATCATGCGAAGATCGTGTTCGATTTCGACGATCCGATGGGTCACAGCACCTGCGTTGCGTGCGGCGAATGCGTGCAGGCCTGCCCGACCGGCGCGCTGATGCCGGCGACCGTGCTCGACGAGAACCAGGTCATGGCGGCGGTGCCCGATCGTGCGGTCGAGAGCGTTTGCCCCTATTGCGGCGTCGGCTGCCAGCTCACCTATCAGATCAGGGACGACAAGCTGCTCTATGTCGACGGCCGCAACGGCCCGGCGAACGAGAGCCGGCTGTGCGTCAAGGGCCGGTTCGGGTTCGACTACGTGCATCACCGGCACCGGTTGACGGACCCGCTGATCCGCAAGCCGGGCGTGCCGAAACACGCCGACGACCAGGTCGATCCGGCCAATCCGTGGACGCATTTCCGCAAGGCGACGTGGGACGAGGCGCTGGCCCTGGCGGCCGGCGGACTCAAGCGCATCCGCGATACGCATGGCGGCGCCGGCCTGGCCGGCTTCGGTTCGGCCAAGGGCTCGAACGAGGAGGCGTATCTCTTCCAGAAGCTGGTCCGCACCGGCTTCGGTACCAACAACGTCGACCATTGCACGCGGCTGTGCCACGCCTCGTCGGTGGCTGCCCTGATGGAGGGGATCGGCTCGGCGGCGGTGACGGCACCCTTCAACGCGTGCAAGGATTCCGACGTCATCATCGTGATCGGCGCCAACCCGACCGAGAACCATCCGGTCGCGGCGACATACTTCAAGCAGGCGGCCAAGCGCGGCGCCAAGCTGATCGTGATGGATCCGCGCGGCCACGCGCTGAAGCGGCATGCGTCCTACATGCTGCAGTTCAAGCCGAACAAGGACGTGGCGCTGCTCAATGCGATGCTCAACGTCATCGTCACGGAGAATCTCTACGACAAGCAGTACGTGCAGGCCTTCACCGAGAATTTCGAGGAGGTGAGGAAGCACGTCGCCGACTTCACGCCCGAGAAGATGGCGCCCGAATGCGGCATTCCGGCCGCGACCATCCGCGAGGTGGCGCGGCTCTATGCCCGGGCCGAGGCCGCGATCATCTTCTGGGGCATGGGTGTCTCGCAGAGCGTCCACGGCACCCAGAACGCCCGCAGCCTGATCTCGCTCGCTCTGACGACGGGCCAGGTCGGGCGTCCCGGCACCGGGCTCCATCCGCTCCGCGGCCAGAACAACGTTCAGGGTGCTTCGGACGCGGGCCTCATCCCGATGGTGTTCCCGGACTACCGCTCGGTGGAGAGCGACGAGATCCGCGGCGAGTTCGAGAAGTTCTGGGGGACCAAGCTCGATCCGAAACGCGGCCTGACGGTCGTCGAGATCATGGGCGCCATCCATGCCGGCCAGATCCGCGGCATGTACATCATGGGCGAGAATCCGGCGATGTCGGATCCTGACGCGCACCATGCCCGCGAGGCCCTGGCGAAGCTCGAGCATCTGGTCGTCCAGGACATCTTCCTGACGGAGACGGCGTTCCACGCGGACGTCGTGCTGCCGGCGTCGGCCTGGCCGGAGAAGAACGGCACCGTCACCAACACCAACCGCCAGGTCCAACTCGGCCGCCGCGCGCTGCCGATGCCGGGAAATGCGCGCGAGGACTGGGCGATCATCCAGGATCTTGCCCGCGGCCTCGGCCTCGACTGGACCTACACGCATCCCCGCGAGGTTTTCGCCGAGATGACGCAGGTCATGCCGTCGCTCAAGAACATCACCTGGGCGCGGCTCGAGCGCGAGAGCGCGGTGACCTATCCTTGTCCGGCGCCGGACCAGCCGGGTGCGGATATCGTCTTCGGCGACGGCTTCCCGACCGCGACGAAGCGCGGAAAGCTGGTCCCGGCGGTCTACAGCCCGCCTGGCGAGCCGACCGATGCGGACTACCCGATGGTGCTCACCACCGGCCGCCAGCTGGAGCACTGGCACACCGGCGCGATGACGCGGCGGGCAAGCGTGCTCGACTCGATCGAGCCCGAGGCGATCGCATGCCTGTCGCCGAACGATCTGAAGCGGCTCGGCGTGAAGGGCGGTGACGTGGTCCGCGTCGCCACGCGCCGCGGCGCCATCGAGCTCAAGGTGCGGGTCGACGGCGCGGTGCCGGGCGGAATGGTCTTCATTCCGTTCTGCTATGCCGAGGCTGCCGCGAATATCCTGACGAGCCCGCAGCTCGATCCGTACGGCAAGATTCCCGAGTTCAAGTTCTGCGCCGCGCGCATCGAGAAGGTCGCCTCGCCGGCGCAGGCTGCCGAATAGATCTCGCCCCCGGCGCGGGATTGCGCGAGCGTCAGGCCCAGACGACGAGCTTGGACGGCGGCGGCTTGCGTACGTGCTCGAAGTTCGTGTCCGCCGCCGCATAGGCGGCGAGCGCGGGGCGATAGTTCTCGAAATACAGCCCCGCGGAGAGCGCCTCCTGCGCGATCTGCTGCGCGGCGAATCCCAGACTGCCGGCGGGGCGCGCCTCGATGACGTGCGGACGCCGGCTGCGCAGCGCGAATCCCTGCTGGCGTTCGCCCGACCGGGCGTAGGCGCGTTCAGCCCGCGGCGCGTCCTCGCTCGCGGCGTACTCGTTCAGCGGCTCGATATCGATGACCGGACCGAGCGAACGCACGGCGCGTGCGTCGCTGGAACGCGCGCCTTCCGGAACCGGACCGACGATGCTGGGCACCAGATTCATCACTCGCTCGTCATCATACGACAGCCGACTTCCAAACTATAAAATTTATGCAAAAGAAAAGGAAATGCACATTTCGCTGCGCGTCGTCTTTCGCGCGCCGATTAACCAACACGATTAACCAAGCGGTCTCGCGTGCGGCGCAATCGTATGGTTGATGCAACCCTAAGCCGCCGAAATCGGACGCGTTTCAACGTTTGTTAAATACTGGATCGCTAGGCTTGCTGCGATCGTCGAATACAGCGCGCATAGCGGTGTTCGAAGATCGCGGCTCTCCAGGGAGCCCAAGGGGAAGCGACGATGTCTGACGGGTCTGAACAGCTTAATCGTCTGCATTCGGCGCTCTTCGCGTCGGGCGACGTCGTCTACGATTGGGATCTGATCGACGACACGATCACCTGGGTCGGACGAGTCGATTCCGTGTTCGGCGGCCCGATCGACGTGTCATCGGGCGAATCGTTTAGCGAGCGAATCTATACCGAGGACGTTGCGGCGCGCGCCAAGGCGATGTCCGCGCATTTCACCACGCGCGAGAATTTCGACTGCGAGTACCGGCTGCGCGGGATGGGCGGCAAGCTGACCTGGGTGCATGATCGCGGCGCCGCCTATTTCATCGAGAGCCGCCCGGCGCGCATGATCGGCACTCTGCGCATCATCACGGCGCGCAAGCAGCGCGAGAGCGAGCTCGAATACCTTGCCAATTACGACCAGCTCACCGGCCACTTCAATCGTTCGCGGCTGAAGGCGGCGCTCGAGCATGCGCTTGCCGGCAGCGCGCGTTATGCGGCACCCGGCGCCTACCTTGTTGTCGGCATCGACAAGCTGGGGCCCATCAACGAAGCCTATGGGTCGGAGACGGGCGACGCGATCATCCTGGGCATGGGGCAGCGCCTCGACCGCTGTCTGCGCGCCGCCGACGTGATCGGACGGCTCGGCGGCGACCGCTTCGGAATCGTTCTCAGCCGCTGCCCGGCAGAGCACGTCCCGGCCGCCGCGGACAAGATCCTCAATATCGCGCGCGACGCGCCATTCGACACCCCGAACGGCCCGATTCACGTCACCGTATCGATCGGCGGCGTGCCATTCGGCGACAGCGTCGGACTTACGGCCCACGACGCCATGACCCACGCCGACGACGCGATGCAGCAAGCCAAGCATGCCGGCCGCAATTGCTACGCGCCGTTCGTCGATTCGGGCGAGCAACGCGAGGTGCGCCGCCGCTCGGTGGCGATTGCGGAGGAGGTGCAGGCGGCGCTGAGGTCCGGTCGCCTCGTCTTCGCTTACCAGCCGATCGTCTCGGCGACGACCCGCGAGGTGGACCACTACGAATGTCTGCTGCGGCTCAGGCGCGAGGACGGCTCGCTGCTGGCGGCAGGCGCGTTCATGCCGGTGGTCGAGCAGACCGGGCTCATGCGGCTCATCGACCGCCATACGCTCGAGCTGGCGGTGCAGGAGCTGACCGAGCATTCGCAGGTCAGGCTTGCCATGAACATCTCGGGCCTGACGGCGTCGGACCGCGGCTGGCTGCGCGCGCTGATCGCGCTTGTCAAGAACCGGCCCGACGTAGCCGAGCGCCTGACAGTGGAAATCACGGAGACGGTGGCCCTGCAGGACATCGAAGAAACCGCGCGCTTCGTCGGGACCGTGCGCGATCTCGGCTGCCGAGTCTCGCTGGACGATTTCGGCGCCGGCTACACGTCGTTCCGCAATCTCAAGGCGCTCGCAGTGGATGGCGTCAAGATCGACGGCTCGTTCGTGCGTGGCCTCGCCGACAATGTCGACAACCAGCTGTTCATCCGCACGCTGCTCGGACTGGCCGAGGGCTTCGGGCTCGCCACCGTTGCCGAGTGCGTCGAGACGGCCGCCGATGCGGCGCACCTCACGCGCCGCGGCGTGCGCTTCCTGCAGGGATACCTGTTCGGGCGTCCGTCCGTCGACCGGCCGTGGCTCGAGCGCGCCGCGCCGCGGCTGGCGCTCGTGCATGGCGGCATCTTGCCGCCGCCCCGCCCCGTGGCCTGACGGCGCCCGCTATTTCTTTGTAAGGTCGTCGAGCCGCTTCTGCATGGCGGCCATCTGCGCGCGCAGCTCGTCGATGCTTCCGGGGCCAGGCTTCTTGTCCTCGCCCGGCGCGCCCTCGCCTTTCGTCTCGCCCGGAACGTTGAGCGCGAACGGCGTGAACATCGTCTTCATTGCGTTCTGGAAGAGGGCCAGGTTCTGCTTGCCCATTTCCTCCATCTCGCGGCCGAAGGGGAACAGCCCGCCGAACGCGTCGGTCATGTACTGGCGCATCTGCTCCTGATTGCGCGCGAAAGTTCCCATCGTGTAGTCGAGATAGCGCGGCACGAGCGCCTGCAGGTTGTCGCCGTAGAATGAGATGAGCTGGCGCAGGAAGCTCACGGGAAGCAGGTTCTGCCCCTTTGCTTCCTCCTCGACGATGATCTGGGTGAGGACCGAGCGCGTGATGTCCTCGCCGGTCTTGGCATCGTGGACGACGAACTCGGTGCCTTCCTTCACCATCTGGCAAAGGTGGTCGAGCGTTACATAGCTGCTCGTCGCGGTGTTGTAGAGCCTTCGGTTCGCGTATTTCTTGATCTTGACCTTGGGCGAAGCGCTCTCGGCATTGTCGCCCGGCGCATCCTTAGGCTGCTCAGTAGGTTCTGGCGTCATGCCCTATGTTGCATCGCGGCGCGCTGGCTGGCAAGGGCCGTAGCAACAGGATATAGTCGCCAACAATGGCTGAGCCTCCCGATTTTGACGCGCTCGCGCGCCGTTACCTCGATCTCTGGCAGGAACAGGTGGCGGCGATGGCAGGCGATCCCGAGGTTTCGGAACTCATGGGCCGGCTTGTCCAGGCCATGACGATCGGCCCTGCGGGTATGATGTCGCTCTGGGCCAGCGCTGCAACACAGGAAACCGATGGCGCCCGTCGATCCTGCTCCGAATCCACCGCGCCGGATGGGACCGCGTCCGCTCGGCCTTCATCTTGCAACGGCGGTGACGACCTGGCTCAACTGCGCGACCGCCTTGCCGCTCTCGAGCAGCGGATTGCGCGGGTCGAGTCCGCGGAACGGAGCGGTGGCGGGGCTGCCATGGCATCCGAGCCTGCGAGACCAGGCCGCGGCGCTCGGCCGCGAGCTCGCCGGGGCCGATCCTGAGGCGTTTGGCCGCGCCGTCGTCCGCGAGGTCCGCCTGCGCCTGGACGAACTCGATCGCGGCATAAGCCGTTACCGGCATCACCCCTATCGCCGCGACCTTTCGGCACCTGCGGCGGTCTGGCGCCAGGGCACGACCCGCCTGCTGGACTATGGCAGCGGGGCTTCCGATGCTGCGGCGCCGCTGCTGGTGGTGCCCTCGCTCGTCAATCGGGGCTACATCCTCGATCTGTGGGCGGGGCGCAGCCTGATGCGCAGCCTCGCCGCGGCGGGATTCCGTCCGTTCCTTGTCGACTGGGACGCTCCGGGACCAGCCGAGCGCGCGTTCGGCCTCACGGCATACATTGCCGGCCGGCTCGGGGCCGCGCTTGATCACGTCATGGCGCTGACCGGGCGACGCCCGGTCCTGATCGGCTATTGCATGGGTGGGCTCCTGGCGCTGGCACTGGCGCGGATCCGGCCAGGTGACGTCGCTGGCCTGGTGCTTCTGGCGACTCCATGGGACTTCCACGCCGACAAGGCCGAGCTCGGGCGCGGCGTGGCCAGGGCAATCGCGCCGTCGCTGCCGCTATTCGAGCGGATCGGCGCGGTGCCTACCGATCTCCTGCAGGGGCTGTTCGCCGCCCTCGATCCGTTCCTCGTCGTGCGCAAGTTCCGCGCTTTTGCCCGCCTGGATCCGGACAGCGAGCGGGCCCGCGAGTTCGTCGCCCTCGAGGACTGGCTCAACGACGGCGTGCCGATGGCAGCGCCTGTGGCGCGGGAATGCCTGCTCGGATGGTACGGCGAGAACACGCCGGCGCGGGGCGAATGGCAAGTCGCGGGACAGGCCATACGCCCGGAAGAAGTCACTGTACCGGCCCTGGTCGTGGTTCCCGAACAGGATCGCATCGTCCCGCCGCCCTCGGCGCGGCGCCTTGCGCAATCGATCGAGGGCGCAACCGTGGTGACCGCGCCGTTCGGCCATATCGGCATGGTGGCGAGCAACCGGGCGCCCGTGGAGCTCTGGCCGGAGATCGTGGCTTGGCTGGCTGGGCGCCTTGCCACGCCCAAACCGGCCGGCCTATAAACTAGTCAATGCTGCGCCGCAGCGAAGGCGGCGAACCCCTAAACACAGGAGAACCGCGATGACCGAGATCGTTATCGCCGCCGCTGCCCGGACGCCGGTCGGCAGCTTCAATGGCGCGCTGAGCAGCGTTCCGGCCCATTACCTCGGTACGGCCGCGATCGTCGAGGCCATGAAGCGTGCCAAGGTGGAGCCCGGCGAGGTCTCCGAAGTCATCCTGGGCCAGATTCTGACCGCGGGCGAGGGGCAGAACCCCGCGCGGCAGGCTGCAATCGCCGCCGGCATCCCGGTCGAGAAGACCGCATACGGCATCAACCAGCTCTGCGGCTCGGGCTTGCGCGCGGTGGCGCTTGGCTTTCAGGCCATCAAGGTCGGCGACAGCGAGATCGTTGTCGCCGGCGGTCAGGAGAGCATGAGCCAGGCGCCGCACTGCATGCATCTGCGCAATGGCGTGAAGATGGGCAATGCCGAACTCGTCGACACCATGATCAAGGACGGGCTGTGGGACGCCTTCAACGGCTACCACATGGGCAACACTGCCGAGAACGTCGCGCAACGCTGGCAGATCACGCGTGACGAGCAGGACGGATTTGCCCTGTCCTCGCAGCAGAAGGCCGAGGCGGCGCAGAAGGCGGGCCGGTTCACGGACGAGATCGTCCCGGTCAGGATCTCGACCCGCAAGGGCGAGGTGGTGGTCGATGCCGACGAATACCCCAAGCACGGGACGACCCTCGACGCGTTGAAGAAGCTGCGGCCCGCCTTCGACAAGAACGGCACCGTTACCGCCGGCAATGCCTCGGGCATAAACGACGGCGCTGCGGCGGTCGTTCTGATGACCGACGCCGATGCGGCCAAGCGCGGGATCAAGCCGCTTGCCCGCATTGTCTCGTGGGCGACTAGCGGCGTCGATCCTGCCGTAATGGGCACGGGCCCGATTCCGGCCTCGCGCGCGGCGCTCAAGAAGGCGGGCTGGTCGGCCGCCGATCTCGACCTGATCGAGGCCAACGAGGCGTTCGCCGCCCAGGCCTGCGCGGTGAACAAGGATCTCGGCTGGGACACCAGCAAGGTCAACGTCAATGGCGGCGCGATCGCACTCGGCCACCCGATTGGCGCTTCGGGCGCGCGCGTGCTGACGACTCTGCTGCACGAGATGCAGCGCCGCAATGTTCGCCGTGGCCTCGCCACCCTTTGCATCGGCGGCGGCATGGGCATCGCGATGTGCGTGGAGCGCGGATGAAGCTGCCTGGGCCGGTTCAGGCGGAAAAGGCCGGCCTCGTGCCGGCCTTTTCTTTTCAGGCGGTCGCGCTTGTGCTTTGATCAGCCGCTTGCGTGAAATCCCGGTCGAACCGGGTTCAGGAGCAGGGAGAGCCAAAATGACAGGACGGGTTGCGATAGTGACGGGCGGTACGCGCGGCATCGGCGCGGCCATCTCCACTGCGCTCAAGAAGGCCGGATACAAGGTGGCCGCAAGTTACGGCGGCAACGACGAGGTTGCGAACAAGTTCAAGGCAGAGACCGGAATCTCGGTCTACAAATTCGACGTCAGCGACTTCAAGGCATGCGGGGAGTCGGTCAGGCGCATCGCCGCGGATCTCGGCCCGATCGACGTGCTGGTCAACAATGCGGGAATCACGCGCGACGGCACCATCCATCGCATGACGTTCGAGCAGTGGAACGCCGTGATCCAGACGAACCTGTCATCGTGCTTCAACATGTGCCGGTGCGTCATCGATTCGATGCGCGAGCGCAATTTCGGCCGCATCGTCAATATCGGCTCGATCAACGGCCAGGCCGGCCAGTACGGCCAGGTGAACTACGCGGCGGCGAAGTCGGGCATCCACGGATTCACCAAGGCGCTGGCGCAGGAGGGTGCTGCCAAGAACATCACCGTCAACGCGATTGCTCCTGGCTATATCGACACCGATATGGTCCGCGCGGTGCCGCCCAACGTGCTGGAGAAGATCGTCGCACGCATTCCGGTCGGTCGCCTCGGCAAAGCGGACGAAATCGCACGCGGCGTGCTTTTCCTGGTCGCCGACGACGCCGGTTTCATCACCGGGTCGACTCTGTCGATCAACGGCGGCCAGCACATGTACTGAGAGGCTTCATGCCGTCCGTAGAACCCGTCGAATACGCCGATGCCGGTCCGGAAGTCCGCGCCGTCTATGACGACATCATGCGGACCCGCGGGATCGACTGGATCAACAATTTCTGGAAGGTGCTGGCGCACCATCCGCCGACCCTGAAGCGCACCTGGGAGGGCGTGAAGCAGGTGATGGCGCCGGGTGCGCTCGATCCCCTGACGAAGGAGATGATCTATCTGGCCGTCAGCGCCACGAATGGCTGCGCGTATTGCGTCGCATCGCATACCGCAAGCGCCCGCAAGGCGGGAATGACCGACGACATGCTGGGCGAGGTGATGGCCGTGGTCGGCATGGCCAATGAGACCAACAGCCTTGCAAATGGCTATCGGGTCGAGGTGGACGCCGCGTTCGAGGCGAACCGCGAACGGTGACTGCATCGATGCATTGCGCTATGTGAAGCGGAAACCGGCGCCTCATCGGTCGTACGAGTGCTGCGCGCGTCGTCATGGACGGCCGCGACGGCGCCGGCGATCCGAATGTCGGGGCCTTCCCTTTTCCTCAAGGCTGACATTCCCCCGCAATCAGCGAGGAGCCTGCCAATGCTCAGGCACGGCCTCGCGAGCCCAGAGCCATACGATCCATGAAGACAGCAGATATCCTGACGCCGCGCCGCGCCACGCTGATCGGCTTTGGGGCGATCCTTCTGTGGGCCTCGCTGGCGTTGCTGACAACTCTGGCCGGTCCGGTGCCGCCGTTCCAGATGACGGCGATGGCTTTCGCGCTTGCCTTTGCCCTGGCGCTCATCAAATGGATCGGGGCGCGCGAGCCGATCGGCCGGCACCTCGACCAGCCTTGGCGCGTGTGGGCGCTCGGGATCGGCGGGCTGTTCGGCTACCATGCGATGTACTTCGCGGCCCTTGCCTTGGCGCCGCCGGTCGAGGCCAACCTTCTCAATTACCTTTGGCCGCTGCTCATCGTCGTGTTTTCCGGCCTGCTGCCAGGCGAGAGGCTGCGCTGGTGGCACTTGGCGGGGACCTTCGCGGGCCTGATCGGCTGCGTTGTCCTGATCGGCGGCGGGTCGGCCGGCGTGCGCCCTGAGTACGCCGCAGGCTACCTTGCCGCTCTCGGTGCGGCGCTGACGTGGTCCAGCTATTCCGTCCTGTCACGGCGCGTGCGCGAGGTTCCGACCGACGCCGTCGGCGGGTTCTGCGGCGCGACAGCCTTGCTCGCGTTCATGGCGCATCTCGTCTTCGAGCGCACCTACATTCCCCAGGGAAGCGAATGGCTGGCCGTGATTGGTCTGGGGCTCGGACCGGTCGGCGCGGCGTTTTACCTCTGGGACTTCGGGGTCAAGCGCGGCGACATCAGGTCGCTTGGCGCGCTTTCATACATGGCGCCGCTGCTGTCGACCATCCTGCTCGTCGTGTTCGGCCGTGCCGAGCCGAGCGTCAGGCTGGCGGTCGCCTGCCTGCTCATCGTCGGCGGCGCCATGCTGGCCTCGCGCGAGCTGTGGAAGACGCGCTAGCCCGGCATCCACGCGCGCGGCGCGAGCTCGAATCCGGAAAACTCGAATGCGGGGCCGACCGTGCACCCGGCCAGCGTCCATGCGCCAAGGCATTTCGCCGATTGCCAGCAGCCCGGCGGCACGACAGCCTGCGGGCGTTCGCCGGCCGTGACGTCCGGTCCCAGCGCGACCGATTCCGTGTCGCGCCCGTCGCGCGACAAGGTGAGATGCAGCGGCGAGCCGGCATAGAAATGCCAGATCTCCGCCGCATCGACGCGGTGCCAGGCCGAAACCTCGCCGGCCTGCAGCAGGTAGTAGATCGCGGTCATCGCGCCGCGCCCTCCGTCCGGCGGCGTGTGCCGGAAGGTCTCGCGATAATGCCCGCCTTCGGGATGCGGCTTCAGGTCGAGGGCGCGGATGATCGCGGCAGCGCTCATGCCTTCGGCATGGTTGCCTGCATCGAGGGCCGCTTCACGAACTCGTCGTACCAGGCCATCAGCTTCGGCCGGCCCTGACGAATGTCGCCGGTGGGCTTGCGGAACTCGAGCCAGCCGATCGAGCAGCCGGTCGCGATCTGCGCGAGGGTGAGCGGGCCGGCCAGGTGCTTGACCTCGTTCTCCAGCTCGTCCAGCCCCTGATTGATCTTGGCGAACTGACCCTGAAGCCAAGGTTCAGAGCGCTTTCCCTCCTCATGGAACATGTTCTCGTAGCGGGACAGGATGCCGGCGTCGGTCAGGCCGGAGGCGAGCGCATGGATACGGAGCACGTTCCAGCGCGCCGGCCCGGACGGCGGGATCAGCTTCTCTCCCTTGTGCAGCGAATCGAGATAATCGCAGATGACATAGGAATCGTAGAGCGGCATGCCGTCATCCGTGATCAGCGTCGGCAGCTTCATCAGCGGGTTGTCCTTGGCCAGATCCCGGTTCGGCTGCGTCGGCACGACCGAGGTCGGAACCCGCTCGATCTTCTTCTCGAGGCCGGTCTCCATCGCCATGACCACGACCTTGCGGACATACGGCGACGTTCCCGCGTAGTAGAGCTTCATTCCCTCATTCCTCTTTCAGGTTAAAACTTGTCTTTACGTGCCCGGATCTCGGCGAAGACCGTGATCGGATCGGCGGGATCGAGACCTTGCGCATGTGCGAAGCCCGGATCGTCGGCGCGAAGGAAAGGATTGGTGGTGCGCTCTTCCTTCAGCGTCGACGGTACGGTCGGCTTGCCTTTCGCCCGCGCTGCGTCGACGCGCGCAGCGCGCGACTGCAGCGCCTTGTTGTCCGGGTCGATTGCCAGCGCAAATCGCGCGTTCGACTGCGTGTATTCGTGGCCGCAGAAGACCCGCGTCTCGGGCGGCAGGCCGCGCAGTTTCACAAGCGAGTTCCACATCTGGGGCGGCGTGCCTTCGAACATCCGCCCGCAGCCGAGCGCGAACAGCGTGTCGCCGCAGAACAGCGCGTCCGCTTGCGGGAACCAGAATGCAATGTGCCCGCGGGTATGTCCCGGAATATCGAAAACCTGCGCGGTTTCCTCACCGAAGCGGTAGGTATCTCCCTCGCCGAGCGCGACGTCGATGCCGGGAATGCGGTCGCGGTCGGCCTTCGGTCCGACGATCGTGGCGCCGGTCGCCTGCTTGAGCGCAAGATTGCCGCCGGTATGGTCCGGATGGTGATGCGTATTGAGGATGTGGGTTGCCCGCCATCTAAGCGAGTCGAGCTTCGCTCTCACCGGCGCCGCCTCGGACGGGTCGACGACGGCGACGCAGCCGCTCTCCGGCTCGCGCAGCAGCCACACATAGTTGTCCTTCAGGCAAAGGACGTGGTCGATTTCCAGGGCCATGACGATAGGTGTAGTCCAGAGCACGAGGCCATGCCAAGGGTGCTTGCGGCAGTCCGGCCTTCGGGAGTCCACCACGCCGTCGCAGCCACCCGCGGGAGTAGAGCGCCGCGGCCGACATGTTATGCTGCGGGCGACTCGGCTTCGCGGTCGGGAGTGAGGGCGCAACATGTGGTCCGATGTCATCGATCTGCGCGACTTCTACGCCTCCTCGCTTGGCCAGGTGGCGCGGCGGATGATCCGTCGGCGCCTGCGCGAGATGTGGCCCGACGTCGCCGGCCAGCGCGTCATCGGCCTCGGCTATGCGACGCCGTTCCTGCGGCCGTTCGTGGACGAGGGCGAGCGGGTCGTCGCGATGATGCCGGCCCCGCAGGGCGTCCTGCATTGGCCGACGCAGCAGGCGAACGCAACGGCGCTGGTCGAGGAAACCGAGCTGCCCTTGCCCGATATGTCGGTGGATCGCGTCCTTCTTGTCCACGCGCTCGAGCGGACCGAGCAGTTGCGGCCGCTCCTGCGCGAGATCTGGCGCGTGCTCAATGGCAGCGGCCGGGTGATAGCGGTCGTGCCGAACCGCCGCGGTATCTGGGCGCGGATCGACAGCACCCCGTTCGGCTACGGGCATCCGTACACGGCCGGCCAGCTGTCGCGGCTGTTGCGCGAGAACCAGTTCACGCCACTAGCGACGCGCAGCGCGCTCTTTACGCCGCCGGCCTCCTCGCGCCTCTATCTGACCTCGGCGGGAGCGTGGGAGCGCATCGGCGAACGCTGGTTCGAGCGCTTTGCCGGCGTGGTGCTGGTCGAAGCCGGCAAGCAGCTCTACGCGCCGACGCCGGTGCGGATGCTCGCGCGGCGCCGGCCGTCCTACGTGTCGTTGCCGTCGCCGGCCGGCAGCGGGCGCATGGGCGCAGGCTGGCGCGCCTTCAGGACTGCCGGCGGAGTATGAAAAGGCCCTGCTCGCCGAGCAGATTGGCGAGGAACCCGGGTGCGCGCAGCGAGCGCGGGCGGCCGCGTGCGTCCAGCACCATACCCTGCTCGATGACGATTCCGAGGTCCTCGCAGAGCTCGACGAAATCCTCGATCGTGCAGAGATGGATGTTCGGTGTCTCGTACCAGGCCGTGTCGTAGGAATCCGTCACCGGCATCTTGCCGTAGGCAAGCAGCTTGAGCCGGACGTGCCAGGCGCCGAAATTGGGGAACGACACGATGGCGCGCCGGCCGATCCGCACCAGTTCGCCCAGCACCGTCTTCGGATCATAGGTCGCCTGCAGGGTCTGCGACAGGATTACGTAGTCGAAAGCATCCGAGGGATAGTCCTTGAGGTCGGTCTCCGCGTCGCCCTGGATCACCGACAGGCCCTGCGTCACGCAGGCGTTCACGCCGGCCTGCGAGAGCTCGATGCCACGGCCATCGACCTGCTTGAAATGGACCAGATAGTCGAGCAGGGCGCCGTCGCCGCAGCCGATATCGAGTACGCGCGAGCCCGGCGCGACCATGTCGGCGATGATCTGGAGGTCGACGCGGATCGAGGCGCGGGGCCGCGCCACCGCCACGGCTGGGGTGCTCATCGGCGGTCGAGGCTCCGCCGGTGCTCGGCCGCACCGTTGAGGAACCCGGACAGGGTCGCGAAGAACTCCGGTTCGTCGAGCAGGAAGGCGTCGTGGCCCTTGTCCGTCCTGATCTCGACGAAGCTGACGTTGGCCGCGACGGCGTTGAGAGCATGGACCAGCGCGCGGCTCTCGGCCGTGGGGAACAGCCAGTCGCTGGTGAACGAGACGATGCAGAAGCGCGTCTTCGTGCCGCGGAAGGCGTTGGCCAGAACGCCGCCGTAGTCGCGCGCCAGGTCGAAATAGTCCATCGCGCGCGTGATGTAGAGATAGGAATTGGCGTCGAAGCGCTCGACGAAGGTCGAGCCCTGGTGGCGCAGATAGCTCTCCACCTGGAAATCGGCGTCGAAGCCGTAGGAAAGCGCCTCGCGGTTCTGCAGCTCGCGGCCGAACTTGCGATGCAGCGCCGCCTCGGACAGATAGGTGATGTGCGCCGCCATGCGTGCGACGGCGAGGCCGCGATGCGGCTTGGCACCGTGAAGCTGGTAGTCGCCGCCATGCCAGTCGGGATCGGCCATGATCGCCTGTCGGCCGACCTCGTGGAAGGCGATGTTCTGCGCCGAGTGACGCGCCGCCGTCGCGATCGGCACCGCGGTGAACACGCGCTCGGGATAGGCCGCGGCCCATTGCAGCACCTGCATGCCGCCCATCGATCCGCCGATGACGCAGAACAGGCGGTCGATGCCGAGATGGTCGATGACGCGGAGCTGTGCCCGCACCATGTCGGCGATGGTGATGACGGGGAAGGACAGGCCCCAGGGCTTGCCGGTCGCCGGATTGATGTCCTTGGGCCCGGTCGTGCCCATGCAGCCGCCAAGCACGTTGACGCAGATGATGCAGAAACGGCTGGTATCGAGCACCAGGCCCGGCCCGACCAGTTCCTCCCACCAGCCGGGCTTGCCGGTGACCGGGTGCGGCTCGGCGACGAATTGGTCGCCGGTCAGGGCATGGCAGACCAGCACCGCGTTCGACTTGTCGGGGTTGAGCTCGCCATAGGTCTGGTACGCGATGGTGAACGGCCCGAGATCGATGCCGCAATCGAGACGCAGCGCGGCGGACGCGGGCACGTCCAGCCGGTGCCCGGGCAGCTGCCACGCGCGGCCGTCGCCGGGGAGCGGCGTCACTTTCTCGAAACGGTGCGGCGTGTTCATCGCGAGGGGGGCGGCTCCTTGGCCTGTCGACCCGCCGGCTTCGTCGGCGCTTCGCGGGAACACAGGACGCGCAAAATGCATCAGCCCCCATTTCTATTCAAGGGCGCTCGTAGTCAAGGGCCGAGCTGCGGGCGGCGGCCCATTGCCGCGCGTCATTCGTTTGCTTTTGCGCCGAGTCCCCGGTATCGGTAGCCGGTCGTCCACCGTCAAGATTGCACCCGCGATGCCGCCGTCCGACATGACGCTCGATGCCCTGCGCCGGGAGATCGACGAGATCGACGACGCCCTCCACGATCTGCTGATGCGCCGCGCCGCGGTCAGCGAACAGGTAAGGGCGGCGAAGCAGGACGGCAGCGCCGCCGTGTTCCGCCCCGGCCGCGAGGCGGCGATCATCCGCCGTCTGGTGGCGCGCCATGCGGGAGCGCTGCCGGCGGACGTGGTGGTGCAGGTCTGGCGCGAGATCATCGCGGCATCCATCCGCCTGCAGGCCGCGTTCCGGGTGGCGGTCTATACGCCGAGCGCCGCTCCGCACGCGCTCGATCTCGCCCGCGCGCAGTTCGGCGTGCTGACGCCGCTGCTGCCGATGGGCTCGGTCGGCGCGGTGCTGAGCGCGCTTGCAGAGGGTCACGCGCAGGCCGCACTGCTGCCGCTGCCGGAGGAAACCCCGTCCGAGCCGTGGTGGCGCGGCTTTGCCACCGGCGGGCCTGGCGAAGCGATCCACATCCTGGCGCGGCTGCCGTTCGCCGCGACCTCGCTGCAGCCCGCAGCGCTCGTGGTCGGCCGCCAGCCCTTCGAGCCGACCGGCGAGGATCGCGGCTATCTGGTCGTCGAGACCGGTCGCGAGATCAGCCGCGCGCGCCTGGCGAAGACGCTGGCATCGTGCGGCGTGCGCCCGCTCGGCTTTCCGGCCGAGGCGGGCGGGGCGTTCCTGGTCGAGACCGAGGAGCATGTCGGGGCCGGCGATCCGCGTCTTGCGGCGCTTGCGGAGCAGGCAGCCGAGGGCATTGCCGCCGTGCGGCCGATCGGCGGGTACGCGGTTCCGCTTCTGCTCGACGCCGCGCGCACGCAAAAGTAGCCAAGCCGCGCCCCGGTCGCCTAGATTGGCGGCCCCGAACCCGCACCGCGAGCCATGACGCCTACACCTCGTCCCGGAGTCCTGTCGATCGAGCCCTATGCCGGGGGCAAGTCGGCACTGCCCGGCCAGACCAAAACCATCAAGCTCTCGTCCAACGAAGGTGCTCTCGGCCCCAGCCCGCGTGCGGTCGAGGCGCTGCGCAAGGCGGCGGAGAGCGCGCACCGCTATCCGGACGGCGCCGCCGCGGCGCTGCGCGCGGCGATCGGCAAGCGCTTCGGCCTCGATCCCGAGCGCATCGTCTGCGGCGCCGGCTCCGACGAGCTGATTGCGCTGCTGACCAAGGCCTATTCCGGGCCGGGCGACGAGGTGCTGTACAGCCAGTACGGCTTCGTCATGTATCCAATTGCGACGCACGCTGCGGGGGCGACGCCGGTGCAGGCGCCGGAGAATGACTACCGTGCCGATATCGAGGCGCTGATCGCGCGGGCCGGCGCCAGGACGAAGATCTGCTTCCTCGCCAATCCCAACAACCCGACCGGCACCTACGTCACCGCGGCGGAGCTTAAGCGCCTGCGCGACGGCCTGCCGCCGCACACGCTGCTGGTAATCGACGCCGCCTACGCGGAGTATGTCGCGCGCAACGACTACTCGGCCGGCGTCGAGCTGGTTGACGCGCATGACAACGTCGTCATGACGCGCACGTTCTCGAAGATCTTTGCGCTCGGTGGGCTGCGCCTCGGCTGGGCCTATTGTCCGCCCAACGTCGCCGACGTGCTCAACCGCGTGCGCGGGCCGTTCAATGTCTCGGCGCCGGCGCAGGCCGCCGGCATCGCGGCGCTCGAAGATCTTGCCTTCACCGACCGAAGCCGCGCGCATAACGACATGTGGCTGCCGTGGCTGTCGCAGCAGCTCGCCGATCTCGGCCTCGAGGTGCTGCCGAGCGTCGGCAATTTCGTGCTGGTCGAGTTTCCGGCGAATGGCGGCAAGAGCGCCGCGGCGGCCAACGCGCATCTCAATGCCCGCGGCATCATCCCGCGCGCCGTCGCCAATTATGGCCTGCCCAACCACATCCGTATCACCATCGGCACAGAGCCCGAGATGCGCGCCGTCGTTGCGGCCCTTGCCGAGTTCATGAAGTGACCCTGCCGTTTTTCTCTCATGTCGCCCTCGGCTTCGATCAGAGGGCCCGGAGAGGACTCTCCGCGCGCGTTGTATTCGGCGGCGGGCACCGCAATGGGTCCTCGGGTCGAGCCCGAGGACGGCAGTAAGAGAAAGATGGCGCATGACTGCCAAGAAGAAACCATCGTCCAGGAAACCCGCACCGCTGTTCGAGCGCGTCACGATCATCGGGCTCGGCCTGATCGGCTCGTCCCTGGCGCGCGCGATCAGGAAGGAGCGCATGGCGCGCCACCTGGTCGCCTGCGACGCCGATGCCGGTGTGCGCGCGAAGGTCGGCGAACTCGGCCTCGCCGACACGATCGAGGCGGACCCGGCGAAGGCGGTCGCGGGTGCCGATCTCGTCGTCGTCTGCACGCCGGTGTCGACCTATGCGGATCTCGGCGCCGCGATCGGGCCGAAGCTCAAGAGGGGCGCCATCCTCTCCGACGTCGGCTCGGTCAAGCAGGTGGCGCTCGACCGGCTCGGTGCGAACCTGCGCAAGGGCGTGCATTTCGTGCCCGGCCATCCCGTCGCCGGGACCGAGAATTCGGGCCCCGAGGCCGGATTCGCCGAGCTGTTCGACGGCCGCTGGTGCATCCTGACGCCGCCGCCGAAGACCGCGCCCGCGGCGATCGACAGGGTGGCCGGCCTGTGGCAGCGCGCCGGCATGCGCATCGTGGCGATGGAGGCCGGCCATCATGACCGCGTGCTGGCGATCACCAGCCATGTCCCGCATCTCATCGCCTACACCATCGTCAACACGGTCAGCGACCTCGAGGCGCATCTCAAGGCCGAAGTGGTGAAGTTCGCAGCCAGCGGCTTCCGCGACTTCACGCGCGTTGCGGCCTCCGATCCGGTGATGTGGCGCGACATCTTCCTGTCCAACCGGGAGGCGGTGCTCGAGATGCTCGGCCGGCTCTACGAGGATATCGCCTTGCTGCAGAAGGCGATCCGCTTCGGCGACGGCGAGACCCTGCAGCGCGTCTTCGCCCGCTCGCGCCAGATCCGCCGTTCGATCGTCCAGGCCAGGCAGGACTGACCCGTCAAGCTTGGCCGGGGCCGTATCGCCTCGCTGCCGCTGCCGCCGAATCCCGCGCTGCGACGTTTAATCTCGGTCGAACCGGATGGCGGGAAATTGTGACCGTACGCCAGCGGCTGATCTGCCTGGTCGCGGCCAGCATCGGCCCTCTCTTTCTCCTCGCGGGACTGCTGCTCTGGCAATCCTATGACAGGGAGCGATTATCGATAGAACACCGGCTTAGCGAAGGCGCGCGCGGCCTCGCGCAGGCGGTCGACCTCGAACTCGGCCGCGCCCGTGCGCTGCTGTCGGGCCTTGCCACGTCGGACTATCTCGAAAGCGGCGACCTCGCCGCTTTCCACGCCCAGAGCAGCGACGCCACCGCCGACATCGACTCGTGGGTCTTGCTGTTCGATCCGGAGGGCCGCCGCGTGATGAACACGCGCGTGCCGTTCGGGACCTCGCTGCCGACCAATCCGGTGCCGGTGGCGCGCAGCCTTGCCGAGGCGGGCCGCGCCGGGGTTTCCAACCTGACGTTCGGCGAGTTCGTGCGCGCGCCGGTCTATGGCGTCGGCGTTCCCGTGCGGCGCGGCGACCAGGTGCTTTACGTGCTCGGCCTCGTGACGGAGGCGCGGCATATGGCGCGCCTGCTGATGCTGCAACGCCTTCCCGCGGACTGGACCCTGACCGTCCTCGACGGCTCCGGAATCATCGTCGCGCGCTCGCAAGGGCACGAGGTCTTCGTCGGCCGGCCGCTGGCCGAGGCGCTGCGCGCCGGGATCGCCGCGGGCGACGTCGTGATCCGCACCGAGGACCGTGACGGCGTGCCGGTAATGGCCGCGTTCGAGCCCTCGTCGGAGTCCGGCTGGTCGGTCGCGATCAGCGCGCCGCTGGACCCGTATATGCTGGGCGTATGGCGGTCGATCAGCATCGGCGCGACCGCGATCGGCGTCGTCGTCCTGCTCGTGGCGGCGCTCGTCTTCCTGATGGCGCGCTCGATCTCCGGGCCGATCGAGCAGCTCGGCTTCGGCGCCCGCGCGCTCGGCCGCGGCCAGACCATCGGCCCGGTGCCGACCACGCTGCGCGAGGTCGGCGAGGTGAGCCGGGCGATGGTCGCCGCCTCGGAGCAGATCCATGCGCAGATGACGCAGCGCGACCGGCTGCTGCACGACCTGGCCGCGGAGCGCAGCAGGCTGGCCGCGGTGCTCGACAACCTCCCGCTCGCCGCCGTCATCGCCGAGGCGCCGACGGGCCGCGTCGTGATGGCCAACCGGCATGTCGCCAGGGTGATGGGGCACGAGTTCGACGCGCCGGCCAGCGTCGCGGAATACGGCAGGAACAAGGGCTACCACCCGGACGGACGGCTCTACGAGCCGGCGGAATGGCCGCTGGCGCGCGCCGTCCTGCATGGCGAGACGATCCGCAACGAGGAGATCGCCTACGAGCGCCGCGACGGCGAGCGCCTCGTTCTGTCGATGAGCGCCGCGCCGATCCGCGACGACGGCCGCATCGTCGCCGGCGTCGTCGTGGTCGACGATATCACCGAGCGCCGCGCCGGCGAGCAGCGCCAGAGCATGCTCGCCGCCGA
Organism: Alphaproteobacteria bacterium; assembly: GCA_041690495.1. Lineage (GTDB taxonomy): Bacteria > Pseudomonadota > Alphaproteobacteria > CACIAM-22H2 > CACIAM-22H2 > DATAAP01. Next base: position 273,396 of record JAWLHE010000003.1, on the reverse strand, counting down.
AGTCGACCACCGCGCCAAGAATCTGCTGGCAATCGTCCAGGTCCTGCTGCGCCAGACGCGCGCCGAGAGCGCGGCCGAGTACGCCGCCGCGGCACAGGGCCGCGTCGCGTCGCTGGCGCGCGCGCATGCGCTGCTGTCGGCGAGCCGCTGGCACGGCGCCGACCTGCGCCGCCTGGTCGAGGACGAGGTGACGCCGTTCCGCGGGCGAAACCCAGACCGCGTGCGCATCGGCGGGACGCCGGTCGAGGTGACGGCCGAGGCGGCGCAGTCGCTGGCGATGGCGCTGCACGAGCTCGCAACCAACGCCGCCAAGCATGGCGCGCTGACGGAGCCCGCGGGCCGGGTCGAGATCGCCTGGCGCTTCGATCCGCAATCCGGCCTCGACCTGACCTGGACCGAGCGGGGCGGGCCGGCGGCCCGCCCGCCGACCCAGCGGGGGCTCGGCACTGCGGTCCTCGAGCAGACGATCCGCCACCAGCTGCATGGCGAGATCGTCTGCGAATGGCTGCGGCAGGGGCTGCGCTGTACCTTTCGCATCCCGGCGGCGCAGCTGCAGCTGCCGAAGCAGGCGCACGCCTGACCGGGACAGGTGCGCGCCGGAATGCCGCGGGCAGCCGTCCGCCGCGAGGCGCCTTTTCCGTAACTAATTGATTTCCGGATGAAATCACTATCTACCGCGCGGCTGCTTCACCGCTTCACCGCCGCGCGCCGTTCGCCGCGCCGGCGCCGGTCCGGCTGTCTCGCCGTTTCATCTGTTTCACTTGTTTCAGCTGTTTCATCGTTTCAGGAGAATCTCCCTATCCGGTTTAAGCCCGTAGAAACCATCTGCGGTTGAAAATCCCATCCGAAATCGTCAGGATATGGGCGGTCGCGCCAGTGCGCGCCGGGCGCGTGATGAAGGGACGCAAGAGGAAGAAGGCCGACGCGCGGCTGGGGCTACTCCAGTTCCAGGAGAAGTTCGGCACCGAGCAGGCGTGTATCCTGCACCTCGCCAATCTGCGGTGACCGGACGGCTTCGTCTGCCCGTCGTGTAAGGGCACGAAGGGCTACCAGCTGCGACACCGGCCGCGGGTGTGGGAGTGCGGGAAGTGCCGGTACCAGGAATCGATCACGGCCGGTACCGTAATGCACAAGACCCGCACACCGCTGCGCGTGTGGTTCGCCGCCGCCTATCTGATGAGCCGGGACAAGCGCGGGGTCTCGGCCATGTTCCTCGCCCGCGAGCTGGGCCTGCGCTACGAGACCGCCTGGCTGCTGGCGCACAAGCTCCGGCACGCGCTGACGGAGCGGCACGAGTGGCCGCTCGCGGACTATGTCGAGATCGACGAGACCTTCATCGGCGGGCGCGATGATCGGGACAGCAAGGGCCGGAGCCTCAAGAACCCGAACAAGGCAATGGTCGTGATGGCCGTCGAGAAGAAGGCGGTCGGCGCAGGAAACGGCATCAGACAACACGGGTTCATCGCCGGCGGCGCCCGGGCGCGCGTAATCCCAGGCGGGAGCGGAAAGCAGCTTACGGGCTTCGTGAAGGACTCCGTCAAAGCCGGGACGTGGATCCTCACCGACGGTTATGACGGCTATCGCGGCCTCAAGGATGACTACACGCACTTCCCTATCGTCCAGGGCGACGGCAAGAACGCGGTCGAGCACCTGCCCATCATCCACACGCTGTTCAGCAACCTGAAAGCCTGGCTAGTCGGCACGCATCACGGCGTCAGCAAGAAGCACCTGCCGCGGTATCTGCGCGAGTGGAACTACCGGTTCAATCGCCGCTGGGGCGTCGGGCAGATGGACGAATTCCTGCTGCGTCGGGCGGCGACACGCGGCACCATCACCTATCGGGAGCTCGTCAATGGCGAGGCCACGGCAGGATCGCCGGCGATCCGGATGACGCACGATCCGCAGCTGCAGCTCTCGCTTCCGCCGCCGCTCCCGACGCCGACAAAGGCGTCGGGCAAGCCCCCTAAGAAGCGCCGACGCTAAGGGGCGGTACCGATGGCGATCTGGCAATACGACCTTCACTGCCTGCCGGAAGATGCCGTTCTGCGACGGTTCGGAGCGCGCCCGCTCACGATTTCGCGTAGCGATTTCGACGCCTTGAATTGGTGGGGAGATACTTCCTGCCGCGCCGACATGTGCCGCGACTTCGGGCGCCTCCTCTCGAAGAGCACTTCTTGGAGCGAAGACCTAAAGCGATGGGGTGAGGAGGACGGCAATAGAATCGACGTCCTTCTGGGGCTTGGAAAAGTGGAAGGTATCTTCGTTCGGATAGACGTGCGCGTGATTGCTTATGGGTTTTTGATGGGCCTCATTGATATTGCCTCAAAGAACGGTTGGCTGCTTTTGACCCAAGACGGTTTCTTGCTGCCAGCCTCCATGACCCGCTTGTTATCCGCGATCCAGAAATCGGATAGCTTCCGTTTCGTGAGCGACCCTGAGGCCTTCCTTCGAATGCTACAGAACCACCCCAAGGACGATTGACTTCACTAACCCTTAAGGTTGTGGTTGTCTTTTCCACGTGCGCTAACCGGATAGGGAGACAGGAGAATGCGCGCCGGCGCGCCGGCCGGGCCAGGCAAGGCAAAACGCCCGCCGGCCGTCGGGGCCGCGCGGGCGTGGTGATCCGGGCGGATTCGAGCATATCGGGCGGGGCGGTCAAGACGGTTTCTTTTCGCCGGCGAGCGGTCGCGCAGCCGGCGTGCCGGAAACCCCTCTGCCGCGGGAGCGGGAAGTGGCGGCTTACTTCAGCTCGATGTTGAGCGGCTCGATCATCTTGCGCCACAGGGCGGTGTCTTCCCTGATCAGGGCGGCGAACTGCGCTGGCGAGATCAGCAGCGGCTCCGTGCCGTCGGCGATCAGCGATGCCGTGATGTCGGGCTCGGCGACGGCTTTGTTGAACTCGGCGTTGAGGCGGTCGATCGCGTCCTTGGGCGTCGCAGCCGGCGCCACGAGGCCGTACCAGATCGCCACGCCGAGGTCGGGCACGCCTTCCTCCGCGACGGTCGGGATCTCGGGCACCGCCTTGACGCGCTCGCGGCTGGTGACGGCGAGGCCCTTGAGCTCGCCGCTGCGCGCGCGCGGGACCGAGGTCGAGATGCCGTCAAGATAGATATGGACCTCGCCCTGCTTGAGCGCGAGCAGGGCGGGCGAGCCGCTGGTGTAGTGCACGGGGACGATGTCGATGCCGGCACTGCTGCCAAGCACGGAGCCGAGCACGTGGTTCGAGCTGCCGACGCCGAGCGTGCCGTAGTTAAATCTGCCGGGGTTCGCCTTTGCGAGCGCCACGAACTCGCGCAGCGATTTCACGTTCAGCTCCGGCCGCGTCACCACCATGAAGGGCAGCGACTGCAGCACCGCGATCGGCGCGAAGTCCTCCTGCCTGTACTGGATGCCCTTCATCAGGATCGGGTTGACGCACAGCGTCGTCGAGGTTGCGAGCAGGATCGTGTGGCCGTCGGCCGGCGCACGGGCAACCGCCGCAGCCGCAATCGCCGTGCCGGCGCCGGGCCGGTTCTCGACCAGCACGGGCTGGCCGAGGGCCGGCTTCACCTTTTCCGCCAGGCGGCGCGCGATGATGTCGGCGCCGCCGCCGGCCGCATACGGCACGATCAGGCGCACCGGCTTGGACGGACTCCACTCCGCCGCGGCACTGCCGATGTTGACCGCCAGAACAAGGGCTGCTGCCGTTGCCAGAATCAGCGACCTGTACACGGATTTCGTCTCCTTTTGTCGCGGTTCAGCCGGCGGCGGCCTTGTCGACCGAATAGGTGACCGCGTAGCGGTTGGTGAGAAGGTCGCCGGACGTGATCGGCGGATACTTGGCGCGCGCGCCGACGCAGCTCGGGATGCATTCGATCACCGCGTCGTAGTTCGGCATGCAGAAGAACGGGATCGAGATGCGCCCGACGCCGCCGCCGAAGCTGGGCGGGTTGACGACGCGGTGCATGGTCGAGATGAAGCGGTCGTTGGTCCAGCGCATCATGATGTCGCCGACATTGATGATGAACGCGCCGGGAATGCGCGCGACGTCGATCCACTTGCCCGAAAGGGTCTGGACCTGCAGGCCGCCGGGCGCGTCGTCGACGCGCAGGATGGTGATAGCGGTGGTGTCGGTATGCGCACCCGCGCGCTCCTCCCCCGGCTCCGGCTGGCGCGCGAGATCGGGATAGTGCATCAGACGCAGAGTGCTGATCTGGCGGTCGGTACGCTCCTCGAAATAGCGCGCGGGCACGTCGAGGATCCGGGCGAAGATCGCGAGGATCCAGCCCGACAGGCGGGTCATCTCGCGGTAGTACGCGGCCATCGCCGGCTTCAGGTCCTCGGGCCGGTCGGGCCACAGATTGGGCGTGAAGGCGGTACCCGCGGCCGGATCGCGATAATAGGGATCGTCGGTCACCTCGATCTGGCCGATCGCGAAGCTCTCGTGCAGCGACGGCCGCAGGTCGGGATTGCGGTCCTTGCCGACCGTCTTGATCCCCATCGGGGCGTAGCCCTTGGGGTTGGTGCCGGCGGGCTTGCGGACGCGCAGCTTCTCGTCAACGGGAAGCGCGAAGAACGCGCGCGCATTCGCATAGAGGCGGTCGACCAGCGGTTCGGGAACGCCATGCCCGACGACGGTGAAGAAGCCGATTCCCTCGCACGCCTCGCGCACGGCCTCGGCCACCGCATGCGAGCCGGCCGGATCGCCCGACAGGAACGGGCCGATATCGATGACGGGGACGGTTTCGGCGCGGCCTGCTGACGCGGACATTCAGCTTCCTCCCTTCGTCGACATTGCGACCCATGCTTCAGCACGATCGTTCGTACGCGAACGATTTGGCAATGGTAAGCTGCGCCGCATACAGGGGTCAAGACGCCGGAGGGATTGTGTGGAGTCCTTCACGCCGGGCGCGACGAGAAACGGCGAATGCATCTTCACATGCGCACACTCGACGACAGCGCGCTCGACGCTTCGACGACACGCCATCGGTCGCGCCCGAGCACGACAGTGCGCTTTTGAGAGCGGGCGCTACGCGTCGACGCGGGGAAGGGCCTCGGCGATGGGACGGCCATCGATGTCGGGGGGCGGCGCCACGCCGAGCAGGGCGGCGAAGGTGGGGGCGAAGTCCATGACCGAGACGGTGCGGTTGAGCAGCCGCGGGGCGATGTCGCGGCCCGTCGCGGCGAACAGGCCTTCGGGCCGGTGCTCTCCGGTGCGCGAGATGCGGTAGGCGCCTTCGAGCACGCCGATTTTGGGCGAGGACAGCCGCGCCCTGCCCACCGGCATCGCCTGGTTCCACTGCACGAGAAGATCGGGCAGGTGGTCGGCGTACTCGCCGCGATAGAGGTCGGCGGTACGCGTGACGCTCTTGAACGCAGGCAGCCCGTGCTCGAGATCGACGATCTCGAGCAGGTCGCGCGCGAGCGCGTCGCAGAACGCGTCGGCCTCCTCGCCCGGATGCAGCACGCCGCTCGGCTCGCGGCCGACGAGGTTGAGCCGCACGCCGGAGACGGCATGGTTGTTGTCGATCATGAAGCACTTGCTCGCCGCGTGGTCGATATGGCGCGGGCCGCCGGGACGCTCGTAGCCCGGGTCGTAGTCGATCCACTCGCGCATGTCGTTGCGCAGCGGGCGCAGCATCGCCTTGACCTGTTCGGGCATGGCGCGCCATGCCGCGGAGAGGACCGTATCGGTCATGCGCCGCGTCGCCTTGGCCGGCGCGGGCAGCTCCTTCTTCGCGACCGGCCTGGCGACGCCGAGGCGCATCAGGATGTCGGGGAACAGGTAATAGGCGCCGTAGGCCGGCCCCATGCCGTGGCCGCACAGCAGGATGACGGTCGTGTCGTCGCCGACCAGCGACAGGACGCGGCCGATCGCGCGATCGATCGCGACATAGACGTCCTGCATCGGGTCGCCGGCGATCGCGGCGACGGCGGGATCGTAATGCGGCGAGGTCTTGTCCTGCAGGTGCCACGTCTGGTGGCCGGCGCAATGGCTCTCGGTGAAGACCTGCGCGAAGAAGTCCCAGCCGCCCTGCTTCAGGTAGTGGCAGGTGAGGTCCGCCTTCGCATTCACGCTGCGCACGAGGCCGTCGCGAAACGCCGCAATCTCCTCGGACGTCTTCTTGCCGTCGCACGAGCGCGCCGGGGCGGGGCCGAATTTCGCCTCGATCTCGCCCTTCAGCACCGGCGGCCATGTTGTGAAGCCGATCGCGGCGTCATGGGCACCCCATTCGACCGACTGGATGCCGTTGAGGTTCTCGACGATGCCCGAGAGCGGAATGTCGAACACGGCGACGCGGCGGCCGGCGTCGCTCAGCCATTTCCAGAAGGGCGTGCGCTTGTTCTGGTGCGGGAAGACGATGCGGAAGAACTCGTACGTGCCGGGGCGGAGCTGCTCCCACGAATGCACGGAGTGCCGCGCCGGGTTGACCGCGGTCGTCAGCGACGGCCAGATCGAGCCGACGAAGAATCCCTCCGGCGCCAGGGTCGGCCCGACCAGTCCGCGCTCCAGCAGCCGCGCGACGTTCGGCATCAGCCCCGCGGCCGCCCACTGCCGCACCAGGCTCTGCTCGCCCGCGTCGATCTCCAGGAACAGAACCTTGGTTAACGGGGGCATCGCTGCTCCGCGGCTGTTGACGACAAGGGTCACAGTCTGCGGTTGAGTATAGGGCTCTTGCTTTAGTGCGTATAGACTGGCGAGGAGACGGGCGGATCGTCGAGGAGCAAAGCAAATGAATGTTGTCGTTGCCCTCGCCTTCGCAATCCTTGTGGCGATTGCGCTGGTATGCCTCGGCTGGCCGCGAAAGGTCCAAGAGTGGACGATTCGCGCTGTGGACATGGGACCCATCTGGATGCACCGGGCCAATCCCATGCAGTCATGGGCGAGCCGATATGTGCGCGATCCATTCTATATCTGGCATGCGCGAATCATTGGCGGCATTGCCAGTGCCGTAGTCTTGATTCTATTGCTACGGCTGCTGCACGACAGGCTGTGATCGAGCCTGCTACCCGCAGTCTTGCACATCGATCCGCAGATGCACCGGCGCGGGTCGCTGCGCGCCCCGCGTCGGCGCCGCGGCGCGCCTACGCCGTCGCCTTCCTGCGCGCGATTCCGATTGAACGGAAGCGACCGGCGGGCCGCAGACACGCAGCAGAGGCCGCATCGCCTTCGACCGGGAATTCCCGTTCTCACCCTTCGGGGCGAAGGCGGGCGTTGCGGCTCGCGGCGAGGGGGCCCGGGCTGCGCGCAGAATCTCGCCGCGTCGTTTACGCCCCCGCCTGCACGCTGCTCTGGCCCGCGGTCTGCGAATGCTGGCCGCCGGGCTGGGAGACGCCGCGCACGGCCTCGCCGGTCTTCTCCGGCGCCTGGCGCCGCGCAATGTCGCCGAGCGAGACGATGCCGACCAGCCGCTTCTCGCGATTGACGACGGGCAGGCGGCGCACCTGAAGCTCCGCCATATTGTCGCTCACATGGGCCGCGTCTTCGTCGTCGTAGCAGTACTTCACCTCGCCGGTCATGACGTCGCGCACCTTCGCGTCGGGCCCGCGGCCCTGGGCGACGGCGCGGACGGCGATGTCGCGATCGGTGATCATGCCGATCATGCGGTCGTTCTCGCTGACCGGCATGATGCCGGCGTCGTACTGCCCCATGTTCATCGCCGCCTTCTGGATCGGGTCGTCGGGGCTGACGAGACACACATCCGTGCTCATCACGTCGCGTACTTTCAGAGCCATTGCCGCACCTCCTCCTTGAATCCCATGCCGACGGAACGACGTACCCGCCGCGCCGTTCCGCCGCGGCGCCGGAACGATGCGGCCGGCGCGCTCGTTCGCCAGGAAACGGCAAAGGAGGGTTCCATGCCGACGAGAGCGACACGCGGCACCGGCAAACCGGCGAGCGGCAGCAGGACGACGCGGCCGCGCCAGGGCGGCGACTCCATCCGCAAGGCGCAGGAATGGGGCGGCGGCTCCAAGGCCGCGAAGGGCGCGGTGACGCGGGCACGCAAGCGCAATCCGATTTCCGGCGCCAAGACCTGAGCGGCGGGGGCAGGCCGCCCGGCACATCGGCGCCGGACGGCGCGTCCCGCCGCTTCGCGCCTACTCGCGGCGCGCGGGCCTGCCCGAGAGGATCGCGGTCGAAGACGTGTCGCCGGGCTGTTGCGCCTCGTCGCTCCATTCCTTGATGCGCAGGTTGTTCTGCACGTGGCGCACGCCTGAGATGTCGTCGACGATGTCCTCGGCCCGGCGCTTGAGCCAGCGGCTGTCGACGTGACCGTTGAGCGTCACTTCGGCGTTGGCGACCTGCACCTCGATGTCGGAGGCGTCGATCATCGGATCGTCGGCCAGGCGGTCGCACACGTCCTCGCGGATACGCTCGTCGGAGCGCGTGTAGCCGCGCGGGCCGCGGCCGCGATGGCGACCCTCGCGCGGTTCGCGCGCGCCGTATTCGGGCACCGGCCCGTAGCCGCCCATGCCCGCGGCGTCGGTGTCGCTGCGCCAGAAGCCCTGATCGGCGCCGAAGCCGACATAGCCCTGGTCGCGGCCCGACCGCCCGCCGCGAAACTCCTCGCCATGGCCCGGGCCGCCGAACCGTCTGCCATGGCCGCCGCGCCAGCGGTGGTGCCGCGGGCCGCGCCCGTGTTCGCCCGGATAATCGCCGCCATAGCCGCCGCCGTAACCGTATTCCATACCACGGCCCTCGCCGCGCCAGTCGCGCTCGTCGCGGCCATAGCCTTCCCGACCGTACTGGCTCTCGCGGCCGTACTGCCCGCCGCGCCGGAAGCGCTCCTCTTCCCAGCGCCGGCGCCGCTCGTCCTCGTCCCATCTGCTTTCGTCTGCCACGGCTGCTTCTCCCTCGGTTCGTTGGCTCGGCTACGAGCCACAACGTTGCCGTTTCGCGTGCCGTTCCCGCGGCCGCCCGGGTCGCGGCCGAACGCAACCGCCAGGCTTGCGGTAAAGCATGGCGATGCCGCCATCGCGACATGGATCCCGGCGCGGGCGGAGTGCGCGCTACGGCCTCGCCGGCTCCGCGCGTGCGTTCGCATTGCCCGGGAGAAGCATCGTCTTACGGTTGCGATCCGTGGGACCGGCCTGTGGCCTCGTCAGCGCAGCGACGATTGCGTCCGCGACGATGCGGTGCCCGGCCGAGCCCCAATGCGTGTCGTTGGGCATGTACACGTCCTTCTCCCCGCGTCTTATCGCGCTGCGGAAGCGCTCGAGAAGCCTGACCTGGTTGAGCGAGGGCTGCCGGTAGAGGCCGGGCAGCAGCGAGAGCGCGCGGAGATCGGTGTCGGCGAGATGCTCGGCATAGGCCGAGAGCTTGTCCGGCGCGGCCATGAACAGGAAGCGGGTGCGGCCGTTGGCCTGGACGGCGTTCTGCATGGCGAGCAGGGTGCAGTAGGTCGCGTCGAGGGTCCGCGGCGTCACGAACTCCGCCTTCCTGATCTCGTCGTCGTAGATCAGGAGCTCCTCGCTCGCCCGGCTCGAGAACAGGTCCGGCCGGTTCAGGCCGAGACGGATCACCCGCGTGGTGTCGACGCCGAGAACGCGGCGCTTCGCCGACTTCCACAGGAAGTCCGCCGCCTGATCGAAGTCGATCTCGGGCGAGGTGTCGCGAATCCACGGAACCGGTGCCGCGTCGAGCGGCGCAAGCGCCGGCAGCGGCGGCAGCGCGTGCGTTTGCGCCCGGCACTCCGGATCGGAGATGCCGACGCGCGATTCGATCTCGATGGCATAGTTGCGCAGCAGATAGCGCTCGACCGTCTCGACGATGAGAATCCGCGGCGGCGTCCGGACGAAGACCGGATGGCGAAGCAGCTGCGCGAAATTCATGCCGTCGGCGAGGCTCACCGGCACGACTGCGACCGACAGGCCCGTGCGCTGCGCCAGATGGTTCGTCCAGTACGCGCCCGGATCGGTCTGACCGGTGGAATTGGCCGAGAACGAATCGCCGAGCACGACGATGTCGTGCGGCCGGTCATACCGTGTCGAGGCCAGCGGCGGGGAGAATCGCTCCTGCGGCGCGGTCCAGCCGAAATCGGCCTCGGCATAGCCCCCCGGCCGGGTGAGGTCGCCGCGCAGCGGCTCCTGCGTCAGCGCCAATACCAGCATGATTGCGACCGGCGGGAGGACCACGGCGGCAAGAAGCCGGTTGTGGCGGCGGGCGTCGGCCCGCCCGCCCGTGCGCCGCGCTGCGCGGCCGCGCAGCACGGCGAACCGGCGGAACAAAGCGATCGAGGTCGAGGTGCCGTTGGGCATGCGGGCCTGCCTCTCAGAACTGGAAGTACAGGAATTCGCTGACCTTCGACATCTGCGTCAGCACGTAGACGAACAGGACGCCGGTCGCGACCGCCCAGCCGGCGCTCGGCCGCCAGCGCAGGTGCCGGGCCGGCGCGGCGACCGCGGCGCGGTCCTGCAACCCCGCCGGCAGAAGCGGCTCGCCGTAGCGCAGCAGCTCGTGCGAGTTCGGCGCGAGCAGCGCCACCGCGAAAAGGAGGACGATGCCGAGCGCCTGCGGCCCGCCGTGGAACAGGGGCAGCGGCTCGAAAATCACGCCGAGATCCCGCAGCATCGGCACGAGCGGCGCCAGGGCCGCCTGCAGCGGCGGGGAAAGCACTACGCCGTTCAGGCCGGCCATCCCGCGCAGGACCAGCCCGGCGGACTCGATGGACTCGGCGCGGAACACGGCCCAGCCGATCACGATCGCGAGCAGGGTGACGGCGCGGCTGGTCCAGAGCCCCCATCCCGACGGCACGGCGGCGGCGGGAACGCCGATCGCGGCGCGCATGCTGCGCCACAGGTGATTGACCGACAGCAGGATCCCGTGAAAGAGGCCCCAGAGAACGAAGGTCCAGCCCGCGCCGTGCCACAACCCCGCGAGCAGCATGGTCAGAACGATATTGACATGCTGGCGCACGCGGCCGCGCCGGCTGCCGCCGAGCGGGATGTAGAGATAGCGGCGCAGGAAGTAGGAGAGCGTGATGTGCCAGCGCCGCCAGAAATCGATGATGCTCGCCGCCTTGTAGGGGGAGTTGAAGTTGACCGGCAGGCGGATGTTGAACATCAGTCCGAGGCCGATCGCCATGTCGGAGTAGCCCGAGAAATCGAAATAGAGCTGAAGCGTGTAGGCCAGCACTCCGCCCCAGGCCTCGATCAGCGTCGGCGCCACGCCGTCGCGCGCCGCGTCGAACACCGGCGTCGCATACAGCGCCATCCAGTCGGCGATGATCACCTTCTTCGACAGGCCTACGACGAAGAAGGTGGTGCCCAGTGCGAAGTTCCCATGATCGAACCGCGCCACCCTACGCGCCGCGAATTGCGGCAGGACCTCGCGATAGAGGATGATCGGCCCGGCGATGAGGTGCGGGAAGAACGACACCGTCGCGGCGTAGTCGAGAAAGCTCTTGAGGCGGATCTCGCCGCGCGCCGTGTCTACGAGATAGGCGATCTGCTGGAACGTGTAGAACGAGATGCCGAGCGGCAGCACGATCGTAGCCAGCTCCCAGCCGGCCCCGGTCGCCGCGTTCACGTTGTCGACGAAGAAGTTGGCGTATTTGAAGAAGCCGAGCATCGCCAGCTCCTCGGCGATCGCACCGGCGAGGACGAGCCAGCGGCGCGGATCCTGCCGCCCGGCGAGCCGGCCGAGCCAGGTGCCGACGGCGAAGTTGAAGCCGATGCTGAAGAGCAGCAGCGGCAGGTAGAGCGGATCCCAGTGCGCGTAGAAGACCAGCGAGCAGCCGAGCAGCCACGCCAGCGCCCAGCGCGAATCATGGCGGCCGACCAGATAGAATCCGAGGACCGCCGCCGGCAGGAAGAGGAGGACAAAGACGTAGGAGTTGAACAGCATCTGCGTCACTCGGAAGGCAGCCGGCTTCGACCCGGATCACCATAGAGCCCCGCCGCCGTCGCCGAGTATCGCGCGTCTGCGATACGCCCTCCTCAATGAGGACGATCTCCGGCGGCCGAGGGACGGGAGGTTCCGGCTCCGGCTGTACAACAGCCGCGGGCGCCGCCCGGTTGCCGCGCAAAGAACGCGTCAAGCGTCGCCGGTGTTCAGTCTTCTCCGCGGGCCGGGCCCTCCGGAGCAGCCCGATACCGTTACGCTTCAGGACTCCGCGCCGGGATCGCGACGTGGATCGTGGTTCCGACGCCGGCGGTGCTTTCCACCCAGATGCGGCCGCCATGGGCCTCGACGATGCCCTTGCAGATCGACAGGCCAAGGCCGGCGCCGGCGCGCGACGCACGGTCGCCCTGCCAGTAGCGGTCGAAGACGTTGGCGAGATCCGCGGCGGGGATGCCGGGGCCGGAATCCCTGACGACGATCTCGATATTGCCTTCGCGACACTGCGCGCGCAGCGAGACGCGGCCGCCCTCGGGCGTGAACTTGATGGCGTTGTTGAGAAGGTTGGCGACCACCTGGAAGATGCGATCGCGGTCTGCGCTGACCGTCTCGCCGGCCGCATCGACGTCCCAGTCGAGGGCGATCTTCCCTTCCTGTGCCGCCAGGTCGAACAGCTCGCGCGTCTCCTGCAGCACCTGCCGCAGATCGACTGGCCGGCGCTCGATCGCGAAATTCCCGCGCTCCATGCGCGAGCTGTCGAGCAGGTCGTCGATCAGGCGGTTCATTTCGCGGGCCGAGCGCTGGATGGCCTGGACGTACAGGTGGCGCTTCTCGCCCGCGAGGGAAGGCACGGCGCGTGCGGCGCTCATGATGATCTGCAGCGGGTTGCGCAGATCGTGGGCGACGATGGCCAGAAGCTCGTCGCGTGCGGCGCTGGCGTGCTCCGCCGCGGCGCGGGCCTCGTGCTCGCGCGCGAGCAGCGCCTCGCGCTCGGCTGCGGCATTCTTCTGATCGGTGATGTCGGTGTTGGTGCCGACCCATCCGGCGATGGCTCCGTCGGCGCGGCGCACCGGCAGCGCCCGCGACAGGAACCAGCGATAGGTCCCGTTTCCGCCGCGCAGGGGGTAGACGTCTTCCCACGGCTCGCCCGACGCGCAGCTCCGGCGGATGATCCCGGTGACGCGTTCGATGTGGTCGGGATGATGAACCTTCTGCCATCCCCAGCCCTGCATCGACTCCAGCGTCTCGCCCGTGTAGTCGAGCCAGCGCTGGTTGAACCAGTAGCGCGCACCGCTTGCATCGGTCATCCATGCCAGCTGGGAGATGGCGTTGGCGAGCGTGCGAAAGCGGCTTTCCTGCGCCCTGAGTTCGTCCTCCGCCAGCCTGCGCGCCCTGGTTGCCCGCGCCAGCTCCGTCGCATGGCGCAGCGCCGCCGCGAGCCGCTCGGGCGACATCGACGACTTGGGCAGGTAGTCCGCGGCACCGGCCCTCATCAGCTCGACGGCGGCATCCTCGTCGCCGCGCCCGGTGAAGATCACCACCGGCATGTCGGGGGAGGCGGCGCGAATCCGCTCGAAGACCTCGAGACCGGGCATGTCCGGGAGGTAGTAGTCGAGGAGAACGCAGTCATAGGCAGTGGCTGCGACGAACTCCAGCGCCTCCGCCGCGGACCTGGCCTCGTTGACCGCGGCAGGGATTCCGGATTGCTGCAGGCAGCGCCGTACCGCCAGCCGGTCGGTCTCGTCGTCGTCGATAACGAGAAGGCGAAGCCGGTCGAGTCCCGCGCGCGGGGCCGTGGCGGTGCCGGTGCTGGTCAACCGATGGCCTCCATCGATACTCTCAGGGGAACTCGACCAGGGTCCAGTACTTGTTGAGCGCCACCATGACGTCGCAGAAATTCCCGAAGGTGACCGGCTTCAGGAGATAGCCGGCGACATTCAGGTTATAGGCGTCGATCCTGTCCTGGTCGTCGCCCGACGTGGTCAGGACGACGACCGTCGTCGAGGCCAGGTCGGGGTCTTTGCGCAGCTCGCGCAGGAACTCGATGCCGTTCATGCGCGGCATGTTGAGGTCGAGCAGGATTATCCGCCGCTCCTTCGGGATCTCGCCGTTGCGCAGCTTCTCCAGCGCCTCGACGCCGTCGCCGGCCACGTAAAGCGGATTGCGGATGTGATTTCGCTCGAACGCGCGCTTCACGTTCATCACGTCGACCTCGTCGTCCTCGACGAGCAGGATGTTGAGGAGTTCGTCTCTCATATCGAAATCCCCTGTCGGGAAACCTTGGGCCAGACGAACCGGAAGGTGGCACCCGCATTCGGCGTGGATTCGACCGACACGGTGCCGCCCCGGCTTTCGACGATCTTCTTCACGATGGAAAGGCCGACCCCGGTGCTTTCGACCTTGTCGCGGGCCGCGAGCGTCTGGAAGATGCCCCAGATCCGGTCGTGGTATTCGGGTGCGATTCCCGGCCCGTTGTCGCTGATGGCGAACTCGAAGCCGTCGCCAGTGTCGCTCCATTCGATGCGGACCGCCGCATCGGCGCGCGCCGCTCCCGCAAATTTCACGGCATTGCCGATGAGGTTCATGAACACCTGCTGCAGGGGCACGCGTTCAGCAAGGATGGCGGGAAACCGGTCGGGGAGACTGATCGTCACCGACGCGGGCGGCGCCAGCAGCTCGATCACATCGCGGATCAGCGCTCCGGTTTCCACCGTCTCCGGCGCAGTCAGCGTACGCCCGGCGCGCGAATAGGCTAGGATGCCGTCGATCAGCGCCTCCATCCGGTGCACGCGGCCCTGCAGCAGCCGCATGTGCTCGGTCGAATGGGCGTCGAGCCGATCTCCGACATCGTCCTGAATCCACTGCGCCAGATTGGAGATGCCGCGCAGCGGCGCCTTCAGGTCGTGCGAGGCGACATAGGCGAACTGGTCGAGCTCCCGATAGGCCTCGGTTACGGCCGCGGTGGCACGCTCCGCCGCATCCCGCGCCGCCTTGGTGGCGGCCAGCGACACCTGCAGGTCGGCCGCCTGCTGCCGGAGCCGTTCGTTGAGCTGCGCCAGCTCCTCGCTGCGGCGGCTCGCCTCTGCATGGGCCGCCTGCTCCGCAGCCAGCCTGCGCGCCTGCGCCTCGGCCTCGCGCCGCTCCGTCAGGTCGCGCGTGACCTTGGCGAAGCCGACCAGCCGCCCGTCGGGGCCGCGCAGCGCGGTGACGATGACACTGGCCCAGAACCGCGAGCCGTCCTTGCGTATCCGCCAGCCTTCGTTCTCGAAGCGCCCGTCGAGGCTTGCGACCTGCAGCTCGTGTTGCGGAAAGCCCGCGGTGATCGCATCCGGCGGATAGAACTTCGCGAACGACTGGCCGACGATCTCGTCAGCGGTGTAGCCCTTGATCCGTTCGGCGCCCTCGTTCCAGCTCACGACACGGCCCTCGGGATCGAGCATGAGGATGGCGTAATCCTTCACGCTCTGGACCAGGAGCCGGAACTGGGCATCGCTCCGGCCCAGCGGTTCCTCCTGGCTGCGCTCCTCGCCTGGACCGCGGGTCGTGTCGTCGACGCCGATCAAGCCTGCCCTCCTCTTCGGATGAGGCTCGCCGCAAATGGCGCGAATCATGACGTCTGGCCGGGACGCAACGGATCATTCCATTCGTCTTTCGGCCGCATGACGAGCTTGAGCCATGCGCATTCCTGTGCTGCGAATTGTCCGGTCGCCGCCCGAGCGCTGTCAATCGCATTCTGTGGGGTTTCTCGCGCGCTCAGCCGCCCCGGCGCGGCGGTGCGCCGCTGGCGGTGGAAGGAGTCGCGCTGACGACCAGCCCGGTACGGCCGTCGACGATGAGGTCGTAGACGAGGCCGTCCTGCATCGCTTCGGCGCGATAGCGGTCGCCGGAGCGCTCGACATCGCCGACCATCTCGTAGCCGCCGCGGCGCAGTGCGCTGCGCACCTGCTGCTCGGTCATGATCGCGGCCGTTGCGCCTTCGCTCTTGCGCGGCACGGTGCCGATCTCCCGCGACGCGAGCAGCCGGCCGCTGGCGGCGTCGATCCGGACGGCATAGAGCGTGCCCGCGCGCTCGCCGCGCGCGACATAGGCCGGACCCTCGCGGCGCACATCATGGACCGGCCTGTAGCCCGCCGCGTTCAGCTTCTCCTCGATTTGCGCCTCGGCCAGGACATTGCCGCCGCCGGCGGCGCCAGAAGGTTCCGGCGACGTCCGCCGGGCGGATGCGGGAGAGGGCCTCGCCGGTGGCGGCTGGCGGGCCAGCTCGTCGATCGCCTCGTCCGCGCTCTTGTCCATCCGGGTGCCGGCCATGTAGCCGAGGCCGCCGCCGACGAACAGCCCGATCGGGCCGGCGACCAGCGCTCCCGCCGCGGCACCGCCCAGACCGCCGGACGCTGCGCGGTCCTCCTGCGTGTCACCGCATGCCGCGGTCAGGGCGCCCAAGACAAGGATGGAGAGCCACTGTCCGCGCATAACGCCGCCTCCCGGATCGCAGTTCAGGTCAACGCGATCTTCAAGCGCGGCGATTGCGATTGGTTCCGCGGCTTCCGCAATCGAGCGGCGATCTAATCCGTTTGCGCCGCAACGCAAGGATGCCCTTGCCGGCGACTTGGCGCGGCGCCGGCCGCCAGCGCGGGACGGGCCGGCTAGAATCGCTTGAGGAGCCGGTCGATGTAGTCGCGCTCCAGATCGGGGCGGAATCGCTCGCCGGCGCGGCGCAGCAGCTCATCGAGAATCTCGCGCGAGCGCTGCAGGTCCGCCTCCTCCGGAATCTTGACGTCGCGGCCGTCGAGCCCGCCGAGACCGTTGAGCGGCCGGCCGGCGGGGTCGCGGTTCTGCGTCATGTTCGGATCGCTCTCCGACGCTTCGCCCTGGCCCTCGCCGGAGCCTTCGCCCATCTGCTGCATCATCTGCTGCATCATCTCGCGTGCGCCGGCGCGGAGCTGTTCCATCGCCTCCATCTGCGGACGCAGCGCCTGGCCCGGCGCATTGCGGCCGAGCGCGTCGACCGCATCGCGCATCGCCCGTTCCGCCTCGCTGAAGCCGCCCGGCACGTTGCCCATCATCTCCGCCATGCCGCGCATCATGCCCTCGAGCGCGCGGCGCAGCGCATCCTGCTCGGTGCCGTCGCCGGCCATGTCGCCTTCGCCCTGCTGGTCGCCCTGCTGTCCCTGTTGTCCGCGCTGGCCCTGCTGCCCACGCTGTCCGGGCTGCTGCATGCCGCGCATCCCGGGCCGTCCCTGCTGGCTGCGGCGGAATGTCTTGTCGGTGAGCTGCTGCTGACGCTGCATCAGCTCCTGCAGCTCGCGCATCATCTCCTGCGCCTGGCCTTCGCCCTGCTCACCCTGCATGTTCTGGCCGAGGCGCAGGTTCTCGAGCATCTCCTGGAGCCGCGCCAGCATCTCTCGCGCCGCGTCCTTGGCGCCGGTACGCGCCATCTGGCGCGCCTGGTCGAGCATCTTCTGCAGGTCGCGCCGCTCGATCCGCATCGCATTGCGGTCCGCCGGCTGCTGCTGCAGCTCGCCCGGATTGCGCCGCGCCTGCTCGACCATCGCCTCGAGATAGCGGTCGATCGCCTGCTGCAGCTCCTGGATCAGCTTCTCGATCTCTGCATCCGGGGCGTTGTTGGCGAGCGCGTCCTGCAGCTTCTGCTGGAGCGCGCGCAGCTCGCGCTCGCTCATCGACAGCTTGCCGTCCTCGATGCGCAGCGCCGTGTCCCACAGCAGTGTCTGAACCGCGTCGCGGCCAAAATTCGTGTCGTCGCGCAGCAGCCGCACCGAAGCGGTCTTGAGCGCGAGGTAGACGACCACGTCGTCGTAGTAGTGCGAGGGGATGGACGCGATCGCGGCGAGCGCCCGGCTCACCACGGTGCGCGAGGCGGGATCGGCCACCAGGGCACGGCGCTGCTCGACGATCGCGCGCGCCACCGGGTGCTGGAACACCCGCTCGGGCAGCACCATCGCGAAATCCTCGGAGCTGCCTTCCTGGCCGGCCGCGTCGGTCGCCTTGAGCTGGACCAGCACCTTCAGGCCCGCCCAGGGATGGGCCGTCAGATCGTTATAGCTCGAGCCCTTCGCCTCCTTCAGGCGCTGGCCAGGCAGCGGCAACGGCATCTCGATGCGCTCGTCCTCGACGCCGTCGGGCCGCTCGGCGCGGCGGATGACGGCGCCGACCGAAGCGAGGCCGTAATCGTCGCTTGCCTGGTATTCCACGCGCAGCGCCGCGCGGCGGGTGCGCGCCGGGGCGCTGGCGAATTCCACCTTGGGCGCCGCGTCGGGGACCACCGTCATCTTCCACGTACCGAGCGGCTTCCCGTCCTGCTCGACGCTCAACCTGGAGCCGCTGTCGATGGTGGTCGCAATGCGGTAGGCCTTGTTGTCGACGCCGCCGAACTCGGTCGCGGACTGGTCGATCATCAGCTTCGGCACGCCGCGGCCGCCCGAGACCTGGGCAAGCAGGGCGCTGCCGGCCGGCACCGCGATCTCATTTGGGGTGCCGGGCTCGCTGCGCGGCAGCAGCGGCGGCAGGCCGGTATGGGCCGGCGGCGTAATCCACAGGTCCAGCAGTCCTGCCGGAATCGCCGCCACGGCCGAGCCTGGCGTAATCGCGCGCAGGATCCGGTTGCCGGCATCGCGCCCGGCAACGCCGATGCCGACGACCAGGACGAGCAGCAGGGCTGCGCGCAATGCCCACGGATCGCGGCCGGGAAGGCCGGGTCGCGGCCAGCCGGCGCGGACCGACTTCAGCGCGGCGCGCACGCGGGCGCGGTGCGCCTGCCACAGCGCCTCGGCGAGCCCGTCATTGGCGCCGCCGGCCAGGCTGTCGCGGAGCGCGGTGAGCGGCCGATGCACGGTCCCGCTGGCGCGCTCGAGCCGGCGCCGGCCCGCCGCCTCGTCGGGCAGGCGGAAGGCGTGCCGCGCGCGAAACAGGGTGAAGACCAGCGCCACGGCGAAGCCAAGCAGTATTGCGGCATGGAGCCAGCGCGGCAGCAGCGGCAGGATGTCGAAGAAGCTGAGTGCGGCGAAGGCGCCGATCACGGCCAAGCTCGGCCACATCGCGGGCCACACCCGTTCCCAGGCCAAGGCGGCACGGGCAAGCCAAAGCCGCCGCTCCAGTCCGTCGCCCTGATTTTCCGGTGCCGCTCTGCGCTGCGTCTCGTTCATCTCGCCTCTTCGACTCGCGGCCGGCTCACATTGCCGGCCCGACAGGGCGGACTCGCCTATGCTCTGCTGTTGATTACACGCCCGTTCCGGGCGCGGCGGGTGGGGGTTCTGTCCGAGCCGACGCCCCGCTGACCCACCTTACATCCACACCGACAGTCTGCCAGACGACCAGCCCGCAGGTCCACCTTGCCGACCATCCACCGGAAACGGGATCAAACTTTGGCGAGTTCCAGCCAAGGGGGCAGACGATCCGCGGCGATCAGCGCTTCGAGCGGCTGGCGTGGCCGGACGACCGCCACCTCCGATCCGTTAACCAGGATCTCCGGCACGAGCGCTCGGGCATTGTAGGTCGAGGCCATGACCGCGCCATAGGCGCCGGCCATGCCGACGGCCAGAAGATCGCCGGCCTCGGCCTGCGGCAGCGGCCGGTTGAGCGCCAGATAGTCTCCGCTCTCGCAGATCGGCCCGACCACGTCGACCGGCATGTACTTCGGCCCGACCGCCGGCTCGGTCACGGTCATGATCGGCATTTCCGCCTCGTACAGCGTCGGCCGGATCAGGTCGTTCATCCCGGCATCGACGATTGCGAAGCGTCTGGTCACGCCGTCCTTCAGGTAGATGATGCGGGTGAGGAGAATGCCGGCCTCGGCGACCAGGTAGCGGCCGGGCTCGACGATGATGTCGAGACCGAGTCCCGCTGCCGCCTCGCGCACCGCGCGCGCATAAGCCTGGAGATCGGGCGCGGGATCGCCGTTATAGGGGACGCCGAGCCCGCCGCCGAAATCGATGCGGCGCAGCCGGTGTCCGCGCGCCATCAGGTCCTGCGCCAGGGCGCGCAGCCGCATGAACGCATCGCGGAATGGCGCGATCGAGGTGAGCTGCGAGCCGATATGCAGGCTGACCGCCTGCAGGTCGATGCCGGGCAGACCTGCGCAGAGATCGGCGATTTCGGCGGCGCGATGGATCTCGATGCCGAACTTGTTCTCGCTCTTACCCGTCGTGATCTTGGCGTGCGTCTGCGCATCGACGTCGGGATTGACGCGCAGGCATACCGGTGCCTGCCGGCCGCGCGCCTCGGCGACGCGCGACAGCGCGCGCAGCTCTGGTTCCGATTCCACGTTGAACTGCAGGATGCCGTGGTCGAGGGCGACCGCCATTTCGTGCTCGGTCTTGCCGACCCCGGCGAAGACGATCTTGTGCGGCGGCACGCCGGCGGCAAGGGCGCGCCGCAGCTCGCCCTCGGAAACGATATCGGCGCCGGCGCCGAGCCGCGCCAGTGTCGCGATCACCGCCTGGTTGCTGTTCGCCTTGACGGCATAGCAGATCGTCACCGGCAGCCCGGCGAGCGCATCGGCGAACGCGCGATAGCGCTCCGCGAGGGCCGCGCTCGAATAGACGTAGCACGGCGTGCCGTGGCGCTCGGCGATGGCCGTGAGCGGCACGTCCTCGGCGTGCAGCACGCCCTTGCGGTAGGTGAAGGCGTTCATGGTCATCGCGTCGGATAGCGGCGCGGCGACTTGGGATCGGCGTCCGGCGGCGGCTCCGGCGGGCCCTTGATGCCGCACGCGGCGAGGGAAAGGGCGAGGAGGGATGCGAGCACGATCCGCCGCGTGATGGCGCGCGATTGCGGGCGGATACCCGCGGCTGTGGGCGTCTCTTCCATCGCTCGATCCCGCTACCCTATTGACCTTCTCCAAGACTGTCATGCCCGGGCTTGACCCGGGCATCCAGACTGGACCTTCGGCTCCCCTCGGACTTGATCCGAGGGCCGAGGGTGACAATCCGGATTACAAATACTTCTTCTTCGCCGCAGCTGCGGCCTTGCGTACGTTGTCCGGCGCCGTGCCGCCGAAACTGGTGCGGCTCGCGACCGAGTTGTCGACGCCGAGGACGCTGAACACGTCTTCCGTGATGCGCGTCTCGACGCGCTGCATTTCGGCGAGCGGCAGCTCTTCAAGCCCGACGCCCTTGGCCTCGGCCGCGCGCACGATCCTGCCGGTGACGTGATGCGCCTCGCGGAACGGCATGCCCAGCCTGCGCACCAGCCAGTCGGCGAGATCGGTAGCGGTGGTGAAGCCCGCGCCGGCGGCGCGGCGCATCGCCGCCTCGTCCACCGTCATGTCGTCGATCATGCCGGTCATGGCGGCGAGCGCGAGCGCCAGCGCGTCGGCGGCCTCGAAGGTCTTCGCCTTGTCTTCCTGCATGTCCTTGGCGTAGGTCAGCGGCAGGCCCTTCATCACCATCGTCAGGCCGACCAGGGCCCCGGTGAGCGCTCCGGTCTTGGCGCGCACCAGTTCCGCGGCGTCGGGATTGCGCTTCTGCGGCATGATCGAGCTGCCGGTCGAGAACGCGTCGGACAGCCGCACGAAGCCGAACTGCGGCGCGGTCCAAAGCACGAGCTCCTCGGCGAGCCGCGACAGATGCATGCCGGCGACCGACGCGGCCGACAGGAATTCGAGCGCGAAGTCGCGGTCGGAGACGCCGTCGAGCGAGTTCGCGGTGGGCCGGTCGAAGCCGAGCGCCTTCGCCGTCTGCTCGCGGTCGATCGGAAACGATGTGCCGGCGAGGGCGGCGCTGCCCAGCGGCGATTCGTTCAGCCGCGCGCGGCAGTCCGCGAGGCGCGAGCGGTCGCGCCCGACCATCTCGACATAGGCGAGCAGGTGATGGCCGAAGGTGACGGGCTGCGCCGGCTGCAGATGCGTGAAGCCGGGCATCACCGTGCCGGCGTGCGTCTCGGCCTTCACGATCAGTGCGCGCTGCAGGTCCTTCATCTGCGCGTCGAGCGCATCGATGCTGTTGCGCACCCACAGCCGGAAATCGGTCGCGACCTGGTCGTTGCGCGAGCGCGCGGTGTGCAGACGCCCCGCGGCGGGGCCGATCAGCTCGGCGAGCCGCGCCTCGACATTCATGTGAATGTCCTCGAGCTCGGCCTTGAACGCGAACGTTCCCGCCTCGATCTCGGCGAGGATGCGGTCGAGCCCGTCCTGGATCGCCTTGCCATCGGCGGCGCCGATGATGCCCTGCCTGACCAGCATCGCCGCATGGGCCTTGGACCCGGCGATGTCCTCGGCATAGAGGCGCCGGTCGACGTCGATCGAGACGTTGATCTCCGCCATCACCGCCGCCGGACCCGCGGCGAACCGTCCGCCCCACAGGGCGTTGGCGTCTTTGCTCGGTCCGGTCGCTGTCCTGGTTTTCGGCGCCATCGTGGTCCTGGTGTCGCGGCCACGCCGTTATAAAGAGGCGCCGGACCGTTCGACAAGTTCAGGCTGCGACCTTACATCAAGGGGCCGCCCGGTTGGGGAGCGTTTACCATGCCGGGGTCGCAATGCAGGCAGGAGCCACTATGAAGCGGTTGTTCAGCCGGCGGGTGATGTACGGAGGATCGATCGGCGCGGCGGTGATCGCCGCGGCCCTGGTCGCGGCGCTGTGGGTGCTGTGGGAGCCGGCCGGCCCGCCCGCCTTCGAGGGCCAGCTCAAGCCCTTCGCGCCCGAGGCAGCGCCGAAGCCGGCGCCCGAGCTCACCTTCACGGACCCGCAGGGAAAGGCGATGACCCTGGCCGATTTCCGCGGCCGGGTCGTGCTGCTCAACCTGTGGGCGACGTGGTGCGCGCCCTGCGTCGAAGAGATGCCGTCGCTCGACCGGCTGCAGGCCCGGCTCGGCAACGGCGACTTCACGGTGCTGGCGCTGTCGCTCGATCGCCAAGGGCGCGAGGCGGTGGCGCCCTTCCTCGAGAAGCTCGGCATCAGGTCCCTGGCCATGTATCTCGACACGAGCAACGCGGCGATGCGTGCGCTCGGGGTCGGGGGCCTGCCCACCACCATCCTGATCGACCGCGAGGGCCGCGAGGTCGGGCGGCTGGAAGGGGCGGCCGACTGGAATTCGAGCGCCGCCGAGGCGCTCATCCGCCACTACAGGGACGCGGGCGGCAAGTCATCCTGACATGTCGCGCAAGGGCGGATCTTAGATCCGCCCCTACATGAATTGGACCCACGTGTAGGGGCCGAACTGAGTTCGGCCCGGGCTCGTTCGCGCGGATTGCGCTTCAGCGCGTCGGCACCGGCTTCTCGCCGGAGTAGTCGTAGAAGCCGCGCTTGGTCTTGCGTCCGAGCCAGCCGGCTTCGACATACTTCACCAGCAGCGGGCAGGGCCGGTACTTGGAATCGGACAGCCCGTCATGGAGCACCTGCATGACGGAGAGGCAGGTGTCGAGGCCGATGAAATCGGCCAGCTCGAGCGGGCCCATCGGGTGGTTGGCGCCGAGCCTCATCGCCGTGTCGATCGACTCGACGTTGCCCACGCCCTCGTACAGCGTGTAGACCGCCTCGTTGATCATCGGCAGCAGGATGCGGTTGACGATGAAGGCCGGGAAATCCTCGGCCATCGCCGGCGTCTTGCCGAGCTTGAGCGTCAGGTCCTTGACCGTGGCGAACGTCTCTTCGGCGGTGGCGATGCCGCGGATCAGCTCGACCAGCTGCATCACCGGCACCGGGTTCATGAAATGCATGCCGATGAATTTGGCCGGACGATCGGTCGCGGCGGCGAGCCGCGTGATCGAGATCGACGAGGTGTTGGACGCGATCAATGCGTCGGGCTTGAGGACCGGACAGAGGCTCTTGAACACTTCGCGCTTGATCGCCTCGTTCTCCGTCGCCGCCTCGATGACGAGGTCGCAATCCCTGAACAGCGCGTAATCGGTGCCGGTCTGGATGCGCTTGAGCGCCTTCTCCTTGTCCTCGGCCTTCGCCTTGCCGCGCGCCACCTGGCGATCGAGATTGCCGGCGATGGTGGCGAGGGCCTTGGGCAGCGCATCCGCGTTCGCGTCGAGCAACCGCACGTCGAATCCCGATAGCGCGCAGACATGGGCGATGCCGTTGCCCATCTGTCCCGCGCCGATGATTCCGATGGTCTTCATCATGGATTCTCCCAAGCCCCGCGAATGTAGTCAGCGTTTCGACGGCAGCGCTGCCGTCAGTTCCGGCACGATCTTGAAGAGGTCGCCGACGAGGCCGTAATCGGCGACCTGGAAGATCGGCGCTTCCTCGTCCTTGTTGATGGCGACGATCACCTTGGAATCCTTCATGCCGGCGAGATGCTGGATCGCCCCCGAGATGCCCACCGCGATATACAGCTCCGGCGCCACCACCTTGCCGGTCTGGCCGACCTGATAATCGTTGGGCACGAAGCCGGCATCGACCGCCGCGCGCGAAGCCCCCACCGCAGCCCCCAGCCGGTCGGCCAGCGCCTCGAGGATCCTGAAGTTCTCGCCCGAGCCCATGCCGCGCCCGCCCGAGACGATGATCCTCGCCGCGGTCAGCTCGGGCCGCTCCGAGCTCTGCAGCGCCTGGCCCTTGAACGTCGACAGCCCGGCCTCGGCCGCCGCGGCCACCGGCTCGATGGCGGCGCTGCCGCCGCTGGCCGCAGCCGGCGGGAACGCGGTGCCGCGCACCGTGATCACCTTGACCTTGTCCTCCGACCTCACCGTCGCCATCGCGTTGCCGGCATAGATCGGCCGCACGAAGGTGTCGGCGTCGACCACCGCGACGATGTCGGAGATCTGCGCCACGTCGAGCAGGGCCGCGGCCCGCGGCAGCACGTTCTTGCCGAACGTCGTCGACGGCGCCAGCACGTGGCTGTAGCCGGCCGCCAGCTTCGCCACCAGCGGCGCCACGTTCTCGGCCAGCCCGTGCGCGTAGGCCGGGTCGTCGGCGAGCAGAACCCTGGCGACGCCGGCGATCTGCGTGGCCGCGTCGGCAGCGCCCTTCGCGCCATGGCCGGCGACGAGCACGGTGACGTCGCCGAGAGCGGCGGCGGCGGTGACCGCGTTGAGGGTGGCCGGGCGGACCGAATTGTTGTCGTGCTCGGCAAGGACAAGGACCGCCATCAGATCACCTTCGCTTCGTTCTTGAGCTTCTCGACCAGCTCCGCCACGTCCTTGACCTTGACGCCGGCCTTGCGCTTCGCCGGCTCCTCGACCTTGACGATGACGAGGCGCGGGCGCGGATCGACGCCGAGCGCCTCGGGCGTCAGCTGGTCGATCGGCTTCTTCTTCGCCTTCATGATGTTCGGCAGCGAGGCGTAGCGCGGCTCGTTGAGCCGCAGATCGGTGGTGACGACCGCCGGCAGCTTCAGCTCCAGCGTCTCGAGCCCGCCATCGACCTCGCGCGTCACCTCCAGGCTGCCGGCATCGGCGCCCGCAATCACCACCTTCGAGGCGAACGTGCCCTGCGGCCAGCCGAGCAGCGCCGCCAGCATCTGACCGGTCTGGTTCGAATCGTCGTCGATCGCCTGCTTGCCGAGAATGACCAGGCGCGGGCTCTCCTTCGCCACAACCGCCTGGAGCAGCTTGGCCACCGCCAGCGGCTGCAGCTCGGCATCGCTCACGACATGGATGCCGCGGTCCGCCCCCATCGCCAGCGCCGTGCGGATCGTCTCCTGCGCCTGAACCGGGCCCAGCGAAACCGCGACGATCTCGCGCGCAACCCCCTTCTCCTTCAGACGGATCGCCTCCTCGACCGCGATCTCGTCGAACGGGTTCATCGACATCTTCACGTTCGCGGTCTCCACGCCCGTGCCGTCGCTCCTGACCCGGACCTTGATGTTGAAGTCAACGACGCGCTTCACCGCGACTAGTATCTTCATTGAACCCCGCTAGGCTCTTGGGAGAAAAGCGTTTCCGGCCGTTTCCGGCTTATTTCGCGGGTGCAAAATAGGGCGACGGGAAAGGCCTGTCAACGCGGCGCGGTGCCGCTGATGCAGCGGGCCCGATCGGATCCGCCGCGGCAACGCAGGAATGATCAGCGATTCTTTCCCGGCACCCAGAGCACGTCCTTGGCGCCGTCGTCGTTGAGGCGGCGTGCCAGCACGAACAGATGGTCGGAGAGGCGGTTGATATAGGCGATGGCGAGCGGGCTGACGCTTTCCTTCGTCGCCAGCTCGGTGATCAGCCGCTCGGCGCGGCGGGCGACCGTGCGCGCGAGATGGAGATACGCCGCTGCCGGAGTGCCGCCCGGCAGAATGAAGGAGTCGAGCGGCTTGAGGGCCGCATTCATTTCGTCGATCTCCCGCTCGAGGCGGTCGATCTGCGCCTGTGCGACGCGCAGCGGCGGGTATTTCGGGTCGGGCGATTCGGGCGTACAGAGATCGGCGCCGAGGTCGAACAGGTCGTTCTGGATGCGGGCCAGCATCGCGTCCGCGTTGCCGGTCGTGTGCAGGCGTGCGAGCCCCACCGTCGCGTTGGCCTCATCGACCGTGCCGTAGGCGGCGACGCGCAGATCGTGCTTGGCCACGCGCTCGCCGTCGCCGAGCGAGGTCTCGCCCTTGTCGCCGCCGCGCGTGTAGATCCGGGTAAGGCGTACCATCTTCGCTGCCCGCTCACATCCTGGTCATCAACAGATACAGCACGATCAGCGTGATGGCGACCGCCTGCATGCCGACGCGCCAGCGCATGAGCTGGTTGCCGTGCCGGCGGTTGAAATCGCCGCCCCTGATCATGCTGAACAACCCGCTGAACAATGTGATGGCGACGCCGGCCAATGCGGCGCCGATCAGATAGGGCAGAACCGTGACGATGGGATCCATCGCTCATATATACGTCGCCGCGGGCGATCGGCCAGTGGCGAATGCGGCAGAAGCGCCGGCCGTTCTCATTCCAGCAGCAGCCGGAAGTCGGGCCGCTCCTGCTCGACGTCGCGCAGGACGTCGAGAAAGCGGTCGAGCTTGGGGCCGACGCGCGCGCGTGCTTGCGCGTAGTCGTGCCAGGCGATCTCGATCGGCCCGGGAATCCATGACGTCAGCACGTCCCAAAGCGCGTCGAGGTTGTGGGCGAACGCGGGCACGTCGAGGCCGGCGGTGAGCGGCCCATAGACCGCGTCATAGGCCGCGTCGAGCGAGTCGAGGGAGCCGTCGAGAATCGCGCGCCTCATCGCGGCACCGCCCGGAATGTCTCGTAATGATCGACGGTCACGAAGATCAGCCCGTCATTCGACCATACCAGGCGCTTGGTGCCGCGCCTGCCGCAGGCGAAGTCGAGATCGGCCTCGTACCACACCCGTCCTTGCGCGGCCGGCAGGCGTCGCTCGCGGTTGCCGAACCGGTCGCCGCCGATTGCCTGGCCGGGCGCCACCCGGCACAGATCGCTGCCCGGCCGCCAGCCGGCGCGCGAGGCCTCGGCCTTGGTCATGTAGCGCGCCGGCAGCCTGCCGTCGCGGCGCAGTGCGGTGATCGTCTCCAGGAATCCGTCCGCATCGCGCAGGCCGACGCTGCGCGCGAATTGCCGCAGGTCGTGTGTCTCCCCGCCCGGGCCGCGCGCCAGGGCCGGGGCCGCGAGCAGCAGGCACAGCAGGACACGGAATGCCAGCCGCATGACCAACTCGTATCAGCTGCCTTCGGTTTGCGCCAGATACGCCGGCGGGCGGAACATGCTATGCAGCTATCCGCGTTTTGAGCCGAGCGCACGGGAGCCAGTCCGGATGTCCTTCCTCGACCGCATCAACGAGTGCAACGCGCACAATCTTGACGATTTCCGGCCATTCCTGGTTGCCGGCATGCGCTTCGGCTGGGTGCGCCACGCGCTTGCGGCACGACTCGCCGAATTCCGCGCGATCTTCGAGGTCGACGAGAGCGCGGTGCGGCTTTCGGACCGGCTGACGGATTTCAGGGCGCGGACCGACGCGATCGACACGGTCGTCCGCGCGCTCGAATCGGAGAACGTCGTCACCGGGCGGCGCGACGAATACTACCCGGTCAGCACCGGCTTCGCCGCCCCGCCGCTGCTGGCGATCGAGCGCGCCGCGATTCCGCAATTCGGCATCCGCGCCTACGGCGTGCACATGAACGGCTTCGTGCGCAAGGCGGACGGCATCCATATGTGGATCGGCCGGCGCGCGAAGGGCAAACACACCTATCCCGGAATGCTCGACAACATGGTGGCCGGCGGCCAGCCGATGGGCATCGGGCTGATGGACAACCTGGTCAAGGAGTGCAAGGAGGAGGCGGCGATCCCGGAGGCGCTCGCCCGGCGCGCCCACGGGGTCGGCGCCATCACCTACTGCATGGAGGCGCCGGACGGCCTCAAGCCCGACGTGCAGTTCTGCTACGATCTCGAGCTGCCGGCGGGTTTCATGCCGGAGAACACCGATGGCGAGATCGATGAGTTCATGCTGTGGCCGGTCGCCCGCGTCGCCGAGATCGTGCGCGACACGCGCGCGTTCAAGTTCAACTGCAATCTGGTGGTCATCGACTTCCTGGTCCGCCACGGCCTGATCGCACCCGACCACCCCGACTATGTAGAGATCGTGCGCGGCCTGCGGCGGTGACGGTTGAACCAAGGGAATCGGGCTACGCCCGCACGACACAGAAATGAAAGGCCGGGTTGATCGGCAAGCCCTTACTCGCTCTTGCAGATCGCCTTGAGCGAGGTCCAGTCGCCGGCAGAGAGCGCCGGCTCGGGCGCGCGGGCATTGCGGGCGGCCGGCGCCGGGCGCGGCGAATTTGCCTGGAGCGCCGCGATCCGCTCGGCGGTCGGCGGATGCGTGCTCATGTAGCGCAGGAAAGCGCCGGCGTCGCCTTCGTCCTTCTCCAGCCGCGCGAAGAAGGCGGCGAGTCCGGCGGGCGGAATGCCGGCACGGTCAAGGATCTCGAGCGCGGTCATGTCCGCTTCCGACTCGGCCTCGCGCGAATGGGCGAACTGGATGAGAAGCTGTGCCGCGCTGCCGACGCCCCAGTCGTTGCCGGTGAACGCGGTGATGACGAAGGACAGCGCGAAGTGCCGCACCAGCGCCTGCATGCCATGCCGGTGCGCGACATGGCCGATCTCGTGCGCGAGCACGCCCGCCAGCTCCTCCGGTCCCTCCGCATTCTGGAGCAGGCCGGAAAAGACGATGACGTGACCGCCGGGAGTCGCCATGGCGTTGATCATCGGGTTCTCGACGACACGCACGTCGAACGAGACGGGGCGGTCGAGCCCCGACCAGATCCGGTCGGTCAGCCGCTCCAGCGCGCGCGCGCCGGCGGCGGCGTCGCAGATCCTCGCGTCGCCGATGACGAAGCCGGCGACCTTCTCGCCGATGCGCTGCTCCATCGAATCCGGAACGAGCGCCGCGACCGGTTTCGCCAGCAGCGGCAGTCCGAACCACAGCACCGCGACGAGCGCCCCGATGCCGGCGAGCGAGCCCGCGACAAGCGCGAGCGTGCGGCGGCTGCGGCCGTGCCCCGGGTTCAGCTCCGGCCGCCGCTGGAACAACATGTCGCGAAAGGCCGTATCGAACACGGTCAGGCGCGGCTCGTCGTCGGCGCGGCGTGTCAGCCGGAGGGCGGAGCGCTGCTCGGAACCGATCACCTGGATGTCGTCGAACGTCCAGGTGATCGGCTCGATCGAATACCCGCTGATGACGATGCCCTGCGCGCTCAACGCGACGGTGACGTCGTGGCGGGCGGGCGTCCTGCCGTCGTTGTAGATGGCCGGGACGTTCACGACCGGATCACCCCATGTCGATATCGAAGAATCCGGCGAGGCCTTCGCCTGTCCCGGGCCCGCGTTCCGCCTGCGCGATCCGCGCCGGATCGATCTGGCCTTCCAGCTGCGTATGCCGCGTCCAGAACCGCATCGTGCGTTGCATGGCGAGCGGTGTCAGCAAGCCCAGGCTGAGCAGCTTGAGGACGTAATTGCCGGCCATCAGCCCGAACAGCTTCCAGCCATTCAGTTCCGGTGCCGAGAAGCCGATCTCGCCGAGGCGCGTGCTCCCCGCGCGGAAGCGGGCAAAGCGCGCCTGGTAATGGAAGCTCATTGCGATGATCGCGATCAGGACTATGAGCGGAATCAGCGACAGGCCTGCGGAAAACGCGGGCATGTCGGACAGCTCGAACGATTCCTGGAGACCGGCCATGACCGCAATGAGCCCGACGACGAGAACGACGACCGAAATCCACAGCACGAAGTATTGCTTCCAGATCGCCCAGGCGGAGCCGGTGAACAGGAAGGGCTTCGAGCCGAACCTGAGATTCTCCGTCTCGAACCGCGTCAGCGACGTTTGCATGAACGGGACGTACAGCCCCAAAGTGACGATCGAAAGAAAGAGGCCTTTCAGCGCGATCGCCGCGTAGCGCCATGGCGAGCCATCCTGCTGCATGCGGATGCCGCGCCAGGTCGTGCGGCTCATCCGGTAGCGCCGTGCTGCAAATGTGCCGACGAAAACGAGAATAAGGACGAGCAGGCCCTGAATTGCGCTGACGCCATGGGCCGCGACGTCCCCCGGAAGGAGCAGGGCGAGCAGCTCGATCGCAACGAAGAGCGGCACCAGGATCAGCATCGCCTTGAGGAAGCCGAAGAAGAGCTCCTTGCCGGTGCCGGTGTATTCGAACGGCTCGCCGTCGATCGACGTGCCGCTCCACAGGAAGCGGCGCTCGCGCGTCTTCGCCCAGAAGCGGTAGATGCCGAGCGTGATGATCGTCAGGGCCAGGTTCTTGAAGAAGATCGCGAACAGGGTGCCGGTCGGGCCGGTATAGCGCAGCGCGTGCGCGCCGGAGGTCGTACGGTTCCCTCCGGCCGGCTGCGGATCCGGCTCTGCCAGAACTGTGGCCTGCATGGCTTCCCCCAAAGCCGCTGACAATTTTCAGTTGTGCATCTTACCGAGCCGGTGATGGCTGAACAATTAAAGCGCCGGACCCGCCGATATCTGCAATTTTCCTCGGATTTTAAGGATTTGGCCGTTCAGAACCCGACCATGGCCCGGACCTCGGCTGGGGAGCGGCCGGCCCCGCGCAGACTTTCGAGGGTGGGCGCGCCGGCGCGCTTGGCGAGGCGCTGGCCGCCCGGACCCTCCACCAGCCGGTGATGATGGTAGTCAGGGGTCTTGAGTCCGAGCAGCGCCTGCAGCAGGCGGTGGATGTGCGTTGCCTCGAACAGATCGGTGCCGCGCGTCACCAGCGTCACGCCCTGGAGGTGATCGTCGAGCGTGACGGACAGATGATAGCTCGTCGGCGTCTCCTTGCGCGCCAGCACGACGTCGCCCTGCAGCAGCGGATCGGCCGCGACAGTGCCGCGCTCGCGATCGTGCCACGAGAGCGGGCCTGTTTCGGCGATCGCCTTCGCGACATCGAGACGCAACGCATATGGCGTGCCTTGTGCAAGGCGTGCCGCGCGCTGCTCGGGTTCGATCCGGCGGCAGGTACCGGGATAGAGCCGCCCCGCGCTGCCGTGCGGGGCGGCGCCCGCGCGTGCGATTTCGGCCCTGATCTCCGCGCGCGTGCAGAAGCAGGGATAGATCAGTCCGCGCGCCTTGAGCCGGTCCAGCGCGGCCGCGTAGTCGGCCATGTGCTCCGACTGGCGGCGCACCGGCGTCGGCCATTCGAGTCCGAGCCAGGCGAGGTCCTCGTAGATCGCCTGTTCGAACTCGGGCCGGCAGCGCGTCGCATCGATGTCCTCGATGCGCAGCAGGAAGCGCCCGCCGGCCTCATGCGCGGCGCGTGCGGCGAACAGCGCCGCATAGGCATGGCCGAGATGCAGCCGGCCGGTGGGGGAGGGGGCGAAACGCGTGGTCACGGACGCAGACATGCGGATGACACTAGCATGCGGAATAGGCTAGGAACGGGCGCTCCGGCGCAACCTCAAGGTCACCCTCATGTCCGACATGTTCGCTCTCGATGGTCCGCGCTTCGGTCCCGCCGCCGGCGGCAACCCGCAGTCGCTTGTCGTACTGCTCCATGGTCTGGGTGCGGACGGCAACGACCTGATCTCGCTCGCGCCCTATTGGGCGAAGCTGCTGCCGCATGCCGCGTTCGTCTCGCCGCATGCGCCATTTCCGTGCGACATGGCGCCCTACGGGCGGCAGTGGTTCAGCCTGCAGGACCGCTCGCCGAATATGATCCTCGCCGGCGTCAAGGCCGCGGCACCGATCCTCGACACCTTCATCGACGCGGAACTCGCCAGGCACGCGCTGTCCGAGGACCGGCTGGCGCTCGTCGGGTTCTCGCAAGGCACCATGATGTCGCTCTATGTCGCGCCGCGCCGCGCCCATGCGCCGGCCGCGGTCGTCGGCTATTCGGGCGCGCTGGTCGGTGCGGAGAGCCTCGTGACCGAGGGAAAGAGCCGGCCGCCGATTCTCCTGGTGCATGGCGATGCCGACCCGATCGTGCCGTTCCAGGCGATGGCGGCCGCGGCGGCCGGCCTCAAGGCTGCGGGCCTGAAGGTCGAAACCCTGGCCCGCCCGGGATTGCCGCATTCGATCGACGAGCAGGGCCTGGTCCGCGGCGGCGAGTTCATTGCCGCGCACCTGCGGTAGGGCCCTGCCACGCTTCACAAATCCGGAATATTCGGCCGGTTGTATTTTGGAATTCGATCCAGTATCAAGGCTGAGCGGCGGTCCGCGGAAAAACCAACGAAGACGGCGGGACGGCGCAGCGGCGGCAGTCGCATATGCGAGCGCCGGCGCGGTTGGGGTCCACGGAACAAGAGGGTTCGGGATTGTCCTGGTCCTTGGAAAGCTGCCCCGCTCTGGTGCTGAACGCCGACTTCAGGCCGCTCAGTTACTTCCCTTTGTCGATCTGGTCGTGGCAGGACGCGGTCAAGGCCGTGTTCCTCAACCGGGTCAACATCGTCTCCGAATACGATCGCGTCGTCCGCTCGCCCAACCTCGAGATGCGGCTGCCCAGCGTCATCTCGCTCAAGGAATACGTGCCGACCTCGCGCCGCCCGGCGTTCACGCGGTTCAACGTGTTCCTGCGCGACTGCTTCTCGTGTCAATACTGCGGCCGGTCGTTTCCGGCGCATGACCTGACCTTCGACCATATCGTCCCCCGCTCGCGCGGGGGTCGTACCATCTGGCGGAACGTCGTCACCGCGTGCGGCGCGTGCAACCTCGCCAAGGGCAACCGCCTGCCGCGCGAGGCGAAGATGTATCCGCGCAAGCCGCCGGTCGAGCCGAGCTCGCTCGAATTGCAGGAGAACGGGCGCGCCTTTCCGCCCAACTTCCTGCACGAGAGCTGGCGCGACTTCCTGTACTGGGACACGGAGCTGGACCCGGTCTGACGCGCTTGCGTTCGCAATGTTCGCACCTTTGCGCTTCAACCCCAGTTTCAGCGATTGTCACCCTCGGACTTGATCCGAGGGTCCATTCCGCAATTTCCACAGGCGCCGTCTCTCGCTGTTGGATGGTTGCTGGGTCCCCGGATCGAGTCCGGGGACAACAGTATCTTGAATTGGCTGGGTTCCATCCCGGAGAGGGATGTATCGCCACGGGCGGTGTGCTATCACGCGGCCCGCGATGCTGACCCTCAACAACATCACCGTCCGGCTCGGCGGCAACCTCATCCTCGACCGCGCCTCGGCCTCGATTCCGACCGGCAGCCGCGTCGGGCTGGTGGGCCGAAACGGCACCGGCAAGTCGACCCTGCTGAAGGTGGTCGCAGGCATCGGCGAAGCCGACGACGGCTCGGTCGAGACGTCGAAGGGGACGCGCATCGGCTACGTCGCGCAGGAGGCACCCGCCGGCTCGGCGACGCCGTTCGACACCGTGCTGGCCGCCGACACGGAACGCGCCCGGCTGCTCGCAGAGCTGGAGCGTTCGCACGACGCCCATCATGTCGGCGAGGTCCATGAGCGGCTGAACCAGATCGACGCGCACGCGGCGCCGGCGCGCGCGGCCCGGATTCTGGCGGGCCTCGGCTTCGATGAGGCGGCGCAGCATCGGCCGCTCGATTCTTTCTCCGGCGGCTGGCGCATGCGCGTCGCACTGGCGGGATTGCTGTTCTCGAATCCGGACTTGCTGCTGCTCGACGAGCCGTCGAACCATCTCGACCTCGAAGCGGTGCTGTGGCTCGAGTCCTTCCTGAAGACCTATCGCGGCACGTTGGTCGTCGTGAGTCACGAGCGCGACCTGCTCAACAACGTCGTCGACCATATCCTGCATCTGCAGGGCGGCAGGCTGACGCTCTATGCCGGCGGCTATGACGAGTTCGAGCGCCAGCGCCGCGAGCGCCAGGCCCAGGTCGAGGCGCAGCGCGCCAGGCAGGAGGCGCGCCGGCAGAAGCTGCAGGCCTATGTCGACCGCTGGCGCTACAAGGCCCACACCGCGCGCCAGGCGCAGAGCCGGCTCAAGGCGCTGGCGCGGATGGAGCCGGTCGCCGAGAGCGCCGAGGACCCGAGCCTGGTCTTCGAGTTCCCGAGCCCGGACGCGCTCAAGCCGCCGATGATTACGCTCGACGATGCCGCGGTCGGCTACGTGCCGGACCGGCCAGTGCTGTCGCGGCTCAATCTGCGCGTCGACCCGGACGAGCGCATGGCGCTGCTCGGGCGCAACGGCAACGGCAAGACGACGCTCGCGCGCCTGCTGTCACGGCATCTCGAGCCGATGGCGGGCGAGATGATCGCCAGCGGCAAGATGCGCGTCGGCTATTTCGCGCAACATCAGGTCGAGG
Source organism: Alphaproteobacteria bacterium (assembly GCA_041690495.1). GTDB lineage: Bacteria > Pseudomonadota > Alphaproteobacteria > CACIAM-22H2 > CACIAM-22H2 > DATAAP01. The sequence continues at coordinate 239,000 of JAWLHE010000003.1, read as the reverse complement.
AGCTGGAGATCGACGAGACGCCGCTCCAGCACATGACCCGGCAGATGCCCGACGCGAAGCCGAGCCACGTCCGTGCGCAGCTCGGGCGATTCGGCTTCTCGGGCGAGAAGGCCGAGCTCAAGGTGCGCCATCTCTCGGGCGGCGAGCGGGCGCGGCTGGCGCTCGCGCTGATCACCCGCAACGCGCCGCACATGATGATCCTCGACGAGCCGACCAACCATCTCGACGTCGATGCGCGCGAAGCGCTGGTCCAGGCGCTGAACGAGTACGAAGGTGCCGTGGTCGTGGTCAGCCATGACCGCCATCTGCTCGAGCTGACCGCCGATCGCCTCGTCCTCGTCGCCGACGGGACCGCGAAGGAATTCGCCGGCAGCCTCGACGACTATCGGGATCTCGTGCTCGGCCGCAACGCCGAACACCCGGATGCGGCGGGAAAGGGGGGCCGGCGCGCCAGCCGCAAGGACGAACGCCGCAATGCCGCCGAGGCCCGCGCCCGCACCCAGGCCCTGCGCAACGCCGTAAAGCAGGCCGAGGCCGAGATGACCCGCCTGTCGGAGCAGCGCACCGACATCGACCGCGCCCTGTTCGACCCCGGCAGCTACGAGGGGCCGCACAAGGACAGGACGGTGACGCAGCTCATGAAGACGCGCGCCGAGATCGAGGAGAAGCTGGCCGCGGCGGAAGCACGATGGATGGAGGCGGCGGAGGCGCTGGAACAGGCCGACGCGGCGTAGAGCTTCCGCGTCTCCTCAACGCCGGGCAGCAGGGCCCCGAGCCACGGGATCGAGGCGCCTCTCGGCGCCGACCCCCGCGAGTGGCTACCGGACATGCGATTTCGGTCGGGGCGTGCGGTGCGCCGCGGTCGCACCTGTGCTATGATTTTTAAAATGGCGGTAAATGCCGCATTCGGTCCGGCCGTCGACGAGCATGCCGGGCCCAGGGGGGACAGCCATGCCTATCGTCGCAGGAATGTGCGCGCCGAACGTCTGCTTTCGGTGCAATTTCGATACAACCGGTGCGCGGCTCGCCGCGGTCAGGCAGAACGGCACCGCCGTGAACGACCCCGTGAAGCTGGCCGCCCTGGCGATGCTCTACGGTCAGGCATATGACGACGCGATCGCGATGTTCAACAAGCCGGTGCGGCTGGATTGCGACGGCTGTCATTGCCTGATCACGACGCCCAAAGCTCCGTGGGTCGCCCTGCAGCCCTATCGCCTGGCGTTCGATCCGGCCTCGAAATACACCGTCCAGGTCGCCGGCATCCGCGCACGGGTCAAATGGGGCGTGTGCTTTCCGGCGGGCACGAAGGTCAAGGTCGGCAACAAGCAGATACCGGTCGAGGATCTGATCGATGGCGAGCCGCCGAAAAGCGGCGCGGGCTCCGGGCACAAGAAGGGCACCAAGAAGAAGAAAAAGGTCACAAAGAAGAAGGTCGGCCGACGCAGGACGGAGCGGCGCCGCTAGATCGCGCGCAATGCAGGATGGCTGCACGCGCAATCACTGGCGCGGGCGATCGGCCGGATTCGGATTCCCGTTCAGAGCGCTGGCGCCGGCGACGCGGCGAAATGCGATTCGTGGTGCGCTGCAGCATCCGTGCGGCGCGGCCGTGCGTGCATAGAATTGCTGGGTGACAAACGTCGGTCAGTCGGCGGAGGCTTCGGCAGCCTCGGCCAGAGCCGGCTCGCGCCGGCTCAGCAGTTTGTTCCTGACCTCGAAGATGAGCTTCACGAGTTCGTCCCGCTGGACACCGTCGCGCGCCATGATCGCCTCGATCACGGGGTCGTCGAGCAGTTCCTGCAAGGTTGGTTCACCGTCAAGGCGGCGCCACCACCGGTCACCCGGCGGACGCGGTGTCCTCGTCGTCATCAATCTCTCCCCTCACGTCCTTATCACCTTGCGAGAAGGTGTACTCAGACAACGTGGCGAGAGCACGGCACGTTCCGGAAGAGTTTGTGAAAAATCGGTGGAGCGATTCGAAACCGCGCCGGCTGTTGCGCGACGGCTACAAGCGCGTCGAAAGCCAGATGGCAAGTCGCGAGCCGGTCTTGATCGCCGCACGCAGAATCTCGTATCCGGGCGCCTGCTCGGCGCCATGAGCGAGGCCTTCGTCGCGATGCGCGACCTCGTCGCCGCGGAACTCCTCGATCATCTCTCTGAGCGCCGGCTCGTGCGCGCCGAGTTGCGCCGACTGCCCCGCGTAATGCTCGTCTATCACCTCTTCAACCGCGACGGTGCAGGCCATGGCCGCACGCTCGCCGAGCAAGGCGGTCGCCGCGCCCAGCGCGAAGCCGGCGACATGCCACACCGGCGACAGCGCCGTCGGACGAACCTGCCGCTCCGGCAGCAGGCGGTTGAAGGCTGCAAGATGGCGCTGCTCTTGCTCGGCCATCCGGCGGATCACGTCGCCGACCGGTTTGCCGCCGAGTATCGCCAGCTGGCCTTCGTAGATCCGCACCGCGCCGTACTCGCCGGCATGATCGACGCGAAGGATTCGCGCGACCATCTCCTCCCCGGAGGGATCGCCGGGCAGCCGGTCCGCCAGCGTGGGCATCCTGGTCATGCGCGCCTTGCCTCCAACCTGCGGCCTGCTCCGTTGCGCGCCGCCGCCGCGAATGCGAACGCCGCAAGCGCGAGCGACAGCACGAAATTGTAGCCGGCCATCGAGACGCCGAACAGGGACCAGGCGATTTCGTCGCAGCGCACAACGGGCTGGGCGAGCAGGCGCGCGCGCAGCTCCTCGACCGTCGCGGCCGGTCCCATGGCCGAGCCGCATTCGGCCGTGCCTTGCCACCAGTGCTGCTCGACGCCGACATGGAAGCCGGCGATGCCGGCGCCGGTCAGCGCGGCGAGTCCCGAGCCGACGAGCAGCACCGTGCCGATCTGCGTCCGGCCAGCGACCAGCGCCAGGGTCGCGAACGCCATGACGCCGATATGCGCATAGCGCTGCCACAGGCACAGCACGCAGGGCTGCAGTCCACCCCAGTACTGGAAGGCGAGCGCTCCGGCAAGCAGCGCCGCGCTGGCCGCGAGAAGCAGGGCGGCGGCCAGGCGCGTATCGAAGGAGGTGGTCATCGGTCGATCCGATGTATTCATGCTTCGTTCGTCACAGGTAGCGTATCGCGGCAAAGCCGCCGATGACCAGCACGACGAAGGCGGTCGTCACCAGGGTCAGATGCTTCTCGACGAAGATGCGGACCGGCGGGCCGAGCCACCGCAACAGAGCGGCGACCAGGAAGAACCGCGCGGCGCGTGTGACCAGTGAGGCCGTGGCGAAAGCGAGCAGGTCGAAATGCGCGGCGCCGCTGGCGATCGTGATCAGCTTGTACGGAATCGGGGTCAGCCCCTTCACCAGGATGATCCACGTGCCCCATTCGTTGAAGCGTTGCTGGAATTCGGCAAAGCCGGCCTGCAGCCCGTAAAAGTCGATCACCCAGTAACCGATGGTCTCGAGCAGGAAGTAGCCGATCGCATAGCCGAAGAATCCGCCGACAACGGACGCGATCGTGCAGACCGTCGCGAACCACCACGCGCGCCTGGGGTTGGCCAGCACCATCGGGATCAGCATCGCGTCGGGCGGGATCGGGAAGAACGAACTCTCGGTGAACGAGACTGCGGCCAGCGCCGATGGCGCGCGACGGTGCATGGCCATCCGCATCGTCCAGTCGTACAGATTCCGAATCAAGATCGTGCCTTGGGATCGCGGGAGGGTTGGGAGCGGCGCGGCCGGTTGAGGCTCGCCGGGTTTATCAGGATGATGCCGCGTCACGCAAGCGCACCGGCGTAGCAATCAGGTTGCGGCATTGCGGCGCGCGAGGCCGCTATGATGTTGCTGTTATAAAACCGTGTTTTCGGATGTCCGGATGTCTTCCGCCCGGAAGCATTACCCCGCCTGCTGCGTTCAAGGACGGGCCGGGCAGGTTGTGCAGCGTGGCCACGCGCCGAATAATGCGGGACAAGGAGAATGCGCATGAAACTCAAGTTCGTCGTCGCCGCGACAGGCCTCGCCGTGACCAGCCTTGCGACGGTACCCCTCGCCGTGACGGCGCCGGCGCTCGGCCAGGGCATGGTCACACCGACGCCGAGCCAGCAGCGCAGCGACGAGGATCAGGCGCGTCCCCGCCGGGGCTACCTTACGCCGGAAGAGCAGGAGCTTTTCCAGAGTCGCCAGGAGGAGCGCGAGGAACAGGAGCCAGGCGCCCGCCTGCGTGCGCCCGAGGACTACACGACCGTGCGGCAATATGAGGGCCGGGCCAGCTTCTCCGGCTCCAGGCCGGGCAAATGCCCGCTCTACGGCAGCGTTCGCGCCAGCGTTCGCGGCAACCAGTTCGACGCCTCGCTGACCTTCCCGATCGAGCGCGATGCCGTGCACGGCTATATTTCGGGCTCGCGCATGCGCGGGACCGGCAATTTCGGCTACACGATCGAGGCGAACGTCAGCGACGGGGGCATCACCGGGACGGCGACCAAGAAACAGCAGGTTCGGCCGTCGCCGGAGCCGCGGGCCGGCGCACCGATCCCGTTCATCCCGGGGCCGAGCGTCTCGTACACGCCGCAGCCGCCCAAGATCCAGGACTGCTCCTACACGATCTCCCTGTCGCGCGTCTCCTGAAGGGCGGCGCCGGGTCCGAACATCCCGGCGGAATCGCGCGCCTGCTGGGCGAAGACGGGATCGGTTTCGTATCCGGCGAAGCACTGGGAACGGATCGTGCGGCTCAGCCCATCCTCCAGCGGCACGATCGGCGTGTAGCCGAGCAGGCGCCGCGCCTTGGCGGATGGGAACTTGTAGCGGCAGCGATGCAGGCTGGCGGTTTCCAGCGGCACCGGGGCAACGCTGCCGTCGGCCATCACCCATTCCGACCGGTTTTGCGAACGCGCCTGCCGCAGCGCCGCCACCATATCGCCGACCCGGTGGAGATGGTCGTGTCCCCGTTCTTTCAGCGGCTCGGGGAGAAGATGCATCACGTCGCGCCACATTTTGTGGCTTCGCACCCGCTGGAGCAGGGGGGCGCCCTCGATCGCCAACGGCGGATCGTCGAGAATGCGCGGCGGCGCGCAACCGGGAAACGCCCGCGCGACGCGATCGTAAAGCTCGGCCCAGGTGATCGTCTCTTCATCGCCGATCAGGAACGCCTCGCCGTCGACCCTGGCGACGAGCGACAGCTCGATCGCATGGACGAGGTTGTCGACATAGGCCGTGTTGCAGATGCCGCGGCCGCCGTCGACCAGATAGGCGGTCCCGTCGAGGAGGCGGCGCGCGATCTCGCCCACCCAGATGTCGCGCGGGCCGAACACGATGCCCGGACGCAGGATGACCAGCTCAACGCGGCCGCGGCGGCGCAATGCCGTCAGCTGGCGCTCGGCCCGGACCTTGGCGTTGTTGTAGGGGACCGGCTGGTCGTCGCGCAGCGGCGTCGTCTCGTCAGTGCCGGGCGACGGATCCTGTCCGTGGACCGACGCCGTGCTGATATGGACGATCCGCTTGACGCCGGCGGCCTCGGCGGCGCGATAGAGGATCGGCGGCTGGGCGATGATCTGGTAGTAGGCCCCCAGCACGGCATTGATGACAATGTCGCACCCCGACAGGGCTTTCGTCAGCGCCTCGACGTCGAGCGTGTCGGCAATGCGCCCTTCGAGCGCGAAGCGCGATGGCCGGGCCAGCCCGGCGTAGCTGCGCACGATCGGGACGACTTGGGCGACGCCTCGAAGATGAAACTTCTCGACGATGCGGCTGCCGATGAAGCCGCTGGCGCCGAGCACGCCGACGGTCAGCATCGAAGCGCCTGCGCTCCTGCGCGCTCGGCCGCGTCCAGCCACGGCATGTCGATCAATGTGCTTTCCGTGTGGCAGGTCTGCAGAAGGGCCATAACCTTGCGGGCTTCCTCGCCGCTGACGGCGAGCCGGCCGACGCCGCGGATCGCGTCGGCGACATTTACGATCTGGTTCATGAAGGCCTGGTGGCGTGCGACCCCTGCGGCACCGGCGACGGGCCGGTCGAGCACGCGCGCCATCGTGTGCGTCGTCGCCTTGAGCGCGTAATTGTCGCCCCAGCCGAGCTCGAAGCCATTGGCGTCCACCGGATTCCAGGCAAGCCAGCCACGCTCGAACTGGAAGAAGAACCGGTTCGGCGTGTCCCAGTCCCGACTGACGGCGACGCGGCCCTCCAGTCCGCCGGAATAGGACAGGCGGACCCGGGCATTGGCGTCGACGCCGCCCATCGCGTCATCCTCGCAGGCCAGGTGCTGCGGCCGGCCGAACCAGAACAGGGTAAGGTCCAGCGCATGCACGCCGATATCGGCGAGCACGCCGCCGCTGCGCTGCTCGAAAAACGAGCGCGACCGTGCCGGCCAGCCGAACTTGCCGCCCTCGATGAAGTCGAAGAAGCGCGGCAATCCGAACGCCCCGGTGTCGATCAAGTCCCTGATCTGATGCACGGCCGGGAAGAACCGCTTGAAATGGCCGACAGCCAGCAGGCGGTCGTTCCGTCGTGCCGCCGCTATCATCGCGTCGCATTCGGCGAGCGATCTCGCCATCGGCTTTTCGCACAGGACGTGCAGTCCGCGTTCGAGCAGGGTTATCGTCTGTTCGGCATGGAAGGCCGGAGGCGAGGCGACAATCGCCAGAACCGCGTCGGCGATAGCGTCGAGATCGGTGCCGCGGCGGGCCTGCGGGAATGTCCTGCCGATCGCCGCGGGTCGCGCGGGATCCGGATCGACCAGGGCCGTGACCCTGAGCGCCTGGCTCTCGCCCAGACAGTCGAGTGCCGGCGCATAGAACAGCTCGGTCAGCGCGCCGCAGCCGACCACCGCGACCCGCAGCTCACCCCATCGCGCAATCCCGCTCCTCGCGTGCAACATCGCCTCCCGCCTGATCGTCCCGGCGATGTTAACGGAGCGATTCGATTCGGTGGGCGGTCCAGACGTGTCAGCGTGCCATGCCGTTCGTATGACTCAAATGCGTGCGGCGGATTTCGGCTGCAGCACTTGCTACTTCAAAGTTGAGAGCCGGTCTGCTGTACCAAGCTGAGCGGCGGCGCGGTCGTCTCGAGCTCTACGTCCTGAATGCGGTCGCCTCGCCGCAGGATCTTGTCGGTGGAGGTCCGGATCTCGCGGACGTCTTTCTCCGCGGCGGCGAAATGACTCTCGAGATTGTCGACGCGCTTGACCAGCCGGCCGACATCTTCGAGCAGCAGGCCGACCTCGCGCTGAATGGCATCGGCCTGCTCGCGCATCCGCACGTCCTTGAGGATCGCGCGCATCGTGTTGAGCACGGCCCACAGCGTCGTCGGCGAGACGATGAAGACGCGCGCGCGCCGCGCCTTGTCGGCCACGTCCTTGGTGCTGGTGTATATCTCGCAGTAAACCGCCTCGCTCGGCACGAACATCATCGCCGCCTCGGCGGTCTCGCCGGGGATAATGTACTTGTCGGCGATGTCGCGGACGTGGTTGGTGATCGCGGCCGCGAAGGCGCGCTGCGCCGCGCTGCGCGCGGCCTCGTCGCCGCCGGCCTCGCGCAGCGCGTCATAGGCCTCGCGCGGGAACTTGGCGTCTATCGCGAGCGGGCCGAGCGGCGGCGGCAGGAGCAGCAGGCAGTCGGCGCGGGTGTGGTTCGACAGCGTGGCCTGGAACTCGAAATGCGCGGGCGGCAGCTGGTCGCGCACGATCGCCTCGAGCTGCTCCTCGCCGAAGGCGCCGCGCGCCTGCTTGTTGGACAGGATGTCCTGCAGGCTGACGACATGGGTGGACAGCTCGGCCAGGCTCTTTTGAGCCTCGTCAATCTTGACCAGGCGCTCGCGCAGATCGCCGATGGTGGTGCTGGTCGCGTGGGCCGACTTCTCCAGGCTCTCGCCGATCCGCCGGGTGATCTCCGAAAAGCGTTCCTCGAGCGCCTTGGCCAGGGCGCGCTCCTGCGCCTGCAGCCGCTCTGCGGTAGCCGATTGCGCCGCCGCCGACTGGTCGACCAGGGTCTTGAGACTGCCGACGAGCTCGCTCTGGCTCTGTGCCAGCCGCATCACCTCCGGGTCGGCGCCGCGTCCGCGCAATGCAATGAAGATCGCCACGGCTGCCATGGCGATTGCGGCGGCAACGACGATCAGGGAGACATCCATCGGCAGTGAATCCGCGACTCGGGAAGGATCGGCGGACTATACGCGCTTGTGGAGAGGGCGGTCGAGCGCCGGCAGGCCGGCGTCTGTCAGGGCCGTGAAGGCGAGCCACGCCGCCCCACGAAATCGGCAGGGCATAACCGAAGGCACGGAGCGATTCGCGGCGACGACGTCGAGCCTGATCCGGCCGGGCCGGCTCGTCCCTTCAGGCGGCCGGCGGAGGCTGCATGTAGCCGAGCGCCTTGAGCGACTCTCCGCGCAGCGCCTCCCATAGCCGGGCCGTGATCCTGCCGAAGGCCGCCTCGGCGACGATGCGGCTGTCGCGCGCGCCCGGCCAGTTCGTCTCGACGATGTCGATGAAGCGCCCGGGACGGGCCGACATTGCGCCGATCCGGTCGGAAAGCATCGTCGCTTCGTCGAGCGCGTGGGTGATGAGCAGCACCGTGGCCCCGGTGCGCCGCCACAGCCGCAGCAGTTCGTCGCCCATCAGCAGACGCGTCTGCGCGTCGAGCGCGCCGAACGGCTCGTCGAGCAGGATCAGCCGCGGTTGCAGCACCAGCGTGCGGGCGATGCACACGCGCTGGCGCATTCCGCCCGAGAGCTGCGCCGGGTAGGCTTTGGCGAAATCGCGCAGCCCCATGAAGGCGAGCGCATCGCCGACACGCTTCTGGATCTCGCCGCCCTCCATGCCGGCTCGACGGAGACCGAACGCGACGTTGTCCCATACCGTGAGCCAGGGGAAGCTGGCGTCCTCCTGGAACACGACTCCGACACCGTCCGGCGCGCGGCTCGTCACCGGCTTGCCTTCGAACGAAACATGCCCTTCGCTCGCCGGCGCCAGTCCGGCCAGCACCTCGAGCAGAGTCGACTTGCCGCAACCGGACGGGCCGACGACGGAGAAGAACTCGCCTTTCCGCAGCTGCAGCGCGATGGGACCCAGCGCATGCAGCGGCGGCCGCCCGGCTGCCGCCGGATAGACACGTGTGACGCCAGCGAGTTCGGCGTGGATGTTTGTCATGTTCAGTCCTTCCGTTCAGCGGCCGATGCCGGATCGCCCCCCGCACGGCCTCTCCTTACTTCGATGCTGATGATCACGAACCGCCGGTATGGATCAGCGCATGATCGTCGCCGGGCGGCCCCGCGATACGGGCGTCCCACGATCTCTCGAACAGCGTGCACGCCATGACGCGTCCTACTCGGCGGCGAGGTATCGCGTCTCGTTCTCATAGTACTCGGGGAAGCCGACGACCTTCTTCAGCTCCTCGAACGTGACCTGCGGCGGCTGGCTGGCGTTCGAATTGGGCTGCAGCGCGGCAATGGCCTGCTGGATCGCCGTTACGGCGGCGGAGAGCAGCACGACCGGATACGCGGCCAGCTTGAAGCCGATCGCTTCGAGCTCCGCCGGCGGCAGGATCGGGGTCCTGCCGCCGGACACCATGTTGGCCATGCACGGCTTCCTGATGGCCGAGCAGAACCGGCGCATCTCCTCGGCGTTCTCCGGCGCCTCGAGGAAGATCATGTCGGCGCCCTCGGCGACGAAGTCCTGGCAGCGCGCCAGCGCCTCGTCGAAGCCGTGGACCGCGCGCGCGTCGGTGCGGGCCATCACCAGGATGCCGGCCTCGCGGGCCGCGTCGACCGCCGCACGGATCCGCAGCCTCGCCTCCTGGCGGGAGATGACCTGCTTGCCCTTCGTATGCCCGCATTTCTTCGGGCTGACCTGATCTTCGATCATCACGCCGGCGGCCCCCGCGCGCGCGTACTCGGTGACCGTCCGGCGCACGTTGAGCGCGTTGCCGTAGCCGGTGTCGCCGTCGGCGATGATCGGCATGCCGGGCGCCGCAGCGGTGCAGTTGCGTACGGTGTCGACCATCTCGCCGAACGAGATCAGCCCGGTGTCGGGCATGCCCAGCCGGGCGGCGGAGACGGCGAACCCGCTCATGAAGCTGACCTTGCAGCCGGCCCCGGCGATCAGCTTCGCCGAGAGCCCGTCATAGCAGCACGGCATGACGTGCAGGCCGGGCACGGCCAGAACTTCGCGAAGGCGTTGGGCGGGACTCATCGGCGTCTTCTCTCCGAACCGGCGGTGTTGGAATTGGCGCGGACGATACCAGCGCGCGGCCGACGCGGCAAACATCGTCCCCCCGCTGTCCGACGGTGCCCGTCGATCCTCGGAAGGCCCTGGTGACGCCGCGCGGCTGGTCATTTTCGTCTCGGCGGGCCGTTGCTATCGGCTCCTCGAGGACGCTCCGAGGGCCGTGCCGGTATATGCTCGGCGTAACGGCGGAACCGGCCGCGGCTGCGAGAGCGGCGCCACGCATGGATCCCCGCTCAGGGTGCGATCGTCGGCGGCGGTCCGGGAAAGGGGGCCCGCCGGGCCAAGGCGTCCGGCAGCCGCGCGCCGCTTGACCGGCCCGTCTTGGCAGCCTACCTAAACGCCCATGGCAATTCGCGAAATTCTCATTGCCCCGGACCCGCGCCTGAAGGTCAAGGCCCGCCACGTCGATAAGGTCGACGGGAAAATCCGTCAGCTCATGGACGACATGCTGGAGACGATGTACGCCGCCCCCGGCATCGGCCTGGCGGCACCCCAGCTCGGCGAGGCGGTGCGCGTGATCGTGGTCGACGTGGCGCGCGATGGCGAGCCGCGCCAGCCGCTGCGGCTCGCCAATCCCGAGATCGTCTGGGCTTCGGACGAGCAGGTGCCGTGCGAAGAGGGCTGCCTGTCGCTTCCCGAGCAGTTCGCCGACGTGACGCGCCCGGCCGAGGTCAAGGTCCGCTATCTCGACCATGAGAACGAGATCCGCGAGATTCACGCCACGGGCCTGCTCGCGGTGTGTCTGCAGCACGAGATCGATCACCTCGAAGGCGTGCTGTTCGTCGATCACATCTCCTCGCTGCGCCGGAGCATGATCCTGCGCAAGCTCGCCAAGTCGCGGAAGCAGAAGACGGCCGCCTCGGCCTGATGGCGGCTCGAGCGTGCGATCGCCTCGTCATTGGCCGGAATGAAATGTGGCGTTGCCGGCGTCATTTGGCTAATCACGGGCGATGCGCATCGTCTATATGGGAACGCCCGATTTCGCGGTGCCGGCGCTGCGCCGGCTGATCGAGGCCGGTCACCAGATCATGGCCGTCTACACCCAGCCGCCGCGTCCCGCAGGCCGCGGCCAGCGCGCGCAGCCGTCGCCGGTTCACGAGGAGGCGGCAAGGCACGGCATCCCGGTGCGGACTCCCGCCAGCCTGCGCAACGAGGCGGCGCAGAGGGAATTCGCGTCCCTCGGCGCCGATGTCGCGGTGGTGGCGGCCTACGGTCTGATTCTGCCCAAGGCCGTCCTGGCGGCGCCGCGCCACGGCTGCATCAACATCCACGCCTCGCTGCTGCCGCGCTGGCGCGGCGCCGCGCCGATCCAGCGTGCGATTCTCGCCGGCGACGCCGAGAGCGGCGTCACGATCATGCAGATGGACGAGGGCCTCGACACCGGCCCGATACTGCTCCAGGCAAGAGTCCCGATCGGGCTGCGCACGACCGCACAGGCGCTGCACGATTCGCTTGCCGTCCTTGGCGGCGAGAGCATCGTCGAGGCGCTGCGGCTCCTGTCCGAGGGAAAGCTGGCGGCGAGGCCGCAGCCCGAGGGCGCCACCTACGCGGCGAAGCTCACGCGCGAGGAGGGTCGCCTCGACTGGCGCCGGCCTGCGGCGGCGCTCGAGCGTCAGGTGCGCGCCTTCACGCCGTGGCCCGGCGCATGGTTCGAGCATGAAGGCGAGCGATTCAAGGTTCTCGACGCACGCGTTGTCGCAAAGGAAACGAATGCCGAGCCTGGCACGGTGCTCGACCGGGCTCTGGCGGTCGCGTGCGGCGAGGGGGCTCTCGCCATCATGCGCCTGCAGCGCGCCGGCAAGGCGGCGGTCGATGCCGCGGCATTCCTGCGCGGCTATGCCCTGCCGCCCGGTGCGAAGCTCGATTGATGCCGCGCTACAAGCTGACCATCGAGTATGACGGCACGCCATTCGTCGGCTGGCAGCGGCAGGACAACGGGCCCTCCGTCCAGGCGGCGCTGGAAGCCGCGATCCTGAAGTTCACGGGCGAGACCGTCACCACCGTCGCCGCCGGGCGCACCGACGCGGGTGTGCACGCGCTGGGGCAGGTCGTGCATGTCGATCTGACCAGGGACTGGCCCGGCGGCACGGTGCGCGACGCGCTCAACTTCCACCTGCAGCCGGACCCGATCGCCGTGCTTGATGCCGGGGCGGTGACGGATGACTTCCACGCCCGCCATTCCGCGGTCGAACGGCGCTATCTCTATCGCATCCTCAACCGGCGCGCCTTTCCGGCGCTCGATCGCGAACGTGTCTGGCACGTGCCGCACCTGCTCGATGCCGGGGCGATGCACGAGGCGGCGCAGGCGTTGGTCGGGCATCACGACTTCACGACGTTCCGCGCCAGCCTGTGCCAGGCGCGCTCGCCCATCAAGACGCTGGACCAGCTCGATGTGCGGCGCGACGGCGACGAGATCCGCATCCTCGCGCGCGCGCGCTCGTTCCTGCACCACCAGGTGCGCAACATGGTCGGCACATTGAAGTTGGTCGGCGACGCCAAATGGAGCCGCGACGACGTCGTGGCGGCGCTCGCCGCGCGCGACCGCGCCAGGGGCGGCCCGACCGCGCCGGCGGCGGGGCTCTATCTGACCGGCGTGCGCTACGGTTAGCCGGCGCCGCGCATCTCCATCGTCTCGACGATTCCCTGGAGCAGGATCGCCAGCATCACGTCCATGAAGACGAGGCCGATGGCGATCGGGACATCCACCTGCAGGGCGGTACGCGCGATGAAGTACTGATAGTAGAGGATTGCGGCCATCGCCGTCATTCCCAGAACGCCGATCACGACGTCTGGCAACGCGCCGACGCCATCGAGCAGGGCGAGCGGCACGTAGACGCAGATCTGAATGACGTATGACCAGTTATAGGCGACGATGTAGCCGAAATAGCGGTCCGCCTTGTCCAGCGCCGACAGCAGATACCAGGCGGCCAGCGGGAAGGCGGTCCAGCCGATCGCATAGGCGATGATCTCGATCAGCAGGACGCGCAGCGTGACGCCGCCAGCCTGCCGCTCGGCGAGGCGCATGAACACCATCAGTGCGTAGGCGGGGGAGATCACCGCCGCAGCCCAGAACGAGCGCCAGAAACCGCGCGCCGACGTGTCGAGGTACTGCATTCCGGCCGGATCGAGATGCGCGAGCCGCCAGGCCCCGTAGACGCCGTAAGTGACCTCCCGCGCGGTGATCATCGTCGCGGCCGTCAGGCGGAGAAAAAGCGATCGAGCATGGCCTCGTAGATCGCGGAGAGATTGTTGATGTCGGCGACGGATGCGCGCTCGTCGACCTTGTGCATGGTCTGGCCGACCAGCCCGAACTCGATAACCGGCGCATGTGCCCGGATAAAGCGCGCATCCGAGGTGCCGCCCGTCGTGCTGAGCTGCGGCTTGCGGCCGACCACGCTCTCGACCGACGACACCACGATCTCGCTCAGCGGTCCAGGTGCGGTGAAGAACGCCTCGCCCGACACGCTCGCATCGAGCTCGTAGCGTCCGCCGACCGCCGCGAGCCGCTGTTTCATCCATTCGAGCAGGCTGGCGGACGTATGGCGGTCGTTGAAGCGGATGTTGATGCCCGCGCTGGCGCGCGCCGGAATCACGTTCCTCGCCGGGTTGCCGACGTCGATGGTCGTGACCTGCAGGCTCGATGGCTGGAAGTGTTCGGTGCCGCGATCGAGCTCCGCGCCGGTCAGGTCAGCGAGCATGCGCACGAGCAGGTGATTGGGGTTCTGCGCGAGATGCGGGTAGGCGACGTGACCCTGCTGGCCGATGGCGGTCAGCCGGACGTTCATGCTTCCCCGCCGGCCGATCTTCGCCATGTCGCCGAGCTGCCGCTCGTTGGTCGGCTCGCCGACAATGCAGGCGTCGATCCGCTCGCCACGCGCCTTCATCCAGCCCAGCACCTTCGCCGTGCCGTTGACGGCGGGGCCCTCCTCGTCGCCCGTTATCAGCAAGCTGATCGAGCCGTCGAACGTTCGGCCGCGGCGTTCCAGAAACCGTCCCGCCGCCGCGGCGAACGCGGCGATGGCGCCCTTCATGTCGGCGGCGCCGCGGCCATAGACCTGGCCGTCGATGATCTCGGCCTTGAACGGATCGACCGTCCAGCCTTTCAGGTCGCCGACCGGTACGACATCGGTATGGCCGGCAAAGCAGAAATGCCGGCCGCCGGCACCGCGCCGCGCATAGAGATTGTCGACGTCGGGCGTGCCCTCGGCAGAGAATGGCAGGCGGTGGCAGGCGAATCCCAGAGGCCCGATCGCGGCGCACAGCGTGTCGAGCGCGCCGGCATCGTCGGGCGTGATGCTCGGGCAGCGGATGAGGTCCTGCGTCAGCGCGATCGGATCGATTTTCGGCATGGTGTCAGTCTAACGGCAAACGCCGACGATCGCGTGGGACGTCGGGTCGTAAGGGCCTGTATTGATGGAATCCATTCATCCTGCGTCATGCGCGGGCTTGACCCGCGGGTGGCGCAAGATGCGAATTGGGACACGAATGCCAATACCTAGCTGCGCAGCAGGTCGTTGATCGAGGTCTTGGCGCGGGTCTGCGCGTCGACGCGCTTGACGATCACGGCGCAATAGGTCGACGGGCCCGGGCTGCCGTCGGGCAGCGGTTTGCCCGGCATGTTGCCCGGCACGACGACACTGAACGCCGGCACGCGGCCGGTGAACACCTCGCCCGTGTTGCGGTCCACGATGCGCGTCGAGGCGCCGATGAACACGCCCATCGAGATGACGGAGCCGGTTTCGACGATCACGCCTTCGACCACCTCGCTGCGTGCGCCGATGAAGCAGTTGTCCTCGACGATCACCGGCTCGGCCTGCAGCGGCTCGAGCACGCCGCCGATGCCGGCACCGCCGGAGATGTGGCAGTTCTTGCCGATCTGCGCGCACGAGCCGACCGTGGCCCAGGTGTCAACCATGGTGCCGGAATCGACATAGGCGCCGACATTGACGAAGGACGGCATCAGCACGACGTTGGGCGCTATGAAGGCCGGGCGGCGCACGACGCAGTTCGGCACGGCGCGGAAGCCGGCGGCGCGGAACCGCGCGTCGTCCCAGCCCGCGAATTTCGACGGCACCTTGTCGAACCACGCGGACGGCCCGCGCGCGGCGTCGGCCGGCCCGCCCGGCACCAGCGCCGAGTCGTTGAGCCGGAACGACAGCAGCACCGCCTTCTTGAGCCACTGGTTGACTCGCCATTTGCCGTCACCCTTCTCGGCGACGCGCGCCTTGCCGGCGTCGAGCGCATCCAGCGCCGCCTCGACCGCCTCGCGGACCTTGCCCGTGGTCTTGGGCCCGAGCTCCTCGCGGTTTTCCCAGGCGGCATCGATGGTCTGCTGCAGCTCGGCGAAACTCATTGTTCTCGTTCCTGTTTTCGGGGGAGGCGAAGCCGGGGGAACATGGGAGAGAACATCCCGGCTGTCAACGGCCCGGGCGGGCCCGGGGCGAAGGATTTACGGCTCCTTAAGCGCGTTGGCCGACTCTTCCGGGGCAACAACCAGGACGGGCGGATGGGGTCGGTCGTTCGAACCGGCGGTCGGGCGGCTGCTGCCGTGCCCCCGGACAGCGGCGTTTCCGGACAGGGGCTTGCCGCCCTTGTCGAGCGCTGGCCGGGACCCGCGGTGCTCGTCGCGCGCGACGGGGGGATCGAGGTCGCGAACGCCGCCGCCGGCCCGCTGCTCGATGCGCTGCGCGCTTCGGCGGGCGGGCTGGTCGCCGTCGCTGCGGCCGAGGCCGGCCGTGTGCTCGAGCCGTTGACCATCGCCGGCCCCCAGGGGCCCCGGACGTACGAACTGGCCGTCGTCCCGGTCGGGGGGCGCGTGCTCGTCACCGCACGCGACGTTTCGCTCGCCGCCAACATGCGCGTTGCGCTGGCGGACTCGCGGCGCCGTTACAAGGACCTGGTCGAGATCTCCAGCGATTTCGCGTGGGAGACGGACCGCAGCGGCGCCTTCGTGTTCGTGTCGCCGCAGGGAGCGCTCGGCTTCGCCGCCGAGGCACTGGTCGGCCGCGATGCGAGCTTCATCCTGATCGACGAGGGCGATGCCGGCGAAGAAAGAGCGTCGCCATTCGCCCCGCGCCGCCGGCTGGAATGGCAGGAGGTCTGGGTGCGCGGCGCCGACGGCGCGCAACGCCGCGTCGCGATCTCGGCGCTGCCGCTGTTCGATGCCGACGGCGCCTTTTGCGGCGCCCGCGGCCTGTGCCGCGACGTGACCGACGCGCTGGCGCGCGACGCGGCACTCGCCGACGCGCGCAATCGCGAGCGGCTGCTCGCCTATCTGACACGGACGATCCGCGACGAGGTCGAGCCCGAGGCGATGCTGGCCGCCGCGGCCGGGGCGATCGCGCGGGCGCTCGGTGCGAACGGTTCGGCGATCTGGCGGATGCAAGGCGAGGATGCCGTCCTCGCCGCACGATTCGGCGAACCGGCGCCCGCTGCGCTCGACTCCCACGACGCGATGACGGCGCTGCGCGCGGCGCGGCTGCCCGACGATGCGGCGGTCGCGATCGATCTGGGCCCGGCTCATGCTCTGGCGATCGCGGCGAGCTACCGTCATGCCGTCAACGGTGCGGTGGTGCTGTGGCGCGGCGCCGACCGGCCGGGCTGGAGCGGGTCCGACCGCGCCGTGATGGCCGATTTCGCCGGCCAGCTTGGAATCGCGCTTGCCCAGCTTGCCCAGCACGAGGCGCTCGCCCGCCACGCCCGCACCGATGCGATGACCGGTCTCCTCAACCGCCGCACCTTTGCCGAGATGTTGCGCCAGCGTCTGGCCCAGGCGAAACGCACCGGCCGCTCCGGTGCGCTGCTCTACCTCGATCTCGACAATTTCAAGCTGGTCAACGACCGCTTCGGCCACCAGCGCGGCGACGAAGCGCTGAAGACGGTGGCCGCCCGGCTGAAGGACGGTTCGCGCGCCGGCGATCTCGCGGCGCGGCTCGGCGGCGACGAGTTCGCGCTGTGGCTCGAGGAAGTCGATCTTCATGGCGCCGTTGCGAAGGCGAGGGCACTGCTGGCGATGAATGCCGAGCTGGCGCCGTTCTCCGGCGATCCCGCACGGCCGCTCGGACTCTCGGTCGGCCTCGCGCTCCATCGCGGCAGCCGCCCCGAGAGCGACGAAGAACTGATGGCGCGGGCGGATGCGGCAATGTACCGCGTCAAGCACGCGACCAAGAACGGTCTCGAAATCGCACCCGATGCCGGAGACGCGGCATGACCCGGCCGAGCCTTCCGCCGTCCGCCGATCCGTCTTACGAGCGCGACAAGCGGCTCGCGGCCGATGACAATGTCGAGACCCGCCGCAAGCTGGCGCGCAGCGGCACGGCGCGGCCGGAGATTCTCTATTACCTGGCGAGCGATGGCGCGGCGGCGGTGCGCCGCGAGATCGCCGCCAATACGCGTACGCCGATGCAGGCCGATCTGCTGCTGGTCGGCGATCCCGACGAGGCCGTCCGCGCCGACCTGGCGCAGAAGGTCGCGAGCCTGCTGCCGAATCTCAGCGCCGACGAACAGAGCCAGGCGCGCGAGCGCATTGTCGCGATGGTCGAGACCCTCGCGCGCGACGCGGCGGTGCGGGTGCGCCAGGTTGTCGCCGAGGCGCTCAAGGACGTGGCAGATGCCCCGCCCGAGGTGATCCGCCGCCTCGCACACGACGTCGAGATCGTCGTCGCCGAACCGGTGTTGCGCTGCTCGCCGCTGCTCACCGACGAGGATCTGATCGAGATCATCACCGGCGTGCCGATCCCCGGCGCCGTTGCCGCGATCGCGCAGCGCGCCGGCGTCGCCGGCCCGGTTGCCGACGCGATCGTCGCCGCCGACGACGAGGCCGCCGTCGCCGCGCTGCTTGCCAACGCCTCGGCGCAGATCCGCGAGGAGACGCTCGACCTGATCGTCGAGCGGGCGCCCGGCCGTGTATCGTGGCACCCCGGGCTGGTGCGGCGCCCGGCCCTGACGGCGCGGCTGGTCAGGCGCATCGCCTCCTTCGTCGCGGCGACCCTGCTGCGCCAGCTCGAGCAGCGCGCGGATCTCGACCCGGATACGCGGCGTGCCGTTTCGGCCGAGGTCGACAGGCGTCTCGGCAGCCGGGCGGCGGCCGGGCCGGAGCCGACGGGCGAAACAGCCGCCGAAACCGTCGCGCGGCTCAAGGCCGCGGGCGCACTGGACGAGGATGCGGTCGCCGCGGCGATGAACGAAGGCAAGCGCGCCTTCGTCAAGGCGGCCCTCGCGGCACTCAGCGGCCTGTCCGACGCCGTCGTGGAAAAGATCCTCGACTCGCACAGCGCGAAGGGCATTGTTTCCCTGGCGTGGAAGGCGGGTCTGAGCCCGCGGCTGGCGACTCAGATCCAGCTGCGGCTCGGCGGCATCGCGCCGCGCCAGGCCCTGTCGGCGCGCGCCGGCGAAGGCTGGCCACTCAACGCCGAGGACATGACCTGGCATCTCGAGTTCTTCGGCGCGTAGCGGGTCGCGACGGGAGAATTCGCAGCCCGGCGGGCACGGGATCAGATGCCGCCGGGCTGCCCTGCCGCGCGGCACAGGGATGCCGGGCACAGGTATCGGCAAGTTTGCGGCCGGACGCCGGATATCTGCGTCCGAAGATGGCGACTATTTACAAGTCGGGCGGTCGCGGGATCCGCGAAACGCCTGCTGCGGTCAGAAAAGCCGGGGGCTCTCCGGAAAATAATGCGTACTCGACATAAATAGCGGCGGCACGGTTAACAGAAGGTGAATGCCGTGCCGCCCCGGCGGTTCAGCCCGTGCCGCCGATCATCGTGCCGACGCCGCGCTCGGTGAACAGCTCGAGCAGGATCGCGTGCGGCACGCGCCCGTCGAGGATCACCGCGGCCTCGACCCCGCCGTCCACCGCATCGAGGCACGTCTCGACCTTGGGGATCATGCCGCCGTGGATGGTGCCGTCGCCGATCATGGCGCGGACCTCGGCGATCGACAGACGCTGGATCAGCGCCTTGTTCCTGTCGAGCACGCCGGTCACGTCGGTCATCATCAGCAGGCGCGAGGCGCGCACCGCGCCCGCGATGGCGCCGGCCACGGTATCCGCATTGATGTTGTAGGTCTCGCCGCCGGCACCGAGGCCGACAGGCGCTATCACCGGGATGATGTCGGACTTGGCCAGGGTTTCGAGAATGCCGGGATTGATGCGGTCGGGCTCGCCGACGAAGCCGAGATCGAGGATCTTCTCGATGTTCGAATCCGGGTCGCGCTTGGTGCGGGTCAGCTTGCGCGCGACGATCAGGCCGCCGTCCTTGCCCGACAGCCCGACGGCACAGCCGCCGACCTTGTTGATCGCGGCGACGATCGCCTTGTTGATCGAGCCGGCGAGCACCATCTCGACCACCTCGACGGTCTTTGCGTCGGTGACGCGCAGCCCGTCGATGAAATTGCTCTTGATTTTGAGCCGCTCGAGCATCTGGCCGATCTGCGGGCCGCCGCCATGAACGACGATCGGGTTGACGCCGACCTGCTTGAGCAGCACGACGTCGCGCGCGAAGTCGCTTGCCACCTCGTCGTCGCCCATCGCGTGGCCGCCGTATTTGACGACGACGGTCTTTCCGGCGAATCGGCGCATATAGGGCAGCGCCTCTGAGAGCGTGCGTGCCTTGGCGAGGGCTTCGGCATTCTGGCTTTCGGTCATGGTGTTTTGACGTTTCGGCTAACGAGATGCGATTTGCAGAACCGTTCCTGCCTCGCCACCCTCATCCTCCGCTTTCTCCCGCAAGCGGGAGAATGGGCGCGGCCCGGCGTTCCTCCGGGACCCTCTCCGGCCTTCGGGAGAGGGTAGGGCGAGGGTCGCGCCACCGGCGCGGACCTTTCGGGTGAATGTCCTAACCCAAGCTGGCGAGCGCCGCCAGCGCCGCGCGCAGTTCGGGGATGCCCGTGCCGGTGCGGGCGCTGGTGGCGATCACCTCGGGATGGGCCGCGACATGGGTCGACGCCTCGGCGCCGACCCGTGCCACCTGCGCAGCCAGCTCGTCCGGCATGAGCTTGTCGGCCTTTGTCAGCACGATCTGGAAGCTGACCGCGGCCTCGTCCAGCAGCTTCATCGTCTCGCGATCGCTGTCCTTGGGGCCGTGGCGCGCGTCGATCAGGACCAGCACGCGGCGCAGGGCCGGCCGGCCGCGCAGATAGAGCTTGATCAGGCCGGTCCAGCCCTGGACCTGCTTCTTGCCCGCGCGTGCGAAGCCGTAGCCCGGCATGTCGACCAGCATCAGCCGGTCGCCAAGGGAGAAGAAATTGAGCTGCTGCGTGCGGCCAGGGTCCTTCGACGTGCGGGCGAGCGTCTGGCGGCTGGTCAGTGCATTGACCAGGCTCGACTTGCCGACATTGGAGCGGCCGGCGAAGGCGATCTCGGGCAGCCGCGGCGGCGGCAGGATATCGGTCGAGGTGGCCCCGGCGACGAACCTGCACTCGCGCGCGAAGAGCAGGCGGCCGGCCTCGAGCAGCTCGTCCGCCTGCGCTTCCGCGGTCACTTCGTCGGATGCGCCTTCATGCGCCGCAGGATCACCCATTGCTGCAGAACCGAAAGCGCGTTGTTCCATGCCCAGTAGATCACCAGTCCGGATGCGAACGGCGCCAGGATGAAGGTGAAGATGAACGGCATCGCCAGGAAAATGCGCGCCTGGATCGGATCGGGCGGCGCCGGATTCATCTTCTGCTGCAGGAACATGGTGATGCCCATGATGATCGGCCACGCGCCGATGGTCGAGCCCAGCAGGAAGACCTCGGGCGGCGCCCATGGCAGCAGGCCGAACAGGTTGAAGATCGAGGTCGGGTCGGGCGCCGAAAGATCGTGGATCCAGCCGAAGAACGGCGCATGACGCATCTCGATCGAGATGAACAGCACCTTGTACAGCGCGAAGAACACCGGGATCTGGATGACCACCGGCAGGCATCCCGCGAGCGGATTGGCGCCGGCGCGCTTGTACAGCGACATCATCTCCTGCGACAGCTTCTGGCGGTCGTCGCCGTACTTCTCGCGCAGCTTCTCCATCTCGGGCTGGAGCAGCTTCATCTTGTTCATCGCCTTGTACGACTTGTTGGCGAGCGGGAAGAAGACGAGCTTCACCAGCACCGTCAGCAGCAGGATGGCGAGGCCGTAATTGCCGAGCAGACGGTAGAAATAGTCGAGGATCAGGAAGATCGGCTTGGTCAGGAAATAGAACCAGCCGAAGTCGATCGCACGATCGAAATTCGTGATGCCGAATGCGTCCTGGTAATGGTTGAGGAGGTCCAGCTCCTTGGCGCCCGCGAACAGCCGGTCGGTTGTTTCCGCGCTCGCACCGGGCGCTACGGTCACTGCCGGTCCGAGGAAATCCGCCTGGAAGCGGTCGTCGCCGGCGACCATGTTGTAATTGAATCGCGCCTTGATCTGCCCCTTCTGGTCGGGGACCAGCGCGACCAGCCAGTACTTGTCGGTGATGCCGAGCCACCCGCCGGTCGAGTCGTACTCGATCGACTTGTTGTCCTTGAGATCATCGTAGCCGGGCTCGCGCAACGTGCCTTCCATAACCGCGAGCGGGCCCTCGTGAAGGATGTAGAAGCCCTCGGTCTTCGGCGTGCCGCTGCGTGCGACGAGGCCGTAGGGATGGATCTGCACCGGCGTGCTGCCGGTGTTCACCACGCGCTGGGTGACGCTGAACATGTAGTCGCCGTCGAGAGCGATGCGGCGCTCGAAGCGCAGCCCCTGTCCGTTGTCCCAGCTCAGCGTGACCGGCGTCGACATCGTCAGCGTCTGCCGGTCGGCGGTCCACTGCGTCTCCGGGCCGGGCAGGGCCACGCCCTGCGGCCCGACCCAGCCGAACTCGGCGAAGTAGGATTGCGGAAGCCCCTGCGGCGTCAGCAGGGTGATCGGCGGGCTGTCCGGCTTTACCGTCTCGCGATACCGCGGCAGCCGCAGGTCGTCGATGCGGGCGCCGCGCAGCAGGATCGAGCCCTGCATCGCCGGCGTGTCGATGCGCACGCGCGGCTGCTGCGCGACAAGGGCCCCGCGGTCGACCGCGGGCGGCGTGGCCGGCGCGGCCGTGGCCGGCGCCGACGGCGCCGTGGTGGCCGGCGCGCCCGGTACGGGCTGCTGCGGCGCGGTGCCCGGCACGACCTGGGTCGGCGTTTCCCGCGCCGCGCGCTCTGCCTGCATCGCGCGTTCGCGATCCTGGCGCGGCTTATTGTAGAGGAACTCGAAGCCGAGCACGATCGCGATCGACAGCACGATCGCAAGGACGAGGTTCTTGTTCTCCATGATCATGACTCGGTACCGAACTCCAGCAGATTCAGGTGTCGTCAGGCCGGGATTACGGGCAATCGCGGCAATGGGAATGATGGTCGGTTCCGGCGGACCGCGGCGGCGGTACCGGATCCCAGCCTTCGCCGCCCCACGGGTGGCAGCGCAGAAGGCGCCGCACCGCCAGCCAGGCGCCGGCGAGCGGCCCGTGCGTGACCACGGCCTCGCGCGCATATTCGGAGCAGCTCGGCATGTAGCGGCAGGCCGGTCCGACCAGCGGCGCAATGAACCACTGATAGAGGCGGATCGCCGCGACGAAAATCCAGGTCAGGGGATTCACCGAGCCTCGCGTCGTTGAGGAGTTACCGTGGCGATCGCCTTGCGCAGATCGTCGAGCAGCAGCGGCCAGGGACGTGTCAGCGTACCGGCGCGCGCGACCAACACGTAGTCATAGCCGCCGACGCCTGCAACGGGCAACACCGCCTGCGCCGCCGCGCGCAGGCGTCTTCGCGCCCGGTTGCGGACGACCGCACCGCCGAGCTTGCGCGTCGCGGTGAAGCCGATACGGATCTCCGGGCCGCCACCGGGCCGGGCCGCGGCCTGCAGAACCAGTCCGGGTGCCGCGAATTTGCGGCGGGCGGCGGCAACATGAAGAAATTCCGGCCGCTTCTTGAGGCGGCCGATGGCCGTATGCATCGCCGGCCACGTCCGCGGCCCCGGCGGCGCTAGGCCGAGAGGCGCTTGCGCCCCTTGCTGCGCCGTGCCGCGACCACGCGACGGCCGCCAACGGACTCCATCCGCTTGCGGAAGCCGTGGCGCCGCTTGCGGACGAGCTTGCTGGGCTGATAGGTGCGCTTGCTCACGAGCCTCTACTCCGATCCGGCAGTCCGTCGAGCCGAAGCCCGAAACAGGGCCGGGCTTATAAAGCGCTGGCTTATCCAAGTCAATCGCGCATTCTTGAGCGGTTCGGGCGGCGCGCGGCGCCGCCTCACGGGCAAATGATTGGCTGGGGGCCGGAGAACGCTCCATAGAGTCGGGCAGCCGGGCGGAGCGCCCGGCGTTAACGAAATTGCGGAGCCGCATGGGGGCTGCCACGTCTGCCGATGACAACAGCTGGACCCGAGTGACGCGGTGGCTGCCGCTTGCGGCGCTCGCGGCCGGCTTTGCCGTGTTCCTCGCGCTGGGATTCCATCGCTACCTGACATTCGAAACCCTGGCGGCAAACCGCGCGGAGCTGCTCGTCTGGGTCGCGGCGCGTCCGGTGCTGGCGCCGCTCGCCTATATTGCCGCCTATATCGTCGTCGTCGCATTCTCGCTGCCGGGCGCCACCGTGCTGACGGTCGCCGGCGGGTTCCTGTTCGGGGTTCTGCCCGGCGGCTCCTATGCGGTGCTGGGCGCCACGGGCGGCGCCGTCGTCCTGTTCGTCGCGGCGCGCACGGCGATCGGCGGGATGCTGCGCGCCAGGGCCGGCGGTGCGATCAAGCGGATGGAGGAGGGATTCCGCGCCGACGCATTCAATTATCTCCTCGTGCTGCGGCTGGTCCCGCTCTTTCCTTTCTTCCTGGTCAACCTGGTCCCGGCTTTTCTCGGCGTCAGGCTCGGCGTGTTCGTCGCGGCGACATTCCTCGGCATCATTCCGGGAGCGCTCGTGTTCGCCAGCATCGGCGACGGGCTCGGGACCGTACTCGCCGCCGGCCGCACGCCCGATCCCGGCATCCTGTTCACGCCGAAGGTCCTGTTGCCGGTCCTGGGCCTTGCGATCCTCGCCCTGGTGCCGGTGGTCTACAAGCGCTGGCGGCGCGGGCCATGAGCGAGCGGCTCGAGGCCGATCTTTGCGTCATCGGAGCCGGCTCCGGCGGCCTGTCGGTCGCGGCGGGTGCGTCGCAGCTCGGCCAGAAAGTCGTGCTGTGCGAGCGCGGCAGGATGGGCGGCGACTGCCTGAACTACGGGTGCGTGCCGTCGAAATCGGTGATCGCGGCGGCGCGCGCGGCGAACGCGATCCGAGGGGCGCGGCGCTTCGGCGTGCAGGCCGGCGAGCCGGCGGTCGACTACAATGCGTTGCGCGAACACGTGCGCGGCGTCATCGCCGCGATCGAGCCGAACGACTCTGCCGAGCGCTTCACCGGCCTCGGCGTGACGGTCATCAAGGCGCACGCGAGCTTTACCGGCCCGGACGAGGTGCGTGCCGGCGACACGGTGATCCGCGCACGGCGCTTCGTGATCGCGACCGGCTCCGGACCCGCCATACCGCCGATACCGGGCCTCGCGCGCGGCGAAGGAGAAGGCGTGCCGTTCCTGACCAATGAGACGGTGTTCGACCTCGACCGGTGCCCACGCCGCCTGGTCGTCATCGGCGCCGGGCCGATCGGCTGCGAGCTGGCGCAGGCCCATCGCCGCCTCGGCGCGCAGGTGACGGTGGTCGAGGCGGCAACCCTGCTGCCGAAGGACGATTCCGAGCTGGCCGATTTCGTGCGCCGGCGCATGCGCTGCGACGGCGTCGAGATTCTCGAGGGCGCCAAGGTGCTGCGCGTCGAAGGCGCGGCGGGCGATCTCGCCGTGATTGTCGGCAAGGATGGGTCCGAACACTGCATACCCGGCTCGCATCTGCTGGTCGCGACCGGACGGCGCGCCACGGTCGATGGACTGGGCCTCGCCGCGGCGGGCGTGAAGCATTCGCCGAAGGGGATCGAGGTCGACGCGCGGCTGCGCACCTCGAACCCGAGGATCTACGCGATCGGCGACGTTGCCGGCGGCTATCAGTTCACCCACATGGCCGGCCATCACGCCGGGATCATCATTCGCAACGCGCTGTTCCGTCTGCCGGCGAAGGTCGAGAGCCGCGCGGTGCCGTGGGTGACCTATACCGATCCCGAGCTCGCCAATGTCGGTCTCACCGAAGCCGAGGCGCGCGAGCGCGGCGAGGACATCCGCATCCTGCGCTGGCCGTTCCACGAAAACGACCGCGCCCAGACCGAGCGCGAGACGGAAGGCCTGGTGAAGATCATCGCGACGAAGCGCGGTCACGTGCTCGGCGCGGCGATCGTCGGTCCGCAGGCGGGCGAGCTGATCCAGCTGTGGTGCCTGGTGATCGCGAAACGCCTGAAGCTGAGCGCCGTCGCCAATCTCATCGTGCCCTACCCGACACTCGGCGAGCTCGGCAAGCGCGCCGCCGGCACTTTCTACATGCCGAAGCTGTTTTCGCCGGTCACGCGCAAGCTGGTCCGCTTCCTCGCGCGCTTCGGCTGAACGTCAGACCGCCCTGACGCTGGCGTGCCGTGTCGGCGCGATCGCATCCAGCCGGTCGCGCGGGAACAGGTGCAGCCGCTCGTTGCCGAGCATCAGCACGCGGAACCCGGCGCGGCTGAACAGCCCGGCGATCGCCGTATCGAGCACGTCGAGCCCGCCGGTGAACGCGCCGAAGGCCGGCATCACCAGCCGCCGCCCGTCGGTGACGAAGCACGGCGCCGCGATGCGCCGCCCGCGCTGGGTGATCGCCGCCTTGGGATGGAAATGACCGCAGACGTCGCCTGCAGTCAGCGTGCCGTTCTCCGGCTGGTGGCGCAGGATGAGCGCGCCGACCGTGATCTCCGATTTGACGACACCGCCAAGCTCGGCCGGCGGGGCAGGATCGTGATTGCCGGCGATCCATGTCCATTCGTGTGCAGCGACGATGCGGCGAAGCTGGTCGCGGTCGCCGGCGGCGAGCCGGCCGGCAGCTTCGCCGTCGTGAAAAGAATCGCCCAGGCATGCAACGCGTTCTGGGCGGTAGCGCTGCAGCACACGCGCGAGCCGGTCGAGCGTCACGCGCGTATCATAGGGCGGCAGGAACCGGCCGCGCTGCGCGAAGCTCGAGCCTTTCTCAAAATGCAGGTCGGCGACGATCAGGGTGCGCTGGTCCGGCCAGTAGAGCGCCCCGGTCGGGTCGGCGAGCAGGGCGGTGCCGTTGATGGTGATGCGGGCGCTCATGCGACAGACAGGCGTCGTGTTGTTCGATCTATGTTCTATCGAATGCGGCCGCCGCGAATCCAACCTTTTCGTTCCTCTTACCGTCATCGCCGGGATCGACCCGGCGATCCAGGCGGGATGCCCGGGTCAGGTCCGGGCATGGACACTGAACTGGCGGAAAAACGCGCTCACAGCAGCAGGTCCTGGCCCGGCATGACGTCGCGCGTGGCTTCCGCGATCAGCTCCTCCGCGGCCTCGTCGAGCAGGGCGTCGATGGCGCCGCCGTAGACGGATTCCTTGCCGACTTCGAGGAGGACCGGGACGGCGAGCGGGGAGACACGGTCCAGCGCGCGGTGCGTGATCTTGCCCCTGACCCGCGCCAGCATGTCGGCGAGGCGGCGCACGTCGGTCAGGCCGCTGGCGGCGTCGGCTCTCGTCGCGCGCAGCAGGACGTGGTCGGGCTCGTGCTTGCGCAGCACGTCGTAGATGAGGTCCGAATTGAACAGGACCTGGCGGCCCGTCTTCTTCTCCCCGGGATAACGGCGGTCGATCAGGCCCGCGACTACGGCGACGTTGCGGAAGGTGCGCTTGAGCATCGATGATTCCGCCATCCATTCCTCGAGATCGTCGCCGAGCATGTCTTCGTCGAACAGCGCGTCGATGCGCCGCGCCGGGCGCAGGCTCCACACCGCGATCACGTAGTCCGTCGCGACGAAGCCGAGCGGCCGCAGTCCGGCGCGCTCCATGCGCCGGGTCAGCAGCATGCCGAGCGTCTGGTGCGCGTTGCGCCCTTCGAAGCAGTAGGCGACGAGGTAGTGGCGGCTGCCGCGCGGGAAGGTCTCGACCAGCAGCCCCTCGCGTTTCGGCATCACCGAGCGCCATTGCTGGATGCGCAGCCATTCGCGCACTTCGGCGGGGAGATCGCGCCACGCCCGGTGATCTTCCAGCAGGCCGCGCACGCGCGCCGAGAGCTGCGTGGTCAACGGCAGGCGCCCGCCGGCATAGGCGGGGATCTTCGGCGCGTCGCCGGTCGTGCGCGTCACCTCGGCGACGGTTTCGCGCACGCCCTCGAAACGCAGCATCTGGCCGGCAAATACGAATGTGTCGCCGGGCTCGAGGCCCTGGATGAAATACTCCTCGACCTCGCCGAGGCGCGGGCCGCGCACGATCTTCACCTGCAGCATCGGCGCCTCGACGATGGTGCCGACATTGAGCCGGTACTGCAGCGCGACGCGCGGGCCGATCACGTGCCAGCGCCCGTCGGCGGCGCGGAACAGGCGCCTGAACCGGTCGTAGGATTTCAGCGCATAGCCGCCGTCGGCGACGAAGGCGAGCGCGTCGTCGAAATCCTGG
Source organism: Alphaproteobacteria bacterium (assembly GCA_041690495.1). Classification (GTDB taxonomy): domain Bacteria; phylum Pseudomonadota; class Alphaproteobacteria; order CACIAM-22H2; family CACIAM-22H2; genus DATAAP01. The sequence goes on along the minus strand of JAWLHE010000003.1, from coordinate 211,280 downwards.
CGCGGCAGCTCCGCATACGGCGCGGCCGACCGCACTTCGTCGTAGAGATCGGAGGCCTGGAACGGGCCGGCGCAGGCCATCCCGAGAATATGCTGGGCCAGCACGTCGAGTCCGCCCGGTCTCGCCGGCATGCCATCGAGCTCGCGGTCGCGGATCGCCTCGATCGCGGCGCGGCATTCCAGCACCTCGAAGCGGTTGGCGGGCACGAGGATGGCGCGGCTCGGCCTGTCGAGGCGATGGTTGGAGCGGCCGATGCGCTGCAGCAGCCGAGTCACGCCCTTGGGCGCGCCCACCTGGATGACGAGATCGACGGCGCCCCAGTCGACGCCGAGATCGAGCGACGACGTCGCGACGATGGCGCGGAGCTTTCCCGCGGCCATCGCCGCCTCGATCTTGCGGCGCTGCTCGGGCGCGAGACTGCCGTGATGCAGACCGATCGCCAGATTGTCGTCGTTGATTCGCCACAGCGCCTGGAAGATCAGCTCGGCCTGCGCGCGCGTGTTGACGAAGACGAGCGTCGTGCCGGCGTTGCGGATCGCCGCATAGATCTCGGGCAGGGCGTGCAACCCCATGTGCCCCGACCACGGCATGCGCGCTTCCGGCACCATGATCGCGACCTCGGGTGCCGCACCGGAGCGGCCGAGGATCGTCTCGATTGCGCCCGACCGGCCGGAACCGAGCCAGCGCACCAGCACGTCGGGTTTGGCCACGGTGGCAGACAGGCCGACGCGCCGTGCCGCCGGCGCCACGCGGGCGAGGCGGGCGAGACCGAGCGCGAGCAGGTCGCCCCGCTTGGTCCCGGCCAGCGCGTGGATCTCGTCGATGATGACGCAGCGCAAGCCCGCGAAGAGCTGCGCCGCCTTGGGGTCGGCCAGCATCAGCGCCAGCGATTCCGGCGTCGTCATCAGCATCTGCGGCGGGCGCTCGCGCTGGCGTGCGCGCTTGGCCGGCGGCGTGTCGCCGGTGCGCGACTCCGCGCGGATGGCGAGGCCGATCTCGGCGATCGGAATCTCGAGGTTGCGGTGAATGTCGACCGCCAGCGCCTTGAGCGGCGAGATGTAAAGAGTATGCAGCCCCTCGGCCGGCCGCTCGCCCAACTCGATCAGGCTGGGCAGGAATCCCGACAGGGTCTTGCCGCCGCCGGTCGGCGCGATCAGCAGCGCCGACTTCCCCGCGCGCGCCGCACCGAGCATCGCGATCTGATGCGCATGCGGCTGCCAGCCGCGCCTTGCGAACCAATGCGCGAAGCGCTCGGGCAGGAGGGCCGGAAGATCAGCGTGGCCGGGCATTGGTCCAGTGTCCAACGGCGGTCCGCGATTTCCAAGCAGCACCGCCGCGCCGGAACGTCGCGGTAGGCAGCCCGTTGTTGTCGGACGCGTGAAGGACACATGGAGGAGGTGCCGCATGGCGAAGACGGGCGCGGATGTCCTGATCGACACGATCATGCGGTGGGGCGTCGATGTCGTGTTCGGCCTGCCAGGCGACGGCATCAACGGCATCATGGAGGCCCTGCGCACCCGCCAGGACGCGATCCGCTTCGTCCAGGTGCGGCACGAGGAAGCGGCGGCGCTTGCCGCCTGCGGCTACGCAAAGTTCACGGGCAAGCTCGGCTGCTGCCTCGCGACCTCCGGGCCGGGCGGGCTCCACCTCATCAACGGCCTTTACGACGCAAAGCTCGACCGCGCGCCGGTCCTCGCCATCACCGGCATGCCCTATCACGACCTGATCGATACCGAGACGCAGCAGGACGTGCCGCTCGACCGCGTGTTCGTAGACGTGGCGGCGTTCAACACGCGGATCATGGGGCCGACCCATGTGGAGAACGTCGCCGCACAGGCCTGCCGGACCGCACTCGCCTGCCGTGGCGTCGCGCATGTCGCATTTCCGCTCGACTTCCAGAGCGAGTCGCTCGACGAGGCGGTGCCGTCGCGGCGCAACGTCTCGCATCATGTCTCCTACGAATTCGGCGAGAGCCGCGTCACCCCGAGCCCCGACGATCTCGACCGCGCCGCCGACTGGCTCAACCGCGGCAACCGCATAGCCATCCTCTGCGGCCAGGGCGCCCGCAATGCGCGGCGCGAGCTGATGCAGGTCGCCGAACAGCTCGCCGCCCCGGTCGCGAAGGCGCTGCTCGGCAAGGACGTGTTCCCGGACGATCATCCGCAATGTACCGGCACGGTCGGCCATCTCGGCACCGAGGCGTCGCAGCGCGCCCTGATGGAATGCGATACGCTGCTGATCGTCGGCAGCAATTTCCCCTACGTCGAGTACTATCCCGAGCCCGGCGCGGCACGCGCCATCCAGATCGACATCGACGGCGCGCGAATCGGCCTGCGCTATCCGGTGGAGGTCGGGCTGGTCGGCGGCGCGCGCGCGACTCTCGAGGCGCTGCTCGCGCGGATCGAGCCGAAGCGCGACCGCGCGTTCCTGGAGCGCATCCAGCGCGTGAAGGAAGCATGGGACGGCGAGATGCGCAGACGCGCCGATCCCGGCGAGAAGCCCATGAAGCCGCAGGCCGTGGCGCGCACGCTGTCCGAGCGCATGAGCGACGACGCGATCGTCGTCACCGACTCGGGGACCAACACGGTCTGGGCGGCGCGGCATATCGAGATGCGAGGGCTTCGCCGCTTCGGGGTATCGGGCACGCTCGCGACGATGGGCTGCGGCCTGCCCTATGCGATCGCGGCGGCGATCGCCCATCCGGGACGCCAGGTCGTCGCCTTCATCGGCGACGGCGGCATCACCCAGATGATGGGCGAGCTGGCGACCTGCGTGAAGTACCGGCTGCCGGTCAAGGTCGTCGTCGTCAGGAACGACTCGCTGGGAATGATCAAGTGGGAGCAGCTCTTCTTCTCCGGCAATCCCGAGTTCGGCTGCGAGCTGCAGCCGATAGACTATGCGAAGGTGGCGGAGGCGTGCGGCTTCGCCGGGTTCTCCGTCGACGATCCGGCGCGCTGCGCCGACGCAATCGACGCGTTGCTGCGTCACGACGGTCCGGCTCTGCTCGAGGCGGTCGTCGATCCCGACGAGCCGGTTATTTCGCCGGTGCCAAAGAAGGAGGAGACGGAGAACCTTGCCAGGGCGCTGAAGGGTGGCACGCCGCACGGCGAGCGCATCCGCAGAATCTACAACGAGCGCGCCGAGCCCAAGATCGAGGAGCCGGTGGGGTAAGCCGCGCATGTTGCCCATCCTTCGAGGTGCGGTTTCGCTGACCGCGCCTCGGGATGAGGCGGTTCCATTTGTACGATCTCATCCTGAGGAGCCCGCAATGAAAGCAGTCGTCTTCCATGATCTCGGCGATATCCGGCTCGAGGACGTGCCCGAGCCGAAGATCAAGGACCCCACCGACGCCATTGTGCGCGTGACGGCGACCGCCATCTGCGGCACCGACCTGCACATGGTCCGCGGCACCTTGCCCGGCATGAAGAAGGGCACGATTCTCGGCCACGAGGGCGTCGGCATTGTCGAGGAGATCGGCAGCGAGGTACGCAATCTCGAGATCGGCGACCGCGTCATCATTCCCTCGTCCATCGCCTGCGGCTACTGTTCGTACTGCCGCGCCGGCTACTATTCGCAATGCGACCATGCCAACCCGAACGGGCCGGCCGCCGGTACCGCATTCTTCGGCGGGCCGCAGATGACCGGCCCGTTCGACGGTCTGCAGGCGGAGAAGGCGCGCATTCCCTTCGCGCATGTCGGACTCGTCAAGGTGCCGGACGAGATCAGCGACGATCAGGCGATCATGCTGTCGGACATCTTCCCGACCGGCTGGTTCGGCGCCGAGTTGGCGGAAATCAAGCCGGGCGACACCGTCGTCGTGTTCGGCTGCGGCCCGGTCGGACAGTTCGCCATCGCCAGCGCGAAACTGATGGATGTCGGCCGCATCTTCGCGGTCGACGCGATCGACTCGCGCCTCGACATGGCGCGCGCCCAGGGCGCCGAGGTGATCAACTTCGACCAGGACGACCCGGTCCAGACGATCAGGCAGCTCACCGGCGGGATCGGCACCGACCGCGCCATCGACGCGGTCGGCATCGACGCGGTCCATGCTCATCACGGGCCCGCGGCGAAGCAGGCAGCCCGGCAGGAGCAGCAGTTCCAGCAGCAGCAGAAGCAGGCAATGCAGGGCAAGAAGCCAAAGCCGAGCGACGGCAACTGGCATCCGGGCGATGCGCCGGCGCAGGCGCTGATGTGGGCTATCGAGTCGCTCGCCAAGGCCGGCACATTGTCGATTCTCGGCGTCTATCCGCAGTCGATGCAGTCCTTCCCGATCGGCCAGGCGATGAACAAGAACCTGACCATGAAGATGGGCAACTGCAATCACCGCAAGTACATTCCGAAGCTGCTCGAGATGGTGCGCAGCAACATGATCGACCCGCGCGGGATCCTGACCAAGCGCGAGCCGATGATGACCGCGATCGATGCCTACAAGGCCTTCGACCAGCGCCAGCCGGGCTGGCTCAAGGTGGAGCTGGTACCAGGCCAGACGGCGAATCAGGAATGGACGCCGGTGGCGAAGGTATAGGTCCGGGATCAGTCATCGTAACGAGTCCGGCCGGCCTCCGCGACCGATCTGCGGTGGCGACGCCGGGTGGAGCCGGGGCGCGAGCTTGCCGGCAAGGTTGAATCCGAATGCGGCTCCGCTGCGTTGAAGCTCTGCGCGCATGGTGCGCGTCGGCATGGCGGAGCATTTCGTGACTCAGGAGACGCAGGCGGATAGCGGCGGCAAGCCGCGTCGTTTCAGGACCAACGCGCTCATTTCGCGGCGACTCACGTCGGCGGCGACCTTGCTGCAGCAGCAGGGCGCCGATCCGTACCGGGCCAACGCCTATGCCCAGGCGGCGCGTACGATCCGCCGGCTTGACCGCGACATTGGCGAGATCGGCGCCGAGGGCGCGCAGGCGCTGCTCGATCTGAGAGGCGTGGGGCCGTCCATTGCGCGGGCCACGGCCGAGCAGCTGATGACGGGGCGCTGGCCGTTCCTCGACATGCTGCGCGGCCGGCTGGTGCCCGAGCGGCTGTTCACCGCCATTCCGGGCATCGGCCCGGTGCTGTCGCGGCGGATCTACGACGTCCTCGGCATCACGACCCTGGAAGCGCTCGCGGCGGCGCTCAAGGAGGGTCGCCTCGGCGAGGTACCGGGGATGGGACGGCGCCGCATCGCCAGCATCCGCCACACCTTGAACGGCGTCCTGAACCGCTTGCAGCCGCGCCGCAGGCCGAAACCGGTCTGGGAGGAGCCCGGCGTGGCGATTCTGCTGGACGTGGACCGCGAGTATCGCACCCGGGCGGAGGCCGGCGACCTGCCGCTGATCATGCCGCGCCGCTTCAACCCCCGGCATCGCACGTGGCAACCGGTCCTGCATACCAGCCGCGGCCGCTGGCGCATCACGGCGCTGTTCGCGAACACGGCGCGCGCGCACAAGCTGGGGCTCACCCGCGACTGGGTGGTGCTGTATTTCCACCTGAGCGGCGGGCCGGAGACGCAGCGGACCGTCGTCACCGAAACCTGGGGCGATCTCGCCGGCAAGCGCGTCGTGCGCGGCCGCGAGGCGGAGTGCCGCGAGCATTACGCGCGGCACCGTCGCACGTCGCCCGCCAGGGCCCCGGCCGAACGCGCCCGCGAGGTCGAATCCGAGGTCGAGCCGGTGTGAGCTTCGGCCGCGCGGCATCGGCCGGGGCGATCCGCGAAGCCGCTTCGGCCCGCACGCATGGATGGCCGGATCTGCCGTCGGACATCGACCTGGCCCGGCGACGCGGATGCGTAGAGCCGGGAGGCGCCCCTCAGGCGCGGTTGCCGGACGGCGCGGTCCGGGCGCAAGGAGCATCGATCCCGGGTGGGCGACCGCCATCGCGCCGCCGGGAACACGAAAGAGACCGAGAATCGAAACAAAACTGTAAATAGAGTGCAAGGCGAGCCGGGAGGCGCGCGTCCCTGACTGCGGGTTGTCGGACGGGGCGGTCACCGTTCGCGCTGCGTTCCGTACGAGCCGCACTCCCGGGGCCACTGACTTTGCCGGGAAGCAACCCGATCTCGAGGACCCACGACAAAGACGCGCCGCATGCCGGTCCCCTGCTGCCCTCGCTTGCCGGCGAACCGCGCCGGCTGGTTGAGCTGGCGAAGCAGGTATGGGCGGCGGCCCGGGGCGACACATTCCTGTGGCGCCTTGCGCTCGCCCTCCTGGCGATCGATGCGGTCTTCATCCTCGTGAATCTCGTCGCGCTGGCGCTGGCGCTGTCGCCGAAGCTGCAGGCGATGGTGAACATCGACCTCGGCTTCGTGCTTTCGCCCGCCCTGTCTGTGAACACGGACGGCGGCCTGCCCGAGATGACGAACTACGCCAAGACGGCGGCGACCGCGGCGCTCCTCTATCTCTGCAGCCGACGACACGCCCAGCCGATCTATCTCGCCGGCGCCGTCGCGTTCCTGATCATTGTCGTCGATGACGCGCTGATGATTCACGAAACGACCGGAGGCTATCTTGCAGCGCGTTTCGATCTGCCGTCTGCCGGCGGTCTGCGGCCGCAGGATCTCGGCGAGCTCGGCGTCTATGCCACCTGGGCGCTCGTGATCGGCGCGCTCGGCATCTACGGCATCGCCGCGAGCAGCGCCGTGCATATCCGCGCGGCGATGCTGTTCGCCGGCGTGATCGGCTTCATCGCGTTCTTCTCCGTGGTCGTCGACATGGCGGAGATCGCAATCTATTGGCAGTTCCGGCGCGCGGCGCTGATGATCGGCGTGATTGAGGACGGCGGCGAGATGATCGGCATGACCATCGCGCTGATCCTGGCGCTGACCCTGTGGCGGCACCCGTCGCTGGTGCGAGACGGGCCGGCACCTACAGCGCGATGACGATCTTGCCGAAATGCGCGCCGCGCTCCATGCGGCGGAATGCGTCGGCGGTCTTCTCCAGCGGGAAGGTGGAATCGATCTTCGGACGCACGGCGTGCAGCGCCATGGCGCGGTTCATCGCCTCGAAGCGCGCGCGCGAGCCGACTGCGATACCCTGTACGCGCACCATCGGGCCGATCATCGCGCGCAACGGGATCGTCGCCTCGTAGCCGGCGACGAAGCCGATCACCGCGACGAAGCCGCCGAACGCCGTTGCGGCGAGCGATTTCGCGAGCGTCGCGCCCGCGGTCTCGACGACGATATCGACGCCGCGGCCGCCGGTCGCCTCGCGCACGGCCGTGTGCCAGTCCGGGGTCGTGCGATAGTTGATGCCGATATCGGCCCCGAGCTCGCCGGCGCGGGCGAGCTTGTCGTTGCTCGACGACAGCGCGATCACCGATGCGCCGTGCAGCTTCGCGAACTGCAGCGCGAACAGCGCCACGCCGCCGGTGCCCTGAACCAGAACGGCGTCGCCCGCCTTGACGCGACCCTCGGCCAGCGCCGACCACGCCGTCACCGCGGCGATCGGCAGGGTCGCGGCCTCCTCGTCCGTCAGGTGCGCGGGTGCCGCGATGGCATCCTCGGCCGGCACTGCGACGTAATCCTGCAGTACGCCGTGCAGCGGCCCGCCGAGCGTGCGCTGCGTGCGCAGCGCCAAAGTCGGCATGCCGGCGTGCCAGCCCTGGGTATAGATCGGCACGACCCGGTCGCCGGTCTTGAACCGCGTCACGTCCTCGCCCACGGCGACGACCTCGCCGCAGCAGTCCGACGCGGGCACGTAGGGGATCTCCAGGTTGGGCATGTAGCCCTGCGCGAGCACGGCGAGGTCGCGGTAGTTGAGGCTCGCCGCCTTCACGTGTACCAGGATCTCGCCGCGTCGCGGCCGCGGCACCGGCCGCTCGACGACGCGCAGCGCCTCGATGGCGAACGCGCCTGCCTCGACGGCGCGCATGGTGGCGGGCAGGGTCATGTTTTCTCCTTCCACTGGTCCGGCAGCGTGCGATCATAGCCGCAGGACCCCGGGTCGCGCGTACAGGAAACTCTGCTTTGGCGCCACCCCACGCGATCGGATCGGCCGCATGCACCCTGCGAAGGACAATCCCGGCGTGATCGCGCCGCCGCCGCTGCTCTTTGCGGCGGCGCTGGGCATCGGGCTTGCGATCGACTTCCTTGCCGTCCGCGTCGCGACCGGGGTTCCCGCCGCCATGCGCTACGGGCTGGCGGCCGTTCTTCTCGGCGCCGCGGCCGCCCTGGCGGTAAGCGCGCTCATCCGGTTCCGTCGCGCCGGCACCCACGCGGAGCCATGGCATCCCACGACCGCCATCGTCACGAGCGGCGTCTACGCGTTCACCCGCAATCCGATGTATGTCGGGATGACGCTCCTCTATCTTGCCGTGGCGGTCGCGGCGGACAGCGTGGTGGCGCTCGTCCTTCTCGTGCCGCTTCTCGCCGTCGTGCGGTACGGCGTCATCGCCCGCGAGGAGCGCTATCTCGAGGCCAAGTTCGGCGACGAGTACCGGCGCTACAAGGCGGCGGTCCGGCGCTGGATGTGAGCGCCGCCGCGGAGAAAGCGGATTGACCGCGGCGCGTCCGCATGGTCGAGTCCCGGCCGGCATACCTGCGCCCGCCCGGTTTCGCGACCGCAGCGGGCGTTTTTCATTTTCATTTGCCGTCCTCTGCGCCCGGGCGGGGCTGAAACGGCGGATCCGTGTGAAACAGGTGAAACAGCGGCAGGAGTTGGAGCGCGATCAAGGCCTTAAGTGTTTCACGGGGGAACGGCGGCGGCGGCCGGGCGCACGGACCGGACAGCAAGGCCGCGAACGGTTCGCCGGAGAATCAAAGGGTTGGCAGATCCGGGGAGGGGGATCGGAAGACACAACTGCGCATTCCCGTGAAGCAGTGAAGCGCCCGCTGCTTATCCCGGAAAAATCAAAGACTTAGGTGTTTCACGCGCTGTTTCAGGCGACGGCGGCGGCGAAGCGCTTCCGGAAATCGGCGAGGGCATCGGCCGCATAGGGCTTCGCCGGCACCACGCCCCATACCGGCTTCGGCCAGGCCGGGTCGGCGGTCTGGCGGGCGATGACATGGATGTGGAGCTGCGCCACTGCATTGCCGAGCGCGGCGACGTTGAGCTTGTGCGGCCTGAACATGCTGCGCAGCGCGCTGCAGGCGCGGCCGATCTCGTCGAAGAGGGCGGCGCTGTCGGCGTCCGCCACCTCGTCGAGGTCGCGCAGGCCCGGGCGTTGCGGCACGAGGATCAGCCACGGGTAGTTGGCGTCGTTGATCAGCAGGACGCGGCACAGCGGCCAGCGCGCAAGCTCGACGGTATCGGCGGCAAGACGCGGATCGAGCTCGAACACGGGATGCGGTCCTCCTCTGGTTTCGCTGCGGTACGCCGCCTAGTTTAGCAGGATGGTTGCGATCAATACGGCGCCGAAACCGTCGGACTGGGTGCGGCAGACGCCGCAGGGCCTGTGCGTCGAGCCGGGCGGCTTCTTCATCGACCCGGTGCGGCGGTCGGCGCGCGCGGTGATCACGCACGGCCATTCCGACCACGCGCGACCGGGCCACGGCAAGGTGCTGGCGACGGCGGAGACCCTGGCGATCATGGACCACCGTCTCGGCGGGGAGGCGGGCCGCGAGCGCCGGCCGCTGCGCTACGGCGAGGCGCTCGACATCGACGGCGTGACGCTGCGGCTCGAGCCGGCGGGCCATGTGCTCGGCTCGGCGCAGGTGGTGCTGGAATGGCGCGGCAGCCGCGTCGTCGTCTCGGGCGACTACAAGCGGCGGCGCGATCCGACCTGTGCTCCCTTCGTGCCCCAGGAGTGCGACGTGTTCATCACCGAGGCGACGTTCGGCCTGCCGGTGTTCCGCCATCCCCCCGACGCCGAAGAGATCGCGCGGGTGCTGCACGCCCGCGCGATCTTTCCCGAACGCTGCGTGCTGGTCGGTGTCTACGCGCTCGGCAAGTGCCAGCGCGTCATCCGCCTGCTGCGCGAGGCGGGTTACGAGGACCCGATCTACATCCACGGCGCGCTTGTGGCGATGTGCGAACTGTACGAGCGTCTCGGCGTGATGCTGGGCGAGCTGCGCAACGCGACCGGTGCCGGCAAGGACGAACTGCGCGGCGAGATCGTGCTGGCGCCGCCGTCGGCGATCGACGATCGCTGGACGCGGCGGCTGCCCGACCCGGTCATGGCGCTCGCCTCGGGCTGGATGCGCGTCAAGCAGCGGGCCAGGCAGCGCGGCGTCGAGCTGCCGCTGGTGATTTCCGATCACGCCGACTGGGACGAGCTGACGCGGACGATCGACGAGGTGGGCGCGCGCGAAGTGTGGGTCACGCATGGCCGCGAGGAGGGGCTGGTGCATTACGCGACCGGCCGCGGCATCAGGGCGCGGGCCCTCGACCTCGTCGGCTACGAGGACGAGGACGCGGAATGACGGCGCATGCTGCCCGCACGTAGATGAAGCGCTTCGCCCGCCTGCTCGACGACCTGCTGTTCTCGCCGTCGCGCCTGACCAAGCTGCGGCTGCTGAAGGACTACTTCGCCACGACCCCCGACCCCGACCGCGGCTACGCGCTGGCGGCGATCGCCGGCGGGCTCGAGTTCAGGTTCGCCAAGCCGGCGACGATCCGCGGCCTGGTCGAGAGCCGCGTCGATCCGGCGCTGTTCGGCTGGTCCTACGACTTCGTCGGCGATCTTGCCGAGACCGCGGCGCTGATCTGGCCGGTGACGCCGGCCGACGATGCGGCCTCGCCGCATCTGAGCGAGATCGTCGATGCGCTCGGCGGCGCCACGCGCGCCGAGGTGATGGCGCAGCTCGGCGTCTGGCTCGACCGCCTCGACGCGACCGGGCGCTGGGCGCTGATCAAGCTGATCACCGGCGGCCTGCGCGTCGGCGTGTCGGCCCGGCTGGCGAAGACGGCGTTGGCCGAGATGGGCAACGTCGACATCGCGGAGGTCGAGGAGGTGTGGCACGGCCTGCGGCCGCCTTTTCCCGGCCTGTTCGCCTGGCTCGAGGGCAAGGGGCCGGTGCCGGCGGTCGATCGCGCCGCCACGTTCCGGCCGATCATGCTGTCGCACGCGCTGGACGAGGGCGAGCTCCTCTCGATGGATCCGGCCGGGTTCCGCGCCGAATGGAAATGGGACGGCATCCGCGTCCAGCTCGTCGGCAGGAGCGGCGTCAGGCGCATCTACTCGCGCACCGGCGACGAGATCTCCGGCGCGTTCCCCGACATCCTGCAGGCGCTGACTTTCGACGCCGTGCTCGACGGCGAGCTGCTGGTGCGGCGCGGCGACGATGTCGGCTCGTTCAACGACCTCCAGCAGCGGCTCAACCGCAAGCTCGTGACGGACAGGATGCTCGCCGGCTATCCGGCCTTCGTGCGGCTCTACGACGTGCTGTTCGAGGGCGACGAGGATCTGCGGCCGCTGCCCTTCACGGCACGGCGCGAGCGGCTGGAGCGCTGGTTCGCCGGGAATGTCGCCGGCACGGCGCTGATGGCGCGCTTCGACCTGTCGCCGGTGATCGCGTTCGCGGACTGGCCGGCGCTGCGCGAGATCCGCGCGCATGCCCGTACCCGCGGCTCCGAGGGCGTGATGCTGAAACGCGCCGACAGCCCTTATGTCGCCGGCCGGCCGAAGGGGCTGTGGTTCAAGTGGAAACGCGATGCGGGCACGGTCGACGCCGTAATGATGTATGCGCAGCGCGGCCACGGCAAACGCTCGTCCTATTACTCCGACTTCACCTTCGGCTGCTGGCGCGATACGGAGAACGGCGCCGAGCTGGTGCCGGTCGGCAAGGCCTATTTCGGTTTCACCGATGCGGAGCTGCTGCAGCTCGACAAGTGGGTGCGCAATCACACGGTCGAGCGCTTCGGACCCGTGCGCGCGGTCGAGCCGAAGCTGGTCTGCGAGCTGGCCTTCGAGGGCGTGCAACGCTCTACGCGACACAAATCGGGGCTGGCGCTGCGCTTTCCCCGCATCCACCGCATCCGCTGGGACAAGCCGGCCGGCGAGGCGGACCGCGTCGAGACGCTCGCCGCCGAAATCCAGGAATGAGACGTCGCGGCCCGGTAAGCGTCGCTTAACCATAGCCGCCGATGATCGGGCGGGCCGCAATGACCAATCCCACTCCCGATCTGGATCGCGCCCGGGCGTTCTACGAGGCCGGCTATCTCGCCGACGCCGGCCGGATCTACCAGGCCGCGCTCGCGCAGAACGCCCGCGACGCCGAGGCGCTGTGGCGCCTCGCGGATATCGCGAACCGGATGGGGCTGCACGAGCGGGCGCTGACATTGGCGCATTCGGCGGTGGTCGCGGCGCCGGGCGACAGGTACGCCTGGAACTGTCTCGGCACGATCCACATCGCGATGGGGAATACGGCCGAAGCAGTGAAGGCGTTCGGCCGGGCAATCTCCATCGCGCCCGACTTCGCGCTGGCGCTCGCCAATCTCGGCAAGCTCTATGTCGAGCTGGGGCGGGTCGACGAGGCGGTCACGGCCCATCGCCTCTGCGTGCAATGCGAGCCGGCACGCGCCGCGCATCATGTCGATCTCGGTCATGCGCTGCTGGCTGCCGGCGACACGGGCCCGGCGCTCGAGGCGTTCGGCGCGGCCCTCACCCTCCAGCCGGGCGCCACCGGGGCGCAGATGGGCCAGGGGATGGCACATGCCGCGCGCGGGGACTTCGCCGCGGCCGTGCGCGCCTTCCGCCGGGCAGTCGCGGACCATCCCGGCCTCTTCGAGGCCGAGCACAATCTTGCGCTGGCGCTGTTCCGCTGCGGCCGGATCGAGGAGGCGGTCGACGGGTTCCGCCGCGCGATCGCATGCGATCCAGGCAGCGCCAAGGCGCACGGGAACCTGATCTTCGCCCTCGACCTCGACCCGCGCGCCGATCTTGCCGAGGCGATGGCCGAGCGGCGGAGCTGGTACCAACGCCACTGCGCCGCGGCGGCGAAGGCGATCGCGCCGCATGCGAACGATCCCGACCCCGATCGGCCGTTGCGGATCGGCTATGTCTCGGGCGATCTCAAGGCGCATTCGGCCGCCGAGGCGCTCGGTCCGGTGATCCTCGGCCACTCCGCGGATTTCGAGGTCGTCTGCTATTCGGAAGTGCGCAATCCCGACGCCGTGACGAAGCGCTTCCATGCCGCGGCGTCTGCCTGGCGCGAGTCGTGGCGAATGAGCGACGACGTGCTCGCGCGCCGCATCCGCGACGACCGGATCGACATCCTCGTCGATCTTTCCGGCTTCACCGACGGCCACCGCCTCGCGGTGTTCGCGCGCAAGCCGGCGCCGGTGCAGGTGCAGGGCTGGGGCTACCCGCTCGGCTCGGGCCTGCCGACGATGGACTATCTGCTGTCGGACCCGGTCCTGATCCCCGCGGACGACCGTCACCTCTTTGTCGAGACGATTCACGATCTGCCCGGATTCATGCCTTTCGCCCCGCCGGTCGATGGCCCGGCACTGGGGCCGCCCCCGGCCCTGGCGAACGGATACGTTACGTTCGGCTCGATGAACCGTCCGGCGAAGATCAACCGGCGCGTTCTGCGGGCCTGGGCCGGAATCCTCGAGCGCGTGCCGGATGCGCGGCTGCTTGCCAAGGATGCGGCCTTCGACAACGAGGATACGCGGCGCTGGCTGCGCGACTCGCTCGTGGCGCTCGGCGTCGCGGCGGAGCGCATCGAATTGCGCGGCAAGACCACGCGTCGCGAGCATCTCGCGGCGTATCGGGCGATCGACATAGCGCTCGACCCGTTTCCGCAGGCCGGCGGCATCACCACGTTCGAATCGCTCTGGATGGGGGTCCCGGTCGTGACGCTATGCGACGCGCGGCCGCAGGGGCGGGTCGGCGCGTCGATCCTGTCGACTCTCGGCATGGCCGCGGAGATCACGTGCGACGAGGACGAGTATATCGCGCGTGCGGTCGGCTGGGCCGGGGATACGGCGCGTCTTGTACGGGCGCGCACCGGACTGCGCGAGCGGCTGCGCCGCTCGGTGCTGTGCGACCATGCGGCCTACGGCGCGGCGGTCGAATCCGCCTACCGCATGTTCTGGCGTCGCTGGTGCGCGGACCGGCGCAAGGCGGCGACGGCGTGAATTCGCATCAGGTCTCGACGCCTGAAGGAACCGCGCTCCGCGCGGTTTCGGGGGCGGGCTCGGGCGGCTGCTCGAGCTTGTAGCCCGAGCCCCAGGCGGTGCCGATGTAGTGCTCGCCGCCGGTCGCTTTCGCGATCTTCGCGCGCAGCTTGCAGACGAAGACGTCGACGATCTTCATGTCCGGCTCGTCCATGCCGCCATAGAGATGATCGAGAATCGTCTCCTTGCTGACGACCCTGCCCTTGCGCAGCGAGAGCAGCTCGAGAATGCTGAACTCGCGTTTCGACAGCGGAATCGTTTGGCCACCGGTCGTGGCGCTGCGGCCCTTCAGGTCGATCGACATCTTGCCGACCGTGATGATCGGCTCGGCGAGCCCGCGCGCGCGGCGCACCAGCGCGCCGATGCGCGCGATCAGCTCGCGCCGGTCGAAGGGCTTGGTCAGGTAGTCGTCGGCGCCGATGCCGAGCGCCTTGAGCTTGCTGTCGACCTCGCCGAGTCCGGACAGGATCAGCACGGGAGTCCTGATACGCGAGTCGCGCAGGCGCTTGAGCACGCGATAGCCGTCGATGTCGGGTAACATGAGATCGAGGATGATGATGTCGTGCTCGTAGAGCTTCCCGAGTTCGAGACCCTCCTCCCCGAGATCGGTGGCATCGACGATGTAGTCTTCGGCCTTCAGCATAAGCTGGATCGATTCCGACATGGCCGGATCGTCCTCGATCAGAAGAACGCGCATGTATGTATTGCCTAGCTCGTTTGATTGGCTATGCGCCTGCGAGTGCGGTTGGCCCAAGGAACCAGACACAGCCTGTCCGCTCAAGCGACTTGTTTTGGAAAAATAAGCAGTTCGCGCGGATCAACAAGCGTGGCCGTGGACCGCGCCTCCGCAAGGCCTGCCGATGTGGAACAGCCAAGCCATTTCGCGGGTTTTTCGGGCGTGGATCTCAAGCGGAACATGCCGCCCGAAGGGGCGCATCCGATGCGCTCGGCGCGGCGCCTCATGGGGATGCCAGTGGCCAAGCTGGCCGGCCGGTCTGCGCCGGCGCGGTCGCCGATGGCTCCGCCTGCGGCGGCATGGGTGGCCGCCCCGGATGAGGGACGCCGCACGAGGCGGAGCGGCGCCCGCCCGGGAGATGTCAGGCGATGACCGCGATACGCGCCGGCCTTGCGTTGATCTGCGCCCTTCTGCTCGCGGCCTGCGGCGGCGGGGCGCCGCGCCTCAACCCGTCGGTCGAGGAGGCGCGCGGCGAAATGAGGTCGGCCGCGGCCGACCCCGATGTCGTGCGGTTCGCGCGGACGGAACTCGAACTCGCCGAGGACGCCTTCGCCGAGGCGGAGCGCAACTGGCGCCGCGGCAACGATCGCGACGTCATCGCGCACTGGGCCGATCTCGCGCAACAGCGCGCGGCGGCCGCGCGCGAAGCGGCGAGGCTGCGGCGCGCGGAGGAATCCGCCCATGATGCAGAGGCCGAGCGCCGGCGCCGCACCGTCGAAGTCACTCCGCTGGACGGCGAGCCGGCGGTGCCCAGCGGATCGGCCGACGCTGCGGCGTCGCCGGATGAGCCGCTCGACCAGCGCCTGGATCGTCCCATCACCGTGACGCTCGACAACGAGCTGTTTGCCCGAGACGGCGTCGATCTCGATCGCCGGGCCGAGCCGACCATCGAACGCGTCGTCGCCCTGCTGCGGCAGGATCCGTCGCGAACAGCGCGGATCGAATGCCATTCCGACGACCTCGGAAGCCGGAGTCGAAATCTCGAGCTCTCGGGCCGCCGCGGCGATGCGGTCCGCGCGGCACTGGTCGCACGCGGCATCGATGCGCGGCGCATCACGGTGCAGGCGCTCGGCGACTCGTTCCCGGTGGCCAGCAACGAAACTGCGCTGGGCCGCGCACGCAACCGCCGCGTCGATATCGTCATCGCCACGCCGCGGTAATGCGGAAAAAATGGGCCGGCGTTTTGCGCCGGCCCGAGTTCGATGCGTCTGGAGAGGAAGCTGCAGAAGCTGTTCGTCGACATTGCGAGTCTCGGCGACGCCGACGTGCCTGTTACTGGAGAAGCAAACCGCGTGCCGGGCGCCTGCCAGGTCGGATCGTCTATGCGGAACAACGCGTTCGGGCAATCGCGCGATTAACCATCGGAGCGTTAAGTAAAGCGGTCCGACGGTTAATCGGCCCGGTCCGGCCGCGCCCTGCCTGTCATCCGCACGGCGACGCGACGTGCCAATCGCACGATGTCGGATGAAGGCGCCTCATTCATCCCGTTACGAAATGTCGTTTGTGCAGGTGCGAAGGCGGGCGTAGTCATTCGCGCGCAAACGAAACGGCCGACGACATTCTTTATCGCCTTTGCAAGTGCTTAGGCGGGCGGGCGGCCATGTGCCCCAGGGCAGGACGATGAACGAATTTCGTGATCCGGCGCCGGCGGATCCCATGACGCCGGTGCGGCTGTGGCCGGGCGGTCCGATCGATGTCGAGCACTATCGCCGCGAATCCCGCCGGACCCGCGCGCTGACTGTCGCGCGGGCACTCCGCGCGATGGCCATGGCGCTGCGACGGCTCGCGGTGCGCGCCCGCAGGACTCCGGCGCCATTCCGTGCCGAGCACGCATGACCTGGAGAAGAAAACGATGAGCCTTCAATCCGTCACCCGCCCGCCTCTGGCCGGTTCGTATTGGCTTGGAACGGATGATGTTCCGTCCGGCCTGCCGCTGCCGGTATCGCTGGCGCCGCGGGCATCGACCGGCATCCGTGGCCTTGTGCGCCCGAGCGAAACCGCCTTCGCGCCGCATCCGGTGCCGATGGGAGCGTTGCGCCGCGTGACGACGGCGGCGTGCCGGGCCGCCGTGCAGGGGCTGCGGATTCTGCTCGAATGGCCGCAGCGCGACCGCGAGCGGCGGCAGCTCATGTCGCTCGATGACCGCGTGCTGCGGGACATCGGGCTGACGCGCCGCGACATCCAGCGGCTTTAGCCGGAAGAGCAGGCGGGAACAGCCTCGTATCCGCGAATGGAGACGTCGATGTATCGGCAACTCGGGCCGGAAGACATGGCCGCGGTAATGCGGCACTACCTCTCGCTGTGCCCGCGTGACCGCAGCCTGCGATTCGGCGTAGCCAAGTCGGACGAGGCGATCGCGCGCTACTGCGACACGATCGACTGGGCGCAGGCGCGGCTGATCGGCTACTTCGCGCGGAAGCGCCTTTGCGGCCTGATCGAGTTGTCGGCACCGCTCTCGGGCGCGACGCCGGCACGCGAAGGCGCGATCGTCGTCGCTCCGGGTTGGCGGCGTCGCGGCGTCGGCAGACGCTTGATGCGAATGGCGGCGGTCGCGGCGAAGCGCGAGTCCTGCGATCGCGTCCTGTTCTTCTGGCAGGACGGCAACGACGGGTTCGGCCGGTTCCTGGCCGCTTGCGGCGGCATCGTCGAGGGCCGGGGCGGCTCGGGTTGGATCGATCTGTCGCGGCCGATGCGCAAGGCGAGCGCGCGGCAAGCGGCACTCGCCAGTTCTCCGCCGGCCGTGCGCCATGCTTTGTGATTTTCCTCACAGACGGGGACGGGGCTGCATGTCATGTACACGCCCCACCGCAGGACAGATCGATCGACCGATCCGACGAGAAAGGAGCACGAGATGAGTGCACAACGCGCGATCCTTCCGGCCAATGGCGCGGCAAACGGCAATGATGCTGCCGCCCGCCGGCCGATGATCCTCTTCCTCGGCCGGGAATGGGTCGAGACGCGGCAGGCGCCGGCGATTCCCGCGACAGCGCAGGTGCGGGGCATCGCACGCATCTTCGCGGCATGCGCGGGTGTGGTGGTCCGCGTTGCGAATTGCCTCGTCGTGTGGCACATGCGCGCCCGCGGCCGACGCGCCCTGGCAACGCTCGATGCGCGGCTGCGCCGCGACATCGGCATTACCGAGCTCGAGGTCTGGCGCGAGGTGAACAAGCCGTTCTGGCACGGGTGACGACCGTCGCCAGCATTCGACAGTCCAATAAAGGGGAAAGTGAGCAGACAGATGACACTGGAATCAAAGAATCCCGAAACGCTGGTCCTGCATGCAGGCTACCGCGGCGATCCCGCGACCGGCTCGATCGCAGTGCCGATCTACCAGACGACGTCCTACGACCTGGGCTCGACCGAGCGCGCGTCGAACCTGTTCGCACTGAAGGAGCTCGGTAATATCTATACGCGAATCATGAATCCGACTGCGGATGTGCTCGAGAAGCGTATCGCGGCGCTCGAGGGCGGAGTCGCGGCACTCGCGGTGGCGTCGGGGCAGGCAGCCTCGGCCCTAGCGTTGCAGAACCTCGCGCGCGCGGGTGACAATGTCGTCAGCTCGACCGATCTTTATGGCGGCACCTGGAACCTGTTTGCGCACACTCTGCGCGACCAGGGCATCGAGGTGCGATTCGTCGATCCGGCCGATCCCGAAGCCTTCCGCAAGGCGACCGACGACCGCACGCGCGCGTATTACGCCGAGACTCTGCCGAATCCGAAGCTGGCCGTGTTTCCGATCGCTGAGGTGGCCAAGATCGGCCGCTCGTTCGGCATTCCGCTGATCATGGACAACACATCGTGCCCGGTGCTGTGCCGTCCGCTGCAGCATGGCGCCGCGGTGGTCGTCTATTCGTCGACCAAGTACATCGGCGGGCACGGCACCTCGATCGGCGGCGTGATCGTCGACGGCGGCAATTTCGACTGGGCGGCGCATCCCGTGCGCCAGCCGGCGCTCAATACACCGGACCCGAGCTATCACGGCGCGGTTTGGACCGAGGCGGTGAAGCCGCTCGGGCCGGTCGCGTACATCATCAAGGCGCGCACCACCCTGCTGCGGGATTTGGGCGCCGCGATGTCGCCGTTCAATGCCTTCATGTTCATCCAGGGACTCGAGACCTTGCCGCTGCGCATGCGTGCGCACTGCGAGAACGCGATGGCCGTGGCACGCTTCCTTCAGGGCCGTAAGGGCATCTCCAAGGTCATCTTCCCCGGTCTGATGAGCGGCGAGCCGCGCCGTCGCGCCGAGACGTATCTGAAGGGCGGCTTCGGCGGCCTGGTCGGATTCGAGCTCGCGGGCGGAAGCGAAGCGGGGCGGCGATTCATCGACTCGCTCAAGCTCTTCTATCACGTCGCCAATATCGGCGATGCGCGCAGCCTGGCGATCCATCCGGCGACGACGACGCATTCGCAGCTTACGCCGGAGGAGCAGAATGCGACCGGCGTTTCTGACGGCTACGTCCGGCTTTCGGTCGGGATCGAGCACATCGACGACATCCTGGCCGACCTCAGCCAGGCACTGGACGCCGCGCAGGGGATACGCAGGGCGGCCTGAGACACGCGGGAATTGCGCGGCCGGCGCTGCATGGCGCCGGCCGCCGACCCGGTAGATGGAGATGGTGATGACCTCATTCGATATGACTATGAACAGCGCGCCGGTTTCCACCGGGTGGCGTACAGAATTCGAGCGCGTTCTTGCATTCCGGACTCTCCGGACCCGGACCGTTCCGGCGGTCTGCCTTGCGTATTGGGGCTCCGCGGGCGCGGCGCCGGCGGGCGTAGTCGCAACGCATGCTGCTCCGCTTTATGCTGCTGCGTTCGGTCCGACCGCGGGCTTGAGGGCAAGGGCCGATGCAGATCGCCACGATTGACGACGTCGAAGTGGCCTACGCGGCCATGGGCAGCGGTCCGCCAGTGGCGTTGCTGCACTGCTCCGGGAGTTCCGCCGCGCAGTGGTCCGAGCTCGCGGCCATACTCAGCGGCGATTTCAACGTCATTGCCCCCGACCTCTATGGCTGCGGCGGAACCGGCCCGTGGCCGGGGCGCAGCGCAATCCGGCTTTCCGACCACGCGCGCATGGTCGCGCGGTTGCTGGAATCGCAGGCCGGCCCTGTTCATCTCGTCGGTCATTCCTTCGGCGGCGCGGTAGCGCTGCATGTTGCGATGGACCATCCCGGGCTGGTGCGGAGCCTGACGCTGGTCGAGCCGGTGCTGTTTCACCTTCTGCGTCAGGGCGGCGCCGGCGATCGCAATCTCTATGCGGAGATCAGGAGTCTCGCGGCCGGCGTGTTCGAATGCACGCTGAATGGGCACAGCCATGACGGGATGGCGCGCTTCATCGATTACTGGAACGGCGAGGGCGCATGGATGCGCCTGTCGCCCGGCGCCCAGGCGCGCATGGCCGCGCAGATCGCCGGCGTCTCGGCGAACTTCACGGCCGTCTTCGCGGAAGCAGCCACGGCGGAGGATTATCGCCGTATGACGGTACCCACCCTGGTCATGCATGGCAGCGTGTCGCCAAGGCCGGCGCGCCGCGTTGCCGAGCTGGCTGCCGCCGCCCTGCCTGAAAGCACGGTCGTTGTACTTCCGGGCGCCGGGCACATGCTGCCGCTGACCCATGCCGCTGCCGTCGCCGACGCACTGACGGCCCATATCGGAGCCACGATGCGCACCAGCGCTGCCGCCTGAACCGCTTCGTCCGCTCTCGATGGCCGCCGAGCCTGTGATGGCGAACGGCCGTATGTTGTCCTGCTGCGCCCTGGACCTGCTCCAGCGCATAGCCGCCGCAGCACGAGCACGGCGCCGGTCATGGGGATTGGCAGGACGAGAACTTCCGGCGGATTCCGTGGGTTCGCCGTCCCACGTCGGGCCTTACGGTTATTGCGCTTCCGTCAGGAAGCTCATCAGCGGCTCGACCCGCGTGAGATAGGGCTGGAGCAGTGGGGCGACATGCGCGGCGAGATCCTCTTCGCGCACGGGCGGTTCGACGACGAGCGCCAGAACGCTGACGATCATCTCGGTCTGCCCCTGCACCTGGTCGCCGGCCACCAGCCTGCCGATCGCGGCGCGCAACGGCGGCGCGATGCGCTCCCGCGCCGCGTCGAAGACCTTCGCGATCCCGTCCCGGTCGGTCACGTCGAATCCGTGCTCGGCGCCATGTGCATGCCAGAATTCGACATGCCGCGCGCGGGCCTCGGTCGCCAGCGCCTCGACGAAGGCGCCATCGCCGGCCTGCAGTCCCAGGATTTCTTCGAAGAACAGCGCCGCATGCGCATAAATCATCAGGCTGCGCGGAAAGGTCAGGTCGACGAGCGTGGCCTGGGTGCTGACATAGCCCGTGACATCTTCGAAGGTTGATCTGGTGAGATCGGAAATCAGCTCGGCGGCCCGGGCGGCGTCTCGTTGCATGTCGGGCTCCTTGTGATGCGCGGCTATCATAGGGACGCTCAGCCGCGACAGGAACCGCTTATTGCCCGCGGCGACAGGCGCAATCAGGCGCCACCGGCCAGACTCAGGCCCGCCGTCGCCCCGAACGGGCTCAGCGGCGGGAGCGGCAATCTCGATGCAGCGCGCCGGCACGATCTGCACGGTCTTGATCCTGCCCAGCTTCCGAAGAGCAGCGCCGCCGCGTAGCGCACGAATATGTCCGGGCGCGCTTCTGTGCAGACGCCGCCGTCTTTGTCCTTCCGTCGCGAACCGGCACGTTCGGCCTCATGCTGCTGAAGGCGATGGCGTGGGGATTGCCGGCCGTCGCATATCTTTCAGCCGCTCGGCTGAGCGCGCCGAGTCAGCGCCGGTCCGCCGCCTCGAGCCGCTCCCGAGCCTTACCTGAGATGCTTCAGCTTTGTTTTTCGCACGTAATCGCAATGGCTTGTGCGTGTCACGGATCTGCCATCGAACTGTTTTATGGCTGTCGCATATCGCAACTAGGGTCAGCCGCGTCGACGGCATCGTGCCGTCACGGGGTGCGGCCTTCCGTCGGCCCCGGAATTCCGACCGTACGGAGTTGTTATGAATGCTTTCTCGCGATGGATGAGCCGTACGGCGTCGGCCGCTGCCGGCGCCGTCCTCCTTGTCTCGGGCGCGCACGCCGCGGATATTTCCGGCGCCGGCGCGACCTTTCCCTATCCGCTTTATGCAAAATGGGCCGAAGCCTACAAGGCCAAGACCGGCATCGGCATGAACTATCAGTCGATCGGGTCGGGTGGCGGCATCAAGCAGATCAAGAGCAAGACCGTCGATTTCGGCGCGTCGGACATGCCATTGAAGCCCGAGGATCTCAAGGCCGCCGGGTTGATCCAGTTTCCAACCGTGATGGGCGGCGTAGTACCCGTATTTAACGTGAAGGGGCTGCAGGCGGGCCAGGTCAAACTGAGCGGGCCGCTCCTCGCCGACATCTATCTCGGCAAGATCAAGAAGTGGAACGATCCGGCGATCGCGAAGCTCAATGCTGGCGTCACGCTGCCGAACCAGTCGATCGCCGTCGTTCACCGCTCGGACGGCTCGGGCACGACGTTCATCTTCGCCGACTATCTGGCCAAGGTGCATCCGGAGTGGAAAGACAAAGTCGGCGTCAATACCTCGCTGCAGTGGCCGACCGGCCTCGGCGGCAAGGGCAATGAAGGGGTGGCGGCGCTGGTGTCGCGCACCGACGGCGCAATCGGCTATGTCGAGTACGCCTATGCGAAGCAGAACAAGCTGACCTATGCCCTGATGCAGAACCAGGCCGGCCAGTTCGTCGCTCCGGAGAGCGCAAGCTTCCAGGCAGCTGCGGCCAGCGCCGACTGGTCCAAGGCGCCCGCCTACGACATCCTCCTGACCAACCAGCCGGGCGCGAAGAGCTGGCCGATCACCGGCGCCACGTTCATCCTGATCTATGACCGTCCGGAGAAGCCCGAGACGACCAGGCAGGTGCTCGACTTCTTCGCGTGGGCCTACAAGAACGGCGACCAGATGGCGGACGGGCTCGACTATGTGCCGATGCCCGACAACGTCGTCGGTCTGATCGAGAACACCTGGCAGCAGGTCAAGGGGCCCAACGGTCAGGCACTGTGGGCCGCGAAGTCGATGTGATCCGGCGGGGCCGGCGAGCTTGCGTCGCGGGAGGGCCGTACGGCCCTCCCTCGTCCGCATCCGCTCGCGGACCCCGGGTGTTTGCGAGGACTAGGGCATGAAGACGAACATACTCATCGTCGAGGACGAGGCGGCACTGGTCGAGCTGCTGCGCTACAACCTCGAGAGGGAAGGCTACCGCGTCTCCGTCGCGATGGACGGCGAGGAAGCGCTGACAGCGATTCACGAATCGAAGCCGGACCTGATCGTCCTCGACTGGATGCTGCCGCTCGTCTCCGGGCTCGAGGTCTGCCGTCAGGTTCGCCGTAAGCCGGCCATGCGCTCGCTGCCGATCATCATGCTTACGGCGCGGGGCGAGGAAAGCGACCGGGTGCGCGGCCTCGAGGTTGGTGCCGACGACTACATTTCCAAACCGTTCAGCCCGAGCGAGCTCATGGCGCGGGTCCGCGCGGTGTTGCGTCGCGCGCGCCCCTCGGCCGCTGACGAGGTCATGAGCTATTGCGGGCTGGTCGTCGATCTGGCCGCACACCGCGTCCTGCGCAACGGCCGGCCGGTCCATCTCGGGCCGACCGAGTTCCGCCTTCTGCGCTTCCTGATGGAGCGGCCCGGGCGCGTCTACAGCCGCGAGCAGCTGCTCGATGCGGTGTGGGGTGCCGAAATCTATGTCGAGCCGCGCACGGTCGACGTGCACATCCGCCGTCTGCGCAAGGCGATCAACGCGCCGGGCGAGACCGACCTGATCCGCACCGTGCGCTCAGCCGGCTATTCGCTCGACGAAATCAGCGGGAGCTCCGCAAGCGGCGCCGCCCGCAGCCTTCTCGAAGGCGCGACGGCAGTCTGAGCCGGCGCGGGCCTGAAAAGGACGGCAGAGGTCAGCGCCCGGGCCGAACCTCCGGAGCAATCGCAGCACCGGTTTCGGGCAGGGCGCCGCCGAGACGGTGCGGCATGTCGTTCTCCTCCAGGAAACGGCGCAGCTCGCCGAACTGGCGCTGGTAGGCGCGCTCGAACGGCGCGAAATCCGCAGCCTCGTAGAACGCCTGGAACTGGAATCGCTCGCCCTTGAGCACGTCGAAATGCGGAATACTGAAAGTATCCACAAACTCGCGGGTGCGCGTGTCGTAGGTGAGATAGAGCGCCGGCGTGCCGTTGGCGAGCGACAGGAGATTGCCGTGCAGGCGATAGCCGAGCACGGCGTCCAGAGATTCGACACGGCGGTCGTATTCGGCGACGGACTCGGCCCAGAACAGGTCCTTCCTGTAGACGTCGAGCAGCGGGTCGGCGGCGTCGTAGAGCCAGCCCTTCTCGACCAGCGAGGCTGCGGAATCGACGATGCGCCGGTCGGCATCGGCGAGGCGCTGCTGGCTCGCGAAGAAGATCGTCTTCTCCTCGATCTCGCCGGCGCAGATGATGCTGAGCCTGAAGCGCTGGTGCAGGTAATGCAGCAGGTAGCGCTGGAACACGGTCGAGTGCGGGGTATTGCGGCGCAACGTGAAGCCGACCCGCTGAAGGTCCTCGAAGCGCGGTTTTGAGATCGACATCGTCGGCTGGCGATGCCGGAACACGGTTGGGCAGCCGATCACGCGCACGTTCCGGATGCCGATCGAATGGAGCACCTTGACCGACAGTTCGCCGCGCACGGCGATACTCGTGCTCTTCGCCGCGATCTGCTGCAGGAGCCGGGTCGTCTCGGGATTGAGCGCCAGATCGTTCTCGGACTTGATCTGCACGCCGACGCCGAACGCGATGACCGGAATCTTGAGCCGTTCTATCACCTCGTTGGCCTTGCCCCACTGCGCGTTGGGGTTGATGTAATTCGAGCCGCGCAGGAAGCAGTAGTCGAAATTCTCGTTGTAGTAGGCGATGCGTTCGTCCGACACGGTGTTTATGTCGAGCGCCTCGACCGCGTCGTGCTCGAGCAGCCGCAGCGAGGAGTCGTACACGTAGAGATCGCCGATATTGTAGAAGTGCTTCACGCTCTTCTCCGGCGAGTCCGCATAATGCGAGACGACTCCGCGGCTGGGCGACAGCTCGCCGGCCGGCTTCATGACGAGAATGCGAGCCATGTCAGTTCCTTCGTGTTGTGCCGCTTTCAGTTCAGGACGAGCGGGCGGCGCATCAGCCTGCGCTCACCGGTGAGCTTGCCGCTCCTTGCGGGAAGATCGACGTAGTAGAGATAAGGCTTGGCCGCGATGAACTCGAAATTGCGGCCCGGACTCGCGTGATCGATGATCGATGGATAGTCGATCGCGACGGCCGCATCCCGGTTCAACCCCCGCTTCACCTCGGAGCGGGTCGGCGCAAGCATCAGAGGCGTCGGCTCCGCCCAATCGATCAGGTTCCTGGACACGGAGTAGTAGACACCGCGCGACGGCGCGGCAGCCAGCATCACGGCGACGAACGTGCCAGAGGCCTGGTGGTGCAGCAGGGTGCGGACCGGGCCGCTGAAGACACGGGGGCTGACCGGCGTGCAGCCGGACCGTTGCGGCGTGGTGTCGTCGCGATACGGATCGGCGAAGCGATAGCCGAAACCGGCGCCGTCCCATGCGCGCCACGACGATGGGTCGCCGAGATCGGCGCTGCGCAGCAGGCAGGCCCCCCGCTTCTGCTGCGCGAAGCCTCCGCCGGTGTAGACCAGGGTGTAGTGATAGCCCCGATGCGCGACGATGTTGCTGGTTGTGAAGAACCCGATGCTGCGACCGGCATGGAGGTCGTATTTCACCGCCGGCCCGGCGATATAGTGTGCCGGCGGCGGTCGGGCGGGACGAAACGTGGCGCCGCCGTCGGTCGAGACCGCCGCGGTGATCGCGTTGTACCAGCACTTGTTGGTGTCGGTGCCGAAGGGGCAGCGCCTGGTATGGCGGTACTCGTGGAAATCTGCGCTCAGCAGTGCGTGGATGGTCCGGCCGTCGTCGGTATAGACCGCCTGGATCCAGGCCTTGTCGTCATAGAGGGCGGGATCGCCGATCTGACCCGGCCTGTAGAGGATGTCGCAGCGCTTCTCGAGTGTGGCAAAGCTGTCGCCGACAAGTGCGCGGTGGATGTAGTTGGTCGCCAGCAGAATGATCGTCCCGTCGGCATCGCGGAACGCGCGCGCCGGCACATCGGGCAGGTCATGGCTGTCGCAGGCGTCCTGCCTGTACTCGTATAGAAGCTCCGGCTGCGCCGCCGGATCCAGGGCAAGACGAGGCGGGTTGTTGCCGCCGCGTGCATCGGCCGGAACGAGAAGGACCGCCGCCCACGCGCAAGCGAGAGCGGCGGTCCATGCACGAAGCTGCAGGGCTGGTCTCATTTGGAGACACTGCCCTGCGTACTGCTAAGAATTTCTTTCGGTCCCGTTATCCGCGCTGTGTTGCAGCGCGGCCTCAAGCGACGCGCGGCGGAGCCGCGTGGTCGTTGTGCGCCAGCGGCAGCACCGGGCGGGACATGCGACGGACGCGATCGATGACATGCCATCCGTCGCCGCTCGTGTCGCTGCGATAGCGGCCTGCGGCGACCGTCGGGATGTCGGCGCGCGAGATGCCGATATCGGCGAGCATCCGGTCGTCCATGCTCATCAGCTCGTCATAGACCCGGGTACGGTTCCACCACGAGAAGAGCGGGCTGGCGATCCAGCCGATGGCGCGGACGACGGCCACGACGAGATCGGCGATGCGGTCGGCGAGGATCGCGGCGCGGATCCTGCGCGCTTTGAGTTCGATCTCGCCGGGGGTCATGCGCCCGCCCGCGGTCTTGACGCGGGCATTGCTGCCCACATAGGCATTCTCGGCTTCGTTGTAGTGCCACATTTTTCTCAAATCTCCGGGATACTGACGGCGGCCACTCGCGGCACCGCCGCCGATTGCTGCGATGCAATACTCCCGGTTGCTGACCAAATCGCTAATGTGCCTGCGCGCGGCCGCAACGCAGATCTGCCGGCGGTGCATGGAGCGCCGCCGCACCTTGCCGCGGCATCATGATTTTTGAGGCATATCAAAACCTTGCGAGGCAATTGCTGTTCTTTCGTGACGCCAATTCGTGTTAAACAAGGCTGCTGCCGTCGTGGCGGCACACCCGCGAGCCAGGATCAGGTGAACGAGTGATTGCCGAGCCCGTGTTGCGTTTCGTGCGCAGTTCGATCAAGTCCGTCTGGGCGCTCGAACTGCTGCTGGTCATGCGTCGAGCGGCGAGCCGGGTCTGGACCATCGACGAGCTGACCCATGAGATGCGCAGCAACCGGACCCTCGTCGCCGATATCGCGTCCGCCTTCGTCAAGATCGGACTGCTCGAGGAGCCGGCGAGCGAGACCTTCCGCTATCGGCCCGCGAGCGGCGAGTTGGACGATCTCGTCCAGCAGCTCGACCGCCTCTACGCCGAGCGCCCGCTGGCGCTGATCAAGGAAATCGTCTCCGCCCCCAACGAGCGGATTCAATCTTTCGCCGACGCATTCAAGCTCAAGAAGGACTGACCGGATGGGAATGCTCAAACCCGCAGTCTATCTGCTCTGCCTCGGCGCCAGCATCGCCTGCCTGGTCCTTCTTGCCCGCAGCTACGCGCGCACCCATACGCGGCTGCTGCTATGGAGCGCGTTCAGCTTCGTCGCACTGTCGTTGAACAACCTTCTTCTCTTCATCGACGTGATCATCCTGCCGACTCAGGTCGACCTCGTTCCGCTGCGCCAGCTGACGTCGCTGGCCGCGGTCAGCGTCCTGCTTTACGGCTTCGTCTGGGAATCGGATTGAGGGGCGGTGCGATGTACGAATTCGTGGCCGGCCTGATCACAATGGGCTATCTGGTGGCGGGACTTTTCTTCCTGCGCTTCTGGGTACGGACCCGCGACGGGCTCTTCGTCATCTTTGCAAGCGCATTCTGGCTGCTGGCGCTCAATCAGGCGCTGGTCGCAGTCGCCGGCATCCCGCGCGAGGAGCACAGCTGGATCTACCTGCTGCGACTTGCTGCATTCACGTTGATCATCATCGGGATCGTGGCCAAGAACGTCGGCAGCCCGCGGAGCTGACGTCCCGGCCTGCTACCGCACCTCGTCGAGCGCGTCGCGGACGGCAGCCGCCAGCTCGCGCTCGCGGTAAGGCTTGTTCAGGAAGCGCAACGACGCGCGCGGGGCGGGTCCGCCGGCGAATCGATCGGTATAGGCCGACGTCAGCAGCACCTTCAGCCCGGGCCGGCGCATCAGCGCCTTGGCTGCCAGCTCGTGTCCGTTCATCCCGCCGGGCATGGCCAGGTCGGTGAACAGCAGATCGATGCGCGCCGCGCCTGCCAGCAGTTCGAGCGCCGCCGGCCCGTTCGACGCCTCGATGACTTTGTACCCCAGCTCCGCAAGCGCATCGGCGGCGATCTGCCGCACGGCGTCGTCGTCCTCGACGGCGAGGACGATCTCGCCGTCCTGCGCCCGCAGCACGCGGCCCTCCTCGGCCGCGGCAAGCCGCTCGCGCATGACCGTTTCCGGAGCGCGCGGCAGATAGATGCTGAAAGTGGTGCCGCGGCCGAGTTCGCTGTCGAGCCTGATGTGTCCGCCGGACTGTTTGACAAATCCGTAGATGATGCTCAGGCCGAGGCCGGTGCCCTGACCCGGCTGCTTGGTGGTGAAGAACGGCTCGAACACGCGGTCGCGGAACTCGGGAGCTATGCCGACGCCCGTATCGGCGACCGTCAGCGTCACGTATTCGCCGGTCGCGAAACCCAGTTGCGCCGCCTCGCTCTCCCGCAGCACGAGATTCCGCGTCATGACCGTCAGGCGGCCGCCTTCGGGCATAGCGTCGCGGGCATTGACGACGAGGTTGAGGAGGGCGGACTCGATCTGGGTCGGGTCGGTTTGCGCCATCCACAGCTTTTCGCCGGGGTCGAGCACGAGCTCGATGCCGTCGCCGAGGACGCGCCGCACCATGTCGGTCACGCCTGCGACGAGATCGTTGAGATCGATCGGCTTGGGCTGCAGCGGCTGGCGGCGCGCGAAAGCGAGCAGCTGTCGCGTCAGGTCCGAGCACCGCATGGCGCCCTCCAGCGCGAGGTCGATCCGCTTCACCACTTTCGGATCGCTCTGCGGCGCGCGGCGCAGCCGGTCCAGGCTGCCGATGACGACCGTGAGCATATTGTTGAAATCGTGCGCGATACCGCCCGTCAGCTTGCCGATCGCGTCCATTTTCTGCGCCTGTACGAGCTGTTGCTCGAGGCGCTTGCGCTCGGTTACGTCGAGCAGCGTTCCGAAGATTTCTCGAGGCGTTCCGTGCTCGTCGCGCACCACCACGGCATGGTCGAGGAAGAACCGGTACTCCCCGTCCGCGCAGCGCCAGCGGTACTCGACGGCATGCCCGCCGGTCTCCGGCATGCGTGCGAACGCCTGCAGGATGCGCTCGCGGTCCTCGGGGTGGATGCGTTCGGACCACAGATCCCTGCTCTGCAGGAACTGCTGGGCGGTGAAGCCGCACAGGACGTGAATGTTGTCGCTCATGAACTGCGGTGCGCCGCGTTCCCGGCCGACCTCCCCGGCATAGAGGGCGATTGGAAGAGACTGGATGATCAGCGCCTGGCGCTGCTCG
The DNA here is from genome assembly GCA_041690495.1 of Alphaproteobacteria bacterium. Lineage (GTDB taxonomy): Bacteria > Pseudomonadota > Alphaproteobacteria > CACIAM-22H2 > CACIAM-22H2 > DATAAP01. The sequence continues at coordinate 181,911 of JAWLHE010000003.1, read as the reverse complement.
CTCGCGCGGAGCGCCTGCTCGGCGAGAAGCTTCTCGGTGCGAACCCGGAAATTCTCTTCCAGCAGCCGCTGCTCCTGCTCGGCCTTGCGCCCTACCTCCTGGGTCTTGCGGAACAGGTCGACGAACACCGAGACCTTCGACCTAAGGATCAAGGGCTCGACGGGCTTGTACACGTAGTCGACGGCGCCCATCGCATAACCGCGGAGCATGTGGACGTCGTCCTTGTTCACGGCCGTCAGGAAAATGATCGGTACGTGGCGCGATCGTTCGCGTGACCTGATGAGGCGGGCGGTATCGTACCCATCGATTCCCGGCATGAGGACATCGAGCAGGATGACCGCAAAGTCGTGCCGGAGGAGCTGCTTGAGCGCCTCCTCTCCGGAGCGGGCGGCGACCACGTCTCCAAGATCCTCGAGGACCTTCTCCATGGCGAAGAGATTGTGCTCGTCGTCGTCGACGAGCAGGATGCGCGCGCGATAACCCGGCGCCGGCTGCATGTCCTGCGAGGCGCGGGCATCCGTCATCCGCTTCTCAAGAGGTGCCGCACTCATCTCCTTGCCCCATGCGCAATCGACGCCCCCAGGCGCCATTCTCCAACCCCATCATTCACCGGCCGGGACTGCATCCTGTGCCGCGGGGTGCCAGCCGTCGTTCGCCGCCTTGGAGCGCACCGGCGCCCGCGCCATCCAGACCCGCAGCAGCGAGAGCAGGAGGTCGATGTCGACCGGCTTCGCCACATAGTCCGATGCGCCTGCCTCGATGCACCGCTGCCGGTCTCCCTTCATCGCCTTTGCCGTGACCGCGATCAACGGCACGTCGCGCAGATGCTCGTGGCGCCGGATCTCGCGGATGGTCTGGAAGCCGTCCATCTCCGGCATCATGATGTCGATCAGGGCGACATCGATATCAGGCGAGCTGCGCAGGACGGAAATGCCGTCGCGGCCGTTCTCTGCATACACGACCTCCACCTTGTATTGCTCGAGCACGCTGGTGAGCGAGAAGATGTTCCGGATGTCGTCGTCGACGATCAGGACCTTGCGACCCTGGAACGACGGCTCATTCTGTCGCAGCTCGCTCAGAATCTGGCGCCGGTTCTCGGGCAGGTTGGCGATCGCGCGATGCAGGAGGAAAGCCGTCTCGTCGACCAGCTCGTTCGCCGTGGCTGCATGGCGGACAACGAAGCGGTCGCCGAGCTGCCGCGCCAACGCGCGGAGCGCATTCCGGTCGCCGCCGGGCGAGTAGAGGACGAGGGGAGGAGGCGCGCCCGCATTCTCGTCCCGTGCCCGGTCGACCAGCTCCGTTCCGACCGCCGCAGAGGACGAGAGATTCACGACCATGCCGTCGAATCCGCCGCGCTTCAGCATCTCGAAAGCGTCCGCCGCGGTGCCGGCCGCCTCGATGTGAACATCGTCGCCGGCAATCAACTCGGCCGCCTTACTGCGCTGAACGTCGTCGGTGTCGACGAGCACGAGCTTCTTGACGCGCCGTTCGACAAACGACTTCAGACGCTCGAACGCCGCCGAAAGGTCCTCGCGTCGCGCCGGCTTGCGCGTGAAACCACAGGCGCCCATGGTCAGGGTGCGGTTGCCCTCGAACCCTCCCGAGATGACCTCCACGGGGACGTGGCGGGTTTGCAGGTCGTGCTTGAGCAGGTCCAGCAGCGCCCAGCCGTCGATGTCGGCGAGGCCGAGATCGAGGGTGATCGCGTCCGGCCGGAACTTCTTCATCAGCGACAGGGTGGCACCGCCGGCCTCCGACACCACGCCCTTGAATCCGTGTTCGCGGGCGACGTCGAGCAGGATGCCGGCAAACTTCACATCGTTCTCGATGATCAGGACGACCCGGTCGCCGCGCTTTATCATGTCGCGATCGTCCTTGATCTCCATAGGCGCAACGAGCGCCAGACCGACGTCGGCGCCGCCGTTGACATGGCGCGCCGGGGTGCCGGACGGCGCCGTCGCCGGCTCGAGCGCCGGAGCGAAGTCTATCGGCACGTATAGTGTGAATGTGCTGCCGACATTCGGCTTGCTGACCACCTGGATTTCCCCGCCGAGCAGGCGCGCGATCTCGCGACTGATCGACAGGCCGAGGCCGGTGCCGCCGTACTTCCGGCTGGTGGTCCCGTCTGCCTGCTGGAAGGCCTCGAAGATCAGCCTCTGCTTGTCCTCGGGGATGCCGATGCCGGTATCCGTCACACTGATCGCCAACGCCCGCGCGGCGACCTTCAATACAGGGTGGCCCGGGCTCCAGCCGGCAGTCGCGGCGCGGACATCGAAGGTCACGCCGCCTTCCCTGGTGAACTTGAAGGCATTCGAAAGCAGGTTGAGCACGATCTGCTGCAGGCGCTTCTCGTCGGTCCTCACGGTTTTGGGCAGAGACTCGTCGAACGCGATTGTGAATCTCAGGCCCTTGTCGCTCGCGATCTGGTTGAACGTGCGCTCCATGTGCTGGCGCAGATTCGCAAGCGGCATCTCGCCGATCTCTATCGTCACCGTTCCGGATTCGATCTTCGACAGGTCAAGAATGTCATTGATCAGGGAGAGAAGATCGGAGCCTGCCGCATGAATGGTCCGGGCGAACTCCATCTGCTTTTCGGTGAGGTTGCCGAGAGGATTGTCGGCGAGCAGCTTGCTCAGGATCAGGAGGCTGTTCAGCGGCGTCCGCAGCTCATGGGACATGTTCGCGAGAAACTCGGACTTGTATTTCGAGGTCAGGGCGAGCTGCTCGGCCTTCTCCTCGAGTGCCCGCCGGGCCATTTCGATCTCGAGATTCTTCGCCTCGACCTGTTTCTTTTCATTCGACAGAAGCTGCGCCTTCTCCTGCAGTTCCTCGTTGGTCTGGCGAAGCTCCTCCTGCTTGTTCTTGAGCTCTTCCTGCTGGCTCTGAAGCTCGGTCGTGAGGAGCTGCGATCGCGTGAGCAGGCCCTCGGTCCGCATGGTCGCGGCGATCGTATTGAGCACGATGCCGACCGACTCCATGAGCTGATCGAGAAAGAGCTGGTGGGTGTCGCTGAAGGCGCTGAACGAGGCGAGCTCGATGACCGCCTTGATGTCGCCCTCGAACAGGACAGGCAGAATGATGACATTGGCCGGGGCCGCGTGACCGAGCCCGGAACCGACCTTGAGGAACTCGGCCGGAACGCGCGTCAGCAGGATGCGCCGCCTGTCCGCCGCGCATTGGCCGATCATGCCCTCGCGAAGATGGAAACGAGGCGTGAGCACTTCGCGGCTTTCCGCGCCGTAGCTGGCGACGAGGTCGAGCACCGTCTCGTCACGCTCCCTGCTCGTCACGTAGAAAACGCCGTACTGTGCGTTCACCAGCGGCGCCAGTTCGGACATGACCAGGTTTGTGACGGTCGTCAGGTCGCGTTCACCCTGCAGCATGCGGGTGAATCGCGCCAGATTGGTCTTCAGCCAGTCCTGCTCGGTGTTCTTGAGGGTCTGCTCCTTCAGGTTGCGGATCATCTCGTTGATATTGTCTTTCAGCGCCGCGACCTCACCCGAGGCCTCGACGGTGATAGATCGCGTCAGGTCGCCCTTGGTAACCGCGGTCGCCACTTCGGCGATCGCGCGGACCTGCGTCGTCAGGTTCGCGGCGAGCTGGTTCACGTTGTCGGTCAGATCGCGCCACAGACCGGCGGCGCCGGGCACGCGCGCCTGACCGCCGAGCTTGCCCTCGATACCGACCTCGCGGGCGACGTTGGTCACCTGGTCGGCGAACGTCGCCAGCGTCTCGATCATGCCGTTAATGGTGTTGGCCAGTGCCGCGATCTCGCCCTTCACGTCGACCGCCAGCTTGCGCTTGAGGTCACCGCGCGCGACGGCGGTAACAACGTCGGCGATGCCGCGCACCTGGTTGGTCAGGTTCGTTGCCATCATGTTGACGTTGTCGGTCAGGTCCTTCCAGGTGCCGGCGACGCCCTCGACGCGGGCCTGACCGCCCAGCTTGCCTTCGGTGCCGACCTCGCGCGCCACGCGCGTCACCTCCGATGCGAACGAGTTGAGCTGGTCCACCATGGTGTTGATGGTGTTCTTGAGCTCGAGAATCTCGCCGCGCACGTCGACGGTGATCTTCTTGGAAAGGTCGCCCTTGGCGACCGCGGTCGTCACTTCGGCGATGTTGCGCACCTGGCCGGTGAGATTGGCGGCCATCGCGTTCACGTTGTCGGTCAGGTCCTTCCAGGTGCCGCCGACACCCTCGACGCGGGCCTGACCGCCCAGCTTGCCTTCGGTGCCGACCTCGCGCGCCACGCGCGTCACCTCCGATGCGAACGAGTTGAGCTGGTCCACCATGGTGTTGATGGTGTTCTTGAGCTCGAGAATCTCGCCGCGCACGTCGACGGTGATCTTCTTGGAAAGGTCGCCCTTGGCGACCGCGGTCGTCACTTCGGCGATGTTGCGCACCTGGCCGGTGAGATTGGCGGCCATCAGGTTCACGTTGTCGGTCAGGTCCTTCCAGGTGCCGCCGACACCTTCGACGCGGGCCTGTCCGCCCAGCTTGCCTTCGGTACCGACCTCGCGCGCCACGCGCGTCACCTCCGATGCGAACGAGTTGAGCTGGTCCACCATGGTGTTGATGGTGTTCTTGAGCTCGAGAATCTCGCCCTTCACGTCGACGGTGATCTTCTTGGAAAGGTCGCCCCTGGCGACCGCGGTCGTTACTTCGGCGATGTTGCGCACCTGACCGGTCAGGTTGGTCGCCATCGCATTCACATTGGTCGTCAGGTTGCGCCACGTACCGGCCACGCCCTCGACGCGGGCTTGTCCGCCCAGCTTGCCCTCGGTGCCGACCTCGCGGGCGACGCGGGTGACTTCCGAGGCGAACGAGCCGAGCTGGTCTACCATGGTGTTGATGGTGTTCTTGAGCTCGAGAATCTCGCCCTTCACGTCGACGGTGATCTTCTTGGAAAGGTCGCCCCTGGCGACCGCGGTCGTTACTTCGGCGATGTTGCGCACCTGCGCGGTCAGGTTTGCCGCCATCATGTTGACGTTGTCGGTCAGGTCCTTCCACGTGCCGGCAACGCCCTGCACCCGCGCCTGGCCGCCGAGCTTCCCTTCCGTGCCGACCTCGCGGGCGACGCGCGTCACCTCGGAGGCGAAGGAGGCGAGCTGATCCACCATGGTGTTGACGATCTTGCCGATGCGCAGGAACTCGCCGCGCAGCGGCCTTCCGTCGATCTCGACCATCATACGCTGCGACAGATCGCCCTTGGCGACCGCGCCGATGACGCGAGCGACCTCCGCCGTCGGCTGCACCATGTCGTCGATCAGCGCGTTGATGGCGTCGATTCCTGCCTCCCAAGCGCCGGCTGCGTTCGCCAGCCTTCCGCGCTGGCTGATCTTGCCTTCCTTGCCGACAACGCGGGCGAGGCGCTGCACCTCGCGCGTCATCTGCTCATTGAGTTCGACCACGTCATTGAAAGCCTCGGCGATATCGCCATCGACGCCGGTCAGGTCCGTGGGCAGGCGGACGCTGAAATCGCCGCGTCTGAAGGCCCGCAGAGCCTTCAGGAGATGACGCGATTCGAGCCGTTCGGAAGCGACTGCGGCGGAGTTCATTCTCTACCTCCCCATCACAGGCGATGGATTGCTTCGATGCCAGGCATCGACGTCACCCGGAGAATGCCTGGTTCAGGATCGTGCGGAGTTGCTCGGGCGTGTAGGGCTTGGTGAGGACCGCGACCGGTTCGACCCCGCGCGACTGCGCGGTGCGAAGGGCCTCCGGGTCGCCGGACAGCAGGACGCTGCGAACGCCGAACTGTTCATGGAGCTGGAGCGCCGTCTCGACCCCGTCCAGGTCCCCCTTGAGGCGGACGTCGACCATGGCGATATCGGGCCGGTGCTCGGCCGCCAGCTCGAGGGCCGCGCGTCCCGACGGCGCCACCGCGCAAACCTGATAGTTCAGCTCTTCGAGTACGTCGGTGAGGAAGAGCGCGACGACAGCCTCGTCCTCGACGACCAGGACGATTCGAGAGGTCATTCTCGAAACCGCAGCCCGGCTCGTGGCCATTTCAAGGCGTTTCTCATAGCTGTTCCCCCCGAAGGCGCAACCCCACCGGAAACAAACGCAGCTACTTGCCGGAAAGTTCCAAGGCGATCCCCGTTCGGCAAAGTCATTTCCTTCCTTTCCGTCCAAGTATTCTCGGTGACAGGCGGACAGCCAAATATTGCGGCGCGGCGCAATCGTTAACCGAGTTAAGACGTGGCGAAGGGCGAGATCAACCCTTGAAATCCCCGCGGGCGCGACGGTGATTCACGTTGCCTCCAATGCCGGCGGCGCGGCCGGGACAGTTCGGAGCATGAAGCCTCTGCCTCTTGATGGCGGGTGCGTTCGGAACGATCAAGCTGCGGCGCCAGCACGTGCGAACGAGGGGCCGCGATTGGCCGGGACCACGGCAGCCTCGCCGCGTTAACCATCGCCGGCCGTTAACCGTCGGTTTCCCTTACAAGACCGCCATGCGTTCGCGATATGGCGCTGAGAATCCCCGCAATTCCTCATGGCACGTCCATTGCTTCACTGCAGGCAGTTGCTAAACGGAGGGGTGGCGATGCGCTTAAACGGAACTCTCGCGAGCAGTGTGCTTGGGCTGACGATGCTGTCTTCGGCTGCGTTGGCCGGACCTACCTACTCGTGGAACACGGTCGGCAATTCATCGACGACGGGACCGGCAGGCAACGAGCGTTCCTTTGGCGCGGTGGGCAATCCGGGCGAGATCCTCAAGGTGCGCGCCTACTCGACCCGCTACGACAACGGCAGCGGAAATTTTCAGGCAGCCTATGTCGGTGCCTATAGCGGCGGACTGGGCGTGACCAATTCCACCTGGAATGAACCCTATTCTCCGAATCACGCAACCGACAACAACGGAAAGGACGACTTCCTGCTGTTCGAGTTCGAGTCCGGCAATTACCAGGCGGCCGGCTTCAAGATCGGCTGGCGCGAGTACAACTACACCGACATCCAGGTCTGGGTCGGCGGCATCGACGACGCCGGGCTCAACCTGACGAACAACGCGATCTGCGGCGGTGCCTGCGACAAGAACGATCTCGACGATCTCGGCTTCACGTTGCTTCCGACGTTCTTCGACGTCGATCCGGGAGAATCGCCGACGATCGACACGGACATTTCTGGCCGCTACGTGCTCGTCACCGGCGTCGCCGGAGGGTCGAACGACTACTTCAAGCTGAAGTTCCTCAGCGCGACCCAGATCTCGGTTCCGGAGCCGTCGTCGCTCGCTCTGCTCGCCGGCAGCCTGCTCGGCCTCGGCGGACTGGCGCGGCGCAAGCGGCGAACCTGATCGATCACACCCTGCACGGAGACGGCGCGAAGCTGCGCGCCTTGTCGGCCTGCAGCTCGCCTCGTTCCGGTCGGGCCGAGCCGGCGGAAGACTCCTGTCAAAGCGGATACGACGCGGCGCCTCACAGGCCGGAGTCACGCGCCCCGGGGCAAGGGCCCCGCTTGCTTGTCGTAACGGCCCGCCGGGATCGGAACCTCTGCCGGTTTCAAGCCTTATTGTGAGGCGCTGAACGACAATGGGTATGTCATGAACAGCATCATATATATCGTCGGGCTGGTCGTGGTGATCGCCGCTGTTCTGAGCTTCTTCGGATTGCGCTGATCGGCGCTGCCCCGACCGGTCTTGCGGTCGCTCGGCGTCGCCGGAGCCCGGCCTGAGACGGATTCTGGCTTGACCGTCAGCGGCGAAGGGCGAGGCTTTCGTCCATGGCCGCGGCGGGGTAGGTCTGCGGCCATGCGCCCGACTCGGTTTGCGGCACCGGCTTCGCGTGCTTGATGACCATGACGGGCGCTTCGGCGCGCTGCATCAGCCGCGACAGGAAATTCCGGAACATGAAACGCCCGAGCGGCCCCAGGCCGTCCGCGCCGACGACGATCTCCTCGACGCCGAGCGCATTGGCGGCGCGTGCGAGGGTCGTTCCGGGCTCGCCGACATAGATATGGGTGAGGGGGCGGTGTCCGCCGCGCTTCAGGATGTGTTCGGCGCGGGCCACGGCGCGCTGGCCCTGCTCGCGGTGGAAGTCGCGCCGGTCGCTCCCGTGCAGGAACCGGGCGACATAGGCGTCAAGCGGCCGCTGTACATTCACGAGATGCAATTCCGAAGCGCCTGGCGCGGTGCCCGCGGCGATATGGGCGGCGGCGGCGTCCGATTGGGGCGAGCCGTCCACTGCGATAAGGATCTTGCGCATCGGTCTGCCTCCTGAGGGACGCGCTATGACGCGCGTGCCTGGTGTCCCTGTTGCGTTTCCATGGTGCGATCCTGCGCGGCCGGCGCGCGACGGCGGCGGCGCGCCAGCGTCACGTTCAGGCCTTCGACGAGGACCGAGAACATCATCGCGAAGTAGAGGTATCCCTTCGGGATATGGAAGCCCATGCCGTCGGCGACCAGCGCCATGCCGATCAGCATGACGAACGCGAGTGCAAGCATCTTCACGGTCGGATGGGCGTGAATGAAGCGGATGATCGGCCGCGACGCGACCAGCATGATCAGCACGGCGATTATGACCGCCGCCGCCATGACCCAGAGTTCGCGCGCCATGCCAACGGCCGTGATCACCGAGTCGAACGAGAAAACGATATCGAGGACGACGATCTGGGCGATCGCATTGGCGAAGCCGGTGGGCCGCCGGGCGATGCCCTCGTTGCCAGCTTCCTCCATCGCCTCGTGAATCTCGCGGACGGCCTTGACGATCAGGAAGAGGCCGCCGCCGAGCATCAGCAGATCGCGGCCCGACAACGAAATGCCGGCGAGCGAGATCATCGGCTGGGTCAGACTGGCGATCCAGCTTATCGAGAACAGCAGAAGGAGCCGCGTAATCATTGCCAGCGACAAGCCGATCACCCGCGCCTTGTCGCGCTGATGGACCGGAAGCGTCGCCGCTATGATTGCGATGACGACGATATTGTCGATGCCGAGAACGATTTCGAGGCTGGTCAGGGTGAGCAGGCTGATGAGGATTTCGAGATCGAACATCAGGATCGCAGCGCTCGATGTTATGGTGCCGGCTCGTGATTTCTGCCACGCAGGTCGGTATGGCACGCAATTGCGCCGGATCGCGGCTATGCGCGCGCCCGGCGTGCTTGACTGCGCCTCGGCCTTACATGTTCTGAAACGTAGGAACGGGCCGGGATGGCCGAAATAGTGGTTTCCCGCTAGTGGAAAACCACTATGCAGCGTCGATCACGCCGAACGCTCGAGCTGTATCGCCATCCGGATCAGTTCGGACAGATTGCGCGCGCCGGTTTTCTCCATCACCCGGGCGCGGTGGATCTCGACCGTTCGCAGCGCGATCTTCAGGCGGTGGGCAATGATCTTGTTCGGGTGGCCGGCCACGACCAGTTCCATGACGTCCCGCTCGCGCGGCGTCAGCTGGGCCACGCGGGCAGCGACGTCGTCGGCGGCCGGCCCGGCACCGAGAGCCGGTCTGCGACCGAGCGCCTCGTCGATCGAGCCTAGAATTGCATCGCTTTCGAACGGTTTCTCTAGGAAGTCGACTGCGCCGGCCTTCAACGCGGAAACGGCCATGGGGATATCGCCGTGCCCGGTGATGATGACGACCGGCAATGCGGGACGCCGGCGCTTAAGCTCGCGCTGTAGCTCCAGTCCGCTCATGCCCGGCATGCGGACGTCGGCGAGCACGCAGCCGGCAGCGTCCTGCGGCAAATTCTCGAGAAGCGCCTCGGCGGAGTCGAACGTCGCCACCTCATAGCCATTCACCGTGAGGAGCGCCTGCAGCCCCTGCCGGACCGCATCGTCATCGTCGACCACATAGACGACCTGCTTACGATTCATAAGTCTCTTCCGTATAGGCGGGGAGCGTAAACCGGATGTCCGCCCCCTGCGACGATTCGTTCATCCAGATGCGTCCGCCATGCGCCTCTATGATAGAGCGACTGATCGCCAGCCCCAATCCCATCCCGCTGTCCTTCGTCGTCGAGAACGGCGTGAACAGGCGGGCCGCCATCTCTGGGGGAAACCCCGGCCCGGTATCCCGGACCGCGATCTCGATCGCGCCCGGGTCGTCGGAGGACCGCGCCGCAGCAATGACGATCGCACGCGTGTCGGCGGCCGCGCCCTTCATCGCCTCCATGCTGTTGCGGATCAGGTTGAGCAGCACCTGTTCGATCTGGATCGGATCGGCGAATACGGGGGGCAGGTCGCCTGCGAAGTCGGTCGTGACGCTCACCTTGTTCTGCGCTGCCTCGGATCGCACCAGGTCGAGCACCGCCTTGCAGACCTCGGCAAGCGCAATCCGGGCCGGGCGCGTGTCGCCGCGCCGCAGGAACTCGCGGGTGCGGCGGATGATCTCGCCGGCGCGTACGGCCTGCTGCACGGTCTGATCGATCAGTGCCGAAGCCTGGCGGGTTGATGCGCCGCTTCCGGTGGGCGCTTTCAGCAGCGCCTGGCAGGCTCGAGCGAAGCTGATGAGCGCAGTCAGCGGCTGATTGATCTCGTGCGCCAGAGCCGCGGCCATCTCGCCTGTGGTGGTCAGCCGGGCGGCATGCGCCAGCTCGGCCTCGTGCTCCTTGAGCCTGCGCTCCGCCTGCTTGCGGGCGGAAATGTCGCGCGCGATCGCGACGTAGATCGAGCGTCCGTCTACGCGGGCGACGCCGATCGCGAGCTCCGCGATGAAGGACGAGCCATCGAGACGGTGTGCCGTGAGCTCGCCGCCACCCGTCGCTGCCGATGCGAGCGGCTGAATTCCGGGTAGAAGCGATTCGACCGATGAGCCGACCAGCCGTCTCGTCGCCGAGCCGAACAGCTCCTCCGCGGCACGATTGGCCGACGTGATGATGCCATCTTCGCCGACGGCGAAGATGGCGTCGGGTGCGGTGCTGACGACGGTCTGCAGACGCGCCTCGCTCTCGCGCAGGGAGCTCTCGGCACGCTGGCGCTCATCGACGACCGAGCCGAGCAGCAGACCAGTGACGGCGACGGTTAGCATCAGCAGCTGGAACTGGGTAAGGACCGTTGCGTCGTAGCCCTTGAGCTGGATTGCCATGACGAGACCGAGCTGCGTCGCGACGATGCCCCAGGTGGCGCCCTTCAGCCCGGTACGCAATGCGATCCAGATCAGAGGCAGGAACAGGACGTACGAAAACTCGAAGTGGTCGGTCGGCTCGAGCCCGAAAATGAGCCACAGGCCGCCGGCGATGGCGGCGAGCTGGAGCGCATACTCGGCGCCCCGGCGCCATTGCATCGATTGCCGCCACGGCCGCCTGTCCAGAAGCAGCAGGAACGGTGTCAGGACCGCGATGCCGATCACGTCGCCAACCCAGAAGTGCAGCGCCGCCTCGGCGAAAGCGGACCAAGCGAGCAGCCCGGCGGCCGCGAAGATCACGACCACGATGCAGGCGACGGCCATCGTGCAGACCAGGACGACACCCAGGAACCACAGCAGGTCGCGATGGCCGTCGAGCCGCAGGCTGACGAGCAGCCTGCGGCGCAGGATTCCCGCGGCTGCCGTGTAACCCGTGGTGATCGCGAGGGCGGCAAAGGCCGTCGCGAGCGGTACGACCGGGAGGCCGCGGAACAGCACGTCGGCGAGGACGATGGCGGCGAAATAGGCCGGCGCGAAGCGGCGCCCGTAACGAAGAAGCAGGGCGAGACTGAGGCCCGCGGGCGGGTTCCACGGCGTGATCAGCAGGCCGCCGAATGTATGGGTCAGGCTGACCCAGTCGAGCGCAATGTAGCAGGCGAAATACAGCGCGATCCCGGCAGCGCCGGGCAGCCTTGCGTCGCGCTGACCGATTGCGTTCGTGGACGGTGGCATCGTTCGCATTATGCCGGCAGCACCCGCGCCTGCGGTAGCTTCGACATGAGTTCGGGCCTGCATTCAGCGGATGACGGTATGGCGCGGCACCGCGGGCTGTTCATTCCTCTCGCGCCTCTTTAAAAGGACGGTTGTATCCAGGTTCGGGAAGGGGTTTCCGTGGAACAGCGCAATCTCGGCAAGTCGGGACTTCGGGTATCGCTCGTCGGCCTTGGCTGCAACAATTTCGGCGGTCGCATCGACCTCGAGGCGTCGCGCAAGGTCGTGCACAAGGCGCTGGATCTCGGCATCACCCTGCTCGATACGGCCGATTCCTATGGCAACCGCGGCGGCTCGGAGGAGGTGCTCGGCCGCATCCTCGGCGACCGGCGCAAGGACATCGTGCTGGCGACGAAATTCGCCATGCCGATGAACGACGCGGAAACGCTCAAGGGCGCGTCGCGACGCTACATCATGCAGGCTGTCGACGCCAGCCTGCGCCGGCTGCGAACGGACTGGATCGACCTGTATCAGCTCCACCGCCCCGATCCGCTGACGCCGATCGAGGAGACCCTGCGCGCACTGGACGACCTGATCCGCCAGGGCAAGGTGCGCTATGTCGGCTGCTCGAATCTGCCGGCATGGCAGGTTGTCGAAGCGCAGTGGACCGCGCGGGACGGCGGCCTGAACGCCTTCATTTCGTGCCAGGACGAGTACAGCCTGGTCGTACGCGATCTCGAGCGCGAGCTCCTACCTGCGATGCAGGCCTATGGTCTCGGGCTGCTGCCATTTTTTCCGCTCGCCAGCGGCCTGCTGACAGGCAAGTACCAACGGAACAAGCCGATGCCCGAAGGGACGCGGCTGGCGAACACGCAGCGGCTGGCCGATCGTTATCTTACCGAGACGAACTGGACCATCGTCGAGCGCCTGCAGGATTTCTGCGCGAAGCGCGGCCGCCGTCTGCTCGAGCTGGCCTTCTCCTGGCTTGCGGCGCGGCCCGCCGTCTCGAGCGTGATTGCCGGCGCAACGAAGCCCGAACAGATCGAGCAGAACACGGAGGCCGTGGAGTGGGCGCTGACGGCCGACGATCTGGCGGAGATCGACCGGTTGTGCGGTAGGGCCGGCGCATAGCGGGAATGTCACGCCCGAAGGGCTCGGCGATGGACAAGGTGCTGTCTCGCCGTCAAGATGCCGGCCGGAAACGCGACTGGGAGTCTACGCATGCTGACACTCTATTACAGCCCTGGCGCCTGCTCGATGGCCTCGCACATCACCCTGGAGGAGTCCGGGGCGAAGTATGAGCCGAGCCAGGTTCTGCTCGCGAAAGGCGAGAACAAGACCGAGAGCTATCTGAAAATCAATCCGCGCGGCAAAGTGCCGGCCCTGCGCGCCGACGACAGCATCATCACCGAGAACGTCGCGATCATGACCTATGTCGCAAGACGCTTTCCCGATGCCAGGCTGATGCCGGGCGACGCGCTGGCGGAGGCCCGCTGTCTGTCCATGATGGCATGGCTGTCCAACACCGTGCATCCGTGCTTCACGCATTTCCTGCGTCCGGAGCGTTTCGCAGAGGACGCGAGCGCGGTGCCGACGGTCAAGGCGACGGGCAAGAAGTCCTTCTGGGCGAATCTGCAGGAAATCGACGCGATCGTCGCGGGGAAGCAGTGGATGCAGGGCGCTCAGTTCACGACCTGCGATCCCTATGCGCTCGTCTTCTACGGATGGGGCAGCCGCGCCGAGCTGCCGATGAAGGATCTCAAGAACTACACGGCCTGGAAAGAGCGGATGATGCAGCGTCCGGCCGTCCGGGCGGTTCTGGAGCGCGAGAAGAGCCCGCTGCTCAAGGCCGCTTAGCCGGCCTTTCCGGTCTCGGGCGCGCCCGGACCAGGATGCGTGCGGGCGGAAGCGATGCGGCCGTGTCGAGCCGGCCGTTGAGGCGCGCAAGCGTGCGGAGCAGGCGCTCGCGTTCCGCTGCGGGGATTTCCGCAGTGAACCAGGCCTCCCATGAGACCGCCAGCCTGGCGAGCCGTGCATAGGCGCGCCGCCCCGACGGCGTGAAATCGAGAACCAGCAGCCGCCGGTCCCGGCTGTTCGGCTTCCGCGTTACGAGACCGAGCCGGATAAGCCGCGCAATCGCGCGGCTGACGGTCGCCTTGTCCATGCTCGTATGCTGCACGACGGCGTTCGACGAGACCGGCCTGAAAGAGCCAAGCACCGTCATTACCCGGGCTTCGGGCAGCGGCAGGCCGACAGCCTTCTCGTACTCGCGCGCGAGCCGGGCGGTGATCTTCGCCGTCAGCACAGAAAGCCTGTAGGGCACAAAGCGATCGAGCTGCAGCGGCGGGCCGTTTTCTCGTGGCTTGCTCATGTCCTGGCGTGTCGGATCAGGCGCAACTTGACAATTGTTTCATTTGAAACGATTATACGCATGTCAAAGAAGAAGACGAAATTTGCCCGGGCCAATCCCGGAGCCGTTCTTGTGAGACACGGTTTGTCTGCCACGGCGCCGCGGTAGCCGGCAGTATCATCGGGAAGCGTTCCATGACTCCATCGATCGACGTCCACACGCATATGCTGAACCGCGACTGGCTCGAGCTGCTGCGCAAGCACGGCAAGCCGCGTTTCGAGCTGCGCAAGAGCCTGGACGCGCCCGAGGGAATCATGATGGACGGTGCGCCCTTCATGACGCCGATGCCCGGGCACTTCGACTACGCGTACCGTATCGAGCGGATGGACGAGGCAAAGGTCGACCTTGCCATTGTGTCGCTAACCTGCCCGAATGTCTATTTCGGCGGAGCGGAAATCAGCCTCAGGGCGGCGCAGATCGTCAACGATTCGATGGCCGAGGCGCAGAGGACCTACCCTTCCCGCATCCGCTGGCTGGCATCCCTACCGTTCGAGTATCCGGACAAGGCGGTGGAGGAGCTGGCGCGGGCCTGCGACAAGGGCGCCGCAGGCGTCATGGTGCTCGCCAATATCGGCAACCGCTCCCTGACCGATCCGCTGTTCGCGCCGGTCTGGAAAGCGATCGACGACCGTGCTCTGCCCGTGCTCGTGCACCCGACGGCACCCCCGGGAACGCCGGAGATGGACATGCGGCAGTTCAACCTGATCGCCTCGATCGGCTTCATGTTCGATACCAGTCTGGCTTTCGCGCGCATCTTCTTCGACGGGTTCCTCGACCGTTATCCGAACCTCAAGCTGATCGCCTCGCATGCCGGCGGCGCCCTGCCGTTCCTGGCCGGGCGGCTCGAGCAGTGCTTCGACAAGATGAACGCCGCGCGCACCAGGACTTCGACGCCGCCGAGCGAGTATCTGCGGCGAATCTACTACGACGCTGTCACCTACCGGCCGGAAGCGCTCAGGATGTGCATCGACGTCGGCGGGGCCGACAAGGTCATGTACGGCTCCGACTATCCGCACAATATCGGCGACATGGCCGGCTGCCTGAAGCGTGTCGACGAGCTGCCGGCAGGGCAGCGCGATGCGGTCCGGGGCGAGAACGCGCGGCGCATCTTCAGGCTCTGAGTCTGCGACGGCGGGCGCAGGACGCGCATCCGCGATTCTGTTGACAGAACCGCCTCGCTCGGAGAGTGTCGCGCGGAACAAATGACCGTCGTCTTCCGCCGCGCCAATCCGTTTGGCGAAATCCGAGTCATCCGAAACCGCAGGACCGGCGCCATCTCCTACTGCCAGGGGGGCTGGTACCAGAGCCGTGCCGATCGCTCGGGCGTGAGCCTGATCGAGTACATCCACGCGCTCCACGGTCTGGTGATGCAGGTCAGGGGCGAGCGGGTGCTGGTCATCGGCGGCGCCGGCGGCACGCTTGGGTCGATGCTGGCACAGGCCGGCAAACGGGTCACCTTGGTCGACATCGATCCTGGTGCCTTCACGATCGCGCGCCGATTTTTCAATCTCGCGCCGGATATAGATTGCCGCGTGGCCGAAGGGCGCCGTTTCCTGCTGGGATGCCGCGCGCGGTTCGACGCGATCGTGGTCGACGCCTACTGGCGCGGCCAGGTTCCGGCGCATCTATGCACGGTCGAGTTCTTCGCGCTGGCACGCCGCCGGCTTCGGCCGGGCGGCGCCATCCTGTTCAATGCCATCATGGCACATGACGGCGACCCGCATGCCGACCGGATCGGCGCCAGCATGGCCGAGGCGGGGCTGCGCGTCCGTATGCTCGACCGGCTCGGCGAGGCCCATCGCAATGCCGTCGTGCTCGGCAGCACGCAGCAGCGCTGGCGTCGGCCGCGGCTGCTCGTGCGGCCCGATACGATGGCGGACGAGATGGCGGCGGAACTCGACGAAATGGTCGTGCGTGCGGCGCGTCCCTGCGACCCGTTCTTCGACGGCGATCCGCTGCCGACCGCGCGCGAGGCGGCCTTGCGAGTCTACCAGACCCAGCTCGTCAAGCCGCGCGCGAGCACGCGGCCGGGGAGGAGCAAGCGCGCGCCGTGCAAATGAGCGGGCTCCTCCGCCTCACGCGCCTGGACAAGGTAAACCTGCCAGCCCGCGGCTACTTGCGTACCCATCGCCCCGATTCCTGGAGGAACCAGGTGCCGGGCGGCGCCGATTTGAAGATCTCGGCGGCATATACCCGGCCGATCTGGTCGATCGGTACGCGCTCCGCCGCCGCACGGGCGGCATAGATCTTGCGGCGCTCTGCATTGACCCGTTCCACCAGCTGCGCCACCGACGCGGCTCGCGCCTGATCGCGGATGACAGCGTAGCCGTCATAGCGCTCCCCGACCGTGCCTGCTGCGCGCGGAGCGTCGAGGACGCGTTCCTGCGCCACCGTCCCGAACGAGATGAGCGACAGCAGTCCCGCAACAACCAGGCGCCGGGAAAAGCTAGAAAATCGGTTTGGAGCTGACATCTTGCTTTGCCTGTTCCTCTACGCGCAGCTTCACATCCGCATCGAGCTTGATGTTCAGATTGATCGTAATCGGATCTTTCGGTGCCTCGACGCGTACGGTCGGGGTGCACGCCGCAGCGAGCACACTTGCGACGATCAATGCCTGAACGGTCCGGATCAAGGGGGCCTGCCGAGCGGTGCTGTTGGGTCGGGCAAGGCTTATACGCTCTGCCCGCGGAGCAGGTCCAGCTTCATTGCGGCGTCACGCGCCGGAGCAGGCCGTCGGCCGCGGCGTATCCGTTGAGCAGGACCGCTGCGAGCTGGTCGAAATTCGCTTCAAGGCGAATGTTGATGTCGAACGGATGGTTGTCGAGGACCGCCGGATTGGCGCCTCTGAGACTGACCAGCAGGCTGCCCTCGCCGCTTGCGCTGCGATCCAGCGTCAATGACAGGTCCGCGTAATGAAAATCGGCGAGCGCCTGGCGCAGCAGCCGGACCGCATCGCCCGCATCGTCGTGCCCTGCGGTGACGCCTTCCGGGAGTCCGGCGCCGGTGTAGCGCACGATACCAGGACCGGTCGAAGCAAGCCGGCCGGACGCGATCACGAACCCCGCATCATCCATCCGGACCGGGATTCGTCCTTCGATCACGCCCGATCCGCTCAGGCCATCGATGCCGCTGAGGGCGAGCATCGCACCGAGGTCGATGCTCCTGAGCTCGAGCGCCGTCTCGACCGGCTGGCCGAGGGCGACCGCGAGATCGCCCAGTCCTATCGTGCCCCCGGCGAGCCCGAGCGTCGCCGAGGACACGACCAGCCGGTTGTCGCCGGGCAGGCCGAGTCTCAGGTCGAGCGGGGCGGTCGGCAGGCCAGCGACCTGCAGCGTGCCGGTGATGTGCTGCGCGCCCGGCGTGCGCGGCGGCATGATGGAATCGAGCCGCAGCGTTGCATCGAGATCGCCGATCCGGGCGATTCCGGTTTCGAACCCGACGCCATCGAGCCGAACCGCGACATCGCCTTCCAGGGAGCCCCGCCATGAAAGCGTGCCGCGCGCGGAGATGGCTCCCTCGACGCGATGCGGCGTGCGGCCGATGACGGGCAGCAGGTCATCCGGCTGCAGGCCATCCGGTTGAAATCTGACCGGCTCGGTCTCCAAATCGACGGACGCATCGCCGCTCGCGAGATCGTGCCGCCCATCGAAGGCCAACACGAAGCCGCGGCCGGCCGTAATCCGGCCTGATGCGACCAGCGCATTCCGGTCGCGCTCCCCCTGCGCGATCAGTGCGAACGAGGCGAACCGCACCGGCATTGCCGAGTCGCTGACTTTCGCGGACAGGCGGATCGAAGCCGCCGCTGACTCCGTCATGCCGACGGCGACATCGATGTCGGTGGCCGATAAGCGATGCTCGGGAAGGGTTGCCGCGGCCCCGCTGAAGACAATCCGCATGCCGCCGGCATCGGGGCCGAGGCTCCATTGCGGCGCTCTCACCTCGATATGTGCTTGGGATCCGTCGTTCAGCGTGGCGGTCGCATCGAAGGCGGCTTGGCCTTGTATGCCGAGGTCCGTCGCCTTGATCGTCGCATCGCCCTGAATGTCTATGCTCGCCGCACCTGAGGTGATCGCGAGGCGTGCATCGCTGAGTTCAAGACTGTCGAACGGCAGCCTCGGGATGCCCGAGGCGCGCCCGTCGCGCGGCAGTCCATCGACGGTGATCTGGCCTCGATCGAAGGTCAGGCCCGCAGCCAGACCGAGGATACGGATGTTCGTCAATCGGCCGTGCAGGAGGCTTCGCGGGCTCCAGCCGATCTCGACTGCGGATGCGGAGAGTCCTCCGGGCAACCTGATTGCGCCGATGACGAGCTGGTCGAGGCCGACCGCGCGCAGCTCGAGCTCGTCCGGCGGCGCGCCGAAATGGGTGAGAGCGGCCCGGACAAAGCCGGTCGCGAGCTCGCGACCATACAGCGCGAGCGTGCCGCCGACGCACAAGAGTAATGCAAGTGCGAGGAGAAGCAGCCCCCGCGCGCGGAACAATCTCGGGCGTGCCGAGGCATCGTGATTTCCCGACGCGTCGTTCATGGTCTGCAGAATACCGGAGCAGCGCATACTCGGGCGAGCGGGCTCTGCCCGGCGATTGCCGGCGTGGATCCGGCACCGTGCCGCGGCGGATGACCCTGGCTCGTCGGCACCGCTCCAGGATCGCTTGCGAGCGGCCGTTCGCCCGCGGAGCGTCGAGCGGTGCCGCTATTGCCTCTTGGCCGGGTCTGGCTCGTAGGCGGCCAGCGCAATGAGCCCCGCCGGCATGTCGGCGCCGGCGCGTCGCAGCGTCTGCGCCGTGTCGCGGCAGGCCTGGCGGTCGCTTTGTCCGGCCGTTTCCCGCACCTGCTGTACGGTAATGCCGCCGGCGAGCTTGAATTCCGCATCCGGGACGGGCGCGCCGGCCGGGGTGGCGCCCGACTCCTGCTCCGACGTGTTGGACGCATGGCCGCTGCTTGCGGCCTCCGGCGCAGCGCCAGGGGAAACCGGGGTCGCTGGCGGGGCGGCCTCCTGGGTGTTCGTTTCAGTTGACGAGCTCTGACCGATGGAGCCACCGCCCTGTCTTCCTGAGCCTTCCTCGTTATGTCGCGGCGGAGGTGCGCCTGCGGGAGAGGGCGCCTGAACCTGTGCCTCCTCCGGCGGCTCCGCTGCCTTCTTCTCGGCGTAGGCCAGCAGTTCCTGGCAAAGATCCGCGGGGCCACCCTGGCCCTGCGCGGCGGTCGTGCCGGACGTGGGACCGGCCGTCTGCGCCAGCGCGGTGGCCGTGACGAGCGCCGATGTGCCGAACAGGATGGCGATTATTGCATTGCGCATGATCATCTCCTCGATACGGGACACACGCCGGCGATTCCGGGCCCGATCGTCGCGCGCAGGACCTTCAACGAACGGAGCGCGTGGCGGGTTGCGCCCGGTCGGTTTGCCGCCGCAATCCATGTCACTCGCGGGGAGCAGGCCCCCTCTCATTCTCGTCGGCCGCGGTTTCCTGGTGCGCTGGGTCTGCAGGACTGCCGTCGGCGGGCGGTGCGGGGCTGGCGCTGTCCGTGGCCTTCTCGCCCGGGGCGTGTCCGGATGGATTGGCATCCGGTGCGCCGAGGATGCGCTGGACCATCGTCGAGACATCGTCGCCCGGAAGAAGGGCGCCGTGGCCGGGCGCACCGCCCGGTGCGTTCCAGTCGTAGGCGTAGTCGCGGGCGTGACCGACAAAGTCGCGGATTGCCGGATCGAGCAGCCACGATTTTCTCAGGGCCGCCTTGCGGAGCGCGGGCGGCACGCCTGGACGGAGAAATCCCGTGATGTCGGTGTCGCCGGTAAGCTCCTCGATCCTGGGCAAGGCCGCGATCTCCTCGGGCGCGAGTACGGGCTCGGCCGCAGGCTTCTCCGGCTCGCCGGCAGGCTGCGGGGCCGGATCGGGTGCGATCTTGGCTGCCTCGCGGCGGGCCTCGTCCTTGCGCTGCGACCATCGGGACAGAAAGTCGTCGCTCATGCATCATCCTCGCGCTGACGGGCCGGCCCGGGCTTGCGACGGGCGAGCGCCTCGAGATCGGCGCGGTCGCGCTCGCGCTTGATGAACGGACGCTCGACGTGAAAGGCCGCGAAGAAGGCCGCGATCTGCGCCTGGATTTCGTGCGGCATCGGCACCGCTTCCACCAATCCGCCGACGGCCTCGGTCAGGGCTTCGCCCTCATAGGGATCCGCAGTCACCCTGGACACGGCGCATTCGTCGGTCCCCAGGGTCCGGAGCAGAATCCAGAGCGACGGCCGGCCGGAGGTGAGGTTGTCCCGATAGTGCGCGGTGTCGGCGGAGTGGAGCGCCAGTTCGCAAGACCCCGCGTAGAAAAGGTCGTCTTTGCCATTCGCGCCGAGCGGGGTCCATGGTTCGGCAGCGGGAACGGCCGGAAGCACGGAATGCGGCAGCCAGGCGTAATCCGCCCACGGACTGTCGAGCTTCTTGCGTGCGACGATCACGCCGATATCGATGCTTTGCTCGGCCATGGCTATCGCTTTCCGCTCAAGCGGCCGAAGCTCCAGCGCAGCAGAGCGTGCCGGTTCGCGGCGCAGCTATCTGCGAGCCTGGCCGTAACCGGCCGGAGATCTCGCGGCGGATGAGCGCGCGATTCGGAACATTCCCGGTCCGGAACGGGTTTGAGCTTTGCGGCGTGAGCAGGGGGCCAGGAAGGGAAAACGTCATGCGTGCTCTCATGTCCGGAATTGCCGCGGCAATCGTGCTGGGAATAATCGCGGCCGCCATCCTGTCGATGGTTCAAGAGACCTCCTACAGCGTCAATTCGTCCTCAAGCACACGGCTTGGCGAGCCGGGATCAAATCTCGTCGGCGAGTCCTGGTCTGGCAATCCACAGACAACCGGAACGGCGAGCGGAAGCACTGAAGCCGCGGACGGCACCGGCCGGACTGCCTACTAGCGGAAGGGCTACTCCGCCGGCGCGGAAGCCCGACCTCGGCCGACGGCCGGGTCGCGTTTGCCTTTCACCTCCTGCTCCTCGATCCATGCGCGGTGATGATGGCGCGCCCAGCCGAGATCGACCTCGCCGGACTCCATTGCCTCGAATGCACCCTCCGTACCGAGCGTGCCGATATAGATGTGGGCGATGATGATCGCGATGAGGATGACGCCGACGATCGAGTGGACATACTGCGCCCACTGCATCCCGTTGACGTTGGCGATCGAGAACGGGAACAGCAGCATGAGGCCGCTTACCGCGAGTGCGATGCCGAAGACCGCAACAGACCAGAAGACCAGCTTCTGGCCAGCATTGAACCGTGCGGCATTCGGCTGGCCACCGCCGAAGAATCCGCCGCCCGCCTTGAGCCATGCTGCATCGTAGCGGTCCGGCAGATTGTCCTTTACCCACAGCGCGATCATGAACAGCACGCCCAGCATGAACGGCCAGGCGATGAAGTTGTGGGCGTACTTCGCCCATTGCGACCATGCCGCGAACGCATCGGGGCCCAGCAGCGGCATGAGCAGCCGCTTGCCGAAAAAGTAATTGAGCCCGGTGATCGCCAGCACGACGAAGCTGGTCGCGGTCATCCAGTGCGTGAAACGCTCGAACGCGTTGTAGCGGAGAATTTTGCGGCCGGTGTACTCGTCGGGCCGCATCCTGATCCGGCCCCGGATGAAGTAGAACACGGCGAGGACAGCGATCATGCCGAGAACGAGGATGCCGCCGATCCAGGGCAGAGCGCCTTCGTGAAAATCCTGATAGCCGCGACCCTGCGGCTGCTGCAGAGTCGCCAGCTTCTCGTCCGGAATCGTGATCCGTCCCTGGATTTTCCCGAGCTCCTGCAGGAGCTGCTCTTCCTGTACCGACTGGGCCGTGGGGTTCGGTGCGCTCTGCTCCTGTGCCGAAGCCGGGCCGACGCCCGAGGCGAACACGAGGGCGAGCAACGCAACCGCAGCCAGGAACGGGTGAACGCCGGACTTCATGAGCATAGCCCTCCCGCCGTCATGCCACCGTCTCGCCATAGGCAGTCTTCCAGCCCCACATGCCAGAGCCGTAGCCGCGAACCTCGACGCGCTCCTTGTAGATCTTCTCGATCACCTCGCCGTCTCCGGCGAGGAGCGATTTGGTCGAGCACATCTCGGCGCAGAGCGGCAGCTTGCCCTCCGCAAGGCGGTTGCGGCCGTATTTGACGTACTCGATCTCCGTCGAGTCCGCCTCGGGTCCGCCGGCGCAGAAGGTGCACTTGTCCATCTTGCCCCGTGTGCCGAAGTTCCCGGTCTGCGGGTACTGGGGCGCTCCGAACGGGCAGGCATAGAAGCAATAGCCACAGCCGATGCACAGGTCCTTGGAATGCAGGATTACGCCGTCGGCAGTTCGATAGAAGCAGTCGACCGGGCAGACTGCCGCGCACGGCGCGTTGGTACAATGCATACAGGCCATTGAGATCGAACGCTCGCCGGGCTTTCCGTCATTGAGCGTGACGACCCGGCGCCGCTGAATGCCCCAAGGCACGTCATGCTCGTTTTTGCAGGCGGTGACGCAGGCGTTGCATTCGATGCAGCGGTCCGCGTCGCACAGGAATTTCATTCTCGCCATTGCGGCTTCCTTCGGTTCAGGCCGGACGGATCTGGCAAAGCGTGACCTTGCCTTCGTGCATGTTGGTCACCGGGTCGTAGCCATACGTCGTGACGGTATTGACACTCTCTCCCAGCACGAACGGATCGGTGCCTTGCGGATAGCGGCTGCGGAGATTCTCACCCTGATAGAATCCCGCGAAGTGGAACGGCATCCACGCGACGCCTTTCCCGACCCGTTCGGTGACCAGGGCCCTGACGCGGGCCCTGGAAGAGCTCTCCGGCCCGAGCACCCACACCCACTGCCACTCCCTGATGCCGCGCTCGGCCGCGTCCGCCGAATTGATCTCGACGAACATGTCCTGCTGCAGCTCGGCGAGCCACTTGTTCGACCGCGTCTCCTCGCCGCCGCCTTCGTACTCGACCAGCCGGCCGGTGCTGAGGACGAGGGGGAACTCCGTGGCGAAGTTCTTGTCCACCGCCGCCTTCTGCACGGAAAAACCGATGTTCGGCATCCGCAGCTGCCGCTCGTCGGGCCGCGTCGGATACTTCGCGACGAGATCCGGTTTCGGCGAGTAGATTGGCTCGCGGTGTGTCGGAATCGGATCCGGCAGATTCCAGGCGACCGCGCGGGCCTTGCCGTTGCCGTAGTGCATGACGCCATGCTCGAGGCAGACCCGCTGGATGCCGCCCGACAGATCGATCGCCCACGACACCGCATCGGCCGTGTCTCCGCCGATTCTGTTGATGACCTCCAGCTCCTCCGGTCTCAGGTCCCTGTCCCAGCCGAGCTTCTTCAGCACGCCCAGCGTGAATTCGGGATAACCGTCGGTGAGCTCCGAGCCGACCGTGTAGGAATCTTCCGCGAGAAGCGTCTCGCCGTTGCGTTCCAGACCGAAACGGGCCCGGAACGGGCTGCCGCCGTCCATCACGTGGCGCGACGTGTCATAGAGCACGGCCGAGCCAGGATGACGGATCTCGGGTTTGCCCCAGCAGGGCCAGGGCAGGCCGTAGTAGTCGCCGCCGACCTCGGGGTCGTCCTTCGGCGCGCGCAGCGTCACGATGTCGAACTTCTGCTGGTTGCGCATATGCGCTTTGAGGCGCTCCGGCGACTGGCCGCAATAGCCGGTCGACCAGCCTCCGCGGTTGATCTCGCGCAGGAGATCCTCAGCGCTGGGTACGTTGTTATCGACCCTGATGTTCTTGAACAGGTCGTCGGCGAAGCCCAGCTTCCTGGCAAGAAGATACATGATCTCGTAGTCGTTCTTCGACTCGAACACCGGCTTCACGATCTGCTCGCCCCATTGCAGCGAGCGGTTCGAGGCCGTGCGGGATCCGTCCATCTCGAGAGAGGTGCAAGCCGGAAGCAGATAAAGGTTGTCCTTGCGCTCGGACATCGATGCGAAGGATGTCGGATAGGGATCGGCGACGACCAGAAGGTCGAGCTTCTCGACGCCTTTCACGGCATCGGGAATGCGCGGGATGGTATTGCCGCCATGGCCCATGACGACCATGGCCTTGACCGGATTCGCCTGGTCGATCTGGTCCTCGGGGAGCAGCACCGCGTCGAACCAGCGCGTCGAGGCGATGCCGGGCATCTCCATGTTCTGCTTGCGGTTTCGCGCCTTGCGGCCGGCCTTCGCGGGGATCTCGTCGAACCGGCTCTGGAACCACTCGTAATCGACCTCCCACACGCGCGCCCAGTGCCTCCACGCGGATTCGGTCAGGCCGTAATAGAGCGGGAGGCTCGTGACATCGAGCCCGAGATCGGTGGCGCCCTGGACGTTCGTGTGCCCGCGGAAGATGTTTGCGCCGGTGCCGGCGGAGCCGACATTGCCGGTGAGCAGGAGCGCGATGCAGGATGCGCGTACGTTCGCCGTACCGACGGTTTTCTGCGTCTGGCCCATGGCCCAGATGAGCGTCGCGGGCCGCTGCTTGGCCATCATCTCGGCCACGCGTTTGAGCTGGTCGCCTGGAATGCCGGTGATCCGCTCGACCTCGTCCGGCGGATACTTCTCGATCTCCTTGTAGACCTGGTCCATTCCGTAGACGCGCTGCCGGATGAATTCCTTGTCCTCCCAGCCGTTCTGCAGGACGTGCCACATCATGCCCATGAGCACGGGTATGTCGGTGCCGGGACGCATCCGCAAAAACTGCGTTGCATGTGCGGCGGTGCGGGTGAAGCGCGGCTCTATGACGATCAGGTTCGCGCGGTTGATCTCCTTTCCCGCCAGAATGTGCTGCATCGAGATCGGGTGCGCCTCGGCCGGATTGCCGCCCATGATGATCATGGTCTTGGCATTGCGCAGGTCATTGTACGAGTTCGTCTGCGCGCCGTAGCCCCAGGTATTGGCGACGCCGGCCACGGTGGTCGAATGGCAGATACGCGCCTGGTGATCGATGGAGTTGGTGCCCCAGAACGCGCCGAGCTTCCGCATGAGGTAGGCTGCTTCATTGGTGAATTTTGCGGAGCCGAGCCAGAAGACCGAGTCCGCGCCGTACGTCTCGCGAATCTCGAGCAGCTTGTTGCCGATCTCGTCGATCGCCTGGTCCCACGACACCCGCTGCCACTGACCGCCGACCAGCTTCATCGGGTACTTGAGGCGTCTCTCGCCGATCACGCTCTCGCGAATCGCCGCGCCCTTGGCGCAATGCGTGCCGCGGTTGATCGGGCTGTCCCAGCCCGGCTCCTGGCCGGTCCAGACGCCGTTCTGCACTTCTGCGAGAACCGTGCAACCCACCGAGCAATGGGTGCAGATGTTCTTGCGGATCTGAACTTCCGCGCCAGGAACCGGCCCCGGAACGGCCTCAGCCTTGCGCATGGTGCCGAGCTGCAGCGAACCGGCGGCGGCCAGCCCGGCGGCCAAGCCTGATCGGCGCAGGAAGGTACGACGGTCTACCGTGTCGTGATTCATGCTCGCGGCGGCGGCCAGCAGGCTTCCGCGTCTCGCCTCGCCGTTGGTTCGCCTGGTCAGCATCGGCACACCCTCACTTCTTCAGGGTTTCGTAGCCGTTCGTTCGATAGAAGGCCTGTACGCCGGGACTGTCGGCGCGATAGCGCGCTCTGGTTTCTTCTTCGCCGGGGTCGTAGGCCTGTGCATCCGGCGCCGCGATCGGCAGGGCTGCCGCTGCGGCGGCTGCCGCCGTGGAGGCGGACCCGAGTGTGCGGAGGAAGTTGCGCCGGCCCAGTGACATGTTGCTCCGGGAGAACATCGCTCACCTCCGAATGCTCTTTGCCGATCGAGAGCCAAGGACATGGCACCAAGGCCTTGAATATCTGCCGCTCAGCCCATCCCTCTAAGGGGAACACGGAGCCGCCCGTGAAGTTCCGTTTGGCGTTCGGCGGACGACGGCAGCCGATCATGATCTGGAGAGCGCGGGAGCCTGCCCGCGAACGCAACCCGGTGAGTTGCCGCGTCCGGAGTCGGGCCGTCCGGTTCATTGTCGTCGCCGCTCGACGGCTCCGAGCTGGAATTCGCGGCAAGACAGGGTCAAGCTTCCGTATGGCGAGAAGCGTAACCGGGTCCGCTGGGAGCCGGCCACGCGGATCGGAGATTGCATCCGGCTTGACGGGTCCGGCTTGGCCGGATCATTCCATCCGGTTCTTGGGGAGGACAGCTTCATGACGGACGTTCACGCGCACGGCGGCGGCTCCGAAGACGGACATCGCCGCTCGCACGATGCGGCCTTCCGGCACCGCGGGCCTTCTCACGAGAGCCGGCAGGGCGGGGTGCGCGATCCGGTCTGCGGAATGACCGTCGATCCGCACACCACGCCGCACCGGTACGATCTGGGAGGCCGGACGTACTCTTTCTGCTCGGCCGGATGTCAGGCAAAGTTCGCGGCCGACCCGCGGAAATTCCTCGCCCCGAAGCAGGCACATGGAGAAGCGGTGCCGGAAGGCACGATCTATACCTGTCCCATGCATCCCCAGATCCGGCAGGCAGGACCGGGCTCCTGCCCGATCTGTGGCATGGCGCTGGAGCCGGAGCTGGTCGCCGCCGAAGCCGGCCCGAACCCCGAACTTGCCGATATGTCGCGGCGGTTCAGGATCGGGCTGGTCCTGGCCGTTCCGGTTCTCGTCCTGGAGATGGGCGGTCATCTCACCGGCCTGACTCACGCCATCGGTCAGCAGACCTCGAACTGGATCCAGATGATCCTGGCGACGCCGGTCGTGCTGTGGGCCGGCTGGCCGTTCTTCGTGCGCGGCTGGCGGTCGCTCGTCACACGCAATCTCAACATGTTCACGCTGATCGCGATGGGGACCGGCGTGGCCTGGCTCTACAGCATGGTCGCGACGCTCGCGCCGGGAATATTCCCCGCTGCCTTCCGGGGCGAGGATGGTTCCGTCGCTGTGTATTTCGAGGCGGCGGCGGTCATCACCGTTCTCGTCCTGCTCGGACAGGTGCTGGAGCTCCGCGCGCGGGAAAGCACCGGCGGCGCCATTCGGGCGCTTCTCGATCTGGCGCCGAAAACGGCCCGTCGCCTTCGCGCGGACGGGGGGGAGGAAGAGGTCCAGCTTGACGTTGTGCGGGTCGGAGACCGCCTGCGCGTTCGCCCGGGAGAGAAGGTGCCGGTGGACGGATCCGTCGTCGAGGGACGCAGCGCCGTTGACGAGTCAATGGTGACGGGAGAGTCGATGCCCGTGACGAAGGAGCCCGGTGCCAAGGTCATCGGCGGCACGATCAATCAGTCGGGGGCCCTTGTCATCGACGCACGGAAGGTCGGGCGCGACACGATGCTGTCGCAGATCGTGCAGCTCGTCGCCGAAGCACAGCGGAGCCGGGCGCCGATTCAGCGGCTTGCGGATCAGGTGTCAGGCTGGTTCGTGCCCGCGGTGATTGCGGTCGCCATTCTTGCATTTGCCGCCTGGGGGATCTGGGGGCCGGAACCGCGCTTTTCCTATGGGCTCGTCGCCGCGGTCGCGGTGCTGATCATCGCGTGTCCCTGCGCGCTCGGGCTCGCCACGCCGATGTCGATCATGGTCGGCGTCGGCCGCGGCGCCCAGGCGGGCGTGCTGATCCGGAATGCCGAGGCGCTCGAACACATGGAGAAGGTCGGCACGATCGTGGTCGACAAGACCGGCACGCTGACCGAGGGCAAGCCGGCCGTAACGGCGATCGTTCCCGCCGCGGGCCTCACCGAGGCCGAGGTGCTGCGCCTCGCCGCGAGCGTCGAGCGTGCAAGCGAGCATCCGCTGGCCGTCGCGATCGTGGCCTCTGCCGAAGCGAAAGGCGTGCGAACATCGCCCGTCGCGGATTTCGATTCGCCCGTCGGCAAGGGTGCCTTCGGTACGGTCGACGGCAGGCGGGTCGTGCTGGGCAACGCCAGATTCCTTGCCGAGCGCGGCGTCGATGTCGCGCCGCTCGCGGCCGCGGCGGAAGAGCTGCGGCGGGACGGCGCCACGGCGATCTTCGCCGGCGCCGACGGCGCGGCGATCGGCGTGCTCGCCATCGCCGATCCGGTGAAAGCGTCCACGCCCGAAGCGCTGGCGGCGCTCGAGGCAGAGGGGGTGCGCGTCGTAATGCTGACGGGTGACAATTGGACGACTGCGAGGGCTGTTGCACGCCGGCTCGGAATTGGCGAGGTCGAGGCCGAGGTCCTGCCCGAGCAGAAGAGCGCCGTCGTGCAGCGGTACAAGGCCGCCGGCCACGTCGTTGCGATGGCCGGCGACGGCGTGAACGATGCGCCCGCGCTGGCGGCCGCGGATGTCGGCATCGCGATGGGGACGGGCACCGACGTGGCGATGGAAAGCGCGGGCGTGACCCTGCTCAAGGGGGACCTGACCGGCATCGTCCGCGCCCGGCGGCTGTCGCAGGCGACCATGCGGAACATCAGGCAGAACCTGTTTTTCGCGTTCATCTACAACGCGGCCGGCGTGCCGGTCGCGGCGGGCGTCCTCTACCCGGCGTTCGGCATTCTCCTGTCGCCGATCATCGCCGCCGCGGCCATGTCGCTTTCGTCGGTCAGCGTGGTCGCCAATGCCCTGCGATTGCGCCGGTTGCAATTGTAGCGGCGTTCGTCACGTCCTTGGACGGGAAAGCGCCTCGGAAGAGGGAGTCCGGCGCCGGACGAGATCCGCTGCGCGGCTGACGAGCTTGCCCAGTTCGCGCAGCCACAGGACCGAACTCGCCGCGGCCGCACAGTAGAGCCAGTCGCCGGCGCTCAGGCTCATGGTCGAGAACGCTTTCTGCAGGAACGGGACGTAAATGACGGCAGCCTGCAGAATGAGCGAAACGGCGACGGCCACCCAGAGCCAGTGGTTGGCGAGGAGGCCGCTGAACGCGCTGCGCTCATCGGAGCGTGCGTTGAAGACGTTGAACAGCTGGGCCAATGTCAGCGTCGTGAACGCCATCGTCTGCGCATAGCGTACGTCGCCCGCGCCTTCGATCAGGCCGCCGGGGAGCGAGGCGTCGAGCACGGTCAGCGTTGCCGCCGCCATCACCAGGCCGACGAAGAAAATGCCTGCCCACATGCGGCGCGTGGTCACGCCTTCGTCGCGCGGGCGCGGCGGCTCGTCCATGATCCCCTCGTCTGCCGGATCGACGCCGAGGGCGAGCGCCGGCGCGCCGTCGGTGACGAGATTGATCCAGAGGATCTGCGTGGCCAGGAGCGGCAGGACCAGGCCGCCGCCGCCCGCCGCGGTCAGCCCGATCGCATCGGCCAGCAGTACGCCGAGGAACATCGTCATGACCTCGCCGACGTTCGATGACAGAAGGTAGCGCAGGAACTTCCTGATATTCGCGAAGATCGCGCGCCCTTCCTCGACCGCGGCGACGATGGACGCGAAATTGTCGTCCGCGAGGATCATGTCGGCGGCTTGCTTGGAAACGTCCGTGCCGGTCACGCCCATCGCAATACCGATATCGGCGGTCTTCAGGGCGGGCGCGTCGTTGACGCCGTCGCCCGTCATGGCGACCGTCATCGCCTGGCGCTGCAGGGCCCTCACGATGCGCAGCTTGTGCTCGGGATTTACGCGCGCATAGACCGACACGTCCCGAACCATACGGTCCAGGGTCTCCTCCGGCATGCGCTGGAGCTCCGGGCCTGCGATGGCACGCGAGTCGGTGCTGATTCCGAGCTCCGTGGCGATGACCGCGGCCGTCTTGGGGTGATCGCCGGTGATCATGATCGGGCGAATTCCGGCACGCTTCGCGCGCGCGACCGCATCCTTCGCCTCTGCGCGGGGCGGATCGATCATCCCGACGAGGCCGAGGAAGACGAGTTCGTGCTCGATTCGCTCATCGGCATCGTCACGCTCGAACGCATTCGACGGCAGGGAACGGAAGGCGAGCCCGAGCGTTCTCAGCGCCTCGCCGGCGAGCTCTTCGTTTCTGTTGAGGATCTCTTGCCGCCGCTGCGGCGTCAGCGGCTTTGTCTCGAGCCCCGCCAGTTCATGCGAACAGCGTGCGAGCAGCACGTCCGGCGCGCCCTTGGTGAAAACCTTCAGGCGCTCCTCCCTCTCGACATCGCGGTGGACCGTGCTCATCAGCTTGCGCTCGGAGGAGAACGGAACCTCGGCGACCCGGGCGAAGCGTGCATCGAGCGCATCGTCCTCCAGCCCCGCTTTGCGGGCGGCGACGATCAGCGCGCCCTCGGTCGGGTCGCCCATCACGCTCCACCGCCCCTCATGGTCCTGCAGCACGGCATTGTTGGCGCGGTCGGCGGCGGCGAGGACGCGCTCGAATTCGGACCGGAGAGGGCCGTCGATTGCCCCTCCGGCGTCGCTCCGCACCTCGCCTTCGGGCACATAACCGGTTCCGCCCAGCGTCACGCCGCCGCTTGCGGTCACGATCCGGCGCACGGTCATCTCGTTCTTCGTCAAGGTTCCGGTCTTGTCCGAGGCGATGACGTTTGCGGAGCCGAGCGTCTCGACGGCTGCGAGGTGGCGTATGATCGCGTTTCTCTTCGCCATGCGCTGCACGCCGAGCGCCAGCACGGCCGTGACCACCGCCGGCAGGCCTTCCGGCACTGCCGCGACCGCAAGCGCAACGCCCAGAATCAGGACGTCGAAGACGGCCGCGAAGCCGGTCACATCCTCGATGACGAGGATTGTCGCAATCATCACGACGGCGATGATGACGACGATTGCCCCCAGCACTTTGCCGACCCGATCGAGCTCCTTCTGGAGCGGCGTGGTCTCTTCCGGCGCCTGCTTCAGCATTCCGGCGATGCGCCCCATCTGCGTCGCCATCCCCGTCGCGGTGACCACTGCCTTCCCGCGCCCGTACGTCGCCGACGTGCCGCTGAAGATCATGTTGTGCCGGTCGCCGAGTCCCGCTTCCTCCCACAGCGCGGCGACGTCCTTCTGAACCGGCATGCTTTCGCCCGTCAGCGCGGCCTCCGCGCTCTGGAGTGCCGTCGACTCGATCAGCCGCGCGTCGGCAGGAATCGTGTCGCCTTCTTCGACAAGAAGGATGTCGCCGGGCACGATTTCGGTGGCTGGAATGCTCTGCCGCTCGCCCTCCCGGATGACGTTGCCGCGCGCCGCTGACATCTGCCGCAGTGCCGCGACAGCCTGCTCCGCCCTGGCTTGCTGGACGAAGCCCATCAGCGCATTGAGAAGCACGATGGCGAAGATTGCGATCGCCTCGTAGGGCAAGGCGGACTCGCGCTCGTACATCCACAGGCCTGCCGAAATCAACGCCGCGGCGATCAGCAGGATGACGAGGACATCCGTGAACTGGGCGAGAAGCTTCCGCCACGCCGGGACGGGATCCTCCGCCGTAAGCTCGTTCCTGCCGTAGCGTTGGAGCCGTTCCTGCACCTCTCTTTTGGTCAGCCCGGTCCGGGCGTCCGTCCCGATCGCCGCCAATACGTCGCCGACGTTTTGTCGATAGGGCTCCATTTCGCTTCGCTCGGGTGGTTCGTTCCGCATGGCTGGGGTGATCTTGCCTTCTACAACGATTTTACGCGCTGGGACGGACTCAATGCGGCTTCGACTGTCGCAGATATGCCTCCCCGTTTCCAAAACTTCGAAACAGGAACAAGCCGCCGCGCCAAGGCTGCGATGCGGGGGCGGGCGGGGCCGGGGGCACCGCTTTCCGGCCCGGCGATGGCGCATCCGGAGGCCGAGAGGCCCATGTGAAGATTTCCATGAATGCCCCTTGACCTTGCCGCGCTGGAACTCCCCACGTTCCAGCCGGAACTTGATCATGGAGGGCTGGATGCTTCGTTTTTCGGTGAAAGGCATGACCTGTGGTCATTGCGTGGCGAGCGTGACGCAGGCCGTTCAGGCGGTTGAACCGCGTGCGAACGTGCGCGTTGACTTGCCGACCGGCATTGTCGAGGTCGACAGGGGCGAAGCGGCTCGGATCAGGACGGCGATCGAGGATGCTGGTTACGCCGCCGTCAGCGAAGCTGCCTGATCGCGGGTCAAGCTTCGCTGCGGAAACGCGGCGCACGGCACAATCCGCCCCGACATACGTTTGCGTTCGGGCGACGCCAGCGTGGCGATTGACGGCGGGACAGCCGGATTGGCAGCGGAGGCTGCGATGGACGAGTTTGACATGATTGCCGACGCACTCGGCGCCGTTCGAACGATCCAAGGGGTCTACGGCACCAGCCACGACGCCGCTACGCGGATCGACGAGGTATCCCAGATCCTGCGCCTGCGCGCCAATAAGCTCTCAGGTGAGGGGCGGGGCGGGATGGTGCAGCGGAACGTGCTCGCGCTGGCCGTCGCCGACGCGATCCGCAAGGCGTACGGGACCGAACCCTGACGGACCATTCGGATGATGGCAAGGTGAGGCCCGCCCCCTGTTCCTGCCTCCGAAGTCAGCGGCCGGGCCGGCCCGACATGAAGGGTACCTCCGCCGACGCGCAATCCGGACCGGCTAGGAGAGACGCCTTCCGGCTTTGGAGGAATTGGCGCCCGAATCGCCCGGCGAAGCCGGCTGCTGGGAATTGCGCAGGTCGCTCGCCGCCCGATACCGGAACGATGTCGCGCGCACCAGCAACATCAAGGTGACGGGTGTGGTCACGGTGACGAATACCGCGATCAGGATCTCATGTGTCACCGGCCGCGT
The DNA here is from genome assembly GCA_041690495.1 of Alphaproteobacteria bacterium. GTDB lineage: Bacteria > Pseudomonadota > Alphaproteobacteria > CACIAM-22H2 > CACIAM-22H2 > DATAAP01. Next base: position 149,188 of record JAWLHE010000003.1, on the reverse strand, counting down.
CTGCAGTGCCGAGAAAAAGATCATCGACCCGAGCAGTATGCAAGCGGTTCCCAGCGTCGTTCCCAAAGTCGGAGCATGGACGCGCTCGAAAAAGCTCCTGAGCCGCAGCAGCCCGAGCGATCCTATAAAGGTAATTCCGGCGCCGAACACAACGAGCAGCGCCGTCAGCAGCGCGGCCGCCGCTGGCAGGTCCGCCTCGGGTGTCATTCGATCACCTCGCCGCGCATCAGGAATTTGGCCAGCGCCGCCGTCGCGATGAAGCCAAGCACGGCGATGACGAGCGCAGCTTCGAAATACAATGTGCTGCCTGACCGTATCCCGACAGTCAGAATCAGGAGCATGGCGTTGACGTAAAGCGTATCGAGACCGAGCACACGGTCCTGCGCCCTCGGACCCGCGATCATCCTGAATGCCGCGCAAGCCATGGCGAGCGCCAGCAGCACTTGAGCGACGACCAGGGACCAGTTCAGGATGAGTGTGCTCATTCAAATATCTCCAGCAACAGGCGTTCGTAACGGCCCTTGATGGTGCCGATCCAGGCATCCTCGTCAATGAGGTCGAGAACGTGGATAGTCACCACCCCCTTGGCAGTGTCGTAATTGACCCAGAGCGTACCGGGCGTTGCAGTGATGATGCTGGCCAGGACCGCAAGCCCGTACCGGTCGTGCAAGTCTAGCGGGATGTTGAGGAATCCTGATGTCAGGCTCCGGTGCCGCAGCCCAAGGATAATCCGCGCCACGGCGTAGTTCGAACGGATGATGTCTACGAGGACCACGAACGACAGCCGGATGATCGCGCCCGGGCGTCGGATTCGGGCCGGAGGCGGCTTCAGCGTCATCATCACCCATCCCCCGACCAGCGCGAGGACGCAGCCGAGCAGGATCTGGCCAGCTGCAACGGTTTGATTGAGCAGCAGCCACATCGCCAGGAGGCATGCAGACACCAGCGGGTAGGGCAGCAAAGCTCTCATAAGCCATCCTCGCCATGTGCACCTTGCTCGACGGGAGGCGCCAGGACGTGTCGGATATACTCGCTCGGTGCGTGCAGGGAGGTGGCCGCCGCCTGCATGTAGCGCATTGCAGGGCCGGCCTGGACCGTCAGCGTCGCGCAGGCAAGCAGAAGTGCGGCCACCGGCGCCAATTCGATGATACGAACGCGCGGCACGCTCCACTCCTGAGGCGTCCAGAACGTACGGATCCCGGCCCGTGTCATGGCAATGAGCGTCATCAGCCCGGACAGGATCAGCAGCGCAAGCAGCGCCCACGCGGCCGTCGAAACGCCGGCGCGCATGCCCGGCCCCGACGGATCGAACAAGGCGCTCAGCATCGCGAACTTGGCGATGAAGCCGGACAGGGGTGGCAGCCCTGCCAATATCGCGGCGCAGCCGATGAAGCACAGGCCGAGCAGCGCCATTGTCGCCGGGATGGTGACACCGGTTTCATCGTCTTCGGTGAGATCATCATCCTCGTACCCACCATAGGCTTCGCGGGTCACGGCCAGCATGTCGGCGCCCGGTGCGTGTCCGCGCTCCATGAGCTCGATCAGCATGAAGAAAGCGCTGATGGCGAGTGTCGAGCTGACCAGATAGAACAGCGCCGCGCCGGTCACGGTGACGTGCCCCGTGGCGACGGTTGCGATCACTGTTCCCGACGACACCAGGACCGCGAAACTCGCAAGCCGCCCGATGTTCTGGGAGGCCAGCACGCCGATCGCCCCGAAAGCCACCGTCGCCATTCCGATGAACAGCAGCCATTCGCCTCCGAATCCGGCCGATTCGCCGCTGTCGGCGCCGAACAGGAGCAGCCAGAGTCGCAGGATGACATAGACGCCGACCTTGCTCATGATCGCGAAGACGGCCGCTACCGGCGGGGCGGCCGCCGAGTAAGCCGTTGGCAGCCAGAAGCTGAGCGGCCAAACCCCCGCCTTGACCAGGAACGCGACCCCGAGAACCGCGGCGCCGGCTTCCAGCAGCATCCTGTCGCCTGCCGGGACGTGGGGGATTCGCATGGCCAGATCGGCCATATTGAGTGTGCCGGTTACGCCGTAAATCATGCTCACGCCGATCAGAAACAGCAGCGATGCAGCGAGGTTGACGGCGATATAGTGGAGCCCCGCCTTGACCCGCGCGATGCCCGAACCGTGCAGCACGAGTCCGTAGGACGCGACGAGCAGTAGCTCGAAGAAGACGAAAAGGTTGAAGAGATCGCCGGTCAGGAACGCGCCGTTGATTCCCATCAGCAGAAGCTGGAACAGGGAATGGAAGTGCGCGCCTGCCTGGTGCCAGCGCGCGAGCGAGAACACCGCCGACGCCAGCGCCAGCACGCTGATCAGGACCAGCATGAGCGCCGACAGGCGATCCAGAACCAGTACGATGCCGAATGGCGCCGGCCAGTCACCCAGGCGATAGACGCCGACGTGGGCGGGTGTCCCGGCGGACTGCGCATCGGCCGAGTGCAGCAGGACGGTCGCCACGCCGGCCAGGACAAGGATCGACGCGACATTGATCGCCGCCTTCAGAATGTGACGGCGCTCGTCGACGAGCAGCATTCCGGCCGCAACGGCCAGTGGCAGCATGATCGGCATGATCACCAGGTGATCGGTCCAGCGGGTCATCGCTCACGCTCCGCGCCGTCGACGTGATCGGTCCCGGTCAATCCGCGCAGGGCCAGCAGGACGACCAGGAACAAGGCGGTCGTCGCGAAGCTGATGACGATTGCGGTGAGGACCAGCGCCTGAGGCAGTGGATCGGCGAAAAGCGCCGGATCGCCGGCCTGGCCCTTCTCCAGGATGGGCGGCATGTCGATCCGGACACGTCCCATGCCGAAGATGAACATGTTGATTGCGTAAGACAGCAGCGTCAGGCCGATGATCACCTGGAACGTGCGCGGGCGCAGGAGGAGCCAAACGCCCGAGCCGGCAAGCGCGCCGATTGCGAGGGACAATACCAGTTCCATCACTTCTCCTCGACCTCCGGTGCCACGCGTTCGTGCGGCGCGTGAACTCGATGGCTGCGCACGGACTGGTGGGCGATCGCGATCAGCATCAGGGTCGTGGCGCCCAGAACGAGGGAGAAAACGCCCAGATCGAAGGCGGTCGCGCTGGCGAGCGGTACGGCGCCGATGATGGGCAGATCGACGTAGCCCGAGTGGGACGAGAGGAACGGTCGGGAGAAAAGCCAGGCTGCGGCCCCGGTGCCGGCTGCGAGCAGCAGTCCGGTCGACATCCACCGCAGCGGATGAACCCGCAGGTGTGCCTCGACGAAACGGATGCCGCCGGCCATGTATTGAAGGATGAGTGCGGCGGCGACCGTAAGGCCCGCCACGAAGCCGCCGCCGGGAAAGTCGTGGCCCCGGATGAACAGGTAGATGGCCAACAGTCCGATGAAGGGAAACAGCAGCTTCATGATCACGGCGGGAATGGCAAGATAGTCCGAGACGGTATCGCCTGCCTGGCGCTTCGGATGTGCATCGTCGTGCGCGTCCTGAAGACGCTGCTGCTCGGGGACATCGATGCTTTCGGGCGCGGGCCTGAAACGGCGCAGCAGCGCGAAGACCGCCAATGCGACCACGCCGAGAACGGTGATCTCCCCTAGCGTGTCGAAGCCGCGGAAGTCCACCAGGATGACGTTGACGACATTGGTGCCGCCGCCGTCCATATAGGCACGCTCCAGGAAGTACTTCGATATGCTGTCGGGTATCGGCCGCGTCAGCACTGCATAGGCCAGCGTCGAGAGGCCGGCGCCGGTGGCGACCGCGATCGCCAGATCGCGGAACCGGCGCGCGCGCGCGGCACCGCTCTCGCGCGCGCTCGGTCCGGCTTCCTCGATCCGCTTGGGCAGCCAGCGCAGCCCGAGCAGGAGCAGGATCGTTGTGACGATCTCCACCACGAGTTGGGTCAGGGCAAGATCGGGTGCGGACAGCCAGACGAAGGTGAGGCAGGTGGCGAGTCCGGCGCCGCCGATTAAGACGAGCGCCGCCAGCCTGTGGAATTTGGCGAGATAGGCACCCGATATGGCACAAGCGATGCCGGCCGCCCAGAGCAGTACGAAGGCCGGATCGACATCGGCGAACGCCGCCCGGTTCCAATCGAGGCCGCGCGCATAGAGCGGCCAGAGCGCAGCGACAAACGCGACGCAGACCAGCAGCCGGAGCTGCGGCTGGAGACGGCGTGTGCCCAGAAGACGTTCCAGCGACCTTGCCCAGCGCCACGAGATCGCGACCATTATGCGCTCGAATATGCGCAGCGCATTGAGGCGGCGCACCAGGGGCGCGCCTGACGGGCTGTGTTGGAGATAGTCGCGCAGGAGGAGGTAGAGCCCCGTGCCGCCCACCAGCGCGAGAAAACTCATCAGAAGTGCAGGCGTGAAGCCGTGCCAGACAGCCAGGCTGTACGCGGGCGCGGCCTCTCCGAGCACCGCGCGCACGGCAACATCCAGAAACCATCCGATCGTGCGGCCTGGGATCATCCCGACCACGAGGCAGGCAAGGACCAGAAGTTCGACCGGAAACCGCATCCAGCGCGGCGGCTCGTGCGGCGTGCGCGGCAGATCGGCCGGAGCGGGCCCGAGAAACACGTCATAGACGAAGCGCAGCGAATAGGCGACGGTGAACGTGCTTGCCAGCGTGGCGATGTATGGCAGCGCATCATCCACGATCGAGCCGTCGTGGGTCTCGATGGTCTCGGCGAAGAACATCTCCTTGGAAAGGAATCCGTTGAGCAGGGGAACGCCGGCCATCGCCGCGGCCGCCACCATGGCAAGCGTCGCAGTAACCGGCATGTAGCGCCATATCCCGCTTAGCCGCCGCAGGTCCCGCGTCCCCGTCTCGTGATCCACGATGCCCGCAGCCATGAACAGCGACGCCTTGAACGTCGCATGGTTCATGATGTGGAAGATCGCGGCGACCAGTGCGAGCGGCCTGTTCAGCCCGATCAGCAACGTGATCAGCCCGAGATGGCTGATGGTCGAATAGGCCAGAAGTCCCTTGAGGTCCTGCTGGAAGACCGCGAAGGAGGCGCCGAGCACGAATGTGATGAGACCGGCCGTTCCCACCAGCCATAGCCAGTACTCCGTCCCGCCCATCGCCGGCCACAGGCGCACCAGCAGAAACACACCGGCCTTCACCATCGTGGCCGAGTGCAGGTAGGCGGACACAGGGGTCGGGGCCGCCATCGCCTGCGGCAACCAGAAATGGAAGGGAAACTGCGCACTCTTGGTGAAGGCGCCGAGCAGGACGAGAATCAAGGCGGCCAGGTAGAGAGGGTGTGCGCGGATCCGGTCGCCGGAAGCGAGGACCGTGTCGAGGTCATAACTGCCGACGATGTGGCCAAGGATCAGAATGCCCGCAAACAGACAGAGGCCGCCGCTGGCCGTGATCGTCAAAGCCATGCGGGCACCGTCCCGGGCACCGGCGTTCTGGTGCCAGTATCCGATCAGGAGGAAGGAAAAGAGGCTCGTCAGCTCCCAGAAAAACACGAGCTGGATCAGGTTTCCCGAAAGGACGATGCCCTGCATCGCGCCCATGAAGGCGAGCAGGAAGGAGAAAAAACGCGGCACGGGATCGGACGGCGACATGTAGTAGCGGGCATAGATCGCTATCAGAAAGCCGATTCCCGCGATCAGGATGGCGAACATCCAGGCGAAGCCGTCCATCCGCAAGGTGAAGTTGAGGCCGAACTCAGGCAGCCAGGCGAGCTCGTGGCGGATCGATCCCCCGTCGATTACCAACGGATAGAGCGTCGACGTCATAACGAGACCGGCCAGCGCGGTCGCACCGGCCAGCCACGCCTCTGCATTACGGGCATTTGCGGGAAGGAACGCCGCTACGAGGCTTCCCGCAAAGGGGAGAAGGAGCACAGCGATGAGAATGGTGTCGTGCATTACCGGCAGTTGTTGCTCCCCAGCGAAGCTGCTTCGGCGTACGTAGCGGAGAATTCCGCATAATGGTCGACTTCATGCCGCGAGAGCAAGGCACGGAGGCCAACGCCGAGAGCGCAGACTTTGTTGCCGGAGCAATGTCAGACCGTGCCGAGCACGTTCAGCGGGCTCAAGAGGGGTCTCGCACGGAGCAGCACTGTCGGAATCGCCAGCGGCAAGAACGTCACCATTCGAAACCCGAATGGAACGGGCGATGGCTTGTCGATCGCGGTGCCAGGACCATTTCCGGGTGGAGCGTCCGTATCGACTTAGCTCGGCCGATCTGGTCTGATTCGCGCGCCAAAATGGCGCCCGCGCGGTGCCATCGGGCATTGCGCCGAAGCATCGGTTTGCGAATGTCTGGTGGCGTTCGTGCCTGCGGTTGCCTTGTTGTCCGGTCGGTGACCGGGGCCTCGTCCCCAAGTGACCGCGGGCCAAGAGATTGTCGGCGTGGCAGGTGCTGCGAAGCGGGCCAGGCGAGAGCCGGTCGAATCCCTTCCCGATATCGGTCGGCGGCATCCAGGCCGAGAGCCTGGCCGACCGTTCAAATGCTTTCCGGCTGGACGGCCGGCCGGAAAAGCTGCCGCGTTTTATGTTTCGCTTTCTTCGTGTGCGGTAGCCGAACAATCCGGGGCCGAGCCGGCTTCCACCATCTTAGGTGAAACACTTAAGGCGTTGGACCCGCGTTGTTTTCGTTTCCGCGCAGATCTGGCGGGGACCGCGCGCTGGACGGGCGGCGCAAACTGCAGACTCCGGTGAAGCGGTGAAGCAGTGCTTCGGCCGGAGCGGCGCGAAGCGGCCCGCGCGCCGCGAAGAACCGCGCGAGCGCGCATCTCGCTGAAACAGCGAAACGCTCAAGCCATTTCCGAATCGCAACCGAAGGCGGACCGCCCGACAGGTCCGGGATGAGGCCGCCGCGCGACGGATCGGATCGTCGCTCCGGCTGAACCGGTCCCGGAACTCTTGCCGCGCTGATGGGTTCTGACTGATCGAGCCGGTTTCGTCGAGAATGCGGGCACGACGGCTTGCGTTGTGCCGAACCCCAGTCGTCCTTCCTCGAGGGGAAAATCTCCAATGCCTAAAATGAAAGCCGCGGTGTTCGTGGAGCCGGGTCGGATCGTGCTCGATGAGAAGCCCGTTCCGGATCCCGGACCGCTGGATGCGCTCGTGCGCATCACCACGACCACGATCTGCGGCACGGACATACACATCCTGAAAGGCGAGTATCCGGTTCGCAAGGGCCTGACGATCGGCCATGAGCCCGTCGGCGTCATCGAGAAGCTCGGCGCCGCCGTGACGGGTTATCGCGAGGGGCAGCGCGTGATCGCCGGCGCGATCACGCCTTCGGGGCACAGCTACGCTTCGCTGTCCGGCGACCATGCGCAGGATGGAGTCGGCACGCCGCATGGCTGGAAGCCGATGGGCGGCTGGAAATTCGGCAACACGATCGACGGCTGCCAGGCGGAATACGTCCTTGTCCCCGATGCCATGGCCAATCTGAGCCCCGTGCCCGATGGCCTGACGGACGAAGAGGTCCTGATGTGCCCGGACATCCTCTCGACCGGATTTTCGGGAGCGGAGAGCGGCAACGTCCGCATCGGCGACACGGTCGCGGTGTTCGCGCAGGGGCCGATCGGCCTGTGCGCCACGCTCGGCGCGCGGCTCATGGGCGCCAGCGCGATCTTCGCCGTCGAGACGGTGCCCGCCCGAGGAGCCATGGCGAAGAAGCTCGGCGCCGACCACGTTGTGGATTTCCGCAAGGTCGACGTGGTCGACGAGCTCCGCAGGCTGACCGGCGGGCGCGGTGTCGATGTCGCGATCGAAGCGCTGGGAACCCAGGGCACCTTCGAAGCGGCGCTGCGCGTGCTGCGTCCCGGCGGCACGCTGTCGAGCCTCGGCGTCTATTCCAGCGACCTGAAGATCCCGCTCGACGCGTATGCGGCTGGTCTGGGCGACAACAAGATCATCACGACTCTGTGCCCCGGCGGAAAGGAGCGGATGCGCCGGCTCATCAGCGTCGTGGCGAGCGGTCGCGCCGACCTCAAGGCATTGGTGACGCACCGCTTCAAGCTCGCGGACATCGAGCCCGCCTACGACCTGTTCGCCAACCAGCGCGACGGCGTCCTGAAGGTCGCGATCACGCCCTGATCTGCGCCATTGACCCGCCGCATCGCCACAAACGCGTGCGGCAAGTTCGGGACGGGCGCCCCTCCGCCGACCGCTTCCGGCGATAATCGGCAACGATTTTTATCCATTTCTGTGCAAGTCTTTCCCGGCCCGCCGGTCCCGGCGGCTTTGCAACGTCCGCCGATCTTTCTGGTAGACTTGGAGACCTCACAGGCATGTTCCGCCCGATGCATGATCGTGGATTTGACACCGCACCTGAATGGCCGATACGGGCAAGGATGCGCGTCGTCTGGGTCTTGTCGATTTGCATGGCGAGCGTCGTAATGTCGCCGGAAGCCGTCGGCACGGACCGGGGCCGCGACGAGGCGCCGGCCCAGCTCACGGCCGGCGCGCACGATCCGGCTGCGGGATACGTGATCGCGCTGGTCGAGGAGACGGTTCCGCAGTTGCTCGCGACGCCCGACGCACAACGATCGAACCAGCTGCGTCGTCTCTTCGACGAGCATATCGATCTGCTCGGCATCGCGCGGTTCGCCATGGGCCGATACTGGCGCCTGACGGGCGACGAGGAGCGCGCCGAGTTCGTTCGGCTCTTCCGCGAGCTGCTTGTCCAAACTTCGAACGCCAGCCTTGCCGACTACAGGAGCGAGAGGCTCCGCGTCACGGAAACGCGCCCGGCGGAGGATAACGAGGTTCTGGTTCGCAGCGCGCTCAGCCTGAATGACGGGCCGCACGTTCAGATCGACTGGAGGCTGCGGCGCGATGCGGAGCGCTTCAGGATTCAGGACGTCATCGTCGAAGGGATCAGTGTCCGGATCGCGCTGCGGGACCTCTTCGCGATCATGATTCAGGAGAAGGGGGGTACCATGGCAACCCTGCTTTCAGCCATGCGCGAGCTCGTTCCATCGCCGCCGAGAGACGCGCGGTAAGAGCGAGGTCACTGGAGCGCCGGAGGGGAGATGTCGTCGCCTCGGCGTGCCGGGGAGTCCGGAGAGCCTCACGGAGTAGTCCGCGCATGAGCCACAGCACCTGGGTTCATCTTCTCGTGCGTCCGGTCGTCCGTCCGCTGGCGAAGAGTCCCGTGACGCCCAATCATCTGACCGCCTTGCGGCTCGCCACCGCGGCCGCCTCCAGCCTCATGCTCGCGACTGGCGATCGGGAGTGGTCGAATGCGGCTGGCCTTGTGTTCCTGATCTCGTTCTTTCTCGACAGGGCGGACGGCGAGCTCGCACGGCAGAGCGGCAAATCTACGCCCTGGGGACATCGGTTCGATCTGATCGCCGATTGCTCCGCTAATGTCCTTGTCTTCCTGGGAATCGGCTTTGGCCTGCGCGACAGTGCAATGGGAGCGGGCGCTGTTGCAATGGGGCTCCTGGCAGGCGGCGCCATTGCCGGCATCTTGTGGCTCGTCGGGCGGATCGAACGTCGCGACGGCACCGGGGCCGCTGCCTTTCCAAGCGCTGCCGGCTTCGACCCGGATGACGCGATGCTCGTCGTGCCGGTCGCCATCTGGTTGGCTGCCGAATCGGAGATCCTGATTGCGGCTGCGATCGGGGCGCCGGCCTTCTTCCTTTGGACTTGGTGGCGGTTTCGCAGGGATCTCGCCATGTTCTAGTTGTCCGGCACCGGGCGTCGCGCCTCGATGAGCCAGTACGCGGCAAGACCCGGCACGCCGAGGACAACGTCTCGTCCGCGCCGGATCAGTCCGATAGCGAGACATGTCGATGGGTCAAGTCCGAGCATGACGCCGGCGGCGAGGAAGCTCGCTTCCTGGGCGCCCAAGCCGCCCGGGATCGCGAATGCCGCCGATCGGCCTGCCTGCGACAGGCTCTCAAGGGCGAAGGCCTCCGCCCAGCGCGCCGGGTATCCGAGAAAATGAAGCGAGAGGAAGATCTCTCCCGCGCCTGCGATCCATCCCGCAAGACGCCAGAGGCAAGCGCGGGCGACGGTCGTACGGTCAGCATAGATGGCGTCGAGAATCCGGTGGAACGGCTCCAGGTCGCCAAGCTTCGTTGCCCAGGCGGGCGCAAGCGGAAATTCCCGGATGCGGCGCCATGCGGCGGCCAATGCGCGGCCGCGCTGCAAGCGATAAAAGAGCAGGATGCCTCCGCCGAAGAGCAGCACGCCGAGGAAAACGGGGAGAAGAATCGTGTCCGCCTCATACACTGCGATCAGGACAGCGGTTCCGGCGAGCGCGAAGGCGACCTGGGTGATCGCCCCGAGCGTAACGTCCGCGAGCACGGATGCCGTTGCGTCGATCGTCCGAATGCCGGCAATCCGGGCGAGCCGAACGCGGACCAGCTCTCCGCCGATCTGGGAGACTGGAAGCAGGTTATTGACGGCTTCGCCGATCCAGCGCGCTCCGAACAGTATGATGAGGGGCGGCGGGGCTTCCGGGAAGAGCAGGCGCCATGCCACGACGTCGAGAAAGACCGGCAGCGCGTGGAAGAGGACGATGGGAACGATCCCGAAGCCGACCGGCACGAGAGCGTCCCGTACGGACTCGATCCCGACGCCCAGGATCAGCGCGATGACTGCGCCGGCACCGATGAGGAACATCGCAAGCGTTATGGCTCGCATTCCCGCTCCGGATTCGATTCACGTCGACTGCCCCGATCCGGATGCGGCGGACACGCGCGGCCGGCCGGAGAGTCGAAGACGCCGCATCGCCGCTATACCCTGAAGACATATGTCCTGGCCGGGTCGCGATCGATGTCCGGCGGAAAGCTCCTGTGCTTGTCGGCAAAGTAGCGCGCCCTCTGATCGCCTTCCGAGGCGCGATTGTACGTGACGTAAAGAGCCCGGCGCGGCCGATCGGTGAGATTGGGCTTCGATCCGTGCGGCACGAAGCTGTCGAAGAACACGGCGTCGCCGCAGCAGGCCGTGAGCGGGACCGCATTCATCGCCGCCATGACCTCGTCGTCTATCGGCTTCCATTCCTCGCCGATCATGCCGCGAAGACGCCGGCCGGCGGCGATTTCAAGGCAGCCGTTCTCGATCGTCGAATCGTCGATGCTGATCAGGACGGTTATGAAGAGAGAGGCGTAAGCGCTCCAGCCGGCCTGCTGATCCTGGTGCGGCTTGAATCCGCCGCCGCCCGGCATCTTGAAATTGATCTTGTCCTTGAACAGTACCGCAGGCTCGCCGAAAAGCCGATCGATGCAGCGTACGAGCCGCCCCTGGCGGAAGAGTCGGTCGAAACCGGCGTGGAACGCACAAAAATTCTCGATCCTCTGGAGGACCTTCTGGGTCCGGTCCTTCAGGCTCTGCTCGCGATAAACCCAATGTCGTCCGGGAACCTCGGGGGCCTCCGCCAGTTCGCGCGTCCAGCGACCGATCTCATCCATCTCTGCGGCCGAAAAGAAGCCGCGGCAGACCACGTATCCGTCGCGCTCGAATGTGCGCACCGCTTCCGGTGCCAGCTCCTGTTCATGGTGCTTGCCCTGCATCGCCTCGACATCATCCTCATGGCGCATCGGTCACTCGCTCCTCGACCTGCCGGGGTTCTCCTAGAGGCGCGCCACCCTTCGCGTGCGGTGCGACGATGGTAAGGGAGGGTCGAAGACATCCTTGTCAGCAAGACGGGGCAGCACCAGCTCGCGTGCGCGCCGTACGTCCTCAGGGAAATCGATCTCGGTCCACGGCAGGCCGGAAATGTCCTCGAATCCGAACCCGCGTTGCGGGCTCTCGAGGATCATGTCACGGACCGGCTCCTCGTATTCCAGGAGCCGCCGCTCGGCCCTGCCCGCATAATCCGCAACCCGGCCGGCAAGTTCACGGGCAGCATCCGGGGAGAATCGAAAGAAGCCGACCGACTCGCCGTGCCACTCGTAAGGCCTCTGCGGGCGCTTGTGGAAATCGACGATTCGGTCGCCGCGGACGCAGATCTTAACCGGTTCTTCCCCCGGCTCGACGTTGCGATCGAGCAGCAAGCAGTTGGCGATCGTGCTCTCGAGGAGCCGTGCCATAAGGCGATTGTCGTATAGGACGTCGGCATCCATCAGCAGGATCGGCGCACCGCTTGCCAACACGTTGCGCGCGGCCCAAAGAGACACCACGCTGCCCTCGCGGTAGTCAGGGTTCGGGATCAGCTGGATCGCGTCCGCAAGCCCCAGACGGCCGACCTCCTCGGCCAGGAGGTCGGCACGAAATCCGACCGTAATGGCGATATCGGTGATGCCGAAGACATGCAGGATGGCGAGATGCCGCTCCAGAAGTGTACGGGAGCCGAATCGGAGCAATGCCTTCGGACGGTGTTCCGGGCCGTCGCCGAGGCGCTGGCCGACGCCGGCTGCAAGGATGATGACCTTCATTCCTGATTCGGCGCCAAAAAGGAATCCGGCACGGCTCATCCTTCTCCGGGCGAAGCCTCCCGTTTGTAACAACGGCACAGCGTGATTGCAAAACGACCAGAGGCCCAAGCGGACGGCCAAAGGAATGAGTGCTCGAGGGAAAGCGTAACGATTTCGAGCAAGGGGCGACGCGGAGGATGTGCTTCGCGCCGTCGCCGCATTCAGTTTTCTCCGGTCTTTCCCGACGCGGCCCAGGCGATCAGGCTCGGCAGTACGAACAGCGCCGCTATCAACGTGTACCCTATAGAAATGGTGAGCAGGTAGCCCATGCTCGCCATGCCGCGGTGGCCGGAGATCGCCAGACTTCCGAAAGCGCCGATCGTGGTGAGAGCGCTGTAGAGGACACCGCGAGACGTGCTGCTCGGGACGGGGCCGCTCCCTCTGCCTTCCTCCCGCCAGCGCAGGACGACATGGATCGCACTGCTCACGCCCAGCCCGAACAGCAAGGGGAGTGCGATGATGTTGGCAAAATTGAGCGATAGGCCAAACGCCACCGCGGTGAGCGAGGTCAGGGCCGCGGCCAGCGCCAGCGGCAGCAGAACCAGAAGCGTATGGTAGAGGTTGCGCAGTACGACGAGCAGGATGAGCACGACCGATATCGCAGCGATCGCCGTCGCCGTCGCAAATGCCCGGGAGACCACGTCCGCCGCCTCGGTCACGATCACGGGCGTTCCGACGGCGTTCGGGGCGATGCTCTGCACCGCTTGCGCAAAGCGCCGCAAGGCTTCGTTGTCCACGAGGCTGTGTGCGGGTCTCACTTCCACGCGCGCCTTGCCGTCAGGGCTCACCCATTGCTGCCGCAGATCCTCCGGCAGGTCATCGATTCCGACAGGCCTGGCGTTCAGCGCGGATCTCAGGTAATCGATTGCGACCGGGAGATGGTTCGTCAGCCGGCTCTCCAGCTCGCGCAGCACGGAATCGGAGTCCGGCCCTTCGCTCAGAAGCCTGCGAAGGGCGGCGCGCAGATCGGCGGCAGGTGCAGCCAGCGTGCCCCCGGCCCCGGTGATCTCCGTGAGCGCCTGATCCATCCGCGCGTGGGCCTGCTTGCGCTCTTCGGGCGTCGAACGCGCCGCACCCCGCGAGGCTTCGAGCCCCGCCCCAAGGAAATATGCGATGTCTTCGATGATCGGGAGCTTCTGATCCTGATCGGCCGGCACGAAGCTCTGCAGGGTCAGGGTGTCCCGTACTTGCGGAAGTTCGGCCAGGCGTCGGGACAAATCGATGGCCTGGGCAAGATCGCTCTCCAGAATGTCGATCGAGTAAGGGGTCGTTTGCGGATCCTGCGCGAGCTCGAGAAAAGTCCTCACCGATTCCATGCGCGGATCCTTCAGTTGGATTGGATCGAAATCGAAGCGGAGGAACGGAACCGATACGATGCCCGCCAGTCCCAGGAGGAGCGACGTCAGGATCACCACGCGCGGATGGCGTCGTACGAACCCCTCGATCGGGCGCATCCCGTACGGGATTTCGCGACCTGCGCCGCGTGGACGCAGCAATGTCAGCAATGCGGGAAGCACGGTGAGGTTGGCCAGCACCGCAAGGAACATTCCCGCCGCCGAGATGACGCCGAGTTCGGCAAGTCCTTTGTACTCGGTCGGGGTGAACGACAGAAAGCCAGCGGCGGCCGATACCGCGCTGAGAACAATGGCGCCGCCGACGACGACACCCGCCACGGCGAGGGCTGAGACGTGGGGCTGCCCGCCGCTCAGTTCCTCGCGGTAGCGCAGGCAGATATGAATGCTGAAGTCCACGGCAAGGCCGAGGAACAGCACTGCGAAGGCGACGGAGATGAGGTTGAGCCGGCCCACCGCAACGGTCGCGACCCCGGCGGTCCATACAAGTCCGACCAGCAGGGTGACGACGGTGGCGAGGACCAGCCGCCACGATCTCAGACCTGCGAGCAGAAGCAGAGCGTTCATGACGAAGGCTGCCGTCACCGCGGCCATGCCGCCGAGCTGTACGCTCTCGAGTTCCTCGTGATCGAGCGCGGCGGAGCCGGTGAGCCTGGTAACGACGCCGCCGGCGGCGAAGCCGAGGTCTTGTATGCCTGTCCGGAAAGCCGTCATCGCCGCTCCGGCCGGCTGGAGCGATCCGTAGTCGAGTTTCGGCTGTGCGATTACGAAGCGTCGTCTGGAGAGCGTGCTCCCGTCATCGGAGAGGAGCGAGAGCCAGGAGAGCTCGAGATAAGCGCCGCTCTCCATGGCCGCGGCCACGTCCCGCATGCGGCCAAACAGGACGCCGAGATCGGCGGCATCCGCGGACTGCGAATGCTCGGAAGCTTGCGTGATGACGCTCGCAAGTCCGGCCAATGTCGGATCTCGCGCAAGCGTGCCGAGCAGCGGCTGTGCATCGGCCAGTCGGTCGGCCAGCTTCGAGAGATCTTCAACGTCCTGAAAGAGAAATGCACTTGCGCGAAAGAACGGTTGCTCGCCGGGAACATACACGGTGTCGAAACGTGTTCCGTGGGATCGGAGCCAGGCGGCCAGGCTGGAGGCCGCCTGATCGGCCCCTTCGGGAGTCGCGGCATCGATAACCGCAACGATCGTGTCGTCGCGTTGTGGGAAAGCGCGGTCGAAAGCCGCATCATTCCGGCGGAAGGGGACATCCTCCGAGATCATTCCGGTCGTGCTCGTATCGATCTTCAGGTTCTCGAGCACATGCGCGAGCATGATCGCCGTGAGGGCAAGGCAACCGGCCAGGACGAGGATGGCATGCCTCTCCACCCAAGCCGTCCAGCCCGACAGCAGCCGCTCGAAGCCCCGGACCGAGGATCCGGAATTGCCGACCCGCGGAGATTTCACCCCCCGTCTTTATCCCTGGACGGTGCGACCGCGCAATGCGGCGGCAGGACGCCAGCATCGTGGAAGGCGGATTCCGTTCCGGCTATGATGAATCGCAATGAGACGCGCAATTGCCCCGCTCATGGTGACGCTGCTTTGTTGGCTTTGCGTCGCGCCGGCAGGGGCGGCTTCGGAAGAGCCGCATGCCGTCGTTCAGCGCCTCAATGATGCGCTGCTCCATGTAATGCAGAATGCGGCGCGCCTGAGGTTCCGGGGGCGATACGACTATCTGGCGCCGGTTCTCGACAGGACCTTCTCGTTCTCCGAGATGGCTCGGATTTCCACCGGCCAGCATTGGGGCCGGCTCGGCCCGGAGCGCCAGTCGGAGCTCGTGGCGCGTTTTCGGCAGATGAGCATCACGACCTTTGCCGCCCGGTTCGATGGCTATTCGGGAGAACGCTTTGAGCTTCTAGGAGAAGAGGAAACGGTCCGGGGGCAAGTCCTCGTGCTCAGCCGCATCGTGAAGTCGTCGGGCGAGACCGTTCCACTCAACTACGTGTTTGCCGAGATCGGCGGCGAATGGCAGGCCGTGGACGTTTACCTGCAGGGCACGATCAGCGAACTCGCCATCTATCGCTCGGAATTCGTGTCGGTGTTGAGCCGCGAAGGCTACGATGGCCTTATCCGACGGATTGACGAGAAAGTCGCCCGGTTGAGAGGCTGACCGGCGCACGAGCGTCCGTCACGAGCATGAAAGCCGGTATGCGCATCGACCGATGCGCTTGATCCAGCGTAGCGCCCGTGGGGCCGGACCCGGGCATCGCGAAAGTGTCCATGTGCCGCTGCATCTGTGACTGCCGGTGATCGGGACCGGGGCTCGGCCGGCCGGCAGCCAATCTGATTGCGTTTGCGCGCTATGTCCGGAGGGCAGGTGCCAAGTCTCTCAACCAGGCCCAAATGGAGACGAAGATCCGTGCCGAGAGCATTGCCACATTCGGACACCGGGATGCCCGAAAAGAGGGGTTCCTGCACCTTGCCGGCGTGCTCCAGTCTCCCGTCGTCGATGTGAATACCGCAGCAAAGCGACGCGAGTAGGTAACCGGCGAAGTCAATGCTCTCGCCTTGGTGAGGATTGGGCCGTGCCCTCTGGACTTGCTGTTCGATCGGCATGAGCGTTGTCGTGCAGGCGGCCACGACCGCGGCTGGCGCAGCGGGCCTTGCATGGATTTATCTGCTGGCGTTTCGCCGCGGCTTCTGGCGCGCGGATGAACGATTACGGTCGCCGGCGGGCATGCCGCCGGGGATCGATGTCGTGGCCGTCGTTCCTGCCCGCAACGAGGCTGATGTGGTCGGGCAATGCATCGCGTCGCTCCTGCGGCAGACGCATACGCCGCCGATCCGGCTGGTCCTCGTTGACGACGAGAGCGCCGATGCAACGCAATGGGCCGCCCGCGATGCAGCATGGCGGTGCGGCGCCGCAGATCGGCTTGTCGTCATCTCGAGCGCGCCGCGGCCTGCCGGTTGGACGGGAAAGATGTGGGCCGTCGCTCAGGGAGTCGACGCAACGGAGCGGCCGGCCCCGCGCTATCTCCTGCTGACCGACGCCGACATCCGGCATGACCCGGACGCCGTCCGGCAGCTGGTTGTCAAGGCGGAGACGGAGAAGCTGGACCTCGCGTCGCTCATGGTTCGACTGCACTGCCAAAGCTTCATCGAGCGCCTGCTCATTCCGGCTTTTGTCTTCTTCTTCCAGAAACTCTACCCGTTTCGCGCGATCAACGATCCGCGAACCGCGATTGCGGCCGCGGCCGGTGGCTGCATGCTCGTTCGAGCCGACGCGCTGAAGCGGGCGGGCGGCATCGGATCTGTGCGCGACGAGCTGATCGATGATTGCGCGCTGGCCCGTCGCATCAAGTCGGCCGGTCGGATCTGGCTTGGCCTGACGGATCGGACAGTCAGTTTGCGAAGGTACCGCGGCGCAGCGGACATCTGGAACATGGTTGCACGTTGCGCATACACGCAGCTCGGTTACTCGCGGTCTCGCCTGCTGGGTGCTGTCGGGGGCATGGTGCTCGTCTACGCTGTGGCGCCGGTCGCGATTCTGATTGGCGCTGTCCTGTCTGAAGAGGCGCCGGCCGCACTGGGCGCCGCCGCCTGGCTGATGATGGGCGTGGCGTATGCCCCGACATTGCGGCTCTACGGTCTTTCGCCGTGGTGGGCGCTCGCGCTTCCGGTGAGCGCGCTGCTGTACACGACGATGACAGTGGATTCCGCGTGCCGGCACGCGCGCGGACAGGGGGGCGAATGGAAAGGCCGCCGGCGCGGCGGTCTCGCGCCTGACGCCGATGCCTATGCCAATGGCGCGGGCGAGTCCGGTTTCAGGGAACGTGCCGCGGCCCTTCGTCGATGGAGACACGGCTCGCCATGACCTGGACAGGCAGCCTCGGAGCGGCGATAGGCTCACAGGTACAGGGAAACCCGGACGGAACTGCCCACGCTGTCGCTGCAATGGTTGCGCGCTCGGGCACGTCGTTCTACTGGCCGATGCTGCTGCTCCCGGCCGAGCGCCGCGCCGGAATGTTCGCGATTTACGCTTTCTGCCGCGCAGTGGACGACATAGCCGATTGTTCGGGCGAGACGGCTGCGAAAAGGGCCGCGCTGGCCGACTGGCGGCGCGAGATCGACTGCATCTACGCTGGCGCGCCGCAATCGGTCATTGGCCGCGAACTGCACGAGGCGGTGTGGCGGTTCTGCCTTGAGCATGACGACTTCATGGCCGTGATCGACGGGATGGATATGGATGTTGGCGAACCAATCCGCGGCCCGAGCATGGCGGAACTCGATCTCTATTGCGCCCGTGTCGCCTGCGCCGCCGGCCGCCTCTCCGTCCGGACATTTGGTGCACCGCCACTCGCCGGCTGGCCCGTCGCCGAGTCTCTTGGGCGCGCCTTTCAGCTTACGAATATCCTTCGCGACCTGACGGAAGATGCCGCGCTTGGCCGCCTCTACCTGCCGCGCGAGCTGCTCGTCGCGCATGGCATCGGGACGCGCGATCCCACGACCGTCCTCACGCATCCGGCGCTGCCGAAGGTGTGCAACGAGCTGGCTGCGTTGGCGGACCGGTATTTTGCCCGGGCCGCGGATGCGATGGCTCGATGTCCGCGTGCGACCATGCGCCCCGCAAGGGCCATGATGGCCATCTACCGGCGGCAGTTGCGCGCGCTTGTGGCGCGCGGCTGGACGCATCTGGCCGAGCCTGCGACGGTTCCGAAGACAGTGAAGCTTCTGCTCGCGGTCCGTTATGGATTGTTATAGGTCAGATGGACCGCGCGACGGTGATCTCAGCGCGAACGTTCTATGTCCCTCGTCGCCGTCCGCAGACGCAGATCAAGTCCAAGACGGGCTGTATTTCGCGCAGGAGCTCGATGGCGCCATATCCGATGCCTGTGCGCATCTCAAACGCATGCAGGCGCCGGACGGGCATTGGCTTTTCGAGCTCGAGGCCGATGTCACGATCCCTGCCGAGTACATCCTGCTCGAGCATTTTCTCGGTGAGATCGATGCCGGGACCGAGCGCAGGCTGGCGAACTACATTCGAGGCCGCCAGGCTGATCACGGCGGCTGGCCGTTGTTTCACGGCGGCGATTTCGATATCAGCGCGAGCGTCAAGGCATACTTTGCGCTGAAGCTCGCCGGCGACGATCCCGAGGCGCCCCACATGCAGCGCGCGCAAGCGGCGATTCTCGCGCATGGCGGAGCGGCCACGGCCAACGTATTCACGCGAATCACGCTTGCGCTTTTCGGTCAGATCCCGTGGCGAGCGGTGCCGAGCATGCCGGTCGAGATCATGCTGCTGCCGCGATGGTTTCCGTTTCACCTGTCCAAGATTTCGTACTGGTCGCGTACCGTTCTGGTTCCGCTGCTCGTGCTCATGGCAATTCGGCCGCTCGCCCGGAACCCGCGCAGCGTCGCGATTCCCGAACTGTTTCGCGTGCCGCCGGAGCGGCACCGGGACTATCTCTCGAATTCGAGCGGGACATGGCTGGGATCGGTTCTGCTGCAGGTCGACAAGAGCCTCAAGGCACTCGAGCCGTCTTTCCCCGAGGCGCGGCGGCGGCGAGCCATCGCGGCGGCGCTACAGTGGACACGGGATCGCCTGAACGGCGAAGAGGGTCTCGGAGGGATATTTCCCGCGATGGCAAACGCCGTGATGATGATGCGGGCGATGGGCGTTCGGCCGGACGATTCCGCCTTCCGGAGCGCGAAACAGTCGATCCGGAAACTGCTCGTGGTCCACGGCGAGATCGCTTATTGCCAGCCCTGCCTGTCCCCGGTCTGGGACACCGCCCTCGCGGTTCAGGCCGTGATGGAAGTGGGGGAAGCGCCCGGCAGCCCGGTTGTACGCAAGGCGCTCGACTGGCTCGCCGCCCGGCAGATAACGGATGCCGTCGGGGATTGGGCGGAACGCCGGCCGGGCCTGAGTCCGGGCGGGTGGGCCTTCCAGTACGCCAGCCCGCACTACCCCGACCTTGACGACACTGCGGTCGTGGTGATGGCGCTCGATCGGGCGCGTTCCTCCGCGTACGACGAAAGGATCGCCCGGGCGGCAGTCTGGGTCGCCGGCATGCAATCGGCGAATGGCGGCTGGGGCGCGTTCGACGCGGACAACGTCGCCTTCCATCTCAATTGCATCCCGTTCGCCGATCATGGCGCGCTGCTCGATCCGCCGACCGTCGACGTCAGTGCCCGATGCATCGGCATGCTGGCCCAGCTCGGCTACCGGACCGATCATCCGGTCATGGTACGGGCGCTCGACTATATCCTGTGCGAGCAGGAGGCCGACGGTTCATGGTTCGGCCGCTGGGGCATGAACTACGTCTACGGCACGTGGTCGGCGCTCAGCGCGCTCAATGCGGCTGGCGTGGACATGCGCGCGTCGTTCGCGCGCAAGGCGGTCGCCTGGCTGGTTTCGCGTCAGAATGACGATGGCGGGTGGGGCGAGGATGGGGCCACGTATTGGGAAGAGCGGCGCGCCGAATGCAAGGCGAGCACGCCGTCGCAGACCGCCTGGGCTCTGCTTGGCTTGATGGCGGCCGGGGAGGTCGCTCATCCGGCGGTGCGCCGCGGCGTCGAATTCCTGCTCCGCCACCCGCGCGCGGCCGGACGGTGGCAGGAAGACTGGTACACGGCCGTCGGTTTCCCGCGGGTGTTCTATCTGCGCTATCATGGTTATGCGCGATACTTCCCGCTTTGGGCGCTTGCGCGTTACCGGAACCTGACGCGCGGCAATTCGCGGCGCGTGGACGTCGGCATGTGACTGCTTCTCCTGGCAGACCGGTCGGCGTCATCGTCGGCCTGCGAGCGGAGGCTCGGCTCGTCGCGGCGGCCGCGCCGCGGCGGGGGTTCGCGAACGTGCATTGCGCTTCCGGCGATGCGGCGCGATCGGTCGCCTTGGTCGAAGCCGAGGCGCCCGCGCTGGTCAGCTTCGGGATCGCCGGTGGTCTCGATCCGGCTCTGGCGCCGGGCGCGCTGGTGCTTGCGCACAGCGTAGTTATGCCCGGCGGCGATGTCGTGCCGACCGATCACGAATGGCGTGAGCGCGTGCGCAGGACGCTGGCGCCGGCGGTTACACCTGTCGTTGCGCCCGTTGCCGGAAGCCTCGAACTCGTCGCAGATCCGGCTGCAAAGGCTGCCCTGTGGGCTCAGACCAGCGCGGCCGCCGTCGATATGGAAAGCCATGCGACCGCGCAAGCCGCGCGGCGCGCCGGATTGCCGCTCCTGGTCCTGCGCGCGATCGCCGATCCGGCGAACGGCCGGCTCCCGGCGGTGATCCGGCGCGGCTTCGCCGAAGACGGCAGGGCGCGCCCGCTCGCCGTTCTCGGAAGCACGCTGTTGGCGCCATCGCAAATTCCGAATCTGATCTGCCTGGCGCGCCATGCCTATTCGGGCATGAGAAGCCTACGCCGAGCGGTCGAGGTGCTTGGGCCGCGGTTCCGGTTTGACGAAACGCCGGTCGGCTAGGGCCGCCGCGACGTGGTTCTCGAACACGTAACGGGCGGGTCGCTGCCCGTCGAGCGGTATCTCGGGCGCCATCCCGCCTTCGGTCCTGACCCCGCGGAGCTTCACCCACAACGCTTTCATCGGATGGCGAACGGCATCGTCGACCGCAGTGCCTTCGTAGCCGCAGTGAGCCATGCAATCGGCGCATTTTTCGTAGCGGCCGGTGCCGTACTCGTCCCAGGGTGTCGTCTCCATCAGCTCCTTGAAAGACGGCGCATAGCTTTCGCCGAGTAGATAACACGGCCGCTGCCATCCGAATACGTTGCGCGTCGGATTGCTCCACGGCGTGCACCGGTAATTCTGGTTGCCGGCGAGAAAATCGAGAAACAGCGTCGAATTGGAGAACGACCAGTTGCGCTGCCTGGCATCGCGCAGGATTCCGCGAAACAGGTTCTTTGTCTGCTTTCGATTGAGGAAGTGCTTCTGATCCGGCGCCCGCTCGTAGGCGAAGCCGGGCGACAGAGTGATCCCGTCCACCCCGATCTCGCGGCAAAAATCGAAGAACTGTCGCACGCGCTCGGCCTGCGCATCGTTAAAGAGCGTGCAGTTCACGCCGACGCGAAAGCCGCGCGTCCTGGCGGTCCGGATCGCCCGGACCGCGCGGTCGAACACGCCATTCCGGCAGACCGACCGGTCATGCTCCTCGCGCAGTCCGTCGAGATGAACCGAAATGGTCAGGAATCGGCTCGGACCGAGCAGGTCGAGCTTCTTTTCGAGGAGAAGAGCGTTGGTGCAGAGATAGGTGTACTTCCGGCGTGCCACGGTCCCGGCGACGATCTGGCCGATCTGCGGATGCAGAAGGGGCTCGCCGCCCGCGATCGAGACAACCGGCGCACCGCACTCGTCGACGGCGGCGAGGCACTCCTCCGCGCCGAGCTGCCGGTCGAGGACTGCATCGGGATAATCGATCTTGCCGCAGCCCGCGCACGCCAGATTGCACCGGAACAGTGGCTCGAGCATCAGGACCAGCGGGTAGCGCCTTGTCCCCTTGATGCGTTGCATCGCGACGTAAGCGCCCACCTTGAACTGCTGCGCGAGAGGAAGGCCCATGGCAACTATCGCGGGCCCTGATGATCGCCGAAGCCGACCAGCGCATCTTCCGGCTCGACCGATGAAGGGCTCGACTGGGCCTCGAGGAGTTCGCCGGGAAGCCTGAAGCGTGCCGTCTCTTCGATACCCGCAAGCTCGTCCACCACGGCCGGCCGAACGGATGCGAGCCGGTCCACGACCTCGCGGACGAGCCTTTCGGGCGCGGAGGCGCCCGCGGTGACACCCACGGCATCGACGCCTTCGAGCCATGCGAGCTGAATCTCGCTCGCGTTGTTGATGAGGTGGCTCGTCACGCCGGCAAGCGTGCCGACCTCGCGCAGCCGGTTCGAATTCGAGCTGTTGTTCGCTCCCACCACGAGCAGGAGATCTACCTGCTCAGCGAGAGCCCGCGCGGCGGTCTGCCGGTTCTGCGTGGCGTAGCAGATGTCCTTCGTGTCGGGCCCGACGATCCTGGGAAACCGTCGCCTGAGCGTGGCAATGATGTCGCGCGTATCGTCCACGCTGAGGGTCGTCTGCGTCACATAGGAGACGCGCTCAGGGTCGCGAACGCGCACCCGCCTGGCATCATCCACCGACGAGATGAGGAGAACCCCGCCCGGAATGCTGCCGCGCGTGCCCTCGACTTCGGGATGCCCCTCGTGGCCGATGAGGATGATCTCGAAACCGCGCTCGGCGTAGCGCTGACCTTCCTTGTGAACCTTCGTGACCAGCGGACATGTCGCATCGATGACCCGCAGGGCCCGCCGATGGGCGTCCGCATAGACCGCGTCGGCCACGCCGTGCGCGCTGAAGATCGTGACCGCGCCGCGCGGAACCTCATCGAGCTCCTCGACGAATACGGCACCTTTGGCGCGCAGACATTCGACGACGCACTTGTTGTGGACGATCTCGTGACGGACATAGACGGGCGGGCCGAACTTCTCGAGCGCGCGCTCTACGATGTCGATGGCGCGTTCGACACCGGCGCAGAAGCCGCGAGGTTTGGCCAGAACAATGCGTAAGGAGCGCGGCGGACGATCAGCCACGATGACACCCACGGAAAGGCCACGACGCCCCTCGAACCGCGGATCAACGATGCGGTCCACGCCGCAGGCATGTACTATTCTGCAATATTGGCGCGATCTTCACGCCACGACAACGTTTTGTTCGCGCTGTCACTTTGGATTACTATTTTGGATTAGCTCTATGCCAATGCGCAGCCGGGGACGCGAATGTTCCACCGCGGATCGGGCATGTCTTCCGGTTCCAGCCGGAGGCGACGACCGATCCGGCGCGGTACGACCGGGGCTGGCGTGAAGGCACTGGTGACAGGCGCGACAGGTTTCGTCGGCTCTGCCGTCACGCGGCGTCTGCTCGAGGCCGGACATGAAGTCCGCGCGCTCGTGCGTCCGGCCAGCGACAGGCGAAACCTGAGCGGGCTGCCCGTCGACATATTCGTCGGCGATCTGCGGGAGCCCGATTCGCTCGCGGCAGCGCTGCGCGGGCGCGATGCCCTGTTTCACGTTGCGGCGGACTACCGGCTGTGGGCGCGCGACGGTCACGCGATGCATGCGGTCAATGTCGAGGGCACGCGTCGGCTGATGATCGCGGCCGGGGACGCCGGTATCCGGCGCATCGTTTACACGAGCAGCGTCGCGGTTCTGGCCCATGCGCCGGGCGCCAGACCGGCCGACGAGACGGCCGAGGCCCGTCTCGAGGACATGATCGGTCCCTACAAGCGCTCGAAATTCCTTGCGGAACAGGCCGTCCGCGAGCTGGCGGATGACGGCCTTCCTGTGGTGATCGTCAATCCTACCGCGCCGGTCGGGCCGCGCGACGTCAAGCCGACCCCGACCGGACGGATGATCGTGCAGGCGGCGGCCGGACGCCTGCCGGCCTATGTCGAGACTGGACTCAACATCGTGGATGTGGACGACGTCGCCCACGGGCATCTCCTCGCGTTCGAGCGCGGACAGATCGGGAAGCGCTACATTCTTGGTGGCGACAACATGACGCTTCGCGAGATCCTGGGTGTGATCGCGCAGCTCGTGGGGCGCCCGGCGCCGAGTCTGCGGATCCCCTATGGATGCGCCCTGGCGGTCGCCTGCGGCGCGGAGGCCTGGGCTCGTCTGTTCGGCGGTGAGCCCCTCGCCAATCTGGACAGTGTCAGGATGGCCCGCGCTCCGATGTTTTTCGGCTCCACCAGGGCGAGGGACGAGCTGGGATACCATGCGCGTCCCGCGACCGACGCCCTGGCCCGCGCGGTCGCGTGGTTTCGCACCGAGGGGCTTTGTCCATGACGTACGGATCGTGCGGCCGATCGAGAAGCCTGCGCGCAGGCCGCGAGTCGATTGCCGTGCGAATGTCCCGACCAGGTCGTTCGCGCGCGACGCGGCGATCCGCTCATCGTCCGTGGGTTCGACGGCGATCCGGATCGGGCTGGCCCTTGCCGGTATCGCCAACTCATTGGCCGCGTCGGCTGGACGATCCGCCGCTATGTCCGTGAGGGTCAGCCTGTCGCAGACGCGCTCGCGCGCCGCCGCATCATCGATCCCTCGAGTGCGGAGGCCGTGACTTACATCAATGCTCGAGTATGGTGTAGCCGGTCCATGGTTGACGGACTTACATTGGCGTCTCCTTTCGGAGCATGTCGAAGCGAGTCTGCCTGAATGAAGATCGAATCGAGGACTTGGCTGTTGAGGATCGCGATCGCCCTGGTCGTCGCCGGCGGCGCGTACTATGCATGGCAGTACTTCGCGCCCGATGGGCTGCCTGAAGGGTTTGCCAGCGGCAATGGCCGCATCCAGGCGACGGAAATCGACATCGCTGCCAGAACCTCGGGGCGTATCGACGATATTCTGGTTCGAGAGGGCGACTTCGTCAGGGCCGGCCAGGTTCTGGCAAGGATGGATACGGCCGTTCTGGAGGCGCAGCTGCGGGAGGCTGAGGCACAGCTGCGGCGGGCGCAGATCGGGGTCGAGACCGCGCGTAGTCAGGTTGTGCAGCGGGAGGCCGAGAAGGCCGCGGCGGTTGCCGTGGTGGCGCAGCGCAATGCCGAGCTCGATGCCGCGCAACGACGGTTGGCGCGCACCGAAGAGCTCGCGGAAAGAGGGACGGCCCCGATCCAGACCCTCGACGACGATCGCGCCCGATTTCAGAGCGCGAAAGCGGCGGTGAGCGCAGCAGAGGCGCAACTGGCGGCGACGGATGCGGCGATCGGATCCGCCCGATCGCAGGTCGTCGATGCGCAGGCCGCAGTCGAGGCTGCCCGGGCGACCATCCAGCGCGTTCAGGCGGACATCGACGACAGCGTCCTGGCATCGCCGCGGGATGGGCGCGTGCAGTATCGCGTTGCCGAACCCGGCGAGGTGCTCTCGCCCGGCGGCCGGGTGCTGAACCTGGTCGATCTTGGCGACGTGTACATGACCTTCTTTCTGCCGACTGCGGCGGCAGGTCGCGTGGCGCTCGGGAGCGAAGTACGGCTGGTTCTCGATGCCGCGCCACAGTTCGTTATTCCGGCGAGAGCGAGCTTCGTGGCCGATGTCGCCCAGTTCACGCCAAAGACCGTGGAGACCATGGAAGAACGCCAGAAGCTGATGTTCCGAATTCGGGCGCGGATCGACCCTGAGTTGCTTCGGGAGCACATTACCCAGGTCAAGACGGGATTGCCGGGCATGGCCTATGTCCGGCTCGATCCGCAGGCCGAATGGCCTCCCGAGCTGCAGGTCAATGTACCGCAATGACGGCACCCAGGCCTATCAATGCCCCGGGCCCCATGGGTAAAACGGTGACGGTGGCGCAATTGCGCGACGTCAGCCTGCGCTATGGCAAGACGCAAGCTCTCGATGCCGTTGTCCTGGACGTGCCTGCAGGCTGCATGGTCGGCCTGATCGGTCCCGATGGGGTCGGCAAGTCGAGCCTGCTCTCCCTGATCGCCGGCGCTCATGCGATCCAGACCGGGAGCGTCACGGTGCTTGGGGGCGACATGGCCACAGCGTATCATCGCCGGATGGTCGGGCCGCGCATCGCCTTCATGCCGCAGGGCCTGGGCAAGAACCTCTACCCGACCCTTACGGTGTTCGAGAATATCGACTTCTTCGGCCGTCTGTTCGGCCAGGATCGCGCCGAGCGCGAGCGCCGCATCGCCGAACTGCTGGAGAGCACCGGACTCGCTCCCTTCTTCGATCGGCCTGCGGGCAAGCTCTCCGGCGGGATGAAGCAAAAGCTCGGCTTATGCTGCTCGCTCATTCACGATCCTGACCTGCTGATTCTCGATGAGCCGACCACAGGGGTCGATCCGCTCGCGCGCCGGCAGTTCTGGGAGCTCATCGCCCGGATCCGTGCGGGCCGGCCCGGAATGAGCGTGATGGTTGCCACGGCTTACATGGAGGAGGCCGTGCGTTTCGATTGGCTGGTGGCGATGGACGCGGGCCGTGTGCTTGCAACCGGTTCCATACGGGACCTGCTCGATCGCACTGGCGCCGCCGGGCTCGAAGCGGCTTTCATCGCCCTCCTGCCGGAAGACAAGCGCCGGGGCTATCGGCCAGTGGAAATCCGGCCGCGCGAGCAACCGGAGAACGCAAGAATTGCAATCGAGGCGCGCGACCTGACGAAGCGCTTCGGCAACTTCGTCGCGGTCGATCATGTCAGCTTCCGGATCGAACAAGGGGAGATCTTCGGCTTTCTCGGGTCGAACGGCTCCGGCAAGACGACAACGATGAAGATGCTCACCGGATTGCTGCCGGCGAGCGAGGGGCAGGCCTGGCTGTTCGGGCAGGAGGTCGCCCCCCGCGATCTCGAAACCCGCAGCCGCGTTGGCTACATGTCGCAAAGCTTCTCGCTCTACACCGAGTTGACGGTGCGTCAGAACCTGGAACTGCATGCCCGGCTGTTCCATGTGCCTGCGGACGAAATTCCCGGGCGCGTCGACGAGATGGCGCGTCGATTCGACCTGGCCCGGATCATCGATGCGCTGCCCGGCGCGCTCCCGCTGGGACAGCGCCAGCGCCTGTCACTGGCGGTCGCGATGATTCACGGGCCGGAAATGCTGATCCTCGACGAGCCGACGTCGGGCGTCGACCCGGTCGCGCGCGATGCCTTCTGGCGGATCCTGATCGAGCTCGCGCGGCGCGACAGGGTCACCATTTTCATTTCCACCCATTTCATGAGCGAAGCCGAGCGTTGTGACCGCATCTCGCTGATGCATGCCGGCCGCGTTCTGGCCTCTGACACGCCAGCCGCCCTGGTCGAGAAGCGCGGCACGGCAACACTGGAAGACGCTTTCATCAGCCATCTGAAGGAAGCCGGGGCCGACACGGAGGCGCGCAACGTGCCGTCCACGCCGAAAGCGCGGGCGCCTACCATTCCAGCCACGGTTCCCGAGCCCGATACAGGCGGGCGGAAGCGGCGTCGCCGCTTCGAGCCCAAACGAATGCTCAGCTACTCGCGACGCGAAGCACTCGAACTGCGACGCGACCCCATCCGTGCGACGCTCGCGCTGCTCGGATCCGTGATCCTGATGTTCGTCATGGGCTACGGCATCAGCATGGACGTCGAGGATCTGGCCTTCGCGGTGCTGGATCGGGACCAGACCACCACGAGCGGGGATTACACGTTGAATATCTCCGGATCCCGCTACTTCATCGAAAAGGCGCCGATCGCCGATTACGACGATCTGGACCGGCGCATGCGGTCGGGCGAGCTGAGCCTCGCAATAGAAATTCCGCCGGGCTTCGGGCGCGACGTCGCGCGTGGTCGCCCCGTACAGATCGGCGCCTGGATCGACGGCGCGATGCCCGCGCGGGCCGAAACCGTGCGGGGCTATGTGCAGGGCATGCATTCGAAGTGGTTGGCCGAAAAGATGTCCCGCGGGCCGGACGAAGCGGCGACGCGCCTCGTCAGCATCGAGACGCGCTTCCGTTACAACCCCGACATAAAGAGCCTGGTGGCGATGGTGCCCGCGGTGATTCCGCTGCTGTTGATCCTGATCCCGGCCATACTCACCGCGCTCAGCGTGGTGCGCGAGAAGGAGCTCGGCTCGATCATCAACTTCTATGTCACCCCGGTCACCCGTGCGGAGTTTCTGCTCGGCAAGCAGATCCCCTATGTCGTGCTGGCGATGGTCAACTTCCTGCTGCTTGCGCTGCTCGCGGTGACGGCGTTCGGCGTGCCGCTGAAGGGAAGTTTCGCGACCCTGGCCGCGGGAACATTCCTTTACGTCATCGCCGCGACCGCCATCGGGCTTCTGATCTCCACCTTCATGCGCAGCCAGATTGCGGCGATCTTTGGCACTGCGGTGCTGACCATCCTGCCTGCGGTGCAGTTCTCCGGGCTGATCGACCCGGTGTCCTCGCTCGAGGGGGCGGGCGCGGTGATCGGGCGGCTATTTCCCACGACCTACTACGTGACCATCGCGCGCGGGACGTTCTCAAAGGGGCTGGAGTTCTCCGACTTGTACATGTCTTTCATTCCATTGCTGCTCGCCCCGCCGATTCTGCTCGGGTTGTCCGTAGCGCTCCTGAAGAAGCAGGAAACCTGAGTCATGCGCGCCGACAACATCCTGAATCTCGGCGTCAAGGAACTGCGCAGCCTGATCCGCGATCCGATGATGCTGTTCCTGATCGTCTACGCTTTCACCTTCTCGGTCTATACGGCGGCGACGGCAATACCGGAGACGCTGAACAGGGCGCCAATCGCCATCGTCGACGAGGATCGCTCGCCGCTTTCGGGGCGGATCGCTTCCGCCTTCTATCCGCCATATTTCATTCCGCCGGAGATGATCACCGCTGCGGAGATGGATGCGCGCATGGATGCCGGGCTCGATACCTTCGCGCTCGACATCCCGCCGGAGTTTCAGCGCGATCTGCTGGCCGGACGCACGCCGACGATCCAGCTCAATGTCGATGCGACCCGCATGAGCCAGGCCTTCACCGGCAGCGGTTACATCCAGTCCATCGTCACCGATGAGGTGAGGACGTTTGCGTTGCGCTACGGCGCGTCGGCGATACCGCCGGTTGATCTCGCCCTGCGGGCGCGCTTCAACCCGGAGCTGGACAACTCATGGTTCGGCAGCGTCGTGCAGGTGATCAACAACGTGACGATGCTGTCGATCGTGCTCACCGGTGCGGCTTTGATCCGCGAGCGCGAACACGGCACGATCGAGCATCTGCTGGTCATGCCGGTCACGCCGTTCGAGATCATGACCGGCAAGGTCTGGGCCATGGCCCTGGTCGTGCTTGCGGCATGCGCCTTTTCTCTGGCTGTCGTCGTGCAGGGATTGCTGGCGGTGCCGGTCGAAGGCTCCGTCGCGCTGTTCCTGGCCGGCGCCACGCTGCATCTTTTCGCCACTACCTCGATGGGCATATTCCTCGGCACCATCGCCCGCTCGATGCCGCAGTTCGGCCTGCTGCTCATGCTGGTGCTGCTGCCGCTTCAGATGCTTTCGGGCGGGTCAACGCCACGCGAGAGCATGCCCGATGTCATCCAGTTCGTGATGCTCGGCGCCCCGACGACTCATTTCGTGATATTGGCCCAGGCCATCCTTTATCGTGGCGCAGGTATAACGGTCGTCTGGCCGCAGTTCCTCGCGCTTGCGGTGATCGGCTCTGCCTTGTTCGGCTACGCGCTCGCGCGTTTCCGGAGAACCATCGGCTCGATGGCGTGACAAGGTAATCTGTACAATAGGCCGTGGACGTGGCTGGAGCCGAGGTCGTAGTCTCCACCAATCTCCGTCCGATGACGTAAACCCGAGCGCAAGTCAAGCATGTCACCTGCCGATGATCGCGCGAATGGCCCTCCGCCGAAGCTTCGCATCCGGGGCCTGAGAAAAGCCTTTGACCGGAACATCGTCCTCGACGGCGTCGATCTGGATATTCAGGCAGGGGACAATCTCGTTCTGCTGGGCGCCTCCGGCAGCGGCAAGTCCGTTCTCGTGAAATGCATTCTGGGTCTGATGAGGCCGGATGCCGGCTCCGTGCTCGTCGACGGCCGAGATGTGAGAGACCTGACGTCGGAAGAGCGGGACCGCCTGATGCGCAAGACCGGCGTCCTCTTTCAGAACGGTGCGCTCTTCGATTCCCTGCCGGTCTGGCGGAACGTGTCCTTCGGTCTGTTGCACGGAAACGGCCTTTCGGCTACGCGCGCGAAGCAGGTGGCGATCGACAAACTGGCAGCGGTCGGCCTCGGTGCGGACGTTGCCGACCTCTACCCGGCGGCGCTTTCAGGCGGCATGCAAAAGCGTGTCGCCCTGGCACGCGCGATCGCGGCCGATCCGGAGATGCTGTTTCTCGACGACCCGACGGCCGGGCTTGACCCGATCCTGACGACGATCATCGATCAGTTCATCCTCCGCTCGCTCGAGGCGCTCGGCGCGACGGCATTGACCATCACGCAGGACGTCGACAGCGCTCGCCACATAGCGGACCGGATTGCGGTTCTCCACGGCGGGCGGATTCTCTGGGAGGGACCGGCCGGCGAGGTCGATCGAACCGGCAACCAGCATGTCAACGCAATCGTCCGCCCGAGCATCGCTGCGAAGCGTATCGGACAAGGGTCAAGCGAGCGGCCGGAAGGTTCTTACCGGACGCCCTGACGGCGATCCTGCTCCTGCCGTATGGTTGCTCGCTGGTTGGATTGGACTCGTGCGCCCGCTTGCATATTGATCGATGCGAAGGTGTTGGCGATGTCCTGCCTAATGTAGCGGTCGTCATCGCCTTTGAAGTAGTCCTTCTCGATCAGCAGGGAGCACGTTCCCCTGGGAGCGGGTCGGGGGGCCGCGCCGATGGGGACGCCGCCGGCGTCGCCGCCGCAACGATGGTCGCGCCCGACCCGTTGCAGGAGAAGTCAAATGCCAAACTCCACCGGAAACGGATATCGATGATCCTCTCGCACATTATGCCTGTGATGGCTGCACCATGTCGTGGAACGATGACCGGTACGAACGGGCTGGCATTGCGAACATTGCGAAGGGTAAAAACGACGCGAACTGGTCAGTTCTAGGGTATTTGCGCTTCTGACGGCGCCGGTTCACCCGGCCTTGAGCCTACCCACCCTTGAGATCGAAGGATAGGATGCTACGCGAGCGCCTCTCACCACCGACCGACATCTTTCCGGCGAATCCGTGGGCGCTGGAAAGCCACCGTCTGGATCGTCTGCTTGCCGAGGAACTTGTCGGGCAGGCCGAAACCATGTTCGCGCTCTCCAACGGGTATCTCGGACTGCGCGGTATCTGGGACGAGGGCGCTCCGGTTATCGAGCCCGGCGTTTTCCTCAATGGCTTCTATGAGTACCGGCCGATCAACTACGGCGAGCATGCCTACGGGTTTCCCCGCTGCGGTCAGACGATGCTGAATTGTCCCGACGGGACCATCATCAAGCTCTTTATAGACGACGAACCGTTCGTCGTGACGAAGGCCGAAGTCGTCTCCTTTCATCGCGCCCTCGATCTCAAGCAGGGGATCGTGCAGCGCGACGTCACATGGCTTACCCCGGCCGGACACCGAATACGCCTCAGGACGGTAAGACTGGTATCGTTCGCCCACCGGCACCTCGCCGCCATCCAGTATGAGCTCTCGGCGGAGGATGCCGAGATCGATGTCGTCGTTTCTTCGGAGTTGCGCAATCACCAGCCTCTGCCGCTGGATCCCTCCGATCCACGGCTCGCGACCGGCTTTGTCGGACGGGTTCTCCGGCCGATGGGCGACTCTCATGAGGACTTGCGGGTGATCCGGGCGTACGCAACGGCGAGCTCACACTTCGTTCTCGGCTGCGGCATGGATCATGTGCTCGAGTCGGCCGGCTCCTTCGCGGCGGAAACGACATGCAGCGAGGATGTGGCCGCCGTCACGTTCAAGGGGCAGTTACGCCCGGGACAACCCTTTCGCCTGCAGAAATTCCTGAGCTATCACTACGGACCTGGCGATGACGGCGACCAGATCCGCTCGCAGGCGGGCTGGACCCTCGATCATGCCCTGGAAACCGGTTTCGCCGCGATCCTGGAGCATCATCGAAACGAAGTCTCGAATTTCTGGATGCATGCCGATGTCGAGATCGAGTGCGACGATCCTCGAATGCAGCAGGTTGTCCGCTGGAATCTGTTCCAGCTCCTCCAGGCATCCGCACGCAGCGAGGGGCACGGCATCGGCGCGCGCGGGCTGACGGGGCGAACCTATGAAGGGCACTATTTCTGGGATATGGAGATCTATATCCTGCCCTTCCTGACCTATTATGAGCCCCGCCTTGCTCGGAACATCCTGAAGTTCCGCTATGACGGGCTCGACAAGGCCCGGGCGCGGGCAAGGGAGCTCAACCATGACGGAGCGACCTTCCCCTGGCGGACGATCAACGGCGAGGAAGCTTCCGCGTACTATGCGGCCGGAACGGCGCAGTACCACATCAATGCGGATATCGCCTATGCGCTGCGCAAGTATGTCGAAGTGTCGGGCGATACGGGCTTCCTTGTCAGGTACGGCGCAGAGATCCTGGTGGAGACGGCGCGCTTCTGGTGGGACATCGGATTTTTCTCGAGTCGAAAGGATGGGAAGTTCTGCATCAACGGCGTGACGGGTCCCGACGAATATACGGCGACCGTCAACAACAACTATTTCACGAACCTGATGGCCCGGGAGAACTTCCACTATGCCGCGGAGACGGTTCGTTGGATGAATACGGAGCACCCGGAGGCTTTCCGGGACCTGACGCGCCGCACCGGGCTCAAGGAAAGCGAAGTCGCCTCATGGGAACGGGCGGCCGATCTCATGTATCTCCCCTATGACGAGCGACTCCGCGTGCATCCTCAGGATGACAGTTTTCTCGACAAGGAAGTCTGGAATTTCACGGCAACGCCGGAGTCGAATTATCCGCTTCTGCTCCACTACCATCCGCTCAACCTGTACCGGTCACAGGTGATCAAGCAGGCGGATACGCTGCTCGCCATGTTCCTGCTTGGCGAGCAGTTCTCGCGCGACGAGAAGAAGCGGAATTTCGACTACTACGACCCGCTTACGACCCACGATTCGTCCCTTTCGGTCTGCATTCAGAGCATCATTGCGAACGAGATCGGCTATCGCGAGAAGGCGCTGACCTATTTCCGCTTCGCTGCGGTGATGGACATATCGGACGTGGGCGGGAATATGAAGAACGGTGCCCACATCGCCTCGATCGGCGGCACCTGGCTCGCGCTCGTCTACGGGTTCGCCGGTATGGACGATTATCGTGGCCGGATTTCCTTCAGGCCGTGCCTGCCGTCCCAGTGGACGGCATTGCGCTTCTGCCTCTCCGTCAGGGGTGCACGCATGCACGTCGAGATCAGGCACGACAGCGCGGAGTACCGCCTGAAGGATGGAGGCAGCCTGACGATCTGGCATTTCGACGAGGAGATCGTGCTGACGGCGAGCTCTCCGGTCGTGTGTCGCCGGAATCCGGCGCCCGCAGAGGAACCTTCAGCGGAACCGCAGTCGTCGGGTACGCCGAGGTAATCTGGATGCGAGCAGGACGTCGAGGCACGGCGAAGTCACGTTCCGGGAACCTTGACCTGCGTCAGATCCCGGATGACGACATCCGCCCCATGCCGCAGCAGCGCAGCGGCATTGCCGCCGCGATCGACGCCGACGACGCAGCCGAAGCCGCCGCGCTTGCCGGCTTCCACGCCGGGTAGCGCATCCTCGAACACAATGACCCGGTCGGGCGTTGCCCCAAGGCGAGATGCCGCCTCCAGGAAGAGGGCGGGGTCCGGTTTGCCTTGAAGATGCTTCTCGGCGGCGACGATGCCGTCGACACGCACGTCTACGAACCGGTTGAGACCGGTCACGTCGAGGACCAGGGCGCAATTGGCGCTTGAAGAGGCGACCGCAGTCCCGATGCCGGCCCTTTTCATGGCCTTCAGTACCGCGGCAGCACCCGGGAGAGTTCCGGTGGCCCGTCGCAGACCTTGCTGCACCGACGCATTTTTCCGCGCGGCCAGCGACTCGACCGTGTCGCCTGCGCAGCCGGTCCCGGTCTTCTCCGGAATGTGAATGCCCCGCGACGCCAGGAACTGTCGCACACCGTCTTCGCGCGCACGCCCGTCGACATGGGCCAGATATTCGGCCGTCGCGTCGAAAGGACGAAACTCAATTCCCTTTCGCGCGCTATATCGCCTGAGAAAATCATCGAAGACCTCCTTCCAGGCGGCCGCGTGCACGCGCGCAGTATCCGTGAGCACGCCGTCCAGGTCGAAAATTGCGCCATCGAAGCGGTCGCGGGGGACGACAACTTCGGCGTGATCGGTATCGGGCATCGGCTCCCTGCCAGAAGCGAGAGGTATTTCGGTCAGCTTACGCCGGCCGGGCGAGCAGGTCGCCTGTCGATCAGACCGGACGCGAGCCTCGGATGCTTGGCCAGTTGAACCGCGGAGAGGCCCGAACCTGGACCCCGACCGGGGCGGTCGATGACAACGCGCATGGCAGGTAACCCGCCGCCGGCTTCACGTGTTCATTGGAGGCGTTGGGTCGGATTCTCTTTCCGGCATGGCGTCGATCAACCATTCCGAACGTTTCAACGAAGGCGAACGGGAGCGAAAGGAGAAGGCTCATGGCATCAGACGGACGAATTCGCGTTGGCGTAAATGGCTACGGCGTAATCGGCAAGCGCGTTGCGGAGGCGATCGAAGCACAAGACGACATGACCCTCGTGGGCATCTCGGATCTTGCTACCGACTGGCGCATGCAGGTCGCGGTAAAGCGGGGCCGTACGCTGTTCGGCGGGACGGACGAGGCTGCCCGGGCCATGGAGCAGGCCGGCCTTCCCGTAGCGGGCCGGCTTGCGGACCTTCTCGAGGCTGTGGACGTCGTTGTGGATTGCACCCCGAAGCGGATCGGCGCCCGAAACGCGGAATCGTATCGGCGAGCCGGGCTGAAGTTCATCGTGCAGGGCGGTGAAAAGCACGAAGTCGCCGGCCATTCCTTCGTTGCGGAGTCGAATTACGACAGCGCGCGGAACCGTGACGCCACCCGCGTCGTCTCGTGCAACACGACTTCAATCGTACGTACCCTCGCGAGTCTCAAGCGGGCGGGCCTCCTGCAGCGTGCGCGCGGAACGCTGCTGCGCCGCGCGACCGACCCGTGGGAAAGCCACAAGGGGGGCATCATGAATACGCTGGTCCCGGAAGCGCACATTCCGAGCCACCAGGGTCCCGACGCCCAGAGCATTGATCCCGACCTCGACGTCGTGACGATGGCGGTCAAGGTCCCCGAGACGCTTGGCCATCTGCACTATTGGGCCGTCCAGCTCACGCGCCGTGTCGACGTCGAAGAGGTCGTGGCGGCGCTTCGAAGCTCGACGCGGGTAGCACCGGTCCGGATGGCCGACGGCCTGCCGGCGATCAACTCCATCAAGGAGTTGATGGCCGATCTGGGCCGGCCACGGGAAAATCTGTACGAAGTGGCACTGTGGACTGACCTGGTCACCGTTCACGGCGATGAAGCATTTTATGCATACATGGTCGACAATCAGGCGATCGTGATTCCGGAGACCGTCGATGCAATTCGCGCGCTGACCGGTGCTGCCTCGGCGGATGAGTCGATCGCCCGGACCAATGCTGCGATGGGAATCGATCCGCGCAGGTGGATGGCCGAGACGGAACGCGTTCCTGAGCCGGCCGCCGGGTGAATGTCCGGACGTGCGGCGCCGGCACCCGCGGGGTCAGGCGAAATCCATCGCGGCTGGGGCTTGTCGTGCATTGCCGTGAATTGCGAGGGCCGTGTCGCCGGCGCGGAGGAGATATGCGGTGAAGCCGATTGTCACGCTGACGATGAACCCGTCGATTGACGGTGCCGCCCGGACGGATGTCGTCCGGCCGATCCGCAAGATCCGGACGACGGACGAACGGTACGATCCGGGCGGCGGCGGCATCAATGTGGCGCGGGTGGTCACTGAACTCGGCGGTTCCACGCTGGCGGTCTACGTCGCCGGCGGGGCAACCGGCGGCGTGCTGGACAGACTTCTAGATAGTGCCCGGATCCCGCGGCGGTGCATCCCGATCGACGGCCGTACCCGCATCAGCCACGCCGTCTTCGAAGAGTCGAGCGGCCTCGAATACCGTTTCGTCCCCGAAGGTCCCTCGATCCGGGAGGCCGAGTGGCGGGCATGCCTGGATGCGCTGAAAGATCTCGACTGCGACTATCTCGTTGCGAGCGGCAGCCTGCCGCGCGGGGTCCCGGAGGACTTCTATGCCATCGCCGCAGGCATCGCTAAGGGCAGGGGGGCCAAACTGGTTCTCGACACATCCGGAGACGCGCTCGCTGCGACGCTCAAGCGCGGCGTCCATCTTGTGAAGCCCAGTCTCGGTGAACTTGAGACGCTGCTTGGACGGAAGCTTCCGACGTCCGCACTGCAGGAGGAAGCCGCGCAGGGGCTGGTACGGTCGGGAGCGGCCGAACTGGTCGCCCTGACACTGGGTCGGGATGGCGCGCTGCTCGTCACCGGGCGAGGCGCATTGCGCCTGGTTGCTCCTGATGTTTCCGCCAAGAGCGCCGTGGGAGCCGGTGACAGCTTTGTCGCTGCCATGACGATCGGTCTGGCGCAGGGGCGCGCTCCCGAAGATGCGTTCGCATACGGCGTCGCTGCCGGGTCGGCCGCCGTATTGACGTCGGGCACGGGCCTGTGCCGGCGGGAGGACGTCGAGCGCCTCTATCATGAAATGAAGAGAGATCAACGATGGCGGACGGCGGGGACGCAGTGACGCCCTGCCATGCCGCGGGCGGCAAACACAGGAGCGCCTCCGGGGCAGGGCGTTCTGTCCTGGTCCCGGACGATCTTCCCCGGCGCGGATGGCGGCTTCGAGACGCTGGAATCCCTACGCATGATGGCCAATCTGGGGGAATCGAGCCGAACCTAGCGACTATAGGTCGGCAGCAACTTGCCATCGGCGTCGCGCTCGGCCCGGACTGTCGGGCCGATCCGCCCGGTTTCGTCCGGCTTGCCGGGGCGACGTGCCGTGTCCGGTTCATCGGGTGTGCGGCTCCGGATCGTGACCGGCGCCTGCATGGGCCGACGCGGCGGCGGAGCCTGCTGGGCGGGCCGGCCGGTTCCGGGAACGAAGGGTCCGAGATAGCCTGAAGGCCCGGGAACCAGCGGCCAGTTGAGGATGACGCCATCGGCGTATACGGCGCTTCCGATGCCGAGCATGACCGCCGCGCCGGGCAGAAGCAGAGCCGGTATCTTCATCGGGAAACCCACCTCTCGTCCCGGCAGGCGGGACGGGCAGCCTGCCGCCAAATCGGCCATGAATCAACGGATGTGCCGCACGGCGGTTCTGTCCACGTTCGATCCGTGCTGAGGCTGTGGCGCCCCGCGCAAGGTCTAACGGGCCGTTTTGCAGATCCGGGATGCCGTCGATGCGGCTTCGATCACCGGCCGGTCGCGAGAGGCCTTGAGTCGACGCGGCCGGTGGCGCGATATGATGAGTTACACAAGCGCCGCACGGGTGCTTAGAAGCCTGACCGGAGGGCCCGCGGCGACGCCGTGGCCGGCCGCCGCGGTTTCCTGACGCTGGCGGTCGATGCGTTGCCTGTAAGGTTAAGCCTTGATCGGGAGTGGCTCCGCTGATGAGTGACATTGCGACCAGACCGAAAGCCGATATCCAACCGAAGGTGGAACGGCCGCGCCTCTACAAGGTCATTTTGCTCAACGACGACTACACGCCGCGAGAATTCGTCGTCGCCGTGCTGAAGGCGGAATTCGGCATGAGCGAGGATCAGGCCCATCGGGTGATGATAACGGCCCACAAGCGCGGCGCTTGCGTCGTTGCGGTCTACACCAGAGACGTCGCCGAGACCAAGGCGACGAGCGGGACGCAAGCAGGCCGCCGTAAGGGCTATCCGCTCATGTTCACGACCGAGCCGGAGGAATAGACGCTCCGGCGCAGCCCGGCCCGGCGATCGAAGGCCGCATGTCATCGCCGGCGGTTGCGGTCGAGTGTGCCCTCGAGATTCTGGCTGTAACGTGACATCGCGAAGCAGAATACGAAATAGATCGACCCGCAGAACAGATAGACCTCGATCCCGAAGCCCTGCCAGGCCGGCTCCAGGATGGCCGTCTTTCCGGCGCTGAGCAGATCGAAAATGCCGATTATGAGCACGAGGCTGGTATCCTTGAAGAAGCCGATGAACGTATTCACCAGCGGCGGGATGACGATGTGCAATGCCTGCGGCAGAATGACCAGCGCAATTTTCCGCCAATAGCTCAGCCCGAGCGCATCGGCTGCTTCGTACTGTCCCTTGGGAATGGCCTGCAACCCCCCGCGAATGACCTCCGCGAGATAGGCCCCGGCGAAGAGGATGAAAGCGATCTGCGCGCGCAGAAGCTTGTCGAGATTCATGCCCTCGGGAAGAAATAGCGGCAGTACCACGCTCGCCATGAACAGAAGCGAGATCAGCGGGACGCCGCGTATCAGCTCCACGTAGACAATGCACAGGATCCTGATCGCCGGAAGCCTCGATCGCCGGCCGAGCGCCACGAGGATGGCGAGCGGAAACGCGAGGGCGAGACCGAATGTTGCCAGGATCAGGGTGACGACAAGCCCTCCCCAGAGATCCTGGGGAACGAAAGGAAGACCGGGTATGCCTCCCCACATCAGGACGCCGATGGCGATGAGAGCCGTCGCCCAGGTCGACGCGAATTTCTTGCGCGACAGCCGGCGGCTCGCCGACACGACATAGAGGCCGATGAAGATCGCGATGCAGAGTGCGGGGCGCCAGTGCTCCTCGAACGGATAGGTGCCGAACAGGATGAAGCGATGTTTCTCGGTTATGACCGCCCAGCAGGCGCCGATGCCTTCGACGGCACGACACGCATCGCTCTTCGGTCCGTCGGAACCTGAGTCGACCGTCCAGACCGCATTGATCAGCGCCCAGTCGATCAACGCATAGGCCCCGTGCGCGATCAGATAGACGAGCGCGACCGTCAACGCCGCGGAGAACCATGACTGGAACAGGTTCGCCCGCAGCCAGCCGAGCGTTCCGACGGAGCCGGCCGGCGGGCGGGGCAATGTACGAGCCTTTCCCCGGGCGGCGACTGGAGGGCATGCGAGCGGCCTGGCGGCATCGCTCATGGTCTATCGCTCCACGAGCGCGATGCGCTTGTTGTACCAGTTCATGAACAGGCTGATCGAAAGGCTAATGGCGAGATACACGGCCATGATGATGGCAACGCTCTCGATCGCCTGGCCGGTTTGATTGATCGTGGTGTTGGCTATCGAGACGATATCCTGGTAGCCGATCGCAACCGCGAGGGAGGAGTTCTTCGCGAGGTTGAGATATTGGCTGGTCATCGGCGGGATGATGACGCGCAACGCCTGCGGCAGGACGATCCAGCGGAGCGTCAGGCGCCGCGTGAGGCCGAGCGCCTGCGCCGCCTCCCATTGACCGGTCTGGACGGCGAGAATGCCGGAGCGCACGATTTCGGCGATGAAGGCTGCGGTGTAGAGAACGAGCCCGAGCAGCAGGGTGAAATATTCCGGCGACAGCACCATGCCGCCCCGGATGTTGAAGCCGCGCAGGCTCGGCCAATTCAGCCTCCACGGTATGTCCAGGGCGAACGATACGAGCGCGGGAAGCACGACCAGCAGAACCATCGCGATCGGCCAGACCGTGCGGGGCTTGCCGTCCGCCATCTGCTTCGCCATCGCCCATCGGCGATAGACAAAGGCTCCCGCGCAACCGAGCGCAAATGCCGCGCCCACCAGGGAATGACCCGGCAGCCATTCGAATTCGGGAAGGACCAGGCCGCGATTGGAAAGGTAGACGCCGTCTATCGGGCGGAGCGCCTGGCGCGGCCCCGGAAGGTTCTGCACGAGCGTGTACAGCAGCAGCAGGTGCAGCAACAGCGGGAGGTCGCGCACGAGCTCGACATAGATCGCCGCCAGTCTCGCCAGAAGCCAGTTCGGGGACAATCGCGCGATGCCGATGAACGTGCCGAGAACCGTCGCGAGGACGACGCCGACCGCCGCGACGCGGAGCGTGTTCAGCACGCCGACGAGCAGCGCCTTGAAATATGTATCCAGCGGAGAATAGGGGATGAGGTGTTCGCCGATGGGCAGTCCCGCCTCGCGCTGAAGAAAGCCGAAGCCGCCCGCGATCTGCCTGACCTCCAGATTGTGGCGCGTATTGTCGACGAGCCACCACAGAGCGCCCAGCACGAGGCCTACGACGATGATCTGCCAGACGACGTCGCGAAACTTCGGGTCCGACCACGCGAATTTCGTCCGCGCTCTCGGGCGAGACCGCGGAAGTCTCCGATTGGCTCCGTCGGTCGTTGCGGACATCCGACTCCCCCTGCGCGCGGTCCTTTCGCCTGTCGGCGGATTGTAGGCTAGTTCGGGGCGAAAGCGGCTGGATAGCCGAACAACCCGGCGCTGCCGCCCGTATGCCAGAAGACGACGTTCTGCGATGCGCGATACGCGCCCTTGCGGATGCGGTCGATGAGTCCCGCCATGGCTTTGCCCGTATAAACCGGGTCGAGGAGGATGCCCTCGCACCTGGCGACCAGCCTGACCGCCTCGACCATGCCCGGCGTCGGCGTGCCATAACCCGCGCCGACATAGTCGGAGTTCACGCGGACCGCGCCGGCGGCGATCCCGTCCGCCAGTCCGACATGCGCGGCGGTTCCTTGCGCCATGTCGAGGATGATCGGCTCGAGCTCGTGCCTCGGCTTGCCGACGCTGATGCCGAGGACGGGAATGCGGCTCCCGCGGCCTGCCAGTCCGACGACCAGGCCCGCCTGCGTTCCGGCGCTGCCTGTCGCATGTACAACCTCGTCGATCGTCAGGCCGAAGGCTTCCGCCTGGTCCAGGAGCTCGCCTGCCGCTTCGACGTAGCCGAGCGCGCCGATGACATTGGAGCCGCCGGTGGGAATGACGTAAGGCCGCTCGCCGGACGATCGGAACGCGGCAGCGAGGTCAAGCATTGCCTGCCGGATGTCGGATCCGCGCGGGCAGACGGTGATGCTGGCTCCCAGCAATCGGTCGAGGAGCACGTTGCCGCTCTCGTGGAAACTCGGGTCGTCGCTCTCGATCCGCTTTTCCAGAAAGACGGTGCAGCCGAGGCCTAACCTCGCCGCGATGGCCGCCGTCTGCCGGACATGGTTCGACTGCGTCGCACCCTGGGTGATGACCGTGGTGGTGCCCTTGTCGAGCGCATCCGCAAGCAGGTAGTCCAGCTTCCGCGCCTTGTTGCCGCCGGTCGCCAGCCCGGTGCAGTCGTCGCGCTTCATCCAGATGCGCGGTCCGCCGAGGCTCTCGCTGAGCCTGTCGAGCGGTTCGAGGGGCGTCGGCAGATGTGCCACGCGCAAACGCGGAAACCGTGAGAGATCCATGTATGCCTCGCTCTCGGCACAAGCCGACGAGCAGCTGCGATGGCGGTGGAGCAACAGCGGATTGTTGCGTCGCGGCGCTTCGGGCGGAAGGCCGCGACGCCGGGCGATCAGCGCATCGGGAGCGGGTAGATCAGCCCGCCGTTGGTCCACAGATTGTTCTGGCCGCGCTGAAGTCCGTGGGCGCTGTTCTTGCCCAGATTGCGCTCGAACATCTCACCGTAGTTGCCGACGGCCTTGACGACGTTGACGACCCAGTCGGGATCGAGCTTGAGCGCCTTGCCGAGTTCCGGCGTGACGCCCAGAAGCCGGCGGATATCGGGGTTGTTCGTC
The DNA here is from genome assembly GCA_041690495.1 of Alphaproteobacteria bacterium. GTDB lineage: Bacteria > Pseudomonadota > Alphaproteobacteria > CACIAM-22H2 > CACIAM-22H2 > DATAAP01. The sequence continues at coordinate 107,249 of JAWLHE010000003.1, read as the reverse complement.
GTCGCCTTGACCTGCTCGACATTCGCCGCCGTGATGCCGCTCTCTTCGGCTTGGAAGAGGGCGTTCACATACCAGCGGATGATGTCGAACCATTCGTCGTCGCCGCGGCGGACAAAGGGGCCGTACGGCTCCTTGGAAAAGCGTTCGCCGAGAATGGCCCAGTCGGTCGGCTTTTCCATCGAGAGGCGATTGTTTGCGAGGTCGGCGCTGTCGGAGCCGTAGCTGTCGCAGCGGCCGGCCCTTAGGGCCGCGCGGACCTGTTCTGCTCGATCGAAGACCACCGGCGTGAACTTCATGTTCTGCTGACGGAAATAGTCGGCGGTTATCAGCTCGTTGGTGGTGCCCTGGAGCAGGCAGATCGTGGCGCCGTCCAGTTCGGTGGCCTTGGAGACACCGGAGTCGGCTCTCACCATGAAAGTGTGCCCGTCGTAGAAATAGGGCGTGATCGCCCGTATGCCGAGGGTGACATCCCGCGACAACGTATGCGTGCTGTTGCGAAAGAGGACGTCGACCTCGCCGGATGTCACGGCGGTGAATCGGGTCGAGGCCGTCAGCGGGACGAATTTCACCTTTTCCGAATCGTTGAACAGGGCGACCGCGAGGCCGCGGCAGAAATCCACGTCGAGTCCGCGCCAATTTCCCTGGGCATCAGGAATGCTGAAGCCGACGAAACCGACATTGACGCCGCAGACGATCTGTCCGCGCGCGCGGACAGCATCAAGGATCGCGCCGGCATGGCCCGGCGTATGGGAGGAGAGAAACGCCAGAACCGCTGCGGCGGCGGTCAGCAAACAGCGACTGATCATGGAAATTTGCCCCCTTCTGTGAGTTGCCCAGTGCTGCCGAATGATCACCAATCGAGCCTGCGTCTCGCAGATCCCTGGGCATCCGGCCCGAGCCGATTCGTATGCCGCCCGCGCCCGGCCGGCACCGCCAATCGTATGACTTGTCGGCGCTTTTTAATCGGCTTCCGAATGTTTTTGTAATCAGCCCCGGGCGCGATCAAAAGCGGAGAGTTTTCACATCACTTGTGACTTCTGATCATAAATGGAGTGCCTGCGGTCCGGGGTTCGGCCGAGTTGGCGGCAAACGCCGGCATCCAGTTCCCGTCAGTCCTGCCGCCTGCCCCGAGAGGCGGGCGTCAGAGCTCCACCATTCCCTCCAGCGAAGCATCCCACGGGGCGATCGGGCCAAATTCCTTGACGGCGAAGTCGACGAAGCTTCGGATCAGCGGGTTGGAGTATTTCCGCTGAAAGTACATTGCATAGAGTGTGTGCGATGTTGCTGCGCGGAAGGTCGGGAACACGACATCCAGCTTCCCGTCGAGGATGCTCTTCGCGACGATGTAGGTTGGGAGGCAGGCGACGCCCTGGCCGTCGATCGCGGCCTCGAGGAGGATCAGGCTGCTGTTGCTGATCAGGCTGCCCCGGATCGGCACCTTGTGAACCCGCGTGCTCTCCAGAAAAGCCCAGGCTCCGTTCGACGTCATCGCAGGATAGATGAGACATCTGTGCCGCTCCAGATCCTCTGGGCGCGTCAAGGGGCCGTGGCGTTCGATGTAGCCCGGGGAGGCGCAATAAACCCAGTGGATATCGGCGATCCTGCGCGCCGCATATGTCCAGTCGTTCGATGCGGTGATCCGGAGCGCGACGTCGATGTCCTGTTCGCTCAGATTGACGAAGCGGTCGTCGAGCACGATACGCGTCACGACCTCCGGAAAACGCTCCATGTAGCGGCCGATCAGACCGGGCGCCTGCGCATAGCCGAATGCCATCGAGGTCGTGATCTTCAGTGTCCCCCTCGGCTCTCCGCGAAAGCCGCTCGCTTCGGCGAAGGTCTCCTCGACCTCGCTCAGCAGGGTCGACGCCCGATCGAGGAAGGCTCTGCCGTGCTCCGTGAGCGCAAGGCTGCGTGTCGTGCGCTTGACCAGGAGTACGCCAATGCGCTCCTCGAGTTGCGCAAGGCTCTTGCTCACGGCCGACGGGGTAAGGTTCATCTCCCGTGCGGCATTCGACAGACTCCCGGTCTCCGCGATCTTTGCGAAGATCATGATCTGGGACAGCGAAGCGAAGTTCCTCATCGGCGATGCATGATTCGCTCAGCGCGCCGAGCCGTCCTCGATGCTCTTGGCCTGCGCAGTTCGCGCGTCCCACGGATCGCAATTTCAGGCATGTTTCCCATGGCCGGATCGGCAGCTTAGCGGGAGACGGGCGATCCGCAATGCGAAATGGTCTGACGCAAGACGCGAAAGCGGCGTGCGATCGAGCAAGCACAAATTTTCGACCGCACCCCGCCATTCGCGGCGGGTCTGCTAACCCGTTGACATAGCTACGCCGATTGCACTGACCGATTCGCCTCGTTTGCACGGCTTGGTCGCTGCCGGCCCGCATCTGCCGTGGGTCCGGTGAAAGCAACGACTGGCTGATTGGCGGAGCCGCCGGTGCCTGGGGGCTTGATGCCGGCGCTCGGTCCGACGGGCGGCCCCATGACCTCAATGCCCGACGGAGCCCATGTCGGAGATGCGATCGTCAAGCCGCATCCAGCGGTTCCCATAATCACGATTGCCGCGTGTCACCTTTTCGTCTGGTGCGCTTCGCGATACATGCCTTGCTTCTGGAACTGTCCGTCGTGACATGGTCCACCGGCTTCCATTCGCCTTCTCTCATGAACCGCTTCGCTTCGCTTCGGACGGACGCGAGGAACAGTGCGAGCGCCGGGTTCGGATCGAGCCGACGCCACATCATGGCGAGGGGCACCCGCGGCGCCGGCGCGGCCAACGGCCGGCAGACCATGCGCGGAAGCCGGAGCCGCGTCATGGTGATCGGCACGAGAGCTACGCCGAGGCCGCTGGCCGCGAGGCTTGTAATCGTAGAGAGCCTGCGTGCCTCCTGCACGATGCGCGGCGCAAACCCCGCTTTCCCGCAGGCGCGAAGGATCTCGTCGTGCAGACGAGACGCAATCGCCCGAGGAAAGAATATCCACGGCTCGGTTGCCAGCGCTCCGAGGGGGATCTGGCGCCGTTCGGCCAGGCGATGGCCGTCGGGCAGAGCCACGACAAGGTGGTCGACGATCAGCGTTTCGCTATCGAGCCCCTGCTCCGGATGAAGCGGCAAATAGAGAAGGCTCGCATCCAGTGCGGAAGTTCGGAGCAGGTCCGGCTGCTCGTCGCTGTTGAACTCGGTGAGCACGAGTTCGACATCGGGCCGCTCCAGGCGGAACCGGCGCACCGCCTCAGGAAGCAGGCCGAAGCCTGCCGAACTCGAAAAGCCGACGCGAACCCGTCCCGTCTCGCCCCGGTACGCGCGCTGCGCCGCGCGTACCGCTTCGGAGCTCTCCGCAAGAATGGAGCGCGCCTTCTCGAGGAATGCATTGCCCCCAGCAGTCAGCGACACCCGCCGTCTGTTACGTGAGAAGAGTGGTACCCCGAGCTCCTGCTCGAGGCGACGGGTTTCCCGACTAAGGTGCGGTTGTGCCACCCTGAGCCTTGTGGCCGCGCGCGTGAAGCTCAACTCTTCCGCGATGGCAATGAAGAACCTCAGATGGCGATACTCCATCCCCATACCTCTCTCTTATACCAAATACATCTGAATTATACGCGAAAGAAGTCTTGGACGCATGAAGCGCGAGCTTATACCGTCGGCATCACGCATGATCACCGGGTTGAAGAGCCGCTGCCCCGACACCCCGCTCGGCGAAAAAGCGGCACGTCGTCCCAGATCCGGTCGCCAAAGGAGAGACTGCAATGACGATGCGCGAGCACGACGCTCCATCTCCTCTCTTCGCTGCGCCCGCCGAGAAGGACGATGCCGGCGCAGACCAGTTGTCACGCCGTGACGTTCTGCAGCTCGGCGCCGGCGCGATCTCCCTTGTAGCGATGCCGGCCGGCGCGACCTGCGCCGCCGCAAGCGTCGCCGACGAGACGCTTCCGAAGGCGAGCGTACGGCTCACGGTCAACGGTCAGGCACGCGACATGGAGATAGATCCTCGCCAGTCACTTCTCGATATTTTGCGCGAACGCCTCGATCTCACCGGAACGAAGAAAGGATGCAATCAAGGCGCCTGCGGCGCGTGCACCGTCCTGCTCGATGGCAAGCGGGTCGTCTCCTGCCTGACACTCGCGGTCATGCATGACGGCGCCGAGGTCACCACGATCGAGGGTATTGCGAAGGGTGAGGAACTGCATCCCCTGCAGGCCGCCTTCATCGAGCATGAAGGCCTGCAATGCGGTTATTGCACGCCCGGCCAGATCATGTCGGGACTCGGCTGCATCGCCGAGGGACATGCCCGCTCGGCCGAGGAGATCCAATTCTGGATGAGCGGCAACATCTGCCGGTGCGGCGCCTATCCGGGCATCGTCGCGGCAGTGGCCGATGCCGCCGGGAGGACCCGATAATGCGTCCCTTCGGCTTCGAGAAGGTGCGCACGGAGCAGGAGGCGATTCGCGCCGCTGCCGCTGGCGGGCGCTATATCGCGGGCGGCACGACGCTCGTCGATCTCATGCGCGATGAAGTGGAGCGTCCAGAGCGGCTTGTCGACATCAATGCGCTGCCGATGGGCGGTATCAGTGTCGAAGGCTCTGACCTCGTCATCGGCGCGCTCGCCCGCATGGCGGAGGTTGCAGATCATCCTGAAACGAAGCGCGTGCAGCCGCTCATCGCCGAGTCCCTGATCGAAGGCGCATCGCCGCAACTGCGCAACATGGCCTCGATCGGCGGCAACCTGCTGCAGCGGGTGCGCTGCCCCTATTTCCGGATGCTCGACGCGACCTGCAACAAGCGCGATCCCGGCTCGGGCTGTGCGGCGATTCAGGGAATCAACAGCGGCCATGCGATCCTCGGAACGAGCGATCAATGCGTTGCAACGCATCCTTCCGATCTTGCTGTCGCGCTCGTGGCTCTTGATGCCACAATGCGCGTGCGCGGACCGCAGGGCGAGCGCTCGTTTCCGGTCGAGGAGCTTTACCGGCTGCCGGGGGACACTCCCCATCTCGAGCATACGCTTCATCCTGGCGAGCTGATCATCGAGGTGCGCGTGCCGGGCGGCCCTTACAGTCGCCGCGCGCGCTACCTCAAGGTGCGAGACCGCGCGTCCTACGAGTATGCGCTCGTCTCGGCGGCGGCAGCCCTCGATATCGACAACGGCGTGATCCGCCAGGCGCGCATCGCGGCCGGCGGCGTCGGCACTCGGCCATGGCGCCTGCGCGCCTGCGAGGAGGCGCTGATCGGCAAGCGGCCGATACGCCAGGCCTTCGAAGCGGCTGCCCGGCTCGCGGTGCAGGGGGCCCGTCCACTTCCGGGCAATCATTACAAGATCGAGCTGTTGCCGCGGACCATGGTCCGCGCACTGGAGATGGCCGGAGAAGTCGCATGACAAGCATTATCGGAAGACCGCTGACCCGGATCGACGGACGCGCCAAGGTCACGGGGGGCGCCCGATATGCTGCCGATTTCAATCAGCCGGGCCAACTCTACGCGGTCATCGTCGGCGCGACGGTCGGCCGCGGCCGGGTGATCGACATCGACAGCGTGCGGGTCTTGAGGATGCCCGGCGTCGTCGCGGTCATCACTCACCGCAATGCGCCTCGCCTGCCGTACGGCCCGCACAAAAGTTACATCGACCCTGCGGCCGGCGAGCGCCTGCACGTGCTGCAGGACGACCGGGTGCGATTCTACGGCCAGCCCGTCGCGGTGATCGTCGCCGACACGATCGATCAAGCCGAACGCGCGGCGGCGGCGCTCCACGTTGCGTATGCCGCCGAGCGACCGGTCGTCGATCCGTCCGATCCGACGTCAAGGCCCATAGTCCCGGTAGCCGCGACACCGCCTGACGCAAGAATCCCTGCAGATGCGTCGCGCGGCGACGCTGACAAAGCCCTGATGGACGCGGCCCTGAAGGTCGATGCGACCTACGGCATCGCGCGGGAGAATCACAATCCGATGGAGCCGCACGCCACGGTGGCGGCCTGGGATGGCGACAGACTGACCTTGTGGAGCAAGAGCCAGTTCGTCGTCAATGAGCAGGCCGAGATCGCGGCGATCTTCGGCATTCCCCCAGAGAGCGTGCAGGTGATCTGCCCCTTTATCGGCGGCGCCTTCGGCACGTCACTTAGGACATGGCCGCACGTCACGCTCGCTGCCCTGGCGGCGCGTCAGGTGCGACGCCCCGTCAAGCTCGTCCTCACGCGCAAGCAGATGTTCGTCACGACCGGCCATCGCCCGCGCACCGTGCAGCGCGTCGCTCTCGGCGCCGCCGCGAACGGCAAGCTCACGAGTCTCGTTCATGAAGGAACCGGCGAGACGAGCCGCTACGAGGAATTCATTGAGGCGCTGACGGCCGTCTCGGGCTACATGTACGCCTGTTCCAACGTGCGCACCCGATACCGGCTGCTGCCGCTCGATATCGGCACCCCAAACCATATGCGCGGACCCGGCGAGGCGAGCGGCATCTTTGCCCTCGAATGCGCCATGGACGAGCTCTCCTACGTGCTCGGCATCGATCCGATCGAGCTGCGCCGCCGCAACGAGCCGGAGATGGACGAGGGTGAAAACAAGCCGTTCTCGAGCCGCTCCTTGACAAAGTGCTACGACCTCGGCACCGAGCGCTTCGGCTGGTCTCGACGACATCCGGGGCCGCGCTCCATGCGCGATGGCCGGCTGCTGATCGGCATGGGGGTCGCCTCCGCGACCTATCCGGCCTTTCAGGCGCGTTCGAGCGCGCGGGCGCGCCTGCTCGCCGACGGCACTGCCGAAATCGAGGTCGCGGCGAGCGACATGGGCCCCGGAACCTATACGTCGATGACGCAGATCGCGGCCGAGACGCTCGGTCTGCCGGTCGGGCAGGTGCGCTTCAGACTTGGCCGCTCGGATTATCCGCCTGCTCCGTCTCACGGCGGCTCGTGGACGATGGCTTCCGTCGGTTCGGCGATCCGCGCCGCCTGCATCTCGGTGCAGGGGGAGGCCGCAAGGCGTGCCACCGCCGATCGGAGCTCACCCGTGTTCGGCGCGCCGCCCGACGGTGTCGAGTGGAACGAGGGCCGCCTGCGTCGCCGCGGCGGATCCGCGCCGGGCCAGTCGTACCGCGACATCGTCGCAAGCGCCGGCCGGCCCATCGAGGCCAGCGCGTCCGCTCAGCGCGACCCTGATGTGGCGCGCCGCTACTCGATGCACGCCTTCGGCGCCGTCTTCGCTGAGGTCGCAGTCGATCCCGATGTCGGGACCATAAGAGTACGCCGCGCCCTGGGCGTCTATGGCGCAGGCCGCATCGTCAATCCGAGGCTAGCCGCAAGCCAGTGTACCGGCGGGATGATTGGCGGCATCGGCATGGCGCTCATGGAGCGCACGGTGCTCGACACCCGTGACGGCCGTCCGGTCAATGCCCACATGGCTGACTATCTCGTTCCGGTGAATCTCGACATTCCGAAGCTCGAGGTGCACTTCGTCGACGAGGAGGACCCGCATGTAAATCCGCTCGGCGTCAAGGGGCTTGGTGAGATCGCGCTGGTCGGCATGGCGCCTGCCATCGCCAATGCCGTCTTCCACGCCACGGGCAAGCGCGTGCGCGATCTCCCAATTCACATTGAGAATGTTCTAACCGCCTAGGGGTTCGTTCTTTCCCACACGCGGCGGCGCTCTCGGGATGGGAAATGTACCTGCTTCGCGTTCCACTCGGATCCGGCTCGGCCGAGGCGCCGTAGAAGACCGGCTCGTGTCGAATATGTCCGGCCCGACAATCATGAAAGTCGCGCCCAAGGGCCCGGATATGACCGTGGCGATGTTCGAGGCCCGTGCATCGGACCTCCCGCAATCAAAATCCGCCGATGAGCCTTGAGCGGATGCTCGATAGGCTTCGTAGCACGCTCTTGAAGGTGCCGGATTTTTCGCGGCGCGCGGCCGTTCTCGACACGGGATCGAGGTGCGGGAGAACCCAATCATGTGGTTCGAATGGGCGGTGCCGAGTTGACATGCTGCCGACTCTGATCTGCATTCTAGGCGCGCGGGATCGTCGCGCGATCATGCACTCAGTCGCGAACGCCCCCTGCGAGATCGTCGAGGAGGCGACTGAGTGCATCATCTCGGCGGCCGCTGCCGAGAGAGGGTATGCATCCGTCGCAGCTGCTGCGGCGCGTGGCGTCAGTCTGCGGAAGCGGGCAAAACAGCCGCGGTATGCGCGCGGCTGGGATCGTCAGATTTGCGGAAGATGCCCAGGCCCGAGGCTTCGCCGGCGAAGCTGCCCCCGTCATCCGGCAGACGCTCCCGCCTTCCTATGACGAGCACACCGCTCGGCGCGAGCTCTCGTGAAAGCATCGCCAGCACTGCGCGCTGTTGCACCGCGTCGAAATACGTGAAGGCAAGATTACGGCAGAGGATGAGGTCGAACGGACCCTTCGGCGCGTTCGCGCGAATGTCCTGGAGCAGGAACTCGACACATTGCTGATACTCCGGCCGCAGGCAGCGCAGCGCTCCGGCCGACAGGAATGCGATCCTGACCCAGTCCGGCGGGAGCTCACGCAAAGAGGCGGGGCGGTAGCAGCCGCCGCGCGCCCGCGCGAGCTGCTTGTCGTCGATATCGGTTGCGACGATCTCGAGACGGAGACCCGGAGTACGTGCGGCGGGGCCGAGATGCCACGCCAGAGCAATGCTGAACGGCTCCTCACCGGCACCGCAGCCTGCGCTCCATGCGCGCACGACTGTATCGCCGCGGGCCTGCGCCGTGTGGGCAAGCCGCGGCAGGACATTCGATTTGATTCGGTCGAAGACCTCGGCATCGCGATAGAAGCGCGACACCGTCACCCGGCAGCAGCTGTCGATGACTTCCCACTCGGTGTCGTGGTCGAGCACATAGTCGCGGTAGGCCGCGAAGTCAGGCAGGCCGAGTTCGGTGCTGCGGCGGTGGATCCGCTTGCAGACCTGGCGATGGCAATGTGCGAAGCCGGGCCACGAAAGCCCCAGGCGCGGCATGGCCCATTTCAGGAAGACGACGCAATCTTCATGACGCATGGGCGACTCCCAGGAGGACGGCCGGGTACAGACTAAAAACACAACAATTCTACGGCGGTCCAGGTCCGCGGCCTTGATCGAGGTCAAACCAAAACGGGCGTCGGAACCTGGCAACATGCCGCCAACGTTGTGCATCATCGTGCACGAGCCGCGTTCTCATGACGCCTTGAACGGGTTTACGGAAGCAGGTAAAGCGGACAGGAGAGTTGACCCTTGTCAAGCCGATCACGTTGACTAACGCCGATGATCCGCCGTTCGGCCGGTGCCGTTGATTTGCGTCAAGGTGGGCGGCTGCGCGACTGATATCTTGAAAATTGCCGGAATAGCCCGACCGGGCAGGGGACGGTGACGCAGGTGTTGGCGCAGCCAATCGGTTGCTTGATGATATGAAGTCCGCTCCTGCTACCACGCTGAAGCGCGGTCTCTCGCTGCCTCTTGCGACACTGTACGGCCTTGGAACGACAATTGGCGCCGGCATCTTTGCCTTGATCGGCAAGGTCGCGGGCCATGCGGGGCTGTTCGCACCCATCTCGTTCCTGGTCGCTGCCGCATTGGCAACCTTCACGGCGCTGTCTTTTGCCGAGCTATGCGCGCGTTATCCGCACAGCGCGGGCGAGGCGGTGTATGTCGAGGTCGGCTTGCGTTCGCCAACGCTTGCGTTATTCATCGGGCTGCTTGTGATCGCCGCCGGATGCGCATCCGCGGCAGCAATTCTCAACGGCGCCGCTGGTTACGTGGGAGATCTGGTGCCGGTCCAGCGTGGCCTCGCCATTCTTGCGCTGACCGTGTCGCTGGCGCTTCTGGCCATCTGGGGCATTCGTGAATCGGTCATGGTGGCCAGCCTGCTCACCGTGGTCGAGGTCGCCACACTTGCTTTCGTCGTCGTGGCGGCGGCGCCCGACCCTGCCGAGCTGAAGCAGCGGATTCCGGCGGCCATACCGCCATTCGATATCGGCGTATGGCATGGGATATTTCTCGGCGCACTCCTGGCGTTTTATGCGTTCATCGGCTTCGAAGACATGGTCAACGTGGCCGAAGAGGTACAGGAGGTTCGACGTAACCTGCCGCTCGCGATCATCCTTACGCTGGTTGTCACGACGGGGCTCTATATGGCGCTTTCTGTCGTCTGCGTGCTCGCAGTGCCGCCGTCAGAGTTGGCTGTCAGCGAGGCACCCATGGCGCTCATCGTTACACGCAGCACCGGTGCCTCACCGGTCGTGATCAGCCTGATCAGCTTGCTCGCATTGCTGAACGGTGCGCTCGTCCAGATCATCATGGTCTCGCGCATCCTCTACGGGCTGAGCAGGCGGCAAAGGCTGCATCCGACGCTTGGAAAGGTACATCCGCGAACACAAACGCCGATCATTGCGACCGTTCTGGGTACGGTGGTCGTCCTGATGTTGGCCCTCTGGTTTCCGATCGAGCCGTTGGCGCAGGCGGCGTCGCTTGTCATGTTGACTGTGTTCGCGACGGTCAATCTCGCGCTGTGGCAGCTCAAGCGCCGCGAACCCGCCCCGGCCGGCGTTCCCGTGTTTCCCGCCTGGGTGCCGGCGATTGGATTCGTGGTTAGCGCCGCCTTCGTCGTCGCGGCGGCCTTGCAGTTCGTCGGCGCGCATTGGTTGGCTCAGGAATGACTGTCAAAGCCTGGCGGTGGCCGGTGATGGTTCCATCAACTCGGCGACCGCCGCGGTGAGGTCGGGTGGGTTCAGGCAGCGGCAATCGCGCTGATTTCGCGGATGCCCCGCTCTCTGAAACTCTCATGGGCTGCCGCGAGCGACCCGGCCGCATCGATACCGCGGCAGGCATCCGCAACGACGAACGCCTCGAAGTCGAGCGACTTCGCATCCTCGGCGGAGAAGCGGACGCAGAAGTCAGTCGCGAGCCCGCAGAGGAAGACGCGCCGGAAGCCACGTTCGCGCAGATAGCCACCCAAGCCGGTCGGCGTCCTGCGGTCGTTCTCGAAGAACGCGGAGTAGGAGTCGATTGCCTGACGGAATCCTTTGCGCACGATCAGTTCGGCATGCGGGATATCGAGCGCCGGGTGAAAGGCGGCGCCCGGTGTCGCCTGAATGCAATGGTCGGGCCACAGGGTCTGCGGTCCATAGGCTGCCTCGATCGTGTCGAATGCGTTCTTGCCGCTGTGCAAGGAAGCGAAGGAAAGGTGGCCGCGCGGATGCCAATCCTGCGTCAGCACGACATGGGCGAACCATTGCGCCAGGCGGTTGATCACCGGCACGACCGCGTCGCCGTCGGGCACGGCCAGCGCGCCGCCGGGGCAGAAATCGTTCTGCACGTCCACCACGAGCAGCACATCTTGTTCCGCTCTCATCTCCTGCTCCCGAAATTATCCCATCGCGCAAAGGAGCGGGCGCAGCCGGGCAACTTCCCGCGACGGCCGCGCGGACCGGTCGCGTCGACGACCGGGTCGACATTATAGGCGTCCGGCCCCACGTCGACGCTGCCGCATGCCCTCGGGCGGTGGATCGCGCCTTCGCACATGACCGACTCCTTCAGGCGCCGCCGGCGAAGCATACATTGCCGTGGATGCTAACGCAGGAAAGGCATGAGGTTGCCATTTCGAGGATCAGGGGAATATCCTGTCTTGCGAACAGTAGCTTAGGTTCCGGAGCCTCGCGGTCGACCGAGACGGGGTCGCGCTCTCAACCGTCCATGCATGATCGCCTCCATCAGAGCTGTGGCGTCTTGATTGAAGGCGGTCTCGAGCGGCGGATGGTAACGGAGGACACCGATATCCGCACCAGAGCGATAGCGGCGCCGCAGGGGGGCTGCCGCTCGCATGCCGTCGAACCCGTTAGCGCGCTCGTTCATGCTCATGGCCGACTCGGTTTCGAGTAGTGAATGAATTGGTGTCATTGTCCGAATGGGCATTGGCCTCCATCAATACTTGTCCTTACCGGTTGAGGCAGGCTTTCATAAGGGTCGATGGAGCAGGTCATGGCATCCGCAGACATTGCGCTCTTTGCTCTCGATGGCAGCCACTCGTTCGGCGAAAAGGTAGCCGCAGTACTTGACTTGCCGCTGAGTGCGCACGAGGAGCGGGCGTTCGAGGACGGCGAGCACAAATCGAGGCCGCTGGTCAACGTTCGTGGCAGGGACGTGTTCGTCGTCCATTCGCTCTATTCCGACACAGTGCAGAGTGCGAATGACAAGCTGTGCCGTTTGCTGTTCTTCCTCGGCGCGCTCAAGGATGCATCCGCGGCACGCGTTACCGCAGTCGTCCCGTATCTCTGCTATGCCCGCAAGGACCGGAGGACGAAGCCGCGCGACCCGGTCACGACGCGATATATTGCGGCGCTGTTCGAAGCAGTCGGCACCGATCGCGTCGTGACGCTCGACGTGCATAATCTTGCGGCATTCCAGAACGCCTTTCGCTGCGTCACCGAGCATCTTGAGGCGAAGATGCTGTTTGCAGGACATTTCGCCGAGCAGTGCCGTGGCGAGGAGCTGGTTGTCGTGTCGCCGGATGTCGGCGGAATCAAGCGCGCCGAGCTGTTTCGCGAGTCGCTCGCGGGAGTCATGGGCGCCCCCATCGGCGCGGCGTTCATGGAGAAGCGGCGCACCGGCGGCGTGGTTTCGGGCGAGGCGGTCGTCGGTGACGTGACCGGCAAGGTCGCCATAGTGATCGATGACCTGATCAGCACGGGCACGACCTTGTCCCGCGCGGCCAAGGCCTGCAAGGCGCTCGGGGCGCGCCGGGTCTATGCGGCGGCGACACACGGGCTGTTCATCGGTCGAGCGGGGGCCGTGCTTGCCGAATCGGGATTCGAGAAGATCGTGGTAACGAACGCTGTTCCGCCGTTCCGGCTGGAGCCGGATCTTGTCGGCCGGCACCTTACAGTGATCGATGTCGTGCCGCTTATCGCCAAGGCGATTGCGCGCATTCATACGGGTGGATCAATCGTCGACCTTCTGACAGAAGGGTAGCCGATCGGCGAGCACGCCATCGCTTCCGCGTGCCGCATTGCCTGCCGGAGGTAGTCCCGCGCGCGATCTACCCACTTTCGCGGATCCACGACGATCTCGTCGCGCAGGTGCCATGCTGCCAGTCGCGCGCGGACGCAGGCGCGGAAGCTCATGTAGAAGTGCCGCAGTGCTACCGGCGGCTGATCCCCGGTTCGCGCGGCGTAGGTGGCGAATACGCGCTCGCCTACGGCCGACGTGCCCAGACGCTCGCATTCCATTGCGAGATAGCCGATTTCGTCTACGGGGTCGGCGAGGCGCAACTCGCGATTGAATTCCAGGCAATCAATGACGGTCGCCGGCGGTCCGAGGTGGACATGTTCCGGCCGCAGGTCACCGTGGCCTTCGACAATCCGCCGCTCGCGCGCGCGTCGCTCAAGAAGATCCTGCCGTTCGTCCAGGAAGCGGCGCTGGCAATCGAGTGGAGGTTCGAACTCCGCTGCGGTCAGGCCATAGGCCGGCAGCTCACGGCGGTTCAGCGCGATCTCTTGGTCGAAGCGCGCACAATAGTCCTGTGGCGGCATGTCCAGGCCGGGAGCCGCCGCATAGAATTCCGCAAGCATGGCCGCGACCCGATAGATCCCTTCGTTGCTCAGGGTATTCGCGGCGATTGCCGCGTCGAGCATACCTGCCCTGGAGAGCCGTCGCATCTTGACGAGCCAGTCGACGACGGGGCCGGCGCCATCGAGCTCGACACCGCCGTCAGGACGCCGCGTCAGCGCCACGACGCCGAGATAGACGTCGGGCGCTAGGCGCCGATTGAGCCGCACCTCCTCCTCGCAGTTCCGCCGCCGCCGGGCCGGCGTACTGAAGTCGAGATACTCGTACCGTACAGGCTTCTTCAACTTGTAGGCATGTGCGTCGGTCAGGAAGACCCAGGACATATGGGTCTCGATGCATTCGACGGAGTCCGGTCGGTCCGGATAAAGAGCGCGGTTTCCGAGCGCGGCGACCTTGTCAGCTAGCGTTGGTTCCCGTGCGCGTGGGAGCGGCTGCTGCATCTATCCCGGGGTGACGGAGTGAGGCCTCTGCGCCGCCTTTTCCAACGCGGCGCCAACCTTCGCATCGGCGATCTCGTGGAAGTCGGCCCAGGAAGCGCCGGTCGCATAGAACGGCTCGGGCATGCCGAGGCAGACGATCTCATCCACCAGCGGCCGCAGGCGCTCGAGCATTGTATCCGGCGCCACCGGCGCAGCCAGAATCACTCGCGCCAGCGCAACCGGTTTCCGCCCGCGGCAATGGCTCAGATCAGCAGCCAGCCGGGCGCCTGCGTTCGCACGATCTTGGAAAATGGCCGGGTCGTCCATCTGAAGTACGTCGGCTCCCTGCTGCGTTAAAGTTCACTTGTTTGATGTGCAGAGTGCCTTGATCTGGGTCAATGTCGCGATCTGCCGGCCGCGCTGCAGAGCTTGATCGACGTCAAAGCTCCACCGACACCACAAGTCTAAAGATAGCAAATAGCCACTTGGAGGCAATTCTTCATGCCGGACAACGTTGCACTCAAGCCCGTTATCCCCGCGCCACTGCCGGCCGCGGCGCTCTATCGCCGCTGCGACCCGGCCGGCTTCGGCTTTCAGACAACCGCCGACCTGGAACCGCTAGACGGCGCTCCGGGACAGGCGCGCGCCATGGAAGCGATGCGATTTGGCTTGGCGATCCGGCGGGAGGGCTACAATCTGTTCGCGATCGGCCCGGAAGGCACCGGTAAGCGCACGGCCATCGACCAGTTCACGCGCCAGCGTGCGGCAAAGGAGCCGGCTCCCCAGGACTGGATTTATGTCAACAACTTCACCGAGCCCCACAAGCCGCGCGCTCTCGCACTGCCGCCGGGACGCGGTGCGTTGCTCCGAGGGGACATGCGAGGCCTCATCGAGGATTTGCGCGCGGCCCTTCCGGCTGCCTTTGAGAGCGAGGATTACCAGGCACGTCGTCGGACGATCGACGGCAGCTTCAAGGAGCGGCAGGAGCAGGCATTTCGCCAGGTGGAGCGCGGCGCGAGGCAACGGAACGTTGGCATCATCCGCACGCCGATGGGAATTGCTCTGGCTCCGATGCGCAATGGAGAGGTCCTTCCTCCCGACGAGTTCCAGAAGGTATCCGAAACCGAGCGGCAGCGCATTCAAGAGGACATGAATGTGGTCCACGGCGAGCTGGAAGCAGTTCTCCAGCAGGTGCCGAGATGGGACAGCGAGCGGCGCGACAAAATCCGCGATTTGAACCGGGAAGTCACCCGCAGCGCCATCGGATATCGGCTCGATGTGCTCAGCCGACGGTACGCGGACCTTCCAAACGTGGTCAGCCATCTGAAGGTTGTTGAGCGGGATCTCATTGAGAATGCCGAGCAGTTTCTCGCCGCTCAGATGGTCGAGCCGTCAATCAGGGCGGGCGCGCGCACCGTGTCCGAAGGCAGCCCGTTCGATCGCTATCAGATCAACCTGCTCATCGACCGTGCTGAGAACAGCGGAGCGCCGGTTGTCGAGGAAAATCATCCGACGATCCAGAACTTGCTGGGGCGCGTGGAGTACCGCCACCAATTCGGCAATCTTGTTACCGATTTCACGTTGATCAGGCCGGGCGCGCTGCATCGGGCAAATGGCGGGTATCTGCTTCTCGATGCGCGACGCGTTCTCCTGCAGCCCTTCGCCTGGGAGGAGCTGAAGCGCACGCTGCGCGCCGGCGAGATCCAGATTCGTTCGATGGCTGACACGCTGGGGCTCATTAGCACGATGACGCTTCAGCCGGAGCCGATTCCGATCAACACGAAGATCGTGCTGACGGGCGACCGTCTCCTCTACTACATGCTGGCCGAGCTTGATCCGGATTTTCAGGAGCTCTTCAAGGTCGCTGCTGATTTCGATGACGAGATGGATCGATCGGCGGATTCGGAGATGATATATGCACGGCTGCTCGCATCGATTGCCAAACGTGAGAACATCCTGCCGCTTGACCGCTCGGCAGTAGCGCGGGTCATCGAGCATGCGGCACGGTTGGCGGGCGATGCGGAAAAGGTGACGATGAGAATCGAGACCGTCGCCGATCTGCTGCGTGAGGCCGATCATCTGGCGCGCGAGGCCGGTCGTACGACAATCGATGCGGCCGAAATCCAGCGGGCGATCGACCTTCAGATTCGCCGGGCGAGCCGCCTGCGCGAGCGCATCCATGATGAAATCCGTCGCGGCACCATTCTGATCGACACCGCGGGCGGGCAGGTAGGGCAGGTCAACGGCCTGTCAGTGCTGCACCTGGGCGGCTTTGCATTTGGGCGCCCCAGCCGGATCAGCGCGCGCATTCGTCTTGGCCGTGGCCAGGTCGTCGATATCGAACGCGAAGCAAAGCTCGGGGGCCCAATCCACTCCAAGGGGGTTATGATTCTCTCCGGGTTCCTCGGCGGACGATTTGGCCGAGATAGGCCGCTTGCTCTGCAGGCGAGCCTTGTTTTCGAGCAGTCCTATGGTGGTGTGGAGGGCGACAGCGCCTCGATGGCGGAGCTATGCGCCATTCTCTCTGCGCTCGCCGCGATACCGATCCGCCAGGAGATCGCCATCACCGGATCGGTCAACCAGAACGGCGACGCACAGCCGATATCCGGTGTGAACGAGAAAGTTGAGGGCTTCTTCGACGTGTGCCAGGCTGCCGGTCTCACCGGCCGGCAAGGCGTTGTCATCCCGGTGTCCAACGTAAAGCATCTGATGCTGCGCCGCGATGTGGTGGAGGCCGCCGCTGAAGGGCGCTTTTGGATCCACGCGGTCGCCAATATCGACGAAGCGATGGCTGTGCTGACGGGGATCGAGCCAGGAACGCGCGAGGCCACCGGCCAGTACCCCGCGGGGACGGTCAACCAGCGCGTCGAGGCGGAATTGGGCTCACTCGCCGAGCGCGCGAAGGCATTCGGTACAATAGGGCGCAAGGATACGCCGCAATGAGCGAGGACACGAAGTCGGATACCGCCTTCTCCAGGGTGATCGCGGCACTCGATGTGAGCTGCCACGACCGGCAGACGCTCGCCACCGCCGCGGAAATCGCAGCCCGGCTGGGTTTGGAGTTGGCTGCCCTCTTCATTGAGGACGAGAACCTGTTCAGGGTTGCCGCCCTCCCGGTGGCGCGACATGTTGTCGTCGGCTCATCCACGGCGGCCTCGCTGGATATCGAGCAGCTGACCGCGGAAATGCGGGCGCTTGCAGCGCTCTCGGAGTCGGAGCTTAGGAGTTCGGCCGCACGACATGGGATAAAGACGTCGTTTCGTGTCGTCCGCGGCCTTCCGGCTGCGGAGGTTGCGACAGAAACGAGGACAGAGGATCTGCTCATTGTCGGTGCGGCGCGAGCATTTGCCGACTTTC
Source organism: Alphaproteobacteria bacterium (assembly GCA_041690495.1). GTDB lineage: Bacteria > Pseudomonadota > Alphaproteobacteria > CACIAM-22H2 > CACIAM-22H2 > DATAAP01. The sequence goes on along the minus strand of JAWLHE010000003.1, from coordinate 89,935 downwards.
CTCTACTGCTGAACGCGCCGTTGCGCGAGGCGGTCTGGCGTGTCGGGTGCTCCATACTTCAAATCCGGCAGGCGGCACCGCCGCGACGGCCGCTACTCGTCTTTCGGGCCGGATCCTCGCTAACCCGGCGCGCACTCGCTGCGGCAACGCGTCTCGCCGCCGCGAGTGTCCGACTGGAGGCTATTGTGGTCGGCATGCCTTCCGAATCTGCCCGCGCTGCGGCCGACATCGAAGCAGTCCTTGCAGAGAGAGGCGGAGACGCCCGGCTGAGAAATGCAACGATCGTCAGCCTGGCCGAGGTGCTCCGCGCCGCGCGCGAGGGTGCCAACGATATTCTGATCGTTGCGTCAGATCTGCCCGGGCTCGACGACAAGACGGAGTTGGGCGGGCTGATGACTGCCGCGCCGTGTGATGTCCTTCTCGTCCGCTGATGGCGTCGCGCAGTGGACTCGGACAGGTCACCCTGCGAGGGCCATGCGGCCTCCGAATCTTCGACAGTTCGCCGCCAAGGAAGGCGCTTGAGGACAGGGAGGACCGTGGCCGATCTCGGGAATCCGAGGCCCGGGGCCTTGGCTAGTCCGATGGTTGATACAGCTCAATAACGAGATGTCATGCCGAGCGTTAGGTGCTGCACATGCATACGCCCATAGTATTGGTTGCTATTGCAATAGCGGCGTCTATCGGATCGGATCCCGCGGCAGCGGAGGCAACCCCTATACAGGTCCAGGTCAATCGCTTGGAGCAGGCAATAGACCATTATCGTTCCATTGAGCAGCGCGCCGAATGGCGCTCCTTGGGGGGCATCGGGCCAAGGTTCGACCAAGCGGCAATGGCCGGAGCCCTGCGCAAGCGTCTGACTCTGACTGGCGACTTATCTGCCGCCGCCGGAGGCGATGCTCAGGACCTTGCAGCTGCGGTGAAGCGCTTTCAACGGCGACACGGGCTCGCGGTTGATGGACGGGTAGGGCGAAATACATTGGCCGCTCTCGATGTGCCGATCACGACCAGGATCGCGCAATTGGAACTCAACTGGAGACGGTTCAAGGCTTCGCCGGATCTTGGACCGACTTATATTACCGTGAATGTCGCTGCTGCGACCCTCGAGGTGACAGAACACTATCGTGTCGTTATGGAGATGCCGGTCATTGTCGGTGATCGGCATCATCCAACCCCTGATTTCCGTAGCCATGTGGCAGGCGTTGTCTTCCATCCCCCCTGGAATGTGCCTCGTTCAATCTCGGTACATGAAATTCTGCCGAAGCTCCGTCGGGATCCACGTTATCTCGCGCGGAATGACATCGTGATTCTCAACCGGCCGGACGACCCTTTCGGGACACAGGTGAACTGGGCGAGCGTGACGGCGAACTCATTCCGCTTTCAGCTTCAGCAGCGTCCGGGGCGGTGGAATGCTCTGGGCGTGCTGAAATTCAACGTTCCTAACGAATATGACGTCTATTTACATGATACGCCCACGAGAGCGCTCTTCGAGAAGCCGATGCGCGCCTTGAGTCATGGGTGTGTGCGGATATCAAAGCCGGAAGAGCTTGCTGCCTGGCTTCTCGCTCCGCAAGGCTGGGACCGCGGAGATATTGATGCCATTCTTGAAACGTCCAGGACGCGTCAAGTGCCCATCGACCGAATCGTCCCTGTATACGTATCGTATTTCACAGCCTTCGTTGATGCCGAGGGCGCGGTCAATTTCCGAGACGACATCTACTATCGAGACCGCGAGGCTCTCGACGCCAGCCCGAAACCGCACAAGGAAACGAACATGGCGGTGGTACGTTCAATCGGCTGCGGTTCCTGAAAGGTAATGAGTTGTAAGCACAATGCGAGCGCATTATAGGGGGCGTGACGTCATCCAGCGGAGTGCTCGTATGCACAAACAAATTGGCCGCCGCCGCGTGCTCGGGTTCGGCATAGCGGTTGGTCTTGTGGGTGCGTCAGTCCGGGTTGACGCTGCCGCTGCGGCTCGGACCTTGAGGTTCGAAAACCTGCATACCGGAGAGAGGCTTTCGGCGACCTACTGGTCGGACGGAAGGTATCTGGACGACGAGCTGAGGCAGATCGGCCGCGTCTTGAGAGATCACAGGACAGGCGAGACCCACGCGATCGACCGCCGTCTGCTGGATCTGCTGCATCGCCTTCATGAATCGCTCGAAGCCGATCGCCCGTTTCAGGTCATTTCTGGGTACCGGTCGCCGACGACCAACGAAATGCTGGCTCACGCGAGCGGAGGCGTGGCACGGAACAGCCTTCATACGGTTGGAGCGGCCATTGACATTCGCGTCCAGGGCAGGTCCCTGGTGCAGCTGCGCGATGCCGCGTTGCGCCTTCGCAAAGGTGGTGTGGGCTTCTACCCGCGTTCCGACTTCGTCCATGTCGATGTAGGGCGGGTAAGGTCCTGGTGAAGCCCAGAGGCGCAGCCGGTCCATAGCCGGCGAATTGCACGAAGCAGAGCTGCCAGCATCTGCCGCCGGATAGCCGGGCGGTCGACATGCTGTCGTGTAGCGCGCATGCGAACGGCCGGCCGGCCGCGACCGGATCGCAGTGGCCCGACGAAGGTCCGGCCGCTCTCAAGATGATCTACGCAGATACGGCCGCGGCAAGGCGCCGGTCGCACTCGTCGGCGAGCTGGCGGAGTGACGGAGCTATTTCGACCGCGTAAACCGCCGGCTGCAATTGGCGCAGCGGCTCTGGCATGCGCGCGAGCTCGTCTGCTGCAAGATAGCGCGCTTCTTCCAGCGAGGGAAGACCGGGCACGCGGCGGCCATTACGCATTGCCGGCTTGAGCAACGGTATGCCTGGCTGCGAGTCGCTTTCAGTTGTCAGCGTATCTCCGGCCATACGCCCGCCAGCGGAAATGCGGCGCCAGATCTGCTTGCGGCCAGGCCATGTTGCCTTTCCTTCCGAATGCTTGCGCCGTGGCACAGCGGCGTATTCCTGAAGCTTGTATGCGCAATCGAGTGCAGGCGCGTCCGAAGAGGTGACGAGGCTGGTGCCGATACCATAGCCATCTATCGGCGCCCGTCGTCCTTCGAGACGAATCAACTCGTCCTCATCGATCCCGCCGCTGGCGAAAATGATCGTGTCATTCAGTCCGCCGTCATCGAGAATGCGGCGTACCTTGATCGCGTGATCCGCGAGATCGCCGCTGTCGAGGCGCACGCCGCGGATCGCAATGCCGTCCCGCCGCAGCCGCGCGGCCAGGCGAACGACGATCTGTGCGGCTCGTTCTGTGTCGTAAGTGTCAATCAAGAGCACCAATCGTTCCGGCCGCGCACGGGCGAAATTGAGGAACGCGGCTTCTTCGGTGTCGTGCGCCTGGATGAACGAATGGGCCATCGTTCCGAAAATAGGGATCCCGAATCTCGGCTCGGCGAGCGTGGTTGCGGTGCCGGCAAAGCCAGCCAGATAGCTGGCTCGAGCCGCCAGCAGCCCGGCGTCCGCCCCGTGCGCGCGGCGCAGGCCGAAATCTACGAGCTGCTTGCTTGGCGCGGCAAGCACCATGCGGGCGGCCTTCGATGCCACAAGCGTCTGAAAATGCACAAGATTGATCAGCCGCGTCTCGACGAGCTGCGCCTGCGGCAATGGGGCGATCACCCGGACAAGCGGCTCGTCCGGGAAGACCACGGTGCCTTCCGGGATCGCGTCGACATCGCCGGTGAACCGGAAGTCGGCGAGGCGATCGAGGAATGTCGCCGAGAACCGCCCCGAGCGCCGAAGGTAGTCGATATCCCCGGGCAGGAAGCGCAGAGTCTCAAGGAACTCGAGGACCTGGGCGAGGCCGGCCGCCACCAGAAACCCGCGCCGCGGCGGCAGCTTGCGCACGAAGAACTCGAACACGGCGGTATCGTTGAGTCCGTTCTCTTCATATGCCTGCATCATGTTGAGCTGATACAGGTCCGTCAGGAGCAGACTTTCGCCGCCCGACATTGCCGCCTCCTATCTGCTCTTGGCAGCGCCCATGGGCTGTTTCAGTTGCGGCAGAGGCCGGGTGTTGCGCAAATCTCCAGGCTCCAGCCATCCGCGCCCCGCTTGTCCTACCCGGGATTCGATGTTGTCATAATCGCCGACGGAATGCGCGTCTGTGTTGAAGCTTGCCAGAGCATCCGTCTTCTCGGCCTTCCGGCACTGGGTGCCCAGAAGATCTAGACGGTCGGGGTCCGCGCTCAGTTCCAGGGAGCAGCCGAGTTTCTTCACTTTGCGCAGGATGGCCTTCATATCGGCGCCGTACGCCTCGTGCGCGCCGCGGCCATTCTGCGCATCAAGCCTTTAGACGCTTGTCGGCACGTTTCGAAACGAGCCGGAGAGCACGAATTGCGAAGCCGATATCGGATGGCCTCGAGGGCTTCGGCAACCGCGACCCCAAGCTCTTTTCATGGCCGGTTCGGCGGCTTAGCCGAAGGTCCGCGACCGGCAATGCAGTGCGAACCCTTTGGCGGCATCGGCCCAGCGTGACGTATATCAGTCCGCGTCGCCAACGCTCACGCGTTCAGCCGGGCCCACATGTCGCGGTCGCGTTCCGCCGTCCAGATTCGCGGATGATCGAGCCCCATCGCCTCGTCATAGGCGCGCGCCACGTTGAACGGCTGGCAATGGTCGAAGATGGCGAAGTTGCCGAAACGCGGCCGCATGGCTTCGTTACAGCGGTCGAAGGCCTCCTTCAGCGACAGGCCTTTCGCCGCGCTTTCCGAGACGGAGCCGTACAATGTTGTCAGGAAATGGCGGGTAAGTTCCACCGCGTCGCCCACCTCTTTCGGACTTGTAAGGGCGTCCCCGCGGCCCGGAACCAGGGCCCGGGCATTGAAGCCGGCGATGGCATCGAGCGTGCGCGGCCAGTCCTTGAAATGCGCGTCGCCGCAATAGCAGGCCGAATGGTACTCCACCAGATCACCGGAGAACATCACGCCGGCATCGGGCACCCAGGCGACCGTATCGCCGGCCGTGTGGCCGCGGCCCAGATGCAGGATCTCCACCCGGCGGCGACCCAGCCAAAGCGTCATCTGCTTCGGGAAGGTAATGGTCGGCCAGGTCAGGCCGGGGACCGTTTCCGCCGCTTGGAACAGGCGTGGGAAGCGGCCGTATTCCGAATCCCAGTCTTCCTGCCCGCGTTCCACGATCAGGCTGCGAGTGGCATCGGAAGCGATGATCTGCTGTGGCCTGTAGGCCGAAGCCCCGAGCACGCGCACGGCGTGATAGTGCGACAGCAGAACGTACTTGACCGGCTTATCGGTGACGGCGCGGATCCGCTCGATTACCTGGCCGGCCATCTGAGGCGTCGCCTGGGTGTCGATGACCATGACGCCATCATCGCCGACAATCACGCCGGTGTTGGGATCGCCCTGGGCGGTGAAGGCAAACAGGCCATCGCCGAGCTGCGTGAACGAGATCGTCTTTTCCTCGGTGTCGGCGGTCGATGCGAAGGTCTTGGACACGAAATACCCTCCTTCAGGTACCCAGCAGTTTTTCAGGCAGCCAGAGTGCGAGTTGCGGAAACAGGATGGTCAGCAGCAGCGCGGTCAGCTGGATGATTACGAAAGGGACGATCCCGCGGTAGATGATCTTGGTGCCGATATGCGCCGGCGCCACGCCGCGTATGTAGAACAGCGCGTAGCCGAAAGGCGGTGTCAGGAAGGACGTCTGCAGGTTGACGGCAAACAGGATTGCCAGCCAGAGAAGCGTCTGCTCCCGGCCGAGGCCGAAATCGAGACCGGCGATGATGGGCGCGATGATCGGCATGGCAATAAAGGTGATCTCGACCCAGTCGAGACACATGCCGAGGACAAACACGAACGCCATGATGACGAACATGACCCAGTACGGGTTCGTTCCTGCCTCATTCACGCCGAGGGCCTCGGCAATCATGGTGTCGCCGCCGAGCTTCCGAAAGATGACGCTGAAGATGGTGGCGCCGATCATGACGAACATGATCATTGCCGTAGTCCGGGTCGTTTCGTTCAGAACACGAAGGAACTGCTTCCAGGTGAGTTGGCGTGATGCGATGGCCAGCAGAAAGGCTCCGAGGGCGCCCAGCGCCGCCGCCTCGGTCGGCGTTGCGACTCCCGCGATGATCGAGCCGAGCACAACGAGTATCAGCAGCATCGGTGCGAGCAGATCGCGTGCGAGACGCACGAGCGCCTGACTTGCAGGGACACGTTCGCGCGACGGGAGAGGCGGCATCATGTGAGGTCTGAACAGCGCCAGTAGTATCAGGTATAGGACGTACAGGCCGCTGAGCATGAGGCCGGGGATCATCGCACCTGCGAAGAGGTCCCCGACCGATATGCGCAGGGTATCGCCCAGGATGACCAGCATGATGCTCGGCGGTATCAGGATTCCAAGCGTACCGGTCGCCGCGATGATCCCGGTGGCGAGGCGCGGGTCGTAGCGGCTCTCCAGCATCACCGGCAACGCAAGTACGCCCATCAGAACCACGCTGGCCCCGATGATCCCGGTGCTTGCCGCCATGACTATCCCGATGATCGCTACAGCGAAGGCGCACCCGCCGGGAAGCGGGCCAAGGAGACCGGCGAGCGAGCGCAGCAGGCGTTCGGCAATGCCCGATTTTTCGAGCATGAGTCCCATGAATACGAAAAGTGGTACGGCGATCAGCAGCCAGTTGCTCAGTATCCCGGAGAAGGTGCGTGATACACCGGTGGAAAGGAAAATGATCGGCACGTCGGCTGCCAAGGCGAAGAGGACACCGATCCCTGCAAGCACGAGCGCCACCGGATAGCCCGTGAATATGCCGATCAGAAGCGCTGCGCACATCAGCAGTGGCCAGAAGTATTCCATGGGAATCACTCCCGTGGAGGCGCAGGCAGGAAAAACTGGATCAGATGCCGGATGCTGCGAGTCAGACCGAGGATACTCAGAAGCCCGAAACCAAGCGGCATGACCGCTTTGATGATCCAGGTGTCCTCGAGTCCGCCATAAGGCGACCCCTCATTCGAGTTGTAGGCGGCGACCATAAACTTCCAGGAGAACCAGGTCATAATGCCGGCAAACGGCAGGAGGAAGATCAGGTCGCCGAGGATGGTCATGGCTCGCCTGGTGCGGTCGCCCAGGTTGTTGGCTACGAAATCGACACTGACGTGTCCGTCAGTATGCAGCGCATACACGCCTCCGAGCATCACCATCAGTGCGAAAAGATGCCATTGCAGGTCCGTCAGACCGTTCATGGTCATGCGGGTACCGAAGAGAGGCACTTCAATTCCCCAGTCGACCAGAACATTGAACCGCATGTGCGCCATCAGGACGCTCACGCAGACGCTGATTACGAGAAGCGGGGTGGCCCAGCCGACGATGCGCCCGAACCAGGCGCAACACGCCTCGATGGATCTCAGCAGCATGACCAAGATAGGTTCCTCTGGGGGATGATCGGAGTGCGACATTTCTGGCGCACTCCGATTCTGATCTTTACCTGCTGCGCGGCAGGGCCTGCAGATCACTCCAGCGCCCGACACGTTTCACGTAGGCCATTAGTGACTTGTAGGCCTCGGCGAAGAGCGCGTCTTTCCGAGCTTCCTCTTCCATCACTTCGATCGAGGCCTTCTGCAGGGCGGCCAGAACCGGCTCGGGCAGCCGCTGCACCTTCACGCCAGCGGCCTCGATCTTCTCGATTGCGTCTACCTGGGCGTCGATCTGGTCGTACGCGTTGAAGGTGATGTTCGCGTAACAGGCTTCGATCATGACCTGCTGATGCCTCTGCGGCAGGGATTTCCAGACGTTCATGTTGACGATGATCGTGTCCCAGCTGGCCGGCTGATGCCAGCCAGGGAAGTAGTAGTACTTTGCAATCTTCTGGAGCCCGAGACCGAAGTCGAGCTGAGGGGCAGAGAACTCGGCAGCCTCGATGCGTCCTCGCTCGAGGGACACGAAGATCTCGCCGGCGGGAACTAGCTGCACGTTGGCGCCCAGTTTGGCCATTGCCTTCGCGCCAAGGCCTGCGATCCGCATGTTGAGGCCTTTGAAGTCCTCGACGCTCTTGATCTCCTTGTTGAACCAGCCGCCGGCCTCCGGGACCACAAGGTGGCACGGTATGACCTTCACGTTATGTGGATCGTATGCCTTCTGGATGATTTCCAGGCCGCCGCCCTGGAACATCCATCCCAGGAAGAGCTCCGGATTCGGACCGAAGGGCATCGAGCCGACAAGGTTCGCTACCGGAATCTTTCCGGCCCAGTAACCGACCCAGTCAAATCCCATCGGGATGGAACCGTTCGACACAGCGCCGAACACTTCGAAGGGCGGGACAAACTCGCCCGCACCATGCACCTTGATCTTGATCTCGCTGTTCGTCATGAGCGCAACGCGCTCTGCCCATTTCACGGGGCTCTGCCCAATAGAGGGCACCTGAAGCCCGAACACGCTCTGCAGGTCGAAACTCTTGGACTGTGCGGCGGCATCGCCGGGAGCTGCTCCGACTCCCAATAGCGCGACAGCGGCTGCTGCCTTGATGAATAGCTGATGCATCATTCTCTCCTTCGGATGTTTCCGAATGGCCGCATCGGCGGCGTTTCCTCCTTTGGCAGAGAACGGCGCGCGCGCCTTGCATTCCCTGCCCGCAAACCACTATAAGAAATAACGAAACATTTCGCAAAGAACGAATTGCGAGGGTGCATGGCGAGGCTTCTCGACGGAGACGTCGCGATCGTAACCGGTGCGGCCCAGGGAAATGGTCGAGCGATCGCGCTTGGGCTCGCCAGGGAAGGCGCGTCGGTTGCCGTTGGCGATCTCAATGGCGAGGGTGTGGCCTCTTTGGTCGCCGATCTCCGGCAACTCGGGACAAAGGCGTTTGCGTCAGCGCTGGACGTGACAGACCGGAACCAGTGCGAGAGCTTCGCTTCGGACAGCCTCTCCGCACTCGGGCCGGCAAGCATTCTTGTGAACAATGCCGGCATCATACGTCGCATCGCGATCGATGACCCCGACTACGATCGGCACTGGCAAGACACGATTGCCGTAAACGTCACCGGACTGAAGAACATGGTCCGTGCGCTGCTGCCGCAGCTCCGCAGGACCCGTGGCCGAATAGTCAACCTCGGGTCGATCAACTCCTTCGCAACCGGTCCTCGTGCCACCTCCTATACCGCCAGCAAGGGCGCTGTCCTGCAGTTCACGCGCGCCCTTGCTGCGGAACTTGCTCCCGAAGGTATTCGGGTCAATGGGATCGCGCCGGGAGTGATCGATACCCCCATGACTGAAGCAACCCGTGCCGACCCGGCCGCGATCGGCCGGTTCATGGCGCATACGCCGATGGGGCGTACGGGCAAACCTGAAGAACTGGTCGGGCCGGTCATCTTTCTCGCGTCATCCATGTCGAGCTACGTGACAGGCGCCATGCTGCCGGTCGATGGCGGTTATCTGACGGTTTGAGCGGAGTGTCCGATGAAAGCCCACGGTCTGACGAAAACCCACCATTGCGACCTGTTGGTCATCGGTAGTGGCGCCGGAGGGATGGCGGCCGCGGTAACCGCGAAGCTCTACGGGCTCGACGTTCTGGTCGTCGAAAAAGAGGCCGTTTATGGCGGCACGACAGCCCGCTCCGGAGGGTGGCTCTGGATCCCGGCCAATCCGCTTGCCGAACGCGAAGGCATCCGGGACAGCAAGGAGCAGGCCCGCATCTATCTTCAACACGAGGCCGGCAATTATTTCGATGCAGAGCGCGTCGACGCGTTTCTCGAGAATGGGCCCGCGATGGTCGAGTTCTTTGAGAGTCGCACCAGCGTGAAGTTTGTGCTCGGCCCGCAATTCTCCGATTATCATCCGGGCGTCCCCGGTGCATTGCCGGGAGGCCGGTCCATCTGCGCCGAACCGATGGACGGCCGCGAGCTGGGCGACCGTATCAAATCGCTGCGGCCGCCGCTGCGGGAAATCACATTCATCGGGATGATGATCGGCTCGGGTAAGGAGCTGCTCCATTTCTTCAACGTCACACGTTCGGCCACGTCGGCCGCATTCGTCGCCAGGCTGCTCCTGAAATACGGCTGCGATCTTCTGCTGCACGGGCGCGGTATGCGTCTGACTAACGGCAATGCGCTTGCAGGCCGGCTTGCCAAATCCGCATTCGATCTGGGCATCCCGCTCTGGCTGGAATCTCCTGCTCGGGAGCTGCTGAACGACGGTGACACGATCACCGGCGCGATTGTCGAAAGCCGGGACGGTCTCGTTCGCGTCAATGCCAGGCGCGGCGTGGTGTTGGCAGCCGGCGGCTTCCCCCATGACATCGAACGTCGGCGGAAACTCTATCCGCATGCCCCGACCGGCCGGGAGCATTGGTCCCCTGCGGCCGAGGGCAATACGGGAGACGGTATCCGGATGGCTGGTCCGCTGGGCGCCGTAACGGCCGACGAACTGCCGAACCCGGCCGCGTGGGTGCCGGTCAGCCGTGTCCCCAGAGGAGACGGCAGCTTCGGATTCTTTCCGCATTTCATCGATCGCGCGAAGCCGGGCGTAATTGCGGTGACGCGGGCCGGCAGACGTTTTGTCAACGAGGCCAACTGCTATCACGATTTCTGCCAGGCGCTAGTGCAGTCGAGCAACGGCATGTCCGGCGAGGTCTGTGCATGGTTGATCTGCGATCATCCGGCTCTCCGGCGTTATGGCCTTGGGCATGTCAAACCGTTTCCGGTACCGATTGCTCCTCACCTCCATAACGGCTACCTGAAGCGCGGTCGTACTCTGGCTGAGCTCGCCAGCGCATGTGGCATCGACCCACTGGCGCTGGAGCGTACTGTTTCGCTCTACAACATGCATGCGCATCGGGGCGAAGATCCCGCGTTCGGGAAAGGCGCGAACGCGTATAACCGTTATCTTGGCGATCCTGCGGTTTCGCCGAATCCCTGCATCGCGCCGGTTCAGGCGGGCCCCTTCTACGCAGTGCAGGTGGTGATCGGCGACCTCGGCAGTTTCGCCGGACTCAAGACGGATGCGTATGCACGCGTGCTTACACGCGAGGGAAAGCCGCTGAAGGGCCTGTATGCCGCAGGCAACGACATGGCCAGCATCATGGGCGGCAACTATCCGGGCGGAGGCATCACCCTTGGTCCGGCCATGACCTTCGGATACATTGCCGCGCGGCACGCCGCAGCTATAGCCGAAAGCGGGGCATGATCCGCGGCAAATGGTTGGGTACGCAATGAAGATGGCCCGTTCCGCCGGCTCCGGCAGCCTCGTGCTGCTGAATAGCGGCGATCAGCAAGGCGTGCACCCGGGCAAGGGGCGCGGTGTTCAGTCGGTGGAGATCGGGGGACGGCTGCTTGCCCTGTTGGCGGCGAGCAGCCAGCCGATGATGCTGCGCGATCTGGCAGTGACGGCAGATCTCACGCCGGGACAGGCCCACGCTTACCTCACCAGCTTCCGCAAACTGGACCTGGTCGAACAGGACGCGGCCGGGCGCTATCGGTTGGGATCTTTCGCGCTGCATCTCGGCTTGGCGCGGCTTCGCATCACGGCTCCATACAAGCTTGCCGCCGAAGGCGTAGTCGGCCTGGCGGAAGAACTTAATCTTATGGTTGCCGTGACCGTCTGGGGTACCCACGGACCGACGATCGTCCTCGTGCAGGAATCCTCGAACTACATCCATGCGAATGTACGTGCCGGCGGCATGTTCACGGTTACCGGTACCGCCACCGGGAAGATATTCGCGGCATATCTACCGACCAAACTTGTTGAACCGGTCATACGAGCGGAGCTGCAGTCGGCACAAGGCGGGTGGCTCGATGTCGGCGCGCTTTCTGGCGACGCGCTGCGCCGGGCGGTCGATCGCGTGCGGCAAGCAGGAGTGGCCACGACGAGAGATCTGCCGGTGCCCGGCATCAGCGCGTTGAGCGCGCCGGTGTTCGACCACAGCGGTCATCTGCAGCTTGCCATCACGGTGATCGGACCGACACGCAAGGTGGATGTAGATCTGAAAGGACGACATGCATCGGCGCTTATGCGGTTTACACGAGATCTGTCGAACAAGCTGGGGTACTCAGATCAGGGGCAGCCGGCTTGCGCGATCGGTTCGCGCAAGTCGCGCTTGGCCTCGAAGATGGACCAGCGGGGGAGAAAGAGAGGCGCCGCGTGAGCAACCGCGCGTCCGGCCGTTCGCCTTGCAGGATGTCTCTCGCGGCACCCTGACTGCTCACAATTCGTTGCACGGGCGCGCGAACTCGTTCTGGTTGCGGCCGATGCCGCGCCAATCTCAGTGCGCGCCGGGCGCGCCGGCGCCGGGCGTTGCGCGCTTAAGAAGGAATGCGAGTCCGAAAGCGACCAGGAACGCGACGCCCATCGCGAAGAAACAGTCGCTGAAGGCCATGATGAGGCTCTCTCGCCGCGCAACACCGTCGATCGCAGCGAGGGCGCGCATCCGGGCGAGCTCCGGGCCCGAGCCCAACGAAACGAAGTGCTGACCGAGCGTCGTGACGCGCTCCTGTACGGCCGGCTCGAGCAAAGACAGATGCTCGGTGATGATGTTGGAATGAAAATGCTGACGCCACGTCAGCACCGCACCGACCATCGAAATGCCGACCGCGCCGCCGAGATTGCGCATGACGTTGAAGAGACCGGAGGCGGAACCTGTCTGGGCCGGCGCGATGTTCGCCGTCGCGACGCCGGCGACCGGCTGCATGATGAACGGCAAACTGACTGCCCTGACCACATTCGACCACACCATCTGATCATGCGCGGAGTCGGCGGTCATATGGATGTTCATGAAGCAACTGGCGGCAAACAGAAGGCAACCGAAACCCAGCAGATGCCGGGCATCGACCCGGACGGAAAGCCGCAGGACGAGCGGCACGACGATGAGCTGCGGTAGCCCGAGCCACATCATGACCTCGCCGATCTGAAACGCGCTGAACCCCTGGATCTGGGCGAGATAGCGGGGAACGAGGAATACGGTTCCAAACAGGCCAACGCCCAGGATCGTGTTTACGGCCGATCCGACGGTGAAGTTTCGGTCGCCGAAGAGCCTGAGATCGACCAGCGGCTCCTTGCGCCGAAGCTGCATGACCACGAACGCAATCAGAAAGATCACGGCAATCCAGGCCGTTCTCACGACGAAGTCGGAATCGAACCAGTTTTCCCGGTTTCCTTCCTCCAGCATGAGCTCGAGAGCCGCGAGACCGATCGCCATCACGCCGATGCCGAGCCAGTCTCCCTTGCGGAGCAAGGCGAGTTGCATCGGTTCGTCATCGAGACCCCGCAGCAGCAGGGCGAACATGATCACGCCGGGGATGGTCTGGATGTAGAAGATGTATTCCCAGCCGTAGTTGTCCGAGAGCCAGCCGCCGAGTGCGGGCCCGACCGAAGGCGCCTGTGTGGCGGTGAGGCCGAAGAGCGCAAAGCCGATCATCTGCTTGGCCGGCGGCAGCTTCGTCAGAATGATGGTGAAGGCGACGGGTATGAGAGCGCCGCCGAAGAACCCGGCCAGGGCCCGAAGAACGATCATCGCCTCCAGGTTCCACGCGAAGCCACAGGCAGTCATGAAGGAGACGAAGAGGAGGACGTTGCCGAGAATGTAGCGTTTGATGCTGAAGACCTGCGATAGCCAACCCGTCAGCGGGATGACGATGATTTCGGCGATGAGGTATGACGTCGATATCCATGAACCCTCGTCGATCGACGCACCGAGGGCGCCCTGGATATCGGCAAGCGACGCGTTCACGACCTGGATGTTCAGAACCGCCATGAACGCGCCCAGCACGCCGCCCAGGACGGCGAGCCAGTTCCGGAGTGGAACGCCGGCCTCCCGAGATGCCGGTGGCGCAGTCGCGGCGAGGTCGCTCATCTGCGCGAGGCCACGGCGCCATCGGCGCGCGGTTGGGCTTCGCCGCTTCGAGTGTCGACCCTGGCAGTCACCGACATTCCGGGACGCAATTCGCCTGCACGGGGACCGCTACGATCAATCAGGATCTTGACCGGGATCCGCTGGACCACCTTCGTGAAATTTCCCGTGGCATTGTCCGGCGGAAGCAGCGCGAATTGCGCCCCCGATGCAGGAGAGAGGCTGTCGATACGCCCCGTCACCGTGCGGCCGGGATACGAGTCGACTTCGAGCTCGACGCGCTGTCCGATGCGCATCGGACCGACCTGGGTCTCCTTGAAGTTCGCGACGACATACGCTTCGGCGATCGGCACGATGGCGAGCATCTGCGTGCCGGGCTGGACATACCGACCGACCCGGGCTTGCAGGTTCCCGACCGTCCCGGAAATGGGGGCTCGCACCACTGTGTTGTCGAGATCGATCCGGGCGAGCGCAAGCGATGCCTGAGACTCTGCCAATGCTGCCACGGCCGCGGCTTCCTGCGCGGCGAGCACGGAAACCCGGGCCCGCTCCGAGGCGATCCTCGCCAGCGCCGCTGCGTGCGCAGCGGCCGCCTTGGTGGCGATGCTGCGCGCGAGGTCGAAGTTTCGCACCGATACGGCATTCGTCCGCAGCAGTTGCCCGGCGCGGTCCAAATCGCGCCGGGAGCGCTCCACTTCGGCGGCGGCGGATTGGGCCTCCGCCTCGGCCTGGTTGATGACGGAGCGCTGAAGCTGTAGCTGATTCCGCGCGCCATCGACGGCCGCCTGGCGCGAGGCGACATCGGCGCGTGCTTGCTCGAGGCGAGCGCGGTAATCGCGGTCATCGATTCTGAAGAGAACATGCCCGCGCTCCACCGCCTGGTTGTCGACGACCTCTACGACGGCGACGTGGCCCGCAACACGCGGCGCCACCAGGGTGACGTCCGCGCGGACATAGGCGTTGTCCGTGGTCTCGACAAAGCGGCCTTCGGTCCACCAATACCAGCCGTACCAGGCACCGTAGCCGGCCGTGCCGACCGCAAGGAAACCGAAGATCACGCTGCGGATGATTTTCCGTCCCGGCTTGTTCTCTTCCATGACCGCACCACTGGGTACCGTCTGTTACCCTTGATAGGTAACGCAAAGTACCTTATTGTGCAAGAGCCGGAATGGAGACGTGTGAACGATGAGGAAAGTCAGGCGGAACGGCGGAGGGCGCAGGCAGCGGCGCGGTGGCGCGGAACTGCGCAGCGCCATTCTGGAAGCCGCTTCGGAAGTCTTCCTGGAGAAAGGGTATCAAGGAGCCAGCATCGAAGCCGTGATCGAGAAGGTCGGGGGCTCGAAGCGGGCGATCTACAGCCATTTCGGCGGCAAGAAGGAGCTGTTTTCTGCATTGGTCTCGGAGGCTTCAAGCAAGGTCATGGGCTCTTTGTCGCCCGAGGATGCCGAGGGAAAGGATCTAAGAGAGACGCTGAGGATCGTTGGCCTTCAGGTGAGCCGGGTTCTGATGGCGCCGACAACGCTGGCGCTTTACCGCGCCGTCATGGCGGAGGGCGTGCGTCAGCCCGATGTGGCGCGCGCGTTCTTCGAGCGCGGACCTGGCCGGGTCAGCAAGGGGTTGGCAGACGTGCTGGAACAGTTTCGGGCTCGCGGTGCGATCTCGATTGAGAACAGCCAGCGAGCGGCCGAACGATTCCTCGGGATGCTGCGTGACGACGTCCACCTCCAGGTCGTGCTCGGACTCCGGGCCCCCTTGGACGAAGCCGAGATGGTCCGTTCCGTTGATCAGGCCGTCGGGATCTTCCTGCACGGCGTCGCGGCCGCGCGCTTCTGACGTCTTCCAACATTCCCGATCGCGGGATGAAAGGACGCATATTCCGTGGCTCTTGCTATCGCGACAGGAACCGCCGTGAGCCCGCGTCGCAGCTCGGACGGGCGGTGATGCCGCCTCGGCATCGACCGTTCTGGGCCTTCAGACCGTCATTCCGCCCGAATTCATCAATATTCGGAAGGTCGAGGCGGCGATCCGTAAGCGCGGAAAGCGAGAAATGGAGTGCAGTCGAACAAGGAGACTGGCGCGCCCGAGAAGATTCGAACTCCTAACCCCCAGATCCGTAGTCTGGTGCTCTATCCAGTTGAGCTACGGGCGCGCGGCGTCGCAGAACGGACGCTGCCGGAGGCACTTGGTATAAATAAGTCCGTCCGGCAAGAGGGGCGGACACTACTCAAATCGACTTCGCCTGGCAAGGCTTCCGGCCGGCTCCGCGCGGCGTCGCGGTACGGCCGTATGGCGCGTCCGGGCCGGGCCACCCGCTGGCGTTGCAAATCGCGACAGCCTTTACTCGGGCTTAACCTAAAAGCGGCCAATCTGTTTTCAGCTTGTCGACTCGCCGGACGTTCATTTACCATCCGCGCAAACTCAGCCATGGGATCTAGCCGGCGGCAAGACATTGAGTTTTTGGGGGGTTTTTAATTTGAGCGCGCCCTTTGACCTGGCCACGAGCCCCGCTCGATCGCGCATCCGCTTCGTCGCGATGGGCGCGACGATGGCGCTGCTGCTCGGCGGCTGCTCCTTTGCCTCGGACGCGCTCTGGCCGTCCCTGACCGGCGACGACCCGCGGGCCGCGCCGCCGCAGACCGCCAGCGCGCCCGAAGCGCGGCAGGACTCGGCGGCCCAGCCGACGCGAATCGAGATTCCGCCATCTCCGGCGGAGCGGGCCGCGGCAGCCCAGGAACCGGCTGCCGGCACCCAGATGTCCGGCCAGCCGCAGGCCGCGCCGGCCCAGGCCGCTCCGGTCTCGAACACGCAGGTCGGCCAGCGCGTTGCGCGCATGCGCGAGGACGTGCAGCGGCTGCAGGCGGCGGTTTCCGGGAACAATCAGGCGCTGCAGCAGCTTCGCGCCGAGACGGTTCAGACCTCGCAGCGCTATTACACCCTGGTCGCCGGCGTCAACGCCCGGCTGCAGGTCGGCACGACGCCGGGCAACCCGATTCTCCAGGGCCAATGGCAGCAGGCGAACCAGGAACTCGACCGGATCGCGGCCGAGATCGGCCACATGACGGCGCTGTCCAACCAGGTGTCGGCCGACGCAGCGCTTGCCGCCTTCCTCCTTGAATCCGTGCGTGCGGCCTACACGCTGTCGGGCGCGGTCGAGGACGACCATCGCGCGCTGGCCGCGCTCGAAGACGACGTCAACCGCACGGTGGTGACGATCGACCGCATGCTGACCGAGCTCAGCGAGGACATCAGCCGTCAGTCCGCCTATATCAGCCGCGAGCGCAGCAACCTGTCGACCCTGGCGGTCGCCATCAAGAACGGCGAGCTCTACGGCACCGGCCTCGGCAATCGCGCCTTCACCAGCTCACAGGGGGCGGAGCCCGGCTCGGCACAGACCGGCGCGGCCGGCCGCGGCGCGTCCACGCAGCGCGCGCCGGCGGACCGCCGCCCGCTGGTCGTGATCCGCTTCGATCGCGCCAATCCGTCCTACGAACAGGCGCTCTATACCGCGGTCAACCGCGCGCTCGAGCGCAAGCCCGACGCACGCTTCGACGTCGTCGCGGTGGCGCCCGGCAAGGGGAGCCAGGCCCAGGTGGCGCTCGCCGCCTCGAATTCCAAGAAGAATGCCGAGACGGTCGTCCGTTCGCTTACCAACATGGGCCTGCCGACGGATCGCGTCCGGCTTTCATCGCGCACCAGCGGCAATGTCCAGTCGAGCGAGGTGCACGTGCTTGTGCGCTGACCCGGCGCCGTCTCAATCAGGGCCGCCTTCGGGCGGCCTTTTTTGTTGGGCCCGGCGCATTTCTCATTGAGAAATTCTACGCCGCCGCGGCGCGGCCGCCGCGAGCGACCGGCGCTGCGGCCGGCCGGGCTCCGGGCGCGCGCAGGCGCCCTATCAGGCGGATCGATTTAACGATCTCTTCAGAGACGCCCGCGCAGGTTGTTTAGCGGAACATTTACGCGCGAAGGGTACCTTCCTGTCGGCTCCGGATGCCCGCGGGAGGGCGCCGCGAGGCTCGTTCGCCGGCGGCACCCGCAGGGCAGAGAAGATGCAGGATCAAGCGGATTCAGGAGGCAAAGCGAGTCTGGCCGGCGACCGCGCCGACACGGCCGGGGCGCGCCTGACGACCCGTATCTGGCTTGGCGTCGCCATCCTGCTCTCGGTGATCTGGGGCCTGTTCGCGTATTCGGGCTGGCAGCATTTCGATCTTTCGCAGCGCGCCGCCTACCGTGATTCGACCATCCTGGCGAAGCTCGTCGAGGAATGGGCCATCTCGGTCCTCGGCAGCATCAACGACTTCGCGGTGAGCCTCGAGGCCTATATGTCCGCGGTCGGGCCCGACGCCAATCTCGGCCTGCTGCTGCAGCGGCACAAGCGGAACAATCCCGATCTCTTCCGCCTGATAGACGTGATCGCGACCGACGGCAGCATCATCGCGACATCCGACGGCCGCATCCAGGCGAGCGCACGCAACTTCGACTCCGACATGACGGCGAGCACCGACGTTCTCATCGGCCTGCCCCGCGATGTCGGCGGGACCACGCTGATTCCGTTCAAGCGGGCGCTCTACTCGCCCGACGGGCTTGCGCTGGGCGCCGTGGTCGTCGAGGTCGACGCCGCCTTCTTCGCCGGGTTCTACGGCAATCTCGGGCTGCCGCCCGACGCATCGCTGATGATGTTCCGCAGCGACGGTCCGCTGCTGTCCCGTAGCGCGCCGGCGCTGGGGGAGATCGGCCGCGGCTACCCCGACCATCCGGTCTGGGCCTCGGTCGACGGGGGGCGCAGGGGACAGCTCACCGCAACCGAGCCGGACGGCGTGCGCCGGATCGTCTCGTACCGCATCGGCGACGCGATCCCGCTCATCGTCTCGGTCGGTCTGTCGGCGGACAGCGTCTTCGCGGAAGCCTGGCGGCGTCTTGCGCTGACCGGGCTGATCGGCGCCGTGCTGTCGCTGGCGCTGCTGATCGCGACGCGGTTGATGCTGCGGCAACTCGCGCAGCGGACGCAAACCGAGCAGGCTCTCGCCATCTCGGCCGCCGCCGTCGCATCGGTGCGCAGCGGCGTGGTGATCGTGACGCCGGATCGCGGATCGCTCCGGATCGTTCAGTGCAATCCCGCCTTCGAGCGGCTCAGCGGCTGCAGCCGGAGCGACGCCGAAGGCCGCGACTGGGCCGATCTCACGGGCTGCCCGTTGAGCATGCCGCCGTCCGCCGACACGGCGGTCGCGGCGCTTCGCACGCGGTGCGGCGGCGAGTTCTGGGCCGAGATCAGCGCAGCGCCGATCCTCGGCGAGGACGGCCACGCGGCGCACTACGTCCTCGTGGTGACCGATATCACCGAGCGCAAGCGGGGCGAGGAGGAGCTGGTTCGCGCCAGGGACCAGGCAGAGGCGGCGAACCGCGCCAAGTCGGAGTTCCTCGCCAACATGAGCCACGAGCTGCGCACCCCTCTCAACGCCATCATCGGTTTCGCCGACGTGATCGCCAATCAGCTCGTCGGGCCGATCGGTACGCCGCGCTACGCCGAATACGCGAAGGATATCCACGTGTCGGGCGCGCATCTGCTGCAGATCATCTCCGACATCCTCGATCTCGCGAAGATCGAGGCCTCGCAGGCGGCGCTCGAGGAATCCGAAATCGATCTCGCCCAGGTGCTCGAGGTCTGCGCGACGCTCGTCGCCAA
Source organism: Alphaproteobacteria bacterium (assembly GCA_041690495.1). GTDB lineage: Bacteria > Pseudomonadota > Alphaproteobacteria > CACIAM-22H2 > CACIAM-22H2 > DATAAP01. Next base: position 70,478 of record JAWLHE010000003.1, on the reverse strand, counting down.
CCGCGCCGCGCAGACAAGCGTGACGGTCGAAGTGGCGGACGCAAGGGCACTGCCGCCGGTCCGCGCCGACGAGCTGCGGCTCAAGCAGATCCTGCTCAACCTGCTCAGCAACGCGGTCAAGTTCAGCTATTCGGGCAGCACCGTCCACGTCGCGGCGCGCATCGCCGCCGACGGCTGCGCCGAGATCGAGGTGACCGACAGCGGCGCCGGCATGACGCCCGACGAACTGGCGCTCGCCGTTCAGCCGTTCCGTCAGGTCAGCAGCTCGGTCGCCAGGCGTTCGGAGGGCACGGGTCTTGGCCTGCCGCTCGCGATCCGCCTCACCGAGCTCCATGGCGGCACGATCGTGCTCGACAGCGCCCGCGACCGCGGCACGACCGCGATCGTGCGCCTGCCGGCCTGGCGTACCATGCGGTCCGGGCGCGCCGCCTGAGCTATCGGCGCTGCACCTGGCCGCGGATCTCGCCGCCCGGATAGGTCCGCGTGTGCAGGTTGATGTACCAGCGGCCGGCGAGGAGCTCGTCGACCTGCGGCTGCGTCAATGTCGCGAATCCCGTCAGCGGGCTCTGCCCCTTGCTCGCGTCGATCGGGACGAGGATGCCGGCGTTGCCCGACGTGGTCGCCGGGCCATGGAAATGCGCGGCGCTCAGCGGCGCGCTCAGCCCGGCGAAGTGGATGGTCCACGCCAGGTTCCGGCTTTGCGTGTCGAGACTCAGCGCAGCGGTGCCGTGCGCCTGGCTGGGATTGGCCGGGACCTCCGCGTGGGCGGTCAGCTCAGCCGCCAGCGGAATGACGTCTGCTGCCGCCGGACAGGCGAACGCCACGACGGCGGCCGCTGCAGCACTCCTGATTCCGCGATACATGTTCCCCCCTGAACTTGGCTGTTTGCCCGACTATAGGTTAAGTCCGCGCGGCGCCGGAAGCTCCGCGCAGTCAGTGCTGCCCGGCGAGGATCAGGTCGCTGGCCTTCTCGGCGATCATGATCACTGCGGCATTGGTGTTGCCGGACACGACCGAAGGCATGACCGAGGCGTCGGCCACGCGGATGCGCTCGAGCCCGCGGATCCTCAGCATTGGATCGACGACGGCGCGTTCGTCACTGCCCATGCGTGCGCTGCAGCTCGGGTGATAGATCGTCGACCCGGTCTCGCGGCAGTAGGCGAGGAGCGCGTCGTCGGACCGCACGTCCGAGCCCGGCGCGTGCTCTGCGGCGACGAAGCCGCGCATCGCCTTCATGCTCATGATGCGGCGGAGCAGGCGCAGGCCCTCGATGCTGACGCGGCGGTCCTTGTCGGTGCCGAGGAAGTTGGCGCGGATCGCCGGGGGGCGCGCCGGGTCGGGCGATGCGGCCATCACCTCGCCGCGGCTCTCGGGGCGGAGCTGGCAGCTCGACGCGGTGAAACCGGAGAAGGGATGTAGCGCGTCGCCCATCTTGTTGACGCTGAACGTGATGAAGTGGCACTGCATGTCCGGGCGAGGGCCGTCCGCCAGCGTCGTGCGGAAGAATCCGCCGGCATAGCCGGCGCTGATCGTCAGCGGCCCCTTGCGCAGCAGCGCATAGCGCAGGCCGATCGCCGCCTTGCCCCACAACCGCGCAATCCCGTCGTTGAGGGTGATCGGCCGCGTGCATCTGAGCACCAGCCGCGTCTGCAGATGGTCCTGATAGTTGCGGCCGACGCCCTCGATCACCAGCACCGGGGCGATTCCAAGCCGCTGCAGCAGCGCGCCCGGCCCGACGCCGGAAAGCTGCAGCAGTTGCGGCGTGTTGATGGCGCCGCCGGCGACAATGACCTCGCCGCGCGCCGCCGCAGTCCGCATCGTGCCGTGCTGGCGGAACTCGACGCCGACCGCGCGCCGCCCTTCGAACAGAATGCGCGTCGCCAGCGCGCCGGTGAGCACGCGCAGGTTGGCGCGTCTTCGCGCCGGGCGCAGATAGGCGACCGCGGCGCTGCAGCGCCGGCCGCGCCGCGCCGTCATCTGGAAATAGCCCGCACCCTCCTGGGCGGCGCCGTTGAAGTCGGGATTGCGCGGAAAACCGGCCTCGGCTGCCGCCTCGATGAACGCATCGCAGAGCGGGTGCGGCTCGCTCGGGTCGCACACCGACAGCGGGCCGCCCGCGCCGTGCCATTCGTCCGCGCCGCGCTGCTGGTCTTCGGCGCGCTTGAAATAGGGCAGCACGTCGTCGAAGCCCCAGCCGGGGTTGCCGGTGTCGCGCCAGGCGTCGAAGTCCTCGCGCTGGCCACGGATGTAGACCAGGCCGTTGATCGAGCTCGAGCCGCCGAGCACCTTGCCGCGCGGGTTGTAGATGCGGCGGCCGTTCAGATGCGGCTCGGGCTCCGAGAGATATCCCCAGTTGGTGCGCAGGTCGTTGAACAGCCGCCCGTAGCCGAGCGGAACGTGGATCCACGGATTGGTATCCCGCGGGCCCGCCTCGATCAGCAGGACGCGGTGCCGCCCGCTCGCCGTCAGACGGTTGGCGAGCACGCAGCCGGCGGACCCCGCCCCGACGACGATGAAGTCGTAGCATTCCGCGGCGGCGGTCATGTCCGGCTGTTTGCGCGATCGGCACGCCTCATAGCGCCACAATGCTACCAGAGATCGATGGAGCCCATCATGCTGTTCATGGTGATCGGGCGCTTTCGCAACCAGGACGCCAGGGCGCTCTGCCGCCGCTTTCGCGACAGGGGCCGGATCATGCCCGACAGGCTCGACTTCGCCGGCAGCCGGGTGACGGCCGGTCTCGACCGTTGCTTCCGGCTGGTGGAATGCGGCTACGCGGCGTTTCCGGCCGCCATCGCGCTCTCGCGCCAGCCCAGCCGCTCCGACAGCGCCAGCGCGCGATCGAGCAGGGGCGCGCGCAGCTGGCGCAGGCGCTGGTGCGACATGCGGCTCCTGGGCCCGAGCGCGCACAGCGATCCCAGCATCTGGCCGCTGTAGCCGAACACCGGGGCGGCGACGCAGCGGATGCCCTCCATGTGCTCCTCGTCGTCGATCGCGAACCCCGCGGCACGAATGCGGCGCAGCTCCGTTTCGAGCGCCCTGCGGCTGGTGATGGTTTTCGGCGTGTAGCGATCGAAGCGGATGCGGCGGATCGCGGCCCCGAGCGCGGGCTGCGGCAGCCAGGCGATGATCGCCTTGCCGACTGCGGTTGCATGCACGGGCCGGTGCGCGCCGAGGTCCTGCACGACCCGCACCGGCCCATCCGGATCGCATTTGGCGACTATGGTGACGATGCCTTCGCGGTAGGCGGCGAAACTGGATCCCTCGCCGGTGCGGGCCGTAAGGCCGGCGAGGAAGGGCTGCGCGATCGCGCCGAGCTGTTCGGGGGTCCACGTGCGCCGCGTCAGCCGGAACAGCTTTGCCGACAGCTCGTAGCGACGCGTGGCGGAATCCTTGTTCAGGTAGCCAAGGCCGACAAGCGTCTGCAGCAGGTGATGCGCCGTGCTGCGATGAAGGCCGGTTCGCCGCACCGTCTCGGCGAGCGTCGTCGTCCCGTCTGCAGTGGCGACGCATTCGAGGATGCGCAGGCCGCGTTCGAGCGAACGATGAGTCGTGCGTTCGGCGGCTTCGCTCGCGCGCGGCATCGGCTTCATCCTCTGCTCGGAAACCGGATCGGTCGGCCGCGCCGAGGATAAGGCGTGCCGCCGCCCTGTCAATCGGCGACGCCGGAAGGCGCCGGGGATTGTTTCATACTACCGGATAGAGGCTCCAAATCTATTTCACTGAACGGGATACCGGCCTGCTTCATCCGCCGCCCGCCGGGGCCGGCGGGCGAGCCGCCGGCGCCGGCGCCCGCCCGCCGGGGCCGGCTCCATGGATCCCGCCCCCCGGGGTCAACGGCCCGGCTTGTTTGCGTCTCCATAGGCCGAAACGGCAACCGTGAAGGGATCGAGCCGGCGCGTGCCGCGTTTCGTGCTGTGTGACCGAAGTCCAACCGCAGCAATTCCAGCTAAAAGGAGGGGCGTGATGAAGCTCTCATCCGCGCAGATCCAGCATACCGCGAACCAGATCGGAGCCCAGGCCATCCCCGACAACCACCCGGCAGTGCAGGAACTCAAAGGAATTTTCGGTGACCACACGTTCTTCCTCGACGGGGACGGGCTCGAAATCGTCGAGACCGGCGAGTCCACCGATGGCCGGAGCCGGCTGGCGAACGTCGTCAATCTCGCAAGCTGGGCGGATGAGACGCGGACGGCCCTCGCTCCGCATGAGCCGCTGGTGACCGACGTGGTGGTCGAGGTTGGGCCGAACGAGCCCGAACGCGACTGAGCCCGCGAACGCGGTACAGGCCGGGCCGTAAGGGTGGGGCCGGCGGTGCGCCGGCCCGCTCGTCTCCGTGTTCGAGACTCTCCGGGTTCTGACGCTTCGGCTCGTCGCCTTCGCGATGATGCTAGCCCTTGCCCGTGCGCTCGAGTTTGCGGAAGGACGCTGATTCCTCTTCCGTTGATCTCTCGGGCGGAAGGCCGCGCACCCATCCGACCGAACCATACGTGGCGGCTGTCGCCCTGTGGCCGGGCGGGCAGCGCCTCGCGCGCGGGTTGAGCGCCGCACCTGGGCCTGATACGCGGACGTTGCGCATCCAGAGCGATTAAGTGGGGCGGGGAGGCCTGTCGGTCGTTCCGCACGGATACCGGACAGCGCTTTCGTGCGCATTGCGCGCACCGCGCTCGCCGAAAAGGGCGTCGCCTGGCGCATCCGGACCGGCGCGAGCCTGAAGCGCAGCGCGGCCTATGGCGGCGCGAAGCTGAGCGTCGCTCTCGTTCCCTGCGGCAGGGTCTCGAAGGAAAGCGTTCCCTTGATCTTCTCCGCGAAGAGGTGAACGAAACGAAGGCCGAGCCCGCTCGTCTTTGCTACGTCCTCCGCGGAAATTCCGGGGCCGTTGTCCGAGATGATCAGGCGCATCGGAGCGCCGGTCTCGAGCCGGATGTCGACATCGGTGTCGCGCTCGACGTGCCCGTGCTTGATCGCGTTCATGACGAGCTCGACGGCGATCAGCGACAGGGGGGCTGCAGTTTCGGATGGTATCCGCACGCCCGCGGGGCAGCCTACGTGGATGCGGGGCTGGGCGCCGGAAGGCGTCACGGTTGATGCGGCGAGATCGGCCATGACCGTCTGCAGGTGAGTCCCGAGATCGATCGCGCCCAGGCGATCGGACATGTACAGCGCCTCATGAACGCGCCCGACGGTATTGATGCGGCGCGATGCTTCGAGGAGCTGCGTCCTGGTCTCGTCCGACCGCTGGGCATTGGCCTGCAGGCGCAGCATGGCGCCGACCGAAGATACGTGATTCTTGATGCGGTGATGCGCTTCCTTCAGCAGGGCTTCGCGCTCGTCCGCAAGCTGGCGCAGGCGCTCCTCGGCCGTCTTGTGTTCGGTGATGTCCTGGGTGAAGCCGACGATGCGCACCGGAGCCCCGGCGGTGTCGCACAGGAGACGCCCCTTGTTGGCGACCCATCGCACGGCGCCGTCCGACCGGATCACACGGAACTCCGTATCGTAGGGGGCACGGGCCTCGATCGCAGCTTGGAGCTCGGTGACGACCCGTTGACGATCGTCAGGGTGGATGACATCCAGCCATGTCGAGCCTGAGGTCGCCGGGTCATGCTGCCGAATGCCCAGGAGTTCGGCAAGCCGCGTGTCCCACCGGTTCCTCCCGGTCGAGACATCGTACTCCCACGCCGCGAGTTCGCCGACCTCGGCGGCGAGGCGGAGCCGCTCCTCGCTCTCGCGCAACGCCTCTTCGGTCCGCTTGCGCGCCGTGATGTCGACGTCGGCGCCGATCATCCGCAGCGGGCGCCCGTCCTGCCCGCGTTCGAGCCGTCCGCGCGCAGCGAGCCACCGGACCTCTCCGTCGGGCAGCACGATCCGGAACTCGTTCTCGTACGGCATGCCTGCCGCGCCGCGCTGAACGCTGTCGGTTGCGCGCTGGCGATCGTCCGGGTGGATGCGCGACGTGCACGCCTGCCGGGTGGGGTGCGGCGCATCGGGGGCGAATCCCCACAGCCGCCGATAGGCCGCGGAGACACGGAGGACATCGTTGACGATGTCCCAGTCCCAGGTCGCGACCCCGCCCGCTTCCTTGGCCAGCTCGAGACGCGTTTCGATGTCCTTGCGCTCGGTGATGTCGCAGAAACTGACCGCCAAACCGTCGTCGAGCCGGACCGCGAGATTGCGGAACCAGCCGGTGATGCCGTCGTCGTCGTAGCGCAGCTCGACGTCGTGCGGCTCGCCTGTTTCGACCACCCGCACGTAGCGGGCGAAGAGCTCGACGCAGGCCTTGTTGCCGGGGAGCACTTCGAGCAGACGATGGCCGACAAGATCGCCGACCGGCCGTTTCAGGAGCCGGGAAGATGCCTCGTTCGCATAGGTCCATTCGAAGTCGACGATGGTGCCCGTGCCGTCGCGCACCGCGCGCAGGATGGTGAACCCGTCGAGAGACAGGTCCTGGGCGGCGCGGAACCGCGCTTCGCTCTGGCGCAGTGCCTCTTCGGTGCGGCGCTGGCCGGTAACATCCACGGCCGTGGCCACGACATAGGCGGTGCGGCCATGCTCGTCCAGGCTCGGCGCGAACTGCACGTCGAGAGTCATCGGCGGTTCGCCGGCGACATCCACGTCGAAACGGATGTTTTCGCCGCGCGCCGCGCGCGCTACCGCATCCTTGATCTGCGCCTGGGCCTGCGGCGACCGGGCGCAAAACGGCGTCTCCCATGCCGGCTTGCCGAGTGCATCCTCCGTCCGGAAACCGAGCGCCTGGAGCGGACCCTGGTTCACCTCGATCAGGACGCCCTCCGGCGTCAGCACGCCCACGCACGCGGAAACCCGCGCCAGAATCTCCCGCAACGGCAGACCGGTCGTGGAGTTGCCCTCGAGCAGGATGGTATCGTTGTCGATCAAGCTTGCCCGTGCCGCGTCGACCCTCAGTTAACTATCAGATCGCCCTGGATGGCAAGGAACCGGCGGTTCGCTGTTCCGACAGGCTGGCAGGCGCTTTGGCGGGCGAATGGCTCCGCTATCAGCGGCTGGCGAGCGCCTCGACCTTACCGGACAGCAAAGGCTCTCTTGACGCGAGGTTGGCGACTGCGCCGGCAGGCGTGGCCTGTGATTGAAGATCAGGAACAAACCATGTACCTTCCGGGCGCCCGCATTGCGCCTTGAAATCACCTCTCCCGCAAGCGGCCCCAACGGGGAGAGGGTAGCGGGGCGCAATCTCCCCCGAAGCGGTGACGCAGTGCGGTTATATGCGAAAATTCAGAGGCTTAGCCGCTCGCGGCGGGGCTTCATGGGCTCGCGGCCAAGGCGGGCAGGAAGGCGGCGCTGCACAACGACCCGAGCCGCCGAAATGCGCGAAACGGTGAAACGGTCGTAACGGCTGAAACACGTGAAACACTGAAACTGCCGGCCCGGTCAGTACGCCGCCACCACGCCGTCGCCGCGCCGGACGCCCTCGTCGGCGGCCGCCCGTCGCTCGCCGACTTCCACCTCGCCCCGATGCTCGCCTATTTCACGATGGCGCCGGAAGGGGAGCGCGAACTCGCCCGGCACGAGAAGCTGTCGGCGTGGTGGGGCGTAGTGAAGACGCGAGCGAGCCTCTGCTCGACCGATCCGGATTGGTCGCACCAGCCGGATCCGAAGACGATGTGATTTGTGCGCCTCAACGCCCGATATCGTCTCAGAGTAGCCGAAGTAGTGAACGCCGGTGGTGGTCGGCTGCTTAACCCCCGGCCTCAAAAATGGGTCTGCTGCGTGTCATCGCTAGCGCCGGTCGTAGAGGACCGGCGCCTGAACGCGATCAAGTCCGCTTTGCCATTAAACAGCAAGGGCTAGGGCATTTCGGAACCACGAAATTCGGCTCGGGGAACGTTCAACACCATCTCGTATTGTGGCGTGGCGCAACCAAACGGTAGAACCGAGGCCTTCGGCAAGTCCCTTGTGCGGCTTCTACGCGTTTCGCATAATTATGGCCAGCGGCTGCGGTATTCCTACGTGTCGCCCGTTTAGGAATGACAAGTCATGTCACTGGAATTCGTCTTAATGCTGTTGGCAGGCATTGCGTTTATATTGCTTGCCATATTCCGTCGAAACAGCACGCGCATGCGGGGAAACATTTCAGGCAATGTAATTGGTGGAGACGCGCGAGGTACCGTCACAATGAATTACGCTTCTACAGGGGATGTTTCACCTAAACCGACGAAACCGACTGGCGACGTCGTATCTTGGGTGATCGGCGTACTGCTGCTAGTGCTGGCTGCCTATAGTTTCTATGTTGACCACCCAGCCCTGTTCGGGGGGTAGTTTCTCTTTATCTGTCGCGAAGCCTCCTAAGTTCGTTGAGGCTGTCCGCTAGATCTGGCCCAAAGCGAGTCGGATTCTGCGCGGCGAGTCGGCGCCAAATTTCGATGGCTTCCCCGATTGCATCCAGCGCACCACCAACGTCGTTAACTTCGCTTAGACATCTGGAAAGGTTATTGAGACCACGCGCCAGCATCAGCTCAAAAAGAGCAGGGTTGGCGGCGGCAAGGCGACGGCGAATCTGGATGCTCTCACGGATTGCCTCCAGCGCACCGGCACTCTCCCCCACGTCACGCAGACAGGAGGAAAGTAGGTTGAGGCTCTGCGCCAGCATTGGCCCCCAACGGACGGGATTATGGGCGGTAAGACGGCGATGAATCTCGACAGCCTTTTTGATCGTCTTAAGTGCATCAGCGCGATGTCCGACTTCACTCAGGCAGGCGGAAAGATTGTAGAGGCCGTCGGCCAACTCCGGCTCGTAGCGGGCAGGGCTCTTGTCAGCAAGGCCACGGCGAATCTGGACACTCTCACGGATTGCCGCTAGCGCGCCGACGTGATCGTCTCCGTCGCTCAGACAGTTCGAAAGATTGTTAAGGCTGCGTGCCAAGTCTGCCTCGAACCGTCCAGGATTTTGGGCCGTAAGCCGTCGCCGTATCGCCACAGCTTCGCGGATCGTGTCTAGCGCGCGAGCGTGATGGCCGGACTCTCTCAGTTGGGTGGACAAGTTATTGAGGCTGCCCGCCAGCTCCGGCTCATAACGACCAGGGTCTTGTGCCGCGACCTGACGCCATAGTCCGACGGCTTCTTGGATTGCTGCCAGCGCGCCAGCATGGTTGCCAGTGTCGCTTAGGCGGCTAGAAAGATTGTTTAGAGTGCCTGCCAGCGCTGGATCGAAATAATGAGGATCTTGGGTGGCAAGCCAACGTTTCAGGGCGACGGCCTTGCGAATTGCCTCTAGTGCTCCAGCGCGGTCGCCGAGCTCACTCAGGCAGTTGGACAAGTTGTTGAAGCCGTTAGCCACAGACTCGAAGTGCCGAGGATTCTGGACGGCAAGACGGGTCCATATTCCGATGGCCTCATTGATTGCGTCCAGTGCATCACGGGCACTACCGGTTTCGATTAGTCGGTGCGATAGGCCAAAAAGGCCGATTGCCAGTTTCTCTTCGAAGTGGGCAGGATCCTCGGCAGCCAAGCGACGCCAGATCTCAACAGCATTACGGGCTGCGGTCAGCGCTCGGCCGTACTCGCCAGCCTGGTTTAGACAGTTGGAGAAATTTGTAAGCAGTGTAGCCCTAACTAGCCCACCGTCGCTTCGTGTCAGGAGAATCTGACATATTTCGATACCGAGCTGCTCCAAGCCAACAGGCAATTGGCCTGTCACGACGAAATCCAGACGTGCCGCCCGATTCGGTTCAGCCCGCACCATTTTGATTAGAGTGGACTGAAGTAGTCTCTGATGTGGCACAGAGACAATACCAAGGTCATAAAGAACGCGCCCCAGTCGATCGGTGAGTTCAGGGCCGTTGGTCTCGATGGCGGCCCACATCCATTCATGTGCAACATCGTGCCGCTGCTCTAGTACTTGTGCGAGCAATTCTGCCGCGAGAACGTCTGGGGTAGGCGCCGGCAACAAAGCACCATTCCAGCCGGGTGCTTGCCGGACGGCATCTACCACATCCACGGGTGGCGGTACCCCGAGTTGGAGCCTCGGCTCCGCGAGGCGTTGTAGCGCTGTGGCATCGAGTTCGCCCGAAGCTGCTGCAAGACCGGTTAAGCGAGCAAGTCCATCAGTGCCCAGTCCGGCGGACCGTCCGGCTCCATTTAATCGCCTTCGCTCATGCCGAACCAGTTCGCTGACAATTTTGCTGCCATGAAAGGTCAAAGTGTTACTGCCAACTAGTACGCTGTGAATTGCAGCAGCTGAAACGAAGAGCGGGAGTGTGTGCGTGCTCCCGTCCTGAGCTATCCAACGTCGAATTTCCGACTCGCTCCTTGGCTCAACAGTTCGTCCATAGTGCTCGGACAATCTGTCACTCGCAGCTTTGAACAATTCTGCAGCGGCATCCTCCGTTAACGATTCCAAAGCGATGTTTTGGTGGTCAACAATCTGACTCGCACCTGCCGCATCAATAACATCGCGCCACCATTCGAACGGTTGGCGGCTTAACAGCATCAAGCGGATTGGAGCCGGGGTCGATTCCAGTGTCGATAGGTCGCGTAGCAACGCATGCAGCATGGCGCGTTGCTCTTCGGGATAATCAACGATCAGGAGTAGCCCCTTTTCGCGCAACGGTAGAATCGCTGGTCTGTCGAGGCGCCATAGTCCCGCACTCCATCCTTCTTGACGGAAACGGTCAGCGGTCTCGGCTGCGAGCCTGGTCTTGCCTGCCCCGCCAAGTCCAGAAATGAAGCGGATTCGCGGGCTTCTTGTGTGTCTTATCCAATCAGAAATATGGGCGAGTTCTCGCTCACGACCGAATGTCGGGGTCAGTCGAACTTGCCACGAAAGCATCTTGAAGATTTCGTCGGGATCTTCTGGCAGTTCATGCCAGACAAGATATGGGGCCTGTGCGATGGCTTGTCCCGATGAGAAGTTCATAGTCAAGTTGCCGGTGACGTCGCCAAGCACGACATTGCCGACCATGTTGCTTGCATCGGTGTCGCGGCGTGGGAGGATCTTCCACATGGCTGCGCTCGCGGTTCTGGAAAATCAAAGGTCGAACAAATTTTCTGCTGACCATCTAAGGCTGTCAAACGCGGAACACCATCGCTGCAGTGCGAGTATATTCGCTTATCTACATGCAGGAGACCGCCTCAATCTCCTGAACATCACCCCGATGCTCGCCTATTTCACGATGGCGCCGGAGGGCGAGCGCGAACTCGCCCGGCACGAGAAGCTGTCGGCGTGGTGGGAAAAGGTCCAGAGCCGCGTCTCGATCCTGGCGACCGATCCCGGCCTGCCGGAGCCTTAGGCCTGTTCCGTTCCGCACGTAACCGCAAACCGGCTTGTCCCGGGCGGCCGACCCGCTACACTAACGGCGCCATTCCTGCGCCCGCGCGGTCTCTCGACCGGCGGGCGTTTCGATTCATGGACAGTGCGCAACGGGCCGGGCCGGGAAGGCGGGACGTCGCGCAAAGTGCAAACCTGCCTGAAGCAGTGAAGCACCCGGGAAAATGACCTTGCGATCAGCGGCTTATCTGCACGGAGCCGTGACCAGGCGGCGCGAACACCGAAGCGGCTGAAACAAGTGAAACGGCGAAACGGCCGGATCGGCCGCAACCGCGGAAACGCTCGAAACAGGTGAAACAGTGAAACACCCGGCCGGGCCGGCCCGGTCAGTACGCCGCCACCACGCCGTCGCCGCGCGGGTCGGCGGCGCCTTCGAGCAGGCCGGAGGGATGGCGGACCACCAGCCCGGCATGGCCCATCAGGTCGGTGAAATCGTCGAGCACTTCGAGGTCGTGGCCCGCCGCGGCGAGCCGCTTGATCACGGCGGGGGCGTGGCGCGCCTCGAGCCGCAGCCTGGTGACGGTCGTGCCCCAGGTGCGGCCGAGCAGCCAGCGCGGCGCCGTCACGGCCTGCTGCGGCGCGTGGCCGAACAGGGCATAGCGGGTGAATACCGCCGCCTGGGTCTGCGGCTGGCCGTCGCCGCCCATCGTGCCATAGACGATCGAGCGGCCGTCGCCGAGCCGGGCGAAAGCGGGGTTGAGGGTGTGGAACGGCTTGCGCCCGGGCTTCAGCGCCTGGGGTGCGGCCGGGTCGAGGCTGAAGGAGGTGCCGCGGTTCTGCCACATGACGCCGCTGTCGCGCAGCACGACGGCGGAGCCGAACTCCCAGTAGACGCTCTGGATGAAGCTGGCGGCGCGGCCCTCGCCGTCGATCACGCCCATCCAGATCGTGTCGCCTTTCTGCGGCGCTGCCGGCCAGGGCAGGGCGCGCGCCGGGTCGAAGTCGCGGGCCAGCGCGTCGATCTTCGCCGCCTCGAGCAGCGCCTGCGGCGCCATCGTCATGTAGGCGGGATCGGTGACGTGGCGGTCGCGGACGCGGAAGGCGAGCTTGGTCGACTCGACCAGCGCATGGATGAACTCGAATCCGTCGGCCTCCGCGACGCCGCAGCGCTCGAACAGGCCGAGGATGAGCAGCGAGGCGAGCCCCTGCGTCGGCGGCGTCATGTTGTAGACGGTGCCGCATCCGAGCCTCAGCGAGAGCGGCGCCACTTCCTTCGCCGCATGGCGCGCGAGATCGTCGGCGCTCACCGGCGAGCCGGCGCGCGCGAGATCGGCCGCGATCCGGCGCGCGAGTTCGCCGCGATAGAAATCATCGGTGCCTGCCGCCGCGATGCGGGCGAGCGTTTCACCCAGCGCCGCCTGCCTGAACCGCGTGCCGACGTCCGGCGCCGCGCCGCCCGCGAGGAACGCATCGGCGAAGCCGGGGGCGTCCATGCATTCGGCCTGCTTCTCGGCGGTGAAGCGCGCCTGGCTGGCAGTGACCGGTGCGCCGTCTTTCGCGTAGAAGATCGCGTCCTCGAGCAGGCGGCTCAACGGCAGCCGCCCGCCCCAGCGCTGCGCGATTTTGTGTGCGACGCCCCAGCCGGAGATCGTGCCGGCGACGGTATTGGCGGCGAGCGGTCCGCGCGACGGAATCTGCGCATGGCCGCGGCTCCTGTAGAACTCCGGCGTCACCGCGGCGCCGGCGGCACCGCAGGCATCGATGCCGACCGGTTCCTTCCCCGGCTCGGCGACGATCCAGAAGCCGTCGCCGCCGATCGAGTTCATGTGCGGGTAGACCACTGCGATGGTCGAGGCCGCGGCGATCATCGCCTCGATCGCGTTGCCGCCCTCGCGCAGGACGCGCAGCGCGGCCTGCGCCGCGAGATGATGAGGGGCGGTGACCATGCCGCGGAACGATCGGGGGGTGCTGAGCATCGGGTTTCCTGCTATCGAGCAGCATCCTGCCTAACAGGGCGCAGGCCGGACGGCAAACGGAGATGATGCACAAAGTCGAGGCATTGATGCGCGCGGCGGCGGCGGAAGCGATCATGCCGCGTTACGGCCGGCTGATGCGTCACGAGATCAGCGAGAAGTCGCCGGGCGAGCTCGTCACCGCCGCCGACCACGAGGCCGAGCGCATTCTCACGGCCGGCCTGACGGCGCTTCGCCCGGGCTCGCTGGTGGTCGGCGAGGAGGCCGCCGCCGTCGATCCGGCCATCGTCTCGCGTCTCGGCGCCGGCGAGGCGTGGCTGGTCGACCCGCTCGACGGTACCGCGAATTTCGCGGCAGGCACCGGCCCGTTCGCGGTGATGGTGGCGCTGCTGCGCGACGGCGAAACGGTTGCGTCATGGATGCTCGATCCGCGGAGCGGCGCGATGGCGCAGGCCGAACGCGGCAGCGGCGCCGTTCTGTGCGGCGCGCGCGTGCGCGCGGGATCGGAATCGCCGCCCCTCGCGGCGCTGCGCGGCGCGGTGTTCAAGCGCTTCCTGCCGCCGGCGCTGCGCGAATCGATCGATCGCCGGGCGGGAACGATCGGCGAAATGCTCCCGGGCCTAATGTGCGCCGGACGCGAGTATCCGGCGATCGTCGCAGGGGAGCGGCATTTCGCCCTGTTCTGGCGAGCCCTGCCGTGGGACCACGCGCCCGGCGCGCTGTTCGCCGAGGAAGCCGGGGCCATGGCCCGCCGCCTCGACGGATCGCTCTACTCGGCCGGCGATGCACGGAAGGGCCTGCTCGTCGCGCAGAACGAAGACATATGGCGCGCGGTGCGGGAGAGCTTGCTCGCCGACCTGTCCCGGACAACACCGCGTGACCTGCGGGCCTGATCCGAGGGGTCATGACGCCGCGGCGCATGCTGCTGTCGGGGCACGACGCAGAGAGAGGGAGAAGACACACCTGCCGGGACAGGATTCATCGAATCCTCGCTTCGCGGGCGGGAGAGCGGCGTCGCCGCGCTCCCGGCATGGCTGTCCCGAGCGCGCGTCATTTGCGCATGCCGGCCGGTTCGGCTTATATCCGCGCCAGCATCCCGGGGAAGACATGACGACATTCACCAAGACCTTTCCGGTCTCGTGGCAGGAGCTGCATCGCGATGCCAAGGCGTTGGCCTGGCGGCTGGTGTCCGGCGGGCCGTGGAAGGGTATCGTCGCGGTGACGCGCGGCGGGCTCGTGCCGGCGGCGATCATTGCCCGCGAGCTCGACCTGCGCGTCATCGACACGATCGGCGTCAGGACCTACGATCACATGACGATCGGATCGGCCCAGCTGATCAAGCAGCCGGCGGACGACGTGATCAAGAGCGAGGGGCGCTGGCTCATCATCGACGACCTCGTCGATACCGGCGCCACCGCGAAGGTCGTGCGCGAGCTGCTGCCCGGAGCGCATTTCGCGACCGTGTATGCGAAGCCGGCCGGCAAGCCGCTGGTCGACACCTATGTGACCGAGGTCAGCCAGGATACCTGGATCATGTTCCCGTGGGACACCGAGCCGCAATTCGTGCGGCCGCTCGCGGAAACCAACGGGCGTCCCGGCGCGTGACGCAAGAACGGTCGCCACCCCGGCTGGGGCTGATCCTGCTGGTCGGCCTGTCCTTCGCCTGGGGCATCAACTGGCCGTTCATGAAGATCGTGCTGAGCGAGGTCCCGCTCTGGACCTTCCGTGCATGGTCCTGCTTCATCGCCGGCCTGCTGCTTCTCGGCCTGGCGCGGCTGACCGGAACCAGGCTCAGGCCCGCGGCGGGGGAATGGCGCCCGATCGCGGTCGCGGCGCTCTTCAATGTGACGTGCTGGCACGTGCTGGTCGCGGTCGGAGTCATGCAGATGGCATCCGGCCACGCCGCCGTGCTCGCCTTCACCATGCCGCTCTGGGCGGCTCTCATCGGCGTGACGTTCCTGGGCGAGCGCCTGACCAGGCGGGTCGTCGCGGCGCTCGCGCTGGGCGTCGGCGGCATAGCCGTCCTGCTGTCGCGCGATCTTGCCGCAGTCGGCGCGTCGCCCGTCGGCGCGCTGGCCGTGCTCGGGGCCGCAGTGGGGTGGGCGACCGGCACGCTCTATCAGAAGCGCCAGCGCTGGACGGTTGGCACCCTGGCGGTCGCCGGCTGGCAGCTCACGGCGGGCAGTATCCCGATGTTCGTTATCCTGCCGTTCGCCGACGGCATCCACGTGCCGCAGGCCAGCGCCGCGGCATGGGCGGCGGCGGCCTATACGACGGTGATCGCGCTGGTGTTCGCTTATTTCGCCTGGTTCAAGATCGTCACGCTCTTCCCTGCCAGCGTCGCCGCGATCGGCACCCTGCTGACGCCGGTCATCGGCATGACCAGCGGCGCCGTCGTGCTTGGCGAGCCGTTCGGCTGGCGCGAAGCTGTCGCGCTCGTCCTGATCGGCTCTGCCCTCGCGCTGGTCCTGATCATTCCCGCGTTGAGGCCGCGCGCGGTGCCGGCATCGGCCGAGTGATCAATCCGCGGTGACGTGATTGCGAAAGCTGAGCGGGTCGTCGATGTTGCGCAGCGGTTCCATGCCGCCGCCGGTGCCGCGAATGGTGATGGTGCCGTAGCCAAACAGGCGGCCGAGGATGCCCTGCTCGACCAGCACGGTCTCCACCTTCTCCATGTTCATCTCGGCGGTGAAGCGGCGGATCAGCCCGCGCTTGTAGATGACGCGCCGGTCGGTCGCGACCAGCTCGGTCGAGATCCGCTCGATCCAGGCGCGCAGCAGCAGATAGAGCGCCACCAGCCCGAACAGCGCGGCGGCGATCAGGGCGGCCTCGCGCCAGCTCGTGCCGATCTCGCCTATGTTCATGGCGACGAGCGCGACCACGAGCAGGGCCGCGGCGCCGAACACCAGGGCCGGAAGGTAGATGAACCAGTGGATATGCGCCTTGTGGCGTACCGTCTCGTCCGACTGCAGGATCTTGTCGACGTAACTCATTCTCTCCCCCGTCGCTCGCTGGGATAATGACACGCCGCGCGGCGGCCCGGGGCGATTTCCTGCAGCTCCGGCCGCTCCGCAAGGCAGCGCGGCTGCGCGCGGGGGCAGTGCGGGGCGAAGGCGCAGCCGCTTGTCGCGGACGGGCTTTCCCCGCGCGCGGTTGCGGGGGGCCGCGCGGAGACCACCGCCATCGGATCGGGGATGGCCTCGATCAAGGCGAGCGTATAGGGATGTCCCGGATGCGCAAAGAGCTCCGCCGCCGGACCCCGCTCGACGATGCGGCCGCGATACATGACGCCGACCTCATCGGCGATATGCTCGACCACCGCGAGATTGTGGCTGATGAACAGGTAGGTGACGCCGTGCCGATCCTGCAGGTCCATGAGCAGATTCAGCACCTGGGCCTGCACCGAGACGTCGAGCGCGGAAACCGGCTCGTCGGCAACGATCAGGGCCGGTGCGGTGATCAGGGCGCGGGCCAGGGCGATGCGCTGGCGCTGGCCGCCGGAGAACTCGTGCGGATAGCGCGCCGCTGCGCTCGCCTGCAGCCCGACGGCCTCCAGCATTGCCGCGACACGCTCGTTGCGCACGGCGCGCGGCAGGGACGGCTCGGCGACATCGAGCGGCTCGGCGACGATGCGGGCGACACGCTGGCGCGGGTCGAGCGAGCCATACGGGTCCTGGAACACCATCTGAAAGCCGCGCCGGTGTCGGCGCAGTTCGGACGCCGGCAGGCTGAGCAGGTCCTTGCCCTGAATCCGCACCGTGCCCGAATCGGGCATCTCGAGGGCCATGACGAGCCGCGCCAGGGTCGACTTGCCGGAGCCGGATTCGCCGACGATACCGAAGCTGCGGCCGCGCTCGATCGTGAGGCTCACATCGTCCACCGCGCGCAGCGTTGCATGTCCGCCGAGCAGCGACTCGGAAGGCAGCCGGTACGTGCGCGAGAGATGGGAGGCGACGAGCAGCGGGGCGGTGCTCATGGCGGCGGTCCCGGAAAGAAGCAGCGCGCGAGGCTGCCGTCGATCGCCACGGCCGGCGGCGTGTTCTCGCGGCAGACGTCCTGGCCGCGCGGGCAGCGGCCGTAGAACGGGCAGCCCGGCGGCAGCGCGTCCGGCGACGGAACCGTGCCCGGAATCACCGCGAGCCGCTTGCCCTTGCGCGCACCGCGGCTCGGCAGCGCGGCGAACAGGCCTTGCGTGTAGGGATGGGCGCGCACTGCAAAGACGGTGCGGGTATCGCCTTCCTCCATCACCGCGCCGCCATACATCACCATGACGCGGTCGGCGAGGCGGCCGATCACGCCGAGGTCGTGCGAGATCAGGATCAGCGCCAGGCCGATTTCTTCGACCAGGCCGCGCAGCAGGTCGACGATCTGCGCCTGCACCGTCACGTCGAGCGCGCTGGTCGGCTCGTCGGCGATGACGACATCGGGCCGGCAGGCCAGCGCCATGGCGATCATGACGCGCTGGCGCTGGCCGCCGGAGAGCTGGTGCGGGTATGCGGCGAGCCGCGCTCGCGCAGTGCCGATGCCGACCCGGTCGAGCAGCCGGGCGGCCTCTTCCAGCGCCGCGCGGCGCTCCGCGCCGCGATGCAGGATCAGGGTTTCGGCGATCTGATCGCCGATCCTGTGAACCGGGTTGAGCGACGTCATCGGTTCCTGGAACACCATCGCCATGCGGTCGCCGCGCACCGCGCACAGGCGATCCTCGTCTGCCTGCAGCAGGTCTTCGCCGAGCAGCCTGACTGCACCGGTCGCCGTGGCGATCTCGGGCAGCAGACGCATCAGCGCCAGCGCCGTCATCGACTTGCCGCTGCCGGACTCGCCGACGAGCCCCAGCGTCGTGCCGCGGTCGAGCCGGAACGAGATGTCGCGCACGACCGGCAGCGCGCCGGTCTCGGTCGCGATGCTCACGGCGAGGTGCTCGGCCTCCAGAATGCTCATCGGCGCACGCGCCGCAGCCGCGGATCGATCAGGTCGCGCAGGCCGTCGCCGAGCAGGTTGAAGCCGAGCACGGTGATCGCGATCGCCGCACCCGGAAATATCGCCAGCCAGGCGCTGCGGTGCAGGAAGGTCTGCGCCTCGTTCAGCATCTTGCCCCAGCTGGGATTGGGCGGCTGCGTGCCGAGGCCGAGATACGCGAGTCCGGCTTCGGCGAGGATCGCGAGCGCGAACTGGATCGTCCCTTGGACGATCAGGATGCCGACGATGTTCGGCAGCACGTGCTCGATGACGATCCGCGCGCCGTCCTTGCCCGCCGCGCGCGCAGCAAGGACGAAGTCGCGGCCCAGCACCTGCAGCGTGCTGCCGCGGGTCAGCCGCGCGAATACCGGAATGTTGAAGATGCCGATGGCGACGATCGCGTTGACCGCGCCCGGCCCGAGCCAGGCGGTGATCATGATCGCCGACAGCACGGCGGGGAAGGCGAAGGCGAAGTCCGCCAGCCGCATCACGGCCTCGTCGACGATCCCGCCGCGGACGGCGGCAAGAAGACCGAGCGCCACGCCCAGCGTGAGCCCGATTCCCACGGCGACGAATCCCACGGCGAAGGAATTGCGCGAGCCGGCCATGAGCATCGACAGGACATCGCGGCCGAACTGGTCGGTGCCGAGCCAGTGCCGCGCCGAAGGACCCTGCAGGCGTGCGGCGATGTCGATATCGGCGGGCGGATAGGGGGTCCAGGCGAGCGAAAGCAGCGCGATCGCCGCCAGGGTCGCCGTGATGACTGCGCCGGCGACGAGTGCGGGGCGGCGATAGGGTCGCGCCATGGCGAGCGCGCTCATCGGCGCCGTTTCCGCAGCCGTGGATCGATCACTGCGTAGAGCATGTCGACCGCGAAGTTGATGATGATGACCATTGCGGCGAGCAGCACGACGACATCGCGCACGACGATCAGGTCGCGCTGGCTGATCGCCTGGAAGACGAGGCGGCCGAGTCCCGGCAGATAAAAAACGTTCTCGATGATGATCGCGCCCGCGAGCAGGAACGAGAACTGCAGGCCCGTGATGGTGACGACCGGAATCAGCGCGTTGCGCAGCACGTGGTGCCGCAACGTTGCGGCGCGCGTCAGGCCCTTTGCGCGCGCCGTGCGCACGTAATCCTCGCCGAGCGCATCCAGCACGGCCGAGCGTGTGACGCGCGCGAGGATGGCGGCCTGCGGCAGCGCGAGCGAGATTGCCGGCAGGACGAGGGCAACGATCGCGTCGCCCCCCGTCGACCAGCCGGGAAAGCCGCCCGACGGCGCCCAGCCCAGCGTGATCGAGAACAGCAGCACGAGCAGCAGCCCGAACCAGAAATTCGGCACGGCGACGCCGATCTGGCTGAATCCCATCACTGCTGCGTCGGCCGGCCGGTCGTGGCGCGCCGCCGCGAACACGCCGAGCGGCAGGGCGATCGCGGTCGACAGCGCGATCGCCATCAGCGCCAGCGGCACCGTGACGGCGAGACGTTCGGCGATCAGCCCGCCGACCGGCACGCGATAGGTGTAGCTGATGCCGAGATCGCCGGTGACGAGACCCCCGATCCACGCGAGAAACCGGACCGACGCCGGCCGGTCGAGACCATATTCCGCGCGCAGGGCGGCAAGCGTCTCGGGCGTCGCCTGCACGCCCAGCATCACGGCGGCCGGATCGCCGGGCAGGACTTCGAGCACGATGAACACGACCAGCGCCGCCGCGAGCAGAGTAAGGACGAGGCCAAGCAGACGACGGATCGCGAAAGAGAGCATGGCGGGTTCGACCCGTTCTCTTCCCTATGTGTCACCCGCGGGCTCGACCCGCGGGTCCATGGTGCCGCATGTGCGATGGATGCCCCGGTCAAGCCCGGGCATGACGCGAGGAACAAGAATCATGCAACGAGATCTGCACCTATCGTCGCCACGACAGCTCGGCGAGCGGGTTCGCGGGCAGTGGCCAGTTCTCCCACATGCCGGTGAGGTCGGCGTTCCACGCGCCGATCTTCGGCAGCTGGAACAGGAACACGTTCACGGCGTCGCGCGCGAGGATCTGCTGCGCCTCGGCGTACAGCTTGTTCCGCTCGGCCTCGTCGACCGTCGCGTCGATTCTCGCAATGACCTCACGGAACGATGCATCCTTGTACTGGAAGTAATAGTCGTCACGGGCATAGATGCCGATATCGAGCGGTTCCGTGTGGGCGATTACGGAAAGATCGTAGTTCCTGTTGCGGAACACCTGGTCGAGCCACTGCGCGAACTCGACCGGCTCGATCGTCACGCGCACGCCGATCTGGGCGAGCATCGCGGCGATGATCTCGCCGGAGCGGCGGGCATAGGGCGGCGGAGGAAGCCGCAAGGTCGCCTCGAACCCGTTCGGGAATCCCGCCTCGCGCAGCAGCGCCCGGGCGCGCGCGGGGTCATAGGGATAGATCCCGGTCAGGTCGTAATAGGCGGGGTGGTTCGGCGAGAAGTGGGTGCCGATCGGCGTGCCGTATCCGGAGACGGCTCCGTCGATCACCGCCTTGCGGTCGATCGCATGGGAGAGTGCCCGCCGCACCCGGACGTCGTCGAACGGTCGCCGGGCGTTGTTGATCGCCAGAATCGTTTCGCCTTCGGTGTTGCCGACCACCACCTTCAGCTTCTGGTCCGCCTCGAGTTGCTCGGCCGATTCCTGGGCTGCGAGGTTCGAGAGTGCATCGACGTCGCCGGCGCGGATCGCGGCGACCTGTGCCTGCGCATCGGCGATGAAGCGGAATGTGGCGCGGCTTATTGCAGGCACCCTGCCCCAGTAGGCGTCGTTGCGCACGAACTCGACGCGGTCGCCTCGGGCCCAGCGCTGGAAGCGGTACGGCCCTGTGCCGATCGGATCGGTCTTGTTGTTTGCGGCGGATTCCGGTCCGAAGATGACGGCGTCGCCCCACGCCAGTCCGTAGAGAAAATTGCCGGCCGGCCGCTTCAGGGTGATCGTGACCGTCGCCGCATCGGGCGCGGCGATCGAGGCGATCGGTGCGAAAATCCATTTCTGCGCATTGGTGGAATCCGGCGCCATCGCGCGCTCGAAGGTGAACTTCACGTCGCCTGATTCGAAGGTCGAGCCGTCATGGAACTGCACGCCGCGGCGGAGCTTGAACGTGTAGACGAGATTGTCGGGCGAAATCGTCCAGCTCTCGGCCAGCAGCGGCTGGAGCTTGCCTTCGCGGTCGATCCGCAGGAGCCCCTCGTAGATGTTGAGATACGTGACCTCGCGGATCGCCTGGGCCGCGCCGGAGGTGGGATCGAGCGTCGGCGGTTCGAGCGTCTGGCCGATCACGACCGAGTCCTTCTGTGCATGTGCCGCCGTGACGGACAGCATGGCAGCGCACAGCGCGGTGGCGAGGGATCGCAGCAGCTTCACGGGAGACCGGCTCCTTGGGTCTGAGGGCATGTTGAGACTAACGCGTCGATGCCAAGGTTGAAAGTGGCCGCTCTTAGCTAGGGAAGCGCGCGCAGCCGCTCGGTCAGGCGCGCGAACAGGATCTCGGCATCGACCCGCTCGAGGACGAACGCGTTCGCCGGGGCGCCCGTGACGCTCCACCGGTCGACCACCGTGCGTCCGCGCGTGAGGGCGCTCGCCGTCTCGACCGCGACATGGTAGCGGCCGCCCTCGAACAGGTCCGGCCACATCAGCCAGGCGATGACGCAGGGGTCGTGCAGCGGAACGCCGCGCATGCCGTGGCGAAGCGAGGAGCGCATCGCCGCAGTCCTGAACATGCCGCCGATCGCCGCGCCGGCCCGGGTGCCCAGCCGCGCCATGCGGTCAGCCCACGCCGGAGTCACGATCGCCTGATGGGTGACGTCAAGCGGGATCATGACGATCGGCACGCCGGAGGCGAGAACGGCGGCGGCGGCCTGCGGGTCGACATAGACGTTGAATTCGGCCGATGGCGTCACATTGCCGAGCCCGATGGCGCCGCCCATCATGACGATGGCACGGATCCTCGTGCATATTTCGGGTGCGCGGGCGAGCGCCGCCGCCACATTCGTCAATGGCCCGAGCGCGCAGAGCGTCAGCGAGCGGTCCGGGGCCGATCTGAGACTCTCGATGATCGCCTCGACCGCATAGGCCTCAGCGAGCGGCTGTCGGGGAGCGGGCAGCTCGGCACCGTCGATTCCGCTCTTGCCGTGGATGTGCTCTGCGGTGATCA
Source organism: Alphaproteobacteria bacterium (assembly GCA_041690495.1). GTDB lineage: Bacteria > Pseudomonadota > Alphaproteobacteria > CACIAM-22H2 > CACIAM-22H2 > DATAAP01. The sequence goes on along the minus strand of JAWLHE010000003.1, from coordinate 48,134 downwards.
ATGCGTGCGAAAGCGGCGCTGCGTAACCGGCGTAAACGGGAATGTCGTCGCGCCCGGCGAGGGCCGCAAGCGCGCGGGCATTGCGCTCGGTCAGCGCGAGCGGAACGTTGCCGGCGACCACGGTGATCGCGCGGACATCAAGCTTATCCGGCGACGCGAGCGCCAGCAGGATCGCGACGGCGTCGTCCTTGCCGGGATCGCTGTCAATGATGATCGGCAGGCGTTCGGTCACGGATGCAGGCTGCGATAGGAGCGCGTCTCGCCGAGATCGTCGGCGGCGTAGACACCGCGCGCCACGGCGCGCGCGAGGCAGTCGGCGGCGAGCGTGCCGATCCGCATCACGTCGGTCATGGCGCGCAGCGGCCGGTCGCCGGTCGCGAGGGCGAAGACGATGTCGCCGTCGTAGGGCGTGTGCACCGGCCGGATCGCGCGGGCGAGCCCGTCCTGCGCCATCATGGCTACACGTTGCGCCTCTGCCTTGGTTAGGACGGCGTTGGTCGCGACGACGGCGAGGGTCGTACTCGCGGCCGGCAGCGCCGGCTTCGCGATCTCCGGTTCGAGATCGAAGTCGGGAATCGCTGCGGGCAGGCCGCGCCCGCCGAACTCGTTGTCGCGTTCCAGCGCCGCCGCCCAGAAATGCGCGGTGCCGGGCACGAGGACGCTGCCAAAGGCGTTGACCGCCGCAAGCGCCCCGACTTCCAGACCGTCCGACGCTACCCAGGATGCGCTGCCGAGCCCGCCCTTGAGCCGGCCGGCGCGCGCGCCATAACCCGCGCCTGAATTGCCGAGCGCGCACGCCGCGCTCGCGGCGGCAAGCGCCTGTGCGCCGAGAGCGCGAAAGGGCGGCTCCGTGCCCCAGGCCTTGTTGCCGCCATTGGTCATGTCGAACAGCACTGCTGCAGGCACGATCGGGACCGTGACATCGGCGACCGCGAAGCCTTTCCCCTGCGCCGCCAGCGCCGCGGTGACGCCGCTCGCGGCATCGAGCCCGAACACCGATCCGCCGGACAGCACGACGGCATCGACGCGCGCGACGAGGCAGGCGGGATCGAGCAGATCGGTTTCGCGCGTGCCGGGCGCACCGCCGACGATCGACACGGCGGCGACGCACGGCCGTTCCGGTACCACGACCGTGACGCCGGTACGCACGCGGGCGTCCTCGGCGTTGCCGACGGCGATTCCCGCTACATCGGTGATCAGATTGCGCCGCCCCGTGTCGCTCATGCCGGCATGCAGCCGAGCAGGCGCAGCGCGGCGGCGGCCATGACTTTGGCGGAGGCGACCATGTCGTCGATGACGATGAACTCGTCGGGCTGGTGCGCCAGTTCGAGCAGGCCGGGGCCGTAGGCGACGCAGTCGCGGAGATGGCCAATCCGCGCGATATGCTTCTGGTCGTAGGTGCCGGGCGAGGCGATATGGGTCGCACGCATGCCGAGCACCCGCTCGATCCCGGCGTCGAGGGCGCGCACCACCGGCGCCTCCGGCTCGGTCAGGGTCGGCGCGAAGGTCATCACATCACGCAGGGCATAGCTGATTCCCGGAGTCTCTCGCACGGTACGGTCGAGCAGATCGACGATCTCGCGTCTCACGTCGTCGAGCGCTTCCTCTATGAGATAGCGGCGATCGAGGATCAGACGGCAGGACTCGGCCACCAGCGGGGCGGGCGGCCCGTCGAACCCCTCGGCGAGCCCACCGTGAATGGAATTGAAGTTGAGCGTCGAGCTGCGTGCGCCATCCGGTACGACCGGCATGCGCGTCCGCCGCCGATCGAGGGCAGGATAGAGCTCGCGCTCGACCAGGCCGAGGAACCGCGCCATGCCGCGGATGGCGCTGACGCCGAGGAACGGCATCGAGCCATGGGCGATACGCCCGCGCATCTCGATCTCGGCCCACCACACGCCGCGATGGCCGAGGCAGACGCGATCGACCTGCAGCGGCTCCGGGATGATCACGTGGTCGACGCGCGGCGAGGAGAAGCGGCCGCGCTCGGCGAGCCATGCGACGCCGGCGTAGCCGCCGGTTTCCTCGTCGACAGTGCCGGAGATCTCGATCGCCCCGGGAAAGCGGATGCCCTCGGCAAGGATCGCCTCAGCAGCGATGATCGAGGCGGCCATGCCGCCCTTCATGTCGCAGGCGCCGCGACCGAAGACCCTGCCATCGCGGACCACGCCCGCGAAAGGATCGATGCTCCAGCCTTGCCCGGGCTCGACGACGTCGATGTGACCGTTGAAATGCACGCACGGGCCGGGCCCGCTGCCCTCGATCCGCGCCACGACGTTGGTGCGGGGGTAGCGCGCGGAATCGGCGCGTGCCCCAGCGGCGCGCAGATACTCGACGGCAAAGCCGCGCGCCGCGAGGCGCCGCCCGATCAGCTCGGCGCAAGCGGTATAGGCTTCGCCGGGCGGATTGACCGTCGGCACGCGGATCAGCTCTTGCGTCAGCTCGACGAGCGCATCGCGTTGCGCGTCGATCCGTGCGAACAGGCCATCGAGCGGAGCGAATCCCTTTGCGTCCGTGGTCATGTTCTGAAGCTATGCTCCCGCCGACGCTGCGGTCAAACCGGCGCTGCAGCGCAAGGGGGCCAGGGGTGGTGACGGAGATCGTACGCGTTTCTCACATCTTCGACTCTTTTCGTGAGGCCGCCCGGCGGGCTGGAGTGTCCTTGAGATGTACGGTGACCTTCGATCGCAAATACGTGCAGCGGACGATGCCCCGTCGCGCCCGATGCTGACGGGCGTGCCGCCGGAACCCCGTACGGCCAAGCTCGCCGAAAGAAACGCGGCTGCCTCACATCGGTCATGGCCCGCCGCTTTGGCCTTTGCTATTAATAGGTTACCGGGCTGTATTGACCCGCACGGGGACGTAGGCGGGCAGGGTAGTCCGGAGGGTGCGGAAAAGTACACGATGACACTGCTTGGCATGGCCGCTGACGCGGTACGGCGGGCGGGCCGGATTGGCCTGATTTCCTTCGCTTTGGCGGCTGCCGCGATGCCGGTTTGGGGGCAGGCGCGGCCGCAGCCCGAAGGCCCGAGCGGCTTCACCGAGAAGCATCCGGCGATCGCAACGCGGTACATGGCGGCGGCGGCGCATCCCTTGGCCGCAGCGACCGGTCGGGACATCCTGCGCATGGGCGGCAGCGCGGTCGACGCCGCGATCGCGATACAGATGGTCCTGAACGTGGTCGAGCCGCAATCCTCCGGCATCGGCGGCGGCGGCTTCCTGGTCCATTACGATGCCTCGACGAAGCAGATCACCACCTATGACGGCCGCGAGACCGCGCCGGCCGGCGCGTCGCCCGACCTGTTCCTCGATGCCGACGGCAAACCGCTGGCTTTCATGGATGCCGCGGTCGGCGGCATCGCGGTGGGCACGCCGGGCCTGCTCCGCATGCTCGACATGGCGCACCGCGCGCATGGCCGCATCAACTGGGCGCGGCTGTTCGAGCCGGCCGTGCGCATCGCGACGGAGGGTTTCCAGGTCAGCCCGCGCCTCCACAAATTGATCGCCGAGGAAACGCAGCTCCGCGATTATCCGGCCACTGCCGCGTATTTTTACGATGAGAACGGACAACCACGCGAGATCGGATCGCGGATGGTCAACGAGCCGCTGGCCGAAACCATGCGGACCATCGCCGCGGGCGGCGCGGACGCCTTCTACACCGGCAGCATCGCGCGCGACATCGTTGCGGCGGTGCAGACCACGGGCGCGCGGCCCGGCCGCCTGACCCTCGACGATCTCGCCGGCTACCGGGCGTTCCAGCGCGAGCCGGTCTGCGGGCTCTACCGCGTCTACCGCGTGTGCGGCATGGGCCCGCCGTCTTCCGGCGGCATCGCCATTGTCGAGGCACTCGGCGTGCTCGACCGCTTCGGCATCAAGGGATTCGCGCCGAACTCGATCGGCGCCGTCCATCTCATCAGCGAGGCGAGCCGCCTTGCCTTTGCCGACCGCAACCGCTACGTCGCCGATATCGACTATGTGGACGTGCCGGTCAGGGGGCTGACCGAGACGCGCTACCTGCGGCAGCGTGCCCGCCTGGTCTCGCTCGGCCACTCCATGGGCAAGGCCGAGCCGGGTCAGCCGGAGGGGATCAGCCTTGATGCGCACCCGCCGCGCTCCGACAGCACGCATGAGCTGCCCGGCACGACGCATATCAGCGTGGTCGACGCCGCCGGCAACGCCGTGGCACTCACCAGCAGCATCGAAAACGCCTTCGGCAGCCGCGTTCTCGTGCGCGGTTTCCTGCTCAACAACCAGCTTACCGATTTTGCGTTCATGCCCCGCGATGGCGCCCGCAACGTCGCCAATCGCGTCGAGCCGGGCAAGCGGCCGCGCTCGTCGATGGCGCCGACCGTCGTCACCGGCCGCGAGGGGCAGCTCGTGATGACGCTCGGCTCGCCGGGCGGCGCCCGCATCATTCCCTATGTCCTGCAAAGTCTGGTTGCGACTCTCGACTGGGGCCTCGACATCCAGGCCGCGTTCAACTTGCCGCATCACGCCAACATGAACGGGCCGATCGAGCTCGAGCGGGGAACGCCGATCACGGCGATCGCGCCCGAGCTCCGTGCGCTCGGCCACACCGTCCAGATCCGCCATCTCACCAGCGGCCTGCACGGCATTTCGGTGGTGCGCCGCGGCGACACGGTCCAGCTCATCGGCGGGGCCGATCCGCGGCGCGAGGGCGAGGCGATCGGCGAATAGCCGCATTTCGGTCCGGCGACGGCGGGCGCTATAAGGGCGCGCCGTCCGCCGCCACAACAGCCGAGCGCCTGCCCATGACCGCCGTCCCCATCGTCCGTATCCAGCCCGGCCGCCACAAGCGCGCCGCCGCCGGGCATCCCTGGGTCTTCTCCAACGAGATCGCGATGGACGCGGCCGCCAAGGCGCTGCCGCCGGGCGGGCTGGTGCGTCTCGATACCGCGAACGGCGAGCCGCTCGGAATCGCCATGTTCAATCCGCACACGCTCATCAGCGCACGCATCCTGGCGCGTGACCCGGAAACGGGGATAGGTGCGGATTTCCTCGCCCGGCGCCTCGACGCGGCGCTCGGCCTGCGCGAGCAGCTCTATCCGGGCGGATGCTATCGGCTGATCCATGCCGAGGCCGACGGCCTGCCGGGCACGGTGATCGACCGCTATGGCGATGTAGTCGCGATACAGGCCAACACCGCCGGCATGGACCGGCTGATGCCGCAGCTGCTCGAGGCGGTCGACCGCGTGCTGGCGCCCCGGGTCGTGGTGCTGCGCAACGACAGCCATGCGCGCCGGCTCGAGGGTCTCGAGCTGTATACGAAATTCGCAAAAGGCGCCCTCGAAGGCCCGGCGGCGCTGACCGAGAACGGCGCGCGCTATTTTGCCGACCTCGAGGCCGGCCAGAAGACCGGCTGGTTCTACGACCAGCGCGACAATCGCGCCGCGGTGGCGCGCCTCGCGGCAGGCCGGCGCGTGCTCGATCTCTACACCTATGCCGGCGGCTTCGCTGTCGCGGCGGCGCTGGGCGGCGCGCGCGACGTCACGGCGGTCGACAGCTCCGAGCGCGCGCTGGCGCTGGCGGGGAAAGCGGCGGAGGCCAACGGGGTTGCGGTATGCTGTCGCGCCGTGCGCGCCGAGGCCTTCGTCGAGCTGGAGCGCCTGGCCGGTGCCGGCGAGCGATTCGGGATCGTGATCGCCGACCCCCCGGCCTTCGTGAAATCGAAAAAAGATCTCGGCCAGGGCGCGCGCGGCTACCGCAAGCTGGCGCGGCTGTCGGCGACGGTCGTGGCGCCTGGCGGCTTCCTGTTCATCGCGTCCTGTTCGCACCATGTCGACGTGCCGCTGTTCGCCGAACAGGTGCGCCGCGGCCTGTCTGACGCCGGCCGCGGCGGTCGCATCCTGCGGAGCACGGGCGCCGGCGCCGACCACCCGGTCCATCCGCACTTGCCGGAGAGCGCTTATCTCAAGGGACAGCTGCTCCAGCTCGATTAGGCGCGGACTCACCCGCGCCCCGGTCCGAAAAGCCGTTATACCGCAAGGAAGATCCAGCGGATTTTTTGCAAATTTTGTCTAAGTTACTGGAAACAAATACTTATTGCGCGAGTCGATAATTCCGCGGACACTCCCCGGCATGAGCATATCACCCACCCAAAACGCCCCCGTTGTCGGCGACGTGAAAACGGCCGCCGTCCTCACCGCCGTAAAATCGGCTGTCGCTCAGCAGGCAAGCGTGCTGCAGCTGTTCGATCCGGCGAAGTCCGTGCCGGCCCCGCGCCAAAGCACGGACGACGATTCCGGCCCGCCGCCGCCGCCAAAGGACAGCGGCCGCGGCCGTGTGATCGACAGGCACGCCTGACGCAAGGAATCTGCAGTGGCCGCGCCGGGGGGTAATACCGCCGGCGCGGTTCGCTTTTGCGCCCGACCGTTCAGCGCTGTGCGACGATGAACAGACGTCGGAACGGAAATAGGGTCATGCCGTCGCGCCGCCGCGGATACGCGGTGCGAAGTTTTTCGGCATAGGTCGCGAGAAATTCCGAACGCTGCGCCGGATCGAGCCTGTCGAGCACCGGGCGTACGGCCGTCCCCCTGGTCCATTCGAGCACGGCATCCTCGCCCTGGAGGACGTGCAGGTACTCGACCTCCCATATGTCGATATGCGTCGCATGCGGCATCAGCAAGTCGTAATAGGCCTCCGGCGTCGCCACGGGTGCCGTGCGGAGGACCGGCACGAGGCGCGGCGCCCAAGGACCGCGCGCGGCGGTGTCCCGCAGGAGCGCGTGCGAGGGCGCATCGAAGTTGCGCGGCATCTGCACGGCAAGCACGCCACCGCGGGCAACCTGCTGGATCAGGTGCGGGAACAGCCGTTCGTGGCCGTCCAGCCACTGGAGCACTGCATTGGAGAAGATGAGGTTGGCGGGCTCCGGCGCAGTCCACCGCGATGCATCGCCTTCGATCCACTCGATTCCCTCTATGGCCCGCGCCTTGTCGAGCATGTCCGGAGAGTTGTCGAGGCCGTGGACCCGGGCTTCGGGCCAACGTTCGCGGAGCAGCTTCGTGATGCTGCCGGTGCCGCATCCGATGTCCCAGATTGCTCGATACGGCGCATCCGGTATACGAGCGATCAGGTCGACGCCCGGCCGCAGCCGGTGATCGGCAAACTTCAGATATTGAGTGGGGTCCCAACTCGGCATCGGCTCTGGCGCAGGCGTAGCGAGGGACTATAATTCCGCGCTCTACCGGTGGAAATGAAAATGAATGCAAGCACCACTTCGCAGCGCGCGACATGGCGCGCGCTGCTCGACCAGCATAAACCCCTGCTTCTGCCGGTGGCGCACGATGCGTTATCGGCGCGGCTGATCGAGCGCGCGGGTTTCGCGGCCTATTCGATTGGCGGCTTCCCCCTGGTCGGCGCGCGCCACGCGGTGCCGGACATCGGGCTGGCGGGCCTCGCGGAGATGAGCGAGGGGATGCGCGACGTGATGGCGGCATCGCGCCTGCCCGTGCTGATCGATGCCGACGACGGCTACGGCGACGTCAAGAACGTGACGCGGACCATCCGCACCTACGAGGCGATGGGGGCCACGGCGATCTTCATCGAGGATCAGCGCGCGCCCAAGCGATGCGGCCACATGGCCGGCAAGGATGTGGTTCCGACCGAATTGATGGAGCAAAAGCTGCGCGCAGCGGCGGCGGCACGCGACAGCAGGGACACGTTTCTGATTGCGCGCACCGATGCGCGCGCGGTCCACGGCCTGGACGAGGCGCTTCGCCGCGGCGAGCGGTATCTCGAGGCGGGAGCCGACGGGCTGTTCATAGAGGCGCCGGAGAGCCTGGACGAGCTACGCAAGGTGGGTGCCGCGTTTGGCGGCGTGCCGCAGCTCGCCAACATGCTCGAGGGCGGCCGGACGCCGCTGCTCGCACCGGCGGAGCTCAGCGCCATGGGCTTCGCGATGATCGGCTACCCGACCTCGCTGATCTTCCGCGTGGCGCACACGATCGAGAAGGCGCTCGCCGACATGAAAGCCGGCCGGCTGTCGCTCGCCAACGAGGGTGTCGGCTTCGACGCGTTCAAGGCGATCGTCGGCTACGGTGAGTGGGCCGAGATCGAGGATCGGTACGGGCCATGACAATTCGCGGAGTGCGGCGGTAGGGACCGGCCCGAGGCCGGTCCCCGCACCATCCTTCCAAGGGCAGTCTACGGGGTTTATCGCTACGCCCGCTCGTGCTCCTTGCCTTCGGCGGCGGCGCGTTCGAGGTCCTGGTCCGACAGGACGCGCACGTCGGGGTCGGCGGCGTCATGGTCGCCCGGGGTGAAGCGCAGCTTCTCCATATACGGCGTCGGCTTCTTGCGCCGGTAGTCCGCGAACTCCTTTGCGTAATAGTCCCGCGCCTGCTGCGCTGTCTTGGCACCGGTCACGATGTCATGCATGAGATTGAGCGCGAGATGATTCGCCTGCAGGTCGTGGCAGCGCGCGGACACCTCGCCTGCGGTGCGCTCGACGATCACGCTCCCGTCGAATTTTGCGAGCTCTGTGAATTTGTCTGGCGGCACCCGGTAGTCAATTACGGACTCGACCGCATCGATATGCGGCGCAGGGAAATTATGTGCGTAAAAGGCCTTCGAGGCGATAATCCGCTTCCACGGTCCGGCCTTGTGCCAGGTCAACTGCGTGTCGGTAATCTCGCCGGGCTCGCCGAATTCGTCGATGACGAGCTGTGCCGCCTCGCGGGATTCCTCGGGCCAGCTTCCGATCGTCCTTGATGCCTGTCCAGCCATGGGGTTCACCTCCATCGGTTCGAAGGCTGTCGCGACGCTGCCGGCGCGCGACGGCCGTCTCCACGGTCGAAGCGCCCGAGTACGGGCAAAGTTCCCCGGTTCTGGTTTCGCACGCGGTGGCGCGGTGCGGCCGAGCTCGGGCCGTCCTCAGTCGAGGCCGTTGCCGCCGCTACTTTCGTCCGATGGCGATCGAATAAGGGCCCTGCAAAGGCGCAATCTCCACCTCGCGGAATCCGGCCTCGCGCATCCAGCCGGAGCACTCGGCGCCCGTGTAGTCGAATCCGCCCGGCGTCTCGATCAGCATGTTCAGGCTCATGAGCAGTCCGAAGGCGTTCTTGCATCGCGCGTCGTCGATCATGGAGTCATAGACGATCAGTGCGCCGCCGCGGGGAAGCGCATCATAGGCCTTGTGGAGGAGCAGCCTCTTTTCCGGCAGGCTCCAGTCGTGAAGGATGTGGCCCATGATGAGAACGTCGGCCGCCGGAAGCTCGTCCTTGAAGAAGTCTCCGGGCCTGAATACAAGCCGCCGATCGAGCCCGTGCTGCGCCACGAAGCGCTCGAACACCGGCCGCACGGCAGGAAGATCGAAACCGATGCCGGTGAGGTGCGGATGCGAGCCTGCGATCTCCGCGGTCAGGCCGCCCTGGGCACAGCCGATATCGGCGAAGGTGCGATATTCCCGCCATGGAAAGGCGGCTGCCATTGCGCGCGCGGCGGGCCGGCTCAAGCCCGTCATGGCGGCAAGAAACTGCTCGAGCCGGGCGGGCTCGGCATAGACTGCGGCAAAGAGGTCGGGTTCGCCGTTCCTGGTCTCGTTCTGCGGCAAGCCGGTGACGAGCGCCTCGGTGAGGTTGCCCCAGAATCGATAGAGACGCGCGTTCATCATCTCGAGCATGCCGCCGATATAGGACGGCTTGGCACGGTCGAGATACTGCTCGGTCTCCGCCGTGTTCGCATATCGGCCATCGGCTGACCGATGAAGCATTCCAAGAGCGACGAGCGCGTCGAGAAAATCGCGCGCGCCGCGCTCGTGCAGGCCAAGGGCGTCGCGCAGCTCCGCGAGTTTCAGCGGTCCGTCTTTCGCAAGGCGGGTGAAGAGTCCCAGCTCGATGGCGCTGAGCAGCACCTTCGAGCCCCAGAAGGCATTCCCGAGCTGCAGGATCCTGTCGGGCGACAGACCGGCCATGTACGTCATGTCGTGCCTCCTCTGCTCATCGCGCCGTTACTCAGGCAAGCGGCGAGCGCCGCAACCGGTCGAACCCGACTTCTTCTCCGGCCGACAGAACCTCTCCCGGGCCGATGCCGATATCGGCAAGGGTCCGGCGGTCCGGCCCGGCGGCCCACGCCTTGCGGCGCCTGCCCAAGGCAAGACCGGCCAGCGCTGCGCCGAACAGCGTGAGCGTGGAGGGCTCCGGCACCGGAAGAGAGGCGCCACCGCTGCCGAATGAGAAATCGGCGAGCGCGAAATCGTCGCCGATCGGGTTCGTGACGTTCGTCGAGACGAACCGCACCTTTGCGATCGCCGTGTCGGTCGTCAGACCGAGGAATGCATAGTTCTGACCCGTGTTGCCCAGCGACGCACTGCCGAGCAGATTGTCGAGAGCGTCGAAGGCTAGCAGTTCCGTCAGGTGCGCCATGTTGAAACTGGTGATCCAGACGCCTACGGCGGTGATGTTGGACGGCAGCGCGGCCTCGATCCAGTCGAAGATGTCGGTGCCGTTGGTGCCGTCGTTCGAGGAGATCGACTTGCCGCCGGCATGGCTGAACGCGAACAGCTCGTTGGCGGCGGTCCAGCTGACGCCGAGATTCGACAGCCCTTGCGCCTTGACGCCGTCAGGCGTCCAGGGCGCAGCTTCGAACGAATCGGTGGAGAGCCCGGACGTGGCGGCCTGGAAGACGCCGAAGTCCGTATAGGAGATCGCGGCCGCCGAGGCATCTGCCGCATGCGCGATCAGGACGAGACCGCATGCGGCGGCACCGGTTGCAAGGGTGCGAGACAAGGTGAACATCTGATCCTCTACTGATTGGGGCGTTCGCTGGAGATTTCGGATTATGGCGGCCGGCTATTCCGGTATCGCCGCGGTGAGGTAGGGTGCCGGCGCCTTCTCCGATGCGGCGGTCATTGGCGGGGCCCGATGGCGGATGGGCTTCAGGGTCTTGAGGTAGGCGGCGAGAGCCTGCGCATCCTCGTCGGTAAGCGCGCTGTAGGATGGCCACGGCATGATTGGCACCAGCACGCGGCCGTCGGGCCGCTCGCCGGTCCGCACGGCCTTGACGATATCGGCCTCACTCCACGTGCCGAGGCCGGTTTCCGCATCCGAGGTCAGGTTGGGCGGATAGAAATACCCGAGGCCGGGGATCTCGAAGCCGATATCCGAGCCGGCGAGCGCGAAGGCCGCATCGGGCTTTCCGGCCAGGGCGCCCCGCGTGTGGCAGCCGGAGCAGTCCATGATCTTGGCGAGGTATGCGCCGCGCTTGATCCGCTCCTGCGCCGGCGCCTCTGCCGCGGCCGAAAGGACGGTGCCGAGCAGGCTCAGCCCGAGCGCTGCCCGTGTGATGAACGAAATTGACATGGGATCGGCCTCCGTCTTCCTCGAAGAGGGCCGGGTTCTACGCCGATATTTTTTCCGCGGCTCTTTCCGGAAATTGCCTATATTTTCCGGAAGTCTTTCCCGAGGGAGCGCCGGTCCAAGCCGAACCGCAGAACAGGCGACGATGGACGACAAGAAGCGGATCGCGACGGCGATAAAGGACTATCTCGCCCGCGAGAGGATCTCGCGCGAGCAGTTTGCTTTCCGGACGAAGCTCGGGAAGTCCACGGTGGACAAGCTGCTGACCGGTCTGTTCTCGGACCGGACGCTGTCGATCGTCGAGAGCCATACCAAGCTTCCGCTCCGGTCGATGCAGGAAGTTGGCATCGATCGTCCGCCGGCTGTCACCAAGCCGGATCGGCCGTCCATTGCGGTTCTGCCGTTCACCAATCTGAACGGCGATTCCGAGCAGGATTTCCTCGCCGACGGCATTACCGAAGACGTCATCACTGCGCTCGCACGGCTGCGTTGGCTGTTCGTGATCGCCCGGAATTCGACCTTTGTTTACAAGGGCAAGGCAGTGGACGTCCGGGAGGTCGCGCGGGAGCTGGGGGTGCGTTACGTCCTGGAGGGCAGTGTCCGCACCGCCGGGCCGCGCATCCGCATCACCGGCCAGCTGATCGATGCCGAGACCGGCAAGCATATCTGGGCCGAGAGATACGACCGCGAGCTGCAGGATATCTTCGCCGTCCAGGACGACATTACCGAACGGGTCGTGGCTGCGGTGGAGCCTCATCTCTATGCCGAGGAGGGTTTTCGCGCGGCCGGGCGGCAGCCGGACAGCATCGATGCATGGGGGCTCGTTGTTCGCGCCCTGAGCCTCATCAACAAGGTGGATCGCAGGCTGAATGAGGAGGCGCAGGCCCTTCTCCGGCGCGCCATCGTCATGGAGCCGCATTATGCGAGGGCCCATGCGCTGCTGAGCTGGGCGATCTGGTGGGCGGCGCTCTGCTACTGGTTTACGGACACGCGCGAGGGTTACCGGCAGGCGGCAGTGCATGCCCAGAACGCGCTGTCCTTCGATCCGGGCGATCCGTGGGCGCGGATGATCTCAGGCCTGTGCATGAGCACCGCCGGGCATCATGACCGGGCGCTGGGCGAACTGCGGACGGCGCTCGATCTCAATCCGAGCTTCGCGCTGGGCCACACGGCGTATGGATGGGCGCTTCTTCGCGCCGGCCGATTCGACGAGGCGATCGCCGAAACGGGCAAGGCGCTGCGCATGAGCCCGCTGGACAGCTTCTCTGGCTTCTATACCGTCATTCACGGCCTGGCGCTGCTCGGTGCGCGACGCTTCGAGGAGGCGCTGCCCTTTCTCCGTGCCTCGGTCGCCGCATTCGCCGAGTATCCGGGACACTACAACACGCTGATCAGCTGCTGCGGCCATCTCGGCTTGCTCGAGGAAGCGCGCGAATTCATAGCCATACGCAACCGGATCGGGCCGTCACTATCCCTCGAGGTGCTTCGCAGGAATCTGGGAAATTTCGCCCACGGGGACGTCTTCATCGAGGGCCTCAAGAAGGCCGGTGTTCCGGAATAGGGCGCCGGGAACTCAATCCGCGGCGCGCTCGCGCGCCGGGACGGCGCCCGGCAGCTCGATGCGGAAGATCGTGCCGGAGTCCGATGTCTGCTTCAGCACCAGCTCGCCGCCATGGGCGCGGACGAGCTCGCGCGCGATGACCAGGCCGAGGCCGGTGCCGCCGGCGCGAGCCGAACCGGCAAAGGGCTGAAAGAGATTGTCGCGGGCCTTCGGAGGAATCCCGGGGCCATCGTCGGCGACGTCGACGACAAGATCCGTGCCGGTCGTCGCGGCGGTGACATGGACGCGACGCGCCCCGGCCTCGATCGCGTTGCGGCCGAGATTGACAAAGACGCGGAACAGCTGGCCGCGATCCGCGTGGACCGCGAGATCGCCGGGGACGTCCGCCATCCAGCCGCCGGCATCCTTGGTCAGCAGGGCGACGACGCGACCGACCTCGTCGATCAGCACCGCAAGGGGGAAGCGCTCGCGGCGCGGCTGCGGCAACTCGTCGCGCGCGTAGTCGAGCGTCTGCTCGCACAGTGCGACCGCGCGGTCGATCGAGCCGACCAGGGTAGGGGCCAGGCGTTGCACCTTCGGGTCTGCCGAATCGGCGAGGCGGTCGGAGACGAGCCGAGCTGTCGCAAGGATGTTGCGCAGATCGTGGTTGATCTTGGTGATCGCGCTCCCGAGTGCCGCGAGCCGCGCGCGCTGCTGCAGCGCCGCGCGCACGGCGTCCTCCATGCCGGCGAGCTCGCGCTGGACGATGCCGATCTCGTCATCGCGCGTACTGGTTGCGAGCACGTTGCGCGAGTCCTCGGGCGCTTCGCGGAACGCCATCATGTTCTCGGTCACGCGTCGCAGCGGCGAGACGATCAGCCACCGCAGCGACAGGTAGACGAGGGAGGCGGTCAGGAACGAGATGAGCAGCGACAGCGCCAGGATGCGCCACGAGAAGTCGAACATCGCCATGCGCATCGGCGCCTCGTAGAGCAGGACCTCGACCATGACACCGTCCTGCTTGGGCGAGCGGCCGACGACGCGCAACACGCGGTTGCCGCCTTCGCCCAGCGCCATGAACGCGTCCGCGATCAGGCCGATGAAGCTGCTCGCGCGCAGGTCGTAGACCGCGTCGGCATTGGGCGGCATCTCCATGGACAGAACGCGGCGCACCTGGCCCGGCTTGGCAATGACGATGGCCAGCGCCTCGGCGTGATCGAGCAGCTCGGCCTTGAGCTCCTCGCTCACCATGTTGTCGGGCGTCGCCTCCAGCGCCAGAGTCGCGAGATGTGCCGCGGCAATGCGGTTCTCCAGGTAGTCCTTGCGGAAGCGCGCGATCGACGGCGCGTAGATCAGCACTTCGCTGAGCATGACGAACGCGACCGTCAGCATCAGCAGCCGGGCCGACAGCCCATAGAGCCCCCTGGGGAGTCGCGGACGCGCCGTCTTCATCGGCAGCGAATATAGCATCGCCGGCGGAGTCGCGAATCGGCGAGAGAGGGGAGCGTGGCGATTCTCCACCAGCGCGTGCCGCGCAGCATGCAGACGCGCTCATGCAGTCGATCGCGGCGCGGTTTGACGCTTTATCGCCACGGCCCTATCTTCGGCGCCTCGACTCGATCAACAGGGGATTGGAATGCGACAGATCGCGCTGGGACTTGGCATCTCTGCACTGTTTTTGGGCACGATCGGCGCCGCGGAGGCCCACACTTTCGGCGCGCAGGGCGCCGGCCTGTCCCAGGGCTTCGCGCATCCATTGCTCGGTCCCGATCATCTGCTGGCGATGATCGCTGTCGGCGCATGGGCTGCGCAGCTCGGCGGGCGTGCGCTGTGGGCCGTGCCGGCGGCGTTCATCGCCATGATGGCAACCGGAACCGGGCTTGCGCTTTCCGGTGCCTCGTTCCCGGTGGTCGAGCTGGGCGTGGTCGGCTCGTTGCTGGTCGTCGGCGCACTCGTTGCGGCGGCAGTCCGTCTGCCGGTCGCGGTGGGCGGAGCGCTTGTCGGTTTCTTCGCGCTTTTTCACGGCCACGCCCACGGTACCGAGATCCCGGAGGCGGCTTCCGCGCTGCTATACGGACTGGGTTTCGTTGCGGCAACGGCGCTGCTCCATGGAATCGGCCTCGCCGCCGCCCTATATCTTGAGGGCAGCATGCGGGTCTGGGCGGTGCGCGCGGGCGGTGCGGGGGTGATGGCCGCGGGCCTGGCGATGCTGGCACTCTAGAAGGACAGCAAGACCAAATGATCACGCGGCGCTTCTTTCTCGGTACGACGGCGCTGGCCGGGGCCGCTGCGACGCTCGGACTGTCGCCGCGACACGCCCTGGCCTTGCGCGCCGAGGAGGACGAGGTGCGCGAGCGCCTCTATCTCGCCGCATGCGAGGCGCGCAGCGAGCATGGCGAGGTGATCCGTGGGCTGATCGCCGAGCTGGAGGCTCGGGAGGGGCGCGAGAAGGCGCTCGAGATCGTCCGTTCAATGAACTGTCCGTATTGCGGCTGCGCGCTCGGCGCGTTCACCGGCACCGCCGCGGACATCGCGGAGTAATCAACCGGCGAGACAGTCGGCCAGCGACCGCGCCAGTCCGCGCAGCAACTCGAAATACGCGTCGCGCCCCGGCGGTATTGCGGCCCCGAGCGGGTCGAGCACCCCGGTCCGCGCCTTCGAGCCCTCCACGACGGTATCCACCAGGGCCGGCTCGAATTGCGGCTCGGCGAACACGCACACCGCTTTCAAACCGGCGATCTTGCGGCGCAACAGCCGCAGGCGCTGCGCCCCCGGCTGCCGTTCCGGGCTGAGCGTGACGGAGCCGACGGCGTTCAAGCCATAGCGTTTCTCGAAATACTGATAGGCGTCATGGAAGACGATGAACGGGCGGTCGCGCACCGGCTCCAGTCTCGCGCGCAGCTCGGCATCGAGCGCATCCAGCCGTGCGAGCACCGAATCGGCATTGGCGCGATAACGGGCGGCGTTGGCGGGATCCAGGGCCGCCAGCGCGCCCTCTGCCGCCCGCACGATCGCCTTTGCATTCCCAGGGTCGAGAAACAGATGGCCGTCGGTCTCGACCTCTTCGGCCGTGTGCGCGTGGCCATGTTCGTGCACGTGGTCTTTCTCCCACGCGCCGCCGCCGCGGCCGGGCAGGAGCACGACGCCCGGCGCATCCATCAGGCGGACGACGCGGGCCCGGCTTGCCAGCGATGCGAGCGGTTTCCCGAGAAAGCTTTCATAGACCGGGCCGATCCAGAAGACCACGGCGGCCCGGCTGAGCAGCCGTGCTTCCGAGGGCCGCAGCATGTAGGTATGCGACGACACCGTCGCCGGCACGAGCAGCTCCGGCTCACCGACGCCGTCCATCACCCCGGCGATGAGCGAATGAACCGGCGGAATGCTGGCGACCACGCGCGGCGCTTCCTGCGCCGCGGCGGGAAGTGCAAGGGCAAAGGCGGCCAGAAGGGACGCAATCAGCTTGGACATGGATGTTCCCGGCGCGAAGATGATATATTATAACGTATCTGTTATAAGGTAACAAACGCCAGGGGTGTCATGGCGAGATCGGCAAAACGCGCGCGCAACCTGTTCCCGCGTTCGGGCCACGACCACGCACAGTGCGTGAGCCATGCCCTCGGTGCGGCGGCGGCGCTGTGCGCGCGCGCGGGTCAGCGGCTCACGCCGCTGCGCCAGCGCGTGCTGGAGCTGGTGTGGTCGAGTCACCAGCCGGTCGGCGCCTATGCGATTCTCGAGCGGCTCAGGGAAGACGGCCGTTCCGCCGCACCGCCGACGGTCTATCGCGCGCTGGAGTTTCTGCTCGAGCAGGGGCTCGTTCACCGTATTGAAACACTGAACGCTTTCGTCGGCTGTGCGCAGCCCGGCAATGGCCATCTTGTGCAGTTCCTGATCTGCCGCAAATGCGGTGCCGCCGCGGAGGTCGAGGACCGCCGCGTGGTCGAGGCGATCGGCCGCAGCGCCGCCGAGCGCGGCTTCGCGCTCGAAGGGCGGGTAATCGAACTCTCCGGCCTATGCGAGCATTGCCACGGCGGGCGCCGCCACGAGGGAAGCCGCGCGCATGCCGGCTGAGCCCGCCGCACCGCTGATCCGCGCGCACGGCATCGACAAGACGCTGGGCGGCCGCAACGTGCTGTCCGGCATCGATATTGCCGTTCGCCCGGCCGAGATCGTCACCGTGATCGGCCCGAACGGGGCGGGCAAGACGACATTGCTGCGAATCCTGCTCGGGCTGCTGCGGCCCGACCGCGGCACGGTCGAGCGCGCGCCGGGGCTTCGCATCGGCTACATGCCGCAGCGGCTGGTCATCGACGACCTGCTGCCGCTGACCGTGCGGCGCTTCGTCGAGCTGGGGCGCGCGGGCCCCGGCACGACGATCCGGGCGGCGCTCGACGAGGTCAAGGCGGGACACGTCATCGACCAGCCGGTCCAGGCATTATCGGGCGGCGAGATGCGCCGCGTCCTCCTGGCGCGCGCCCTGCTGCGGGATCCGCAACTCCTCGTTCTCGATGAGCCGGTTCAGGGCGTCGACGTCGTCGGCCAGGGCGACCTGTTCCGCCTGATCCTCGCGATCCGCGAGCGGCGCGGCTGCGGCGTGCTGATGGTCAGCCATGACCTGCACCTGGTGATGGCGGCGACCGACACGGTTCTGTGCCTCAACGGCCATGTCTGCTGCACGGGGAGGCCCGAGGCAGTCAGCCGCCACCCGGAATACATCGCGCTGTTCGGCGCGCGCGAGGCCGATGCGCTGGCGCTTTATACCCACCATCACGACCACGTTCACGACGCCGCCGGCCATGTCGTGCACGCGCACGACCACGAGCATCATCTTCGCGACGCGGCGGGAGGCAAGCGGCATGGATGACTTCATTATGCGCGCTTTCCTCGGCGGGCTTGGAATCGCGCTGATCGCCGGCCCGCTCGGCGCGCTGGTGGTATGGCGCCGCATGGCTTTCTTCGGCGACGCCCTGTCGCATTCGGCCCTGCTCGGCGTCAGCCTGGGCTTCGTTCTCGGAATCAATATCAGCCTCGGCATCGCGCTTGTCTGCCTGGCGGTGGCCTTGCTGCTGGTGCTGCTGCAGGACCGCGTCCGGCTGGCGAGCGACACCCTGCTCGGCATCTTCGCGCATTCGACCCTGTCGATCGGCCTGGTCGCGATCACCTTCATGGAAAACGTGCGCATTGACCTGATGGCCTATCTGTTCGGCGACATCCTTGCGGTCAGCGCGGGCGACCTGCTGTGGATCTATGGCGGGGGTGTGGTCGTGCTCGGCACGCTGACGGCGTTGTGGCGCCCGCTGCTCGCGGTGACGATCCATGAAGATCTGGCGCGGGTCGAGGGCGTGCCGGTCGAGCGGATGCGGCTGGCCTTCGTGCTGCTGATCGCCATCACGATCGCGGCGGCGATGAAGATCGTCGGCGTGCTGCTGATCACCTCGCTGCTGATCATTCCCGCGGCGACGGCGCATCGTTTCGCGCGCACGCCTGAGCAGATGGCCTGCATCGCGGCACTGATCGGCGCCGCGGCGGTAGCGGCGGGGCTCTATGCCTCGCTGTACTTCGATACGCCGTCGGGGCCGTCGGTCGTGGTCGCGGCGGCTACGATGTTTGCGGTGTCGGCGATCTGGCCGCGGCGCGCTGCGGCATGAACGCCGGACGCCGCGCCTCGTGCGCAAGCGCAAGCGCGAGCGAGAGGAGAATCACCGCCCCGCCCTGAT
This sequence comes from Alphaproteobacteria bacterium, assembly GCA_041690495.1. Classification (GTDB taxonomy): domain Bacteria; phylum Pseudomonadota; class Alphaproteobacteria; order CACIAM-22H2; family CACIAM-22H2; genus DATAAP01. The sequence goes on along the minus strand of JAWLHE010000003.1, from coordinate 29,565 downwards.
GCGCGGCTGCCAGCGGGATCGGCACGACCAGCAGCAGGGTGGCGATGCCCAGAGCGACCTGCGCCAGCGCCATTGCCGCTACGGCGTTGCCGAGTGCGCGCGTCGCCGGCCACGGCGCGGCGCGCGTCGCCCACCACAAACCGATCGCGGACACCAGGGTCGTGATCGCAAGGAGGCGGTGGTTGAACTGCACCGCGGCGACGTTCTCGAACAGGTTCAGCCACCACGGCTGCTCGTCGAGATAGCCTGCGGGGACCAAACGCCCGTCCATCAGCGGGAAGGTGTTATAGGTGAACCCCGCATCGAGCCCGGCAACGAAGCCGCCGGACAGCATCGTCACGAAGGCCAGGGCGCAGAAGGCGAGCGAGGCCGGACCAAGCCTGCGCGTCGACCTCGTTGCGGTCGTCGCCGCTGGACGCAGCAGGTCGAGGGCCGTCCATAAGGTCGCGGCATAGATCGCGATCGCCAACCCGAAATGCGCGGTCAGGCGATACGGACTGACATCGACGCGGTCGGCGAGGCCGCTCTGCACCATGTACCAGCCGAGCGCTCCCTGCAGCCCGCCAAGCACGAAAATGCCCCCGAGCTGCCAGGCGAGCCGGCCGCGGACATGGCCGCGGAGGACAAACCACACCAGCGGCACGAAGAAGACGAACCCGATCAGCCGGCCCCACAGCCGGTGCACGTATTCCCACCAGAAGATGTTCTTGAACTCGGCCAGGGTCATGCCGTCGTTGCGCAGCCGGTATTCGGGAATCTGCTGGTATTTCTCGAATGCCTCCTGCCACGCCTGCTGGGTGAGCGGCGGAATGGCACCCTCGACCGGTTTCCATTCGGTGATCGACAGACCGGACTCGGTCAGGCGCGTGACGCCGCCGATGACGACCATAGCGAAAATCATGGCGCAGCAGGCGAGCAGCCAGATGGCGACGGGACGCGCGGAGGCGCGGGGGGCGGAGGAGGACACGGATCTCGGGATCAGCTCAGCATTCCAAGAAGATATAGCGACAGATAAACGGTGACGGCACGGTCGTCGCGGGGCAAACGGTCGCAGCGGCCTTTCTCCGTTTCAAACAAATTTTGACAGTGGAGAGGACCGCCGCGGCTTGACGGGTGGATGGTCGCGGACTAATCATACGTACACAAACGATCTGGCTGAATCGCAACGGATCGCGGCATTGAGCCGCGACAATCCGCATGTAGGCCGCCCAGAGAGGGTCCCGCGACCATGAAGTCGACAGCACCGAAGCTTCCGGCAGGAGCGGCCCAGGCGCAAGACGATCGCGTCGCCGGCTACACGCTTGAGGATCAGGTCGGGCATCTCCTCCGCCGCGCGCACCAGCGTCACACCGCGATCTTCCAGAACGATATGGGCGAGGCGCAGCTGACGCCGACCCAGTTCGCCGCCCTGGTCAAGATCCGTGATCTCGGCCAGATTTCGCAAAACCAGCTCGGCCGTCTCACGGCGATGGATCCGGCGACGATTCAGGGTGTTACCCGGCGCCTCGAGGCGCGCGGGCTGATCGAGCGCGCACCCGATGCTTCCGACCGCCGTCTCGCCGTGCTGCGCCTGACCCCGGAGGGCCGGGCCATTGTGGACGCTGCCATCGCGCGCGGCGTCGCGATTACCGAGGCAACCCTGGCACCGCTCAGCGAAGCCGAGCGGCCGGTATTCCTTTCCCTGCTTCGCAAAATTATCTGATTGCCATGCATTCCGTTCCAACGGCACCGGCTCCTGACGTCAAGCTCGGATTCGGCCTCGGGTTCTCCGATCTCTATGACCGCGACGCGCTCGTCAGGCTCGATCATGCGTTCCTTGATCGCCTGCAGGCGAGCGATGCGGGCCTGGTGGAAAGGCTGCTTGCGGCGCGTGCCAACCCGCAGGGGCTCGCGGCCAAGGACGAAGGCAACCTGCTGATCGATCTCGGGCCGCATCTCGAAGGCTTCATCGGTGAGCTGTTCGGGATCGAGGCGGAGCTGGGCACGCTTGCCGCGCGCACCCATGCGCTCGATCCGCTCTATGCGTGCAAGCGCCTCTTCGTGCAGCGCCGCGCGGTCAAGGCCTTCAAGCCCGACGAGCTCGCGACGTTCGACGGCGCGGCCCTTCTTGCCGCGCTCGAGCGGCAGATGGCCGAGCCGTTCAGCGAACTCACCTTCGCGCGCAACGTGATGCGGTGGGAAAAGACGCCCGAGAAGTACAAGGCAGAGCTCGACACGGCCCTGCGTTATGCCGCATGGGCGACGCTGGCCGAGCCGGGGAAGGCGAAGCACGGCCGCGGTATCCTGTTCAAGGTGCCGCACAAGGTCGACCCGATGCATCTCGTGCCGGCCGAGACGATCGATATCGACGGCGTGCGCATGCTGCGCCTGCCCGAGCACGACTGGCGGCAGCGCGACGGCTTCGCGCTCACGGATCCGGGTGCCGATCTCGTCCAGGCGCTCGACCAGATGAACTACTGCATCTGGTGTCACAACCAGGGCAAGGATTCCTGTTCGAAGGGCCTCAGGGACAAGAAGACTGGAGCGTTCCAGAAGACCGTCTTCAACGTGACCCTCGCCGGCTGTCCGCTCGAGGAGAAGATCTCCGAGATGCACACCCTGAAGGCCCAGGGCGCTGCGGTCGGCGCCTTCGCCACGATTCTGGTGGACAATCCGATGGTCGCCGGCACGGGGCACCGGATCTGCAACGACTGCATGAAGGCCTGCATCTACCAGAAGCAGGATCCGGTCGACATCCCGCAGGCCGAGACGCGTATCGTCAAGGACGTGCTCGAGCTGCCGTGGGGCTTCGAGATCTACTCGCTTCTGTCACGCTGGAACCCGCTCGATATCCGTCGCCCATTGCCGAAGCCCGCGAGCGGCTACAAGGTTCTGGTCGTCGGACTCGGGCCCGCCGGCTTCACGCTTGCGCATCACCTGATGAATGACGGCCACACGGTGGTCGGTATCGACGGGCTCAAGATCGAGCCGCTGCCGCCGTCGATCTCTGGCGTTTCGCCGACCGGCGCGCGCGTGCCGTTCCAGCCGGTGCGCGACGTCAACGAGCTCTACGAGAACCTCGACGAGCGCGTCATGGCGGGATTCGGTGGCGTCGCCGAATACGGCATCACCGTGCGCTGGAACAAGAATTTCCTCAAGGTGATCCGCCTGCTGCTCGAGCGCCGCGCGCAGTTCGCGATGTATGGCGGCGTGCGCTTCGGCGGCACCATCACCATCGAGGATGCGTGGCAGATGGGCTTCGACCACATCGCGCTGTGCGCCGGCGCGGGCAAGCCGACCTACATTGCCATGCCGAACGGCCTGGCGCGCGGCGTGCGCATGGCCTCCGATTTCCTGATGGCGCTGCAGCTTACCGGTGCCGCGAAAACGGCGTCGATCGCAAACCTGCAGCTTCGCCTGCCGGTCGTGGTGATCGGCGGCGGCCTCACCGCGATCGACACCGCGACCGAGGCGCTCGCCTATTACACGCGGCAGGTCGAGAAGTTTCTCGACCGCTACGACACCCTGGTCGCCGAACGAGGCGAGCAGGCGGTGCGCGCAGGCTGGTCGCCTGAGGAGGTGGAGATCGCCACGGAATACCTTGCCCATGCGCGGGCGATCCGGGCGGAGCGCAAGGCGGCCGTGGCCGAGAACCGCGCGCCTCAACTGGCGCGGCTGCTGACGCAATGGGGCGGTGCGATCCTTGCCTATCGGCGCCGCCTGATCGATGCACCGAGCTACACGCTCAACCACGAGGAAGTGGCGAAGGCGCTCGAGGAAGGGGTGCGCTTCGCCGAAGGGCTGACGCCGGCTGGGGTCGAGATCGACCAGTGGGGCCATGCGCGCGCGGTCCGCTTCGCGCGCGAGAAGGACGGCGCAAGAGAAGAGGTCGTCCTGCCGGCGCGCGCGGTGCTGATCGCCGCAGGCACGCAGCCAAACACCGTGCTGGCGCGCGAGGACGCGGCGCATGTGCAACTCGATGGCCGCTATTTCGCCGCCGTCGACGAGAATGGTGATCCGGTTAAGCCGGAACGCGCGATCTCGAAGCCCGACCAGGCGAATGTACTGATGTCGGTCGGCGAGGACGGCCGCGCCATCAGCTTCTTCGGCGACCTGCATCCGTCCTTCTTCGGCAACGTCGTCAAGGCGATGGGCAGCGCAAAGCAGGGCTATCCCGTGGTCTCGCGCATGCTGGCGAAGCGCAAGCAGGGCGGTATCGCACCCGCGGCTCTGATCGCGAAGCTCGATGACGAGCTGCGCGCCCGCGTCCATGCCGTGCATCGCCTGACCCCGACCATCATCGAAGTCGTTGTGCGCGCGCCGCATGCCGCGCGCGCCTTCCGTCCGGGCCAGTTCTATCGCCTGCAGAATTTCGAGTCGTTGGCGCCGCGCATCGACGGCACCGTTCTCGCGATGGAGGGGCTGGCGCTGACCGGCGCCTCGGTCGATCGCGAGAAAGGACTGCTGTCCGTCATCGCTCTGGAGATGGGCGGTTCGTCGGATCTGTGCGCGCTGCTCAAGCCTGGCGAGCCGGTCATCCTGATGGGCCCGACCGGCACGCCGACCGAGACGCCTGCGGGCGAGACGGTGGTGCTGGTCGGCGGCGGTCTCGGCAATGCCGTGCTGTTCTCGATCGGTGCGGCGATGCGGGCCGCCGGCTCGAAGGTCATCTATTTCGCCGGTTACAAGAAGCTGATCGACCGCTACAAGGTCGACCAGATCGAGGCCGCGGCCGACGTGGTCATCTGGGCCAGCGACGAGGCGCCGGGCTTCACGCCGGGCCGCCCCCAGGACAAGAGCTTTGTGGGCAACATCGTCCAGGCGATGGCGTCATACGCCTCGGGCAAGCTCGGCCCCGCGCCGATCCCGCTGTCGGATGCGGACCGGATGATCGTCATCGGCTCCGACCGGATGATGGCGGCGGTGGGCGTCGCGCGCCACGGTGTCCTCGAGCCGTATCTCAAGCCCGACCACGTCGCGATCGCGTCGGTCAACTCACCGATGCAGTGCATGATGAAGGAGATCTGCGCGCAGTGCCTGCAGCCGCACAGGGACCCGGTAACGGGCGAGGAGACGGTCGTGTTCTCCTGCTTCAACCAGGACCAGGCGCTGGACCGGGTCGATTTCGGCGCGTTGAATCAGCGTCTCAACCAGCAGACCCTGCACGAAAAGCTCACGGCGCAATGGATCGACCGCTGCCTGAAGCGTCTCAACCTGCGCGCCGTCGCGGCGGAGTAGCACGCCCCACTCGCGGGTCGCGCATGCGTCGCATCATCTCGAAGCGAGCGCATTTCCGAATGCTGGGGTAGATTTCCTCTTCATTGTCATCGCCGGGCTTGACCCGGCGATCCAGTCTGGATGCCCGGGTCAAGCCCGGGCATGACAGTGAGGGGAGAATTCAAGGCACGTGAATGACCTGTCCTCAGCGCGTGTTAACCGTGTCGGCGAGCATGCGGCCTTGCGTCGCCAGGAAGCGACAAAACGCATCCTCGAGGGGCCGATCGCGCCGACGCTGATCCGGCTCGCGGCGCCGAACGTGCTTCTGGTGTTCGTGCAGACCGCAGTCGCGGTGGCCGAGACCTGGCTGGCCGGCCGGCTCGGCACCGAGTCGCTGGCAGCATTGGCGCTGGTGTTCCCGTTCGCGATCCTGATGCAGATGATGTCGGCCGGGTCGATGGGCGGCGGCGTCTCGTCGGCAACGGCGCGGGCGCTTGGCGCCGACGACGTCGCGCGTGCCGAGGCGCTGATCGTGCACGCCATCGTCATTGCTGTCGCGATGAGCCTGCTGTTCACGCTGATTCCGGGCGTCGGCGGCCCGTGGCTCTACCGCCGGCTTGGCGCCGAAGGCGTCGTCCTCGACGAAGCGGTACGCTACGCCGCCGTGCTGTTCGGCGGCGCGCTCGCGATGTGGATCGCCAATACCCTGGCCAGCGTCGTGCGCGGCACAGGCAATATGGCGGTACCGTCCTTCATGCTGATCGGGGTGGCGCTCCTGCAGATTCCGCTCGCGGCCGGATTCATGCTCGGCCTCGGACCGCTGCCGCGCCTCGGTCTCGCCGGTGCGGGCCTCGCCCAGGTGATCGCGTTCGCTGCTGGCAGTGTCGCGGTATTTCTGTTCCTGCGCTCCGGCCGCGGCGGCCTGAAATTCAGGCTCTCGGGCATAGTCCTGCGCTGGACGCTGTTCCGCGACATCCTGAGCGTCGGCGCAATCGCTTGCCTGTCGTCGCTGCAGGCTGCGCTGTCGGTATCGGTCATCACCGGCCTGGTCGCCGTCTACGGGACGGCGGCCTTGGCCGGGTACGGCATCGGCGCGCGGCTCGAGTTCATGCAGGTGCCCCTGATCTTTGCCATCGGCGCGGCGCTGGTCGCGATGGTCGGGACGAATGTCGGCGCCGGGGAATGGCAGCGCGCACGCAGGATCGCCTGGACCGGCGCGGTTCTCGCTGCCGGCCTGACGGGCGCCATCGGAATCGCGGCCGCACTCGCGCCGGCGGCATGGATCGGCCTGTTCAGCAGCGAAACGTCGGTCCGTGCGGCGGGTACGCCGTATCTGCGTATCGTTGGCCCGTTCTACAGCTTTCTCGGCCTCGGCTTCGCGCTTTACTTCGCATCGCAGGGTATGGGGCGCGTGCTCGGTACGGTGCTGGCTGGAACCGCCCGACTGGCGGTGATCGTCATCGGGGGCTGGCTTGTCGTGCACTTCACCTATCTGGGCGCCGATGGCCTGTTCTTCGTGATCGCCCTGGGAATGATGGTATTCGGGCTGGGTGCCGCCCTTGCGGTCGCCCGGATCGCGAGGTCGACGGCGCGAAAGCACTGGAGGGGCGATATCCGGCAAGGATAGAACATCGGCATGAACAGTGACATGCCAGCCGAGGATCCGGAAACGAAGGACGCACGCGCGGCACTGACTCGGTTCGGGCTGATCGACGCTGGCGCGAATCCGCGCTTCGAACGGCTCACCGGCGGCGTCGCATCCGATATCTGGAAGGTCGATCTGCCGGGCGGCCCGGTCTGCGTGAAGCGCGCGCTGGCGAAGCTGCGAGTGGCGCAGGACTGGCGCGCACCGATCGCGCGCAATGCCAACGAGGTTGCCTGGATGGAGACGGCGGGACACCTCGTTCCGGACGCCGTCCCGAAAATCTTTGCGGCGGATTCCGGCAACAACCTGTTCGTGATGGCCTATCTCGACCCGGCGACGCATGCGCTGTGGAAGCAGCAGCTTCGCGACGGCATCGCGGAGCCTGCTACTGCGCGGGCCGTAGCCGACCGCCTCGTTCGCATCCATGCGGGGACCGCGGGTGATGACGGGATCGCGAGGCGCTTTGCGACCGATTCCATTTTCTACGCGATCCGGCTCGAGCCGTATCTCGTCGCCACCGCACGACGATACGAGGATTTGGGTTGTGCGGACGTTGCATCGGCCCTGCACGCGCTTGTCGAGACCACTGCCGCGACCCGGCGCTGCCTTGTGCACGGCGATGTCAGCCCCAAGAACATCCTGATCGGTCCGCGCGGTCCGGTGTTCCTCGATGCCGAATGCGCTTGGTACGGCGACCCGGCCTTCGACCTTGCGTTCTGCCTCAATCATCTCCTGCTGAAATGCCTGTGGCGGCCATCGTCTTCACAGGCGTTTCTCGCCTGCTTTGACGCGTTGGCGGGAAGCTACATGGCCGGCGTGCGCTGGGAGTCGCGATCCGCGCTCGAGACGCGGACGGCGCGCCTGCTGCCAGGATTGTTCCTGGCGCGGATCGACGGCAAGTCGCCGGTGGAATACGTCACGGAGGAGTGGCAGAAGGATCAGGTACGACGTGTAGCAACGGCATTGCTGCTGCGTCCGGTCGACCGCCTAGACGACGTTTGCGCAGCATGGACAAAGGAAGTCGCAGCATGACCAGGATCGCTTCGGTGGTGGGCCGCCGGGTTTGGGATTCGCGCGGCCGGCCGACCGTCGAAGCCGAGGTGAGGCTTGAATCCGGCGCCGTCGGTCGAGCGATCGCGCCCGCCGGCGCCTCCACCGGTTCAGGCGAGGCGGTCGACCTCCGCGACGGCGGGAACGCGTTCGGCGGGCTCGACGTGCGCCGTGCGGTCGCCGCGGTGAACGACGAAATTGCAACGGCGTTACGCGGGCGAGATGTGGCGGGGCAGGAGGAAATCGACCGCGCCCTGATCGCGCTTGACGGCACCGCGGACAAGCGCCGGCTGGGCGGCAACGCGTTGATTGCGACGTCGCTCGCCGTCGCCCATGCTCATGCGGCCGCCCGGGACGTTCCGCTGTGGCGTGCTCTCGGGGCGAAGGCGCCCGTCGTACCGATGCCGGAGATCCAGATCATCGGCGGCGGCGCGCATGCCAGCCGCCGTGTCGATCTGCAGGACTTCATGGCCGTCCCGGTGGGGGCGCGCGACTTCGCCGAGGCGCTGGACTGGGTGGCGGAAGTCTATCGCGCCGCGGGGGCGCTGCTATCCGAACGCGGGAAGCTGCGCGGCGTGGCGGACGAGGGCGGCTACTGGCCGGAGGTCGAACGCAACGAGGACGCTATCGAGCTAATCGTGCAGGCGATCGAGAAGGCGGGACTGGCACCCGGGCGGCAGGTCGCGATCTCGCTCGACATCGCCGCGACCCAGTTCCGCCGCGGCGGCGCATACAGGCTCGCGCGCGACGGCCGCGAGCTGGCATGCGATCAGCTCATCGAGCTGCTGCTCGGCTGGCTCGAGGCCTATCCGATCTGCGCGATCGAGGACCCGGTGGCGGAGGACGACGCCGAAGGCATGGCCGTATTTACGCGCGCCGCTGGCGGCAAGGCGCTGGTCATCGGCGACGACTTCCTTGTGACGAATGCTGCGCGCATCGTTCGGTCGGCGAAGGAGGGGGCGTGCAACGCCGCATTGATCAAGCCCAACCAGGCCGGCACGGTCACGGAGACGAAGGCCGCCTTCGATGCCGGGCGTGCGGCGGGATGGGCGACGATCGTTTCGGCGCGCTCGGGCGAGACCGAGGACGTCAGCATCGCGCATCTTGCGGCAGGATGGGGCGCCGACATCCTGAAGGTCGGCTCGTTCACGCGCTCCGAACGCATGGCCAAATGGAACGAGTGCCTGCGCATCGCGGAGGCGGACGGTGCCCGCTTCGCCAGCTGGCGGTTCGCGAGTTGACGGCCCGGCCGGACCTCACCAGCTGGAATAACCGCCGCGGCGCTTGAGATTGAGCTTCGGCACGACCTGGCCGGCCGCCGGCAACGGACCCGGCTTGCCGAAGAGATAGCCCTGGCCGAAGCCGACTCCGGCGGTCTTGAGCGCCGCGCGCTGCGCATCGGTCTCGACCATCTCGGCGATGGTCGCGGCGCCGAGCTTGCGGGTGAGCTCGACGATGCCTTGCAGCAGAGCCGCGTGGCGGCCGCCCTGGTCGAGTTTGCGGACGTACTTGCCGTCGATCTTGACGAAGTCGACTGCGAAGGCGTGCAGGTAGTCGAGCGACACCGCGCCCGACCCGAAATCATCGAGGCAGACGCGGAAGCCGCGCCGGCGCAGCTCTTGGAGGAAAACGGCGACATCCTGTGCATTGTGAATGATGGCCGACTCGGTCACCTCGAACAGCAGGCGTCCGCGCAGATCGGAGCGTCCCTTGATCAGCCCGTCGAGCTGGCTGCGGAAGATGGCGCTTTCGAGCGAACGGCCGGAGAGGTTGACGGCGATCGCGAGCTGCGGCTGCGAGGGCCGGTTCTCCTCGAGCGTCTGGATTGCGCGGTCGGTCACCGCGAGATCGAGCTCGGCGACCAGCCCGACCTGCTCGGCGAACTGGACGCGGTCGGCCGGCGATTCGTTCTCGTTGAACCGGATCAGCGCTTCGTAATGCTGGGTCTTGCGCGAGTCGAGCGACACGATCGGCTGGAAGGCAAGCTCGAAGCGGTGAGCGGTCAGCTCGCCGCGCAGGTCCTTCAGCTTCGCCGCCGTCTCGGCGAGGATCTGGCGGACGCCGGCGGCAAGCGTCGGGACGGTGAATTCGCCATTGGTCGAGCTGGCATAGCTGTTGATCGCATAGACCAGCACGCGCGCCGCATCGGCTTGGCTTATCCCCTCATGCCCGAGATCGAGCGTCGAGGTCTCGACCGCCACGCCCTCGCCGAGCGGATCCGCGCTGGCAGACATTTCGCCGATCTGCCGGCTCAGTGCATCGGCATCGAGCGGCTCTTCGTGCAGCAGGCCGAAGCGGCCGTCGCCAAGACGTCCGGCCGAATCACCGCCCGCCGAGCGTGTCCGGAGATGGCGACCCACTGCGGCCATCAGGCCCGTTGAGATTTCGCCGTCGATGCGCGCGCGCAGCGCCTCGAGTCCCGACAGGCTCAAGACGGTGAGTTTGGCCGGCCGCTCGCCGCCGAGACGCTCGGTCGCTAGCCGCGTGAAGGCTTCCTTGTCGTGCAGTCCCGATTCCGGGTCGCGATGCGCGGCACGGTCGTCGATGATGACCGTGGGAACCGGCAAGCTGAACGTCAGGTAAAAATAGTCGTGCTGCGTTGGCAGGCGGCAGCCGCCGAGTATGGCGGCCGAGCCGTCGCCGTTGACGAGCTGCACGGGCACAGGCGAGAGCCGGCCGCCCCTGGCCAACGACTGCAGCAGGATGCGGACCATCGGTCGCTCGCGCGGCGCGACAAGATCGAGAACGGAGCGGCCGACAAGGTCTTGCGCCGTGCGTTTGGTCAGGCTGAGCGAAGCGCCGCTCGCAAAGCAGATCGTGCAGCCCGCATCGATCTCGAGGAGCAGGTCCGCCGCGGCAAAGGCGAATGCCACAAAGCGGTCGCGTTCGTTGCGAAGACGCTTGCTGCGCGAAAGATCGATGGCGGTGCTCAATCGTGTACCCGGGCGCGAGTCGCTGCCTGGCGAAGCTGGTGAATCCCCTCTACCACTCTAAGTTTGCGGCATTAACGAACTGTTGCCCTTGGCGGAATAGGGGCGATGTTTCAGCGCCTTGACAAGCCGCCCCTGTCTGGCCTCAATTATACGTACACGAACAATCTGCCTCGTTGAACGGGCAGACGCTTTGGACGGGTGGCAATGGGAAGTTACCTGCGGCCTACGGAACTGGACGAAGCGCTCGCCGCTCTGGCGGCGCGCCCGCGGGTAATCGTCGCCGGCGGAACCGACTACTATCCCGCCCGGGTTGGCAAGCCCCTTGACGACGACATAGTTGATATTACTGCGCTTTCGTCGCTCCGGCAGATCGCGGATGACGGGCGGTGCTGGCGCATTCCGGCGCTTGCGACCTGGACCGACGTAATCGACGCAAAGCTGCCGCCGCTGTTCGACGGAATGAAGCTCGCCGCACGCGAGGTCGGCGGCGTGCAGATCCAAAACGCCGGCACGGTGTGCGGCAATCTGTGCAACGCCTCACCGGCCGCCGACGGCATTCCCAACCTGCTGGCGCTCGACGCGGAGGTCGAACTGGCCTCGACCGCAGGCCGGCGCCTGCTTCCAGTCGCGGATTTCGTGACCGGGAACCGCCGCACCGTCCGTCGCGATGACGAACTCGTGACGGCGCTGCTGATTCCGAAGCCGGAGGGTGAGGTCCGCTCGACGTTCCTGAAGCTCGGCGCGCGCAAGTACCTCGTCATATCGATCGTGATGATCGGCGCAGCGATCGAGTTGCGGCCCGACCGTGCCATCGCCGCCGCGCGCATCGCGGTCGGTTCGTGCTCGGCGGCCGCGCGACGCCTGCCCGCGCTGGAGCGCCGGCTCACCGGCCAGAAGCTGTCAGCGGCCATCGCCGAAATCCCTGCAGCTGGAGACCTGGAGCCCCTGTCGCCGATTGACGACGTGCGCGGCACCGCCGCATATCGCCGCGACGCAACGCTCACCCTGCTGCGCCGCACGTTGCGGGAATTGGCACAATGAGATCGCCCGCCATCCGTGTCACCTTCACCGTCAACGGCCGTGCGCGCGAGGTTCATGTCGATCCGGTTCGGCGGCTCGCCGACGTGCTGCGCGAGGATCTCGGCCTTACCGGCACCAAGGTCGGGTGCAACGCGGGCGATTGCGGCGCCTGCACGGTGCTGCTCGACGGCCGCCAGGTCTGCGCCTGCATGGTGCCGGCCGCGCAGGTCGGCGGCCGCGCCGTGACAACCGTCGAAGGCCTTGCCGCCGAGGGCAGGCTCAATGCGTTGCAGCAGGCGTTTCATGCACATGGCGCGGCGCAATGCGGCATTTGTACGCCCGGTATGCTGATGGCGGCATCCGACCTGCTCGCGCGCAACGCGCGGCCAAACGAGTCCGAGGTGCTGGATGCGCTGGGCGGCGTGCTGTGCCGCTGCACCGGCTATCGCAAGATCGTCGATGCGGTGCTGTCGGTGAATGCGCCCGCCGCACCCGTCGAGCCGGAGGTCGGCCGTGCCGTGGGTGCGCGCATCGCCAAGACCGACGGCATCGGCAAGCTCACCGGCGCCGAGCGCTACGGCGCGGACAGCTGGCCCCCGGACTGCCTGGTCCTGCGCGCGGTGCGCTCGCCGCACCCCCATGCGCGCTTCACGCTCGGCGATCTCGCGCCGCTGCACGCGAAGTACCCGGGCCTGGTGCGGGTGCTCACGGCGAAGGACATCCCGGGCCATAATCTCTACGGCATATATCCGACCGGCAAGGACCAGCCGGCGTTGGCCGAGGGCTATGTGCGCTACCGCGGCGAGGCCGTGGTCGCGCTGGTCGGCGACGATGCGACCGTCGCCGCGATCCGCGACGACGAGGTGCCGATCGCGTGGGAGGTGCTGCCGACGATCAGCGGGGTCGATGCAGCCACGGCACCGGGGGCGCCTGCGCTGCACAAGGACTTTCCGGATAACGTCCTGATCAAGGGGCGCCTCGCCTGCGGTGATCTCGACGCGGGTTTCGCCCGCGCCGCCGCCGTCGCCGAGGCCAGCTTCGAGACCACGTTCGTCGAGCACGCCTATGTCGAGCCCGAGGCCGGCTATGCGCGACGCGTCGGCGACCGCATCGAGATCGTCGCCTGCACCCAGACGCCGTACATGGACCGCGACGAGATGGCGCTCATCCTGGGCGTCAAGCCGGAGCAGGTGCGTATCGTGCCGACTGCCGTCGGCGGCGGCTTTGGCGGCAAGCTCGATCTCTCCCTGCAGCCGCTGATCGCGACTGCGGCATGGATCCTGGACAGGCCGGTGCGCTGCACCTACACGCGGCCGGAGAGCATGGCCTCGACCACCAAGCGTCACCCGGCGCGCATCGATGCCAAATTCGCCTGCGACCGCGACGGGCGCATCACCGCCGTCGATTTTCATGGCGACTTCAATACCGGGGCCTATGCATCGTGGGGTCCTACGGTTGCCAACCGCGTGCCCGTGCATGCGATGGGACCGTACGAGGTGGGAGCGGCACGCTGCACGTCGCGTGCGATCTATACCAACGACACGCCGGCGGGCGCCTTCCGCGGCTTCGGCGTGCCGCAGGCGGCGATCGCGCACGAGACGCTGCTCGACGAGCTCGCCGGGAAGCTCGGCATCGATCCGCTCGAGATCCGTTGGACCAACGCGCTGCGCAAGGGTTCGGTCACGGCAAGCGGGCAGAAGCTCGAGGCGAGTGCGGGCCTGCGCGCCTGCCTCGAGGCGCTGCGACCGCACTGGAAGGAGATGCGCGCCGGCGCCGATGCGTTCAACAGGACCTCGACCGTCGAGAAGCGCGGCGTCGGCATCGCCTGCATGTGGTACGGCATCGGCAACACGTCGCTGTCGAATCCCTCGACGATGACGATGGGCATAGCGCGCGACGGGACGCTGACTCTCTACAGCGGCGCCGTCGATATCGGCCAGGGTTCCAACACCATCATGATGCAGATCGCCGCCGATGCGCTGGGCGTTCCGGTTTCGGCAATCCGGCTCGTCGCCGGCGATACCGATCTGACGAAGGACGCCGGCAAGACCTCCGCCTCGCGCCAGACTTTCGTTTCGGGCACCGCGGTGCGGCTGGCCGGCGAGGATCTGCGTCGCCAGATCCTGCGGCTCGGCAATGTCGGCGAGGGCGCGCGCATCGAGCTGGGCGCGGGGCGAATCACGCTGCGCGACGGTTCCGCGGTGCGGGAGATCGATCTCGCCGCCCTGCCGCAGGTCGACGCGAACGACGTACTGGTCGGCCAGGGTCATTTCGATCCGCCGACCAAGCCGCTCGATGCAGACGGGCAGGGCATTCCGTACGCGACCTACGCGTTCGCGGCACAGCTCGCGGAGGTCGCGGTCGATGTCGAGCTCGGTACGGTGAAGGTAAGGCGCATCGTTGCCGCGCACGATGTCGGCCGCGCGGTCAACCCGACTCAGGTCGAAGGCCAGATCCACGGCGGCGTGGCGCAGGGGCTCGGCCTCGCGCTGATGGAGGAATACATCCCGGGACGCACCGAGAACCTGCACGATTACCTGATCCCGACCTTCGGCGACGTGCCGCCGATCGAGTGCATTCTGATCGAGGACGCCGAGCCGCTCGGCCCCTACGGCGCCAAGGGCATCGGCGAGCCGGCGCTGGTGCCGACGGCACCCGCCATTCTCAACGCCATCCATCACGCGACCGGTGTTCGCATCCGCCGCGTGCCTGCAACTCCGGACCGCGTCCGCGCCGCGATCCTTGCGCGCGGCAAGAGCAGCGCATGACCGAAACGAAAGCCTCGACCGACATGCCGAGCGAAGACGCGCTGGCCGAAGCGAAGGCCAAGGTGGGCGACATCGTGACCTGCGACGCGTGTCCGGTGCTGTGCCGCATCCGGCCGGGCAAGACGGGTGCCTGCGACCGCTACGGCAATGTCGAAGGCCGGCTCGTGCGCATGGACCCGTTCGTGGTCACGCAGCGTGCGATCGCGCAGGACGGGAAGATGGTGCCGTTCCTCGGGCAGAAATGGGACGGTTCGCCGCTTTCCGGGGCGACGACCTTCGTCACCGGCATCGGTGCGGGAACGACCTATCCCGACTACAAGCCGGCTCCGTTCATCGTGTCGAGCGAGATCGACGGCGTCGACATGGTGACCGTCGTCACCGAAGGCATCTTCAGCTATTGCGGGCTCAAGGTGAAGATCGACACCGACCGCTATATCGGCCCGGAACAGGCAGCTGTCCGTGTGAAGGGCGAGCAGGTCGGCCACGTCACTACCGCGGAGTACGGTTCGCAGATGCTGGCCCTTGGCGGCGTCCGCCATCTGACCGGCGGCAGCAAGAAGGAGGGCACGGTCACCTGCGAGACCATGCTGACCTTGTGCAACAAGGGTGCCGTCGAGCTGACCATCGATGGTGGCGCCACCGTCGTCGTGCAGGGCGGCAGGCCGCCGATTATCAATGGTGCGCAGGAGGAGCGGATGCGCGTCGGCTGCGGCTCCGCCACCATCGGCATGTTCGCCCGGCAATGGTTCGGCCATGCCGACGAGGTGATCGTGGTCGACGACCACATCACCGGCGTTCTGACGGAGCACCAGGCAGGCCGCTTTCTCGACATGCGTCCCGCCGGCATCCGCGTGCGCGGCCGCAAATCGACCCCGGGCCGCTATTTCCAGGTCGCCAATCCGGGAACCGGCTGGGGCGGCACCGACATCACCGAACCCCTCGGCATCATCGAGAGAATAGACCCGAAGACGGCGTGGCCGGGGCTGCGCCTGCTGATGGTAAGCACGACCGGCGAGCACGCCGCCTGGTATGTGCTCGACGAGAATCTCGTGCCCCGGCCGGCGGAAATGCCCGCGCCCATTGCGAAGGTCGTGGAGCGCATCGGCGAGAACTGCGAGCCCGCGCTGTGCAGCGTCCTGTTCATGGCGGGGGCCGGGGGCAGCCTGCGCGCCGGCGTCACCGAGAATCCCGTCAAGCTGACGCGCTCGGTGCGCGCGGCGCTGACACGCGTCACCTCGGGCGGCGCAGCGGTTTATGTCTGGCCGGGCGGCGGCATCACCTACATGGTCGACGTGACCGCCATGCCCGACGGATCGTTCGGCTACGTACCGACGCCGGCGATCGTCGGCCCGCTCGAGTTCACCTTGCGGCTCGACGACTATGAGTCGCTCGGCGGCCACATGGATCACGTGCGGCCTTTGGCCCAGGTGGCGCAGGAGCAGCGGCTAAAGCTGATGCAGTGGTCGTCGGATGCGCCGTGGCCGTTGACGCCGCCTGCGCGGAGTGCGGCGGAATGAGCGGCGCGCAGGCGACGATGCTGCCGGATGGTCGCCGCCTGCATCTGCAGCACGGACCCATCGACCTGATCGTCGAGGCGTTCGGTTCACCCGGCGACATCCGGACGTGCTATGCGCAGGCGGTGGATGCGTTCGGCGACGTGCTCCCACAACTCGCGGCGGAGCTGCCCTTGCTGCGCACCCCGCTTGGCGACGCGGAACCGCACTTCCGGGGGCCGGTGGCGAAGCGCATGGTCCGCGCCTGCTGGCCACATCGCGGCGACTTCATCACGCCGATGGCGGCGGTGGCCGGCGCGGTCGCCGACCATGTGCTTTCGCGCATGCTGCGCGGCGTTTGGCTGGCCCGGGCCTATGTCAATGACGGTGGCGACATCGCCTTTCATGTGGCGCCGGGCGAGAACCTGACCTGCGGCGTCGTCGCGGACGTCGCGGACCCGAATGTCGACGGCACGATCGCGCTCACGGCCGACATGCCGGTGCGCGGTATCGCCACCTCGGGCCGCGCCTGCAAGGGCAGTGGCGGGCGCAGCTTCTCGCTCGGCATTGCCGATGCGGTGACGGTGCTAGCATCCGATGCTGCGGCGGCGGATGCTGCGGCGACCATCATCGCCAACGCCGTCGACCTGCCCGGCCACGAGGCGGTGAGGCGCGTGCCGGCCTGGGACATCGATCCCGACAGCGATCTCGGCGGCCGCCTCGTTACCCTGGAGGTTGCAGCGCTCGACCGCGCCGCAATCTCGTGTGCGCTCCGCAGCGGCGTGGCAAAGGCCGAGGCGCTTCGCCATGCTGGACACATCCATGGCGCAGTGCTGGTATTGCAGCGCCGCTATGCGGCCGTCGGCCCGTCCGTCGCAAGACTTGCCGCCCAGAGGAAAGCTGCCTAAAGGAAAGAAGAATGCCGCTGATCGAAGTCCGCAAGTACATGACGACGGTCGAGGATATCTGGCACGAGGGCGGAGCGCCGGTGCCGGCTCCGCTGAAAATGGGCGCCGTCGCGGCCGTGCTGAAGAACCCGTATGCCGGCAAATACGTGCAGGACATCATGCCGATGATGGACGCGCTCAAGCCACTCGGACTCGAGATGGCGAAGCGGCTGATCGCGGCACTGGGCGGTGAGGCTAAGAAGATCGAGGGCTACGGCAAGGGCGCGATCGTCGGCGTCGCCGGCGAGCTCGAGCACGGCGCCCTCTGGCACGTGCCGGGCGGCTATGCGATGCGCGAGCTGCTCGGCGACGCCAAGGCGATCGTGCCCTCGACCAAGAAGGTCGGCGCGCCGGGAACGCGTCTCGACGTACCGATCACGCATATCAATGCGTCGTATGTGCGCTCGCATTTCAGCGCGATGGAGGTCGGCATGTCTGACGCGCCGCGCGCCGACGAGATCGTGCTCATCCTGGCGATGACCACGGGTCCGCGGGTGCACGAACGTGTCGGCGGCCTCAAGGCCTCGGAAATCAAAGGACAGGACGGGCTCAGATGAAGGCGAAGCTGCGCAAGCTGGTGGTGGCGGTGGAGGAGACCCATCAGGAGATGGGAAGGAACGTGGCGCCGCCGACGCGCAAGGCAGCGGCGATCGCGGTGATCGAGAATCCTTTCGCCGGCCGCTTCGCCGAGACTCTCGATCCGCTGATCGACATCGGCGAGGAGCTGGGCGACGTGCTCGGCCGCCGCGCGGTCGAGGCGCTCGGCATCAAGCCCGGCCAGGCGGAGAGCTACGGCAAGGCCGCGATCGTCGGTGAAGGGGGCGAACTTGAGCACGCCGCGGCGATTCTCCATCCCAAGCTCGGCAAGCCGCTGCGCACGGCCGTCGAGAAGGGCGCCGCGCTTGTGCCATCCGCGAAGAAGATGGGCGGCGTCGGCAGCCCGATCGACGTGCCGCTCGGCCACAAGGACGCGGCCTATGTGCGCTCGCATTTCGATGGCATGGAGATCCGCGTCGCCGACGCGCCGCGGGCCAACGAAATCGTCGTCGCCGTCGTCGTCACCGACAGCGGCCGCCCGCTGCCGCGCGTCGGCGGTCTGACCAAGGACAAGATCGAAGGCAAGGACGGACTGAAATAGCGCCGCGAATTCTCTCCCCCTCATCCCTTTCCGGCTCTTTTTCGAGCAGGGAGTGCGGAGAGAGGGCCCGCGAAGCGGGAGGGCGAGGCATGAGGTCAAGAAAGACGGGACACAGGAACAGGAGGCAGATATGAGAATCAGGCGTCGAGAGTTCATGGCTGGAGCGGCGGCGGGCATTGCGATCGCCGGCGCACCGGCGATCCTTCGCGCACAGGGTGCGGCGATCAAGATCGGCGAGATTAACAGCTACACCGCCATCCCGGCCTTTACCGTGCCGTACCGGCAGGGCTGGCAGCTCGCCGTCGAGGAGATCAACGCCGCGGGCGGCGTTGGCGGCCGCAAGCTCGAGGTGATCTCGCGCGACGACGCGGGCAAGCCCGAGGACGCCGTGCGCATCGCTGGTGAGCTGGTCAACAACGAGAAGGTGGCGCTGCTCGCCGGCACGTTCCTCTCGCATGTCGGCCTTGCCGTCAGCGCCTTCGCCAAGCAGAACAAGGTCTACTTCATGGCCGCCGAGCCACTGAGCGACGCGGTCACCTGGGCGCAGGGCCACGACTACTGCTTCCGCCTCAGGCCGTCGACCTACATGCAGGCGGCGATGCTGGCCGAGGAGGCGGCGAAGCTCCCGGCCAAGCGCTGGGCGCTCGTCGCGCCGAACTACGAGTACGGCCAGTCGGCGGTGAAGTGGTTCAAGGAGCTGCTGCAGAAGGCGAAGCCGGACGTACAGTTCGTCGGCGAGCAGTTCCCCGCGCTCGGCCGCATCGACGCTGGCGCCACGGTGCAGGCGCTGGCGCAATCCAACCCCGATGCGATCTACAACGTCACCTTCGGCCCGGATCTCACCAACTTCGTGCGCCAGGGTAACACCCGCGGCCTGTTCGAGCGCCGGGCCGTCGTCAGCGTCCTGACCGGCGAGCCGGAATATCTCGATCCGCTGAAGGATGAGACGCCGGAGGGCTGGATCGTCACCGGCTATCCCTGGGAACAGGTCAACACGCCGGTGCATGCCAGGTTCCGCGAAGCCTACCAGAAGAAGTTCAACGACTATCCGCGCCTCGGCTCTGTCGTCGGCTACGAAACCTTCAAGTCGATTGCCGCGGCGATCAAAAAGGCCGGCGGCGTCGAGCCGGAGAAGCTGATCCAGGCGAGCCGCGGCCTCGAGGTCGACGGCGTGTTCGGCCCCTATCACTTCCGTGCGGTCGACCACCAGTCCACGCTCGGCGCCTTCGTCGGCAAGACCGCCGTCAAGGGCGGCAGGGGGATAATGGTCGACTGGCGGTATGCTGACGGCGCCAAGTACCTGCCGCCAGACGACGTCGTCAAGAAGATGCGGCCGGCCTGATCCGACCCGCCTCCTCAAGTGTCGCCTCACCCGGAGTCTGTCGAAGGGTGAGGCGACCGTCACACTTTAGGCCTCATCCTTCGGCAGGCTCGGGAATGAGGCCGAACCGTTGATCGTGCCTCGGACCCTCCCTTGGACTTCATCGTCGCTCAATTCCTGACCGGGCTGGCAAGCGCCTCGTCGCTCTTTCTGGTCGCGTCCGGGCTGTCGATCATCTTCGGCGTCAGCCGGATCGTGAACTTCGCGCACGGGTCGTTCTACATGCTCGGCGCCTATCTCGCATGGACGATCGTCGAGCGGGTGCCCTATGGGCTTCTTGGCTTCTGGGGCGGGATCATTGCGGCGGCGCTTGTCGTCGGCGTGATCGGCGTGGTTATGGAGATCGTGCTGCTGCGGCGCATTTACCGCGCCCCCGAGCTGTTCCAGCTGCTCGCCACGTTCGGCGTCGTGCTGATCGTGCAGGACCTCGCATTGCTGATCTGGGGACCCCAGGATCTGCTGGGGCCACGGGCGCCGGGCCTGCGCGGCGCCATCTACATCCTCGATCAGCGCTTCCCGCAATACGAGCTGCTGCTGATCTTCATCGGCCCGGCGGTGCTTGGACTGCTGTGGCTGCTGTTCAAGCACACGCGCTGGGGCACCCTGGTGCGCGCGGCGACGCAGGATCGCGAGATGGTGGGGGCGCTGGGCGTCGACCAGAAGCGGCTCTTCACGTCGGTGTTCTTCCTCGGTTCGGCGCTGGCCGGGCTCGGCGGGGCGCTGCAGCTGCCGCGCGAGCCGGTGACGCTCAACATGGACCTGACGATCATCGCCGATGCGTTCGTGGTCGTCGTGGTCGGCGGCATGGGCAGCGTGCCGGGCGCCTATCTCGCGGCGCTGCTGATCGCCGAGCTGCAGGCCTTCATGCTGATAGCGCCACCAGTCGAGGTGCTAGGAGTCGAGATCGCCTTGTCGCGCATGACGCTGGTGCCAAGCTTCATCGTCATGGCGCTGGTCCTCGTGCTGCGGCCTTACGGGCTGCTCGGCCGGCCGATGAGCCATGCCCGGGCGGCGACCGGCGCCGTCGAGCCGGTGGTCCGCGCCGCACCCCGTGCGCTCAAGCTCGCCGGACTTGCCGTCCTGGTCCTCCTCGTGCTGGCGCCGCTCGCGGCCGGCGAGTACGAGCTGACCGTGCTGACCGAGATCGCGATCTTCGTTTTGTTCGCCGCCAGCCTGCATTTCATGATGGGGCCGGGCGGCATGGCCTCGTTCGGCCACGCCGCCTATTTCGGCCTCGGCGCCTATGGCGCGGCGCTGGCGATTCAGCACCTCGCCGCACCGATGGAGGCGGCACTGGTGCTGGCGCCGCTCGTTGCCGGGCTTGGCGGCGTGTTGTTCGGCTGGTTCGTGGTGCGGCTGTCCGGCGTCTATCTCGCCATGCTGACGCTCGCCTTTGCCCAGATCGTCTGGTCGATCGCCTTCCAGTGGGTCGAGGTGACCGGCGGCGACAACGGCATCCTCGGCGTGTGGCCGAGCGCATGGGCCGCCGACAAGACCGTTTTCTATTACTTGGCGCTGGTCCTGTGCGTCGCGGGCGCGCTGGTGCTGCGCAGGATCATCTACGCCCCGTTCGGTTATGCGCTGCGTGCCGGCCGCGACTCGCCGCTGCGTGCCGAGGCGATCGGCATCGGCGTGATGCGCGTGCAATGGGCTGCCTTCGTCCTGGCGGCGGCGTTTGCCGGGGTCGCCGGCGGCCTGTTCGCATTCTCCAAGGGCAGCGTGTTTCCGACCTATGTCTCGATCGCGCGCTCGATCGACGCGCTGATGATGGTCCTGCTCGGCGGCGTGCAGACCATTTCGGGCCCGATCGTCGGCGCCATCGTCTATGCCGGCCTGCACGAGCAGCTCACGCGCATCACCGACCTGTGGCGGCTCGTCCTCGGCCTCGCCATCGTCGTGCTCGTGCTTGCCTTTCCACAGGGCGTTGCCGGCTTCGCGCAGTCGCTGTGGTCCCGCCGCACACGCGAGGCCGCGGCATGAAGGTGCTCGAGGTCGAGCGTCTGTCCAAGGCCTTTGGCGGCGTGCGCGCCGTCAGCGAGGTGAGCTTCGCGCTCTCCGCGGGCGAACTGCTGGCACTGATCGGCCCCAATGGGGCGGGCAAGAGCACCTGCTTCAATCTCATCAACGGCCAGCTTCCGTCCGACGAGGGCACGGTCCGCTTCGAAGGCCGCCCGATCAACGGCCTGAAGCCGCGCCAGATCTGGCGGCTCGGCGTCGGCCGCACGTTTCAGATCACCGCGACCTTCGCGTCCATGACGGTGCGCGAGAACGTGCAGATGGCCTTGCTGTCCTTCCATCGGCGACTCGCGGCACTGTGGCGTCCGGCATCTGCGATGTATGTCGACGAGGCAGACGCGCTGCTCGACCAGGTCGGCATGAAGGACCAGGCGGAGCGCGCCTGCGGTGTGCTCGCCTATGGCGATCTCAAGCGAGTCGAGCTGGCCGTCGCTCTTGCAAACAGACCTCGCCTGCTGCTGATGGACGAGCCGACCGCCGGCATGGCGCCGAAGGAACGCATCGCCCTGATGGAGCTGGCGCGCGACATTGTCCGCCGCAACAACATCGCCGTGCTGTTTACCGAGCACGACATGGACGTCGTGTTCGCGCAGGCGGACCGCATCATCGTGCTCAACCGCGGCCGCCTGATCGCCGAGGGCCGGCCGGAAGACGTGCGCGCCGACAAGGCGGTGCAGGACGTCTATCTCGGCTCCGGCGCCACCTTCGGGGGGCAAGAATGAGCGCTGCGCTGCTCTCCGTGTCCGGCCTGCACAGCTACTACGGTCGTGCACACATCCTCGCCGACGTGACGCTCGAAGTGGCGAAGGGCGAGGTCGTCGTCCTGCTCGGCCGCAATGGGGCCGGCAAGTCGACGACGATGAAGTCGATCATCGGGCTGGTGCGGCCCGCCGCCGGTCAGGTCGTGTTCGACGGCGTGGAGATCGTCGGTCGCCCACCGCATGAGATTGCGCGCGCCGGGCTCGGTTACGTGCCCGAGGACCGGCGCATCTTCACCGACCTGACGGTGACCGAGAATCTCGAGGTCGGCCGCCAGAAGGCGCGCGAGGGTGCTCCGGAATGGACGATCGAACGGCTGTTCGCGATCTTTCCCAACCTCGCCGAGATGCGCGACCGTCCCGGTGGCCGCATGAGCGGCGGCGAGCAGCAGATGCTGACCATCGCCCGCACCCTGATGGGCAACCCCCGCGCGATCCTGCTCGACGAGCCGTCCGAGGGTCTTGCGCCGGTGATCGTTGAGATGATGGCGAATACCATCCTTGCCTTGAAGCACGAGGGCCTCACCGTGATTCTGTCGGAGCAGAACCTGCACTTTGCGACGATGGTCTCCGACCGCGCCTACATCATCGAGAAGGGCCGCATCCGCTACCAGGGTACAGTCGACGAACTCATGCGCGACGACGCGGTCCGGGCGCAGTATCTGAGCGTTTGAGCGCGGACGGCGCTCAGCTCGCGTCGAAGACCGTCACCTTCATCGGCGTGCAGTGATAGGCGTTGCACGGCGCCAGTACATCCATCGGGCAGTTCGACAGGCCGACCAGACAGTCCATCAGCGCCTCGAACTGGATGTAGTCGCCGGGCGTCGACACCGGCTCGCCGATGACCCATCGGCCCTGCGCGCAGTCATGGTGATAGTTCATGAACAGGTCCATCGTGTCGGGGATGTCCTCCGGCAGAAGACCGTATGGCGCCACTGCCTTGGCGATGATCTCGTGGCACCCGTCGACCGGGCCGATGCCGAAGGTCTCGTAGAGAAAGCGATTGCACATGCGGTTGTGCGTATCGTGCACGCCCTTCGGCTCCGGCGTTTCTTCGACAATGCGCATCATCGGTCGGCAGATGGTCGACATCAGCGTGTCGCCGGTGGTCAGCTTGTCGCGCGGGATATAGGGGGTGCCGGAGGGGGGCACATAGCGCGTCCGCGAGTAGGAGGTCGACAGCTTCTCGCGCAGGTTGGCCTGATTGAACACGGCCATGTCGACCACCTGCTTGCCTTCAAGGTCGGTCACACGCAGGTGCTGGCCCGTCTTCACCTCAACGGCCAGCCCGGTCTTGGGCGGCATTACCTTTTCGAACGCAACTCTCATCAATGGCTCCCACACGCTTGTTTGTGTCGGGCGGAGCCATTGCTAAATGAGAACGACGCGGCGTGGCAAGGCTGGATGGATCAGCGGCTCTCAGGGGACAGTAGTACTCTACCGGACCGTCTCGACCTCGCCTTGCATGCGCTTGCCGCCAACGTCGTCGACCGCTGCGACGCGCGCACGGGCCGGGGGCCGGACGATCACTGCCTGCACGAAGGCCGGCGGGTCGCTGGCGGGGAACGTGTCCTCAATGGCGCCGTCGATCAGGTCGTTCTCGCCGACGCGTCCGTCTTCGCGCTGCCTGTAGTTGGACAGCCATTCTGGCGATTCCCGAAGCGTCGCGCGCGGATTCGACCGGTCGGCCTTCCTCGATCGCGGCGGTCGAATTCCGACTGGTGCGCCGGAGTGGTTTCGCGCTCGCCGCCACGCCATCAGCGCCGTCCCGGCCAACGCTGCGAGAACGACGAACCTTAGGCCTGCAATCATCGACCCCTCCTGGTTGATAAGAATCAACGGCTTGACTCAGTTGTCGTTCCAAGGCGCGGGGCCGAGTGTTGCGCGCGTGGCATTACAGCCGTGTCTCGCGCGCAAGGCCATGCTACGCTGATGTCGACAGGGGCATGGGCTCACAGCAACGAAGAACGGGAGAAAAGCCATGCACAACGACAAGAAACCGGAGTGGCAGCAGATCCGCGATCAGGCGCGATCCAAGGAAGCTTCGAAGACCAAGGCTCTGCGCGCTGCGCGCCTGGCGGCCGAGGCGGCAGCTTTGGCCGCTGCAGCGGCGGCACCGCCTCCGCCTCCGCCTCCGGCCAGGAAAGGCCGGAAAAGCGCTGCGGCGCAAGCCGGGTAGCGTCGGCATCGGCGCCGAAAACGGCCTGTTGAGCGCGACGCCTTGTCCGACGGCGAGCCGCGCCGGCCGACTGCGTCTGCGTGGAGCCGTGACCGGCTGCGTTCAGGAATGGATCCGCCTCCCGCACGGGCGGGCCGGATCGGCGCCTACGGCCGGAGCAGGGCGATCAGCGCGGAGACAGTGACAACCGACAGCGCCGTGGAGATCAGGACGGCCGCGGAAACGCGCGCAATGGCTGTCTTGTAGCGTTCCGCCAGCACGAAAGCCGTTCCGCCGATCGGCATGGCGGCACTCAACGTGGCGGCGATCGTCCACAGCGGATCGACGCCGAGCGACGTCATCGCGAACCACACCGCGGCGGGGTGGATGAACAGCTTGAAGCCCGCCATCTGCGCGATCTGCGCCGCGTCGTCGGTGACGGCGCGCGCGGTAAGGCTGGCGCCGAGCGCGAACAACGCGCATGGGCCGGCTGCTCCGCCAATCAGCCGCAGGAATGAATCGAGCGGTCCAGGAATGGGCATGCGCAGCGCCGAGGCAAGCGTGCCGAACGCAATGGCGACGATCAGCGGATTGCGGACGAGCGCGGCGAGTGTCGCCACCGCGGCGCCACGCGAATCGTCGTGCCCGCGCCTGCGCTCCAGCATCGCCACGGCGAGAGCCATCATCAGCGTGTTATCGACCGTGAGCGTCAGGATGACCGGCGCAGCGGCCCCGGCGCCGAGGGCGGCACCGATCAGCGGCAGGCCCATATAGCCGGTATTGTTGAAGATCGCCGACAAACCGTGCAGCGCCAGTTCGCCGCCTTTGGCGTGGAACAGGACCCGCGCGAGGGCAAGCGCCGCAAGGAACACCGCCATCGTCGCGGACACATAGGCGAGCAGGAACTCCCGGTCGAGCAGCCGCTCGAAGGGCGTGCTGGCCATGGTGATGAACAGCATCGCCGGCAGCGCGAACCAGAACACGAAGGCATTGACTCCGGCGATGCCGCCTTCGGGCATCACGCGGAAATGCCCGGCGAGATAGCCGCACAGGATCACGGCAAAGAATGGGAGCGCGATGCCGATTGCGGCTTGCACGTGTTCTCGTGATGGTTTGAGAAAGGGTCAGCGCGGATCGCGGATCTCGACGGACCCGTGGCGTCTAAGCGGTTGTCTTGCGATATCCAACATAGACCAGAACGCCCGCCGCGACCGCAAGTGACACGAAGCGGAGCCAGTTCTCGAGCCAGTCCCAATACCACCAGTAGCCGCCTGCAACGGCGAATATTCCGCCGAAGATCAGTCCTGTTCCAATGGCCTGAACCGCGAGAAAAGGGCCGATCAGGATGGCCGCGATCCCGAGCGGTGCGGCGACGAAATACAGCGTGCGCGCGAAGCTTTTTGCCGCGGCATCGAAGGCGCCGCGCTTCTCCGGATCTTCCCAGTCGCCCCCTGCCTGAAAGTACTCGGAATGTCTCGGTGGCGGATGAAAAGTGCTCACGCCGTAATAGATCAACAGCGGAAAGATCAGCGCAATGCCGACCCCGATCGCAATCTTTCTGGCCAGCATGAGGGACCCCTAGGTTATCTGCGGATAGAGATCGCCGCGGCGATCCTGCCAGGTGCGCACCGATCCGCCCGTCTGCGCGCGCGCGATCGCGTCCATGTCGAGGTCGGCGGCGATGACCATCTCCTGGTTCATCTCGCCCTCTGCCAGGACGCCGCGGGGCGGGAAGGGGTAATCGCACGGCGTCAGGATCGCCGCCTGGCCGATATTGCTCCGGAGATTGTCGACCGAGGGCAGCGCGCCGACGGTGTGCGCGACAACGACATAGACCTGGTCCTCGACCGCGCGCGCCTGTGCGGTGTAGCGGACGCGGTGGAAGCCGTGGCGGTCGTCGGTGCAGGACGGCGTGAAGATCACCTTCGCGCCGCGCGCGCGCGCCTGACGGGCAAGTTCGGGGAACTCGGTGTCGTAACAGGTCAGCATCGCCGCCTTGCCGAACGGCAGCTCGACCAGCTTCAGCGCCTCGCCGGGCGACAGGCCCCACGGCCTGACCTCGGTCGGCGTCAGGTGCAGCTTGCGCTGCACGTCGATGCGGCCGTCCGGGTGGAAGAGGTGTGCGGCATTGTAGAACTTGTTGCCTTCGGAAATTGCGATCGTGCCGGCGACAATGGTGATGTCCTCGCTGCGCGCGAGCCCCTTGAACAGCTCGACATAGCGCGGCGCATATGAGGCGAGATCGTGGATGGAGCCCGCACCATTCCCGGTCGGAATCGACATGAGCCCGCCCGTGCAGTATTCGGGCAGCACCACGCACTGCGCATCGAACTCGCGCTTCGCCGTCGCGACATAGCCGCTCGCCTGTTCGGCGAAGTCCTCGAAACGCGCGAGCGGCCGCAGCAGGAACTGCACCGCCGCAACGCGATAGAGCGAGGTCAATGCGCGATCTCCGGCACGCGGTCGGCCGGCGGGGTGTTGCGCGAGCGGCCGCAGCGCACGATGCCGTCGATGATCACCATGCCGATGCCCGGCAGGTCGCCCTTGCGAACCGAGTCGAGCAGGTCCTTGCCGCTCGAATGCTGCGCCCTGTCCATCAGCACGAAGTCGGCTGCCTTACCGGTCTCGATGAGGCCGCAATCGAGCTGGCGCATCCGCGCGGTGTTGCCGGTGGCGAAGCAGAACGCCTGTTCGGCCGGCGTGTCCCCGAGCGAGGAGAGGAGGGCTACCATGCGCAGGATGCCGAGCGGCTGCACGCCCGAGCCCGCCGGCGAATCGGTGCCGAGGATGACGCGATGGAGCTGGCCGATCTCCTTCGCGATGCGCAGCGCCGTGAGTCCGGCGAGCTCGTTGCCGTTGTGGACGATCTCGATTCCGCGCGAGCACTGCTCGCACAGGCAGCGGATCTGCTCGATCGGCAGCGCGGTATGTCCGCCGTTGATGTGGCCGATGATATCGGCGTCGGCCTCGAGCACGACGTCCTTGTCGATATAGCCCGAGCCAGGCACCGACGGGCCGCCGGTGTGGATGGTCGACTGGATGCCGTATTTGCGCGCCCACGCGACCATCTTCTTGGCCTCGTCGCCGGCCTTCACTGTGCCGAGCCCGACCTCGCCGAGCAGCTTGACGCCCGACTGCGCCAGCTCGGCGAAGTCGCTCTCGGTCATGCCCTTCTCGATCACGGGTGCTCCGGCCAGCACCTTGACGCCGCCAGGACGGAAGGCGTCGAAGGCGCGTTGCGCCGTGACCGCCAGCGCCTTGAGGCCGACGACGTCCTTGGGCCGGCCGGGCAGGTGGACTTCGCCCGCCGATATCATGCAGGTGACGCCGCCGTTGAGAAACGACTCGATCCAGCCGAACTGGTTCTGGCGCGGCGTCCAGTCGCCGAAGACGGGGTGGACGTGGCTGTCGATCAGGCCGGGTGCGAGCGCGCAGCCCTTCGCGTCAATGGTGGTCTTGGCGCCGGACTGGTCGACGTCCTTGGCCTTGCCGATCGCACGGATTCGCCCGTCGACCGCGACGACCGTGTCGGCGTCGAGGACCGGGCGCTCCAGATCGCCCGACAGCAGCAAACCGATATTCTTTATGACGAGCTTGCCGCTGGGCCCGCCCGGTGCCGCTGCTTCTGCCATGTCGCCCCTCTCCTGCGCCGTGTGTCGGGCGTCAAACTAGGGGCAAATCGCTGAAGGGATCAAGCAGATGCCGCGGTTAATGGTTCAGTGCAGCGACAGCGACGCGCTGCTCGCCGGCGCCGGCGCAGCGACCCACACCAGGCCCGCTTCGCACAGCGCCTCGCGCAGCTCGTCGGCCGCGGTCTGGCGCGCCACGGCATCCTGCCAGGTTGCGGGGACGAGCGAGTCGTCGGGGGCCTCGAGCCGTTGCTCGATGAGATCGGCGAGGTGATCGAGCGTGCTCTGCGAGAGATCGTCGAGAGAGAGCGACATATCCGGTAGTCCTTGTGGCGGCATTGAACGTGCCGCCATTACCGGACGCGCGTGGTTAACACGATCTTAACGCAGGGCCGGCCCAGTCGGGCTCTTACGAGGTAGCGCGGGCGCGCCGCCCGAGCCGGCTGCAGTCACTGGAGCTGCAGCAGGTGACCGTGCGCGTGGATCTCGGCGGGCTTGACGAGCTGCGCCTGCGCGACCCGCACCGTGTGCAACTTGCCCTCGATGTTCCGCGTCCAGAAATCGAGGAATTTCTTGAGCATAGGGAAGTGCGGCGCGACGTCCAGCTCCTGCCAGATGTAGCTCTGCAGGACCGCCGGATGGTCCGGCATGCGGTAGATGATCTCCGCAGTGGTAAGCCGATAGTTGCGCAACTGAAGCGACAGGCTGCTCATGGGCTGTGCTGCTCCTTCGTTGTTGCTCTCGACCATGTACAACGATGCTGCCTGCGATTCTTTCCATCACGGACTTAAAAAATCAATAATTTCAGTATCTTGTCAGCCTAGACGCGGGAGTGCTGCCAAGCCCTTTCGGGCGTCTTGACAGAAAATCCGGAATTCCCTATTTCGTCAGCACTCGGCGCTGGAGAGTGCTAACAAGGCAGGCCGGCCGCCGTGTTCAAATTCCGTTATTCAGGGAGAAAAAGGTTATGAATTTCAGGCCTTTGCATGACCGCGTGGTGGTCCGCCGCGTCGACGAGGAAGCGAAGACCGCCGGTGGCATCATCATCCCCGACACCGCCAAGGAAAAGCCGATGCAGGGCGAGGTGATCGCCGTCGGCCCCGGCGCTCGGAACGAGAAGGGCGACCTGGTCCCTCTCGATGTCAGGCCGGGCGACCGCATCCTGTTCGGCAAGTGGTCCGGTACGGAAGTGAAGATTGACGGCGAGGAGCTCCTGATCATGAAGGAGTCCGACGTCATGGGCATCCTCGAGGGTGCCGGCGCCGCGAAGAAGAAGGCGGCTTGATCAGATCAATTCCTTGAGGAGGTAGACAGACATGGCTGCCAAGGAAGTCCGTTTCAGCACGGAAGCCCGTGCGAAGATGCTGCGCGGCGTGGATATTCTCGCCGACGCGGTGAAGGTCACGCTGGGCCCGAAGGGCCGCAACGTGGTG